>NZ_PQGD01000022.1 GCF_002915575.1 Superficieibacter electus
TCACGGCCTTCCCCTTTCAGTTCATAACAACTGATTAAAGTTTATACCGAAGATGTTGCATTCCATTTAACTTACTATAAGCTGTAATTACTTGAAAATGCTACAACACCCTTTTTCTCAGCCTCACGACCAACCTTGAACCAGGGATCGCCCATTTTTAACCCAAGTGATTTTGCTGCTGAGGAACGGGCTATTATGCAGCCATCGTTATTAGACAGCACCACCACAGGTTTGCCACGGAGATCTGGTCTGAAAACTGTCTCGCAGGAAGCGTAAAATGAGTTAACATCGACTAGGGCGAACACTGCTAAGCGCCCCTAAACTTGAATGAATGCACAAGATGGCGTACCACACCGAAGACAACGGTTTCGATGTCGTCAGTCAGGGGTATAGCTGAATATGCGGGATTAGCTGGCAACAGGGCTGGAGAAGGCAACAACTGCAGTCGTTTACAGGTAAACTCTCCATTTACAGCTGCAATGACAATATCACCGTGCTTGGCCTCACGAATACATTCAACTATTAATAAATCTCCATCTCTGATACCGGCGTTACGCATCGAATCCCCTTCTGCTCGCACCAGGTAAGTACTTTCTGGATAGCGGATACAAAGGTCATCCAGGGAAAGACGCTTTTCAACATAATCCTGAGCGGGAGAAGGGAAACCACATGAAACCCCATCGCCAAACAAAGGAACACATGCCAGTGATGGATTGCTACCTGTAAGTCTGGCTATCGCCGCCATCATCAAAACCGGTGTGTTTGCTGAATTTTTCTGCGAACTTTTATCCCAACACATCGTCTGTTCTAAAGGAATTGGCATAACTCGCCCCCCTCAAATTATACTGTTTATAAATACAGTATAATAATGCATTTTCAACGATGACAAGCTGTAACTATTTGGAAAAAAGTAACCTGATGAGTTTTAAAGAATTAATTAGTGTTCTCAGTCAGGTATCATGGATGTTCGTAATTGCACAAAAATTCCGCTATAGTCCCTTTAGAATTCACGTAATTCGGAGGGGGTGATGTATCAGTCTCAAGAGAAACGCGCCTGGAATCGTGGCGTCCGTTTTGCGGGTATATGGAAACGAGCCAGAACTACTCTATTAAACTGGGATAAACGGTGTGTGTCGTGGGCGGCTACTCATCGTCTACCGTCTTGGTGTGGGCATATCCCAATGATACCCATTGCATGTTTTGTAATCCTCACTTTTGGATCATTGTTTCTCATTAGTGCCGTGCTCTCACCTCATAGAAAACATCTCTCCGAAAGTGAAAATGCACCATGTGAGAACTTTATGGAAGAGCAGCCAGGTTATGGAAAATATCGTGATGGCCAGCATGGATGGGGATGGTACGACGCTGCAGGGCGTATGGTTAACGAGGATGAGTAAGGGCTCCCCCTTACTCATTTGTGACAATTTACGCTTACTTCATAGCTTTATTTGCAACAGCATTAGCTCCAGCCTCTCCCAACTTACCTCCAGAGCTTTCAGCTTTTGCTGTTCCTTGCTGATATGCTGAGCTTAAAGCATTCCCGATGGTAACTCCTGCCCATGATAATGCCCCTAACCAAACAGCAGGAAGTACCAGAAACATAGTGCCCATAACCAGATTCATAATAAGGTCATCTGAGCTGTTCTGCAGTCCCGCCATATTGAACCGACTGTGTGTATCCGAACTGTACAACGCGGTTAACAGCCAGCTGTCGAGCCAGCGCGCCAGTTCCCACCAGAATGTCAGGAAGTTAAGAGCAAACATCACAAAGGTCAGCGTAATAACGGTTTTGAATTCGTAGGCCGCAAATGCCAGGATCAGCGGCAGCATGACATATATTGCCATCAGCAGGATGGCCTGCACCATTGGCAGCGCCTGTCGCATCGCATCGAACGCCGGGAACGCGGCCAGACTGCCGAGGGCCGTACCGCCAATGGAGGCCACGCGCGCCGCGGCATTATCCAGGGTAAAATCGGCATTGCCGCCATAGCCGGCATACACGTGACCATTCTGTGAGACAGTCAGGCTTTCCGGGCTTACCAGACGACGGATGACGGCTTCCTGATAGTCACTGTCGTTAAAGCCTGACATTTTCATTGCGGCCGAGATACGCAGCCACATATCGGGGTCGGCCTGATCTTTCACCCGCGCTTTCAGTCCTGTGTCCGTACTGCTCCACCACTCGCTGCAGGTGGGATAGCCTCCTCTTCCGGTATTGGGCCGGCCACTGTCCCGGCTGTCAGACCATGGGAACGCAGCCCGGGGCAGTTTGGACTGCAACGAAGGATAGTACCGGCTCAGGAATGTACTGCTGCCAATCCATTCGATATCACGCAGCGTAGTTTTGTCCTTTGTCTGGCCCTGATCCTGTTGCTTCCACAGATACAGCGCAACCGAATAGCAGTCGTTGGTGAAGTCCTGCAGTTCCTGCGCCAGCGCTTTGTTGTCGATACGCGTATGCTGCACTTCAAAGCGGATCTGCCGCATGTCAGGGCGGCAGGGAATGGTCGCCACGGCCGCCTGGGTTACCCCTTTCGAGAGTTTATGAATCAGCACCCACCACACCGGTGCTGCGGCCGTCTGGTCGTTGAGACTGGTGACCACGCCGGCATACCCGCTTTCATCCGGCGCTTTTGGCGTCCACACACCACAGCTCTTTGCCCGGGTTGTGTCGTACTGCATCGTACTGAGGCTGACATTAATCAGCGGTACGCAGCAGGCAATCATCACCAGGAATCCGGCATACAGCGCGTTCTCGATACGAGGCAGCGACAGCATCCCCTTGTTGCCTTCATCCTCCCCCTCTTCACGGACTTTGAGCCAGATCCCCACCACCTTAAACGCCAGCGGCAGGACAAAAAGCCCGGTGCTCAGCAGGACATTCCACAGGCCGTTATTGATCACCCAGCCGAGCAGCGTGAGAAAATACTCAAGATAGCTGTTTGTTGTCATCGTCAGGCTCCCGGACCGGTAAACATCGCGTACTCACACAACGCGATAAAAAGCACACTGACCACACTGATGCGCAGCAGCGGCCGCCGGTATGCCTCCCGAAAACCCGGCGCATGCCGGATTTTCCAGAGGCCCCAGGCAACAAGCGCATACAGCGCCAGTCGCCACATCAGCCAGCCGTAACACGTCGACTGCATCCAGCTCCGGAATGCAGCAGCTTCAGTCGGATGTTTCATGGCGGTGTCAGCCATCATCAGTGAGACCACCATGAACAGCGCCATACAGGCGAGGAAGAAGCCGGCACGGGTCAAGACTTTCCTGACAGTCGTTTTATTACGCATCCTTATTCCCTCATTCAGCCGACTGCGGCGCTGCCATCTGGTTGAAGCGACTGTCGGTATTGTCATCGGACTGGGTCTGCGGGTTGGTTTCGACGCGCTGATTCTCCCTGTCGATAATGGTCAGCACAGAATTACGTGACAGTTCGCGCTTCATCTCCATCTCGTTTTTCAGCGCCGCGATTTCCCGATCCAGCGCCTCAATGCGCTGGCCGGCGGTATCAATGGCCTTTGGCTGGGCAGCGGCATTCGGCTCCGACATACCGGTAACCATCATGCGACGCATCAGCAGCGCCGTTTCCACCGTGTCAGACATGGCCAGTTCGCCTGCAAGGCGGGCGGTTAGGGCCGCGTTATCCGGATCACGCTGCAGGGCTTTAATCACGCCGGCCGTCACCGGCAGTCCGCCAGTTTTCAGCTTCGCCAGATTCGCGGCCGTGGGCTTTTCCGTACCGTTGACGAGCCTGACCAGCTGCTCAGCGTTGGCTTTGGTTGCCTCTTCCAGCAGTGGGGCAAAACCGGTGCCGGCAACGGTCGTACCGGGCTGGTCATCCGCATCACCGCTGGTACATTCACTCGCGTTGGCACAGGTGCGCATCGAGCGATCGCCCAGCACCTTCACGGTCATGGCCGCCGCCTCTTCCGCGCTGCCGAATTTAGAGCATGCGCCACCGTTACAGCTGCTTTCGCCCACGGTCGAATCAGACGTGACGGGCAGACCGTTCATCATGTTGTAGCCGGCAGCGACAAGGTCATGGGTGACACGTATCGCGGGCTGCCCCGCCCCCCCACGTTTTTGGCCGCCAACCCAGTTACTACCTGACGCGCCGCTGGCCTTGCGACCTGCGTCATCAACACGAACTGCGTCAGCATCACCGCTGTTTACGATGGATTTGTACTCATCCATCATGGCCTGCTGCGTCCAGTTACTGCTGTCGCTGAAGTCCATCATTTTTTTCGCCATGTTCTGGCAGTTGAGTTGCGCCTTGTCGAATGACACATTGGCCTGAAGCACGCCGTTGGTGAGCATGTCATACAGACCGGGGTTAGCCCGCTGAATGACCATCGCCGGCAGACTGGCCACCGCGCCGGTGGCCCCCTGAATCACGTCGCCCATCAGGTTTTTAAAGCCTGATGTGACGCCGTTGAGCTGGTTGCCGACTGTGGTTTTCAGATCAAAATTGCCGCACATCAGGTCACTGCTCCAGCCGGTATTCAGCCCCAGCTTCTGCATATTGCCGCGCGTGGCCGGCTGGGAAATGACCGAGCCGCCGCCGAGGGTGTAGAACAGTTTGTCCGACACCGCACCATCGACGGACTTGCCGTAACCGATGGCGCTGTTGTTCACCTGCGGCAGGGACATGCCCAGGATGGTATTGTCATCATCGGCCGCGTGCGCGCCCGGGAGGACAGTCAGCAGTGAGCCGGTCAGCAGCAGGCTTAAGCGAACGGCTGAAAATGAAGGTGTTTTTTTCACGGTTTTCCTCATCAGATATCAGTGCTGCCCAAAAATTTCTGCCCGCGCTTTTTGCAGCAGCTGTAGGGCTGCCAGAACGCAAAGGCTTCATTGTTATCGCTCGCGGCGGTATAGCTCCCGTCCGGGAAGACGGCACATGACTGAGTCATGTGGGGAGCCAGCCGCTGCCATTTGTGATTGCGCGTGCCGGTGTTTTCCGTGACTTCGCCCGGTGGCCAGTACCCGTCATGATGGCTGCCCTGGAGCACCTGATAAACATGGGGCTGCCCGGCGCGGGTGATAATGTCTGCCACACGCTGCGCCACCACGGCAGAGGCTTTGTCATCATCGGTCTGGCTGATAAACCCCGAACGGGGATAGATGTTGCCCCACATATTGGCTGCTGCCTGACTGCCGATTTCCCGCTGGCCGGGCACAAGCGCTTCCGGATACAGGGACTCCGGTACGCCCGTGCGCCAGGCCGCCGAATCCAGCGTACTCAGGAAGTAAGGCATTAACGGGGTGGCTGCGGTATCACAGGAATAGCCCGGAATACTGCCGCCAATCAGGGAGGTGGCCGGGTGGCCAATCGCATCGGCATACTTGAAACGCACGGCGGACTTGCGCTGGCCGGGATTTTTCATGTCTGCCGGATTGGCTCCTCCGGCAGAAACACCGGAAAGCCCGCTGGTCACGGCACTTTCCAGCCCGCCGGCGGTCTGGCTGACAAACGCCATTTCCTGCCACGGGTTGCCGCCCGGCGCGACATAGGTCGAAACGACTGCCTGAGGAATGAAGTGGGTGACTTTGACCGACGTGCGCACCTTGCAGCCAAAGGGGGTGCAGAACAGCCAGTAACAGATGCCACTGACACGCCAGCTGATACAGTTTTGCGATACGGCGCTGGCAATAATCTGCGCCGTGTTAAGTGCTGCAACAGCTGCCGGCGCGGTTGCCGTACCCAGTACCGTGGCAACCGCCAGCGAGCACACTGTGGTTCTGATGCGGGAAGGTTTTGTATTCACTGACCACCCCCCCGGTTACGCAGGGAAGTGGCCACGTCAACATCCGTGGTGCCGTACACCACATCGCGGTCATCAAACACCACGGCCGGCACTTTTTTAATGCCCAGTTCCCAGGCCCGGACCACCTGGCGATAGGAATCATTCAGCTGCAGCTGTTTTTGTTGCCAGGCAGATGATGCCATAACCTGCCTGACCTGTGCTTCGGCCTGCTGCGGGTCTGCAGGCAGTTCCCCGAACATCTCGGCCTGCAGTTGGTCAGGACCATCAAGAAGTACCACCGGCACGTCCGGCGGCAGATTTGCCGGCAGATGCTGACTGTCGGTGAAGACGACCGTGCCGGCCAGTACGGATGCCGGCAGCAGAGCCGGCAGGAAAACAAGTGAGGTCAGTTTCATGAATCGGGGCTCCGTCAGACTGAATCGCCTGACAGCGTGCCCGTGGCCGTTCAAAAAAGCCGCATTAAATTCTATACCCGAACAAAAAAATTAATCAGCGAATCTGTAGCTTTTGCAGTAGGAAATGATCACAACCATTTAGCTAATGATATAACTACAGACGGTTAAACCCGGCATAAAGTACTAATCTGTAATCATTCAACTAAATTGCCAGAGGTGATGATGAATATCAGGTATCTGTATGGAAAGGAGAAGATTCTTGGCCCCGTTATCCGCGACGAAGCTCCGATACGACTGTGTGACCTGACGCATTATTCACGCATGGAAAACGAAAAAATGCGCGATAATGAAATGGAAAAAATTTTCACTCCGGATCGTTATCAAGTTGCTATAAAAATTAATGGGCGCACCCTTAACCCTGACGATATGACTGCAGATCCCATGTTTACGCTATCGCCTCGTCATTGTTATTGTATATGTTTGAGTAATCGGCAAGATGAGCCAGAACTCTATGCTGCTTTTAAAGCTGATATCTGCATCGCATTCGACGTTGATCTCCTCCAAGAAAGACTTTCTCTTTTAGACCACAGATTCCCGGGTACTGAAATTAAAGGGAAAGATGTGATCTATTATCATCCAGGAACGGCACCAGACAGCTTCACTCCTGAAGAACTTGTTTTTTTTAAACCAAATATATTTTCTCATGAAGCAGAGTATAGGATTGCGCTATTTTATCCTCTAAACAAAACAGGGTTTGCATACGAGGGAGGAGTTTTACCTTTCAAAATGGAAGGTGAATCAATGTTCATGGATATTTCCCATCAGCAAAAAGGATTTATAAGTGAATGCGTTAAGAAGGTTATGCGAAGGAAATCTTCTTGACCTCGTAGTCAATTTTATGACGTTACTTAGCAAAAAACCGGCCCTGAGGGCCGGTATGCAATATTGTTATTTTCTTTTTGTAATCATGCCCCTGGTGAAGGCAAGTCTGTAGTTATACGTCAAGCCCGTTAATCCACAGCATCAGATACACCAGGTCAGCCGAATCCGGCACCGTGATATACCAGCGCGGATGCGCATACTCCTCTTCCTGCGGCCAGCTCGTCTGTCCCGTCACGGTGATAAGAATATTCACCGCCTGCTTCAGCTTTCCCTCAAGATAGATGGCCACGCTGCTGCTGAGTCCCACCCGGTGCGGGTGACACGTCATTTTGACCGGCCCGGTCAGGCGCTGCCTGAGCATCGCCCGCAGCCTCACCAGATGCTGATGTGTCGCCGGGAGCACGCCGGGCTCCCCCTGAGGCGACAGGGTGAAAAGCGCACCGCCACTGTGCTCATGAATGGCGGGTTCAGGGTACTTCAGTGTCATCATACCGTGGCAGGCTCCTGTTGTTTATCCGTCAGACCGCGCAGACGGTCCAGATTCTGCGCGACGCGTTTTGCCGCCTCGAGTTCGCTGCAGTGAAATTCATTCATCAGCGCCCGGCGTTCGGCTTTCTCTTCTTTTTCCGTCATGCCCAGTGCCAGGAAGAGACTGGGCGGCACGGCACGAAACAGCGCTTCGATCCGTTTCGCCAGCACCACGCCTTCCGTATAACACCCCGACAGTTTACTGGCGGAAAGCAGCACCGATTCCTGCTCCGGCGTGAGCGCGCGGAAACGGCTGATATCTTTGACCTCCTCCGGGGGCATGGTCAGACAAATCCACCATTCCGCCATGTTCAGCATTTTTTCGGCAATATCCGGGTAGTCTTTAAGGTTCTGGGTGGCCAGCCACAGCCAGGCACCGAGCTTACGCCACATCTTGACCACCTTCGTCATGTAGGGCGACAGCAGCGGGTTGACCGTCACGATATGCGCCTCATCCACCGTGAAGACAATATCCCGGCCCAGGAACTGGTCACGCTCCGCGATGTTGTTGATCATGTTGGTCATCGAGACCATGGTCAGGGCCATCTGCGCCTCGTAACCCTCACGCGCCAGATGCCCCAGGTCGACCAGCGTCACGTCCGCTTCCGGCCACAGCTCCCCTTCGCGGTTGAACAGCTCCGCTTCAAAGCTCCCGGCCTGAGTGAACATGCCCAGGGATTCCGCCATTTCCGCCGCTTTCGCCTTGCGCTGAGCATTGCGGACATTGATGACGCCCTCATCGTTGTCAGAGGCAATGTCGTACAGCGCCTTCTGCAGGTCAGACGGCAGCATCTGCCGCCCTTCCTTATACGTGGCATGTGCCGCCATCAGCAGCGCCTCACGTATCATCGCCCTGTCGGCACGCTTAAGGTCAGCCTCTTCTTTCGGGTCGCCGCCGGTGATCATCATGCGCGCGGAGATTTCCATTTCACCGAGAACGTCACGCTTGTCATCCTCGCCATCGTCGTCCGTGTCGATATCAGGCAGGTCGCTCTCATCCACGGCCTGGGCGGCCAGGCCTTCTTCCACCAGTTTGTGAGCATCAGCAAACGGCGGCAGACTGACGCCGCTTCCGGGTTTGACGCTGATTTTATTCACCGTCAGCCCGAGGCTGTCAAAGAAGTCGGCCAGCAGGCCGAACGAGTTGCCGGCCTCCGCAATAAACAGCCGCGGACGATGGACGGCCATCAGCTGGGAGAGCGCGGCACACAGCGTGGCCGACTTGCCCGCCCCGGTCGGGCCGAACAACAGCAGATGCGCGTTCTGGGTGCGGTCGAGCTTGTTGAGCGGATCGAATGTAAGGGTATCCCCGCCGCGGTTGAAAAAGCTGAAGCCGGGATGCCCCGTGCCGGTTTCCCGCCCGGTTACCGGCAAAAGTCCTGCCAGGTGCTGAACCCATGTCAGACGGGTATACCAGTGTTTTTTGTCGCTGTCCGGGTTAAAGCACATCGGCAGCGCCCGCAGCCAGCTGTTCAGCGGACCTTCTTCAAACTCCGGCCGTACCGGCTGCAGACCGGCCCCTAGCAATACGGTGGACAGCTCCAGCCGCTTGCGCTTCAGGCTGGTCATGTCGTCGCCGCGCAGCAGGAAGGTGATCCCCGCCCGGTACAGCTTGTGCCGGTTGCCCAGATACTCTTTGACCGTCTTCACATCCTGGCGGACGCGGCCCGACTCGGTATTCTCACCGACCGCATTTTTCGACAGCCGGTTAAACTGCTCTTCAAGCCGGTCCTGGGGCTGTACCACCACGGTCATGCACACCATGGTCCCTTCCGGAAACATATCCATCAGGGCATTAATTTTCTTTTCACCCCGGCTTTTCTCGCCGGTCAGGGTGCCCGGCTCCGGCGGTGTACGCAGTTTTTCCACCGCCACCGCGCAGTGCGGCTTGTTGTCAATCCACCACACGCCGTTTTCCGGGTCTGAAACCGGCGGCGTGAACCACAGGGTTTCGGCAAAATCATTGCTGACCGGCACGGTGCCTTCAGGTGTCTCGCGCGGGTCTGCGTAAGCAGCCTGCCGATAGAGCGTGGTTTTCTCCACCCAGTCCGGTGACGGATTGAACAGCCGCAGCAGCCAGCCATGCACCTGCAGGCCGTTCTGCCGGGTGCAGCGGATCCCCGCCCCGCCCAGGGCATTAACGACCCGGTCACACACCTGATTGAGCATCGCCACCGGCGGCATCGGATCCCGGCTTTTACCAAGCCAGCGATAAACAACCATCCGGGTGCGGCGCTGCTGCCCGCGCCACGGCTGGCCGGTAATCAGCGAGTCAGTAAAAAGTCCCTCAGGCCGGGAGATACTGCGGATATGGCGCTCCATTTCACCCAGCCAGGCGTCGGTAAACGCCGTGCGCTGTGCATGTGGTTTGACATACCCGCGCAGCCTGTCCAGGTACGCGTCAGTGTCGTCCTCGTCCTGGCAGAAGAACTGCACGACCCAGGGATTCACGTCATGTTCATCAAAGCTGTCCTGAAGTGCATCCTCAACCGAGTCCCGGATCTGCTCCAGGCGCTCTTCGGTTCGCCCTTCGGTCGCCACCGGTGTCACATCATAAACGGCCCCCACCGACACGCCGTCATCAAGCAGGAGACACTGCTCTTCATCGAGAAATTCTGCCCAGGGCAAAAAGTCAATGATGGACGGATTGGCGTGATAAACCTTCTCCTCATCCTGGCGCGTCATTTTCCCGGGGCGCTTCAGAGGTTGCCGGCCCTTCACGGCCGCGGTCAGGGTTTCATCTGCCTGAACGGACTGGCCGTCATCAACCGGCGTCTGCCGGTCGGTGGATTTATTACGCGTAAACAGTGAAAGCATTACAGGGCCTCCGTGCGCTCGCCAGGCATGGCATACTGCGTCTGGCTGTAGAACGGGAACACAGTGCTGTAACCCGGCACCGGCGTGTTACCGTCTGCCAGATGGGGATACAGGTACATCACCATGTCGGGGTTGGGCAGCCGGGGAAACTGCTGGGTGATTTCGCTTTCCTGAGTACGGCTGTAGCTGCGGTCGGCCTGCGCGTCCGCCTGCGTTTCGCTGCCCGTCAGCGGGCGTCGCAGCGTGTCGCGGGCCGCCGCAGACTGGCGGGAAGTACTGCCGCCACCGTCCGCCCCGTTCCACAGTTCAAGCATGGTGTTATCGCCCGCCGGCAGCATTTCCTCTTTGGAGGTTGAGCAGCCGCTGAGCATTACACAGCTCAGGGCCAGAATGAAAACCGTTCTGTACATTACCGGTATCTCCTTTGTGAGGCGGCCGGATCGTAACCGCCGCAGATAAAAACGAACGCACTGACATTCAGCAGGTGCCCCAGCTCCCGTAATGTCATACGCGGGCAGTAAAGCCGGCGCGGGATTTTCGGGCTGCGCCACGAAACGGCACACTCCCGGGCACTGAGCGGCAGGGAGAACCTGCCGATATCCAGTAAAAGCTGGCCATTGCGCCAGCGCAGTAAAGGTGCGCCGGCAGGCAACAGCGCGACGGGTCGCAGCAACAGAACCGCAGAAGACGCAGGGATCACGTCAATATGCCAGCCTGCCCCGTCGCTGAACATCCAGCACACGGATGAAAGAGGGAAAAACGTTATCTGTCCCGCCATGGCCGTGTACTCAGTCCAGTCCGCCATTGTCACTGACGCCACCCGGCAGGGTGAAGTCGTAGCGCACCTTACGGCCCTTATCTTCATAATCAATGGCCAGCTGACGGGTGATATGCACGGCGAGACGGGCACCGGGCGGCACATAAATGGCATCAAACGTCATCCCGTAACGCTGTTTGATCCAGTCGGTGGTTTCAGACATGCCGCCGGAAATGGCTTTCCCCAGCGCCGCCTGTCCGGCGTCGCCGGTCATGGTGGCGGAAATGCCATTCACGTTGTTCTGCGTCGTGTACTGCCCCTGGCTCATCGCTTCACCCGCCGCACCGGCAGCCGACAGGCCAAAGATGGTGGGCAGGTAGGTGGAGGCGTTGGACTTACGTTCGCCGCCAATGCACGGGATCCCGTTTTCATCCGAAATCCAACCGATACCGCCACTGGTGCCGGTATCCTGTTTAGCCTGAGCGTTATTATTTTGCCCGCCGGCGTTGTTACTGGTGTCGGGTCTGGGGAGGGTGCGCACCGTACCGTCGGAAAAAACAAAGGTGACGCTGTTAACCTGCCCGCGCACGCAGGACAGCGTCCAGTCGCCGCTGGCCGTCCCCGAAACAATCGCCCCTTCGACGTCCGGTAACTCGATGCCGTTCGCCGTCAGGTTATCCTTACCGATAAGCACCTTGAACGGATAAGGATCGGTCACGGTGCCGTTGATGGGCACCCGGCCAAGCAGTGCCGTCATGGCGCGGCTGCCGACCAGCGTGGAATTTTCCGGCAGCGTGTAAACCGGCTCGGCGCTCTCTTCCGCCCCTTTTTCATTCGTCCGTCCCTTCACTTTCTGCTCATAGGCGGCTTTCTGGCGGGTCAGCTCATTTTCCCCCAGAAAAGAGGTCGGGAACTGAGGTGAGGCTTTGCCGCTGGCCGCATCCCGCGGATCCGTCTCTTTCTGGTCCGTCGGCGCGACCCACATCATGCCGTCACTGCCCTGAGAAGCGCTCCCCCCGGTGCTGCTGCCCATGCCGTCCAGTCCCAGCCCCAGCGGGATATCGCTGTCCGCCGTTTTTTTCTCGCTGTCAGGCTTTTTGAGTTTGTCAGTCAGCTCCTGGATTTTCGCCGTCAGGCTCAGTTGTTCGTTCTGAAGCTGAGCCTGCCGCTTGTCGTACTGCTCGCGCAGGCCATTAACGGCCTCATTCACCTGTCCTGAAACGTCCTGATTGCGCCGGCGCAACCGTTCGTTTTCTTTCACCAAATCCGCGTTCTGCTTATCCAGCGTTTTCTGGCGGTCACGCACATCGTTCAGCCGGCCGATGAGCGTGCGCAGGGTGTCCTCCGGCGTGTCGCCTTCCACCCCCAGCGCCTTCAGTTCATCCGGCGAGAGGTTTTTCAGGGAGCCGCTTTGTTTTGCCTGAGGTTGTTCTGCCGGTTCGTTTTTGCAGCTTTTGAGCCCCACGGCCAGCCCGGCAATCACCACGGCCGGCACGATAAACTTCACCAGGGCATTAGATTTAATCTGCATGGCGGGCCTCCTGTTTTACCGTGCGGGTCGCTTTACGCAGTGCAGACGGCTCAGCAATGAATGCGCTCTCCGGACGACCGGCGGTCACCACATACACCGTGGTGGTGTCTTCAGGCGTGCCGGCCGGACCGACCCAGCGGTGCTGGAAGGTGGCGGACACAAACTGTCCCTGCAGCGAGCGTGGATCCAGAACGACCTTACGGCTGCCGGTGTTCGTGAGCCTGAGTGCCACCACGCTGCGGTTTGCCACACCCCAGCCAGCCAGCGGCGTGACCGTTAATGGTTCAGAGGGATACAGCGTGCTGACACGTCGGGGCAGATGAGGATTGACCGGATGAATACCCGGGACCGCCTCGACCGTACGTGCCGGAGCATAAAGGCTCTGAGCGGCATATCGGGTCAGCAGCACCGGGATGGGGGCGCTGTAGCGGATTTTTTTACGCTTTGCCTGAGTACCATCATCGCTGCCGGTGGGAGCAGATGAGCCTGATCCGGAAGCAGCCCGGTCTGCACCACCTGGCTGACCGGCCGCATCGCCGGCGTGACTCAGCGTGCTGACATCACCGCTGTAGACCAGCCGCACCGGCTCAGTCGGCCCTTTTTCACCGGCGGCGATATCAAACAGCAGAACCTCGCCGCTTTCCACATCCTGCAGCTGCACCCGCGTCTGCGGAAAGGCGCTGTCGGCTTTCAGGTAGACGGCTCCCCCGGTGCTCTGCACCCGGAGTTTACCGTTAAGCGCCGGCGGAAAACCGACGCGGACGTTTTTGTCCACAAAGACCACCCGCTCCTGCCCCACCTTCAGGGGGATCTGCAGCGGAATACGCTCCCATTTCATCAGCTCATCTGCGCCGGCAGGACGTGATACCAGCATTGCCAGGGGCAGCAGGGCGAAGGACAGCGCCATCAGCCCGGCGCGGTAGTGGGGGTTTTTACTCATCACTGAAACACTCCTGACTTCTCCGGTTTAGGTGCAGGCGGTGCCGCCTCCAGACGCTGGGGCACACCGGCATAACAGTCCAGCGCCAGCCCGAACGGGTTGCGCTCCGCATCACCTTCCCAGCGCACCACTTTAAGCGGGTAACGTACCAGGGCGCGTTTGACCGGCTCGGCATGGAAATATTCGTCGGCCACCACGTCCAGGCGGGCAATCCAGTGATCGCGATCCTGTACGGTCACGCTCTGTGACTGGTAACCGCGACCAGGCACTTCATACACCACGCGCACGCGGTCGGTGAGCTCCCCGGCGTCACCGCGTTTCTTTGCATCCGCTTTCAGGAAATCCTGACAGGACGGCGTCAGATACGGCGACAGCGCATTGATTTTGGCGGAATAATCCACCTCGCCGTTTTTCGGCCAGGCATTGAGCTGCTGAAAAATGTAGAACGCAAAGGAGTAGACCGTCGGGGGCGGCACTTCCCACCAGGGCCGCGTGCTGCCGGTACGTAAATCCGGCGGGTTATGCACGGTCAGCTTGCTGGGTGCCAGCATCCAGCCTGCACAGGTGAATAAAAGGAAAAAGGCAAGCACGGCGCAGGCGATGCGCAGCGTCTGAATATGCTGGTCGCGGTCTTTTACCGCATGGCGAAAACGGCTCATGAGGCTCTCCTGTTACGTTTCACTGACCAGCCCCGGGCATCCACAATCAGTTTCGGATTGCCCATCCCCAGCCGGCGTTTTTTCGTCTCCAGTCGCTGCCAGAGCCAGTTCTCGGGCTTACCGCGCTTGAGCCTGGCCATCCAGCGGCCGCCGAACCAGACGAGCAGCAGCGGCATGACCAGCAGGCCGGTGGGAACGACAACCCAGCCGGCAAGCGGGATAAACGGCAGTGACAGGAGCAGACCCGCACCCGCGCCGGCAAGGGCTGCCAGCCCCATCTCATGGGTGGTAAACCCGCGAAATACCACGGGCTCACTGTTGAGACGGTCAGGTAAAAAACGAATGGTCTGCATCGTCGCAGGCTCCTACAACAGAATGTCGGCAGACTTGCCGAGCAGCCAGATAACGGCAACCAGCAGCACCACACCCACCACCACAATGGCCCCGAATTTGGTCCAGGTGGCTTTCTCATTGCGGACTTCGGTGAAGGTGTGCAGGGCGGCAATGGCAACGTTGATAAAGGCAACGGCCGCCACGACCAGCCCCCCGATAACAATGCCGTCCTGCAGGTAGCCCTTGATTTGTCCGGACAGCCCGCTTCCGCCTCCGGATTCAGGCGCTTCAACGCTTGGCAAGTCCGCAAAGGCCGGTTTGCAGGTGAGCCAGCCCAGGAGGGCAAGCGTACCGGCGCGGGTCAGCGTACGACTGGCGAGACGGCGCAGGCGGGCAACAACAGACTCAGAATGGTGCATGGAATTCATCTCCTGACTTAACGTTCATAATCGGGTTAACTGGCAAACATCCAGATACACACAAGCAACAGCAGCACGGTGCGGACGGCAAAACGCCCCAGGGCCGCGTCCCGCACTTTGGTGTTACTCCAGCCGGTCCAGACATCCGACAGCGCCCACGCGGCCCATAAAAAAAGAAATGCCAGCAGTGCCCCGATGCAGAGCAGATGAAGGATGTTCACATCAAGACTGCCGGAGCCGGCTTTAAACGCGTTCGTTTGTTCGGATGTCATGGGCATCAGGGCCGCTCCCGCCGGTAATTACCGGCCACATAAGACGGGTCACGCGGTTGCGCGCGGGAGGGCTCCAGATAGCGGTCAATGCCGCTGCGGATGGTGTTGAGATCGGATGTGGCCTGACGGTAATCAAAGAAAAAGCGGCCACGGTCAGCCGGGTCGGCCTGTGCAGCCGCCACGCGGGCCCGTTCAAGCGACGCCTGAACCTGGTCCAGCTGACGCTGAACAGACGCAAGCTCGTCTTTCTCGGATGCCTGTGCAGCAGCTGATGCCAGAAAGGTCAGCAATACCAGGCCAGTGATGCCCGGGACACGACGGTTGCGCCGCATGGCCGGACGATTTGAGTTCATACGCACCTCCAGAAGGATTAAGGGGTGCGGACAGGATGCGGAAGAGGGAGCGTCGGGTCAGCGATAAACCCTAAACAGGAATTTCAAAATTAATTGCAGGTCAGTGCCGGTGGCAGGTTTAGCTGTAAATAAAGGTTCATTGTGATATTAAGAAAACTCAACGGTAAACAGAGGGAAAATGAAAATGATGAAGACTGTTCTGAAGGCCACGTTAATCACTGCACTGATTACCGGCCCTGTTCTTGCGGCCGACGGTACTGGCAAAGTCCAACTTTCAGACCTGCATTTCGCCACAGCAGCAAATGGTTTGCAGCAAATTGAAGGCACGGGAACAAACGTGTCAGGTGGGCCTGTGAAGACTGTAATTGTCAAATTCAACTTGCTTCAGAATGGGGCAGTAATAGGAAATACGGCAGCGATGGCTGAAAATCTGGAGCCGGGTCAGCAATGGAAGCTACAGGCACCCTACGACAGCATAACCAACAAGCCAGACAGCTTCAAAGTGACAGAACTGACGGTATTTAATAACTGACACTGACGCGCCAGTAACAGTGGTTTCATGGCTTGTCTGCTGACGGCAGGCGCGCAAAACAAGTTTTGCACGCCTCCGTCCAGCCCTGATTTAAAGATACTTCTTGAATGAGGCAGTGGTCACGGTCACGGCGATACCCAACAGGACAGCCGCCGGCAACAACAGCAGATTGGGGTAGACTGCAGTGGGCCAGGAAAGGTACAGCATGGCGGGCACCACGGCTGCCGGTTTGACCAGTTTCTTGGCATGGTGATAGACAAAAGAACTTTCATACCCCGCCCCGTAACGCCGCAGATCACGCCGCCCCAGCCCCTCAACCAGGGCCACCACCACGACCAGCACAAACAGCGGGACGGACAGCACCAGGATGGTGACGCGTACCAGTGTGATAATGCTTATCCATACCGTGGCCAGCAGGTATTCACGCAGGTAGCCGGCAAGCCAGCCGCTCCAGCTGTTGATTTCCCGCGTGACTGCATTGTCACTGTGCATCTGGTGCGCATACTGCTGCCGGACCCAGTCAAGGAAGCCACTGTCCACAAAGGCCCACTGATACGCGGTGCTAACCCAGCGCACAACCGTCACCGATGGCTCAGACAGCAGCAGGCTGCGGGTGAACTCTGTGGACAGCCACCCCAGCTCGGTGTTCATGACCGCTTCACTGTGCGCCGCCCCGGCTTCCGGCCAGAAGAAGGCGATGCCGATATATTCAATCAGCAGGCTCAGCAGCAGCGAGGACAGCACCACGCCCACCAGGGCCCATGGCCAGCCCCAGAGCAGATTATACAGAATGCCGTGCTTGCGTTCCGGCAGCGTCTGCTGCTGTGGGGGACGTTTTACCTCAGCCATTCGCCCCTCCTGTGACCGGCACGTTCAGGGCCGGGCCGTCCCGCCACCAGGATTCGCCGCTGTGATAGCTGCGCCGCATCTCCTCCGCTATTTTCTCAATACTTTCCGGCATCAGCACATCATCAGCATCCCCGGCAGGCAGCGGCATGCGGATTTTCCACAGTTGCCCTCCTTCCAGCAGGGCAAACGCCTGCCCTTTTGGTAGTGTCACGATATCGGCCGGCTCCAGTAGTGGGACTTTTACCGTCCCGACGCGGTCCTGGGTGCTTGAGGTGAAGTCCTGGTCTGCATTGACATCCGCCGTGTCCTGGTGCCCGGAGACCAGCGTTTTGGTGTAAATCTCCACCTGCGGCAGCTGCGTGGTCAGCAACTCGGCGGTGCGGTTCTCCCTGACGCGCAGCATAATCAGGTTGTTAAAGTTACCCTGTACCTGGGCCGTCTTGGCCGCATTCCCGATGCGTGCCTCAATATCAGAAGACGTCTGGGTATAGGCCGTCACCTGCATGCCGGCACCGCCCCCTTTGTTGATGAGAGGAATAAACTCATACCCCATCAGCTCGTTAAACTCATCGCAGTGCAGGTTAATCAGGGACTTCCCTTCTTTCCCGCCCGGCAGGCCCGCATTGATACCGTGTTTATAAATGTGCCCGGCCACACTCACCAGATCGGCGAACATGGAGTTACCGACCGCGCTCGCCACTTCACTGTCACTGAGCGCATCGAGCCCCACATACACCACGGCTTTTTTACGGATGATCTGTTCCCAGTCAAAAATCGGCCGCGTGTCGTCAATGTCCTGATAATCCGGCGACAGCAGCTCGGCGGTCTTGCCGGTGGTCAGTTTTTCCAGCAGCGGCAGCAGCGACGCCACGATTTTGTCAAAGTAAGTACGGTCATAACGTACCGCTGACCGCAGCCCGTCAAGGATGGGATCATAGAGTTTTTTACCCTCTTCTGAACTCAGGGCAACCTCAATGGCCCAGATACGTAAGGCATCCGGCTGACCCTGCATGTTACGGGGCACGTCGTCCTCTCCCAGCACCTGCTGATTATTCTCAATCTGCGTCTGCAGAGCCGGCAGCTGCGCCTGGATGATTTTTTCCGCATAGCGGATATAGAGATCGGCGATATTGTTCACGTAGCGCATGATCAGCGTGTAGTCAGGGCGCTCACCCAGGGCGACCAGCGCACGGGCGATGATGTTGACGAACCGCCAGGCAAATTCGCGAAATGCCGCGCTGTTCCCCTCACCCGACAGCTGACCGGCCACGCGGGACGCCACCTCTGACACGCGACCAAAACGCCCGACGGCATTATAACGGGCTGAAATTTCAGGCCAGCCAAGATGAAAAATATACAGCTTGTCCCCGCGTCCAGCCCGGTGGGCCTCTGCCCAGACGCGTTTCATCAGGTCTGCGTCGCCTTTCGGATCAAACACGATGGTGACTTCACCCCGCCGGATATCCTGGGTGACCAGCAGCTCTGCCAGCCGGGTCTTCCCGACGCGCGTGGTGCCGTACACCACCGTATGGCCAACGCGCTCCCCCAGAGCCAGGGTGACGTCTTTTTCGTCGGGCTCGATGCCGTGCAGCGCCGGATTGCCGCCCACCGGTGGTAATGGCCGCACCGGGTTCAGCGGCGTATCGGCACTCAGCAGCTTACCCAGCCAGGGCAGACGGTGCTCTGTCATCATTTCGAGCTGACGCGCCCCCAGGTAAAAGCGGTTTGGCTGCAGGTAACGGGCCACTTCAGGGCGCAACGTATCCTGCAGCCGCTGGGTGTGTTTCTGCGTCCAGCGGAACCCCCGGCCTAGAAACAGGCGACGATGACTGACGGGGATCTGTTTAGTACTCATGACATAGCGCGGCAGGCGGCGGAGATTCCGGCGGTAGCGAATAATCTTCATCCCCTGATGCGTGCGGGTGACGGCCAGCGCCGCAAACCCGGCTGCGGTGACATAGCTGACAGACGGAGCCAGAGCGACAGCCCAGGGTGCCTGCACACAGACATACGCCGCCATGCCCGATACCACGGCGGTATTCAGCTCAACGGCCGGACGCAGCAGGGCCTCAATGACGTAACGGTTACTCATCGTCTGCCTCCTTTATAATTTTACCGTCGGCTATACGGATATACGTTCCCCTCCCGGCACCGGCTTCCCTGCAGGAAAGGGAGTGGTAACGCAGGGCATCCGCCAGTAAGCGCCAGAGCACATACAGAACATTCGACAGGATGAAAAAAATGATCCATACAGCCCGCAATGACAGCAGGTAATTGTTCGCCGCGGTTTCTGTGGAGACGGCAGTGACGGTACAGGCTGCCGGCTTTGCATCAGGCGGAGCCGCATTATCAGGCGCCGGGCATTCCTCCCACATGTAATGTCCGGGCGGCGCGGTGCGCCATGCCGTTGCCTCCTTCTGCAACTGGTCGTTCAGGTCACTGACC
Organism: Superficieibacter electus; assembly: GCF_002915575.1. GTDB lineage: Bacteria > Pseudomonadota > Gammaproteobacteria > Enterobacterales > Enterobacteriaceae > Superficieibacter > Superficieibacter electus. The sequence goes on from NZ_PQGD01000022.1 coordinate 19,484, forward strand.
GGATGGCCGAAAACAAGCCAGGCGAGCAGGTAGACACCGCCGAAAGCGGCAGGCACGAAAACGGCATGACGGAATAAACAGAACACAAGCCACAACGCGTAACGCAGGCTGTTCAGGAAGATGTGCATAAAAGATTCCTCAGAGATACTGCCGGACGTCCTGACCGGCGAGAATGGCCAGCAGGCGTTGCCCGCTGATGATGCGCAGACGCGGTGACGCCGTGCGAATGGTGCGGCTCATTTTTCCGGTACGGCCCGTGTGGATAAACAGCCCCCGGCGGCCGGACTGCAGGAGAAGCCGGTCGAAGTCCTCAACATGTGCGGGGGAAACAGCACGACTGTACCGTTTGGCCTGGATAAGCCAGTGCTCACCGTCAATGATGACCTGACCATCAAGGCCGCCGTCACCGCTGTAGGAGGCATTGCGCACCACGGTCAGCCCCTGGCGTTCAAAGGCAGAGAGCAACAGCTCTTCAAAGACATAGGGACTGACTTTGCGCAGATAGCTCAGACGCTGCCCGTCTCCCGGCAGGCGGGTCAGTTTATCCAGTACCCGCCCCGCCGTTGCCCGGTATCGCCGGTGACGGCGGGTGCTGGCTTTCTCCCGCCGACGCAGGTTCAGAAAGGCCATCACCACCAGGAAAAGGACAACCAGTATGACCGCCCCGTAAGGGTGCGCCATCAGCAGACCGTTGATATCTGGCGCGCTCATCACGGCTTAACCTGCTGCGTCAGGCCGGTATCGGTGATGAGTACCGGATAATGCGCAATCTGCAGGCGACGGGCCAGTTCGCTGCCGGAAGCCGGGGCCAGGCTGACACCGGGTGCCAGCTCGCGCAGCTCGCGCACGGTATCCATGTCTGTGACGTTGACTATCATCCCGGCCGCATGCTGTTCAGCCAGCGCGCCGGCATTGGCTTTCAGCCATTCACGGGACAGAGCATCATCCCCGATCAGAAACAACGCCCCAATGCCGGGCAACTGCAGCGGCCGGTCTGCTGTATTCCCCGGGCTCAGTTCAGGTGTGTTAACGGGTAACATACCCGCCATCCCGTCAGCCAGCGGAACACCGTGGTCCGGCTGGCGTGAAGGCTGTACGTCACTGACGCCGGGCATGCCGGGCTGTTTATTAACGGCCTCAAAATACGGCGCAGCATCTTCACCGCCCAGATCAGCAATCACATTCAGTTCAGCATGGCCGGTCAGGGGAAGGAGGGTAAACAGCAGTAAGGACAGCGTTTTCATCAGGGTTATCTCCCGGGTTCAGTCCAGACGAAGCCTGGATCGGGGGTGAGCGCAGCAACCGAGCGGGGCGCTTCAGCTGCCGGCGCAGAAATGCGGGGTGCAGGGCTGATTTTTGCCAGATGCCCTCTCACAATGGCGCGGTAACGTGCAGCAGGCTGACCACCTGCGGGATGGTGGTAGCAGCCGGCCGCATCCAGCCAGCTGCCTGGCTTACGCGCCCAGCACTCACGCAGAATGGTGGCGGCGGCGTTCAGGTTGGTGTAAGGGTCAAACGCATCCCACGTCGAGGCAAAATGATGACCGTTCCAGCCCAGATTGACCTGGGCAATACCGACATCGATGCGCTTAAGCGGGTGACGCTTCATAAAGACCTGCAGCGCCTGCCAGGCCTGCAGGCGCGTCTCATAGCGATACCCTTTGCCTGCCACATTGATGGTCCAGGGCCATGGCCGTATTCCGCGGGGAAGTTTGCGCGAAGACTCGCTCAGTGATACCGAGTAAAGCGCTTCGGGGGGCACGCCGTGCGCCATGGCCACGCGGACGTAACCCTCCGGCACCGTCTGGTCAGCATGGCCGTCAGGGACGGCCGCCATCAGTAAGCCCAGCGCCAGCGCGCCGGTCAGAATGCTGCGATTGCCCATTTACCGTCTCCCGCCTGCTGCAGTAAAACCGGCATCAGGCCGTTACCAAAGCGCATCCACCGGCCGCCGTCGTGGTTAAGCGTGATCTGGCGCTTGCGGACCTTTTCCACGGGAATGTGATGGTCCCGCGCCCAGCTGCGAAGCGCATCATCACTGCCCTGGCTGTCGACCAGATAGATGTCCACCGGCCGGTTGTCAGCCAGCACGGCAGACAGTTTCGCGTCGCAGGTTGCGCAGTCTTTTGACCTGACGAACAGTGCCAGCCGGCCGCCACTGTCGTGCGCCACGCCGGAGGCGTTCCCCATATTGACCGGCAGTGTGCCCGGATACAGGCGCTGCCAGGCCGCGTTCACCTCACGCTGGAAATCAAGCTCTTTCTGGGTGCGGGCAAACTCTTCCTTCACCCACTTTTCAGCAAACTTACGGCGCTCTGCCGGCGTCTGCGCCTCGATACCGAGGGTGGAAAGCGGATCGAGACCCGGCGACTGGGTACCCCGGGGTCCCTTCATCAGCTGCTGATAACGCTGATAATCGTCGGCACTGAGTCCCCACTGACCGGCCTGCTGCTGCAGGTTTTGCTGTGCGGAGTCCGCCCGTTGTGTTGATTCCTGTCGGCTGACATCCGTCTGTCCTGATGTGGTCGCGGCCAGGGTCAGGGGACTCAGCAGCATGGCGGCTAAAAAGGTGTGTTTCAGTTTCATCATTCGCTCCGTTATTCTGCTCTGAGCACGGGCAGGCGGCCGTTAACCCGAAACGTCGCCTCACCATAACCGGCACTGACCAGCGTCCAGCCGGCAACGGTTTCGCCCTCTCCGACCAGGGCCACCTGCGACAGGCTGCTGTAGCCCCGGGGCGCGATGGCAGCCCAGGACTCTGCCCCCCGCTTCTCCACGCCCGTCAGCACAAAAGGCGCATTGCGGGCCACGCGAAGGGACGGAGCAGCACGACGTGTGTCAGCGGGACGGGGCTTTTTTGCAGCAGGCGCGTTTTTTTTGACCGGTGCGGCGACAGGTGCGGCGGGTGCGGGTGCCGGCTGTGATTTCAGCGCTGTCAGCTGCTCAGTCAGCGCACTCAGGCGGGTTTCCAGCCCCTGCTGGGCGTCCTGAAGGGTTCGCAATGACTGACGCACGGCGTCGTCGCTGCCGGCCTGTTTCGCAGCAGCGCTCAGCTCCTGCTGCATCTCACCAAGTTTTTTCCGGGTATCCTGCAGGCCGGTTTTGAGCGTGGTCACATCTGACTGCAGGGCCGCGACTGTCTCAACAGTGGCCGCTGTACTGCCCTGAGATTCAAGGCGTGCAAGGCGTTCATCAAGGTTCGATATGCCCAGACTGACGGCGGTGTAGCCCAGCGCCAGAATGCCGGCCAGCGCCACACCGCTGGCAGCGCCCCAGATGAGGCGGCAGCGGGGACGCCAGCTGAATCTTTTACGAGCCGGAGCGGGGTCAGTATGGAATGGTTGCTGTTCGCTCATTTTCTCAGAAACCCTCCGCTGACAGGTTTAACGGGTACTGACTGAGGGGCGCTGATGGCCGGTTGTGACACGGCGGACGGCGCAGGCGTGGACCAGCTGCTGACCGGCGGCGGAAGCTGGGAGACCGGCAGCTGGTAGCCGTCGCGCAGGCTGTGGCAGACCACACGCTGTACATCATCCACCTCAAGCTGCCAGGCCGGACCGGCCAGGACCTGCAGGGCAGTACGCAGGCGCATCGGGCCCAGCTGGTACTGAACCGCCGGCAATGCCTGGCGGTAAAGCACGCCGTTGGCGGAGCCTGTCGCGCACAGGGAATAACCGGACTGGCGCAGGGCGTAACGCAGCGCATCCGCCACGGTAGGATGCAGGGATGACGGGATACGGATATCAATAATCTGGGAGAGAGGGTCACGCTGGGCCGCCTGCGGATCGGTGCTGACCAGCAGATAACGATCGTAGCGCACCACTTCCGGCGTCCGCGCATACTCGTCCGGAGAGACCGGCTGAACGTTGCGGGTGACGGTGGTGCCGGGTGTCGGGTCGGCAGGCGCACGCTGTTGCAACTTTTGCGGCTGGGAAACACAGCCCGCAAGGAGCAGCAGGGGAAGAACAGTGGCAAGCCTGCCTGGTGAAAATACGTTGTGAGAGGTGTTACGTTTCATCCGGAATTTTCCTGTACAGTGATAAAACAGCCCTCACTGTGCGGAATCGGTCCGGTTTCACTCAATTAACAACTGATTTTCCGTTGATGAAAAAAAACGCCACCCGAAAGGATGGCGTTGCGGTGAAACAGACAGTAATCAGTCCGGGTAAAACTCGTTACTGAGAATAGTATCTGTTGTCCAGATGCTGTCTTCAGGAAAGATATCCAGACCTATGCCGGTTTCTTTGGAAGCATCGGCGCGGGCGTCAAACCACACATCCGCAAGCCATTCAGGATCAGAAAACGCGCTTTTCAGGCTCGGCGTCTTGTTCAGACGTCGTACAATCAAATCACGCTGACCTTTAATGGTTAACTCCCAGCTTTTACCTCGATGGGTTGGCTGAAACTTCCATTTAAGAAGGTGGGCCAGTAAGACAGCCATACGGCTGGCCAGCTCACGCTTTTCACTTTTGCCCACGTCTTCAATCTCCTCGGCGATGTTCTCAATATCAATCTGACTGAGCTTTCCGGCACGCAGTAAAGCTGCCTGTTCACTGGCCCAGGCAACAACGTCTGAATCGTAACGTGCTCCCATACAAGCCTCCGTTAGTCAAAAAGTGAAGAAACCGCCAGAACAGATATGCTCCGGGGATAACATAAGATGCAACATAAAAAGTTGCTTCCTGAAGTTTGTCAGAGACAGTCATAACAGTCAAAGCTCCATTAATTCAGAGGGCGTGAATTGCCACTCTGGAACAGTCATACCCGAATCCAATGAACGGTATATCGTCATCGAAGTCCATCGGTGGCGCACCGGCACTGCTGCCGGAGGCCTGGCCACTGTGAGTCGGTCCTGAAGGTTGCTGAGGCTGCCCCCAGTCATTCCGGGAAGACGTATTCTGTCCGCTGCCGGACTGGCGGCCGCCAAGCATCTGCATGGTGCCACCAATATTGACCACCACCTCTGTGGTGTATTTCTCCTGGCCGGCCTGATCGGTCCATTTGCGTGTGCGCAGCTGACCCTCGATGTAAACCTGGGAGCCTTTGCGCAGATATTCACCCGCAATTTCTGCCAGCTTGCCGAAAATAACCACCCTGTGCCATTCGGTCACTTCTTTCTGTTCGCCGGACTGCTTATCGCGCCAGCTCTCAGACGTGGCCAGAGAAAGGGTGGCAACTGCACTGCCGTTGGGAATATAACGAACTTCAGGATCCTGGCCGAGGTTTCCGACAAGGATAACCTTGTTAACGCCGCGTGAGGACATAATCATTTCTCCTGTAAGGAATAAAGAAACACCCCGCGAACGGGGTGTGTCAGGTGCGCATCAGAATGAGTTTTCTGCGTAGTTTTGTTGTGCGGCAGAGCCATTCTGCGGCGGCACGGAGTCAGATTTTTCAGTCTTGTAAACCATTTCCTGGCCTATTTTGATCCAGTCCACCTTTATCAGGCGGGCTTTCAGACTGACGCGCTGTTCGCCGGCATGGTCGCCTTTGTTCAGCGTAAATATGTCCGTGGACGGGTTACTCAGGTTAAAGCCCAACAGGACTTTCTTGTCTTCATCGACGGCTTTCTGGCAGCGGGCGATAAGGCTGGTTGCCTCTTTACCTGCGACAGAAATGTCAAAACGGACGTAGGCCGGATTATCAGTCGGACCACTCAGTGCATTTATTACGCAGCTGAGGAACGAGCCATTCTGATGGTTAACCTGGCGGATGTTGCTGAGATACCCGATGCCTTTGATAGTCAGGTTGAAGTACTCAGATTTTGCAGATGCAGAAGTATTGTTTGCAGACATGATGTTTTCTCCATGGAGGTAAAAAAAGGTACGGCGGAGAAACCATCTGCCCTGACGGGAGTGGTTTCCCGTCGGGGGTCAGGATCGGTTGAATCCTGAGAGTCTGGTATGTTGAAAGGACCTCAATCACTGTGCAGTGATATCCGTTTCCAGAGGTTAAACGGATTTACCACCCGAAGGTATCCTCTCTCAGGCTGCGAGGATTTTCCGGTCACCCGAAGGTGTTTCTCTCAGACCGGTGAAACGTTAGCTGGCAGTCACCCTAAGGCGTTTCTCTCAGACTGCTGAAACTTTAGCTGGCTGTGAAAAACAGCGGTAAGCACTGTTGATTTTTAAACCAAACAAGCCTGGTGTCAACCCATAAAACCAGAAATGAAAACGGCGCTGCATATGCAACGCCGTGGGGGCTGTACCAGACCTTAATGTATCTCACTACTCCGGGGATCCGTTCCCGACGCGATTTTCACGGAGCGCATGCGTCTTACAGTTCCTGCCAGATGTGCGATGGCAGACCGTCGTGCCGGTTGCCAGATTAATCCCGTTAAAGTTAAGCTGGCTGCCTCCGGCAAAGGGGTACATATCGAAGCGTAGTCACATTAGCAGAACCCGGCCCGGGGTTGTACAGTGAAATAACTCATCACTGTGCGGATGATTCTGTTTTTGTCCCTGATGCTGCTTTTTTGCGCTTTGTGGTCTTTTTCCCGTTGGTGTTAATAATACCTTTGCAGTCTGGGTAACGCACGCAACCCCAAAAATCTCCTTTCTTACCTTTGCGTTTACGTGTGGGCCCTTTGCATAACGGACAAGGGGGCGTGACGGGAGCGGTGATTTTCACACTGTCCTGGCGGCCTTTTTCGACAAGGTGACGGGTCCACTGCAGCTGCTTTTGCATAAAGACCGCAAGCGACATTTTCCCCTGCGAAATATCATCCAGTGCCTGCTCCCATAATGCGGTCATGCCCGGGCTCGTCAGCGTTTCCGGCAGGGCCGCAATCAGCTCCCGGGCCATCTGCGTTGAGTGGATGTGCTTCCCTTTTTTCTCCAGATAGTGTCGTTTGAAGAGGGTTTCGAGTACTGCCGCACGCGTCGCCTCTGTGCCCAGACCTGCGTTATCACGCAGCACTTTCTTGAGCTTCGGGTCACTGACGAAACTGGCCGCGTTCTTCATGGCAGCAATCAACGTCCCCTCCGTGAACGGTTTAGGCGGACTGGTTTTCATATCTTTAACCTCAGAACCGGTGACAGCGCAAATATCCCCTTTTGCCAGCGCCGGCAGCGCCATACTGTCACCGTCGACGTCCTCTTCATCGTCATCTTTTTCAGCCTGGAACAATGACTTCCAGCCCGTCACCACACCGACTTTCCCGCGTGTACGGAACAGCTGACCACCGATATTGAAAGACGCCTCCGTCACGTCAGATTCCTGCAGCGGAAGGAACTGGGCGAAATAATGCTGGCGAATCAGATGGTAGACCTTCAGCTCATCGGCGCTGAGGCGCGACAAATCAAATGCCTGTCGGGTGGGAATGATGGCATGGTGCGCGGTGATTTTCTTGTCATTCCAGACACGCGAGACAAACTTCCTGTCCAGCTGATTCAGTACCGGGGCCACAGCGGGATCGGATTTTGCCACTGCCGCCAGAACGTCGGGTATTTCCTGCTGCATCGAAGTTGGAAGGAAACCGCAATCTGTCCGGGGGTAGGTGGTCGCTTTGTGGGTTTCGTAGAGGGATTGGGCAATGGCGAGCACATCATTTGCGCCCATGCCGAACTTTCGGGAGCAGACCTGCTGAAGGGTGCCCAGGTCAAAACAGAGGGGGGCCGCCGTTTTTTCCCGCTTCTGTGTTACCTCCAGTACCACAGCCCTGCCCTGCTGCTGACACAACTGCCCCACCGCCCGGGCGGCCTGGGGATTGATGCAACGCTTTTCCTCATCACAGTACTGCTCAACGGGCACCCAGACTGCCCGGAACCGGACGCCCTCGTTTTCAATAAGCGCATGTACCTGCCACCAGGGCTTTGGCACGAAGGATGTGATTTCATTATCCCTGTTAACCACCATAGCAAGCGTCGGCGTCTGTACCCGCCCGACGGACAGCACTTCTGACACCCCTGAGTCACGGGCCTTAAGGGTATAAAGACGCGTCAGGTTCATGCCAATGAGCCAGTCCGCCTGGCTCCTGCCCTTGCCGGCATCATACAGCAGGGCTGTTTTTTCCCCCGGAAGAATACTGCTAAGTGCTTCCTTCACACTGGCCTCATCCAGGGCTGACAACCAGAGCCGGCGTACCGCGCCACTGTAGCGGCAGTATTCCATCAGCTCACGAGCGATCACCTCGCCCTCGCGGTCGGCATCGGTTGCGATGACCACTTCAGACGCCTTTTTGAGCAGCTTACTGATAACGGTGAACTGCGATTTTGTCTGCTCTTTAACGACCATTTTCCAGGCCTCAGGCAGCACAGGCAGAACATCGGCACGCCATGGCCTGCCATACTGCTCGCCATAGGCTTCAGGGCTGGCAGTTTCGAGTAAATGGCCGACCGCCCAGGTCACAACGATGTTACCGCCGCTGATAAATCCCTGCTCACGCTTGCTGATACCCAGCACGCGGGCAATATCCTTTGCCTGGGAGGGTTTTTCACACAGAAAGAGTTGCATGTGTTGCCTCCCGCATCAGCGTTTTTCACCCGCCGCAACAGCGCGGACATCATTCATCAGCTTCGTGACGCCGGACCCGGCCAGACGCTGTGATGATGATGAGCGATAGACAACATAGAGCCTGCTGCCGGACCCGTTTTTCTCGATTTCGATATCCAGGTGATCACGTCCGTTCCAGTCGGAGCCCATTTTGTAGTAGCTGCCCGGCATGGCGTCCCAGACGGGATGCGCATCATCTTCTGCCGCCGCTTTCCAGTCCCCGTCATTTGCGGCCTGCCGCAGTGCCTCAAGCTCCTGTGTGGAGATAAATTTGTAATGGCGCTTCAGGCGGGCCGCCGCGGTATCCACATCGACCGGCACGGAGAACGTTTTATCGACGGACTGCATGGCCTGTTGCCCCGCCGGGCTCATCAGCGGCATCCCGCCACTTTCTCCGCTGTCGTTGCCGCCTAACGTTTTTGTCAGGTTCGCAGCGGTATCGCTGACCTGTTTATTAATCGCAGCCCAGTCCGTTGTTGCGCATCCGCTCAGTAAAAAGAAGGAGGTGAGGAGGAACACAGGGCGAATCATATTATTTCTCCTCCTGAACGGCTTTTCTCAGAGGTGGAGAAAAGGAAGAGCGTTTCTTACCAGTAAGAATGTCAGTATCGGGCATGCCCAGTTTTTCTATTGCCTGTTGTGCTTCTTTAGTCTGGATTGCTATGTCAGCACGGTTAACCTTGACGGTTCGATAAAGGCGTAGCACACCATATACTTTTCTGATTAAGTGAGCGCAATGGCTCAGTAGTTCATCGCGACGGTTGCGGGATATGAGACCGTAATGAGCCGCCTGGAATGCTTTAAGGGCCATCTGGTCATATCCGACGAGTACCCATACACATCTGTAACCCAGCGGAGAACGACTGTATACGCCTATATTAAGTGGAGACGAGGAGGCAATGTCAGAAAATGAAACAGCAGGGGGAACTGATTTCAATATGACCTCAAGTTCTTCTACCCGGCTTTTGATATGTTCTCCAGCTTCATTCAAAAGCGTTTCAACCCTGAACATCGCCTCATCTGCCCATGGGTTATCTGCCAGGGAATCCTGATAAATAATTCCTGAGCGCTTAATAGCCTGGGGCATACTCATGATGGCATGCTTAACTTTCTTTACACCCTCCTTCGCCTGAGCCTGCGGGCGGCCTTCCCAGAGACGGATAGCATAGTTTGAGTGGATCTCGATTTTCAGGGAGGATGTGAGTCCGCCCGGTTTATCGCTTCGCGTTTCATTTTCAGTGGTCATGAAATCATCTCCTGTAAGATCCCGGTCAGGTTCGACCTGAGTCAGTGATACTCTTCAGGCAGGAGCTTGGGGACAACTAGAAACCAGATCCCTAATCTCGGAAATTCACTTATATGGCTTCATAGCGGGCTGGCTCAGGGCGTTGAAGTAGTCAGTTATATAGAATGACACCTCAAACTGCTTAAAAATCAAAAGATAAAATCCTTTCATGTTTTACTCAAACCAGACCCATACAGTGCTGTACATTTTTTATCCGCCGCTGCCACTCGCAGCACTGTTTGCTTTTTAACCACTGCTGCCACTCGCAGCACCGATTACTTTTTAACCACTGCTACCACTCGCAGCACCGATTGCTTTTTAACCACTGCTGCCACTCGCAGCGGTGGTTGTTTTTTAACCTCCGGTTCTAGAAGTAGCTATCTATCGTTTAGCTTTCTACGAATATCTCTAACCAAATTTCGTATGTTCTCTTCCGATACAGGATGGACAGAAGAACGTGGTTCTGGCTTCCACAGCTGTTGTTCAGGACGCTGAGCATTTTTTTGCACGGCACTCTCAGGCGAATCATCAGCCTGACGGGGCGCGTATAACCTGCCCTCACGGGCCTTTTTCATTACGGCCAGCAACCAGCCAACCGGGTTGCTGAGCTGCTGGCGTGCCATCACCTTTTGCAGGCTGAGCAGCACAAGTTGTGCCTGTTCTTCAGGCAGCGCCTGCAGCTGGGCGGTCAGCATGGCAATATCTTCTGCCGGCACAAGTTCATGCAAACTGTCGGGAAGCACAGGTTTACCCGGTACGTACGTATTTTTATTCACACTGTGTGTGATACTACGTACGTAATGGTTCGGTTTCCGAACCCGGTCATAACTGCCTGTTTTTACTGGCAGTACGGATTCCGAACTCAGTGAATTGTTGTATCTTTCTGGGCTGAGTTCGGTATCCGAACCCTGTTTTTTAGCGATGATTCCTGGCCGTTTATGACTGAGTTCGGTTTCCGAACCCGGTGCGGGACGGGGTATTCGGTGATGATGTTTCGCCATCTGGCTGGGCGTCTGTGGGCGGTCCAGACGCGATTCGATCAGCGCAAGATGGCTGCGATAATGGCGCATGGTGGGGTCGTTTTTTATATCGTCGAGCACTTCGCGGGCGGTCTGGCTGATAGTCCGGTTTTTACTCAGGCAGGCATCCGCCACCGTATCAAGGAAGCGGGGGTCGAGCGTTTCCGCATCGCTGAACGTCAGGGGCTCATCGTGCTGAGCATAGATATTCCCCCGCACCCGCCCTTTATCATCCCGCACGCGTTTACAGAGGCTGAGCCAGCCGGTTATTCGTAGCATAAGCAGGACGCGGCTTACCGTTTCCCTTGAGGCTTTCCCCTTTCCGGGTGAGGCAAGCTGCAGTTGCAGTTCGTCATAGCTGGGGAAAACTGCCCCCTCATTATTTTGTGCATACAGCCGGATCATCATCCAGCCCATCTTGTCCAGTGGTGACAACCGCGTGTCGAGCAACAGCCGGCGGGGAATGGAATCATGCACATTTCCGGTAAACAGCAGGCCGTTACGTATCCTGCCATCATCCCGCCGGGGTCTGGCCGCAAGGCGGGCATTCATTTTATCCAGCGTATAAGCAATCAGGCTTTCTGCAGGCAGACTCATTATTTTTCCTTTTCGGCCGCCATCACGGCCGTTCTGAACTGTCAGTATGCTTAGTAATGCACCCGCGTACGGGTGCAGGGTAAACAGGCTGTCATGCTGCTATTTCCGTATGGCGCTGTTATAGCGTTCGTGGCTGAGAAGAAGCCATGTCCGGCCTTCGTTGCGACTCAGCAAACGCCAGAACGGGCCGAGATCGATTTTGTAGTAACCGCAGCCTTTCTCATCGAGCCGGGTGTAATTACGCGCCCCCTGCCGGAAACGGCGAACCTGACGTAACGCCTTCTGACAGCATTGCGGCGGCGTACCATGGGGAGCCCGCAGGCCCGGCGCAACCATCCTGTATTTCATGCCGTCTTCCTTACCGGCGTTCGTGCCGGAGAAGGCTGCCGGGTTTTGTGCCAGCCGCGGACGGCATGCCAGACGGACGTCAGCGAGACGTTCATCTGTTCTGCAGCCAGCATCATTACGTCCAGCCCGTCAGCACTTTCCGCATCTTCAACGCCGGACTTTTGCCACTGACGCCACAGGGCGGCGTTTTCCTCATCACCCAGTGCGTTACCGCGCCCCGGCCGGACATCGATACCGGCAATACGACGGCGGGCCGCCACGTCCGTACTGGAGAGCCCGAAGTAATTGGCCATCAGTTCAATGGAGCCGCCCAGCGCCAGCGCCCGATCGATACGCTGGAGTCGTTTCTGTTCCGTCCGGGCCTGCTGCAGCATGCGCACCAGATTGCCGTGATTGATGCCCACACTGATGATCGACACCTCACTGCCGGAAAGGTAGTGAAGCTCTTCGAGCGAGAGCCCCTGCAGCATCTGCATTTCCTCGCGGTTCAGTCCCAGCGATTCGCAGCGGCGCAGATAGCCACTTCTGAGATCCATAACCAGCTGCATCAGCAATCCGTTGGCAGCCTGAGATAAACTGTTCATCATTCCCCCTTAATCCTGACGGTAACCAATGGCTGCCGGACCCCGGCCGCTGACACCATGATGAATACGGGCATTTTGTCCGGCTTCATACCCCTGATAACGTGCTGTATCCGCCCCGCGGCAGGCTTTCAGTTCACGGGTTGTGACTGTTTTCATACTGCGGCTTTCCAGCCAGTGGCTCATCACCTGCTCCTCCTCGCTGCTGATGTCAGTTGCCGATATCACCTCACGCACCCCACATACCCAGCCGTCACGGAACTGCTCCGCTCTCGCCCGGCGTGTGGCCAGTTTCAGCCGCTTACTCTGGGTTTTGAGATAAGAATTTGTGGCATCTTTCAGCTGGCGCGTCAGCACATCAAAGGCATAGGCTGCTATCTCAGGTTTTTCACTGAATCCGTAAAAGGTTACCGAACGGCGATACCCGGCAGAGGTCTGACGCCATGAGTAATAAGCGCGGCAGCCAAAGGCATGACAGACGCCCCGGACAAGGGTCACCATCCATTCCGGAACTTTTTCAGCATCCGAAGGGGCCGTGCGGGAAGACGCCTCGCGCACAGATGTAAGACTGGCGTCAAGCTCGCTGATACCGTATCTGGCCATCAGCTTCTGGGCACGCTGCAGGGCCAGTCCTGCCTCATGGGCATTACTGTTGCTGCGGCCCAGCTTCAGCAGTTTCCTGACAAGATTCAGCAGTCGCAACTGTCGCTGTGAGTTATTCATCACTGTTATCCTCCCCGTACGTCAGACCGCGTTGCAGCTCCCGAAGACGGCGCATAACGCGCATCAGGCGCAGCAGTTTCAGAGCATCTTCATCTGTCAGTGCAGGTGCTTCCCCCTCACCCGGGCCGCCGGTGAAAAGCTCCGGCAGACCACACACTCCTGCCGCAGGATGCAGCGCAGGCGCTTCGCCGGTCAGGCCCAGCAGAAATGCGGCGGCTTCAGAACACACCTCACCTGCCCCGACGTAACCGGCAGACATGTCATTGTCGCGTTGCGGAAGAATTTCATCTTCGCAGCCAAGGACCTCACCCAGCTCCCAGGCCAGACGAAAAGCGGTATTCTGCAGGTGTTCGATATCGTCCTGATGGGCCGGCACATGCCAGATGCTGTCATTAGTCACTGGCGCGTCATCCTGCAGGACAACTTCAGGTTCTGGTGTTAAAAGAGAAAGCAGGCCATCCTCCCCATTGTCCTCTTCTCCACCATTCTCTTCTCCGTACCCATCGGAGAGGGTAACCAGCCCGCTAACATCCCCGCTCTCACCTGAAATGACCGGCGCGGCACCGTACATATCTGGCTGAACCTCATGCCGGGGGGGCTGTTTATCCAGTTTTTCAGGTGGGGTATTATCCGGGGCGGGCGTTACCGGCTCTCCTGAGATTTCACGACGTGGACTGGAGAAAGGCTGCGCGACCTCAACAGACTTCTGCGCCGGTGTGGCCTGACCTGCAGAGTCAGCGGTGACGAGGCTGTTTACGGGAGGGATGGACACCGGTTCTGGATCGCCGAAGTGATGTCTGCGGTTACGTTCTTTAGGATCCAGTTCCATCATCCAGCGGTCATAATCCAGCTCCGGATGGGGCAGCGCATTCAGTAAATCACCAATTAATTCATCGCGAAACATCTCAAGAGACCACAGTTCCGGTGAGTTGAAACGGCCACAACACTGGCCAAAAACGTCGCTGAAGGATTTGTCGCCTGTGTCTGAAATCAGGCAAAACTCATCCCACACGCGTTCAGCATCATGCCGGAGCGCCAGCAGCGCCGTTATCTGAGGCCTGCCGAGCCCGGACTCAAGCAGGTCTGGGATCCACGGAAAAAGATATTTCAGTGCATCTTCCATACGGCTGATAGTTGAATTATGTACCGGCAGACCTTCACGGGTCAGAAGCTCTGACAACTGTCGTAAAGAGACTGGCTTTCCTAACTGCTCTTCATATATAGAGCGGGCTTTGTGGATCCCCTGCGCTTTTTCAATAAAACTCAGTTCCCCGCGCACTTCATTCTCTGCCAGATGGCCGATAACACACTGCAGCCGTCCCGGCCACGGCTTGAACAACACATGGACACGGAAAAAACGGTCTTCTCCGGTCTCCTGCCACAGTTCTGACAGGATCTGATAACGTGTATTACCACCGTCGCTGAAGATGTACATATCGGGCTCACCATCCGGGTCACGGGTGACTTTGGGTACGGTGTCCAGCCCGCGCGAACGGATGGAAGCCTTGATATCGTCATAACGCGGATTGCGTGATGTTCGCGGATTATCAGGATTCGGGCTTAACTGGTCGAGCGTCAGGACCATGGGCATTTCAGCCGCCGGCATGACGCTGATATTGCCGGCCGCCTGCGACTGGCGTCCGGGCTGCAGCATGGCAGCCCCCACATTAGAACTTTTACGGCTCATGCCTGTTTCCTCCCGCTGCGGTAACCGAAGTCATAGCTGCCTTCCTGAAACTCCGAAAAGAGGGTATAACGCCCGTCAAATTTGACTTTCACCGTGCCGGTTGGCCCCTGCCGCTGCTTGCCGACAATGATCTCAGCCACCCCGGCATCAGGAGTGCCGGGGTTATAAACCTCATCCCGGTAAATAAACATGATGAGGTCTGCATCCTGCTCAAGCGCACCAGAGTCACGCAGGTCACCATTATTAGGGCGTTTATCGGCCCGCTGCTCCACCAGGCGGTTGAGCTGGGAAAGCGCCAGTACCGGACAGCCCAGCTCTTTACCGAGCGCCTTAAGCGAGCGGGAAATTTCCGCTATTTCCTGCGTGCGGTTTTCCTGCTCGGGGGAGCGGACAAGCTGCAGATAGTCCAGCATGATGAGAGAGGGTCTGCCGTATTTGCGGACATAGCGACGGGCGCGGGCGCGCAGTGTAGCCGGGGTCTGGTAGCTGGTATCATCAATGATCAGACGGTTTTTCCATTCAATAATGCGACCGGTAGCCGCTGACACGCGAGCCCAGTCTTCATCATCCATGTTGCCGCTGCGAAGCCGGGACAGTTCCACCCGGCCTTCCATCGCCAGCAGGCGCATCATCAGCTGCTCTGAGGGCATTTCAAGACTGAACACAAAGACGTGATCGTCAGGTTTTGCGCCCACGGCCGCGGTGCAGGCGGCCATGGCCAGCGACGTTTTTCCCATGGAAGGACGGGCGGCCAGCAGGGCCAGATCGCCGGGCTGGAGACCACAGGTCATCGCGTCCAGTTCACTGAAACCGGTCGGTGTGCCGGTGAGGCCGTCACTGGCGGACATACTTTCCAGATGCGTCAGCAGTTTATCCAGCGCCTCGTTAACGCCGGTCTCACTGTTGAGCTGCATGGCTCCCTGTTCGGCAATGTTAAACAGCTTACCTTCGGCCGACTCAAGGATGCCGGCCGAGCTGGCTTTCGGGGCCTGCACATCGGAAAGAAGACTGTTACCCACTGTCATCAGCTGCCGCAGGCGGCTTTTCTCCGCCACCACGCCGGCGTAAGCAAGGATATTGGCTGCAGACGGCGTGTTTTTACTCATTTCAGCCAGATAAGCAAAGCCGCCACACTGTTCAAGGTCGCCTTTGTTCTCCAGCCGTTCCGTAATAGTGATGAGATCGAGCGGTAGCCCTTCTCCGGCCAGCTCGGCCATGACGCGGAAGACCATACGGTGCGGCCGGGAAAACAAATCTTCCGGGGAGATTTGCAGTATCACCTCATCCCACCGGTCGTTATCAAGCATCAGTCCGCCCAGTACGGCCTGCTCAGCCTCATAAGAGCAGGGCATCATCATCTCAGACATGACGCACCTCCCGGGTCAGAACGTCACTGAAATGGCTCTGCCACTCAGGGAACAGTTCACACGCGAGGTCGTGCATGGTGACGGCTGCGGCCGGACCTTTGCGGCGTGTTTTGTATTCCAGACGATGCACGGGCTGCTGCTTGACGTGCCCCAGTTTGAAAATATCCAGCGCCTCGATACGGGTATTGAGTAAACGATAAACGTCACGGTTGCCCAGCGCAGAGGCGTCGTAATGTTTTTCGTTAATGATGGCGGCAAGACCGTCCATTGCTTCACGGTCAAGCAGAGTGTTTTCGATACAGTTGACGAGAATGGAAATATCAGGAAGGCGGATACCGTAATTTTCATAGGTTTTCAGGCGGGTAAGCATGTGAAGGGAGCCGCGGATAAATTCACGGACATCCGGAAGGATGGGTTTAACAACGCCCATCACATTACCGGTAGAGGACAGGAGGGAAAGCTCAGTCATAACGCCTGTTGCGCCTTTAGAATCCACAATAATGGCGTCATAACGGTTAAAGAAAGGATGCTGAAGTATGTTACGCAGGCGAAGACGGCCATCTGCAGCGTGGAGCATCGCGGTCGGCAACAGTTCGTCCGGGTCGTTTGAGTAGATGACATCGAGATTTTTTATGGCGGTCTGCGAAATGCATTGCGTATGGTCACTGACCATCTGCATCAACAATTCATAGAGACCGAATGGGGATTCATGCTCCAGCGCGAAGATACTGCTGGCTGTGGGCTGGGAATAGTCTGCATCCACAAGAAGGGTATTCAGGCCAGCATCGGCAAGAAAACCGGCAAGGTAAGCAGCAAACGTGGATTTGCCTTCTCCACCTTTGGGAGAGATAACGGGAAGTATTGTCATTTTGCACATCCAAAACAATGGTTTGGATGTATGCGTTAGCGATTATTCACATCTCTGTAACACAAAGGCAAAAAATTTAACTTTCCGGCAATGGGATTGAAAATCCCCGTGTCCTTGGTTCGATTCCGAGTCCGGGCACCACCTATTCTTATACGGACGTCTACGGACGTCCGTTTTTACTTTCCCCATCAATAAGTTCCCACTCACACCACGTCTACCCAGTTACACTGAAAACCACTCGCAGCCACATCTGTTTGCTGGTAAAACTGTTGGTAAAGCCAGTTCGATTATTTTTTTACCAACAATCGGAGGGGATCTCGATGCCACTCACTGATATTAAAGTAAAAAATGCCCGGCCCTCAGAGAAACCCGTCAAACTCACAGACGGACAGGGGCTCTATCTCCTCGTGCATCCCAATGGTTCAAAGTACTGGCAACTGGCATACCGTTTCAGTGGAAAACAGAAAGTTTTCTCCGTCGGCGTCTATCCTCTTGTTTCTCTTTCAGAAGCCCGTAAAAAACGTGATGAAGCCAGAAAACTCCTGAGCGACGGTATTGACCCTGTTCAGCAGAAGAAAAACACCAGAAACGAAACGGCCGGGATTATCCGTTTTGAACATGTTGCCAGGGAATGGCATCAGAAACTTTCACTCAGTGAACGCTGGTCCGAAGCACACAGTGATCGCGTGTTAAGCAGCCTGATTAACCATGTATTCCCTTCTATCGGACAATGTGACATCACCCGGTTGTCGACACGGGATCTTCTTGTCCCCATCAGAACTGTTGAAACAGCGGGACATCTGGAAACGGCTTCCCGTCTGAAGCAACGACTCACTGCCATTATGCGCTACGCAGTCCAGGAAGCCCTCATCAGTCACAATACTGCTCTGGATCTGGAGGGGGCCATATCAGCACCTGAACGTACCCACAGGCCAGCCCTGGAGCTTGAAGCTATTCCTGACCTGCTGAGCCGTATTGAAGGCTATAAGGGCCGCAGGCTTACCGTACTGGCCATCAGGCTGACCTTACTGGTGTTCATTCGTTCAAGTGAGCTTCGCTTTGCCCGCTGGCCTGAAATTGATTTTAAAAATGCGCTCTGGCTTATCCCGCCGGAACGGGAAGAAATCATTAACGTCAGGTTTTCCGGTCGTGGTTCAAAAATGAAAACACCCCACTATGTGCCTCTCAGTCGACAGGCCATGCAGATACTGGAGGAGCTGAAAACACTAAGCTACGATGCAACTGACGGTCAGGGACTGATTTTTGTGGGCTGTCACAGCATCCATAAACCAATGAGTGAAAACACAGTGAATAAAGCCCTGAGAACGATGGGTTATGATACGAAATTAGATATTTGTGGTCACGGTTTCAGAACAATGGCCTGCAGTTGTCTCGTGGAGTCAGGGAAATGGTCTGAAGACGCAATTGAAAGGCAGATGAGCCATCAGGAGCGAAATCAGGTCCGCGCGGCATATATTCACAAGGCAAAACATCTTGAGCAACGCCGCCTGATGCTGCAGTGGTGGGCTGATTACCTGGATGCAAACCGGGACGGAATGGTCAGGCCATTTGAGTTTTCCCGTGCGGAAACCGCCAGCCCGGTGTACAGCTGACTGAAAGGGTTGCCACGACAATTATTGATACGTATGGGCAGAAACTCCTTGCCGGGATCGGGCACCATATCTTCAATGCCAGTCAGTACGGCAGCCCGGACATCCTGATATGCAGATCGCCACTTCAGACAGCCCCATAAGGGAGTGTGTCCGTGCAGACAGTACGACCAGGTTTGCGCAATCAGGTGTTGAGTCGCGCAATCCTGGTCCACCGGTTCAACAGCAGACTAGTCCAGCCGACTGCCTGTCAGTTCCTCAGACAGATGCCACAACCGGCCTGCATTTACCGGATCGGTGGCGTTCAGGGCAACGCCCGTGAGTGTGCGTTCGTCCCCTTCCCTGAGCTGCGATCCGATATTGTTGTCGGCACAGTAAACACCGCCCTTGCCTTCAAGCAATGGGCTGGTTGCTGCCCATACGATAGTGGACGATCCCTGCCGGACGGTCTTGAAACCGGTCTTTTCCGGATCAATGACCGGCTTTCCTTCCCCGTCAATCATGCCGAATGATGCCGGCAGCGAGTCAGGGGTGTGGCGCAGGAGGCCGGTTTCATAGATGCCCCCCGGGTGTACCGAGAAGGCACGGACACCATGACGTTTGCCGATACTGTCAAGTGCGACTGCAAACAGCGCACAGGCAGCCTTCGATTGTGCGTATGCCTTCCATGGATCGTATTCACGGTGCCTGAAGTTCGGATCATGAAGAAGTTCAGTTGTCTCCACATGATGGTTAGCCGAACTTAACGCGACAACACGTGCTCCGGTCGCTGCGATCAGAGCCGGCCACAAGCGGCAGGTCAGCTGGAAATGTCCGAGCACATTAGTAGAAAACTGGCTCTCATTACCCCGACTGTCACGCGAGAGTGGAGCGGCCATGACACCGGCACAGTTGATAAGGATATCCAGCTGTGTATTCGCGGCGAGAAAACGTTCGGCGAAGTTATTTACTGAAGCCGGATCCATCAGGTCCATCACGTCGATCGTGATATCCGGGAAAAGCGCAAGATTATTCCTGGCCTTCGCCAGATCGCGGGCCGGTACGATGATTTTCGCGCCGGCACCATGCAGGACACGTACAGCGTCCAGGCCAAGCCCGGAATAGCCGCCGGTCACCAGAACTGTCTTTCCTTTCAGGTCAATACCC
The DNA here is from genome assembly GCF_002915575.1 of Superficieibacter electus. GTDB lineage: Bacteria > Pseudomonadota > Gammaproteobacteria > Enterobacterales > Enterobacteriaceae > Superficieibacter > Superficieibacter electus. The sequence continues at coordinate 39,208 of NZ_PQGD01000022.1, forward strand.
CTGATAACATCATCTGCTGTACTGGTCGCCCCGAAAGGGGAATCAATCGGTTTCTGGAATGTGGTCATGGTCAGTTCTCCATAAATATCCCTGACCATGTTATGGCCCGGCCAATGAACGATAAAGCCTTTATCGTTCGGATTTCATGCTTTATAGTTCATAAATGCAAATCGATCTCTTATCCGACATTCTGGACCTGATGCATATCCGGGGGGGCGTCTTTGGGCGGCTCAATGCCGGGGATTCCTGGGCTACGTCTTTGCAAAGTGCTGATGCGATCAAGTTTTGTGCGGCCACACAGGGATCGTGCTGGTACCATGTTAAAGGCCTGCCGGCTCCCGTTCTGTTTTCGGCCGGGGACGTTCTGGTTGTCAACAGTGCTGAGCCGTTACTGATGGGCCATGCTCCGGCCGCCCTGCCGGACGCCGCTGATCCATGCCCGGAACCAGACACGGATGGTTCTTACCAGTATGGACAAGGTGTGGTTTTTTCTATGCTCAGTGGTGGTGTTCAGGTTGATGCAGAACACCGGAATTTGTTGCGTCGCAGCCTGCCACCGCTTATGCATGTACGCCACGATATGGATAAAGCCGGCCCCCTGGCTAACCTTGTCAGGCAACTCGTCACGGAAATGCAACCTCAGGGACAACCGGGCCAAAGTACAGCAGTATCCGCACTGACCCAGCTTCTGTTCGTCCAGATCCTGCGCACCTACATGGAATTTGCGACAGAAGAAAATGCCGGCTGGCTCAGGGTCTTCGGTGACAGCCGTCTGACAACTGCACTGAACAGCATACACCGTGCACCTGCAAGTAAATGGACGCTTGATGAGCTTGCACGTACAGCAGGCATGTCCCGTACCGCTTTTGCAGTTGGTTTTCGTGAGGTGATGGGGGTGCCACCCATCACCTACCTGACGAACTGGCGAATGCAACTGGCAAAACGTACCCTTGCTAATGGTGCTTCTGTGTCAGAGGCTGCCGCTGAGGTGGGTTATCGGTCCGAAAGCGCGTTCAGTGAGGCTTTCCGGCGCTGGTCAGGCACAGCCCCCGGCACCTTTCGAAAAGCGTGTAAATCAGGTTCACTGAAAAGTGCGGCCCCGTCTTCCTTAGCACAGGATTAACCCTCCTGTTCTGAGCTACATGACGAAATATCCACACTTCTGGAGTCATGATAACGTCAATAGCTGAGTAACGGGTACCGGAGATCATGAATCGTAAAGCAGTGAGACATGAATATGCGTCTCAGATTTTTGAATCTGCACATGGCGTATTGCTGATGTCAGTAAACTCTCCGTTATAAGTCATCAGCGCTTAACATTTATTTTTATTATGTTATTTTACATAACTACATGCAGAAGTCAGTAACGCTCATCATTTTTAAAAAATCATAAAATCACAGAACTCCCCCCGTTACTTCCGGTAAAAACAAAATATATACCTTACTCATCTCTTAACATTCATTTAATATTTATAAATCTTATATTTAGTCAAACTATGAAAACTAAGTTTTCACCCGCAATCTGTTTTATACTCCGCACTCACTTATCTGGCTGAAAATATCATCGGGCCCTGATAAAACCCAAATACAGGATACACAGAATATAATCTGTCACCCCAGCATTAATGCAACAACAGAGAAACTGAATTAATCGGATATCCCCGTACTCACCACCCTTTCATACAAAGATACCTCAGCCCCAAAATTTCAGCGCTTCGCCTGTGCAACCGAAGCAGTAATACCAGAGCTTCGCCTGTATCGCAGGAGAAGCGTTTAACAGAGACGCAAACGAAGCAATGTATTATTATGTAAAAACATCTGCTGTATCAGCATTTTTTAACGCTTATAACTGAAGCAAGGGCTAACCCTGCGAAGCCGCTGCGCTTGCTTCTCCGGATTGCCCTTGCTTTTCTTCCCTTCGGTCAGAAAAGAAAAGCAGGCCCCGGTGCCACCTGCCTGTAATACTGTTCATTCTGCTGATACGGTAATACTGTGCACGTTCTTCTGCAGACTATGTGGGATCAGCATCTAAGCTTCCCTGACATTATTGTCGTATATCAAACTGCTATCGGAGAACGCATACTAAATCATGATCCATTCGAATATAAATCCGCCATCGATTCAGACGTTATTTTGCAATTATTACTCTCTTATCTTTATGTCAGAAAGTCATCTCTCATATTAATATGCAATAGAATTTCATCATTCGCATTTAAAATAATTAAAAATAAATTTGAAAAACAAAAATTCATTGATTATTGTTATTTAACATTATAACAAAGGAGATAAAACATGAACCAAAAATCACAAAATAAAAACACACTGAACCTCTTCAAAATAAAATCGCCCGCAGAACTCAAAAAACTATTAAAGGCAGGGGTGGATATAAATACGCTCAACTCATCGAACCAGAATGCTTTGTTTCATTGCAAATACCCTGAGCTTATGAAAGCAATGATTAGCGCCGGAATAAACATTAACCATACTGACACGTTCAACAGGAATGCACTTTTTTATGCACCCTGCTCAGAAACTATGAATATACTGACTGAGAACGGGATTGATATCAACCATACAGACACGCTGGGCAGAAATGCGCTCTTTTACACCAATGACGCTGAATCTGCCCGGTTTCTGGTAAAACATGGAATCAACATAAACCATACTGACCTTGAAGATAAAAATGCTCTTTTCTTTGCGACCAGCGAAAGGTCAGCCAGAGAACTAATCGACAGCGGTATCGATATTAATCACACTGACAGCTTTGGAAGAAATGCGCTTTTTTACACCTGTGAGCCTGACGTTGTACACCTGCTCATTCAACGAGGTATAAATGTTAACAACAGGGACATATACGGTCACAATTCAGTTAACATTACCGTCATTACCCCTGAATTACTGAATGTTTATTTCGCCGCAGGCCTTGACCCAGACATACTGGACTACTATGGAAACAGTTTAATTTTTTACCCTTATAAAAAATCAATCACAGAAGTCTTAATAAAAAATGGCTGTGATATAAACCGGGTTAATAACAATGGGGAAACCGTCTTTGAATACATACAGACCATGTTATTCAGCAACCGTCAACTTGATCAGTGTCTCAGCGTGCTTACGCATTACATTCACCTGATTAAAGCCAGACCATTAATTTTTAATCGTCTCACTTTTGGCTGCCTTGAGTTGATCAAAATATTGCAAAGCCAGAATATCGATTACAAAATCAATGAGCGTTGCGTTGTAAGATACGCTAACAAAGACATTAAAAAATTCATTACTGAAGTACAGACAGTCACTGATATCAGCCACATTACGCTTTGCTCATGGTATGACACTCCGCTTGTCAGTTTAAAAAACAAGGAAATTATTAAGTGGTTTATAAGGAATAATATTAAGGTAAACGTTAATGATATTGAAGAACCTGAGGTTCGCACTGAAATCCTTTCCTATCTTGCACTCAGGGAAAGTAAAGAAATCAAAACCATTATTAAACCGGATAAAAAACACGCTAACGCTAAAAGAAGACTGTGAGGACTGCCTTCTCATTTGCAGTTTTTTTCAATCACAGGAGGCATACATAAAGACTTTATGCTCCGGCAGTCAGCAGGGTCACTGTACAGCGTGATAAAACTGTCAGCGCCCTCTGACATGCTACGTATAATTAAAGGTTGTGTGAATAGTGTTCCTGGCGCTCTGACAAAATAAAAAACACCGCAATTTATAGAGTACAGTAAAATTTCCGCCCCGCTAAATGAACTTAAATGCTGATTTTGTAATCCGCTACAGGAGGAAAGAATACCCAGGAGATAAGCCGATTTTTTTCACATCACATAAAAACCAACAGTAATAAATAACATATTATTTGTATCCATCATCCTCATTGTTAATCTTAACAACAATTTTCAGCCGAGAGCAAAACATATGGCGACCGTACATTACACACCAGTCTGAAAATATTTTAGCCATATAATCAGGCATTGATGATATAGCCAATAACGCCCCAGCAGAGCCTATGGCTTTGTTATATGAATAACAACAAGAACTACCACTTCATTTATCCTGACAAACAAATACAATAACCACCCTACAATCTGAAGCTAACTTTATTATTCCACCTGAGATTTATGTCGCTCATTTTAAACCTATATTTTATCCTCATACAAAAAACAATTGAAAATAAATTTGAAAAATAAAAAACCATTGATTATTGTTATTATAAACCACAGGAGATATATAATGAAAAACAAAAACAAGAAAAGCAATGACAGTCTGTTCAACGCCAAATCAAAAAAGGATGTTATTCGTTCACTAAAGATGGGTGTAGATATCAATACGCTCAATGAGCATGGACAAAATGCATTATTTCACTGTCGCACTCTCAAGGCGGCGCAGGCCATGGTTGATGCAGGAATAAACATTCACCACCTGGATAATAAGGCAGAAAATGCATTATTCCATATCAATGATAAACATATCATTGAACTCCTTATTCGCAATGGAATTAATATCAATCACAGAAATCAGTCTGGTCAGTTAGCCTTTCCGAACTTTTCCGTCACTCCAGAAGTCATGACACTACTTATCGGGTCAGGTCTTGATATCCATTCACTTGATAATAATGGGCGTACACTCCTTTTCAACCCCTTGCTCGCTGATATCTATATTTTATTAATTGAAGCAGGCTGTGATATCAATCACAGAGATCATAATGGCCAGACTGCTTTTGATTTTCTGCAATCAAGCCAGTACGATATCGCGTTGGCTTGTTCTGTTCATTTAAAAGACCGTTCCCCCGTCATTTTTAAACATTTAACATATGCCAGTATAGAGTTGATGTTTGAACTGAATCAACGAGGAATAGATTTTGGTATAGGCAACCAATGCAGATTATCTATCGATGAAAACGAGGCTAAAGAAATCATTACAATTGCCATGAAAATTACAGACCTCAGCCATGTAACATTTTGTCTTGGTCACTCTGAATTACCTGTTATAAAACATGCAAGTAAATTTCTCATAAAATTTCTTATCGACTGCAATATAACAGTAGATACAGATTTACTGAAAGATCGCGATTTTTACGATGAAATCATTCAATACAAAAAGATTTAGCACTGAAGCTTTACCCTAAGCACAACCCGGATATGGGGCCGTGTATGGGTCCACGAATGCTTGCTGCACCTGGTGATAACCGCGACCGGTTTAACAGCGCCGAAGAAATTCAAAACTACGCAAGTATTGCATCGGTGACAGAACGAAATGGCCAGAAATCCTGGGTTCACTGGAGATGGCAGTGTGCCAGGTTCGTCAGGCAGACCTTTGTTGAATGGGCTGCCAGGACGGTTAACTCATCATACTGGGCCAGACTCTATTATCAGGGACTGCGAGAAAAGGAAAATCTCACCAGTCTGAAATCCGGGCTCTAGCCTTCAAATGGATAAGGATCATTTACCGCTGCAGGAAGAACAGAACCCAGTACGATGAAGCGAAGTATTTGCTGGCTCTCGAAGCGCGACACTCGCCCTTACTGAAGTCATAAAAAGATTGTCGAATGTCTCAGGGCGTGATATAGACTTTCATACCCTGAAAATTACTCTAAGCTGACATAGCCCCCTGGCCAAAGGCTGTCGGTTAAAGTGAACACGCAACAAGGTGAATGGTGTCATTGAGATTGGGGGCAGTTCAACGCTCATGGTATCTGTACATTCCGTTACGTATTCCCAGAAAAATGAGAACGATTAATAACTGATAACCTGGGCTATCGAACACCGGAATCGGTCAGCGTTGCCCTCACCTGAGGAAGACTCTGAGGATAATTTTGCTGAATAAACTCAATCATTTTTTCCCGTACGTGGCAGCGTAAATCCCACGCAATGGGGGAATTTTGTGCAGTCATCAGTAATCTGACAGTCATGGTTTTGTCATTAGTATCGGTAACCTGGAGCACCTGAGTCTGTTGATCCCAGAGTTTTGTTTCACTGAGTACTTTTTCAAAATGCCTGCGGAGAGGATCTAATGGCATGGAATAATCAAGGTAAAGAAAAACTGAACCCAATATTTGTGCGTTATTACGCGTCCAGTTCTGGAAGGTATTTTCTGTAAAGTATGTAATGGGCAGGACAAGTCGGCGCAGGTCCCAGATACGCACAACAACATAAGTGAGGTTGATCTCCTCAATCCAGCCCCATTCATTTTCAACGACCACTGCATCGTCAATTTTTATAGGTTGCGTAAAGGCTATCTGAATTCCGGCGAAAAGGTTGACCAGCGTCTTCTGAAGAGCAAATCCAATTATTATTCCTGCAACCCCGGCACCAGCCAGGATTGTAGTGCCGAATTTTCGAACACCAGGGAAGCTGAGTAGAATTAGAGAAACACAGAATAACACAAGCAGGACGATAGCAACTTTTTTAACATATATTAATTGCGTGCGAATTTTACGAGCGCGAAGGTTATTTGAAAGATTAATATCATAACGAATGAAAAGCATATCCTGCGCAACATTAGTCAATCTAATTAAAACAGAACAAACTGATAAAATAATAGATATATTGATGATTGATGTAATAAAAGCAAGGGAGTTCGGGTTAATTTTTATATAATTAACCCCCACATTTATTAACAGTAAGGGGACAAAAAAGAACATGGAGCCACGAAGATGCTTTTCAAGGGATTTGAATAGCTTTCTGTCACGACCCTGCCAGTAGCGGATGAACCTGAGAAGTATAAATCGGGCCAGAAAACCCAGTGCGAATGAAAGAGTGACGAGCAATACAGCAGGTACCCATGATGGAGCACCAGTTAACTCACCTAATATAAATGGCATTATTTTCCCTTATGTTCAGCCAACAACTTTTAGTTGTCAGATAAGTAACTAAAATCAGTAACCGTTGTCTGCTCGGTTATCTGCGGATTATATGATTACGCATATTAGTTTAGGAAAAATTTAATCAACTGACTTCCCTGGTTGATAAAAAAACATAAAAAAACAGATATCTTATCGGACGCATACACACAATCCTCTGAAATTTATAAGGATATTTAATTTTCTCAGCCCGTAAGCAGGATATCTGAACAAAAACCACCCCAATGTCATCTGCTCATTCCCTGCGCTAAACACGCGGGAAATCATCGATCACTTCCGTGCACAATAGACCAAAAATTTCAAAAGTTGGCACCGCGGTTGCAGGTAGTGCTGTGTATGTCGACACTTTGCGCCAGTTGATTCAAAACAGATATACACAGTCTTTATTATAAACTATATCTGCATGGTAAACCGAAATGGTCGAGACAAATATGGGGAAAAGAACATGGAGCGCATGATACTTTGCAGGAGGCCTGCGCCCTACAGGAAGGGAAACATTGGTAAGCGAAGAGAGCTATGGCAGCCCGCCCTGACTGGCTGTCTCCGTCTTGATTTCCCATAAATACACTCCGATCCAAAGAGTCAATGAACTAACATACCTTAGGCTAATGGTCACAGCCCCCGGAAAGTGTCATGATGATTGCTTTACGTATTCAGCATGATTAAACGTTCGCTATCTGTAACGGCTTTCCGCGATAAAAAGTCAATCTATTTTATCTGTCAGGTTGACTGTTTTTACTCCTAAAGCGTTGTTCTGTTACCCGCATTATCCTGCTCGTTAATTTTATGCTTTACTAAACGGTCGCGAAGCCAGATTTGTGCTTTTCCAGCTTTAACTTGTTTAGACCACAGCAAATCAACACCCACAATCCAGTCTGTATGGGGATATTCCTGCTGTCGCAATTCAACTAACGTTCCTGCACGCAATTCATGACTAACGAACTCACGTGGAAGCGAAGCCCATCCAAGACCGGCAAGCGCCGCCTCAAGCATTGCACTATAACTTTCCACTCGCCAGAGCATAGGACTGCTTAAATATTCTGTTGTGGCAATTCTTTTTTCCTGGGAGCCAAACGTGATGAGTCGCCAGTTGTGCAAGTCAGCAAACGAGACAGGAACGCGTTGTGCAAGAGGATGATCGGCACTGACGACATGCACCATGACGACCTTACCCAGTTGAGTAAACTGAATTTTATCACTTTCAACAGAGTGAGAAAGCGCAATGCCCATATCGACTTCGCCGTTTCTCACCATTGCTTCAACATCCCCCTGAAACGGCTCTTTAATATGGATATCGACTTCAGGAAACGTGATAGAGAATTCATATAGCACTGGCGCAATCGTGACGTAAGGAAGTTCAATTGCAAGACTGACATGGCTCTCAATTTGTTGGTTGAATGCTGCCACTCGTTGATCAAAAGCCTGACATCTTTCCAGTATTGTTTTTACATACTCCCAAAGAACCTTCCCTTCTGGCGTAAGAACCTATCCCAAAAGGACTTGTCGGATAATAAATGATGGCAATTTCTGAGAGCAAAATATGGCGGGCAACAAGTGGCAGATCAGCGATGAACTCTGGGAGAAAATGGCTCCACTCATCCCGGAGCATGAAACTCAGCACCCACTGGGGACGCATCGTAAACGCGTTGATAATCGGGCTGCGATGAATGCCATTTTCTTTGTCCTCCGGACCGGTTGCCAGTGGAATGCCCTGAACGCCACCGGGATATGTTCATCGAGTTCTGCACACCGACGCTTCCAGGAATGGCGCGATGCAGGTGTTTTCGGGCGCTTCTGGCAGAACGGTTTGCTTGCCTGCAGGCATCTGGACGGCATTGACTGGTCCTGGCTGTCGATAGACAGCTGTATGACCAAATCGCCGCTGTCAGGAACAAAAAAACAGGCCGTAATCCCACGGACAGAGGGAAACAGGGAGTAAAGCGCAGTCTGATGACAGATGCCAACGGGCTTCCTCTGTCACTGGTTGTTGCAGCAGCAAACACGCATGACATCAAACTGGTTGCGGATACGCTCGATGCCCTTCAGACGGGACGTCCGGGGGAAAACTCAGGCTCTGCCTGGACAAAGGTTACGAAGCTGGCTGGCTAAAAACGTATCTACAGAGCCGCCGTTACGAACCGCATATCCAGTCACGTAAAGAGGAGTCTGACGCCAGTAAAAACACAGACTTCAAAGCCCATCGCTGGGTCGTCGAGAGGACTCATAGCTGGATGAATCGCTTTCGCCGGGTTCTGACCCGATGGGAAAAAAAGGCCGAAAATTACGAGGCCATGTTGCATTTTGCCTGTGGTCTTATCGTCTGGAATAAAGTCCTACTGGGATAGGTTCTAAATCAGTAAGTTGGGAGCATTACCTAATTCTCTACTACGTTTATCTCATGTACACTGAGAGTTTCCGCACAGTTCGAGGTTTTAATTCCTGGAGTTTTATATGGCTGGTCAGAGTAAATCCACGAAAGAGCTGCAGTATCACTATCTGATGAAATTTCGCAGATGCTCGTCAGAAGAGACGCTGGAGAAAATATTCGATCGCCTGAAGCATAAGCTGTCAGGACAGGAACTGGAGGCAATGATGAACGCTTCAGACCACCGGCGTGCAGAATTACGCCATAAATGTCTGTGGGACAAAGTCCCGGCCAGCGCCTGGAAAAATATTTAAATGCAGCAGAATATAGAAGTGAGGCTGCAAAAGCCCTTTGATGGGAGGCGAAAGAACTGCGCGATGCGGCAATTTTCAGTGTGAGATTTCCAAAAATATCTGTCTGATGAAATACCAGCTAAAAAACTGGGGGAAGTTATAAGTACCGGTCATTAATACACTTGTTACAGGATGGCCTCTTTGACAGAGACCATCAATATACAGCTCAGCCAAAGATGGATTTCTGTATGGTTATGGATGCATCAATTCCCTGACAGGCATTTTCTGTAGCGCTCAGTATGGACAGTACTTTTTGATCGAAGAGGTTTCTGCATTTACGGTAGGAATCACTTTCTTTGTGTTATATCATTTTTGGCTTTGTTGAATAAATCGAACTTTTTCTGAGCTGCGGGATCAGATCCACGTATCCCCTGACAATTCAGGCAGCCCCATGGCAAAGCAAAAGTTCATAATCACCAACTGGCCCATCTACAACAAAGCCCTTATCAATCGTGGCTCCCTCACTTTCTGGCTGGACGATGAAGCAATTCAGGCCTGGTATGCGTCAGCAACGCCTGCATCCCGGGGAAGACCTCAGCGTTATTCTGACCTTGCCATCACGACTGTCCTGATGATTAAACGCGTATTCCGGCTGACCCTGCGGGCCGCACAGGGCTTTAATGATTCCATTTTTGCTCTGATGGGTGTTCCTTTGCGCTGTCCGGATTTCACCAGTGTCAGCAAGCGGGCAAAGTCGGTGAATGTCAGTTTTAAAGCGCCCACCCGGGGTGAAATCGCGCATCTGGTGATTGAATCCACCGGGCTGAAGGTCTTTGTTGAAGGCGAGTGGAAAGTTAAAAAGCACGGCAAAGAGCGCCGCAGTATCTGGCGAAAGCTACACCTTGCTGTTGATGGTAAAACACACGAAATCATCTGTGCGGATCTGTCACTGAATAACGTAACGGACTCAGAAGCCTTCCCGGGTCTTATCCGGCAGACTCACAGAAAAATCAGGGCTGCAGCGGCCGACGGAGATTACGACACCCGGATGTGTCACGATGAACTGCGGCGTAAGAATATCAGCGCGCTTATCCCTCCTCGAAAAGGTGCGGGTTACTGGTCCGGTGAGTATACAGACCGCAACCGTGCCGTTGCGAATCAGCGTCTGAGCGGGAGCAATGCGCGGTGGAAGTGGACAACAGATTACAACCGTCGGTCGATAGCGGAAACGGCGATATATCGGATAAAACAGCTGTCCGGAGGTTCACTGACGCTACGTGATTATGATGGGCAGGTAGCAGAGGCTCTGGCCATGGTTCGTGCTCTGAACAGGATGACAAAGGCAGGAATGCCAGAAAGCGTGCGTATTGCCTGAAAATCTGCCCCGCTACAGGGACACTCGCCCCGAAACTGATTTATTCAACAAAGCCGCACACCGGTGCAAACTACCCGACTTTTTTGGTGCATCCTGCATTAACCTGGTGCGCCACTTCACTCCCGTTTGCTACTAAAAAACAACAACCATATGAAAAATAAAACAAAAAAGATTATGGCACACCATTTGCTTATTTCTGGCACAAACGTTTTAAATCATAATGACAACTGAAACAACAATACCAGCGTCCGGGGAAATAGAATGAAGAGAAATGATGCACCTGAAAATAGCCATTCGTTGGAAACTATCATTCGCAAGCGTTATAGTACGTTGTCCCCCTCGGAGAAAACATTTGTTTCAGCATTGTTAGAACAACAAGATCATCTTGGCTATTACAGCGCAACCGAACTGGCAGTAAAGGCAGGGGTCTCAAAATCCACCGCCGCCCGTTGTTTTCGCCAGCTGGGGTTCGATAATTTTAATGAGTTTCGGCAAAGCGTGTTGCCACATCGCGAGAATATAAATTCACCGCTGGCGCAAATGGCCAGAGCTGAAAACCGGGGTCTGGACGCGACATCCAGATTCGAAAAACATATTTGCCAGGAACAGGAGAACTTAAACCAGCTGTTGCATTCCGGGCAGCAAAAATCTCTGGAAAGTTGTGTGGGGATTGTCGGCTCTGCTTCACATGTCTGGATTGCAGGGTTTCGCAATGGTTATACCCTTGCGTGCTATGCCCATGCATTATTATCTAACGTCAGATCACATGTCACTTTGTTAAATAAAGGAGATGGCCACCTTGCGGAAAAGCTTGCTAACATGCAGCCACAGGATGTTATTATATTAATGGATTTCCCTCGCCGAACCAAATTACTCTCTAACATTGTAAAAATTGCCAGAAAAAGCAACGTCCGCATCGTAGCCTTTAGCGATCAGACATTATCACCAGTCACTTCAGAATATGAAGTCGTGATTAGTTGCAGGAATGAAAGCATTACGTCATTTAATTCTTACATTGCCGGTCTGAGCATGGTGAATTATCTGACTAACGAAATTAGCTTTGCTTACCCGGAACAAGCCCGACGTACATTGCAGATAATAGAGCAAAATCATCAAGTAATGAGCGATCTTATTGATTAAGACTTACAGGAAAAACAATGTCAAGGTATATAAACGTTGCCATTGGTCAATTAGGACCAGTGAATCGCGAAGACTCTCGTCCGTTAGTCATAAACCGCATGATGAAAATGATGCGAGAAGCCAAAGCGCTTGCCGCTGATATTATCATCTATCCGGAACTGGCATTAACAACATTTTTCCCACGTTGGTATATGGAAAAAGAGGAAGAGATTGACCAGTGGTTTGAGAAAGACATGCCAGGTAAGGAAACTAATCCATTATTCTCTCTGGCTAAAGAGTTAAAGATTGGTTTCTATCTTGGATATGCCGAAAAAGAGATTAAAAATGGCGTTGCACATTATTATAACAGTGCAGTGCTGGTTGATAAGAACGCTGACATTATCGGAAAATATCGTAAGGTTCATCTGCCAGGTCATAGCGAACATGAGCCGTGGCGACGTTTCCAGCACCTGGAAAAGCGCTATTTTGAACCGGGCGATCGCTTTCCTGTATGGTCCGCCTTTAATGGGGTAATGGGCATGGCGCTTTGTAATGATCGTCGCTGGCCGGAAACGTATCGCGTTATGGGGTTGCAGGGGGCCGAGATGATATTCATCGGCTACAACACGCCAGTACACAATGCCCCGGCGCCGCAGCATGACGATCTGTCGCTGTTTCACAACACACTGTCATTACAGGCCGGCGCCTACCATAACGGCTGCTGGGTAGTCGGTGTCGCTAAAGCCGGTTGTGAAGAAGGCATTGAGCAAATTGGCGGGAGCTGCATCGTCGCGCCATCTGGCGAGGTTGTCGCCGCTTGCATCACAAAAGGCGACGAAGTGGTAGTCGCCCATTGTGATCTTGATTTTTGCCAAATTTATAAACGCACTACCTTTAATTTCGATCTCCATCGGCAGCCTCATGCTTATAAAGAAATTACCCAATATAAGGGCGAGACATTAAACGCTGATGGTTCGTTACGGTCGTAAACTATCTACTCATTAAAACTGCGAGGCATTTTATGTTTCATTTAAAAAAGATTCTTCTGTTCTCTTTCTCATTCATCATACTGGCAATGCTATCCCGAACGGTAAATGCTGATGATGGGCTGACAAAGATAAAACAACGCGGTTCTCTAATCGTAGCCACCGGTAATTACAAGCCCTTCGAATATTATGACGACAATAACCAATTAGTCGGTTACGACATTGATATTGCCAGAGCGGTAGCCAAAAAAATCGGTGTCGAACTAAAAGTTGAAGATTTGCAATTTACCGCATTGATTCCATCGGTACAAAGCGGTCATGCCGATATGGTTATTGCCGCCATGTATATTACCGACGCCAGAAAAAAAGCCGCTGATTTTTCAGAACCATATTTAAAAACGGGCATGGTATTTGTCACCCGCTCTGATAATAAGACAGTGACAGATGCAGCCTCTTTAAAAGGGCTGACGGTGGGGGTTAAAAGCGGCGCGGCCAGCGAACAAATTGCACACCAGATTAATCAAAATGTTCCATTCACGATTAAGACCTATCAGGATACCGCCCAGCAGACAATGGATCTCGCTAATGGCCGCCTTGATGCAACAATTAATGATTTATTAAACCAACTTGAGCTAAACAAGGTCTTCCCGCAGGTGAAAATTGTTGGTAAGCCATTTACTGAAGCGGAACTGGGTATTGCCGTAGCGAAAGGTAACACTTCGTTATTATCCGTTATTAATGAGGTCATTGCTGAACAGAAAGCGAATGGTGAAGCTGAAACCCTCTACAAAAAGTGGATTATTGGACAATAATTTTATTTCCAGGGTAAATCCTAATGATGATGCTGAATTATGAAGTTGTGCTGAGCAAAATGCCATTATTGCTTCAGGGCTGTTTAATGACTCTGGAAGTATCCCTGCTGGCTCTATTACTGGGAGTGACCACCGGGATTATTGGTTCATTATGCCGTCTTTCCACCAATAAGTTTCTGAACCTGCTGGCGTTCCTGTATGTCTGGTTTTTCCGCGGCACACCTTTTATGGTTCAGCTTTTTATTCTTTATTTCGGCTTTCCGGGCATTGGTCTGCCAATGAGTAGTATGACCGCCGGTATTATGGGGCTGGGATTATATACCGGATCCTATATTACTGAAATCATTCGCGGTTCTATTTTAGCCGTAGATAAAGGACAAGCGGAGGCAGCGGAGTCTTTAGGCATGAACGGGCCGCAAGCGCTCTGGCATATTATTGCGCCACAGGCCATTAAGTTATGTATTCCGGCACTGGTTAATCAATTCATTATGACCATAAAGAACTCCTCTATCGTCTCTTTAGTTACGATATCGGAACTCTTTCATGTGGCGGATCGCATTAACTCATCGACATTTCGTTCATTCGAGGTTTATACCACTATCGCGGTGCTGTACCTGATCATGAACTCGGTATTCATGATTTTGGCAGCCAGACTGGAAAAAAGGATGGCCCGCTCATGAGTCATTACATGCTTGAAATGCACCAGGTCACAAAGCGCTTTGGCGATCACGAGGTGCTAAAACAATTTTCTTTACTGGTTCCCCCTGGTGAAAAAGTCGTGCTGATCGGGCCAAGCGGCTCAGGGAAAAGCACCGTGCTCCGCTGTATTAACCATCTGGAGCCAATTCAGGATGGGAACATTATCGTCAACGGTCACGAGGTAAGAGATAAACGAGCTTTACGCCAGCTGCGTCAGAATATCGGTATGGTGTTCCAGCGTTTTAATCTTTTCCCCCATAAAACCGTGCTGGAGAACGTCATGTCCGGGCCGGTCATCGTCAAAAAAATACCCGTCGTTGAAGCCCGGCAGCTGGCGCTAGGCCTGTTGGATCGCGTCGGTCTTGCAGAAAAGGTGAACAGCTACCCCAAAGAACTCTCTGGCGGGCAGCAACAACGGGCGGCTATTGCGCGGGCGCTCGCCATGAATCCAGATGTCATGCTGTTTGACGAGCCGACCTCCGCACTCGACCCTGAGCTGGTTGATGAGGTGCTGTCAGTCATGACCGATTTAGCCAAAGAGGGCATGACGATGTTGGTCGTCACACATGAAATGGCGTTTGCCCGTGAGTTTGGCGATCACGTGCTGTTTATGGATCAGGGTGTAGTGGTCGAGGAAGGAACCGCAGAACAGATTTTTACCGCGCCGCAACAGCAGCGAACCCGCGATTTTTTACGCCGCGTATATCGTCACGCAAATTAACCACTGACCCCAGGGAGAGAGATAATGGCAGACCTTATTCGTGCAGTAATTAACCCATCGCGTCCGGCATCTGGTGATACGCTGTCGGCCTTCACGACATCGGAGCTGAAAAACGTTATCGCGTTTCATCAATCCATTCCCGGTTATCACCCTACACCGTTAACGGCACTCCCGGCGCTTGCCAGTGCGCTAGGGGTAAAAACGATCCAAGTAAAAGATGAGTCACGCCGTTTTGGCCTCAACGCCTTCAAGGCGCTGGGCGCGTCCTGGGCGATGGCGAGCTACCTTGCGCAGCAACTGGAGTTAACGGAGCAACCGCTCATCTTTCCACAACTACAAACAGCTTTGCGCCAGCACCCTGCGCTCACTCAGACATTTGCGACCACTACGGATGGTAACCATGGGCGCGGCGTGGCATGGATGGCACGCCTGTTGGGACAAAAAGCGGTCATCAATATGCCCGCAGGAACCACCGCCGAACGTCTACAGGCGATCCGTGCGGAAGGCGCAACGGCGCAGATTGTGCCAATGAACTATGACGATGCCGTGCGTCTTACCGCAAAACAGGCGGCAGAAGCGGGTTGGATCATCATGCAGGATACGGCCTGGCCTGGTTATGAAGCGATCCCTATGTGGATCATGCAGGGCTATAGCACGCTGATTACTGAAATCGCCGAACAGCTCACTGTACTACCCACCCATCTTTTTGTTCAGGCCGGCGTTGGCGCATTTGCTGGCGCTATTCAGGCGGCTGCCATTGCCCGCTGGGGCGAACAAGCGCCCAGGGTGATTATTGTTGAATCCAGCCAGGCGGATTGTCTCTACCGTTCAGCCCAACGCGACGACGGGCAGACCGTTGCCGTCAGCGGCGCGCTGGATACCATTATGGCCGGTCTGGCCTGCGGCGAAGCCAATACGATCGCATGGCCTATTCTTCGGGATCACAGCAACGCCTTTCTCTCTTGTGCAGATGAGGTCGCAGCACTAGGAATGCGCATGTTAGCCGCGCCATGTCCGGGCGATATGCCGATAACCAGCGGAGAATCCGGCGCGGTCGGTGCTGGCGCGCTGGGGCTACTGATGCAACCGGGCTATGCGTCAATCGCCCAAATGCTCAGCCTGGATCACAACGCCCGCGTTCTGCTGATCAGCACCGAAGGCGATACCGACAAAACAGGCTATCGCAACATTGTCTGGGGCGGTCAGCACGCACTTTCCCTGTAGTCATCATTTAACCTTCAGAGAACAATAATGAATCAACAACACCAAAATCCTGTCATCACCTGCTGCCAGCGTTTAATCCAGAAGCAAAGTTATTCCGGGGAGGAGAAAGACGTCGTGGATGAAATTCACGATATCATGACCGAACTTAATTACGACGAGATAACCATTGATCGCTACGGTAATATCATCGGCATGATGAGAGGCAATCTGCCGGGCAAGCATATTTTGTTTGATGGGCACATCGATACCGTGCCGGTAAACGCGGCCCAGTGGCAACACTCCCCATACGCCGCAGACATTATCGATGGCAAAATATATGGTCGCGGCACTTCCGATATGAAAGGGGCAGTTGCCGCAATGCTAACCGCCGTTAGCGATTTCGCCCACGATAGCAACCGCCAGTTTGCCGGAAATTTGTATGTATCCTGCGTCGTGCATGAAGAGTGTTTTGAAGGCGTCGCCAGCCGGTTAATCAGCCAGAAAGTGAAACCGGATGTCGTGATCATTGGCGAAGCCTCCGAACTGAACCTGAAAATCGGTCAGCGCGGGCGCGCAGAGATCGTACTCGAAACCTTCGGCAAACCGGCTCATTCCGCCAACCCGGAAACGGGTATCAATGCGGTCTATAGCATGGCCACCTTACTGAATGCATTGCAGAAAATGGCCGTGGAACAACATCCACAGTTAGGTAAAGGGATTCTGGAAGTTACGGATGTTAAATCCTCGCCCTGGCCCGGCGCTTCAGTGGTTCCTGACTATTGCCGGGCTACCGCAGACCGCCGTCTGCTCACCGGAGAAACCCCTGCATCCGTGCTTGCACCATTGCAGATATTGCTTGAAAACTGCGCCGCACAAGACCCGCGCTTTAAGGCAAAAGTAAGTTTTGCCGAGGGGCAGGAAACCTGCTGGACTGGTGAACAAATTCAGGCAGTGCGTTTTTTCCCTGGTTGGATCATGGATGAGACCAGCCCGCTGGTGCAAACCGCCCTGACCGCTCTACGCGCCACTGGCCTGACGCCACAGGTAACCACCTACTCCTTCTGCACCAACGGCAGTCATTATGCTGGTGAAGCGAAGATCCCGACGCTGGGCTTCGGGCCATCCCGGGAAAATTTAGCTCATGTGATCGATGAATATATCGAAGTGGAACAACTGCTGGGTGCCGCCCAGGGCTACTACGCGCTGGCAAAAGCGCTAACCCGTTAAATCTGAATATTGATTTGTATCATACAGGAAAGCCAGGTCCGAAGATTTGCCGTATAGTAAATCTTCCAGGTGCAGGACCTGGTGGTTATGGGACTGATATGCAGCCAAAATTATGACCCAGCGTACCGCCAATGCGTGGTTAAAGATTACAACGTGCGCTGAGAAAGCTCCTGTGTTGTTATCAGCGCCTGCCCGAAGCAGACCGCCCCCCACTCCGGGCCTGAAGCGGGCATATTATTAAGTCGCTCATTGTTAATCGCCCAATTATGCAGGTTTTTGATTCGCGAGCTGGTATCGAAAGCGAGCGTGTCCATAATGAACTGCGTGGCAGATTAAGCTTTGAAAGCCAAATACTGAATGGTCCCGAAATTGCTGATTTAGAGCCAACACTGGCAGGAAAATTTAGCCATGGTATTTTGCTGCCACAGTGGCGTTTTGTCACCGACACCGAAAGCTTTATTGTCGCTCTTACCGACAATTTCATCTCTAAAGGAGGTAAGCGTGTTAATGCCAGCTGAATCGCCACGGGTTTAACAGACACCTCAGAGTCATTTAAAATGACTTAAAGAGAGGTGCCTATGAGCGGTAAACGTTATTCCGAAGAGTTTAAAATTGAAGCGGTAAAACAGGTTGTTGAGCGTGGCCATTCTGTTTCCAGCGTCGCAACACGTCTCGATATCACTACCCACAGTCTTTATGCCTGAATAAAGGAGTACGGGCCAGACTCCTCCACCAATAAAGAACAGTCAGATGCTCAGGCCGAGATCCGCCGACTCCAGAAGGAGCTGAAGCGGGTTACTGACGAACGGGACATATAAAAAAAAGCCGCGGCGTACTTCGCAAAGCTGTCCGACTGAGGTACGCCTTTATCCATGACAATACCCTTTCTGGCCTGTTCGTCTGCTCTGTTGGGTGCTGAATGTTCATCCCAGTGGTTTTTACGCCTGGCTTCAACAGCCGCATTCTCAGCGCCACCAGGCAGACCTGAGACTGACGGGACAGATCAAACAGTTCTGGCTGCAATCCGGTTGCGTTTATGGCTATCGCAAGATCCATCTGGATCTGCGGGATAGTGGGCATGGTTCGCCTTCTCACCAGACCGGCAGGGAAAACATCCTCAGCAACATCTTAGCCACTATCATGGAGTACTGCCGGCGGATGCCTTCGCAGGCTACGACAGGTTGTTCAGCGCAGGGCGTAACGGCGGCCCGTTAACAGAAGCAGCCTGCGGGGCTCACGCGCGCAGAAAAATCCACGACGTCTATATAAGTACTCAGACGGCCACGGTAGAAGAAGCCCTGAAACGTATAGGTGAACTGTACGCGGTGGAAGAGCAAATACGTGGCCTCCCGGCAACTGATCGGCTGGCAGCCAAGCAATTCCGGAGTAAGCCGCTGCTGGCATCCCTGCATGTGTGGTTGGTGGAGAAAAGCGCCACGCTGTCGAAAAAATCCCGGCTGGGTGAGGCGTTCGCTTATGCGCTGAACCAGTGGGATGCGCTGTGTCACTACTGTGATGACGGTCTTGCAGAAACTGATAACAATGCCGCAGAACGTGCGCTACGAGCCGTCTGTCTTAGAAAGAAAAATTATATCTTCTTCGGCAGCGATCACGGAGGAGAGCGTGGTGCACTGCTATATGGTCTTATCGGGACATGCAGGCTCATTGGCATCGATCCAGAGGCTTACCTTCGCCATATCCTGAGCATACTGCCGGAGTGGCCTTCCAATAAAGTGGCTGAGCTTCTGCCCTGGAACGTAGATCTCACCAATAAATAACCGTCAATACGGCGCTCACTTAACGCTTACAATAAAGCGGTTGTGGCACTGGCTAATAAAAATGCACGAATGGCATGGGTGTTGGTGAATCAGAAAACAGTTTATATAGCGAAGTGAATGACCTTTATCAAAAAAGTCAAAGAGTTGATGTACTGACAGAAAAAACCGACTCTCTGTGAACCTGGCAAATAACGCGGCTGTCATAAGCCATGGTGATAATGAGGCCAGAGAGTATGGATGTTCATCAGGACTCACGAAGCCGAATATATGTTTGTGACTACATTGTCAGGAAAAGAATTACCCCTACTTGCATCGGAGCAGTATCCATATAGCTATTTAGATAATGATGCATTCAGCGTAACGCCGTGGAACGGTATTTTAGCTAATTTAATAATATCGCCGCGTTGCCTTCCGTTACGACAAAACGGCGAGAAATTATCGGCTATAGTAAAACTGAACTGCATCTGATTCTTTTATAACGGGTATACCCTTAAAGGAGTCCTTCTTGTATTCTCTGAATGAGTAAGGTCCCCGTTCAGGCCTCAGGATTCAGCTATTTGTAGCTGCGCTGCCGGTTTAAGTACAGCGTACATAACGCCAGTCAGCGCTGTACCGGCGATGATAGATATCAGATACATTGCAACATGTCCCACAGCATGTGGGATCGCCAGCACAAACAGCCCACCGTGAGGAGCCATCAACGTACAGCCGAAAAACATGGATAAGCCTCCGGCCAGCGCACCGCCAGCCATAGTCGACGGGATCACACGCATTGGGTCCCGGGCAGCAAAGGGAATGGCACCCTCGGAGATAAAGCACAGGCCCAGCACAAAAGATGCTTTGCCAGCCTCACGCTCCTGTTGGGAGAATTTAGCTTTTGCCAGCCAGGTAGTTACGCCCATCCCCAATGCTGGAACCATACCGGCAGCCATGATCGCCGCCATAGGCTGATAAGACTGGGACGCCAGCAACCCAACGCCGAAAGTGTATGCAGCTTTATTAACCGGCCCACCAAGATCGAAACATTGCATCGCTCCCAGCAAAATTCCGAGTAGCATGGCATTGGCTGTCGTCATACCGGACAGGAATGTGGTCAATCCCATCATGGCAGCAGAAACCGGACCTCCCACCACATAAATAATCACCAGTCCAGTAATCATTGTCGCCAGCAAGGGGATCACCAGTACAGGCTTTAACGCATCCATTACCTGAGGCAGTCGAATTTTCTCGACCATATATTTAGCAACATAACCCGCCAGAAAACCAGCCACTATACCGCCTAAAAAACCCGCGCCGCTATTGCTGGCAAGCATACCGCCAATCAATCCTGGTGCCAGTCCGGGGCGATCAGCGATAGAAAATGCAATAAAACCGGCCAGTACCGGCACCATCAGTGCGAAAGCCGCCTTCCCGCCGATTTGCATCAGAGCCGCCGCCAGCGTGCCTGGCTCTTTGAAAGCCTGAATACCAAAAACAAACGATAGCGCAATGCACAAGCCGCCAGCCACCACCAGCGGCAACATATGAGATACACCAGTCATCAAATGTTTGTACACTGCCGGCAGTTCCGCTTTTAGCGACGGTGCCTGTATTTTTCCTTCCTCGCCATAGAGCGTTGCCGCGGTAAGGGCCTGGGAAATTTCCAGGGCTGGTTTTTTTAGTGCTGCGCCGGTACTGGTGCGATAGAGTCGTTTACCCGTGAAACGGGACAAATCCACGTCGATATCGGCGGCGATAATAACCACATCGGCAGTTGCAATCTCATCGGAGGTTAATTCATTTTTCGCTCCCACCGACCCATGCGTTTCTACTTTGATCCAATCTCCTTGCTTCGTGGCCGCAACAGTCAGGGCTTCTGCTGCCATAAAGGTATGCGCCACGCCGGTTGGACAAGCAGTGATGGCAATAATGCGTTTGTTCATAGGGTACGCCTTCTTTTCGATGAATCTATTAAGGATTAAGGCTATTTTTTATTGATCTATTTTTACAGGGAAATCATGTTATTTTATTTCATTATTTATTGCCTAGAATATGCGGCGGCCTGGAGGAATAATTCCTTGTCGGGCCGGATACCCGTATATAAAGCAAATTGTTCTACCGCTTGAATAGCAAACACTTCGGAACCGGTTATAACGACTTTATTTTTTGCTCTGGCGTATTGTATGAGCGGTGTTTGTTCCGGCATTGCGACCACATCGAATATGACATCGGCTGCATCGACTTCCTTCGGGGTATAAGACATTTTGTCGGCGTCTTCACTGCCGGTCATGCCAATCGGTGTTGCGTTAATTAACAAACCCGGCTGCAGCCCTTCGATATCCGGTCGCCACTCATAACCGCATAATCCAGCCAGACTGCGACCGCTCTCTTCGTCAATCGCGACGATATATCCCTGTTTGAATCCTGCGTCTCGCAGAGCACAAGCCACTGCTTTGGCCATTCCGCCGCTGCCACGCAACGCGAATACCAGACTGGTTGACACCTTAAACTGCCTTAGCAAGATGGAGATCGCGATATAATCAGTGTTATAGGCTTTCAGATAGCCGTTAGTATTAACAATAGTATTCACCGAGTTAATGGCTTTAGCAGACACGTCTAATTCATCCACAAAGGCGATACAGTCCTGTTTAAACGGCATTGAGATAGCGCAACCGCGGATACCGAGGGCGCGAACACCGCCGATAGCACCCGCCAGATCGGTAGTGGTAAAAGCTTTGTAGAGATAATCAAGCTCCAGGGCATCATACAAATAGTTATGGAAGCGCGTCCCGAAATTACTGGGTCTTGCGGCGAGAGACATGCAGACAGTCGTGTCTTTATTCAGATGTAGGGTCATTTCATATGTCCTTAGCTAAAACAGTCCACCGCTTTTACCGGCACAGCGGTGAAAAGTATCGGTGATGTCAAAACTGAACCCTGTCCACGGGTTCAGTAACCATCTGATGCATCCGGCTCCGATATGTGTCTTGGCGGCAGGGTACATCCGTTATTTATGGCATACAGGTCAGTTTTCCTTGCTGCCAAAAAAATAATGGACTAAAACGGTGAGATTAAAAATTGCTGTCTTTTTTCCTTCAAGGTTCCTCTTTTATGTATGGTCAACGGCTTGAACAACAGTACCTACGCTTGCTGGCTCTGTTTCCCTACAGAGAAAAGAACATCACCCTGCAGGGCTTGGCTGATAAACTCTGTTGCAGTAAACGCCACATGCGTTCACTGCTGGTTGATATGCAAGCCCGGAATTGGCTGGAGTGGGAAGCCAGTCCTGGACGTGGTCATCAGGCCCGGCTACGGCTGTTGTGCAGCGAACAGCAATTGCAGATGGAAAAAGCTGAACATCTGTTGAAGTCCGGTAACTTTGATGCCGCCCTTGATCTGCTTGGTGCAGAAAAGCACCTTATCGCACCGTTGCTGCGCTCCCGGCTAGGATATAACATCCGTGATGATTACCAGTCGCTACGTATTCCCTATTATCGTACGATGCCCAATCTCTATCCGGGTACGCCTCTTCGTCGCTCGGAACTTCATCTGGTCAGACAAATATTTAATGGGCTCACCCGTATTAATGAGGAAAGCGGAGTCGTTGAAAAAGATCTTGCCCATTACTGGCGCATGATTGATCCTTTGCACTGGCGCTTTTTCCTGAGACCGGGTGTGCGATTTCACGATGGACGGGAGCTAACCAGTCAGGATGTGGTGACCTCATTAACCCGCTGCGCTCAATTGCCGTTGTTTTCACATCTGAAAAAAATTGATGAACAGGGTGTACTAAGCGTAACTATTGAACTGACTCAACCAGATCGTCTATTGCCGCAATTACTCGCCGATCCTGCAGCCATGATTTTACCTGCTGATCACACTATACGGGATAATTTTGCTGCCCGACCTGTCGGCACCGGCCCCTATATGGTTTGTGAGAATGATAAATGGCATTTACTGATGCGGGCTTTTGATAATTATTTCGGTTTCCGGGGGCTACTTGATGAGATCGAGGTGATTGTATGGCCTGATCTGGGGCAGCCCACTAACCGGGAGCATCTGACGAGCGATGTTGTCTCTAACCCCCCCTTGTAAATGACACAGGTAGTGGACTCACCCTGGACGTGAATTCGTCCGCCTGGTTAAGCTCCAGTATCAGCGATATTGACTTCGCTACCGGTTTTGCTGTGGGATTAACAGGAAAACCTTCTGATTTATTTCGGGAAATGTTTCTTGAGCGGGGCGGGTATTTTTTACTGTGCGATAGCCGCTCCCCCCATTGGAGCGCGATTGAACACAGGCGCTGGATTAGAGAAAAACTCAATCCCTACTTGCTGGCTCAACAGCTGGACGAACAGATTCGTCCCTTTTGGGTACCCACGGGAAGCTTGCTACCGACCTGGTTCCACTGTGTGGACAATGGTCCGGCTCTGGTGCCTTTTGCCACCAGAACGGATAGCCCCACATTGAGACTACGTCTTGCATATCATCAACAGCATCCGGAATATCCGATGTTGGCTGAGGAAATAAAAAAAATACTGGCTGTCGAGGGGATCCACTTAGATATCATACAACTGGACTATGGATGTTGGGCCAGGGGAGAAGCAGAAGCCGATCTCTGGCTGGGTACGGTAAATTTTGCCGTACCGGAAACCTGGAATGTGGGGGCGTGGCTGCTGGGGATGCCATTATTAAAACATTCAATATCAGGTGGGGATGCACAGTTGTTCAATGACTGGCTACAGCTCTGGCGCGCCGAGTCGCTCGATTCGGAGCAATTAATGCAACATGTAGTCAGTAAAGGATGGCTGCAACCCTTATTCCATCACTGGATGCGACTGAAAGGGCCAAACCAGGCTGTGGGCATTCATCTGAATAATCTGGGCTGGTTTGATTTTAATACTACCTGGATAGAGCCAGAATAAAAATGGAAAAAAAATTTTGCAACCATGGTTAGCACGCATTCAGGTGCACTTTGTTTAGTTTTCTGCTGACGTTCGGCAAGTCGCTGCTTTGCCAGCCGTTAATGATCATACGATGTTCTGCCCACGGTCGCCCGGCGCGTGTTGAGGCTGTTTCCCAGCGGTAACCAACGCCGTATACTGCGCGGATAAATATCCGCCTGGCATCCAGCATCTGTAGTTTACGCCGCAGATTTTTGATATGGCTATCACAACTGCAACTAATTAATAAGTATTGACGTTATTCCTGAAGTCCCCCTCACATCTACCTTTATTCACAATAACCCTCTTCTCGCTCATAGCGTTCTGCAAGATCTGATCGTGCGTTACATGGATGTATTTATTACCCAAAAATATGTGACCTTTCTGGCACTGCTACTGCTTACACTGATCTCTGGTATGGATTTGGCCGCATTTCTCAAAGCAGTGTTGAACGCAATGACAGTCACAGACCGACATTCATTCTTCACGCGATTTGAATGGCTTTGAAAAACAAAAACATCCTCTGGATATTTATCCCGTCTGCGGTTGAGAATCGTCATTACCGGTGGCGTTAATCCAATACGAAGTGCTTTCAGGCGCCCATGCTCCCGGATTAACATTGAATCGCCACTGATGTCTTCGTATCGCAGCGCTAACAACCGCCCCACACTCAGACCGGTGTAATAAATGAGCGCCCACAAATCAGCCCAGGTGTCTGAGATATGGGCTAGTTGACTATTTATTATCAAAAACTGAGCGAACGTTAGCGTTTTATGACTACTCACATTCAGACCAGGCTATTCTTTATTTATCGTGTGTATTGTCTCAGAAGTTGACTTCAGAGAACAATAGTTAAGGCTCAGTCAGTCCGACGTCAAAACCCAGCCTTAAAATTCCACGGACTCTGGATTTTACATATTGCGATTCTCTTACCTGACATCCCCCTCTCTCCAGAATGAGGAGGGAGAGATATAGATTAAAAATCAATGCATTAAGAATAATTCTGGCGAAATCCCCCCCGGCCGGATGATTGCTGATTCTGACAAAATGAACAGTAATTCCGGTCATGGTGCAAAATCGTGATATTTTTCGCCGGAATACACGTTCAGTGATTCAACCGGAAACTATCGGGGATAATTCCCGGTCGCCCGATTGACGGCGGCAAATGCTTTTCTCACCTCACTTTCGCTGTCCACCAGAGCCGTTCGCGCCTGGATTGCGCTGCGCTGGCTGTCCAGAACGTTGATAAAATCCGTCATTCCGCCTTTATAACGGGCATCGGTGATGGACAGCGCTTCTTCAGCGCTTTTTACCTGCTGTTGCTGCTGATGCAGTTTTTGCTGTGCCGCGGTATACCGGTTCAGTGCATCATCGATTTCCTGCCACGCTTTCAGCACGGTTTTATGAAAGTCCACGGCCGCCTGCTGCTGTTCCACCTCACGCAACACCACCACCGATTTCCGTTTGCCATAATCGAACAGCGGCAGGTCGAGGCTGGGGCCAATGGACCAGGTTCGGGTACCCCATTGACCAAAATCACTCCCCTTCCAGGTGTCATAGCCAAAGCGCCCGCCCAGCGTGATGCTGGGATACAGTTCCGCTTTAGCTACACCAATCCGCGCGGTGGCGGCATGAAGTTTTGCTTCGGCAGAACGGATATCCGGACGGTTGATTGCCACCTGCGAGGGCAGCCCGGCGTTCAGTGCCGGCAGTGCGGTCTGACCGGCGCTGTTATATTGCGGGCCCAGTTCTTTCTGAAGTTCCCCTGGCCGTTCGCCAAGTAGCAGCAGGATCTGGTTGATGGTCTGCCCCTCCTGCTGGCGCAGATCGACCTGTTTTGCCCGGGTGGCGGCCAGTTCGGACTGCTGACGCTCCAGCGCGCTGTAATCCAGCGAGCCACCCTGTGTCTGCGCCCTGATTAAGATCAGCCGCTCATCCATCGACCGCTCATCCTCTTTTGCCAGCACAATTTGCTGCTGGATATCCCGCAGTGTGTAATAGTTCGTCACCACATCGCTGATGATGCTCAGTTGCGCCTGCGCCAGCAGGGCTTTCTGCGCTTCGGTGTCGGCACCGGCGGCTTCCACGGCCCGGCGAACATGACCCCATAAATCAATTTCCCAGGAAAAATCCACGCCCGCCTGATACCAGGAGTACGGCTGCCCGAACATGTCAAGCAACGAGTCTGCATTCGTACCCGAATAGACTTCACTGATAAGCCGTGTACCGCTCCCCTTCTCACTGGTCTTTTCCCGGCTGACTTTCCCCGAGAGGGTGGCTTCCGGCAACTGCGCCGCCGAGGCCTGAGAACCCTGCGCACGGGCGGCGGCAAAATTGAGCGCTGCGGTTTTCAAATCCGGGCTGGCGCTCAGCGCCTTCGTGACCAGTTGATTAAGAATGGGGTCCTGGTAACTTTCCCACCAGCGGGCATTGATCTGTGCGTCGCTTCCCGGCAACTGATGCAGCGACGCATCGCCACTGCGCCATGCCGACCAGTCCGAAGGATGGTCAACCTGCGGTTTTTGATAATCCGGGCCAACAGTACAACCGCTCAGCGCCAGCATAAGCGCCAGTGCTGGCATAGCAAGCAAAGAGGGGTGTGAAGCAGATGTAAAACAAGATGTCATATAGGAAACCTGCTG
This sequence comes from Superficieibacter electus, assembly GCF_002915575.1. GTDB lineage: Bacteria > Pseudomonadota > Gammaproteobacteria > Enterobacterales > Enterobacteriaceae > Superficieibacter > Superficieibacter electus. Next base: position 66,215 of record NZ_PQGD01000022.1, read on the forward strand.
TCAGTAAAGACGGTTGCGGAATAGCCAGGCCGCCAGCGGTAGCGTAATGGCCGCCATAATCAATAGTGGAATAAAATCAAACGCGATGTCGGAGAATACGGTGCCTTCCAGATAAACCCGGCGCACCAGGTCAATGGCGAAACGCAGTGGGTTGGCATAGGTCAGCGTATTCAGAAAATCCGGCATCGTCTGGACCGGTGTGAGTAGTCCGGAAAGCAACATCAGGGGCATGATCAGCAGGAAGGTATACAGCATGGCCTGCTGCATATTAACGGACACCGCCGACAACGACAGTCCCAGGCCAACCGCCGCAATATTGAAACCCAACAGCCCCAGGTACAACAACCACAGCGAACCGTTCATCGGGATGCGGAACCAGAACAGAATAATCAGCAGAATAATGGTGGACTGCACCAGCCCGACCACGATGGAGGGCAGAGCCTTACCGATCAGGATCTGCATCGGGGTATAAGGGGTGACCAGCAGTTGATCGAAGGTGCCCTGCTCCCGCTCCCGTGCCACCGACAGGGAAGCCAGCAGCAGCGTCTGCATCATGCTCAGGGAGGCAATCAGCGTCGGCATCATACTCCAGCGGGACTCCAGATTCGGGTTATACCAGGCCCGGGTTTCCAGGGAGATGGCGGCTGAAGTACCGCGATTCTGCTGGTTAAAATCAGACACCACTGCGCTCACATAGCTCGCGGCAGCGCCGGCCGTAGAAGAGTTCCTCCCATCAAGGATCACCTGCAGCGGGGATGCCTCCCCCCCGTTCAGTTTCACCGCAAAATCCGGCGGAAAAGTGATAACCAGCAACGCCCTGCCGCTGGTTATGGTGTCGGCAATTTCAGACGCGGAGGTCAGGGTGGCGGTCCGGTGGAAGACACCGGTTCCGTCCAGATGAGAAATCAGCAGCGTGGATGGCTGACTTCTGCTCTGATCGAGCACGGCGTAATCAACATTGTTGACATCATAATTAGCCGCATAGCCAAACAGCAGTGCCTGAAGAAATGCCGGCGCAAATAAAATCACCCGGTTGGCCGGCTCCTTGAGGATAGTCAGCACCTCTTTACGGATAAGAAACCCTACCCGCCGGAGCCAGATAATACATGTTTCCATAACTACACCTTCAGCCTCTTGCGTAACGACAGACGCGCGGCATTCACCAGCACCAGCGCGTACAGCAGCATGATGGAGCATTCTCGAAAATATTGCGGCCAGTCATTGCCACCCAGGAAAAGGGTCTTAATCAGCGACATAAAATGCGTGGCGGGCAGCACCTGACTGATAACCTGGATGACCAGAGGAAGGTTGCGGGTGTCGAATACGAAACCGGACAACATCATCGCTGGCATAAAACTGGCAAGCAGCGCCATCTGGCTGGCCTGGAACTGGCTCTGCGCCATGCCTGAAATCATCAGCCCCATCGCCAGCGAAACCAGCAGGTAGAGCAACGAGGCGCCGATAATGGCCAGCAACGAACCGCGCATGGGCACTTCAAACAAAAATCGGGCGGCCAGCAGGCAGATCAGTAAATCGATAAACCCGAGGATCATATATGGTGCCAGCTTTGCCAGCACCAGCTCCAGCGGCCGGACGGGCGTCACGAAAATTGCCTCCAGCGTACCGCGCTCTTTTTCACGGGCAATCAGCAACCCGGTCAGAAACGCCCCGATAAGCGTCAGGATCAGAACAATCAGCCCCGGAACCAGAAACCAGGTGCTGTTCCCCGATTCGTTAAACCACATACGCTGTTCAATGGTGACGCTCCCGGTACCGCTCGTGTCGCTGGCCGCTCTGTCCGCCTGGATCGCGGCATCCGAAGCCAGCGCCCCTGAAACATAGCCCTGTGTGGAAGAGGCCACGCTCGTGGAGGCACCGTTGAGGATCAGCTGTATTTTCGCCGTCCCCTGATTAACCTGCTGAGCATAATCCGGCGGAATACGCACGATGGCATCAACCTCATCACGGCGCAGGGCCTGTCGGGCCGACGCCATATCAGGATATCGCGTCGGCGTAAGATACCGGCTGCCTGCCAGCCCGGACAGCACATCATCAGCCTGCGGCGAATGCTGCTCCATCACCACGGCGACACGGGTGTTTGACAGATCAAATGACAGCCCGTAACCAAAGAGCAGGATCAGTACCACCGGAAGCAGCAGCCCCACGCCAAGATTACTCCTGTCCCGCAGCAGCTGACGGGTTTCCTTGCGGATCAGCGAGACAAGGCGCACCACAAAAGAGGACTGACTCATGACTGCCTCCTGGTACCTGCCGCCCGGGCCTGTTCAACGATGGCGATAAACGCACTGTTCATATCAGCAGCGTATTCCGTCCCGGCCTGCGCGCGCACGTTACGGGGCGTGCCAAGCGCCAGCATCTTTCCCGCATCCTGAATGGCTATCCGGTCACAGTATTCCGCTTCTTCCATAAAATGCGTGGTGATGATAATGGTGATACCCTTGTTGGCCAGCTCGCCGATGGTGTACCAGAAGGCGCGTCTCGCCAGCGGATCAATACCACTGGTGGGTTCATCCAGAAACACAATCTCCGGCTCATGTAACAACGCCGCCGCCATCGCCAGACGCTGTTTAAATCCACCGGGAAGCTCGTCGCTTTTTGCTCCCGCCGTCAGCTCAAACTGATCAATCACCGTCCGGATCTGCGTTCTGAGTTTCTTTCCGTATAACCCATACGCCCCACCAAAAAAGGTCAGATTGTCCTCCACCGTGAGGTTACCGTAGAGGGCGAATTTCTGCGAGACGTAACCAATCCGCGTCCGCGCCTGCGCCCTGGCCGTTCTGAGATTGAGGCCAGCCACCTCAAGCTGGCCGCTGGTCGCAGGAAGCAATCCACACAGCATGCGAAAGGTGGTGGTTTTACCCGCCCCATTAGGTCCGAGCAGGCCGAAGATTTCACCACGCCTGACGTCAAATGAGGTACTGGCGACAGCCGTAAAATCGCCAAACTGCCTCACCAGGTCGCGTACCACTATCACGGGATCGCCCGCCACCGTGTCATGCCGCTGAGCTGAAACCATATCCGTCCTGACCATCCCGGCAGCAGCAGAATGGTCGCGCTGCTGCGCCTGGTGCAGGGTTAACATAAAAGCATCTTCCAGATCCGGCTCGCGTGTCTGCATCCGGGCACCATCCGGTAGATCGCCGGCGTCGATCGGCTTGATGTCGGGTCGACAGATAAAACGCACCGTATCGCCTTTCGGTACCGCATCGGCAACCCGATCCGTTTTTTCCAGCAGCGCAGCCTGTAAAGTTCGCGCTTTCATACCCGGCGGCGGAGCGACTTCCCGGGTCAGATTACGCGCCTTTTCGGTCAGTTCAGCCGGAGTCCCCTGCGCCAGAATTTTTCCCTGATACATGATATTGACCTGAGAACAGCGTTCCGCCTCATCCATATAGGCGGTACTGATGATGACGCTGAGCGCCTCCTCCTTCACCAGCTGGTCGATAATTTGCCATAAATCCCGACGGGAAAGTGGATCCACACCGACGCTGGGTTCATCAAGCAGCAGCAGATCCGGGGAACGCACCAGCGTGCAGGCCAGCCCCAGCTTTTGTTTCATCCCGCCGGACAATTTCCCTGCGGGGCGGGAGGAAAAACGGGCCAGATCGGTTATTGCCAGCAGGCGGGCAAAACGCTCCCGACGCGTCTCCTGTGGCACGCCGTGCAAATCGGCATACAGTTCGAGATTTTCCTGAATGCTCAGATCCTCATACAGGCCAAACCGCTGCGGCATATAGCTGATCCGGTCCTGAACAGCCTGCGGATGAGCAATGACATCCGTCCCCAGTACGGTCAGCGTGCCCGATGTGGGCACATACAGCCCCGCGATTAGCCGCAAAAACGTGGTTTTCCCGGCGCCGTCAGGTCCCACCAGTGCTGTCAGCTCACCGGCACGGATGCGCAGATTCAGACCGTCCACCGCCCTGACAGGCGGTACTTTTTTACTGCTGCCGGCAAAGGTCATCAACAGCTCGCCGGCAACCACTGCATCCTCATAGCCCTGCATGATGGCTGGTCTCATTCTGCGTCGTGTCCGTCGCAATTTTGACGGTGGCGGGCTGGCCCATCCGCAGGGTGTTTTTCGGGTCATTCACCAGCACCCGTACCTCATAGACCAGCTTAGTGCGCAGATCTTCGGTCTGTACCGATTTTGGTGTGAACTCCGCCACGGAAGAGATATAGCCGATCTGACCAGTGACAGGCCTGTCCGGCCAGGTGTCGCTGAAGACCTGTGCTGGCATGCCGGTTCTGACCCGCCCCAGATCGCTTTCACTCAGCCAGACCCTGACCCATTTTGGATCATCCAGGGCCAGCGTGAAGGCAGGTTTCTGCGGGCCGGCCATATCTCCTTGCTCCAGCAAGCGGGCCCGCACAACGGCATCCACAGGCGCTTTCAGCGTGCCCCGGGCAATACGGTAGTGCAGTAAATCCAGATCCGCCCGTAGCGCGTCCGTCTGTGCGACGGCCCCCTGGCGTTGTTCGCTGCGCACCCCTTTCAGCAACAAATCAAGGTTAGCCTGCCTTTCCCTGGCATTTGACGCCGCCACCCGCTGGTTGCTTCTGGCAGCGTCAGTCTCCTGTTTACTGACACCTTTTCCCCCGGTACTGGCTGCAATATTCTGCAGTCGCTTTAAATCCTGCTCCGCTTTTTCCAGTTGCGCCCGGGCGGATGCCAGCTGTGCCCGCGCCTGGGCAATTTCTTCCGGACGGGAGCCAGCCTGTTGTTCCTGGACGGTCTGCTCCTGGGCAGCCAGTTTTGCCGCAGCCTGCCGCGCCTGAATTTCCAGCGATTCCATATCAAGATTGCCGAGGATCTGACCGGCATGTACCCGATCTCCTTCCTGGACATCCAGTTGCCTGATCCTGCCTGACTCTTCAAAAGCCAGTGACACCTGGCGAATATCCACATTCCCGTGGAGCGTCACTTCACCGGCATTCCCTGATGAACCCCTGTTCAGCCAGATTGTTGCCACCCCTCCCACTAAAACGATAATTACTACGGCGGCGATTAATGATTTTTTCATCGCAACACATCCCTTAAAGGTCATCGACAGAGCCATTCAGCGAACTTTAAATTACAATGTAATTTAAAGTTAACTTAAAGAAGAAGAAAAGTGTATCCTTCAGGGATAATTTTTTACGGAGGCACAATGAACAGACCACGCCGCAAAGACGGAGAAGCGACACGTCAGAAAATTCTTGAGACGGCTGGCGAACTGATTGCCCGGAATGGCTATGTCGGAACCAGCAATAAGGCCATTGCACAAGCAGCAGGGGTCGATATGGCGGCAATTAATTATCATTTTGGCGGAAGGGAGGGACTCTATCTCTCCGTGCTTTCTGAAGCACACCGACATTTTATTGATGGTGCTGAACTACAGGCACTTGCGGAAAGTCAGCAGGCCCCTGTCGACAAGTTCAGCGCTTTCATCGATATGCTGGTCATGAAACTGAAAGGCATGGCGGGCTGGTACAGCCAGGTATTTTTTCGGGAGCTGTTTTCACCTTCTGTCGAACTGAATGCATTTGTTGAATTTGAAGGGTCGAAAAAAATCGCCTCAATCAGACAGATTATGAGTGAGGTGTCAGGTCTGTCCGAAAGTGATCCGCGTCTGTTGCTCTGCACACTGAATGTGGTGGCTCCCTGTCTGATGCTTATCGTTTCAGCAGGAAGAGTACCGGGTCCCGTCAGTACAATTTATGCTATGGAAAAAGAATGCCTGGCAGAGCATTTTAAGCGTTTTGCACTGGGCGGACTGAAAGCTGTCGTCGATTAGCATCAGCCATATTCATCAGACTCTCTGAGAGCGTCAGAAATTCTGTGTCATTCCAGTCAACTATCCCAAAAAGGAGTGGCATATGTCCCAGCCCATTGATTTCAACAAAGCGTTGAAAGCACTTCAGCCTGGTCTGACTCTGACCATTAAAAATGGTATCTTAACTCCGTCAATCAGTCAGTTAACCGAAGCGGAACTGTCTACCGGGCTGGACTCCCCTCTCGCTGCGGATAATGAAGCCAGTCGTAAAAACGGTTCCGGCACAAAGATCCCTCTACCGGCAACTTCGAATTAGTCACGCCACACGACCGCAACGGCAACTTCGCTCCCCAACAGATGAAGAAGTACCGACTACGATGTTGCACGTGTTCGGGAAGAAAATTATCCGCCGGTTCACGCCGGGTATGAGTTATACCGAAAATCAGCCGGGAGATATAAGAGCTGTACGCTTTCAGCGTTTCCACAGCCACCATCAGTGCCGGTACCGATAAGTTGTTCCTGAACTGAAGCAATAGCAACAGCGCCTGCTGGAGCCAGTTTACCCTTTGTCTGCCTGGATGCTATTCGCTATAAAATCTGAGGAGAAGGTCGCAACATCAAGGGCGGTGATTTACCGCCTGCCGTCATCTGAAGAGGTAAACATGAGGATTTCATGTTTAGGAGCCAGGAAATCACCGCTGCTGTCGGTCAAAGTCAAAATGCCTGATGACGCCGGACCTCTGAATGTCAGCGCTTTGTGTCGAAAGTTGGGCGTTCACCGCAGCACGTTTCTGTCATGTGTGGCGGCACAAGGCCTCAAAGCAGCTATCTTATACTATGTGACTGAATAGAAACTGAAAGATGTAGGCTAAACCGGATGGGAAATCATCTTTTTTTTATAGTTTAAACTCAAGAAAGTTATATTCGTCACAAAATCCTTTACTGGCACACACGATATATCAATGCCCATAGTGAATATAGGTTAATATTATTAGTAGAAAGCATATGACCTTATTAAATTTGAATGAAATTAAGGAGGTATGCCGATGAACCAACAGAAACTAAATGATCTACAGAATTATGACTTCCTCGCGAAGAGTTTCGCCCGTATGTGTGCGACAGGCCACCGCGTAGACATAACGACGATCACTGGCAACATGTCAGCAGAGTTGCGGGTATGGTTTCTTGAGCGTTACGATCAATACTGCAAGCAGGCACTAAGCGAAAAGGACACAGACGCAAGAGAAACCGAGATGCATTAAGCGAAAAGCCTTTTGATAAGCCGGACGGGGATCCGCCCGGCTTTTATGTCTGTTTGGTTGAGCGAGCTCGGAATTCTGTGTCAAGCTAAAAATTTTACAGCGCCATTAAGTTATTCAGCCGCCCTTCAAAATAAATGGCTAACTGTGACAATGTCAAATTCCAGTTTTGGATAGGTATTGCCCATTTCTCCTGTACATTCATCAGCCCAGATAAAGCAACTTCAAACAACTGTTTTCATTAGGGAAGGAAACTTTGATTTTGTCAGTTTACAGAGCCGATGGTCAGCTCCCCCAATGGCGTTGGTGATGTAAAACACTTTAAGGATATCAGACGAATAGCGGAAGTATGCTGACAATTTTCCCATTTACGCCGCCACGACTGGATGATCATCGGATACTGATGAACCCATTCGCCTTCTGTTCATCCAGCGCAGTTTCCGCTATCGATTACGATACGGTTCGGTAAATCGGCTTCTGCTCCTTTGCTTTCGCCTCTGCGGTGTTCACCGTCAGACGGGCGAGCATCCCCGGGTTGTAAGCGATTGGGAGCAAACCATATTCCGACTAAATAGTCTGAGTATGCCGGTGATCCTCGCAACCGTACTGGAAAATGAACTTTCTGCCGCAACGCGATGCCGGGTCTTAGTAACACTCGAACCAAGTTTTTAGCACCGAATACCAAGTTTATGTACGCTTACCCAGCCGGGATGAAATCACGGTACCCTGAACGAAGATAAAGAGATCCACAGCATCACAGCAGAAAACTGACTGGACGGGCCTGGGTTTGTGCATTGCGATCATTGCTGGAGTCACGCGGCGTCAATAGGTGCCTAGTTCGGAGAAAATTTTGATAAGAAAGAAGAAAGAAAAACCGGTCACCAGCTTTCTTAGTATGGGCTTTTATCCAGGCTATACGCAGATGGCGACGTTTGCCGGAACTGTAATACAGCGCCATCAACTGCCGAAGAACTTACTTCAGGCAGCAGAGAAGGCAGATAATGAAGAGATGGTCACAAAGAAGCCAGCCCCCGCCTTACTCAACACTCCCAACGGAGAGCAGGAAATGCAGTACAATCACATTATGCCGTTAGCGCTCGCGCTACGCAACGTCGAAGCGGGTCAGTCGGTTCATCCAGCCTCACCAGTTGGGGTTAGCAGAGCTAACGCAGGTTCTCGGCGCTGCATCAAAGATGCCGGCAATGACAGGAAATCAGCTTCGTCAGTTGCTGGCGTGGCTTGAAGTGTTAAGATAAGGCAAAGGAGCCAATGATAACCTCTTTTTTATTGGTTTCAAATCGTGAAAGTTACGTCATAATCCATACGCAATATGGCGCTATCAGGCTAATTGTTGCACTACCCGTTGAACGGTTGTAGTGGAAATTTAGCCGTTCGGCTACCTGCATAATTTTGAATTTCTTCTGCGCTGTTGAAGCGGTTGCGGCTATCACCTGATGTTGCAATCTATACACGGCCTCATATTGTCGGATGTGGGCACTGGTGCGCAGGCAATCAAACTTTAAAGGTGCAGAGGCAATGAACGCGAAACGTGTTTACCGCATCATGCGCCAAAGTGCGCTGCTGCCTGAGAGTATATCTGCCCTTTCTATCGAAACGGGGCGCATGCCGAAAAAGTGGGTGTGAAGTAAAGCAATCAGTGGTGGTGCTCCGATGGGTTCGAGTTCCGCTGCGATAATGGTAAAAAACAGCGTGCCAGGTTCACGCAGGCCTGCTTCGATAGTGAAGCGCTGCACTGGGCGTCCAGTACGAGTGGACTCGACAGTAAACCCTCAGAGAACGTCATGCAAGGCGAACTGGAGCGGCACTTTCCGGCATAGCCGGTCGAGTGGCTGACAGATAACGGTTCGTGCTATCAGTCGTATTAAACGCCGCAGCTCGTCCGGATGTTGAGACCTGGGTTGAAAAAACAGCGGTGCGCATTCATGAGTATAACGGAATAACATCGGGCATCGTCAAAATGATGGAGCGCAACTACAAAAGTATTATGTCTAAAACAGACGGGTTAATGGCAGTAATGAACCTTACAGAATCCTTCGAAAACTATAACGAAAGGCATCCTATTCGCCATGGGAATATCTGTTGCGTCCTACAAATAATGGGTTAAGCAATAAAGGTTGTCTGGCAATATGGGCGTAAATACTATACTATCCGGGTGCCTGCCGTTCTGGGTATTTGAGTAAGCGATGCCAAAAAGTATCATGACAATGGCATCGAATAGAACAGTGAGCCTGAAGTGGAAAGCCATATTGAAGTAAATCCGCCTGCCCGGCCATGGACAGAGGTGAAGTAATGGTATCCAAAATCTTCCTTATTAGACTCGTCGAATTGCCTAATGTTCGACGTCAAAAGACGTACCATGCTACATCGCTGCCGGAGATAAGTGATACTTTGTTCTGGAAATTTCTTATAACACTACCTTACTGATAAAGAGACATAATTATGATTATTAAACTCACAGCCCTGAAAATTTCAATTCCAAATGTTGGCACAACTCACTTTAATGGAAAAAGTATTTTTGTCAATTCAAACAACATCAGTTACTTAAATGAGAGCGACAATGGTGCTAGTTTTTTATATCTTGTTAACGGGGTTTTGATTTATGTTAAAGAAACTCCTGAGCATATAGCTAATATTATTAACAATGATTCTTAGGTAACTTTTAGATCGATCTTTTATCTATCACCTGTTATGCTCCCAATAAGGTAACGAACTCCTTGTGCCATATGAGAGCATATGGCATAGCTACAACTTAGCAGATGGCCTCAGGATATCCTGATTCATGCGACGCTGTAGAATAGTAACAAAACCTAAACAGTAGTAGAAACGTTAACACTGTATATACTCCATTTAGAGGGAGCCTGGTAAAGGCCTCGCTGGAAATTCGCATTACTGATGAAAGAACTGCATAAACGAGCCTGTAAGTAATTCTGTGTAACTGCCACTATATTAAAGGTAAGCGATCATCGAACGCGATAATAAATCGACTCATTGCTAACCGCCAGTTCTGGATCGGCATACTCCATTTTTTCGGCGCATCCTTTATCGCCAGATAAACAACCTTTCGGACCGAGTCATCCGTCGGAAACACTTTGCGTTTCTTAATCGCCGTCCGGATCACGCTGTTCAGCGATTCGATTGCGTTTGTGGTGTAGATGGCCTTGCGGATAGCCAAAGAACGTGTTCAGATTTTCCCGGTGCGCACGCCAGCTTTTGCTGATTTGGGGATATTTGTCGTCCCATGCATCTGCGAATGCATCCAGCGCCATCAGCGCCGCGTCTTTGGCCAGGACAACCGCCTTCAGTCCGCTGGTGACGGCTTTGTAGTCCTTCCACGACACGTATTTCAGGCTGTTGCGCACCATATGGATGAGGCACAACTGGATTTGGGTCTGCGGGTAGATGCTGTTTATTGTATCCGGGAAGCCTTTCAGGCCGTCCACGCAGACAATCAGTATGTCCTGAAGACCACGATTTTTTAGCTCCGTCAGCACATTCAGCCAGAACTTTGCGCCTTCATTTTAGGCCAGCCACATACCCAGCAGCTCTTTTTGCCCTTCGGTGTTGATACCCAGTGCGAGGAAGGCGGCTTTGTCTATTAGGCCGCCATTCTGGCGGACTTTGACGACAATGCAGTTCATATAAACAATGGGATACAACGCATCCAGTTGCCGGTTTTGCCACTCCGTAACCTGCTCTTTTACGGCATCCGTGACTTTAGATATCAGCGTGGGTGACACATCGGCGTCGTACATTTCTTTGAGGGTGGCAACGATTTCGCGAGTGGTCATACCTTTGGCATACTGCGATAAAATCTGGCTGTCCATCTGCGTGATACACGTCTGGTTTTTCTTAATTAGCTGAAGTTCAAAGTTGTTTTCACGGTCACGCGGCGTGTTCAGCTCTATCGCGCCGTCATCGCACAACGCCTTGACGAGTAGCCATTACGGGTGTTTGCGCCTGTTTTAGAGGCATTTTTCTCATGCCCGAGATGGTCAGTCAGCTCCGCATTGAGCACCGTTTCGACGGTTAGCTTCGTCAGCATACGGGAAAACTGATTGAGATCGGCTTCAGTTTTAAGGCCTTTAGCCAGTTCAGTCGCCAGTGCTTTTAGTTTCTTTTCGTCCATCATTTGCCTGTCTTCATTGTTGGAGTGAACATATCAAAAACAGGCAGATACACAATTTAAATTACAGTCTCGTAAATTCCCCCTCAAAAACGCCATATATGTGAAAGCTAACCGTATCACGTCAGTGCTTGTTCACCACTGGACGTCCATATACGATCCACTGTTCCATGCAGTTATTTAGTGCATTTATAACTTACAAATAAAAATCAGCATTGTGAATAATTATTCTATAGCACGGAAGTGAATTCAGATTATTCTGGCCTATTTTTTATCGCTTGCACATTTGTTGTCATATAAATTCTCTGTGAAGTATGTCATTTTAAAATAATTGCCTGAAGAAATGTTCTTCCTGCAATTGCGCTGATCTTAGCTGACTGACACAACGACTCCCTTTTGCTTGTAATTTTGCTGACTGTATTGCTCAGGGCGCTTTCAAAACCAGTACTACAGTGGGAAATCCACCAACCGACGCATCTGATTCGCAGTGACTCCTGAAATTATTGTTCTGCGCCTGTATCTGCTGAGTTAGCGTTATGCTATACACCCGGCCTGACAGTGTTTTATGCTCTCCAATGATTTCATAACAGCTTGATTCAGGAAAATCAAAGCCTGAAGGAGGCAAAATCACGCCGGTTTCAGAGTCTGAAAATTATGGCTGCAACAGTTACGGGCATTGCATGAAACATCAACCAGCATATTCCTGCTGCACGAAAGTAAACAGAACCTGGTAAAGCTGTGTTTTCAATTGATGCTGAATAGCCAGCCAGTGTCCATAGAACCAAACCAGTGATAGTCCAGATAAGGCATATCATCCATTTATATTTTTTTGAAAATTTTTTTAATCTGGTCATTTTCATCATTCTTTCCTTCCTTTAATAAAGTATTCTATAGCTAATCACTTAACCGAAAGAATGGCGAGGAAGTCAGTCTCGCCATTGAAGAAGTGTAAAAGTGCTATTTATTATGCTTTTTACGATATTCAGCAGTAGCTTCCTCAGCTTCTTTTTTCGCCTTTTCCGCAAGTTCCTCCACTTTATCTTCAGGTATTAGCTTCCCGGCTTCATGTATTTCAGCCAGCCCATCGCCCACGTTGGTCTCAAGTGGTTCTCTGTTCATCATCACCCTCCTGTTAGTGTGGTTTTCTAAAGCTTAGCTCATACCAGTAAGTTCTGGCGTAACAGACTGCCTTATGATTTCTATATCAGTAACTCCACTGGCCTGCTCCTTTCCGGCAGACACTCCAACATTTAAGTTTCAGCTCAGAGGGTATGTATGAGCAAACCAGGGTTTGCATGTGCATTTAAGGAAAAAGGCGTCCGTCAAATGACAGAAGGAGGCTGTACCGTTACAGAAATTTCCGTTCTTCCTGGTAGTTTTGTACACTAATTCTACAAATGGCTATGGACTATCAAATCCCATAACAGAGAACAATACTTCCCAGATATACTGGAGGCCAAAAATGAATGTCTGAAGCTCAGGAAGCAATTGAAACATCCTGCTAAAAAAGCTCGGGATATTCTGAAAAAGGCTGCCTGGTACTTTGCAGGGGGGACTGAATGAAGTGCCTCATTGTCAATGAGCGCCTCTCTGGATGGGGAGTCAGGACGTTGTATCGTGTAAGGGATCTGACATCCGGAAGCTACAGGTTTGTTAACTCCGCCATTTCTGAACTTTCGCCCACAATACCTTACAACACAGACTTTCAGCAATGGGCATGCTGCTGTACGTCGAAAGCTCCTCCGAAAGGCACTACGCGCCGTGTCTTTTTTACGACACTAAATGCCTTGCGGACAGCATTACCATAAACAAAGCGGAACTGCTTACGCAGGTTCAGTAGTAAGTTCAAACCCATACTTAAGAGTATTGTCGCTACAACAGACCTTGCCGTGAAGGGGTAAAACATCTTATATTTATGGCATTCAGTCTGTAAAAACTAAATCTGGCATCCAAAGTTAAAGATTACTGGCATGGAATGTATATAATTATTTTTAGGGTAACCACTAAGTATGAAAATGAAAACTCAATTTTCCATATCGGCATTTTCCCTTTTTACCATTTCACTTCTTTTTCCATTACTGGTAGAACTGCACGTTCCTTTGAAACATGGTGAAGTGGTTGTCTTGATTGAAAACGGCCAGGCAGTTTGGCTCCTGTTTTGTGCCATTTTTACTGCCTGGTATATAAAATCGATGCCACACGAGGAAAAAGTGTTCTGGCTATGGGCTATGGTATGGTGGATCGTTCTTTTAGGAAGAAGTACCAGCTGGGGAAGAAACTATTTTCCTGATGAACCCAGACTTATTTTTAGAGCTATTTCAGTGCTGCTAATTTCAATATTGATCCTGCCAGTTATTTTTTCGAACATTTTGCGTAAAAAGATTATCATTAAATTCCGGTCTGTTCGGTTACCAGTATGGATGTCCCTGTTAGTTGTGACAACTTATCTTATCGCCGATTCGGTAGAGCATCATAGATTTATCGCTCCATTATTTTTGCATGATACGCGATACACCGATTTAATCGAGGAGCTTTACGAGACTATTTTTATGCTGGGTCTTTTTGAAGTATCTCTGGATGTTATGAAGGATGAAAAGAAACGCCTGCTAAATAGCAGTACGTGATACCATCAGGCGGGACAAGGCGACTTTCACACCCGAGCGGCTGGGATATCTGGCACAACATAAAAACCCGCCTAAGCGGGTTTGGTAATTTCAATTTCTCTCAGGCGGCCATCTTTCTGCATTGTTCAGCGCAGCGATGACAAGCTCTGGAGCAGTCCTGGCAATGCTCATGTTCATGCGTTGCGCACTCATCACCGCACTTCTGACAAACATCGGCGCAAAGTCGGCAGAGTTCCTGGACATACGTGCTATCACTATTAAGCGTCATGGATTGAGCTGCAAAACGGCAGATATTTGCACACTGTATATCCAGTTTTATGCACGTGCGCATCATTTCAAGGCTCTCTTCTTCGAGACATGAAGCCGCACAATTATCACATGCAACTGCACACAGGTAGCAAGTCTCAATGCATTTTTTGTATTCGTCTAACATGATTTCTCCTTAGCTAGGTTACGTATTAAGCATGGAAGAAATAATTGTTTATGCAACTCTGGAATTAGTTAATAACCTTTCCAGCATTTCATCTAATTGATTCACAAAGCATTTTTGTGATTCCCCTGTGCGCTAATGACAACTGACTGGCTGCGGATTTAACCGATAGAAGAAATACACTTGACAAGACGTAACATATAACTGGATATAAATTTCATATAAAACCAGCATAAATCAAGATTGTGGCTGGTTTCAGTAATTAGCGCTGTGCAAAAGGCAACTGCTGATGCCTTTGACAGAGTGAATTTTTCTGGTAAAAATACAGACGTGGCGAATCCCCCTGTGCGGAGGGGCGAACCAGTTATCAACTTGTGTTATTTGTTATCGCTCGCGGGTTATATGTACTGGCATAAACCCACCGGGAGGCACCCGGCACCACGCTTATGTCTAAGGTTACAAACTCTTTCGCCTGCCTGGATAAGCAGGCTTTTTTATCCATACTTTTACTTAATCACTCCCATAGCGGAGGTAATGGATATCCCATGGCAGACCCATAAGCGGTGTTGTGCCCCGCACGTCCGAATGCTCTTCCCTGAAAGGAGTTCTGACAGTACTGAGCCCTTAGGAGTGGAATATAAGTGGAGCATGCCAACGTGCCGGATGTTTTCACGGGTAGAATCATCACCGGCATTAACTGGTACTTCAAGCAAAAGGGTGTCAATACAAAACTGCGGTTGCCTAAGGCATAGCCCGAACGGCAGGTTGAGTAGTGTTTAGTGATGACCGTAAGAGCAACTTTGCTTCCTCCTGGCTTTACAGCAGATAGTCTGTTCAAACCGACACTACTAACTGACGATTTTATCAAATACCGGGGAAGGTCATAGTCTCTCAATATGTTACTATTTTGTGGTGTTTTTCAATCATAGGTTTGCCTTCCTGTTAAGTTGGCAGGCCCCGGTTAAACCACAAATGTGCATGGGCTCAACGGCCTTCAGCTTTTACGGCTAAAAAACTTCGAAGTTGTGCAAGCTGTGTTTATATAAAAATCATAAACTGATGTAACGTGATGATTGATTTTCGTGATCATTAGAGAGATAGTAACGGATCAAAACGATGAGGAAATATTATGACATTAAAAACTAATCTTTTTCTGGGATGGTTTATTGGTACAACCATCTTTACTTGCTTCACCATGGGTAAATATTTTGCAGAGCAGTATTTCGATGGCTCTCAGACACCATGGGTGATCAGCTCCTTAGTCGCACTAATCATCAACTGGTGGGGGTGCGGCATCATTCAACACTTCACGTCAATATCTGAGCAAAAATCCAATACTGACCATCCTGATGAACTAAAACCGCAACCGTAATCATGTTGACAGCGCGGTATAATCAGGTGCCTCCGTAAATACGATTTGAGCTAGTCGCCTGGCCTGCTGGCTGTCCGTGTAATATTCTTTGTCCTGTTAAGGTTTATAGAAAGTAGTAGGGCTGAAATATACATCTGCAAAAGATTGCAAGAAATATATGACGACCAGGTTTTGTTTTAGATATGTCAGCGGAAAACGAGTTCAGGTGAACGAGACGCAATGATTTACCCTCAGCTTTCTTGACGAAGTAGCAACGAAATTTTTTGCAAACCGTCAGGAATTTTAATTTCTTAAAGAAATGGATGTATTTTAGCTTTTCAAGAGATTTACTTCTTTTTTAACAATATTGATTTTATTTCGGAGACGTCAATAATACTTTTCAGCATCGGAGGTAGGTTAAAGGAGAAAGTATCAGCCATGTCTCTGGAGTCTGTCGGCCATTCGATGTACAGATGTCGTTGAGCCGCTGCGGCTGCCAGGAACAATATCGCGAGGCTCAGACTGCTCAATAATCCTTTAGCATTTGCTGGTTATCTGATGTATTTCTCATCGGGCATTGTGGCATCACGCTGGATATTAATGGTATCGTTCGCCAGTTGCAGGTTGCCTTTCGCTTTAACGTGCTGCTTGTTATAGATAAGGGTATTATCTCGGTAGTGATTTATCATCCAGTCGGGTGTCGGCAGCATGTAATAATCACCAGCATGTTTATCGCTCTTCGTTTATTACACAGACTGCCGGTGATCGGTATATAATTCATCTCCGGTTTATACCACCGTGGTGTATGGGACGAGGTATTGACGGGGTTGCTGCACTAACATCGAGGACGCTGGTTCGGATCTTTCATCACTCGTATACGATTAAAATAAAAGGACAAAACTATCGACTGAAACAGACACGAAAGACCATTAATACCGCTGAAGCTAATCCTGAGTAAAACGGTGAATCAATATTAGACTGTCGGTGGAAATGTAAGTGGAAAAATTTCACCCCGTCATTGGCACCTTCGATATTATTCAGTTCTGTGCAACCAACTTTCTTATAAGGGACTGTCCCGGGGACAGTCCGTTTTCACAACCCGGTATAGTTATACTCTTCATCAATGCTGCTTTAATTTCCTGTAATTAAACAGCTATGTCTGTAGGCAGATCATCACAACCGCTCCTGAAACGAACAGGGCTGACCTGCTCCCCGTTGATTAATACACCACGATGTTAGTAATGTCTTCATAAGTCACATGAGGACATACCCATGAAGAAGCGATTTTCCGACGAACAGATCATCAGTATTCTCCGCGAGGCAGAAGCCGGGGTTTCGGCCCGGGAACTCTGCCGCAAGCATGCTATTTCAGACGCTACCTTCTACACCTGGCGCAAGAAGTTTGGCGGCATGGAAGTCCCCGAAGTGAAGCGGCTCAAGTCACTTGAAGAGGAGAATGCCCGACTCAAGAAGCTGCTCGCTGAAGCCATGCTGGATAAGGAGGCGCTTCAGGTGGCTCTGGGCCGAAAGTTCTGACGACAGACCAGAAGCGGGAAGCCGTGGAAGTCATGTGTGAGACAACGGGTCTGTCGCAACGCCGTGCCTGCAGGCTGGCTGGTCTGTCCCTTTCTACCTGCCGTTATTCGGCTCAGCGTCCGGCTGCTGACGCGCAACTGTCTCTGCGAATCACAGAGCTGGCACTTGAACGTCGCCGGTTTGGTTACCGGCGCATCTGGCAGTTATTGCGTCGGGAGGGCCTTCACGTCAACCACAAGCGGGTTTACCGCATCTATCACCTTAACGGTCTGGGTGTAAAACGCAGGCGACGCCGTAAGGGACTGGCGACTGAGCGGCATCCGCTCCTCCGCCCGGATGCGCCGAACCTGACATGGTCGATGGATTTTGTCATGGATGCACTTGCCAGCGGCCGCCGGATTAAGTGCCTGACCTGCGTGGATGATTTCACGAAGGAGAGTCTGACGATCACCGCTGCTTTCGGTATTTCAGGCGTTCAGGTCGCGCGTATTCTGGACAGCATCGCGCTGTTTCGCGGCTATCCGGCAACGATAAGAACCGATCAGGGCCCGGAATTTACCTGCCGTGCGCTCGACCAGTGGGCTTTTGAGCATGGCGTAGAACTGCGACTTATCCAGCCCGGTAAGCCAACACAGAACGGATTTATTGAGAGTTTTAACGGACGCTTTCGGGATGAATGCCTTAATGAGCACTGGTTCAGCGATATTCTCCATGCCCGGAAAATCATTAATGACTGGCGGCAGGACTATAACGAGTGCAGACCTCATTCATCGCTGAATTACCAGACGCCGTCTGAATTTGCAGCATGCTGGCGAAACGGGAAAAATGAAGAAAAACCAACCGACATTACTAACTGAAGGCTGTATCTAATACTGGGGGCAGGTCAGGGCGACGCGAAACGTCAGCATAATAAACTTTCTCATTATACCAGACCGTGGATACTATCAGTCAGATAACATTATTAATATCTATAAATGTCATTTTATCGGTGCGGTTCAGGGGAAGCATTATGGGATAAAAAAAGCCTGCTCGGGCAAGCAGGCATCAAAGAAGCACGAGAAAAGAAGCTAAAGCGAAACGTTTATGGTGCCGGGTGCCTCCCGGTAAGTCCAGATCAGCATCTGAAACTTGCGTATTGATGACGGTTAACCCTCGTAATCGGGCTGCTGATTACGCTCCTCCGCCCAGGAGAATTCACCACTTTTTAAACATAGACAATTTTACCGCTTCTTTCCTGTATATGGGCAAAAATGTCAGTCCAAAAGCACAAAATGTCAATAAAGAGAGGTTCGCGAAGGAGGTGTGGTGCCGGGTGCCTCCCGGTGAGCCTGCGCCAGTACGCATAACCCGCGATTCTCGCAATGCATACTACAGCAGATGAGCCATTCCTGGTTCGCCCCTCCGCTCAGGGGGATTCACCACTTTATTATTTTAGAGTGTTTCGTGATTTTCGTATAATGGAAACATTAACAGCGGTCCGGTCACAGAAATTACCACAGGATAACTTACACCAGGAAATCGTGGAGCAGTATGAGCTTGATAAAACCGCCACCATCCTTAATATAGTCAGGAATGAACGCAAAAACAAACTGACACTATCCTGCAATGCGGGTGATTCATTGTAATTATATGCTTAATTTAAAGGTGATCGCTCTCAGATGCATCCAGAGGACAATAAAAGTCGACCGCCTGGAAAGAAACCGACCAAATCATAAATGATAATGCAGGTCTTTCCCTGCCGTCACCACTGTTTTATTAAAGTCATAAATGGGGATGACTGTTGCACCGGCAGGCTTTGAGTGAAAATCAAAGTCTGCACCCGCTCGTGGTCCCGGATAAACTCAGCAGAGCCATGGTCATCCGGAACCTCTATCTAAATAAAGGATCATTTGAAATATGGTGTCAATTGCCTCCCATGTTCCTTCTCCAGCAAGCAGGCCTGCGAACGATAGCAAATAACTCCAAATTAATAACCGGTTCGCCCCTCCGCGCAAGGGGATTCAACTTTATTCAAGCTTAGACGTTTTTTCGCGTTTTGCTGTGTACAGGCAAAAAAGCCAGTTCAAACGCACAGAATATTAATAAAGTTGCCTTCCTGGAGATGTGAATGCTGTCTTCCGGTGAGTCTTTGATATGAGGATGACGGTGCTCTTTTCATACAGGGCAAGTTTATCTGAACATCGTTAAGAACGTTATCGCAGGAAGGCCGGACACGATATGGATCAGGAATCTGACCAGAGGAGTTATGCTTCGCGCCTCCCGGTAAGGACCGGTCAGCGACCGAAAACTAAGCGTAAGATTTTTCCACTCGGCTGACTCCTGACTATGCCCCTTCACCACAGGCGATTCACCATATTCCGTAAACTGAGCCTTTTCTTCATGATTCATCATGACAGAACAAAAATATCAGCCTGTTAGTAACATATAGCTGTAACGCTTAAAAAAAGCCCGCCACAACAGAAAGTCCAGGCAGGCAAAAGGTTTTGTAATCCTACAGATGAATGTGGTGTCGGGTGCCTCCCGATGATTCTTTGGCTGGCTGACCATGAACCGCGTGGTTGGTAAGGTAACAACAGCCAGTTACGCCCCACCGCTGAGGAGGATACACCACTCTTTTACTTTAGACTGTTTTACCGTAGTTGCCCTCGTGAAGTTAAAAAACACCCTTCTGAGCGCACAAAAGGTTAATTGAGAAACGATAACAAAAAATGTGTTGCCATCCACATCACGATGATGTCTGAGAATCCGCGACGTTGAATAATTAAAGTCTGACTGAAGTCCCCCTCCGCTCCACAACACAGCCCAATTCTGTTCAGTCATTTAAGAAATCGTAAGACCATTTACCTGGCATCTCCTCAATCGACACAAAAAAAACGTAATTAATTGTAATTTATACTATATTTGTAACTTTCCACGCGATTTATGAGCAGCCGCTTTTTATTTGTAGAACATATGCTCTTGATATTTAAAAGACCGGATGCCGCGGCATCCTTCCTTAGCCGAAGTTTTACAGGAACTGATGCGGTCTTTACACAACAAATATTAAGCAACGTAATCAATACGTCCTTAAGAAATCTGGCATAACAGCGAGAATGTTAAACTAGGCCGTTAAAGTGAGCTTCAAATAGCTTATGGCGTTCGAAGACCGCCGGAGGCAGTCAGGAATCATACAGTTACAGAGTCAGTCGTCAAAGGCCAGAGCCTGAACCTGACAGGCAAAGCACCATGCACTTTCCCGCTAATCTAATGATAAAAAAAGACCAGCAGAAGCTTAAGCCCGCTGGCCAGGTTAGTTAAGAATGTCTCATTAACAAGTCTGTAGACTTGTCAGTGTTATTATATAACACGCTTTGTGCGGCAGAAAGAAAATATACCATTTTATGTATGCTCGTCAATACAGAATAGTTTTCAGTTCAGGCTGTAACGAAAGTTACCATACCGCCTATAATCCTCTGCTTCAGTATGCAGCCAGCATGGACACCCCAGGCAAACGAACATAGCCAGAGTTGCTTGTTTTCTGCTTAACCTGATAACGGTTTAACAGGGGAAGCCTCTTGCCACAAAAGCGCCAGTCTGATCGTGAAGCCTGGCCCTGAGTATGATGATATACCGTCAGGTAATTTATTGCATGCATAGAAGCATTTTGTTCCGCGGCAGATATTTATCAAGCTTAGTACTGTATATATATGCTTTTGTTATGGATCATGGTTCTCCATCAACGCTCATTAATCAGCTTTGTTGAAAAGCTGGCTAATGAAATTATATAGCCTATACTTTTAACGCTACTGGCTGTTACTGTTAAACTTGTTACATAAGGGAACTATTATGAATAAAACAACTCCTCTAGCGGCAGTTATAGTTGCATTCCTTGCAATCACAACTTCCGGCTGTTCTTCTAATCAGGCTATTAAAACTACAGATGGACGAACCATCGTGACTGATGGCAAGCCTCAGATCGACGATGATACCGGACTGGTCTCCTATAAGGATGCGCAGACCGGTAGAACTGAGCAGATCAATCGGGACAAGATTACTAACATGAGTGAGCTTGATAATTGATAAAGGAGAAGTACTATGAAAAAATTTTTTCTTACGGCTTTTGCGGCAACGATTGTACTGTCTGCGCTGACGGGTTGCACACGTACCAGTTATGCGATACATACCAATGACGGGCGAACGATAGTCAGTGACGGAAAACCCAGTGAATCAGAAACGGGCCTCCTCGGCTACACTGATGCAAACGGTGTGAAACAACAAATTAACAAAGCAGATGTCAAAGAAGTTGCGGAGATACCGCATTAATTTTCTCATAAAAGCCGCCACTGGCGGCTTTTTTTGCGCTCAAATCTTCCCTTTTAATATGTTAAAATACAGAATGCACGCCACCTTATTAAATAACAACCAGACAACATTAATATTATATATATTCTTCATTGCCTTTTCTTACAATTAAAAGCCAGCAGTCTCAATTAAAAACACCAAGTCAAACTTCAAGAAAGCAAATTAGTCGATCTGACACAGGCTATGCTTCCATCCTTTAAAGAGCAATTGAAAAATTTAAATGCATATACATCACAAAGTTTATATGTTACAAAAGTTAAAGTAATAATCAATAATTATGTAACGGCAAGTATACGTGGAAGTTGAAAACAGGCGAAATAAAAACACAGGCCAGCCAGATGAAACATTTTACGGTAGTATACCTCACTGATCCCCCGGGAATAACCGGGTGCGGAACCACATATATTCATGCTTTTCCAATGTTCAAGATAAAGCCGCATCGCCCTTCTTCAGTGAAATTAAAAAAGGGCAGAAAAGACAAAATCAAATGCATTTGCAAATGAGACTGTATATCTCCGGAGAGAGATATACAGTGGTATATCCTTCAGAAGATGCCGTAATGTTGTAAGCTCAGCCACTGGTTAAGCATTATTTATTTTCCGTTTGGGGTTTTTGGCTTGGGTGATGCCTCTAATCAGTTGAATTTGGTGTATAATGCTCGCTTTTGAGGTTTTCTCATGGTCAGCGTTACCGTTCATTGTCCCCGTTGTCAGTCCGCTCAGGTTTACCGGCATGGGCAGAACCCCCAAGGGCACGACCGATTCCGTTGCCGTGATTGTCACCGCGTGTTTCAGCTCACTTACGCTTATGAAGCACGCAAGTCGGGAGTTAAAGAGCAAATCACCGAAATGGCTTTCAACGGTGCCGGGGTGCACGACACCGCCAGGACGCTGAAAATCGTTATAAACACGGTCATCCGGGCTTTAAAAAATTCTTGCCGCGACGAGTAACTGCATCTCCGGTGGCTCATGCTGACGTCGCACTTATCTGCGAACTCGATGAGCAATGGAGCTTTTCGGCAGCAAAACCCGCCAGCACTGGCTATGGTACGCATACAACACAAAAAATGGTGGTGTGCTGGCCTACACCTTTGGGCCACGAACTGATGAAACATGTCGCAAATTACTGGCGCTACTCACACCGTTTAACATTGGTATGCTGACCACGGATGAATGGGGCAGCTACGCCAGAGAACTTCCGAAAGACAAACATCTGACCCGCAAAATCTTTACTCAGCGCATTGAGCGCAACAACCTGACGCTGAGAACCCGAATCAAACGGCTGGCCCGCAGAACTATCTGCTTCTCACGTTCTGTCGAGGTTCATGTAAGCGTCCAGCGAGAGCCGTATTGACGGGGATGCGTTATTCCGCTGGCAGCGTGATGCGCCACGGTAGCAGCTCG
>NZ_PQGD01000023.1 GCF_002915575.1 Superficieibacter electus
GGGGGACTTGAACCCCCACGTCCGTAAGGACACTAACACCTGAAGCTAGCGCGTCTACCAATTCCGCCACCTTCGCATACCATCGATACTCAAAAAGTATCGTTACCACGGAGGCGCATTCTAGTGGTTTTCAACTTTTCGTCAATAGTTAATTATGGCGCGCGGGCTGATTGCTGCAAAAATGGCCGTTTAAAGACGGTGGCGGAAGGCCGGATAAGCGCTATCCGGTCTTCCTGGCCAGGTTACTTTTTCGCCTGGCGCGTCATGATCGCGCGGTAGACTTTAAAGCGACCCGTCTGAGCAAGTACCTCGTGAAAGCCGAAGGTTTCATCCAGCACCTGCGGATATGGCAGAAAGGCGTTCGCCACAATCCGCAGTTCGCCGCCGCTGTTTAAATGGCGTACCGCGCCGCGAATCAGGGTTTGCGCGGCCTCGAAGCTGGTTTGCATCCCGTCATGGAACGGCGGGTTAGAGATGATCATATCAAAGCGGCCCGTCACCTCTGAGAAGACGTTGCTGGCAAAGACGTCGCCTTCAAGCGCGTTGGCGGCAAGCGTCGCGCGACTGGCTTCCACCGCCGGTGCGCTGACATCGCACAGGGTGAGGCGAACTTTTGGCGAGTGGCTGGCAAGCACCGCTGCCAGCACCCCTGCGCCGCAGCCCACGTCGAGAACCTTTCCTTTAGTATGTGGGGTGAGGGTGGAGAGCAGCAACTGACTGCCGACGTCCAGCCCGTCGCGGCTAAAGACACCCGGTAGCGTTTTGATGGTCAGGCCGTCAAGCGCATACTCGTTCCAGAATTGCATGGCGTCAAAGGTAGGCAGCCTCTCCAGACGACCGTGGTACAGACCACAGCGGCGGGCGCTGTCGATCTTATTGAGCGGAGCCAGGTCAGCCAGCATTTGTTCGGCGCTACGCACGCCACTGCGGTTTTCACCGACCACAAAAATATCGCTACCGACGGGAAGCAGCGAAAGCAGATTCATCAACTGAAACTGCGCTTCCGGCTTATTTTTCGGCCAGTAATAAATCAGCGTGTCGCAGTCGGCTACGTCTGCCGCTTCAGCGACGAGGCTGAAACGTACGCGATCGCCCATCTGGCGATCCAGCGTTTGCCAGTGGTGATACATTTGCGTATGGGCGCGGCTGAGTGCCGTTTCCAGGCGAGCGGGCAGGTCATCCTGCAAATCACCGGCAAAAATTATACGGCTCTGTTCGAAATCGTCACTGTGGCGCAGCAAGACTTCACTTGCCGGGGTAAAAGCAGACATGAAAGGTTCCTCTGTTGTTCCTGGCGGCGATTATAGAGGTTTGTTGGCGCAGTTTCGACGAATTTGCTATATTTGCGCCCCTGACCGACAGGAGCGTTCGATAATGACAACCCGACGAGAGTGGCAATTACAGCAACTGGGTATTACTCAGTGGTCGCTTCGCCGTCCCGGTGCGTTACAGGGCGAAATCGCTATTACGCTTCCGGCGCATGTGCGTCTGGTCATGGCCGGCAACGATCTCCCTGCGCTTCATGAGCCGTTAATCAGCGATATTCTGCGCGCACTAACCCTGACGCCCGATCAGGTGCTGCAACTTGCCCCGGATCGTGTTGCTATGCTGCCGGAAGGGAGTCGCTGCAATAGCTGGCGGCTGGGCACGGATGAGCCGATTCAACTGGACGGGGCGCAGATAGCGACCCCGGCCTGGGCTGATTTACGTACAAACCCGGCGGCCCGCGCCGCGCTATGGCAACAGATTTGCACTTATGAACACGATTTCTTTCCTCAACACGACTGATCTCTCCCGCGCCTGGGAAATTGAAAAACGCGCCCATGCTTTTCCGTGGAGCGAAACCACTTTTGCCAGCAATCAGGGCGAGCGCTATCTCAACTACCAGCTTACGGTTGAAGGAGAAATGGCAGCATTTGCCATCACTCAGATCGTGCTGGATGAAGCCACGCTATTCAATATTGCCGTCGATCCGGCTTTTCAACGCCGCGGATTAGGACGTGAACTGCTGGAACATTTGATTGATGAGCTGGAAAAGCGCGGCGTCGTCACATTATGGCTGGAAGTCCGGGCCTCTAACGCTACTGCCATCGCGCTGTATGAAAGCATCGGTTTTAACGAGGCGACTATTCGCCGTAATTATTATCCCACCGCCGACGGTCGGGAAGACGCCATCATAATGGCGCTGCCAATTAGCATGTAACACAAGGTGAAATAATGAACTGGGACTGGATATTTTTTGACGCTGACGAGACGTTGTTTACCTTTGACTCGTTCGGTGGCTTGCAGCGGATGTTTCTCGACTACAGCGTAACATTTACCGCAGAAGATTTTCAGGATTACCAGGCCGTTAATAAACCGCTGTGGGTGGATTATCAGAACGGCACCATCACGTCACTCCAGTTACAGCACCAGCGTTTCCAGGGCTGGTCGGAACGTCTTAGCGTTCCGGCGGGCGACCTTAATGCCGCTTTTTTGAATGCGATGGCCGAAATCTGTGCGCCGCTACCCGGTGCGGTATCGCTACTCAATGCGTTACGCGGGCAGGCAAAACTTGGCATTATTACCAATGGTTTCACCGCCCTACAGCAAATTCGTCTTGAACGTACCGGGCTGCGCGATTACTTTGATCTGCTGGTTGTCTCTGAAGAAGTCGGGGTGGCCAAGCCAGATACGCGGATCTTTGATTATGCGCTGGCGCAGGCCGGTAACCCGGATCGCGCCCATGTTTTGATGGTTGGCGATACTGCCGAGTCGGATATTCGCGGTGGTATCAACGCCGGGCTGTCAACCTGCTGGCTTAACGCGCACGATCACACTCTGCCGTCGGACCTCAATCCCACCTGGACCGTCACGTCATTACGCGAACTGGAGCAGCTCCTGTGTAAACATTGATTGTCTGACCGATGCACTTGAGTACAATAGCCGCAATTTTCGTATTTTACGCTGCGTGGCCTGCTGCTGCGCACTTACACAGAAGATGTTAACTATGACGTTGTCTCCTTATTTGCAAGAGGTGGCGAAGCGCCGTACTTTTGCCATTATCTCTCACCCGGATGCCGGTAAAACGACGATCACTGAAAAAGTGTTGTTATTCGGACAGGCGATTCAGACCGCCGGTACAGTTAAAGGCCGTGGCTCCAGCCAGCATGCAAAATCTGACTGGATGGAAATGGAAAAGCAGCGTGGGATCTCCATCACCACTTCGGTCATGCAGTTTCCGTATCACGACAGCCTTGTGAACCTGCTGGACACCCCCGGGCACGAAGACTTCTCGGAAGATACTTACCGTACGCTGACGGCGGTGGACTGCTGCCTGATGGTCATCGACGCAGCAAAAGGCGTGGAAGACCGGACCCGCAAGCTGATGGAAGTCACCCGTCTGCGCGACACGCCGATCATTACCTTTATGAACAAGCTTGACCGCGACATCCGCGACCCAATGGAGCTGCTGGATGAAGTGGAAAACGAGCTGAAGATTGGCTGCGCGCCAATCACCTGGCCAATAGGCTGCGGTAAGTTATTTAAAGGCGTTTACCACCTTTATAAAGACGAAACCTATCTCTACCAGACAGGTAAAGGCCACACCATTCAGGAAGTCCGCATCGTCAAAGGGCTGAACAACCCGGATCTGGACGCGGCGGTCGGTGACGATCTGGCGCAACAGCTGCGCGATGAGCTGGAGCTGGTTCAGGGTGCATCGAATGAGTTTGATAAAGAGCTTTTCCTGGCAGGCGAAATCACGCCGGTTTTCTTTGGTACTGCGCTGGGCAACTTTGGCGTCGATCATATGCTCGACGGTCTTGTCGAATGGGCACCTGCGCCAATGCCGCGTAAGACGGACACCCGTATCGTCGAGGCGGCCGATGAGAAATTTACCGGCTTCGTCTTTAAGATCCAGGCCAACATGGACCCGAAGCACCGTGACCGCGTGGCCTTTATGCGCGTGGTTTCCGGTAAATATGAAAAGGGCATGAAGCTGCGTCAGGTGCGCATCGGTAAAGATGTGGTGATTTCAGACGCGCTGACTTTTATGGCTGGCGACCGTTCACACGTTGAAGAAGCATACCCTGGCGATATTATCGGCCTGCATAACCACGGCACCATCCAGATCGGCGATACCTTTACCCAGGGTGAAATGATGAAATTCACCGGTATCCCGAACTTTGCCCCGGAACTGT
Source organism: Superficieibacter electus (assembly GCF_002915575.1). Classification (GTDB taxonomy): domain Bacteria; phylum Pseudomonadota; class Gammaproteobacteria; order Enterobacterales; family Enterobacteriaceae; genus Superficieibacter; species Superficieibacter electus. The sequence continues at coordinate 4,182 of NZ_PQGD01000023.1, forward strand.
TCCGCCGCATTCGTCTGAAAGATCCGTTGAAGCAAAAACAATTGCTCAAAGGGCTGGTACAGCTCTCGGAAGAGGGCGCGGTACAGGTATTCCGCCCGATTGCTAACAATGATTTGATTGTTGGTGCGGTAGGTGTTCTCCAGTTTGATGTGGTCGTTGCCCGTCTTAAAAGCGAATACAACGTAGAAGCTATCTACGAATCCGTTAACGTTGCGACGGCCCGCTGGGTTGAAAGCACGGACGTGAAGAAGTTCGAGGAGTTTAAGCGTAAAAACGAACTGCATCTCGCGCTTGATGGAGGCGATAACCTGACGTATATCGCCCCAACGATGGTCAACCTGAACATCACGCAGGAACGCTATCCTGACGTGCAATTCCGTAAAACCCGCGAGCACTAATCGCTACACCTTGTCGGGCGCGGCAGCCGCTGCGCCCGTGACTTTTCCTGCCTTATTAATCCCTTGCGGAAATATCTTAATTCAGCGCTTTTTCGCTTCGAATGTTCTTTTTTTAATCATCTGCACAAGCGGAATTATCATTGTGATCTATATTTAACAAAGTGATGACAAGTTGGCTGGCTGAATGCTCTTTTCAATGCGTGAATAGCAGGTTTATTGGCTAGTTAATTTGTTAATCACAATATTAATAACTGAAGAACGGCGGTCACCACCCACTTCTTATCATTATGGTGAGAACCGGCATTGACTGCTATTAGGTGAAATTTCACCGCTACAGCAAAGCGGCGTTGTGGTCGCAAACGTCCAGAGCATGGACAAACCTACAGGATGAGTTCGATGACTATGAAAAGACTGAAGATTTCTAAATCTCTGCTGGCTGTGATGTTAGGTACTGCGCTGGTAAGCGGTTCTGCCCTGGCGGAAAGCTCCACTGCGGATAAAGCGAAAACGACCACTGACAGCGCAGGGCAAAAAATCGATAGCTCTATGAATAAAGTCGGCAATTTCATGGACGACAGCGCGATTACGGCTAAAGTTAAAGCGGCGCTGGTTGATCACGAATCGATTAAGAGCACCGATATCTCCGTGAAAACCGAGAAAAAGGTGGTCACGTTGAGCGGCTTTGTTGAAAGTCAGGCGCAGGCTGAAGAGGCTGTGAAAGTGACTAAACAAGTTGAAGGCGTGGCGTCTGTTAGCGACAAACTTCATGTCCGTGACAGCAAGTCACAGGGCGTGAAAGGCTACGCGGGCGATACGGCAACGACCAGCGAGATCAAAGCTAAATTGCTGGCCGATGACATTGTCCCGGCACGTAAGGTGAAAGTGGAAACGACTGACGGTGTCGTCCAGCTTTCCGGGACCGTAGATTCCCAGGCACAGATTGATCGTGCTGAAAGCGTCGCCAAAGCGGTTGACGGCGTGAAAAGCGTTAAGAACGACCTTAAAGCGAAGTAAATCGCAGCATACGATCCCCGGATGTTAAGCCGGGGACGTGTAAACTAAAAGTAAACGACAATGCAGTGAGCAGCCTGAGCGCTCATGTTTAGCGGTCGACAATGACTATGGTAAAGGAGAAACGTATGTTTCGTTGGGGCATTATCTTTCTGGTTATCGCGTTAATTGCCGCCGCTCTGGGTTTTGGTGGTCTGGCAGGTACGGCAGCGGGCGCAGCAAAAATCGTCTTTATCGTCGGTATTATTCTGTTCCTGGTCAGCCTGTTTATGGGGCGTCGACGTCCGTAGCAATCTCCCGGACGTGGTAAAAATGTAAAGGCCAGTCTTCGGACTGGCTTTTGCAGTTTAAGCGCAGGGTAAATTGCGCTACCTTAGTCGTATAACTACGAATAAATAAGAACAGGAAAGCAGGGTGGGACAACGAATTCCCGTAACGCTCGGCAATATTGCGCCGTTATCGGTTGAACCCTTTCGTCCTGAACGGCTGGCGCTGGTGTGTGAAGGGGGAGGCCAACGAGGTATTTTTACTGCCGGGGTGCTGGACGAATTTATGCGCGCGCAATTCAACCCCTTCGATCTTTTTCTCGGCACCTCCGCTGGCGCGCAAAACCTCTCTGCTTATCTCTGTAATCAACCCGGCTATGCGCGCAAAGTTATTATGCGCTATACCACCACCCGCGATTTCTTTAACCCTTTACGCTTCGTGCGCGGCGGCAATCTTATCGATCTCGACTGGCTGGTTGATGCCACCGCCAGTACAATGCCGCTGGCGATGGGCTATGCTGCTGAGCAATTCGCGCGCGGCAAGACCTTTTACATGTGCGCCTGCCGACAGGATGATTACACGCCGGGCTACTTTGCCCCTGATGAAAAAAACTGGCTGGATTTAATCCGCGCCTCCAGCGCGATCCCCGGATTTTATCGCAGCGGCGTATTGCTGGATGGCATTAATTATCTTGATGGCGGCGTCAGCGATGCGATCCCGGTGCAGGAAGCGGCGCGACGTGGAGCGACCACCATCGTTGTTATCCGCACTGTACCGTCGCAAATGTATTATACCCCTCAGTGGTTTAAACGGATGGAACGCTGGCTCGGCGAGAGTAGCCTGCAACCGCTGGTCAACGTCGTTCAGCATCATGAAACCAGCTATCGTGCTATCCAGCAGTTCATTGAACAGCCGCCGGACAACCTGCGGATCTTTGAAATTTATCCGCCAAAAGCGCTCAACAGCATGGCGCTGGGCAGTGGATTACCAGCGCTGCGGGAAGACTACAAAACCGGGCGATTGTGCGGGCGCTATTTCCTCGCTACCGTCGGAAAATTGCTGGCGGAAAGCCCGCCGTTACTGCGGCATGCGCCGCGTATTCAGGTACCTGCATCGGCGACAGTGGTGGTGCCGCCTGCGCCCGTGGCTAACGACACGCTGCACAAGCCGCTTGTCGATGCACCGCAGGCCAACGATGCCAGCTTTAATCATGAGGATTTGGCGTGACGGCGCGCTTCATCGATACTCACTGCCATTTCGACTTTCCGCCGTTTACTGGTAATGAATGTGCCAGCGTGGAAAAGGCGAAGCGGGCAGGCGTTGAAAAAATCATTCTCCCGGCGACGCAAGCCGATTATTTTGCCCGGGTCAGCACGCTGGCCCGGCAGCATGAAGCCATTTATATGGCGCTCGGGCTGCATCCGATCGTCATTGAAAAACATACCGATGCAAGTCTCCATCAGATGGAGGACTATCTGCGTGCGCCGTCTGAAAAGCTGGTGGCGATCGGTGAGATCGGACTGGATCTTTACCGCGACGATCCGCAATTTGATCGCCAGGAATGGTTACTGGGCGCACAGCTTACGCTGGCGAAGCGTTACGATCTGCCGGTGATCCTCCATTCGCGGCGCACTCACGATAAGCTGGCAATGCACCTCAAGCGTCATGATTTGCCGCGTACGGGAGTCGTACACGGCTTTGCCGGAAGCCTGGTGCAGGCTGAACGTTTTATTCAGTTAGGCTATAAAATTGGCGTTGGCGGTACGATCACCTATCCGCGCGCCAGTAAAACCCGCCATGTTATGGCTAAACTCCCGTTGAGTGCATTGCTGCTGGAAACTGACGCGCCGGATATGCCGTTAAACGGTTTTCAGGGCCAGCCGAACCGGCCCGAGCAGGTAGCACGAGTCTTTACGACGCTCTGCGAGCTGAGGGCGGAGCCTGCGGAAGTGATTGCTGAGACGATATTCAATAATACCCTCTCGCTATTTTCACGCCTGTAAATAGAGCGCCGGAAGGATCAGATTCTCCACGCCCCGCGCCCGTAATGCTCTGGCAAGCTTATCCACATCCTCTGGCGTGGCACCTGGCCAGCTTTTGGCTTCGCCATACACCCCGTGAGCATGAAAGGCATTGAGGCGCACCGGAACGTCGCCCAGTTGCCTGATAAATGCGGCCAGCGGTTCACAATGCTGAAGATAATCCACCTGGCCTGGGATCATCAGCAACCGCAACTCTGCCAGCTTACCTTGTTTCGCCAGCAGCTGAATACTGCGCTTGATCTGCGCGTTATCCCGCCCGGTAAGCGCAAGATGACATTCGCGGTCCCAGGCTTTCAGATCGACCATCGCCCCATCGCACACTGGCAGCAGTTTCTGCCAGCCCGTTTCGCTAAGCAGGCCGTTACTGTCAACCAGGCATGTTAGCTGCCGCAGTTGCGTATCAGCTTTAATGGCACTGAACAGCGCCTGTAAAAACGGTAACTGGGTTGTCGCTTCCCCGCCGCTGACGGTGATACCTTCAATAAAAAGCAGGGCTTTACGCAGATGAAGGAGCACATCCTCAACGCTCATCGTTTGCGCCATCGGCGTCGCCTGCTGCGGGCACATGTGCAGGCAGGTATCGCATTGCTGGCAGGTCGATTCGTTCCACATTACACGCTCATTTACCATCGACAGCGCCTGGTGCGGGCACTGCGCTACACATTCTCCGCAATAGTTACAACATCCTATAGTCCAGGGATTATGGCAGTTCTTACAGCGCAGATTACAGCCCTGTAAAAACAGAGCCAGGCGACTGCCTGGCCCGTCTACGCAGGAAAAGGGGATAATCTTACTGACCGAAGCGCATCTGCTGTTCATGGCTTATCACGCGAGGTTGACGTTCCAGTATGCGCGTGTTGCGCGCAGCTTCTTCACCGAGCCAGGTGGTATTGATACGCGAGCCTTCCTCCCGGTACTTTTGCAAGTCGGACAGACGCACCATGTAGCCCGTCACCCGCACCAAATCGTTGCCGCAAACGTTAGCAGTAAACTCCCGCATGCCCACCTTAAATGCGCCAAGACAAAGCTGCACCAACGCCTGCGGATTATTTTTGATGGTTTGATCCAACGTCAGAATGTCGCTAATCCCGGCCTGATAATGCGCATGGTGTGGTGCGACAGTTTGCAAGTGGGTGATGGGATCGGGTTCCTCGCCATAGGGCAGACGGGCACCTGGAGTGGTGCCCGAATCCGAGCTGATGCCGGACTGCGCGTGCAGCATGGCCCGGTTTTTCCAGCCATATTTTACCGGCGTATTCTCAACAAAGTCTGCGAGTTGCGTGCTGATACGGTAGCCAAGTTTGTTAGCTTCATCATTATTACCGTAGCGTGCAACGATACCTGCTTTTTCACACAGAATATTGACGGCCTCTGCCAGCGCATAAATACCGAACATGGGGACAAACCGCTGCGGATCGATCAATCCTTCTTTTACCAGGAAACTGCTTTCAAAGAATTGTGACTGCTGATAAAGAAATTCACATCGCGCATTAATAATGGCGATTTGCTGCTGGCAGTAGTAAGGAAGCGTACGCGAAAAGAAATCTTCTACAGACTGGCTGCGCTCCGCGACCGCTTTCAGGTTCAATCTGACCAGGGTGCTGCCGCCGCCCGCTAATGGCAGCGAGTTGTAACAACTGACGATGCCGTATTGTCCTTTTGTGAAAATTCTATCATTTATTGGCCCGTTAGCGACATGCGGCTTACTGCACTCGCAGATATTCTGCGCGACATTGAGTAACAAACTGTCGGGCGTAATCTCAGGATCATAGATAAAAGTCAGATTAGGTGAAACCTGCTTTAACTCAGCATCGGCACGCAAAATGGCGCGGGTAATTGGCGTATCTTCCGGGCCGATATTGGCATGCATAAATGCATCTGGCAGGGTGCGGTCCAGATAGCGCCAAAAACGTTTAAGTCGAATATCGATCTCTTCTTGTGTTAGAATTCTAACAAATGGTTGCAATAACGTATCCAGCTGACCCAAATACACCGGCATGGAGGTCACGGACGGAACATGATGATAAAGAATGGTCAGTAATGAGAGCGCGTCATCGAGATCCTGCGCGCCTTCCAGCTCCAGCCATTCTGAACCTTGGGCAAGAAATCTGGCGTAATCCGGCAGAACGTAACGCGGCTTGAAGGGCGCATGACCTTCAAACATATCGCAAATCACGCCATCCTCCAGTGCCATACGGGCATCTGCCGGGAGGGCGGGAGCGGGCAGCACATTTTCCGCTTCCAGCGCGAGAAAATGACGCTTCTGTTCGGGGCTAAGCGTTGGGCTGGTCACAATTTGCTGACAACGTCGTTGCAGCGCATTTTCGCATGAGGTGGGCATCGTCGCGTCCTTAGTATGCCGTAATGATGCTCTATTCTATGAAAGGGGAGATAAGAGGCTTTTGATCCCGATACCATCGTTGGCAGAAATGTCACGAGGAGAAGTGATGTAGATCTCATTATAGTAATGCAAATTTGTACGAAGTTTTCATTAACTGTGATGTATGTCGATATGTAATCGTGAGTGGATGTTAGAATACTAACAGACTCGCAAGGTGAATTTTTATACGGCGATGCCGTTGGAGAATCAAATGACCGATTTAAAAGCAAGCAGCCTGCGCGCACTGAAACTGATGGACCTGACCACCCTGAACGATGACGACACCAATGAAAAAGTGATCGCGCTGTGTCATCAGGCAAAAACCCCGGTCGGTAATACTGCCGCCATTTGCATCTACCCGCGTTTTATCCCGATTGCGCGTAAGACCCTGAACGCGCAGGGCACGCCGGACATCCGTATTGCAACCGTGACTAACTTTCCGCATGGCAACGATGATATTGACATCGCGCTGGCAGAAACCCGCGCGGCGATTGCCTACGGCGCGGATGAAGTGGACGTGGTATTTCCGTACCGTGCGTTGATCGCCGGCAATGAGCAGGTTGGTTTTGATCTGGTGAAAGCCTGTAAAGAGGCCTGCGCGGCGGCACATGTACTGCTTAAAGTGATCATCGAAACCGGCGAGTTGAAAGAAGAGGCCTTAATTCGTAAAGCCTCCGAAATTTCCATTAACGCCGGTGCGGATTTTATTAAAACGTCGACCGGTAAAGTGCCGGTAAACGCGACCCCGGAAAGTGCGCGCATCATGCTGGAAGTGATCCGCGACATGGGCGTGGAAAAAACCGTTGGCTTTAAACCGGCGGGCGGCGTACGCAGCGCGGAAGATGCGCAGCAATTCCTTGCCATCGCCGATGAATTGTTTGGCGCAGACTGGGCCGATCCTCGCCACTACCGCTTTGGCGCATCCAGCCTGTTGGCAAGCCTGCTGAAAGCGCTGGGTCACGGCGACGGCAAGAGCGCCAGCAGTTACTAAACCAGGCATGGCCGGATGGCGCTTTGCTTATCCGGCTGACAGGCCCGGTTCAGGCCGGATAAGCCGCCAGCTGACATCCGGCAACATGTCCGGTGGTGCTGGTGCTTACCGGCCAACCATTGACCTTCTACTCTTTTCCCCGGAGGTACCTTGTTTCTCGCACAAGAAATTATTCGTAAAAAACGTGATGGTCATGCATTGAGTGACGAAGAGATCCGTTTTTTTATTAACGGTATTCGTGATAACACCGTCTCTGAAGGGCAGATTGCCGCCCTGGCGATGACCATTTTCTTCCACGATATGTCTATGCCTGAGCGTGTCTCGCTGACCATGGCAATGCGTGATTCAGGTACCGTTCTGGACTGGAAAAGCCTGAATCTGAACGGGCCGATTGTGGACAAACATTCCACCGGCGGCGTAGGCGATGTTACCTCGCTGATGCTTGGCCCGATGGTAGCGGCCTGCGGCGGCTACATTCCGATGATTTCCGGGCGCGGCCTCGGTCACACCGGCGGTACGCTCGACAAACTGGAAGCTATTCCGGGGTTTGATATCTTCCCGGACGACAATCGCTTTCGCGACATTATTAAAGATGTGGGGGTGGCGATTATTGGACAAACCAGCTCGCTTGCCCCGGCAGACAAACGTTTTTATGCCACCCGCGACATTACCGCAACGGTGGACTCTATCCCGCTGATTACCGGTTCTATTCTTGCCAAAAAACTGGCGGAAGGTCTGGATGCGCTGGTGATGGATGTGAAGGTGGGCAGTGGCGCGTTTATGCCAACCTATGAGCTTTCAGAGGCGCTTGCTGAAGCGATTGTCGGCGTTGCCAACGGCGCGGGCGTGCGTACCACGGCGCTGCTGACCGATATGAATCAGGTCCTGGCCTCCAGCGCGGGCAACGCGGTAGAAGTGCGCGAAGCCGTGCAGTTCCTGACCGGTGAACACCGTAATCCGCGTCTGTTCGACGTCACGATGGCGCTATGCGTTGAGATGCTCATCTCCGGTAAACTGGCTCAGGACGACGCTGAGGCACGCACGAAGTTGCAGGCAGTACTGGATAACGGCAAAGCGGCGGAAATTTTTGGCCGGATGGTTGCCGCGCAAAAAGGGCCAGCTGACTTTGTGGAAAACTACGCTAAATATCTGCCGACAGCGATGCTCAGCAAAGCGGTCTATGCCGACACCGAGGGTTTTGTCAGCGCGATGGATACCCGGGCGCTGGGCATGGCGGTGGTGTCGATGGGCGGTGGTCGCCGTCAGGCATCGGACACCATTGATTACAGCGTCGGCTTTACCGATATGGCCCGTCTGGGCGACAGCGTTGACGGCCAACGTCCGCTGGCAGTCGTTCACGCTAAAGATGAAGCCAGCTGGCAGGAAGCGGCGAAAGCGGTGAAAGCGGCAATTATCCTTGACGATAAAGCCCCGAAAAACACACCGACGGTCTATCGTCGTATCACTGAATAGCAGTATACTGATCTGATCGCTTTTTTATGAGCACTACGTACGGAGAAACTATGAAACGTGCATTTATTATGGTGCTGGACTCTTTCGGCATCGGCGCTACAGAAGACGCGAAACAATTCGGGGACGCAGGTGCCGATACCCTGGGTCACATTGCAGAAGCCTGCGCCAAAGGCGAGGCAGACCATGGCCGCAAAGGCCCACTCAATTTGCCTAACCTGACCCGTCTGGGGCTGGCAAAGGCGCACGAAGGTTCTACCGGTAAAATCGCCGCTGGTCTGGATGGTAACGCGCAAGTCATTGGTGCATATGCCTGGGCGCATGAGCTTTCTTCCGGTAAAGATACGCCGTCAGGCCACTGGGAAATTGCCGGCGTTCCGGTACTGTTCGACTGGGGCTACTTCAGCGATCACGAAAACAGCTTCCCGCAGGAACTGCTGGATAAACTGGTCAAACGTGCAAACCTGCCGGGCTACCTCGGTAACTGTCACTCTTCCGGGACCGTGATTCTGGATCAGCTTGGCGAAGAGCATATGAAAACCGGCAAGCCGATTTTCTATACCTCTGCGGACTCGGTATTCCAGATTGCCTGCCATGAAGAAACCTTTGGCCTGGATAAACTTTACGAGCTGTGTGAAATCGCACGTGTTGAGCTGACCGAAGGTGGTTACAACATTGGCCGCGTTATTGCCCGTCCTTTTGTCGGTGATAAAGCTGGTAATTTCCAGCGTACCGGTAACCGTCACGACCTGGCCGTTGAACCGCCAGCGCCGACCGTGTTGCAGAAACTGGTTGATGAGAAAAACGGTCAGGTGGTTTCTGTCGGTAAAATCGCGGATATCTACGCCAACTGTGGCATCACCAAAAAAGTGAAAGCAACCGGGCTTGATGCGTTGTTCGACGCCACCGTTAAAGAGATGAAAGAAGCGGGTGATGAGACGATTGTCTTTACCAACTTTGTTGACTTCGACTCGTCCTGGGGCCATCGCCGCGATATCGCCGGTTATGCCGCCGGTCTGGAACTGTTTGATCGCCGTCTGCCTGAGCTGATGGAACTGGTGGGGGAAGATGACATACTGATCCTCACTGCTGACCACGGCTGTGACCCGAGCTGGACCGGGACCGATCATACCCGTGAACACATTCCGGTGCTGATCTACGGCCCGAAAGTGAAGCCGGGATCGCTGGGCCATCGCGAGACCTTCGCGGATATCGGCCAGACCGTGGCGAGCTATTTCGGCACGTCGCCAATGGAATACGGCAAAAACATGCTGTGATGCAAAGCCCGGCGGCGCAAGCTTACCGGGTCTGACAAGCTGTAGGCCGGGTAAGGCGTAGCCGCCACCCGGCATTATCACGTCCGGGGTCGACGCTTCCCCAACGAATCCATAATGAATAAGGACTTAAAAATGGCTACTCCTCACATTAATGCAGAAATGGGTGATTTCGCTGACGTCGTATTGATGCCGGGCGACCCGCTGCGCGCAAAGCATATCGCTGAAACCTTTCTCGAAGACGTACGTGAAGTGAACAACGTGCGTGGCATGCTGGGTTTTACCGGCACGTACAAAGGCCGCAAGATCTCCGTTATGGGGCACGGGATGGGCATTCCATCTTGCTCTATCTATACCAAAGAGCTGATCACCGACTTCGGTGTGAAAAAAATTATCCGCGTCGGCTCCTGCGGCGCGGTGCGTGCCGACGTGAAACTGCGTGACGTGGTCATCGGCATGGGGGCCTGTACCGACTCCAAAGTAAACCGTTTGCGTTTTAAAGATCATGACTTCGCGGCAATTGCCGATTTCGGCATGGTACGTGACGCGGTTGATGCGGCGAAAGCACTGGGCGTTGACGCGCGTGTGGGCAATATCTTTTCCGCCGACCTGTTCTACACCCCGGACCCGTCCATGTTCGACGTGATGGAAAAATACGGCATTCTGGGTGTGGAAATGGAAGCGGCAGGCATCTATGGCGTGGCGGCAGAGTTTGGGGCCAAAGCGCTGACCATCTGCACCGTTTCTGACCATATCCGCACGCATGAACAGACAACGGCGGCTGAGCGTCAGACGACGTTCAACGACATGATTAAAATCGCGCTGGAATCGGTACTGCTGGGCGATAAGGCGTAAGTGTTTAACTCAGTTTACTGACAAACATTATACCGTGGCGTTACGCGTGGCGGCGCTTCGCTTGCACAGGTCTGCGGGTTACGCTTAACGTATTGATATTAAAAATTTGTTTGCCGGATAAGGTGTTAGCCGCTATCCGGCTTTTTTTCGCAGAAAGGAAAGGCTGTCACCTCACTGCGCGTACCATCCATGCCGACAGCTCCCGCAGTTCTTTTTCCTGCTCCGGGAAATCGACCTGCAGAGCATCGCATTCCTGCTGTAGCATATCGGCGCGATACAGGCAGCCTTGCAGGCGGCCCGCCAGCGCCTCCAGCGGCGCAGGGTTCAGGCTATCGGTAAATACCTGTGCACGGGTAATATGCCCCTTCTCGACGTCAAAATGCAGCTCCACGCCACCCCACGTAAAACGCTCGTCAAGCAGATGCGAAAACGCCGGAGCCTGACCGAAGTTCCACTCCCAACTACTTTGGCGGGCAAAGGTTTCGGCAAAATTAGGCAGATCCGGCATGTTCTGCGGCGAGATGATCTCAGCTTCAACGCGTTCGCCAAAGTGGTTAAAAAAGGCGTCAATGACAGCATTGCATATTTGTTGATGGGTAATCCCTGGTAATAATTCCACGAGGTTGGCGACCCGACCGCGAACGGAAGTAATGCCTTTGGCTGCCAGTTTCTTTTTATCCGGATTTAAATAATTCGCCAGACGGCTAAGATCGGCATTGAGTAGCAGGGTACCATGGTGAAAACCGCGATCTTTAGTTTCGCGATAGGCCGAGCCGGATACTTTACGATCGCCTTCAGCGGTTTTTACCACCAGATCATTACGCCCGGAGGCTTCTGCCATAACGCCAAGCGCGTTTAACGCATTGAGTACAATAGAGGTTGAAACCGTTTTATCATACTCCGGTTTGCCGGCCATAAAGGTAAAGCAGGTGTTGCCGAGATCGTGAAATACCGCGCCGCCGCCGCTACTGCGTCGCGCCAGACGTACATTATCGTCTTCCATCCGGCGGGTATTGCACTCTTTCCATGGATTTTGCGCCCGGCCAATGACCACTGTGTCGGCATTGCGCCACAGAAACAACACGCGCTGAGTGGCTGGCATCTGGCGAAAAATAGAGTCCTCAACGGCCAGGTTAAACCAGGGGTCGTGTGAGTCAGAAAGAAGCAGGCGTAACGTCGACATTAAAATATCCTTTTTATCACCGCTTTGCGGCAAATGAGCGCCAAATTGCGGAAAATTGTGTTTTCTATATTGCCAGAAGCGCTATTGTCGCGGTAGCCTCATGCGTCGTTTTAGCCCTGATATACAGGAGTTGTAATGCCCAACATTACCTGGTGCGATCTGCCCGATGATGTGTCTTTATGGCCTGGTTTACCCCTCTCACTGAGTGGTGATGAGGTGATGCCGCTGGATTATCATGCAGGCCGTAGCGGCTGGCTGCTGTATGGTCGTCACCTGGACAAGCAACGCTTAACTCAGTATCAGCGTAAACTGGGCGCGGCAATGGTGATCGTTACCGCATGGTGTGTGGAGGATTATCAGGTCATTCGGCTGGCCGGATCGCTGACTGCTCGCGCTACGCGTCTGGCGCACGATGCAAATCTGGACGTTGCGCCGCTGGGGAAAATTCCCCATTTGCGTACGCCGGGCCTGCTGGTAATGGATATGGACTCTACCGCCATCCAAATCGAATGTATTGATGAAATCGCCAGACTGGCTGGCACCGGTGAAATGGTAGCGGAAGTGACCGAGCGTGCAATGCGCGGCGAGCTGGATTTTACTGCCAGCCTGCGCAGTCGTGTGGCGACCTTAAAAGGCGCTGACGCTAATATCCTGCATCAGGTTCGCGAAAACTTGCCGCTAATGCCGGGCTTAACCCAACTGGTGCTTAAACTGGAATCACTGGGCTGGAAGGTGGCAATTGCTTCTGGTGGCTTCACATTTTTTGCTGAATACCTGCGTGATAAACTTCGTTTGTCGGCGGCGGTCGCCAACGAGCTGGAAATGCGGGACGGCAAATTCACTGGCAATGTGGTTGGTGACATCGTCGATGCGCAATATAAAGCCATGACGCTGGTGCGTCTGGCGGAAGAGTATGGCATTCCCCATGCGCAAACCGTTGCCATTGGCGATGGAGCAAACGACCTGCCGATGATTAAAACCGCAGGGCTGGGCATTGCCTATCATGCGAAACCAAAAGTTAATGAAAAGACGGAAGTGACTATCCGTCATGCTGACCTGATGGGCGTGTTTTGCATCCTGTCCGGCAGCCTGAACCAAAAGTAGAGGTAAAACGTGGCGAAAGCTCCAAAACGCGCATTTGTCTGTAATGAATGTGGTGCGGATTATCCGCGCTGGCAGGGGCAGTGCAGCGCCTGCCATGCCTGGAACACCATCACCGAAGTGCGTGTTGCGGCATCGCCCACGGTAGCACGTAATGAAAAACTGAGCGGCTATGCCGGAAGCGCGGGCGTATCGAAAGTCCAGAAACTGTCTGACATCAGCCTTGAGGCGCTGCCACGCTTCTCCACCGGTTTTAAAGAATTCGACCGTGTTCTCGGCGGCGGTGTGGTACCAGGTAGCGCGATCCTGATTGGTGGTAATCCCGGTGCAGGTAAATCGACGCTACTGCTGCAAACCCTGTGCAGACTGGCGGAACAGATGAAAACGCTGTACGTCACCGGGGAAGAATCCCTCCAGCAGGTTGCCATGCGTGCGCATCGTCTGGGGCTGCCGACCGCCAATCTGAACATGCTGTCGGAAACCAGCATTGAGCAGATCTGCATGATTGCCGATGAAGAGCAGCCAAAGTTGATGGTTATCGACTCCATCCAGGTGATGCATATGGCGGACATTCAGTCGTCGCCGGGCAGCGTGGCGCAGGTACGTGAAACCGCCGCCTACTTAACGCGCTTCGCCAAAACGCGCGGTGTGGCAATTGTGATGGTCGGCCACGTGACCAAAGACGGCTCGCTGGCCGGGCCAAAAGTGCTGGAGCACTGCATTGACTGCTCGGTGCTACTGGACGGTGACGCCGATTCGCGCTTCCGCACCCTGCGCAGCCATAAAAACCGCTTCGGCGCGGTGAACGAACTTGGCGTTTTCGCCATGACCGAACAAGGGCTGCGTGAAGTCAGCAACCCATCCGCTATCTTCCTCAGCCGTGGCGATGAGGTCACTTCAGGCAGTTCGGTGATGGTGGTCTGGGAAGGAACGCGTCCGCTGCTGGTAGAGATTCAGGCACTGGTCGATCATTCGATGATGGCGAACCCGCGTCGGGTGGCGGTAGGGCTGGAGCAAAACCGTCTGGCGATCCTGCTGGCGGTATTGCATCGTCACGGCGGGCTACAGATGTCCGATCAGGATGTGTTTGTTAACGTGGTGGGCGGCGTGAAAGTCACCGAGACCAGCGCGGACTTAGCTTTACTGCTGGCCATGGTTTCCAGCCTGCGCGATCGCCCGCTACCGCAGGATCTGGTCGTCTTTGGCGAAGTGGGGCTGGCGGGCGAAATCCGCCCGGTACCGAGCGGCCAGGAGCGTATCTCTGAAGCAGCAAAACATGGCTTCAAACGCGCCATTGTACCTGCCGCTAATGTGCCGAAAAAAGTTCCGGAAGGCATGCAGGTATTCGGCGTGAAAAAACTTGCCGATGCGCTGGGTGTCTTTGACGATTTATAACCTTACCCGTCATACTTCACCTCTCAGGGCCCGGCTGGCATTATGCCATCGGGCAGTTTCCCGTAGCAGGAGGCTCTTTTGTCATCATTCGACTACCTAAAAACCGCAATCAAACAAAAAGGCTGCACGTTACAGCAGGTGGCGGACGCCAGCGGTATGACCAAAGGCTATTTAAGCCAGCTTCTGAACGCCAAGATCAAAAGTCCCAGCGCGCAGAAACTGGAAGCGCTGCATCGCTTCCTCGGGCTTGAGTTTCCGCGTAAACAAAAGAGCGTTGGTGTGGTGTTCGGTAAATTCTATCCGTTGCATACCGGGCATATCTACCTTATCCAGCGCGCCTGTAGCCAGGTCGATGAGTTGCATATCATCATGGGCTACGACGAGACGCGCGACCGTCAGTTATTCGAAGCCAGTGCGATGTCACAGCAGCCGACGATATCCGATCGCCTGCGCTGGCTGCTTCAGACTTTTAAATACCAGAAGAACATTCGTATTCATGCTTTCAATGAAGAGGGAATGGAGCCTTACCCGCACGGCTGGGATGTCTGGAGCCGGGGCATTAGTACCTTTATGGAAGAAAAGGGGATTCAGCCGAACTGGATTTACACCTCTGAAGAGGTGGATGCGGCCCAGTACCCGCAACATCTCGGTATTGAGGCGGTACTAATCGACCCTAAACGCACCTTTATGAATATTAGCGGGGGGCAAATTCGCGCCAATCCCTTCCGCTACTGGGAATATATCCCGACCGAAGTGAAACCGTTCTTTGTGCGAACTATCGCGGTGCTGGGCGGTGAATCAAGCGGCAAATCGACGCTGGTCAATAAGCTGGCTAACATCTTCAATACCACCAGCGCCTGGGAGTACGGACGTGACTACGTATTCTCGCACCTGGGCGGCGACGAGATGGCGCTGCAGTATTCTGATTACGATAAAATTGCGTTGGGTCAGGCGCAATATATTGATTTTGCAGTAAAGTATGCCAACAAAGTTGCGTTTATCGATACGGATTTTGTGACCACTCAGGCGTTTTGTAAAAAATACGAAGGCCGTGAGCACCCCTTTGTTCAGGCGCTGATTGATGAGTATCGCTTTGACCTGGTGATCCTGCTGGAAAATAATACTCCATGGGTGGCCGACGGTTTGCGTAGCCTCGGCAGTTCGGTGGATCGCAAAGAGTTCCAGCGCCTGCTGGTGGCGATGCTGGAAGACAATAATATCGGTTTCGTTCATGTGGAAGAGCCGGACTACGATTCGCGTTTCTTGCGTTGTGTGGAACTGGTGAAGCAACTTATGGGTGAAGCCGGTTAAAATGGCGGCGGCAGGTAAGAGATAATTAACTGCCGCCAATCATTTCTATTATTGTTATAAAAAATAAATATACATAATAACAATCTTTATTAAAGATATATTGATGCCATAGATTTAAGTTAAACTAATTTTATTCTTTAGTTTATATTGAAAGATTGTAATAGGAAGTTTCCCTTTTTAGGTCTAAATTACTCATGTTGGGGTATTCCTCATTTATATACATCAAGGGAATGATGTACATTTATTAATTGCGATGAAAAATGGAATTCATGCGCAATCTCTCTCATTCCCCCCTGGTTTCATCCCTCACACACCCTTACTCATTACCGGCACTCTGGCAGCCTGAAGCCAGGGGCGGTAGCGTGCCTGATTCAACTATCGGATACACCATGGCCAGAAGTGGTATTGAAGTTCAACGAGCTGCCGTTAGCGCGCTCTTCCTGCGTGAAATTAAGACCCGATTTGGGAAATATCGCTTAGGTTATTTTTGGGCGGTACTGGAACCGGCCGCGCATATGCTGGTGATGCTGGCGGTATTTGGTTTTATTATGCACCGCACAATGCCGGACATCTCTTTCCCGGTATTTCTTATCAACGGCATCATCCCGTATTTCCTTTTCAGTAATATTACTACCCGTTCAATAGGTGCCATCGAAGCAAACCAGGGGCTATTCAACTATCGACCGGTAAGGCCGGTGGACACCATCATTGCCCGCGCACTGCTCGAAAGCCTGATTTACGGCTGCGTTTATATCGTACTTATGGCAATTGTCGGCTTTGCCGGTGAAACATTTGCGGTGACCCGTCTGGTGACGCTGATACTCACCTGGCTGCTACTGGTGATTTTTTCCTGCGGCGTGGGGCTTATTTTTATGGTGATTGGCAATGCTTTCCCGGAGACGGAGAAGTTTTTACCGATCCTGATTAAACCGCTCTACTTTATCTCCTGCATTATGTTTCCGCTGCACGCGATACCGCGCGACTACTGGCCGTATCTGCTGTGGAACCCCATCGTTCATATTGTTGAGCTGAGCCGCGAGTGCGTGGTAGCGAACTACGTCAGCGAGGGCGTTAATCTGCCCTACCTGGCATTTTGCACGCTGCTGGTATTGTTTCTGGGACTGGCGGTTTATCGCCGCAATGAAGAGGCGATGCTGACATCATGATCCGTATCGAGAACCTGTCAAAATCCTACCCAACCCCGCAGGGTCGGCATTACGTCTTTAAAGATCTCAACATCGAACTGCCCAGCGGCAAAAGCGTGGCAATTATTGGCCGCAACGGCGCGGGGAAATCGACGCTGCTGCGCATGATTGGCGGGATCGACCGCCCAGACAGCGGGCGGATTATCACCGACAGCACGATTTCATGGCCAGTTGGTCTGGCTGGCGGCTTTCAGGGCAGCCTGACCGGACGTGAGAACGTGAAGTTTGTGGCGCGACTGTATGCGCAGAAAGGTGAGCTAAAAGAGAAGGTTGCTTTTGTCGAAGAGTTTGCCGAGCTGGGAAAATACTTTGATATGCCGATCAAAACCTATTCTTCCGGGATGAAGTCTCGCCTGGGGTTTGGGCTGAGTATGGCGTTCAAGTTTGACTATTACCTCGTGGATGAGGTGACAGCAGTAGGGGATGCGCGGTTTAAGCAGAAGTGCGCGGCGTTGTTTAAAGAACGACACAAAGAAGCGAGTTTTTTGATGGTGTCGCACAGTTTGAACTCATTGAAAGAATTTTGCGACAATGCCTTATTAATAGATAGAAATAATAGGGTTACATACTATGAAAATATATCGTATGCAATAGATCAATATAATCATAGTGAAAAATTGATATAAAAATGGAATTTTTATGAATATTTTATTTTTTTTAGAACCTTCAATTGAATTAAGTAATCCAGCGTTTAGATACGCAACGCTGAGAAATTCCTTTATTCCTCAAGTAAAATATCTTCGTAGTAATGGACATAATGTCATTGTTTTTATAGGAGAGCCTGTTGCATCCAAATGTCTTGAGGAAAATAAACTAGATGATATAGGCGTGATAGCTGTTGTTGATCCCCTTGAATGGACTAATGGTGAGGGTTATTTTTCACGCTCTATGCGTCATCAAAATAAGGAATATAATGTAGGCGAAATTGAAGATATAAGTAGGAAAATAAAAAAAGCAATTGATAATCCTTTGTTTTCCCCCGATTTAATCATTTCGTGGGAATCGCCAATCTATTATATGGAAAAAATATATCCTAAGGTGAAAGTGATTTATCAAATGCCTGGGGTATTCTCCCGGCCACCTTTCGCCAATTTGGTGTCATTTGATACTGGCCTACTCTCAGAATGTTCAGATATAACTGATTATATTCCATCTGCAGACGAACTAAAATCATTTGATTATCTCCGCTCGGTAGATGATGAATTTATATCTTCAATCAATCCGACAAGTCATATGCTTGACAAGATTAGGAAAGATTATTCTAAAATAATTTTATTTCCCCTGCAGATCGATAACTATTTTATGATATCTTCTGTGATTGGTCATGGGGTGACACAATTTGATATTTTAGCAGATCTATTAAGACAAACACCAGAAAATGTTGCAGTACTAGTTACAAATTATATATCAAAGGATACTCAGAGCGCTGTTTTAAACCGGAAATTGATTGATTACCTACGGCAAAAATATAGCAATTTCAAATTCTTCGAAGAGACCGATCATATTCCTTGTGTTTCACAATATATGATTAAAGATGTTGATGGTGTTATTACAATATCCTCATCTTTAGGATATCAGGCGGCTTTTTGGAAAAAACCTCTTTTAGCCATCGGGAAAAGTCATATATCAACATTTTCTACAGCACAAAGCTATGAAGAGTTAATAGCTCAAATTTTTACGAATCAACATTTTTCTCAAGACGCCAAGCTTATATCTTTAATTAAAGATAAAAATTTACCGCAAGATTGTTTTTCAAACAATAAGTATTCTGACTGGCTTGATAATTTTGTCGCGGAAGGAAAATTCACACAATGGTGTAATGATGTTGGTACTGAACTTCTCAATAGAAGGAGGGAAGGGGTTGCGTTAGAATCCCTTGTTCCGTATGTTAATAAATTTGGTGTTAATAGTGACTATCATTGCCGCGAGCTAGTTCAACAAATAAAACGTTATGAAATAATTTCCTTTGATATATTTGATACATTGCTGTTTAGGCCATTTCGGCACCCAAGTGATTTATATGATCTCATGGAAAAGAAAGCCCGTGAAATTACCGGTATATCGCATCTAAAGTTTAAAGAAGAAAGAAGGAAAGCTGAAAAAATAGCTTTTGAGACTGCGATTGAAGCAGGCTGTGGCGAAACAACGATTTATAATATTTACAGTGTCTTAAGCGAAAATGTGAATCTGAGTGATGAATGCCGTGACATCCTTATGCAATATGAGATGCAAACGGAATATGAGCTTTTATATCCAAGAAAAACCGGTTATCGAGCTTATCTTGAAGCTAAACAACTTGGCAAAAGGATAATTCTCGTATCTGATATGTATCTTCCCGCTGAGTTTTTGGCTAAGGTTCTTGATAAAAATGGCTACAATGAATATGAAAAACTTTATGTTTCATCTTCAATTGGTTTAAAGAAACATAGTGGTGCACTTTTTGACTATGTGTTAGACGATCTCCAGGTTTCTCCTAATATGGTTTTACATATAGGTGACAATGTTGATGCTGATGTAAAAAAAGCAAAGGAAAAGGGAATAAAGCCGTTCCATTTAATGAAGGCTTATGAAGAATATATCTCATGCTCTGATTATACTATACCTTGGTCGCGTGATGAAAAGAGACATTCACTTGATTGGTCTATGTTACTTACCATAGCCGGGAATCATCTTCATGACAATCCATATTTACCTTTCAGAAAAAATACACTTTTTGGTGGTTCACCTACTAAGTTAGGATATTATGGATTTGGCTTTTTGTTAATTGGTTATGCAAAATGGTTAATTGAAAATGCTATCAAAGATAATATAGATAGACTTTATTTTCTATCCAGAGATGGAAAGATCATGAAGCACGCTTATGATATTGTTGCAAGATTGTATGACAATGCTCCAAAGTCCCATTATTTATTATGTTCGCGCCGTGCAGTTAATCTTGCGAAAGTTAAGAGCTGTGATGATATAATTGACCTTGTTAATGTTGACTATGCAAATAATGTGAGGTTATCTCATTTATTGTTGAGTCGATTTGGTTTAGATATTAACAATATTCATGAAGAAACGCTCATAAAATATGGGTTCAATAAAAACTCTAAATTAACAGATAAAGACACTAGCCTTCTTCAGGATTTGTTAATTGATTTGAAAGATGATGTATTGTTGGTGGCAGAGAATGAAAGATCTACATACCTTCAATATCTCCATCAGGAAGGAATGTATGATGATGGTAATGTCTCTATTGTTGATATTGGCTATGCAGGTACTATGCAACAATCATTATATCAATTATCTCCAAATAATAAAAAAATAGGAGGGTATTATTTAATAACATTCAGAACGGCATTAAAAAGAATCTCAGAAAACAATCTTAATATAAAGGGTTATTTAGCTGATTTTATTGATCGTCATGACACCTATCATAATTTTTGCCGCCATGTCCCGTTGTATGAAACGTTATTTAGCGCATCTGATACAACTTTCGTCAGAATGTCAATTGACTGGAGTAACAAGCTAACCCCTGTATTTATGGATAATTCATCTATCGAAGATAAGAGAGTGAAACTTGTTGAAGAGATACAAAGTGGTGCCATCAACTATATCGAAGAAGTAATACGTATATTAGGGAAGAGATTTCTTTCTCTTGATATTGAACCAAATAAAACATTACGCAATCTGGATACTTATTTTAGTAAACCTCACCCAAGAGATGCTAAAATATTAGCAGGTATTGTATTTGAGGATGCTTATGGTGGCACACAGTATAAAACAATTTTACCTGAACTGGAAAATATAAATGTACCATGCGTGTGGCAGCAAGGTAAAGCAGCACTGTTAAGTGAACAGAAAAATAAAAGCCCTGTTGAAAAAAATCGACCAATAAACGTAAAAGTAAGCCCTTGTCATAATGAATTACATGAAAGTGAGATAAGAAATAATACCTTAAATAAAAAGCTAATTTATTTTATCTTAACTAAGACGCTATCAGATAAAAAAAAGGATAAATTTATAAAAAATCCATGGCTTTTCTTTTCAGATTCTAAAAGCAAGATGATTAAGAAAATAGGCGTGGTTTACATGTCATAAATAAATATATTTTTTTGTTTTTATTACTGCAATGGCACATTCTTTAGTATTGGTAGCGTAGCTATTGGTTAGTATAACAATAATGCTGATGGGCATTCTTGATAAGGGGGGGGGGAGATACTGAACGAAAGTAAGAGTATCTCTTTAAGTTTGTAACCCCCTTTTCAAGTTTATTATTTAAATTTACATTTAATCTCAAGAGGGATAAGTGGATAAAATATTTAATTCCTTTTCTGAACGTGCAACTATTAATGTTGCGACAACGGCACATATAGCTGAAACAGTAAATTTTAATATTGAAGGGCAGGGGCATAGAATAAATATTGAGGATGGTGTCATTCTGAGAAATATAACTATTAATATGTCTGGGGAAAATGGTTATTTACATATAAAGAGGAGCTGTAATTTAAGAGGTTCTATTCATATAAGGCAAGAAAATTCAACCATTGTAATCGGTCAAAGAACAACTTTCGTTGCTGCTCACTTATTTGCACTTGAAGGTTGTTCAATAGTTATTGGCGATGATTGTATGTTTTCTAGTGGGGTTATCATTAGAACGTCGGATGAACACTCTATCATCGACCTGGAAAATAATGTACGAGTAAATAAAGCAAAAGATATCTTTGTTAAAGATCATGTTTGGATCGGTGAGGGGGTAACCTTAAATAAAGGCTCTGAAATACCGCGTGGTTGTGTTATTGGAGCAAAGTCTTTGGTTTTAGGAAGGTTAGATGAAGAGTCTTCAGTATATGCTGGATGCCCAGTAAGGTTTTTAAAAGGAAATATTATTTGGGATCGCAAACTAATTTAATTATAAAAATATTAAATTAGTTGCAATTTTACGCATATTTTTGTGATAAGTTTAATAGCCCTCATTAAATACTAATGCAATAAGACTTTATTTGGGCTTATAAATTACTGTTTTCGAAGTTGACTCGTCAAACTGGTTTGCTTTATTAACCATTATCCTTCCATAATTTTCATTCCCATAAAACACCGCATTAATCTGCGTAGTCTCCAGCAAATACCCGCGGAACTTCGTCAGTAACTTCATATCCGGCTTAAAATCCGCCATCCAGAACTGGTGCAGATGCCCCTGATACGTTAATCCTTTCATATCGTACAGGGCATCGCCCATCACCTTCAGCGGTTTGTTATGAATTAACGCAGACAAACCCGCCGTGCTGTTAATTGTCACCACGGCTTTCGCGTGCTTGAGCATCTCCGGCATTGGTAAATCATGCACATAAATCACCCGGTTACGAATCCCATATTTTTTACTGAGCTTATTGATCAGGGGCCGATACAGACGGTGGCCCCGATCCATGGGATGGTGCTTGAATACCAGAAATTTAGTTGCAGGCGCTTTGGTCGCAAAGGAGTACATCACATCATTGATATAATCACGTACGTCGGCATAGCCGCTGTGGTTGCGGATCTGACTGTCGTTATATACCTGCAAAATAGCAAGATAATAGCGTTTATCCAGCTGCGTTTGCAGCCGTGGCAACACGCTATGTTCCTTCAGCGCGTACCAGTGTTTACGCCGCCAGGCGCGGAGCCAGCAACGCATTTCATACCACGGTGAGAATGATTTGTGGTGGCGGTAAAGCGGGTAATGGCGGCGATGAAACCAGCCTTCCAGGTAATACCATGTTGCATGCCAGTAGCGTAACCAGGTCGAAGGCTTTAGCGGCTGGATAGGGCGCTGCGGCACGTCCGGCAGGTGGCGATAAAACTCCGGGTCACGAGGCAGGGAGGAATACGCGTTTACGCCGCCTTCCTCCAGGGTAATAAAGTGTGGGCGCAGGTAGCCTTCCTCAAAAGCCAGAAAACGCAGCCCTTTGGCCTGCGCCCATTGACGAGCTGCCTGGTGAAGGGGACGGCAATCGCCAAAGCACACCAGCGTATCGAAGGGGTATTTTTTCCACGTTTCTTTCAGCCAGTGGGCAAAATGTTCGGGAGTTTGGTTATAGTGCAGCATTGGCCGGCGGCGGCAATAAAAGCGATCGCCACCGTTAAACACAACGTTTACGGCTTCACGGCCTTTGCTCTCCAGCCACTCGGCCAGATCGGCAAAAAATGGTCCCATTGGCCCTTGTAAAAGCAGATAACGCTTACCTGCCAGTAATTTGCTCATTGCTGTGCTGTCCATGCCTCAGCCCTCGCTTATTAATTGAGTATTACCCGATAAAGATTCGTGGCCTTACGCCACCATCTGGTGATGCGATGTGTTTTTTTTCCTGGCCTCGTCTGCGCCATGAGCCACTGAGCTGCCGCTTCCACAGGGATCACGCGCTTCTCCTGCGGATGGATGTAGATGGGGTAAACTATTAGTGTCTGATAGATCAGGTCGGCCAGCGCCAGCTTGCGGTTGCGGCGCGGGCAAACATATTCATCCTGCGTTAAGCCCCATCCCGCATAAAACGGCAGGCCGTAGCAGTGCACGGTTTTGCCATGCATTAGTGCTTCAAACCCTGAAAGTGAGGTCATCGTGTGCAGCTCATCGCAGCTGATAATGCAGTCGATGATGTCGGCATCCATTGCCACACAATCTGACAGCCGCGCCATTTCACTGGCGTCAATGTGGCCGGGACGATTACCTGCCAGTACATCCGGGTGCGGTTTATAGATGATGAAGGCATCCGGGTTGCGCTCACGCACGGTGCGCAGTAGCGCCAGATTGCTTTGAATGCCGACGGTGCCCGTAGCTATGGAAGCGTCGTTTTCAACCTGGCCTGGCACCAGCAGAATGCGCTTTCCAGTCGCCGCAGAGGGGCATCGCCATTGTTTACCCAGGTTATATTTGCTGAGCTTGCTGTTCACCAGCGTTTGCTGAAGTGCAAGTGCCCGGGCGTGCTCGACGGCACACAGCGTTGAGTGATTAAGCAACGTTTCGAGATCGCTGGCGCGTCGGGCATCGTAGTAGATCCCGGTTTTATCCAGCACCAGAGAAAGTGGCATCAGCAGGTCTGAACCTAAGCCGGACGAACGTAAAAAACCGTCTTCCATACGCCAGATCGGAATGTTTTGTACGTGCGCCGCCTGATTGAATCGCGCTTCACCGTTGACGCCCCACACTACGCAAGCGGTGGCTGTAGGAGATTGTTTGTTGAAACTCACCCGGTTTTGTGGCGTATTCAGGAAGGTTTGCATGAGCGCCCTCTTCCATAGCGTCAGCCCGGGGGCCCAAAGATGCCCGCTGCATGAAATCATATGCTGGCGCTGCAGTTGTAACGTCTGCAGCACGTCAAACAGCGTGCCTCGCTTACGGGTAGTGGGGTTGATATAGTGGCAGTAACGTAGCAGCGCCGCGCCGACCAGTTGTAGGAGCGTTGCGTGGCCACGCCTGCTCGCAAGCGACTCTGCCAGAGGATGACGATCGTCGGTTAACCCCCAGCCGGCATACCATGGCAGGCCGAAGCAGGTGACGGTTTTCCCGGCCATCAGGGCTTCAATACCGTACTGAGAGGAAACCGTATAGACCCGTTTAGCGTAGCGCAGCAGTGACTGGGGGCTGACATCCTGCGAGAAAAGACGGATACGCGGTTCGCTGAAATTGCCCAAAAAGTGCCCCTGCTTTTTACCGCTCAGAACGTCGGGATGCGTTTTAACCCAGATCTCGTCATTGGGGTTTTCTTCACAGGCAGCGGCGAGCATATCGTGAAAGCTTTTCACTGATGCTCCGCCCAGGGTTATCGAGACATCACCGTGCGTCTGGTCTACCACCAGTACAAAGGGTTGCTGGTGACTGGCGGCGGAGAAGGGTTGTGCATGGTTATATTTTGAGAGATCGCCAGCCACGATCACGTTAATAGCCGATTGCGCCTGTTGCGAACAGGCGTTTTCATGGACTTCTTGCTGGATTAATTTCTCCAGTCGGCTGGGGTGGCTGGCATCATAGTAAATCCCTAAATCATCAACTACCATGGAGAGCGGTGGATGACCGTTGACGCCCAGTCCGGAAGAGCGAATGAAGCCATCCTCCAGGCGCAGAAGCGGCACATTCGCCGCCCGTGCTTTTGCTGCAGGCAGAGCGGTATTCTCCTTCATCCCCCATACGGCAATGGCGACTACGTCGCCGGGAACCGCGCTGCGAACCGAGAGCTTACAACACGGTCTGCCAATGAGCTGATTCAGGTGGGGGATTTTCCATATCCCCCCGGAATAGACACCGATCATAATGCTCCCTGCATATGTACGTTAGAGATCGACGATGACTTTCGCCGCGACCGCCAGTTGGTAAAGGATGGTCGAAATGCCGCGCGTCACTTCGATGTTCTTGGACTCATATTTCGGCAGAACCATGATTTCGTCACCCGCAGCCAGCGCATCGACATCATCAGCATCCATGGCAGAACCATCCTGGTGGATAACGATGATTTTCGACTGCCCGGATTTTTGTGTCAGGCCGCCGCATTTTTTGATGTAGTCGTCGACATCGAGTTTTTCTTCCCAACTGATGGCGTTGGGGAATAGCACTTCGCCGTGCACCATCACCAGCGACGTTTTCTCCGGAATGCTAATCACGTCACCATCTTCCAGCAGAACGGAATCGAGATTCTTCTCGTTGAGCACCACCTGGCCTTTTGGCACGACCTGACGTGCTTTAGTGACAAAGCGGCTCACCAGTTGCGCTTCCTGCATGCGAAGCTGTGCTTCTTCCTGAGTAGACGACTGTGAAGACAGCGAAGCCTGCTCCAGCTTTTGCAGTTCAAGATTGAGCATTTCTTTTTGCCGGAGGGCGACAGAGTGGCGATAAAGCTGAATACTGTTCATCTGCGACATGCTGTTTGGCCGCAGCTGTGTCAGGACCTGCTTCATGGTGGCACCGTAAGGTAATACCAGCGCGTGCTCACCGGAGTGTGCTCCCTCAATACGTACCTGAATGGTGCCAGCATAGCGATCGGAGCTAACAATAAGTTTGTCGCCATCCTGCAAGGTTCGCCCGGAGGAGCTGCTTAGCGGGTAATACTCCGTGCGTTTCATGGTGCCCTGCTGGCGCACGATGGTGAAGTGGGTTGCACCAGGTTTAGGTCGCGCCCAGCTTAATGCTTCGTCAACCGGGATGGCGCTACTGGCAAATTCAAAGTCATAACTGTTATAGACGTCGCCCTCCACGCTGAAGGTGTATTTACGCGGGCCGACGACGATAGTATCGCCATCAGCGAACTGCGACAGACTCAGTGTGCCGTTGAGCAGGAAGTCATAAAGGTTAATGCGCGCGCGGGTGGATTTTCCGCGTTTAATAGTGATGTCAACGTAGCTGCCACGTTCGCTGTCCACGCCACCCGCTTTGCTCAGATAAGAGAGCAGAGAGTCAGATGCCACGCCACCGTAAAGGCCGGGATTTCTGACATAGCCCGTAACAAAGACCTTGACCGGCTGCGCCTGCAGCAGAGAGGCATACACGTTAACGTTGGATTGATAAACCTCTTTGACTTTAGCGGTGACCAGCGCGTTAAGCTGACCGTTCGGCACCCCGGCCACTTTCAGTGGCCCGATATTTGGCACAAAGATATTGCCCTTTGGGTCAACCGGCAGCGCGCCGTCAAAGTTAAACGCGCCCCACAGACGTACCTGAATGGTATCGCCCAGCGAAACCACATAGCCCGGGTTAAAGCCGATGGTGGCTCCACTGTCAGCAGTACTACCGTTAAAAAGCTGCGCACCAAACATCCGGCTCATTACCGGTGCTTCAAGGGCAGGAGGCGTATTGTCAAAACCATTATTGGCCTGCGCCGCTTTTTGCCCGATGAGTAAAGGAGATAGCGGGGCTGCACCAGTCAACTGCGGGTCACCGGTCACTTCAATAGCTAAAGCCTGCCCAACGTGAAACAATGCGAGCAGAAATATGGATTTCATTAATTTCATAATGCACTCTGTTAAAAATGGCCCACGACGTCAGTCTTTATGGTCTTCAATGATGCCCAGTAGCAGTTTGGCGGTACCAAACAGCAGCCCGCATACCAGTAACCAGCTGATCAATAAATAAGGTACATTGGGAAACGATGACTCCTGTGGACGCTGCGGTGAGCTGATCACTGCCAGCGTTTTCAGCTTGCGCGAGCTCTCCATTCGGGTTTTCTCAAGCGCTTTTAGCGCCAGCGCGTAGAGATCGGTATCAAAGGCGACCTTGCCTTTTATCTCTTCAAAATCCACGGCCATGCTGTTGAGCTTTTTGCCCTCCGGTGCAGTAATTTTGCTTTGTTCTTCATCGATTTGAGACTGAAGGGATTTAATCGCGTTTTTAGTACTGACAACTTGTGGCGCATCAGCCCGTAAATAGGTCAGCAGGTTGCGCAGGTCGGCTTCCATCTCGATTTTCTTCGCAATCAGCGTATTGACCAGCGTGGTGGCTGCCTCGGCAGAGGCCGTGGGGTCGAGAATATTGTTTTTATTCTGATAGGCGAGAAGCTGTTTTTTAGTTTCATTTAGCCGCTCACGAGTTTCTTGCACCTCGTCTTCCGCAAACTGCATTTGCTCGCGAGAAATGCGGTGAGAAAGTTCATTAATAAAGCGCTCAGACTCTTTCAGTACGGCAAGGTTAAACGCCTGGGCAAACTCCGGGGTAAAGCCCTGTGTCTGGATATCCAGCAGGCCTGATTTCTCGTCATAGGCGATAGAAATACGACTGCGGTAGTAGTCGAGAAACTCTTCCGTAGTGGCATCGTCCGGGAGGTGGTAAAAAAGGTCCCATCCGCTCTGGCTGAAGGCCTGATGGAAATTCAGGTGTTTATCCAGCGCCATCAGCATATCGGGTGAATTGATATATTCTTTCAAATAGAGGGAATCTTCTGCGGAGGAGGGGTTAGTCGCACCCAATAGCAGACCCACATTCAGGCTGGAACTATCGATTTCATTCGGCCGCTTTACCGCAACTTTAGATTCGCTCATATAACGTGGCTGGCTAAAGATCACCAGATAAAGAATGAGCAGACACATTGGTGTGGCAATAATCATTTTCCACAGCTGGCGCTGCAAATTGATTTTCCACACGTTGTTCAGGAGGGTGCGCAGAGTAGTACGTATTTTACTACATGCCTGCGCAGGAACCGCACGTTTTATATTCATGAGCTATATTTAATGCCAAATTAATTGTCATAATGAATGAGAGGCAATTTATGCAACTCATTCACTTTTTTGTGGTGCGCATGAAGCGAGGTGTAATACATCATCTCATTCCCTATATATTCTGGTGCGCGATAATTTCCATTCCATAGATAATCGCCATTAATAAATTTCTGCCGTGGTATGGTCAAGGAGAGGTGCCAAAATAATATTATTTTGTAAGGACGCGGTATTTCTAACACAACCTATAAGGCTTCTCAATAACAATGAGTGCACTAATTTTTACAGGCATGAGTTACATTTGCAGCTGAAATAGCAATAGCATGAAACACAGCATTAAGTATAAATAATGTGCTGTGTGATTATGCTGGGGAATATTATTAAATTTGTTGAAATGATTTTGAAGGAATTATAATGCGAGTGGCAGAGCCACTCGCTTATAGCAACTACTTCGCGATGCGTTTGTACTTGATACGTTTCGGCTCAAGCGCGTCCGCGCCAAGCGTGCGTTTCTTATATTCTTCGTACTCGGTAAAGTTACCTTCAAAGAATTCGACTTTACCTTCATCCTGGTAATCCAGAATGTGAGTCGCGATACGGTCAAGGAACCAGCGGTCGTGCGAGATCACCATCGCGCAGCCCGGGAATTCCAGCAGGGCGTTTTCCAGCGCGCGCAGGGTTTCAATGTCCAGGTCGTTGGTCGGTTCATCGAGCAGCAGCATGTTGCCGCCAACCTGCAGCAGCTTAGCCAGATGCAGACGACCGCGCTCACCGCCGGACAGCTCGCCCACGCGTTTACCCTGATCAACCCCTTTGAAATTAAAGCGACCAACATAGGCACGGCTTGGCATTTCGGTATTGCCGATCTTCATGATATCCAGCCCGCCGGAGACTTCTTCCCACACAGTTTTGCTGTTGTCCATCGCATCACGGAACTGATCAACGGATGCCAGCTTGACGGTGGCGCCGAGGGTAATGGTGCCGCTGTCAGGCTGTTCCTGGCCGGACATCATGCGGAACAGGGTCGATTTACCCGCGCCGTTCGGGCCGATGATGCCGACGATAGCGCCTTTCGGCACAGAGAAGCTCAGATCGTCAATCAGCAGGCGCTCGCCGTAGGATTTACGCAGATTACTGACTTCAACTACTTTGTCGCCCAGACGCGGTCCAGGTGGAATAAACAGTTCGTTGGTTTCGTTACGTTTCTGGTATTCGGTGCTGTTCAGTTCCTCAAAGCGTGCCAGACGGGCTTTGCCCTTAGACTGGCGGCCTTTTGCACCCTGACGCACCCACTCCAGCTCTTTCTCAATGGATTTACGGCGCGCCGCTTCCTGAGAGGCTTCCTGCGCCAGACGCTGATCTTTCTGCTCCAGCCAGGACGAGTAGTTACCTTCCCACGGAATACCTTCGCCACGGTCAAGTTCCAGAATCCATCCAGCGACGTTATCGAGGAAGTAACGGTCGTGGGTGATCGCCACGACGGTGCCTTCAAAGTCGTGCAGGAAGCGTTCCAGCCAGGCCACGGATTCTGCATCCAGGTGGTTGGTCGGTTCGTCGAGCAGCAACATGTCAGGTTTTTCCAGCAGCAGGCGGCACAGCGCTACGCGACGGCGTTCACCACCGGAAAGATTGGCGATTTTGGCATCCCAGTCCGGCAGACGCAACGCATCGGCAGCGCGCTCTAGCTGGACGTTCAGGTTGTGGCCGTCGTGCGCCTGGATAATCTCTTCAAATTTGCCCTGCTGTGCCGCGAGCTTGTCGAAGTCCGCATCCGGCTCGGCGTACATCGCGTACACTTCATCCAGACCTTTGAGCGCGTTAACCACTTCGGCAACCGCTTCCTCAACGGATTCACGAACGGTATGTTCCGGGTTTAGCTTCGGTTCCTGCGGCAGGTAGCCAATCTTAAGACCAGGCTGCGGGCGCGCTTCGCCTTCAATGTCGGTATCAATACCGGCCATGATGCGCAGCAGAGTGGATTTACCGGCACCGTTCAGGCCCAGTACACCAATTTTTGCGCCGGGGAAGAAGCTCAGAGAGATGTTTTTCAAAATATGACGTTTCGGCGGAACCACTTTGCCGACACGATGCATGGTATAAACGAATTGAGCCACGTTGGACTTCGCCTCTTTTATGGTAATGAGTTCAAAGGCGAAGTGTAGCCGTTTTCCTGACTGAATCCCAGCGCACCAGCCTGTAGTGCGAAAGTAAAAAATTGTCCGGAACGTGGCGGAATACGCAATGTCTGATTAGCATAAACAGTTTACGCGGCACGATGCTGCCTGAGTAATTCATTAAAAAGAGGAAGAGCTTGTGAAGAGAGCCAACGATGTAGCCTGGCGTCTTCTGGCGGTTAGCGCTTGCCTGATGAGTGCCAGCTACCAGGTCCACGCTGATTCACTGGATGAACAGCGTAACCGCTATGCCCAGGTGAAACAGGCATGGGATAATCATCAGATGGATACCGTCAACCAACTGATGCCCACCTTACAGAGCTATCCGCTTTATCCTTACCTTGAGTACCGCCAGATCACCGACGATCTGCAAAACCAGACGACGATTGCGGTCAGCAATTTTGTTAAGGCCAATCCTACCTTACCGCCTGCCCGCACATTACAATCGCGCTTCGTGAATGAACTGGCGCGGCGTGAAGACTGGCGCGGGTTGCTGGCCTTCAGCCCGGATAAACCCGGGACCACTGAGGCGCAATGCAATTATTATTATGCGAAATGGAATACCGGACAGGCACAGGAGGCCTGGGACGGCGCAAAAGCGTTGTGGTTAACCGGAAAAAGCCAGCCAAACGCCTGCGATAAACTGTTTGGTGCATGGCGGGCATCGGGAACGCAGGACCCGCGTGCGTATCTGGAGCGTATTCGTCTGGCGATGAAAGCCGGGAACACCGGACTGGTGAATGTGCTCGCCGGACAGATGCCATCTGACTATCAGACCATTTCGACTGCCGTGATGTCTCTGGCAAACGCGCCGGACAGTGTATTAACGTTCGCTCGTATGACCGGGGCGACCGATTTCACGCGGCAAATGGCTGCAGTGGCATTTGCCAGCGTTGCGCGTCAGGACGCCGAAAATGCACGTCTGATGATCCCGTCACTGGTGCAGGCTCAGGAATTGAATGAAGAACAGACTCAGGAGTTGCGCGATATTGTCGCCTGGCGGCTGATGGGCAACGATGTCACTGATGAGCAGGCGCGCTGGCGCGATGATGCCATTATGCGTTCGCAGTCGGTTTCGCTGCTGGAGCGCCGCGTGCGGATGGCACTGGGCACCGGCGATCGTAAGGGGCTTAATACCTGGCTGGCACGCTTGCCGATGGAAGCGAAAGAGAAAGATGAATGGCGGTACTGGCAGGCTGATTTACTGTTGGAGCGCGGACGGGATACGGAAGCCAAAGAGATCCTGCATTCACTGATGCAGGAACGCGGATTCTACCCTATGGTCGCTGCTCGCCGGCTGGGTGAAGCATATCAACTTAAGATTGATAAAGCGCCGGGAAATCTTGATAACGCTGTGGTTCAGGGGGCAGAAATGGCCCGGGTACGCGAGTTGATGTACTGGGGACTGGATAACACCGCTCGCAGCGAATGGGCAAATCTGGTCAGTAGCCGGACGAAAACAGAACAGTCTCAACTGGCCCGTTATGCGTTCGACCATCAATGGTGGGATCTGAGCGTGCAGGCAACCATTGCCGGCAAATTGTGGGATCAACTGGAAGAACGTTTCCCGCTGGCGTGGAAAGAACTCTTCGCCCGTTATACCAGCGACAAAGCAATCCCACAAAGTTACGCGATGGCCATTGCCCGTCAGGAGAGCGCCTGGAATCCGAAGGCCCGCTCCCCGGTCGGTGCGTCCGGCCTGATGCAGATTATGCCTGCAACGGCCACGCATACGGTGAAAATGTTTTCTATTGCAGGTTATAACAATCAGGGTCAGTTGCTGGACCCGGAAACCAACATCACTATTGGCACCCGCTATCTTCAGTATGTCTATGAGCAGTTTGGCAATAACCGTATTTTTGCTTCAGCCGCCTATAACGCAGGGCCAGGACGTGTGCGTACCTGGGTAGGTAATAGCGCCGGGCGTATTGATGCGGTGGCTTTTGTGGAAAGCATCCCATTCTCTGAAACACGTGGCTACGTGAAAAACGTGCTCGCCTATGACGCTTACTATCGCTACTTTATGGGGCAGAAACCGGACATTCTCAGCGATGATGAATGGGAACATCGTTACTGATCCCAGTGAGGTATGTTATGCTTGTACTCGTTTAAGAGTACATCAGGCAAGAGGTGCTTTGGCATCTCTTGCTATAACAAGGCGGCGTGACATGACTCAGCAATCACCTTATTCTCCGGCTCTGGCCGAGCAGCGCAATCAGGAGTGGCTTCGTTTTGTGGAGCTGCTTCAGCAATCCTGCACGGAAAATTTGCATATCCCCCTTCTGCAATTGATGCTGACGCCCGATGAACGCGAAGCACTGGGCACGCGGGTTCGTATTATTGAAGAGTTGTTGCGCGGCGAAATGAGTCAGCGTGAGCTGAAAAATGAGTTAGGCGCGGGTATTGCCACTATCACACGCGGATCTAACAGTCTTAAATCCGCGCCGTTGGAATTGCGCCAGTGGTTAGAGGCTACCTTATTAAAAAACCAGACCTGACGCTGCGCGTGGCAGGCTAGCGCCAGAGCTGCTCTGCTTCCTCGGCAGATAATTTTGTCAGCTCTGCGACTACCGCGCGTTCCATTCCATTAGCCAGCATCCGACGGGCGATTTTAACGCGCTCGGCAGACTCGCCCTGCTGACGGCCTTCCTGGATACCTTCCTGAATCCCTTTCTGCTGTCCGTTTTGTTCAAACCATTCGGCGAGCGTCATCATAGATCCTCCTTGCGGCGTTTTAGTCGCCAGTTCGCGATAAAATAGCTGTGGTTCCTCGGTGTGCCCGCTACAGATCATATAGTGTAACAGCGAGCGTAATTGTTCATCCGTAGTGTACTCCAGCCGCAAAAGCGTGACCAGTTGCTCAAGTAGCAGCATGAGATCCCGCTGGCGAATATGTTTTTGCAGAAGCTCAAGAATGGCAATGCGTCGATGCGACATAATTTCATCATCAGGCATTACGGTAATGTCCACCAATGGAAAATCGCTACTGTATATTTCTCTTGCAAGCTGTGGGTCAGGAAACATATCCAGCCAGCACATTGAGTAAGGCAAGGGCGAACGCGGTCCCTGATAAAACAGGATTGGAATAACCAGAGGCAACTGCTCATAACCGGCATCAAGGTGGTGCTGCATGGCGGCAATAGCATAACGCATTAACCGATACGGCATCCGTTTATCAGGTGAACTTTGATGTTCAATGAGAACGTGAATATAAACCGTGTTGCCCTGCATTTTTAACGAATAGAGGATGTCGGAATAATATGCTCTCAGATCTTCTTCAATAAAATTGCCGGACTCAAGTTGTATTGAATTAAGGTCGCAAATGGCGCGCAGTTTTGCCGGCAAGTGAATGTCCAGGAAATCGCGGGCCGTTTCCGGGTGCATTAAAAACTGTTTAAAAATAGCATCGTGGGGTGTGACTGTGGCTTTTGTTGTCATCCTGACCTGCTCCGTTTCTCCTGGCAGGTCAAGTCTGAAACGCTTAATCACTTTCGTCAGCCGTGCATTGCTGGCTCTGCGAGCCTTGCCGAAAGGTTTTTTATGCGCGTGTTGCATCAGCCATTTTTTTGCGTAGCGGCTCGCAAAGCGAGGGGTTACCGGTATACCGCATTGTGAAACGGGCTTAGCGCCAGAATAACCGCCTGATGGTAAACACTGCTACGGGTCAGTTTTCCGGCGGTAAACACCCCGATCGCGCCCTCTTTACGGCCAATCTCATCAATGCCGGTATAGTGTGACATCACCGGACCCAGCGCTGCCCCGGCCCGCACTTTTTCAAGGATTACGGCGGGCAGCGGAAGGGTGGCAGAGCGCGCTTCCCCGCGCAGAGTACGACTCTCGATTACCACCCAGCTAAAAGTGCTGTCCTCGTCAATGCCAGCTTCAATAGCCACCCAGAAGTCGGCGTCAGGATGCTGTTGGCGAGCATTGCTCACCCGGTTCCTCGCGCCCCGGCGCGTTTCTTCGCTACCGAAAGGTTGCTCGGGCACGCCGCTGTCAACGACAGCGGATTCCATGTGACACATGCTTTCGCCGAAGATCTCGTTAAATGCCTGGAGAATTGCCTGAATTTTGGCGGGATTAGTGGTAGCGACGACAACATTGTGCATAATCATCATTAACTCTTAATAAAATATCATCGCAGTATAACGGATAAACAACATGTTACAGGTATACCTTGTTCGCCACGGTGAGACGCAGTGGAACGCCGAGCGGCGTATTCAGGGCCAGTCTGACAGTCCGCTCACTGAGAAGGGCGAACAACAGGCCCGTCAGGTGGGAGAACGTGCGAAAGCGCTGGGCATCACTCACATCATTTCCAGTGATTTAGGTCGTACTCGCCAGACTGCAGCCATCATTGCTGAGGCCTGCGGCTGTGAAATTACACTGGACGCTCGTTTACGCGAGCTGGATATGGGCGTGCTGGAAGAGCGGCACATTGATTCGCTGACCAGTGATGAAGAGGCGTGGCGTCGCCAGTTAGTCAACGGGACGTCGGACGGACGGATACCGGACGGCGAATCGATGCAGGAGCTGAGCGATCGCATGCACGCGGCGCTGGCAGAATGCCTGGAATTACCGGAAGGGAGCCGTCCGCTGGTGGTCAGCCACGGGATGGCACTGGGCTGCCTGGTCAGTACTATTCTCGGCCTGCCGGCCTGGGCGGAACGTCGTCTGCGCCTGCGTAACTGTTCAATCTCGCGCATTGATTACCAGCAAAGCCCGTGGCTGGCATCGGGCTGGGTCGTTGAGACGGCAGGGGATGTCTCACATCTTGACGCCCCTGCGCTGGATGAATTACAGCGTTAACGGCGGATCGGAATCAGGTATTCGCAACGGATCTGAATGGGCGGCTCCTGATTCCGCGCTTCGTCCTGCGGGAAAAAGCGTTCGATATCCTGTCCTTTACGGCGGGTCAGATTCAGCATTGGCATACAGGTGCCGTAAACGGTAAGGATAAATTCCTGCAAGCCAGTCCCCGGGCCATCATAGGTAAACTGAATGTACTCGCCGCCTTCCAGCTTCACCGACTGCCCGTTATGCAAATGACCATTGGCCATATCAGCGGTTAATGCTGTGGTATAGAACACTTCCTGTTCGTCGTCCTTTTCCATACTAGGTCGTGGCTCATGCAGGCCGTACAATATGCGTGGCAAAGAGGGCGCGTTGCCTAAAAATTCACGCCAGAACTGAATACGCATCTGATTGCGGAAGTCTGAAATCTCTTCCAGTTTACAGGTATAGCTCTGTGTTACCCCTACCAGCTCAGTCGGCTCCAGCGTTACAAACTCATAGTGAGGCATGCTAAATTCAGACAGGCGCAGCGGTGGGCGCATGCCGAATGAACTCCAGTCCGGCGAGCGACGGTAAAGTGCAGGCGTCAGGGTAAACTGCTTTTTAAACGCGCGGGTGAAAGTCTGCTGCGAATCGAAGCGGTACTGAAGCGCAATATCAAGAATTGGGCGTGCGGTCAGGCGCAAGGCGACGGCAGATTTGGACAGACGGCGCGCACGAATATAGGCACCGATGGCATGGCCGGTCACTTCTTTGAACATCCTTTGCAGATGCCACTTGGAATAGCCAGCTTTTGCCGCCACATTATCGAGTGCCAGGGGCTGGTCAAGATGACCCTCCAGCCAGGTAAGCAGATCGCGAATGATCCCAGCCTGATCCATACAATGTCCTCATCCATAAATGCAGGTGCCTGATACTAAGGTAGCGGATGATAGCATTTTTTGATGTTTTAGCATTCAGTGTTTTTTTTGCGATTAAGTGCGATTGTAGATAGCCAGAAAAGATGATCTTTCTAATCCTGTGATCTATAAACAGTTTCTTTAGAAAAGTTGAATAATCACGCAGTTAAATCTTTGGAAAAAGTAACAATATGAAATACAAGAGCTTAGTTCTTACCCTGCTGCTGGCCACCGCAGCACCGCTGACGCACGCTGAAGAGGTGGGTTCGGTCGATACCGTCTTCAAAATGTTTGGCCCCGACCATAAGATCGTGGTGGAAGCATTTGACGATCCGGATATCAAAAACGTGACCTGTTATATCAGCCGTGCGAAAACCGGCGGTATTAAAGGGGGCCTCGGCCTTGCAGAAGACACCTCTGATGCGGCAATTTCCTGCCAGCAGGTCGGGCCGATTGAGCTGAGTGATAAAATTAAATCCGGCAAAACGCAGGGCAATGTGGTATTCCAGAAGCGGACCTCGCTGGTATTTAAGAAACTCCAGGTGGTACGCTTCTACGATGCGAAACGTAACACCCTGGCTTATCTGGCGTATTCTGACAAAGTGGTTGAAGGTTCGCCGAAAAACGCACTGAGTGCGGTGCCGATTATGCCGTGGAGAGAATAACAGGAACTCTGTATGCAGCAACCGTTGATCTGGTTAGTTGAAGACGAAGTCAGCATTGCGGAAACGCTTATTTATACGCTGCAACAGGAGGGCTTCGCCGTTCAGGCATTTGAACGCGGGTTACCTGTACTGGATGCCGTGCGCCATCAGATGCCGAGTCTGGCCATTCTGGATATTGGCCTGCCGGACATTAGCGGTTTTGAATTATGCCGTCAGCTTCAGACTCACTATCCGGCGTTGCCGATACTATTTCTGACCGCCCGCAGCGAGGAAGTCGATAAGCTGCTGGGGCTGGAAATGGGGGCTGACGACTATATCGCCAAGCCATTTTCACCCCGCGAGGTATGCGCGCGAGTACGCGTCGTGCTGCGGCGTTTGCAAAAAAGCAGTGAGCCATCGCGCGTGCAGCGCGTTGGCCTGTTCGAACTCAATGAAACGGGTGCCCAAATTCGCTGGTGTGACCAAACGCTTCACCTCACACGCTATGAATATTTGCTGTTGAAAACATTGTTAAAATCGCCAGGTCAGGTTTTCTCCCGACAGCAACTGATGGATAAAGTGTGGGTTGATGCGCAGGAAAGTTTTGACCGCACCGTCGATACCCACATTAAAACGCTGCGCAGCAAACTTCGCGCTATTAATCCCGATCTTTCTCCTGTTAATACTCATCGTGGGCTTGGCTACAGCCTGGGGAGCTATTAATGCGCATGGGAATGCGTTTACTGCTGGGCTATTTTCTGATAGTTGCTGTGGCGGGCTGGTTTGTATTTTCTATTTTTGTACAGGAAGTAAAACCTGGCGTACGGCGTGCCATGGAAGGCACGCTGATTGATACAGCCACGCTGCTGGCTGAGCTGGGAAAAGAGGATTTGCTCTCCGGCAATGCGCAGGAAGGGCG
The DNA here is from genome assembly GCF_002915575.1 of Superficieibacter electus. Lineage (GTDB taxonomy): Bacteria > Pseudomonadota > Gammaproteobacteria > Enterobacterales > Enterobacteriaceae > Superficieibacter > Superficieibacter electus. The sequence continues at coordinate 41,649 of NZ_PQGD01000023.1, forward strand.
TCTGGCGAAAGCGTTTACCGATCTCCACTATCAGCCGATTAATGCCAGTATTAGCGGCATTAATAAAGTGCGCAATGAATACCACGTCTACATGACCGACGCGCAGGGAAAAGTCGTGTTTGATTCCGCCGGGCAGGCGGTCGGTAAAGATTATTCCCGCTGGAATGACGTCTGGCTGACGCTAAGAGGAAAATATGGCGCGCGCAGTACGCTGTCCGATCCAGATGACGCTGACAGTACGGTGATGTATGTTGCCGCCCCGGTGATTAACAATGGCAAGATTATTGGGGTACTGAGCGTCGGTAAAGCCAATAATACCATGACCCCGGTGATTAAACGCAGCGAACGCCGCATTCTATGGGCCGGCGGCGCGCTGCTGGGGATCGCATTACTCATCGGCGGCGTGATGGTATGGTGGATCAATCACTCCATCGGCAAGCTGGTTCGCTATGCTGATTCCGTGACCCTTGAGCAGCCCGTACCGCTGCCGGACCTTGGCAGCAGCGAACTGCGTAAGCTGGCCACAGCGCTGGAAAGCATGCGCGTGAAGCTCGAAGGGAAAAAGTATATTGAGCATTATGTTCACGCGCTGACGCATGAGCTAAAAAGCCCGCTGGCCGCCATTCGTGGCGCGGCGGAAATCCTTCAGGAAAATCCCGCGCCGGAAGTTGCCGCGCGTTTTACCGGTAATATTTTGACCCAGAATGCCCGGATGCAGGCGCTGGTCGAAAAACTCCTGCTCCAGGCAAAAGTAGAAAGCCGGCTGGAAGTTCCGTTAACCGCCGTGTCAGTGAACGCTCTCTTTGTTGCACTGCGTGAAACCCGGGGGATTCAGATCGCGCGCAAAGGGATCGAGCTTCAGTGCAATGAAACCGATCTTCTGGTCACTGGCGAAACGGAACTGCTGGAAGAAGCACTGGGGAATCTGCTGGACAATGCCATCGATTTTACTCCCGCAGGCGGCGTGATTTCTCTCACGGCGCACGCGCAGGATGCGCAGGTGTTTATTCGCGTGACGGACAGCGGCAGCGGCATTCCTGATTATGCGCTCGACCGTCTTTTCGAACGCTTCTACTCCTTAGCGCGTGAAAATGGCCATAAGAGCAGCGGACTGGGGCTGGCTTTTGTGCGTGAAGTGGCACGCCTGCATCGGGGTAGCATTCGGTTGATTAACCTCTCACCAACGGGCGCAGAAGCCACACTGACACTTCACCGTCACTTCACATAGCTTCAACGTCACCACACATAGCGGTTTTATTCTCTGCACATCACAGAGGAGAACGCCATGTTGAAATCACCCATTTTTATCAAAATCCTCACCCTGAGCGGGTGCATGTTGCTGTTACTTGTCCCGCTCATGCTGCTGCATAGTGTCATTGTCGAGCGCGCTAATTATCGCGATGACGTTGAGGCGACGCTGCGACAAAGCACCAGCGGCCCGCAGAAAATGGTCGGTCCGCTGATCGCGATTCCGGTAACCGAGATTTATACCGTCATGCGTCCCCGTGATGATGGCACTGGCGAGCAGGTGCAGGAAAAGCGCACCACGCTACATTACTGGCTTCCCGAATCGCTGATGGTTGAGGGGAATCAGGACGTGGAGACGCGGCAGATCGGCATTTACGACGGTAACGTCTGGCATGGTGATTTCTCGCTGAAGGCGGAGTTTGATCCGGCCCGGCTTAAGGATATTGTCAACAGCGGAACGATTGCCGGTGAGCCGTTCATCGTGCTGAGCGTCGGGGATGCGCGAGGGATTGGGCGGGTGGAGCCAGCCAGGGTGAATGGTGAGCAATTTAATGCGGAACCTGGCCCCGGTATGTTGATTGAAAATAATGAGCAGGGAATTCATATTCCGTTGCCAGCAACGGTAATGAGTGAAAAAAGCCTGAGCGTTGAACTGGCGGTAAATCTCAGCGGCAGCGGGACGCTGGCAATGGTGCCGGTTGGCAGAAACAGCGAGTTTTCACTTATCGGCAACTGGCCACATCCTGGCTTTAGCGGCGACTATCTGCCGGCAAAACGCGAGATTACCGCCAGCGGTTTTCAGGCCCATTGGCAAAGTTCGTGGTTTGCTAATAACCTCGACAGCCGATTTCTGCGCAGCAGTGACGAGCGCTGGACGTCCCTGCCTGCCTTTAGCGTTAATATCGCGACACCTTCAGATCAGTATCAGCTTACCGATCGCGCCACCAAATACGCCATTTTGCTGATTGGTCTGACATTTATGGCGTTCTTTGTGTTTGAAACGTTGACTGCGTTACGGCTGCATCCGGTGCAATATTTGCTGGTCGGGTTGTCGCTGGTGATGTTCTATCTGATTTTACTCGCGCTTTCCGAGCATATCGGCTTCACATTGGCCTGGATCTGCGCCAGTCTTGCCAGTGCGACGTTGAATGCGTTCTATCTGCACGCGGTGCTGAGGGGGTGGCGCAATAGCGTGTTGTTTACCGGCGGGTTACTGGCGCTGGATGGCATCATGTGGCAACTATTACGTTCTGAAGAGAATGCGCTGTTACTGGGAAGCGGGGTGCTGTTTATTGCGCTGAGCGCCATCATGCTGCTGACGAAAAATGTCGACTGGCATAGCGTTTACGGGCGCAGGAAAAAAACGGTACAGCCAGAAATGGCCGACGATGAACTCAGGTTGTGGAAATAAAAAAGCGGCGCTATGCGCCGCTTTTCTGATTCAATTATTCCTGCAATTCACCGCAGAAGCGGTAACCTTCGCCATGAATGGTGGCGATGATTTCCGGCGTATCCGGCGTCGATTCGAAATGTTTACGAATACGGCGGATAGTCACATCCACGGTACGGTCATGCGGTTTCAGCTCGCGACCGGTCATTTTTTTCAGCAGCTCGGCACGCGACTGAATTTTACCCGGGTTTTCACAGAAATGGAGCATCGCACGGAATTCACTGCGCGGCAGCTTATACTGATCGCCGTTAGGGCTTACCAGTGAGCGGCTGTTAATGTCCAGTTCCCAACCGTTAAACTTATAGCTTTCCACGCTGCGACGCTCTTCTGTGACGGTACCCAGATTCATGGTACGAGACAGCAGGTTGCGCGCGCGGATAGTGAGTTCACGCGGGTTAAATGGCTTAGTGATATAGTCATCGGCACCAATTTCGAGACCGAGGATTTTGTCCACTTCGTTATCACGGCCGGTCAGGAACATCAGGGCAACGTTCGCCTGCTCGCGCAATTCACGCGCCAGCAACAGGCCATTTTTGCCCGGTAGATTGATATCCATAATCACCAGGTTGATGTCGTACTCGGAGAGGATCTGATGCATTTCCGCGCCATCGGTGGCTTCGAAAACATCATAACCTTCCGCTTCGAAAATACTCTTCAACGTGTTGCGTGTTACCAACTCGTCTTCAACGATCAGAATGTGCGGGATCTGCATGGTTTGCTACCTAAATTGCCAACTAAATCGAAACAGGAAGTACAAAAGTCCCTGACCTGGCTGATGCATGCCGAAAATTAACATGCGCAGCATAACAAGACTAAAGTACGTAATTGCGTTCTTGATGCACTTTCCATCAACGTCAACAACATCATTAGCTTGGTCGTGGGTACTTTCCCTCTGAACCCGACAGTGTCAAAAACGGCTGTTATCCTAACCATTTTAACAGCAACATAACAGGGCAGGAGACAGCTGACACCCAATAAAACTACGCTTCGTTGACATATATCAAGTTCAATTGTAGCACGTTAACATTTTGCAGAAATTCTTGCAGCGAAATGCTAGCGTCTATCACAATCTATCAACAACTCAACTAGTTACCTATGATTATTTATAAATTTGGTGAATTTAAATTAGTGCATACATACAAAATATAAATACCAATAGTAAACATGGAGATAAGCATGTTCTGTTAACATACTACACTCGCTAACCGCTTTAAAACAGTTTAGCGCCTTTTAAGAGTGGTAAAAGGCAGTGATAGTGACGTATGTTGAAATTTTGTAAATTCTCGATGCGAAATAAGTGAGGCGTGTCACTTCGTTTGGCGCGAAATTAGTTAACAAGAGATTATAAATGCGATTAACAATTGTACTGGTATCCCCCGCCAGGGCAGAAAATATTGGCGCAGCGGCGCGCGCGATGAAAACGATGGGATTTAGTGAATTGCGGATTGTCGACAGCGACGCGCATTTACAGCCAGGGGCGCGTCGTGTCGCCCATGGTTCCACCGATATTCTGGATAACCTGACAACGTATCCGACCCTTGACGCGGCGCTGCACGATGTGGATTTTACCGTCGCGACCACTGCCCGCAGCCGGGCAAAATTCCACTACTACGCAACACCGGTGGAGCTTGTTCCGCTGCTGGAAGAAAAAGCAGAGTGGCTAAATCATATTGCGCTGGTCTTCGGGCGGGAAGATTCCGGCTTAACCAATGAAGAGCTGGCGCAGGCAGACATTCTCACCGGTGTGCCAATGGTGGCGGATTATCCTTCTCTCAATCTCGGCCAGGCAGTAATGGTTTTCTGCTATCAATTAGCGTCATTAATACAACGGCCCGACACAGCAGCCAGACCAGGTGATGAAAATCAATTACTGGCGTTACGTTCGCGCATTTTCAGTCTGCTTCAAACGCTGGGCGTGGCAGATGATGAAAAATTAGCCGACTGGCTACAGCAGCGTATAGGTCTGCTGCAACAGCGTGATACGGCTATGCTGCATCGTTTACTCCACGATATCGAAAAAAAACTCGCAGAGTAATAATCTGTTTATTTTTATTTATTTAGTTTATTAGTCCAATTAATTCGGCTCTGTATCGCGTTTTTTATTAAAAAATGCGGCCGTAACAGACTGATGGCGAGCCAGGTAAAAATGTGACCAGTTTAAAAATTCATTGACTTAGATGGCCAGATACTTTAACCAATATAGGCATACAGGACAGACAGATAACAATGACAGAGCAAACAACATCATGATCCGCATCAGCACAACCACCATTACCACCATCACAATTACCACAGGTAACGGTGCGGGCTGACGCGTACAGGAAAAACAGAAAAAAGCCCGCACCTGAACAGTGCGGGCTTTTTTTTCGGGTAAAAATCAAGGGGTCATTACCATGCGAGTGTTGAAGTTTGGCGGTACATCAGTGGCAAATGCAGAACGATTTCTGCGGGTTGCCGATATTCTGGAGAGCAATGCCAGGCAGGGGCAGGTTGCGACCGTCCTCTCTGCCCCGGCAAAAATCACTAACCACCTGGTAGCAATGATTGAAAAAACCATTGGTGGGCAAGATGTACTTACCAATATCAGTGACGCCGAACGTATTTTCGCCGAACTTCTTCAGGGGCTTGCCGATGCCCAGCCCGCTTTTCCCCTCGCTCAGCTCAAAACCGTTGTCGAACAGGAGTTCGCGCAGATCAAACATGTTCTGCACGGTATCAGCCTGCTAAACCAGTGTCCGGATAGCGTCAATGCCGCGCTGATTTGCCGCGGTGAAAAACTTTCTATTGCGATTATGGCCGGTCTGTTGCAGGCACGCGGGCACAAGGTAACGGTTATTGATCCAGTTGAAAAACTGCTGGCGGTGGGCCACTACCTTGAATCAACCGTTGATATCGCTGAGTCCACGCGGCGTATCGCGGCCAGTCAAATTCCGGCCGATCATATGATCCTGATGGCGGGTTTTACGGCAGGGAATGAAAAAGGCGAGCTGGTGGTGCTGGGTCGTAACGGCTCCGATTATTCGGCGGCGGTGCTGGCGGCCTGTCTGCGTGCAGACTGCTGCGAGATCTGGACCGATGTCGATGGCGTTTATACCTGCGATCCGCGTCAGGTGCCGGATGCGCGTCTGCTTAAATCGATGTCTTACCAGGAAGCGATGGAGCTTTCCTACTTTGGCGCGAAAGTGCTGCATCCACGCACCATCGCGCCGATCGCCCAGTTTCAGATCCCGTGCCTGATTAAAAACACCGGTAATCCCCAGGCTCCCGGTACGCTTATCGGGGCCAGTAGCGATGAAGACGGCCTGGCAGTGAAAGGGATCTCCAATCTGAATAACATGGCGATGTTTAACGTCTCCGGTCCGGGAATGAAAGGCATGGTCGGCATGGCGGCCCGCGTATTCGCCACCATGTCCCGCGCCGGGATCTCGGTGGTGTTAATCACGCAATCGTCCTCTGAATACAGCATCAGCTTTTGCGTGCCACAATCCGACTGTGCTCGCGCGCAACGGGCGATGGCTGATGAGTTTTATCTTGAGCTGAAAGAAGGGTTGCTGGAGCCGCTGGCTATCATGGAGCGTCTGGCGATCATTTCAGTCGTCGGCGACGGAATGCGCACGCTGCGTGGGATCTCCGCCAAGTTCTTTGCCGCGCTGGCGCGCGCCAATATCAACATCGTGGCGATTGCCCAGGGGTCTTCCGAGCGCTCCATTTCGGTGGTGGTCAGTAATGACGACGCCACCACTGGCGTGCGTGTCACCCATCAGATGCTGTTTAACACCGATCAGGTGATTGAAGTGTTCCTGGTAGGCGTTGGGGGCGTTGGCGGCGCGCTGCTGGAGCAGATCAAACGCCAGCAGGCGTGGCTGAAAAGCAAGCATATCGATCTGCGGGTTTGCGGCGTGGCGAACTCAAAAGCCTTGCTGACCAACGTGCACGGTCTGAATCTTGAAAACTGGCAGAATGAGCTGGCGGAAGCCAACGCGCCGTTTAATCTTGGCCGGTTGATCCGCCTGGTAAAAGAGTATCACCTGCTAAACCCGGTGATTGTTGATTGTACCTCCAGCCAGGCAGTGGCCGATCAGTATGCCGATTTCTTGCGTGAAGGCTTCCATGTGGTCACGCCGAATAAAAAAGCCAACACCTCATCCATGGATTACTACCATCAGTTGCGCCACGCGGCGGGGCATTCACGGCGTAAATTCCTTTACGATACCAACGTTGGCGCGGGCCTGCCGGTCATTGAAAACCTGCAAAACCTGCTTAATGCCGGCGATGAACTTCAGCGTTTCTCCGGCATCCTGTCCGGCTCTCTGTCTTTTATTTTTGGCAAGCTTGATGAAGGAATGAGTCTCTCGGAGGCGACCCGTGTTGCCCGGGAAATGGGCTATACCGAACCTGACCCCCGTGACGATCTCTCGGGGATGGATGTCGCACGTAAACTGCTGATCCTGGCGCGTGAAACCGGGCGTAGTCTTGAACTGAGCGATATCGTGATTGAGTCCGTGCTGCCGGAGAGTTTTGACGCATCTGGCGATACCGACAGTTTTATGGCACGCCTGCCGCAGCTTGATGATGAGTTTTCCGCCCGCGTGGCGAAAGCGCGTGATGAAGGTAAGGTTCTGCGCTATGTTGGCAATATTGAAGAAGACGGCGTATGCCGGGTGAAAATCGCGGAAGTGGACGGTAACGATCCGCTGTATAAAGTTAAAAACGGCGAAAATGCGCTGGCTTTTTACAGCCATTATTATCAACCGTTGCCGCTGGTACTGCGCGGTTATGGTGCGGGCAACGACGTAACGGCGGCAGGGGTGTTTGCCGATTTGCTGCGCACACTTTCATGGAAGTTAGGAGTCTGACATGGTTAAAGTTTATGCCCCGGCGTCCAGCGCCAATATGAGCGTCGGCTTTGATGTGCTGGGCGCGGCAGTCACGCCTGTTGACGGGGCGCTGCTGGGCGATACCGTTGCTGTCGAGGCCGCCGATCGTTTCAGCGTGGAAAATAAAGGCCGCTTTGCCAGCAAACTGCCAACCGAACCGCGTGAGAATATCGTTTATCAGTGTTGGGAGCGGTTTTGTCAGGAGATCGGCAAAACCATTCCGGTGACCATGACGCTGGAAAAAAATATGCCGATTGGCTCCGGACTTGGTTCCAGCGCTTGTTCCGTGGTGGCTGCGCTGGTCGCCATGAATGAATATTGCGGCAAACCGCTGAATGACACGCGGATGCTGGCGCTGATGGGGGAGCTGGAAGGACGGATCTCCGGCAGCGTTCACTACGATAATGTCGCGCCTTGCTTTCTCGGCGGCATGCAGTTAATGATCGAAGAAAACGGCATTATTAGCGAGCAGGTGCCAGGCTTTGATGAGTGGCTCTGGGTACTGGCTTATCCAGGAATTGTGGTTTCGACCGCGGAGGCCCGCGCCATCCTGCCTGCGCAGTATCGCCGTCAGGATTGTATCGCGCATGGTCGCCACCTGGCAGGATTTATTCATGCCTGTTATTCACGCCAGCCACTGCTGGCGGCGAAACTGATGAAAGATGTGATTGCTGAACCGTACCGTGCGAAATTACTGCCGGGATTTAATGAAGCGCGTCAGGCGATAGCAGAAATGGGTGCACTGTCCTGCGGGATTTCCGGTTCCGGGCCAACCTTGTTTGCCCTGTGCGACAAAACTGACACCGCACGGCGTGTGGCAGACTGGCTCAGTAAACACTATCTGCAAAATCAGGAAGGCTTTGTTCATATTTGCCAGCTGGATACGGCGGGCGCACGCGTAGTGGGATAACCAATGAAACTCTATAACCTTAAAGATCACAACGAGCAGGTCAGCTTCGCACAGGCGGTTACGCAGGGCCTGGGCAAACAGCAGGGACTATTTTTTCCGCACGATCTACCTGAATTCAGCCTGACCGACATTGACGAGATGCTGGAGCAGGATTTTGTCAGTCGCAGCGCAAAAATCCTCAGCGCATTCATTGGCGATGAAATCTCACCAGATGAGCTTAAAAAGCGTGTAGGGGCAGCGTTTGCCTTCCCGGCTCCCGTGAAACCAGTCACGCAAGATATCGGTTGTCTGGAACTGTTCCACGGTCCTACGCTGGCGTTTAAGGATTTTGGCGGGCGCTTTATGGCGCAAATGCTGACTCATATCAGTGGTGATAAGCCGGTCACTATCCTCACTGCGACCTCCGGTGATACTGGCGCGGCCGTCGCCCATGCGTTTTACGGTCTGCCCAATGTACGCGTGGTTATCCTGTATCCGCGCGGCAAAATCAGCCCGCTTCAGGAAAAACTGTTCTGCACCCTCGGTGGCAATATTGAAACCGTCGCCATTGATGGTGATTTCGACGCCTGCCAGGCGCTGGTAAAACAGGCGTTTGATGATGAAGAGCTGAAAGCGGCGCTGGGGCTGAACTCTGCTAACTCCATTAATATCAGCCGTCTACTGGCGCAAATTTGCTACTACTTCGAGGCGGTAGCGCAACTGCCGCAGGAAGCACGCAACCAGCTGGTTATTTCCGTACCCAGCGGTAATTTTGGCGATTTGACCGCCGGGCTGCTGGCGAAATCCCTTGGCCTGCCGGTGAAGCGCTTTATTGCCGCCACGAATGCCAATGATACCGTACCGCGCTTCCTCAATGGCGGTAAATGGGAGCCAAACGCCACGCAGGCTACGCTTTCTAATGCGATGGATGTCAGCCAGCCGAATAACTGGCCGCGCGTGGAAGAGATTTTCCGGCGTAAAATCTGGCGGCTTAATGAGCTGGGCTACGCGGCGGTGGATGATGAAACGACCAAAGCCACGATGCGTGAACTTCAGGATATTGGCTACGTGTCTGAACCACATGCGGCCATCGCTTACCGGGCGCTGCGCGACCAGTTGAAGCCGGGCGAATACGGTGTGTTCCTCGGCACTGCTCATCCGGCAAAATTCAGAGAGAGCGTGGAAGCCATCCTTGGTAATACGCTGCCGCTGCCAAAAGAACTGGCAGAGCGCGCGGATCTGCCGCTGCTGTCACATTCGCTGCCAGCGGACTTTGCTGCCCTGCGCCAGTTAATGATGGCGCACGGATAACGCGCGTAGCTCCACAGATGCCGGGTAGGCGTTAAAGCTACCCGGCTTTTTTATGGAGAAATTAAGGAGAAAAAAAGCAGGTAAAAAGGAGAAATTCTCAATAAATGCGGTAACTTAGAGAATAGGATTGCAGAGAATAACAACCCGCATCCCGCTCACGTAATCTCCTGACATCGGCCCATATTGGGCAAGAATGAAAAGGAGTCACCGATGTCCCGACTAAAACCTGTTCTGCTGGCACTTTCGATGCTGCTGGTCGCGCCCATGGCGGTACACGCGGCAGAGATCACCCTTATTCCGGCTGTCACGCTGCAAATCGGCGATCGTGATAATCACGGCAACTACTGGGATGGCGACCGCTGGCGGGATCATGGCTGGTGGGAAAAACATTACGACTGGCGCGAAAACCGCTGGCAGCCCCATGGCCCCCATGCCGGGCCGCACCATGATAACCGTCCTGACGATCGCCGCGATGATTATCGTCCGGGGCCGGACGATCGCCATCGCTAACGTAAAGCGCCTGTGGGCGCTTTCTCACTGCTCATGACGTTTAAACACCAGCTCGCCATTCCCTGACGCGTCTTCGTCAAAGAAATACCCTTCGCTGTTAAAGGCCTTAAGCTGTTCCGCCGTCGTCAGGCGGTTTTCAATGATATAGCGGCTCATCAGACCACGCGCTTTCTTGGCGTAGAAACTGATGACTTTGAACTTGCCGTTTTTCTCATCGAGGAAGACGGGTTTAATCAGCTCAGCATTCAGTTTTTTCGGCTTGACCGCTTTAAAATATTCCTCTGATGCCAGATTAATCACCACGCGATCGCCCTGGGCATCAAGGGCTTCATTAAGCTTATCGGTAATGATATCCCCCAAAACTGGTAAAGATCTTTACCACGGGCATTCGCAAAACGGATACCCATTTCCAGACGATAGGGCTGCATCAAATCCAGCGGGCGCAGCACACCGTATAGCCCGGAGAGCATTCGCAGGTGCTGCTGCGCAAAATCAAACTCTGCTTCGCTGAACGTTTCGGCCTGAAGCCCGGTATACACGTCGCCTTTAAAGGCCAGAATCGCCTGACGGGCGTTTTCTGGCGTAAAATCGGGCTGCCAGTCGTGAAAACGAGTGGCGTTCAGGCTGGCCAGCTTATCGCTGATGCTCATCAGGCTGGCGATTTGTGGAGCGGTCAGTTTACGCGCTTCCTTAATAAGCTGCTGCGAATGGTCCAGTAGCTCAGGCCGCGTAAAGCGTGTCGTGGCGAGTGGACTTTGGTAGTCCAGCGTTTTAGCGGGAGAAATCAGAATCAGCATAGTTAATCCTTGCGGCTGGTTATTTTGCGACTGTAGCAAAAAAAGCGGTTGATGTGGGCGATGACTGCGATTGTCGCCTCAATGCTGCGGCGGATCGTCCCACGTATCCGGCATTAACTGTCGCTGGAGGTCCGGGTAGCGTTGCGGGTTAAATACCGGACGTACCCCTAATTTGCGTTGACGTAAATAATCGCTGGCAATAAGTTTCACCACTGGCGATAGCAGCAGAATGGCCGTCAGGTTGGTGATTGCCATTAATGCCATCACAATATTTGCCAGTTGCCATACCACCGGAAAACTAAGCAGTGAGCCTGCCACTACCATCAATGCTGTCGCTGCACGTAATGTCCAGCGCGGCCATCGCGTATTAAGCCGCAGGAAAATCAGGTTGTTTTCCGCATACAGATAATTTCCCACGATAGAGGTAAAGGCGAACAGGACGACAACGATGGCAACCAACCCGGCACCCGCATTGCCGATGAGCATCTGCATCGCCTGCTGTATTCGTTGAATTCCTTCCAGGCTCGTAGGGTAATTATTTATTCCTGCCAGCATGACAATCAGTGCGCTGCAGGTAGAGATAATAAACGTATCGATAAACACGCCGATCATCTGCACGATCCCCTGTGCTGCAGGATGCGGCGGCCATGAGGATGCAGCAGCAGCGGCATTGGGCGTCGAACCCATTCCGGCTTCATTGGAAAACATGCCACGCTGAAAACCGCTGGTGAGTGCCTGGCTTACGGTATAGCCCGCAGCACCCGATGCCGCTTCTTGCCAGCCAAAGGCGCTTTTTACAATCGCAGTGAGCGCCGCGGGTAGCGCCGTGATATGCCAGGCGCTAATCAGAAGACTGGCGGCAATCCAGATAATCACCATCACCGGTACCAGCCATTGCATCATCCGGGCGACACCGCGAATCCCCCGTATTATTGTCAGCCCTATCCCTGCTGCAAGCAGTATACCGGTTGCCAGCGAAGGGACCGAGAAAGCGTAGCTGAGCGCGTTGGCCACCGAATTCGCCTGTACCGTATTAAATACCAGCCCATATGAGAGCAATAAAAACAGGGAGAACAACACGCCCATCCAGCGCATTCCCAGACCGCGATCCATATACCACGCCGGTCCGCCGCGAAATTGCCCTGTGGCATCGCGTTGTTTATAAAGTTGGGCAAGCGAGCATTCGGCAAAACTGATTGCCATCCCGGTTAAGCCGCAGATCCACATCCAGAAGATAGCGCCGGGGCCGCCTGCGGTGAGGGCCAGTGAAATACCCGCCAGGTTTCCGCTACCTACTCGTGCGGCAAGACTGGTACACAAGGCCTGAAAAGAGGTTAAGCCACCGGGCTGGGGCGAGAGGCTATTTTTCAGGCTTTTGCCGTAATGACGAAGATAGCGAAACGGGATGAACCCTGTACGCCAGATGAACCATATCCCTGCGCCTGCCAGGAGATAAATCATCACCGAACCCCAAATGACGTCACTCATGAATTGAAGAAAATCAGGCATTAAACGTCCTCTTGTTTATGCCGGTGCACCAATGTAAGCGCTACCACTTACAGGATAAACGATTACCGTCAGGCAATCTGTCGCAGGAGTCTATCATACTCCGGGTGGGTATACCGTCGCGGTTGCGCTAAGAGTGGGGCGTGATATTATCAGGGCAGACCGGTTACATCCCCCTAACAAGTTGTTTAAAGAGAAACACGATTATGACGGATAAATTGACTTCTCTGCGCCAGTACACCACCGTGGTGGCTGACACCGGAGATATCGCGGCCATGAAGCTGTATCAGCCGCAGGATGCAACAACCAACCCTTCTCTGATCCTTGGCGCAGCACAAATCCCTGAATACCGTAAACTGATTGATGATGCTATTACCTGGGCACGCAGCCAGAGTGGCGACCGCGCACAGCAAATCGTCGATGCCAGCGATAAACTGGCTGTTAACATCGGACTGGAAATTCTCAAGCTGGTTCCAGGCCGTATTTCGACTGAAGTTGATGCGCGTCTTTCCTATGACACCGACGCTTCCATCGTTAAAGCGAAACGCCTGATCAAGCTATACAACGATGCTGGCATCAGCAACGATCGCATTCTGATCAAACTGGCGTCAACCTGGCAGGGTATTCGTGCCGCGGAACAGCTGGAAAAAGACGGTATCAACTGTAACCTGACGCTGCTGTTCTCTTTTGCCCAGGCTCGTGCTTGCGCAGAGGCTGGCGTTTATCTGATTTCTCCGTTTGTTGGCCGTATTCTTGACTGGTACAAAGCCAACACCGATAAGAAAGAGTATGCCCCTGCAGAAGATCCGGGCGTAGTATCGGTCACAGAAATCTACGAATACTACAAACAGCATGGCTATGAAACCGTGGTGATGGGCGCAAGCTTCCGTAACCTGGGTGAAATCCTTGAGCTGGCGGGATGCGATCGTTTAACTATCGCCCCGGCGCTGCTTAAGGAGCTGGCAGAAAGCGAAGGCGCAATTGAGCGTAAACTGTCTTTCAGCGGCGAAGTAAAAGCCCGTCCGGAGCGCATCACTGAAGCAGAGTTCCTGTGGCAGCACAACCAGGACCCGATGGCGGTTGATAAGCTGGCGGACGGTATCCGCAAGTTTGCCGTTGACCAGGAAAAACTGGAAAAAATGATCGGCGATCTGCTGTAATCATTATGGCCGGTAGCTTGCTACCGGCTATTTTATTTGCAAAAAACCTCAATGACGGAGCTGCTGAAGCTCTTCTTCTTTAATACCCGTCATGTTAACGATCGCCCGATCGTCTAATCCGTTCTCCAGCATCGCCTGCGCAATTTGTAACCGCGCCTGGTGTTCGCCGGTAATTTTGCCTTGCTCGATGCCTTTCATGAGACCGATATTTTCCAGTTGCTCTGCCATCGTCATCAGTTTATCTCCGTGTCGGGGTACGCGTTGTGCAAGCTTACGCAAAAACAGCGTGGCATTTTGTGTTTCGCTAGTTTGCAGCATGTAGTTTACCAGGGCAACTACCTGCGGCTCACTAATGTGCTCCATTATTAGCAGGCTGGCGAGCTTATCCAGCAACTCAGCTAAATCGCGCTGGCGGATATGCTTCTGAATAAGTGTCAATGCCGCCATACTTCGATGCTGCATGATGTCTTCATCAGGAATCGTCGTGATATCCACCAGCGTGAAGTCCTGGCTATAGACCTGGCGGGCAAGTTGCGGATCGTTGAAGCCGTCCAGCCAGTTCAGCGTCCAGGGATAAGGGCTTCTGCGGCCCTGGTAAAAAAGAATGGGGATCACCAGTGGCAGAGCCTCATGTCCAGCATCAAGATGACGTTTCATGGCGGCTATCGCATAGCGCATGAGGCGAAACGCCATATGTTTGTCCGCTGAGCTTTGATGTTCAATGAGAACATGAATATAGCCCGCTCCGCTGGTCGTTTTCAGCGAGTAGAGCATGTCGCTGTAGTAGGGCCGTAAATCCTCTTCGAGAAAGCTTCCGGACTCCAGCTTTAACGTATTGAGATGGCAGAGGCGAAGGAGGGCCGGTGGCAGGTGCAACTGAATAAAATCGCGCGCCGTCTCAACGCGGGAGAGAAACGTTTTGAATATAGCATCGTGCGGCGATGACGCCGTTTTTTCACACATGATAAACCGTCCATGGAATGAGCTGGCAATATCCTGTCACTGGTGAAGGTCAGGCGATAGTGGAAATAAAAAAAGGATCGGTAGTTTGCGTGCACGCTCGTAAAACGCAGTATGTCCGTTGCGCGGATGCGTCGAATTACGTGACGTTCGCGTGTATTATTCCTGGAAATAGCATCCTTGAAGGGAATAATCATGAATACCTTACGCATTGGCTTAGTGTCCATCTCCGATCGCGCCTCCAGCGGCGTTTATCAGGACAAAGGCATCCCTGCACTTGAAGACTGGCTGAAAAAAGCGCTCACGACTCCTTACGAAATTCAGACCCGTTTAATTCCCGATGAGCAAAGCATCATTGAGCAAACGCTGTGCGAGCTGGTGGATGAAATGAGCTGCCACCTGGTGCTGACCACCGGCGGGACCGGTCCGTCGCGTCGTGATGTGACCCCGGACGCGACGCTGGCCGTGGCCGATCGTGAGATGCCCGGTTTTGGCGAGCAGATGCGGCAAATTAGCCTGCAATTCGTGCCGACCGCCATTCTTTCCCGTCAGGTGGGCGTTATCCGCAAGCAGGCACTCATCCTCAATTTGCCGGGGCAGCCTAAATCTATTCAGGAAACACTGGAAGGCGTTAAAGACGCTGAGGGTAACGCTATAGTGCCAGGTATTTTCGCAAGCGTACCGTATTGTATACAGTTGTTGGAAGGGCCTTATATTGAAACCGACTGCCGGGTCGTGGCGGCGTTTCGCCCGAAGAGCGCAATACGCGATATTACAGTCTGATACGGATTTAACAACCTGGGTTATGAAGAGTCTGCATTGTAGCGATTTATTTACTATACAGTAATTTTTAATTTACATAGTATGGTAGGCCTGTTTTCCTGCTAAGAATGGCCGGTTATGTCTACAAACGCACGGACTCTGAATCGCCAGGATTATAAAACGCTGACGCTCGCCGCCCTTGGTGGCGCGCTGGAGTTTTATGATTTTATTATTTTTGTTTTCTTTGCTGCGGTTGTCGGCGATCTTTTCTTTCCTGAACATATTCCTGAATGGCTGCGCCAGGTGCAGACATTTGGCATCTTTGCTGCCGGTTATCTGGCGCGGCCGCTGGGTGGAATTGTGATGGCCCATTTCGGCGATTTGGTTGGCCGTAAAAAGATGTTCACCCTGAGCATTCTGCTAATGGCGGTGCCGACGCTGGCGATAGGACTGCTGCCTACTTATGCCACAGCGGGGCTGGCCGCACCGGTGCTCCTGCTGCTCATGCGCATTCTGCAAGGGGCCGCCATCGGGGGAGAGGTGCCGGGGGCATGGGTCTTCGTGGCCGAACATGTTCCGGAGCACCGCATCGGCATCGCCTGTGGCACGCTGACCGCCGGGCTTACGGTTGGCATACTGCTCGGCTCGGTGGTGGCAACCCTCATTAATACCGCAATGAGTCAACAAACCATCCATGAGATTGGCTGGCGGTTGCCGTTCCTGCTGGGGGGCGCGTTTGGGCTGATTGCCATGTATCTGCGCCGCTGGTTACAAGAAACCCCCATCTTTATGGAGATGCAGCAGCGTAAAGTGCTGGCACAGGAGCTACCGGTGAAAGCCGCGCTCGTCAGGCATAAAAAAGCGGTGATCATCTCCATGTTGCTGACCTGGTTACTTTCTGCCGGAATTGTGGTGGTGATCCTGATGTCACCGGTCTGGCTGCAAAAACAGTACGGCTTTGCACCCGCATTAACCTTGCAGGCGAACAGTATCGCCACGGTCATGCTTTGTTTTGGTTGCCTTATTGCCGGACTGGCGGTCGATCGTTTTGGTGCCAGTAAGACATTTATCATTGGTAGCGCGATGCTGGCCTGCTCGGGATGGATGTTTTATCACCTCGCTGGCGTGTATCCGGCGTGGCTTTTTCTGCTGTACGGCCTCGTCGGGCTGTGTGTTGGCGTTGTGGGTGCGGTTCCATATGTCATGGTTAAGGCTTTCCCACCCGCAGTACGCTTTTCCGGTATTTCGTTTTCTTACAATGTGTCTTATGCCATTTTTGGCGGCCTGACGCCGATAGCGGTGACCATGCTGATGGGCGTTTCGCCGATGGCTCCGGCCTGGTACATTCTGGGGTTATCACTGATGGGCATCGCGCTGGGAATGGTATTAAAGCAGGATGTTGGCGAAGACCATTCGAAGACACTGTTACAGCGTTCATGATCAGCAGGCGGGTACCGGGGTACCCGCCTGCATCATTATTAATGCTTCTCGCCGATTGGCAATACGGTACGGCCAAACTGCTCATTCAGCACTTCGGCCATGGCCAGATAAATTGCGCTTGCGCCACAGATCATACCCACCCAGCCAGCAATATGGATAATGCCTTCATTGCCGCCGATATTGCCGACCGCCAGCAGGGCAAACAGTACAGCCAGGCTCAGGAAAACAAACTGTAATGCTCTTGCGCCTTTCAGCGTACCGAAGAACATAAACAGCGTGAATACGCCCCATAACCCCAGATAGGCACCCAGGAACTGCGCGTCAGGCGCGTCGCTTAAGCCCATTTTTGGCAGCAGCAAAATGGCGACCAGCGTCAGCCAGAAGGAGCCATAAGAAGTAAAGGACACCAGGCCAAAGGTGTTCCCCTTTTTAAATTCCAGCAGACCGGTGAAGATCTGCGCGATGCCCCCGTAAAAAATGCCCATTGCCAGAATAATTCCGTCAAAGGGAAAAATGCCCGCATTATGCAGATTCAGCAGAATAGTTGTCATGCCGAAGCCCATTAAGCCCAGCGGAGCCGGATTAGCCAACGTCGTGTTGCCCATAATTCCTCAAAATTCATCGATTTATATGTAGAAAGCGTTCGCCCATCCAGCCCGCGAGGGGGAGGGCGCAGCATCATAATCGTACGTATATGCGCTGTCTATGATCTACCGGGGGTAAAACGGTGATTTTTTACCCCATTGAAGGATGGACAAATCAGGATTGTTGCGCCGCAATTAATCTGCGCAGGCAGGCGATTCGTAATACGGCGGGGATGGTCACGCGATAAGCGGTACCGCTGACGGCTTTCACGCTGTTTAACGCCGCGCCAACCGGGCCGCCAAGGCCAGCACCACGCAGCAAGCCGTGCCCAATTACGCTGATAGCAGCATGGGTATGCAGGATACGGTTCAACTGGCCGGAAAGCAGTAACGAAACGCCGCCAATCAGTTTTTTATCCTTAAGCAGCAAGGGTAAAATCTCTTCCAGTTCCGTAACTTTGACCTCAACTGCGGCAAAAAACTGGGCTTTTTGCTCCTCAGTCATTTTCTTCCACGTATTGCGCAGAAAATGCTCCAGCAGGCTCTGCTCGATTTCAACGATGGACTGGTTTTTTTCTGCCTTCAGCTTAAGGCGATGACAGACATCCAGCAGGATAGTCCGATACAGTTTACCGTGGCCACGCAGCTTATTAGCGATGCTATCTCCACCGAAATGCTGGAGTTCTCCGGCAATCAATTTCCAGCTACGACGATGACGCTCCGGATGACCTTCCATGGACTGATAAAGTTCATTGCGCAGCAAGACGCTGGAAAGTCGCGGTTTATCTTTACTATTATGGGTGAGTAAATGAGCAAAATCGGCCAGTTGCTCTTCACTGCAGTGCTGCAAAAAACTCAGATCGCTGTCTTCTAAATAAGTGACATTCATGAATGTTAATGTCCAATAAATAACGTTAGCAAAATGGACTGTTAATAATTAATCATCGCCAATAATTTTTAAGCGTGCCATATCGGAGGAGTTCACGGTATGACCAGAAAAAACGAATTTCTCAACGCAGCGCTTATTGTCGTTATCGCTATTGATATTGATCCAGTCTGTGGTGTCGCCTTCTTTTAAGGTGGACGGAACGTTCAGACTCTGGCTGGCGCTTCTTGACGCTTTAAAGTACACAGAAGCACCGCTGATCTGCACATCACCATGATCAACCTTGATTTGAATGCGTTTTACTATGCGGCAAACGGGCATCTTTAGCGTAAGATCGTTAGTATCATTGCGTGGCATCGCAATAATGCCCATCACTTTATGATCATTAGCCAGCGCGGGCAGGCTGGTTAATAACCCTAATAATAAGCATGACGACAGCTTTAACATCCGGTTCATTTTTATTCCTTTGGCAAGACAAATTAGGTGGTGTATTAATGGGCGGCATATTTTAACACCTAAGCTTGCCCGCATTCGAGTTCACAATGCTTTCTGATTATTTCAATTATTCGATGAATATATTCGCGTAATATATTCACTATTTAAATGTGTTTGGTCTTTGAGAGCGAACGGCCAAACGACGGGAGGCGTGCGCATCGTCATTGCTGCCGTGAGCAAAATTTTTTTCACGTCCCCCCTTGATGCGGGACGTAGCGACCCCATCTTGTACTCAACCGCAGTGAGTGAACCTGAAAAAAAAACGATTTAAGGTAGTTGAAACCGCACGTTTCGCCCTTATTACAGGTTCACAACCACATGATGACCGAATTTTTAGTGGAGACGTTTAGATGGGTAAAATTATTGGTATCGACCTGGGTACAACTAACTCTTGTATAGCGATCATGGATGGCACGACGGCGCGCGTGCTGGAGAACGCAGAGGGCGATCGTACTACGCCTTCTATCATTGCATATACTCAGGATGGTGAAACTCTGGTTGGTCAGCCGGCTAAGCGTCAGGCAGTGACAAACCCGCAAAACACCCTGTTTGCGATTAAACGCCTGATTGGCCGCCGCTTCCAGGATGAAGAAGTACAGCGTGATGTATCCATCATGCCGTACAAAATCATCGCCGCCGACAACGGCGACGCATGGCTTGATGTCAAAGGCCAGAAAATGGCACCGCCGCAAATCTCAGCTGAAGTGCTGAAGAAAATGAAGAAAACGGCGGAAGATTACCTCGGTGAAACGGTTACTGAAGCCGTTATTACCGTGCCGGCTTACTTCAACGATGCGCAGCGTCAGGCAACCAAAGATGCTGGCCGTATCGCGGGCCTGGAAGTTAAACGTATCATCAACGAACCGACCGCAGCCGCACTGGCCTACGGTCTGGATAAAGAAGTGGGCAACCGCACCATCGCAGTTTATGACCTCGGCGGTGGTACTTTCGATATCTCTATTATCGAAATCGACGACGTTGACGGCGAAAAAACCTTCGAAGTTCTGGCAACCAACGGTGATACCCACCTCGGTGGCGAAGACTTTGACAGCCGCATGATCAACTACCTGGTTGAAGAATTTAAGAAAGATCAGGGCATTGACCTGCGTAACGACCCGCTGGCGATGCAGCGCCTGAAAGAAGCCGCAGAAAAAGCGAAAATCGAGCTTTCTTCCGCGCAGCAGACCGATGTAAACCTGCCGTATATCACCGCAGATGCCACCGGTCCGAAACACATGAACATCAAAGTGACCCGTGCGAAACTGGAAAGCCTGGTAGAAGACCTGGTGAACCGTTCCATCGAGCCGCTGAAAGTTGCCCTGCAGGATGCTGGTCTGTCCGTCTCCGACGTTCAGGATGTAATCCTGGTTGGTGGTCAGACTCGTATGCCAATGGTGCAGAAGAAAGTTGCTGAGTTCTTTGGTAAAGAACCGCGTAAAGACGTTAACCCGGATGAAGCTGTCGCTATCGGCGCAGCGGTTCAGGGTGGTGTACTGACAGGTGAAGTGAAAGACGTACTGCTGCTGGACGTAACCCCGCTGTCGCTGGGTATCGAAACCATGGGCGGCGTAATGACTCCGCTTATCAGCAAAAATACTACTATCCCGACCAAGCACAGCCAGGTGTTCTCTACCGCTGAAGACAACCAGTCTGCGGTGACCATCCATGTGCTGCAGGGTGAGCGTAAACGCGCATCGGATAACAAAGATCTGGGTCAGTTTAACCTGGATGGTATTCAGCCTGCGCCGCGCGGTATGCCGCAGATTGAAGTCACCTTCGACATCGACGCTGATGGTATCCTGCACGTTTCCGCGAAAGATAAAAATAGCGGTAAAGAGCAGAAAATCACCATCAAGGCGTCTTCTGGTCTGAATGAAGAAGAGATTGCGAAGATGGTCCGCGAAGCGGAAGCAAACGCAGAATCAGACCGTAAGTTTGAAGAGCTGGTGCAGACCCGCAACCAGGGTGATCACTTGCTGCATAGCACCCGTAAGCAGGTTGAGGAAGCCGGCGACCAGCTGCCAGCAGATGACAAAACCGCGATCGAGTCTGCACTGAGCGCGCTGGAAACGTCGCTGAAAGGTGAAGACAAAGCAGATATTGAAGCGAAGATGCAGGCGCTGGCGCAGGTTTCTCAGAAGCTGATGGAAATCGCTCAGCAACAGCACGCACAGCAGCAGGCTGGCGCTGATGCTTCGGCAAACAACGCGCAGGATGACGATGTGGTCGACGCTGAGTTTGAAGAAGTAAAAGACAAAAAATAATCGCCCTTTGAATGGGTTATGAACTGGCACGGGCGAAGAGGTTTCCTCTCCGCCCGTGCTCGCATGTTAGGGGCTGAAAAAGACAATGGCGAAACAAGATTATTACGAGGTTTTAGGCGTTCCCAGAACAGCGGAAGAGCGTGAAATCAAAAAGGCGTATAAACGCCTGGCGATGAAGTATCACCCGGACCGCAATCAGGGTGATAAAGACGCCGAAGCAAAATTTAAAGAAATCAAAGAAGCGTATGAAATTCTGACCGATGCGCAGAAACGTGCTGCCTACGATCAATACGGTCATGCCGCGTTTGAGCAGGGCGGCATGGGCGGTGGCGGCGGTTTTGGCGGCGGCGGCGCGGACTTTGGCGATATCTTTGGCGACGTTTTTGGCGATATCTTCGGCGGTGGCCGGGGGCGTCAGCGTGCCTCTCGTGGTGCCGATCTCCGCTATAACATGGATCTGACGCTGGAAGAAGCGGTGCGTGGCGTGACCAAAGAAATCCGCATCCCGACGCTGGAAGAGTGTGACATCTGCCACGGCAGCGGGGCCAAACCCGGCACGCAGCCGCAGACCTGTCCGACCTGTCATGGTTCCGGCCAGGTGCAAATGCGCCAGGGTTTCTTCGCGGTTCAGCAGGCGTGTCCACACTGCCAGGGACGCGGTACGCTGATTAAAGATCCCTGCACGAAATGCCACGGTCACGGTCGTGTTGAAAAGAGCAAAACGCTGTCCGTGAAAATTCCGGCGGGCGTGGATACCGGCGACCGCATTCGTCTGTCGGGCGAAGGTGAAGCAGGCGAACACGGCGCACCGGCGGGCGATCTGTACGTTCAGGTACAGGTAAAACAGCACCCCATCTTCGAGCGCGAAGGTAATAACCTGTATTGCGAAGTGCCGATCAACTTTGCCATGGCGGCACTGGGTGGTGAAATCGAAGTACCGACGCTGGATGGACGCGTGAAGCTGAAAGTACCGGGCGAAACGCAGACCGGTAAGCTGTTCCGCATGCGTGGCAAAGGAGTGAAGTCGGTGCGCGGTGGAGCGCAGGGCGACCTGCTGTGCCGGGTTGTTGTCGAAACGCCGGTAGGCCTTAACGATAAACAGAAACAACTGTTGAAAGAGTTGCAGGACAGTTTTGGCGGTCCAACCGGCGAGCATAACAGCCCACGCTCTAAAAGCTTCTTTGATGGTGTAAAGAAGTTTTTTGATGATTTGACGCGTTAACCATTCCCTCTCTTCGCAAGCCTGAGCGTTTTCCCTCAGGCTTTTTTTTGCCCGTTCTCCAGCCATAAAGGCAGTCCCTTGCCTGTTTCACTCTTTTTAACGTTATGGCATACACCATCCGCCAGGGATGATGTCTCAACTTTTAGTTTTATTAAAAATGATATTTCGTTTAGCTAAATAAAAATGTTGTTTTAGTAGAGTGATTTTGTGGATTGATTGTTTTTAAAAAGAAACGATTTCTCATTAATGTAATTTATTTATTTTTTGATGAACTGTTATTTGCATTATTTTGAGTATTATCTATATTGCATTTTTTAAATTTTAGAGGCTGACAATGGATGGGCTCAAAAAGTGACAATAAGGAGTTTGATTATAACTTAATCAAAGTGCTTGATGCTGTCATTTCAGCAGGCAATGCCACTAAAGCCGCCAAAAAATTATCTGTTACGCCAGCGGCCATTTCTCTGGCACTAAGCCGCCTTCAGGGCTTTTATGAACAGGAATTGTTTGTCAGAGGTAAGGACGGTCTAATCCCAACGGCAAAGGCCCTCGAAATTCACCAGGCGTTCCGGCATGCCATGGAGCTGGTTAAGGGGACGTTAGCGGCAGAATCTGTCGCGGCAAAAAATCCAAAAATCACCATTATGGGCAGTGAAATCGTTGAAAACTATTATCTTTCTCAATTATATGAAGATGATATTTTTGAGCGTTTTTCACTCCGCCACTTTTCCTCGCGGAATCTGGATAAAAATGAAATCAATCATTTATTAGGCGTCGGAGATTGTGATCTTGTTATCAGCCCTGAGGCTATCATTGATCCCAGTGTGGATAATCAACTTATCGATAGCTTTAAAAATTTTGTCTGCATTTGCAGTACCGACAACATCCTCAGTGAGTTATCGCAACTCAGTTTGCATAATTTCTATTCCGCACGTCATGCTATTTATCAATCAGGAATTTTCTCCCCTGTCATGATTAATGATAACGATCTGCATGAAAAAGATGATGAATACAAAGGATATCGGATCAAAGGATACCGCAGTGATTCAATAAGTGGCATCGTCAGTATCATTGAGAGCACCTCATTGATTGCTCTCTTACCATTAAAGCTGGCTCATTTTTATAAAAACCAGCGTCGTTATGCTATCAAGATGGTTCAACCGCCCCCGGAACTCGTCTTTAAGCCGCTTAACGTTTACGCTTCATGGAATAAGAAAAGCAGTAAGAAAAAGGAGATTAAGGAATTAGTGGACATGTTCCACACGCTTTCCTCATTCAGGCGTTAGAGGAGGGGTATTTATACATCACTAAAAAATTTATTGCCAGGTGATGTTTTTTTA
Organism: Superficieibacter electus; assembly: GCF_002915575.1. Classification (GTDB taxonomy): domain Bacteria; phylum Pseudomonadota; class Gammaproteobacteria; order Enterobacterales; family Enterobacteriaceae; genus Superficieibacter; species Superficieibacter electus. Next base: position 65,350 of record NZ_PQGD01000023.1, read on the forward strand.
TTATTTTTCCACAATGTTTTGTTTTAAATTCCTTGGTGTTCATTTTAATACAGGAGTTAAAAATGTCGATTTCTAACCATATTGAAACCTCAGAAGTTGTGTTGCTGGAAATGGAAATACTGGTGACAGTAGTAGCTACCGGCGCATGGGGCGGTTTTGTTAGTTATTTAATTAAATCTGGCAAGAAAAAAAATGAAAGCATACAAAAAGGCATAATGAGTTGTTTAACGCAAATTGTCATATCTTGTTTTACCAGCCTTTTATTAAGCGCAATCGCCGTTGAAAAAGGATTTAATTTTAATATGGTTTTACTCTCCGCAGGTATTGGCGGTGTTTTTGCCGCGCCCATCCTGAAATTTTTAGGTGAGAAGCTAAAAAAATCCATAGAAGATAATAGTCCGCTTAAATAAGGAAGTAAGCTATATCGGTTCTGAAAAACAGAGGCTATGGTAGCCTCTGTTAGCGTTTTATGGTCGTTATTTTTTATGCAACGCGATTTTTAATCCATCCATAAATAAACTCCTCATTTTGCGAACGCTCTTCCGTAATGGTCAGGTAGTACGCACCCTGGCTACAGTTCAGCGCCTCAACCAGCACATGCATTCCCTCGTTCCCGCGCCAGCCGAGAAAAGCCTTGAGCGCACTGATAGTGAGTGGGCCGATGTGGCCATCGACTTTAATATCATGGTAATTTTTCTGCTCACGATTTAGCGCATTGAGCCAGCGTTGTAACCATAGACACGGAAGCCGTGGCCCGATATTGACGGCGGCATCACAAAGCTCGAACGCGATAGGCCATGAGACTTCAGAGATGAGATCAAATCCTGGTTTTACCCAGTATTCATTTTCCAGTATGGTATAGGCATCAATTCGCGTCATATCATACATGCTGCCTTTATAGCCATGCGCCCGCGCCGTCGCTTCGGTAATGCCCCAATTTGTTTCGCCACCACGATCCTTCGGATTATTCGTGTAGCCGCCTTCTGTCATCAAAATTCCATCAATAACCGGATTCATTTTATTCCCTCAAAAATATTAGTGAACGTTCATATAACAGGCAGCGGCTAACGCAACTGCAGTGGCAACAGTCAGCATGACTTTGACTGATGTTTTATTTAGCATTTGCCAGTACGTTCTGCGCTCTTTATTGACAGGTTTAACCGGTATCTGGTTATTAACCTGAATTCCTTTGCGCGGCACCGTAATCAAAAAATCATTCACACCCAATGATTTTAGATCCCGACGAATTAAATAGAGTATTTGTGTTAAGTTTGCATCATTTACAAAGTTACCACGGCTTCCCCACAGTGCTGTGGTGAGCTGTTGGCGTTCAATAACCTCCATTTGTGCGTTCTCAATGATAAAACTAAGGCATCTGGCACGCATCGCTGTCATTTTTATGACCAATGAGTTCGAGATGTTTCTTAGCTCATGATTCCTTTCATTGTAAATACAGTTGTTATTGATTATGTAGGTTTTCATAACTTCATCCTTTAGAAAGTCACATCCTGTTTTGTGTGTTTTTGATATTAGTTATAAGAATTAACTCATTCCATTGTTTCTCAACGGTTTTGTTGGGTTCCGCATTTGAAAATGGAAGTTGATCACGAAAATGAGACCTTATTAAATAAAATTTAAACCCTTTTTAAATGAGATTTAATATGCTCGATAAAGCCAGGGTTTAGCTCATTGCATAAAGGTAGGTTAGGGTGTTGAGGGCGAGATATTTATCTGTGAGACCGCATCAGTTTAATGAATTGAGCATCACCTGAATATGTGATGTTTTGTGATTAGCCAATTGGCCGATAGCAATGGATTATGGACCCCGCAGAACGAACTGCGAAAAATTCAAATTAAAAGGAAATTAACATGGCCCAGAGCAAACTAATTAAGGGTGACACCCTGACAGAAACCAGTAACGCCGCAGACGGCTTCAACCCGGCAACCGAGGACAGCAAATTTAGCTATACCTCAGCCCGTGTGGCTAAGCCTGTCTATAACCAGTACAAAGCAGATGCGGCGAAACCAAAAGTGTTCGGCTATTTCACCGACTGGTCTCAGTACGATGCGCGTCTTGAAGGAAATGATAATGCTGATGACCGTGGACGTGGTTACGATCTGACCAATGTTTCCCCGACGGCGTATGACAAAATTATTGCGGGCTTTGTGGGCATCGTTGGTTTCCACAAAGTGGATGGTATGTATCGCGACGTAGTTGCCGAAGCAGCGGAGCTGTGCGGCAAGGTCAAATATGAGCCCACTTTCCTCGACCCGTGGGGTGATTTCCAGTCTTATATTAACGTTGGTCACGATGTCAGCGGCTGGGATGTTGATCCGAAAACCGTAACTCAACAAAATGCAAAAGGTTTCCTCGGCGGTCTGCGCGACTTACAGGCGAAAGCGAAAGCCCAGGGCCATAACCTGGAGCTGTCGATGAGTATCGGCGGCTGGACCATGAGCAACGGTTTCCATGAAACGGCATCCACAGATGCTTCGCGTAAAACCTTCGCTAAAGGTCTGGTAAAACTGTTTAAACAGTTCCCGATGTTCAGCGGCGTGGATCTGGACTGGGAATACCCGAACGTGGAAGGCGCAGGTAACCCCTACGGTGCAGAAGATGGCGCGAACTTTGCCGCGCTGATTGCTGAAGTGCGTAAACAGCTGGATGCGGCGGGCCGCAGCGATGTGAAAATTTCGATTGCCGCGTCTGCCGTCGTTGCAAACATTGCCTATGCCGATGTTAAGACGCTGATGAAATCCGGTATGGATTTCGTTAACGTGATGACCTACGACTTCTTCGGTACGCCGTGGGCAGAAACCCTGACGCACCACACCAACCGTAAAGCGCTGACCGCCGGCGGCTGGGCTGTAGAAACCATCGTTGATTACCTGCTGGCGGAAGGCTTCCCGGCTGAGCGTATCAACATTGGTTACGCAGGTTATACCCGTAACAGCCGTAATACTGAAATCACCAGCTTCTCACCGCTGGAAGGCTCTTACAACCCGGGCGAAGGCACCACCACCGGCACGTTCGAATCCGGTACCTCCGAATGGTACGACGTGATCTACAACTACCTGGATCTGGAAAATCAGAAAGGCCGTAACGGCTTTAATGTGTACACCGACCAGGTTGCCGACGCGGACTATCTGTACAACCCGCAGTCCAAACTGTTCCTGTCTCTGGACACTCCGCGTAGCGTGAAAGCGAAGGGCGAGTATGCCGCGAGTCTGGGGCTGGGCGGTGTGTTTACCTGGACGGTGGATCAGGATAACGGCGTGCTGGTTAACGCGGCGCGTGAAGGCCTGGGTTATGAGCTCAGCAAGAAAGTGATCGACATGGAGCCGTTCTATTTTGAAGGCATTAATGTTGAAGAAAAAGAAGAAGATAAAGGCCAGAAAGTAAACCACGCACCGAAAGCAGCGATTGAGCTGCGTGTCGTTGGCGGGTCCCGCATTCAACTGTCTGGCGCGAACTCATCTGATGAAGATAACGATGAACTGAGCTTCAGCTGGGGTGTGCCTGCTGCTATCACCGTCGCAGACAAAACCGCAGAAGTGATTGAGTTTGAGGTGCCTGTTGTCACCGAAGAGACGCAATTCCAGTTCACGCTCTTCGTTCGTGACTGCTGGAATGAACCGTCTACTCAGCAGCGTTTCGTGCTGACTGCCGTGGTCGCGCAGGCCGATGCTAAACCTGCTGAAGATGACATTACTCCGGAGCCGCAAGACGATGACATCGTGCCGGCACCAGAAGATGACGAAGCAGATATCACGCCGGAAGACAAAATTGCTCCGTACGCTCAGTGGGAAGCCACCAAAGTGTATGGCGCAAACTGGGGAACCTTCGAGATTGTGAGCTGGAAAGGCCATAACTACCAGGTGAACTGGTGGTCCTGTGGCGACCAGCCGGATCTGAACTGCGGCGCAGGCAGCGCGTGGACCGATCTTGGCGCGTACTAATTAATCATCTTATTTAAATTTACCGGATTGAGTTAATGCAAAAGCCCCGCTAATCCGGGGCTTTTTTCCACTAAGGATAGAGGATTTATCATGTCGGCTATTTCTATTAAGAGCAGTGCTATTAATGCACAAAGTTGGTACCAAAAGGTCACGTTGACGGTGACGAATAAGGGCCTGGGTGCGGTTGATCTTAATCATGCTGTCATTCGTTTTGTGGCATCAGGGCATCCTGATCCGTGGGGCAACTTTGGCGGCACGTTGAAAGGCGATCGGCCATTGACCCTGCGTGAGCAACCGCAGGGAAGACTAAATGCTATTGAGATGACGATTAATAACAGCGGTGAATTGCGCTTGATGCCAGGCAAAAGTGGCACACTCTTTTTTAGCCTTGCCGCCGCGAAAGTGCCGGTAAAATTGTCGGATGTGACAATCACCCTGGCGTCTGATGCCGCGGATAATGTTCCCGATAATGAGCCACAGCCCGAACCACAGCCCGAACCACAGCCCGAGCCACAGCCCGAACCGCAGCCCGAGCCGCAGCCCGAGCCGCAGCCCGAACCGAAGCCCGAGCCACAACCGATGCCTGTTACCGGTGAAGGTATCACCCTCACCGCCAGTGATATCAACCCGAATAGCTGGTATCAGCGCGTCAAACTGACGCTGAAAAATGGTTATTCTTCAGCCGTTGACCTTAACCAGTTGAAAATAACCTTTACCGCCAGTGCGCATCCCGATCCCTACAGTACGTTTAGTGGAACGCTAATGGGCAATCAACCCGTCAAGCTGGGGAGTGATGGCGGCTGGCCAGTCGAAAAAAATAGCATCACCATTAACAATGACCGTTCCATGAAGCTGGGCGCAGGTAAAACAGCAGAGCTGGATTTCTATCTGTCGGCCACACAAACCCCGGTCGTTGTTACGGATTTGCAGGCGACACTGGCTCACGATCCCGGGCGTCAGGGGACGATCACCTTTATTTTCCCGGATCTGCAAGAGACGGCGGGTTTGCAGCCCATGCTTGATCTCATTTCTGAGGATGGAACCACTAAAAATTACAGCGGTGCGTGGGGACAAACGTTGAGCGTTACCGATCTTGCTGCAGGGCGCTATACCGTCAAGATTGCCAATCTGCAAAATGATGAGATGCAGATTACCCCGGTCAAAGAGTTGCTGTATGTCACGCTTGCCTCCGGACAGGATAGCCAGCAGTGCAACATTACTTTTCAGCCAGCGGTGCGCTTTGCCTCGCTTAAACTTAAGCTGGATATTCCTTCCTGTAACGGTGGAAGAGTCCATGCCGAACTATGGGGCAGTGATAATACCGTTGCCCGCGCGGTAACCCTGATTGCCGGTGAAGCGTTGCGGGTCACCCGGCTTATTGCGGCTCAACGCTATGAAATCCGCCTGCTCCCTGCATGCATCAATAACCAGATGATAAGTACGCCCGTTCAGCCGACAGTAGCGATTCCTGAAGCAGGACGCGTGGCCGTCATTAATATTGGCTACCAGCAAAAAAATGCCGACATTGCTGGCTTTGTTGAGGTAAAAGCCACGGTGCTTGGTTTGCCAAAAGGCGCACAGGCCCAGCGCTACCGCCTGCACAGCGGCAATGGCAAAGGAGAATATCAGTATCTGTTGACCCTGGAAAGCCACAGTCAGCAGCAGGCATTTCCTCTGCGCGTTGCGCCAGGGTTGTACGCCGTTGAGGTTGCCGATGTACATTGTGATGGCGCGCTCTGGCACTGCGAAACCACTACCGATCTGCGCTTATTGCAAAGCAGCAACGTGATCACGTTCGCGTTTGAAAAAGGTGTGGTTTTACAGGTGCGTGGCTGGCCGGACTATGTCGCTCACGGTGGCGTGACGGTGAATGCGGCGGAAACGACAACGCTGTATCGTGACGTTCCGGTCAGTGCATTGTTTAAATATGACGGTTTTGACGGCGGTGGCGATCCCATCCCGGCAAAAGAGATGGATATAAACAACGACGGTTTTCTGGATTACGATTTGTTGCCGATTCATAAAACCGTGCCGCTGGTGCGCCAGATTGAAAAAGAGGCAGGGCGGCCAGTTATGCCTGTGATGGTGGTGTATACCGCTAACGCCAGCGGGGGCAGCGCAGTCAATGATCTCCAGGATAGCCAACGGTTACGTAATCATTTTGGTAATTTTATTACCCAGTGCATGGCGGCGCAGTCTTATAAAGATGATGCGCATCCAGTCCCGGCCACATTTGTGCTCAACCCGGATTTCCTCGGGGCAATGCAGCAGGAGCCTTACGGTTATATGGCGCTGCGGCAGAAAAATAGCGTGCCGGTTAATGCACAGCTTACCGCGGCGGTAAAAGCGCTGACCCCCGTACTGAAGTACCATGAGCCAACGCTTCCAGTGTTCAGCGACGATCTGTATGGCTATGTCCAGGCAATTAACTACCTCGTGCACCAGTTTGCGCCGGATGTCGCGTTTGGCTGGCAAACCAACGTCTGGTCAACAGGCACGGCGGACTGGGTGCTGCGTGAAAACGCCGACCCGCAGGCGCAGGGCAAACAGATAGCCAGCTTTATCAATGAACTGGGTGTTTATAGTGGTGCTTATGTTCCTGATTTTATCGCTTTTGATAAATTTGAACGCGATTGCTTTAGCCCGGATGCGCTGGCGCATTATGGCTGGAATGCGACCTGCTGGCTTAACTATCTGGGAATGGTGAAGCAAGCGGCAAAAGATCTGAATAAACCTGCGATGCTCTGGCAGATCCCCGGTGGGCATATGCCGACGGCAGAAGAGGGCACCTCAAAAATCAGTGAAAATCATTTTGCCTCGGGCGGGACTTTTTTTATGGGCGATGCGCGCATTGGCACAAACATAGATGCCATCTCGTCAGTACTTAAAAACACGGCGTTGAATAAAGGAACCTATGGTGTCGCCACGGTGGGCGATTTCTTGCTTAAAGATAAGGGTTACGACTGGGGACAAATGCAGGCGTTGAATTTGCCTGACTATAACGTCTTCTCTGTTCTGTGGGGCGGCGGTTCTACCGTGAGTATTACGACTATTCACTCTAACGGTGAAGATGGTGGATGGCTGGCGGAGAAAATGCGTGAATACTACGCTTCTCCACGTTCTCTTGTCTGACATACTCCCATTTTAGCTCCATCATTTAATCGCAATGGTCCGGAAAGTTATTTTTCGGACCAACTATCGCAAGAAATATGAGGTCTTTGTAATTTATTATTTTATTTTTTGTTAAGGGTTATCTCATTTAATTATTGGTCTGAAATAATACCTCTTGTGATAATGTGCAATGCACTATATTTTTACGTTAGAATAAGGAAATCTATAAAGTGAATTAAGTTTTATTTAATTGATATTTATATGATTAAGTTTTATCTTAATTCTTTAAATTATATTGTACGTCAAAAATGAATTTTGAAAAAATAGAAAAAATTTATGACGATTCATTGCATTCTTTTATCTTCTCTCAAAAATCTAAGCCCCTTGATGCGATTGAGAATGTATTACAGCACTTTATTCCTTTTAGCCTTCCTCTTTCATTATCTACAGGAGAAATTTTTCCCCTTGGACTGGAAAAAGAAGCGTTAAGAATCGTTTTGCTACAGGAAGGCATTTGCTCTTTTTGCCATCAAAAAAGCCAGCGTCAAATCGGTGTCGTCTTTGCACCTTCACTATTAGGGCTTACCGACAGCTATGCGCGATCCTACAACGTTTCTGAATGGCCGCAACACTACATTGTTGCCGAAACGGAATGTACAGGTTACAGCATTTTAGTCTCTGATTTTATTAAGGTTGCTGATGAGCAGGGCCTGTGGCATGACATTGCCCGTATTCTGGTACAGCGGCTGATGGCCATGAGCGCCCGTGAAGAGGAAATGATTGGCGTTGACTCCTATTTGAAAGTCAGAACCTTGCTGATTGAAGTGTGGGCTTATCCCGAAAACTATCGCAAGCAAATCAATATTCTTAACTTTGTTCAGCGCCGCACGAATTTATCGAAAAGTCGCATCATGAAGATTCTTTCTGAACTTAAAAAAGGCAGTTACATTAATATTGATTCAGGAAAGCTAATCGATCTGAAAAAGCTTCCCCTGGCCTATTAGTGAAAGCATGCAGTACCTTACTTATATCTATTAATACACGTAGATAGTTACCTGGTTTATTATTTTGTTAGCATAATCTTATATGGTGGTCAATATAATTAAGCAACTGTTGAGTTTATTCTTATTTTAATTGCTATAAATCAACAGGTTAAGTCAGGTCCTATAAAGGTACAATACAGGTATTGCAGCTTAACTCGTTGTTGTGAATAATAAAATTCATATCAGGAAAGCGAATGGCAAACTCTGTTTCCCTGATGTAGCAATCGAAAAGCATATTGACCAGAACCAACAACGACCAGAGCTTTTTCATTAAGCTCGATCTCTTCTTATACCCAAAGTATAAGAGATATGTGGGCAGGCGGGTGGGCCATTGCTCAGATATTTAATAAGAGGGTCGTATTCACAACATAAAGATTATCAGAGGGTATATGAAAAAATATTTATTTGCGATGGTAGTCACTGCCATCACCGCAGGCGGAACGGCAATGGCTGCAGAGGCAGATACCACGACGGTTAACGGCGGTACCGTTAATTTTGTTGGCCAGGTTGTTGATGCTGCCTGCTCCGTGTCATCTGACTCTATCGATCAGACCGTCACGCTGAGCCAGGTTCGCTCCAGCAAATTGACGACTGCAGGCATGGTCGCCAACCAGAAAGAAGATTTCAACATCAAGCTGGAAGACTGTGATACCACCGTTAGCCAGAACGCGGCGGTCATTTTTAATGGTCAGGAAGATGCTACCCAGCCGGGTTCACTGGCAAATACCGCCGGTGCAGGTTCAGCGACTAACGTTGCCCTGCAACTTTACGGACCGGACGGGCAGGTTCTGAATATCGGTGACACCTCTTCAACGGTCACCCTGATCAATGGCGAAAACACCATTCCCCTGAGCGTTGACTATATTGCGACCGGTGAAGCGACGTCAGGTAACGTAGCCGCCACCGCGACCTTCAGCATGGTCTATTCCTGAGTTACTGTTTTTCCGCCTTCCTCCTGTGGGGGAGGCGGCGCATTTTTGGCACATAAGCCGCGCAGGCCAGACAAAAAAGAACGATTAAGATGAAAAATACGATGTTTATACGGCTTGTTCTGCGGGCCATTGTCTTCACCCCCATGCTGATGCTGGGCGTTATTATGATGGGTACAACGGCAAATGCGTATGCAGGTGGAGTGGCGCTGGGTGCAACACGCGTGATCTATCCGCAGGGGAATAAACAAGTTTCATTGCCCGTCACCAATTCTTCAGCGAGCAACGTATTTCTGATCCAGTCCTGGGTGGCGAATGCAGACGGGACAAAATCCACCGATTTTGTCATAACCCCTCCCTTATTCGTGATCCAGCCTAAAAAAGAGAACGTTCTGCGGATCATGTATGTCGGGCCGACATTGCCCACCGACCGGGAAAGCGTGTTTTATCTGAACAGTAAAGCCATCCCCTCCGTTGATAAACGTAAGCTCCAGGGGAACGTGTTACAAATCGCGACGCAAAGCGTGATTAAGCTTTTTATCCGTCCTAAAAATCTGCCAACACCGTCCATCGCAGCACCTGCCGCGATGCGCTGCCATCTGGCAAATGGCAAAGTCACGCTGTCTAACCCATCACCTTATTACGTGTCGCTGGTGGAGTTCTCTATCGGCAACGTTAAACAAACTAATACGATGGTACCGCCAAAAGGCAGCCTGATGCTTAATGCGCCTGGTGATGGTCGCGTGAAATTTGAGACGGTCAATGATTTTGGCGCGAACACGCCTTTGCAGACCTGTACCAGCGGTTGAGGCGATGAAACGACATAAGCAGAGCGTAAAACCTGCCATACGATGCTGGCTGACACCGCTGGCACTGGCTATGGCGAGTGTGCTGACGCCCACAACTGGCCGGGCAGAGAATTACTTTAACCCGGCTTTCCTGTCAGACGATCCGGCTGCGGTGGCGGATCTTTCCCATTTCGAAGGGAACGGGCAGGCACCCGGTACTTATCGGGTAGATATTTACCTGAATAAAAACTTTCTCGCCAGCCGCGATATCCGTTTTAGCCCTGCGCAACCGGTGCCTTCAGGCGCGGTACAGGCGTTGCAGGATGGCACTGGCTTAAGTGCCTGCCTGACAACAGATACGCTGGCGCAAATGGGGGTGGATCTCCAGGCATTTCCTGCGCTTGCCAGTGCCGGACCGCAGCACTGTGTGGATATAGCCTCAGCCATTCCGGCGGCGTCCACGCATTTTGATTTTGCGCAGCAGCGGCTGGATATCAGCATTCCTCAGGCGGCGTTAAACCGTGACGCCAGAGGCTATATTCCTCCCGCGCTGTGGGATGAGGGGATCAATGCTCTGACGCTGAACTATAACTTCACCGGGGCCAACAGTCATGATTCCACTGACGGTGGCGTAACCAGTGATACCTATTTTCTCGGCTTAAATAGCGGATTGAATCTGGGAGCATGGCGACTGCGGGATTATTCTACCTGGAACTACAACAGCGACAGTGAGGAAGATAAAAGCCACTGGCAGCATATCAGCACCTATGTAGAGCGCGACATTATTCCACTGAAAAGTGAGCTGACGGCAGGCGACAGCTATACCCCAGCCGATGTGTTTGACAGTCTGCCTTTTCGCGGCATGCAGATTGCCTCTGATGACAATATGCTGCCGGACAGTATGAAAGGTTTTGCCCCGACGATCCACGGCATTGCCAACAGCAACGCCCAGGTCACCATCAAACAGAATGGTTATACCATCTATCAGAGCTATGTTCCGCCGGGCGCATTTACCATTAAAGATCTTTACCCGACCTCATCAAGTGGCGATTTGACAGTGGAAGTGAAAGAAGCTGACGGAACGCTGCACAGTTACGTCGTCCCCTATTCAGCCGTGCCGGTGCTACAGCGGGAGGGGCGTATGAAGTATGCCGCTACGGTGGCGGAATACCGGGATGACAGTAGCGAGAAAAAAGAGGTTAATTTCGCCCAGGTCACGCTGTTATGGGGCTTGCCGCATGGTTTTACCCTGTATGGCGGAACGCAGCTTTCAGATAACTACACCGCTGCGGCGCTGGGAAGCGGCGTTAACCTTGGCGATGTTGGCGCACTATCGGCGGATATCACCCAGGCGCGGAGCACGCTGGCGGACGGCAGCTCGCATCAGGGGCAATCCATGCGTCTGCTGTACGCCAAGTCACTGGAGAACGTTGGCACCCATATTCAACTGATGGGCTATCGCTACTCAACATCTGGCTTTTATACCCTTGACGAAACGGCCTGGCGGCATATGGAAGGTCATACCGTTGAGCCGGACGATGATGATATGCCGCAGTGGCAGGATTATTACAGCCTTTACTATACCAAACGCGGGAAAGTACAGATCAACCTTTCCCAACCGCTGGGACAAATGGGATCGATCTTCTTTACCGGTAGCAAGCAGAGCTACTGGCATACGGATGAAACCAATTCCCTGCTGCAAATTGGCTACAGCGGCCTGCTTGAAAGGATCAACTGGAGCCTGAGCTACAACTACACCAAAGCGCCGGGCGAAAGTGAAAGCGATCAAATTTTCGCACTCAGCTTATCGCTGCCGCTGAGTCAGTGGTTGCAGCCAGAGAGTAATGCCGTTGAGCACCATCACAACGTTTATGCGACCTACAGCGCCAGCACCGATAAACATCATAACGTCACGCAGAATGCGGGAATCAACGGTACGCTGCTGGATGGCAATAACCTGAGCTACAGCATTCAGCAGGGCTACCAAAATCATGGTGTGGGTTCCAGCGGTAACGCCAGCGTGGAGTATGACGGTGCCTATGGCAACGTGAACGTGGGCTATAACGACAGCAATAACGGCGATTACCGGCAGGTCAATTATGGTCTTAATGGCGGTATTGTGGCGCATGCACATGGGATCACGTTTAGCCAACCGCTCGGTAACACTAACGTTTTGATTGCTGCGCCGGGAGCCAGCAATGTCAATGTTGACGGTGAGCCAGGTATTCATACCGACTGGCGGGGATATGCGGTGGTGCCCTATGCCACGACCTATCGTCAGAACCGTCTGGCGCTGGATGTCAACTCTATGGCTGACAACATTGATGTGGATGATGCCGTGACGAATGTCGTACCTACTGAAGGGGCGCTGGTTCGCGCGTCATTTAACGCGCACGTGGGTGAGCGTGCGTTACTGACCTTAGTTCACGCGGGAAATCCGGTGCCGTTTGGCACCACGGTCACGCGCAGTGATATGGAGGAAGAGTCCATTGTTGGTGATAACGGTGAGCTTTATTTATCAGGATTACGACCGCAGGGAACACTCACTGCACAGTGGGGCGATGGCCCGCAACAGCGCTGCGTGGTGCATTATCAACTCCCCATTATTCAGCAACCGCTGGTGCGGCAAAAGGTGGAATGCGACTAAATGAAACTCTATTTTTTATTTTTCACCTGCCTGTTAATAGCAAATCGCTGTCTGGCACAGATCTGTCAAAATGTGAACGGTACAGCAACAGAAATTAATTATGACCTGAGCACCACGCTGAGCGCAGCACAAAATCAGCCTGGGCAAACAGTACAGCTGGCGAAAAGCCAGGAGGTCAACGTGCAGGCGGTTTGCCCTGCCGGAAGCTCGCCCACCGGGCGAACCTACCGCTCTTATACCACGCCGTTTGCCGTGGTTGAAACCAGTGGTCGGTGGAAATATTTAAAGCTCGATCCTGATTATCTGGAAGGTGCGATGGAGATCCAGGATTCAGCGGCCGGCGCGGTTTATCCCCCCATCAATTATGCCTATATGGGATATGACGAAAACGTAAATAACGGTAATCCGTTTTATATTCGTGATTCTAATTTGCTTTTTCAGATTAAGATTGTCCGTTCGTTTATTGGTACTGTGGTTATTCCTACGAAAGATATGTTCAGTGTCTATGTCACAACTACCCAAAACGATCCACTATCAACAGTGGTTTATCATATTACTTACAGCGGCAGCGTGACCGTGCCACAGAGTTGTGAAATTAACGCCGGACAAACACTCCTTATTGATTTTGGTACGCTAAACAGCGGCAGCTTTAAGCACGCTGGCGAAAAACCTGAAGGCGCAAGGACCCGCTCCTTTAATGTACCGGTGAAATGCAATGGCACTACCTCCCAGGTACACCTGAGCATGCGCGTGCAGGCCACGCCGGATACCCACTTTTCTCAGTCTATTGCTTCAGATAACCCGGATGTGGGTGTCGTCGTAACCAATAATCAGGGCTCCATCCTGACGCCTGACGACCCGAACAGCACCGTTCCCTTTACGACCGACGACACAGGTAATGCCACTATTCCGCTTCAGGCTTACCCCGTCAGTACCACGGGTATAACGCCGGAAGAGGGAACCTTCACGTCTCTGGCAAGTATTCGGGTGGACTTTGATTAAATGAATAATAAGAGATGGCTTCAGGCCGGTGTACTACTGATGTTCATCCATTGTGGCGTCAGTCGGGCAGATAGCGGCAGCTATAACCTTGAGTTTACGGGCACCATCCAGGCACAGACCTGCGATGTTGATCTTTCCAGCCTGAGCCAGAGCATCGATTTGGGGCAGTTTCCCATCGACACATTTCAGTCTGTCGGCACGACCACGAAGTTTAAGCCGTTTAATATCAACCTGAGAAATTGCTCGCGTGGTATCAGCGGAACAAAAGTCTGGTTTACGGGAGAGGCGGACAGCAATAATCCTTCGCTGCTGGCGCTGACCGATACCGGCATGGGTAACGAAACGATCATGGCAAGCGGTGTGGGCGTTGAAATCCTTGATGAAAATCAGGACCCCGTCATTATCAATAACAGTAGCTCGGTGGTTTATCCGTTAAAAGCAGGAAGAAATACGCTGTCTTTTTATATTCGTTACAAATCTACGCTTCCTCAGGTCACCTCCGGTAATGCGACGGCGGTGATGTATTTTGATCTGGATTATCAATAAGGGCGTGCCATGAAATATCTTCTGTTACTGATCCTGGTGATATGTTTCGGCGTGCAGGCACATGACGGGCGGGTTTATATTACCGGGACCATCACTGATAACACCTGCACACTAACGCCTGACTCAGAGAATATTACAGTAAATATGGGCAGTGTTTCGAACCGTCAGTTTTATCAGGCGGGAGCCGGGGCCGCGTATCAGCCGTTCTCCATTAACCTGGAAAATTGTGGCAGTACCGCCAGCGGCGTCACGGTCAGCTTCAGTGGAACTGAAGACCCGAAAAATCCGGACCTGCTGGCGATAGCAGCCGGCGCGGGAAATGCATCGGGCGTAGGAATTGCACTTTACAACAGCGATAAAAGTCTCATCCCGGCAGGAGAAAATAGTCGTATGCAACCGCTGATCGGCGGTCAGTCATCGGTTCATCTTACGTTCTACGCGCGCTACGTGGCGGATGGTAACGCGGTAGTTGCTGGTGAGGCGGATGCCTCTGCAACCTTTGTTCTCACCTATGCATAAATTCCTCTTTTTTGCCCTACTGATGGCGGCGGCAAGCGCTCAGGCTGGGGTAGTCATCGGCGGCACGCGCTTTATCTATCCGCAAGGACGACAGAGTGTCGATATTCCGGTAAGCAATAATTCGGCGCAGCCGTGGTTGATTAACAGTAAGATCCTTTCTGCGCAGCGATGGAAAGGTGCAGAGACTGTTGCTACCTCGGACACACCCTTCGTTGTCACACCGCCACTTTTTGAACTCGCTGCCGGGCAGGAAAACACGGTTCGGCTCATCCGCACCGCAACTCCCCTTCCTGCCGACCGGGAAAGCCTGTTTACGCTAAGCGTGGCGGCGATCCCGTCCGGGCACGGCGGACCTCATAGCGTACAGATGGCGATCCGCTCGGCGCTTAAGCTCATTTACCGCCCGGCGAATTTACAAGGCGATCCGCAACACGCTTATGAGCAACTGCGCTGGTCGCGATCGTCTACGGGCGTAACAGTCAATAACCCGACACCGTTTTACGTCACCCTTTTTAGGGTTCGCATTAACGGACAACACATTGATAACGCAGGTGTTGTTGCGCCTTTTGCTATGCGCCATCTGACATGGTGTCCGGGGGCCGGGGCCTGTCAACTCCAGTGGCAAACCCTTAATGATTATGGACGGGTCATGCCAGCGCGAGATGCCAGCGTACCGACACGTGACTAAGCCTCATTAAATTCTCCTCAATGACACAAAAGAGATGTTCATTATGTTGTATAAATCACTAAAAAAGAGCCAGTTGGCGGTATTCCTGATGCTGGTGGGCGCTTCTTCAGCCGCAGCTGCGGCGGAGACCGTCGCTTTCACGCCGGACCAGCAGGCGCAAATTGGGCAGATCGCAGAAGGTTATTTAACGGCCCATCCGGACAAAATGGGTGAAATGATGGCGACTTATCTGGCCGATCATCCGGAATTTCTGGTCGCCGCCAGCGAAAGTTTGCATCAGCGTCAGCAGGTAGCGCAGCAACAAGCGTATGTGCAGCTTGCCCGGCAATATCAGGCGGATTTACTGTCCTCTGACAGCCCTTCCGTTGGGCCGAAAAATGCGAAAGCGGCGGTGGTGATGTTTTTTGATTACCAGTGTGCGTGGTGCAGCAAAATGGCACCGGTAATTGAGCAGGTTATGAAGTCCGATCCAGACGTGCGCTTTGTTTTTAAAGAATTCCCGATCTTTGCCTCCCGCTGGCCGGCCTCGGGCCTGGCTGCACGCCTGGGTGAGCAAATCTGGTTGAATAAAGGAGGAGAGGCTTACCTGTCCTGGCATAATGCTCTGTATGCAACCGGTAAAGTGGAGGGCGATCTGACGCAAGCAGATATTCTGAGCAGCGTTGAACGCTATCTGAGCAAAGCGCAAATTGCGGCGGTTAAAGATATTTCTGATAACGGTCCAGTGCATGATGCTCTGATGGTTAACCGCTCGCTGGCACAGCATATGGGCTTTACGGGTACGCCGGCATTTGTGGTCATGCCGCAGGCAAGTGATCCGGACGTAAAAAAAATCACCGTTATTCCTGGCAGTACTTCACAGGATATGTTGTTGATGGCGATCCAGAAGGCAAAAGGATAACGAGGCGGGAAGTCGGTACGACTTCCCGCTCTACTATGATCGATATCATTGCGTTATGGCGACGTAATGAGATAAATGATACCGCAGAGGTACAAAGGAGTGTCACCTGTGATGAAGAATAGACCTTTGGCGTCGGCCATTCTTTTTCTGTCTTTATATGATTTATCTTTTTTAGCCTGCGCTGAGGGGATGGTTAATTTTCGGGGCGCAGTTATCGAGTCTGGTTGTTGGCATGAGTCACGTATGCCGATGATTCTCTGCCAGAAAAAAAATACGATTGAGCGCCATATTCTTATTGAGAACTTGACCGCTAATATTACCTCGCCAAACGCCACGCTGGAAAAAATCATTCTTAATGAAGATAAACAACTTACGTTGATTCGTATCGTTTATGACTGACAAACTATAACGTACTTTATTTGAGGCAGCGCCTGGCGCTGCCTTTTTATCATTATTGTTAATCATCTGATGATATTTTTACCTCTTTATTATTTGTGTTGCTTTGTGATTAGCTTTTAATGACTGTCAGATGAATTATTTGTTGTGCACACAGAACGTGCTTATTCATTGCAAAAGGAAATAACATGGCAACAAGTAAATTAATTAAAAGCGACACATTGACTGAAACCAGTAACGCTGCCGACAGCTTTAACCCGGCGACTGAGGACAGCAAATTTAGCTACACCTCAGCCCGTGTGGCTAAGCCTGTCTATAACCAGTACAAAGCGGATGCCGTTAAACCGAAAGTATTCGGCTATTTCACCGACTGGTCTCAATATGATGCCCGTTTACAGGGAGTTGATATTCCGAGCGAGCGTGGACGTGGTTACGATCTGACCAATGTTTCCCCGACGGCATATGACAAAATCATTGCAGGCTTTGTGGGCATCGTGGGTTTCCACAAAGTGGACGGTATGTATCGCGACGTAGTTGCTGAAGCAGCGGAGCTGTGCGGCAAGGTCAAATATGAGCCCACTTTCCTTGACCCGTGGGGTGATTTCCAGTCTTACGTTAACGTTGGTCATGAGGTCAGCGGCTGGGATGTTGATCCGAAAACCGTCACGCAGCAAAACACGAAAGGTTTCCTTGGCGGTCTGCGTGACTTGCAGGCGAAAGCGAAAAAAAT
Organism: Superficieibacter electus; assembly: GCF_002915575.1. GTDB lineage: Bacteria > Pseudomonadota > Gammaproteobacteria > Enterobacterales > Enterobacteriaceae > Superficieibacter > Superficieibacter electus. The sequence continues at coordinate 82,610 of NZ_PQGD01000023.1, forward strand.
GGGTCACAATCTGGAACTGTCGATGAGCATCGGCGGCTGGACCATGAGCAATGGTTTCCATGAAACCGCGTCCAAAGATTCCTCGCGTAAAATCTTTGCTAAGGGTCTGGTGAAACTGTTTAAACAGTTCCCGATGTTCAGCGGTGTGGATCTGGACTGGGAATACCCGAACGTGGAAGCGGCAGGCAACCCGTATGGTCCGGAAGACGGTGCAAACTTTGCGCTGCTGATTGCCGAGGTGCGTAAAGAACTGGATGCGGCGGGCCGCAGCGATGTGAAAATTTCTATCGCCGCCTCTGCCGTTGTCGAGAAGCTGGAGTTTATCGATCTCAACACCATGATGAATGCCGGTATGGATTACATCAACGTGATGACCTACGACTTCTTCGGTACGCCGTGGGCAGAAACCCTGACGCACCATACCAACCGTAAAGCGCTGACCGCCGGCGGCTGGGCTGTAGAAACCATCGTTGATTACCTGCTGGCGGAAGGCTTCCCGGCTGAGCGTATCAACATCGGTTATGCCGGCTATACCCGTAACGGTCATAACGCTGAAATCAGCAGCTTCTCACCGCTGGAAGGCTCTTACACGCCGGGTGAAAGCACCACCACCGGCACGTTCGAATCCGGTACCTCTGAATGGTATGACGTGATCTACAACTACCTGGATCTGGAAAATCAGAAAGGCCGTAACGGCTTTAATGTGTACACCGACCAGGTTGCCGACGCGGACTATCTGTACAACCCGCAGTCCAAACTGTTCCTGTCTCTGGACACTCCGCGTAGCGTGAAAGCGAAGGGCGAGTATGCCGCGAGTCTGGGTCTGGGCGGTGTGTTTACCTGGACGGTGGATCAGGATAACGGCGTGCTGGTTAACGCGGCGCGTGAAGG
>NZ_PQGD01000024.1 GCF_002915575.1 Superficieibacter electus
AGTCTGGGTCTGGGCGGTGTGTTTACCTGGACGGTGGATCAGGATAACGGCGTGCTGGTTAACGCGGCGCGTGAAGGTCTGGGTTATGAGCTCAGCAAGAAAGTGATCGACATGGAGCCGTTCTATTTTGAAGGTATCAATGTCATCGCGGCGGACGAAGAAGAAAAAGAAGACGACGCTCAGGAACAAGACGACGACACGCAGGAAGACGAGCAGCAGGAAGACGAGGAAATCGTACCAACGGTAAACCACGCACCGAAAGCGGCTATCGAATTGCTGGTCATCGGCGGTTCCCGTATTCGTCTGAGCGGCGCAAAATCGTCTGATGAAGATAATGACAGCCTGCAATATAGCTGGGGTGTGCCAGCGGATATTGACGTTACTGATAAGACCACCGAAGCTATCGAATTCGTGGTACCGAAAGTCACTGTCGATACCGAATTCATCTTCACCCTGTTCGTCCGCGATTCCAAAGGCGAGCCGTCAACGCAGCAGCGCTTCGTGCTTTCCGTCGTCCCTTTTGCCTCCAGCGCCGATGCTGATGAGGAAGACGAGTACGATTACGATGATGAAGAGTATGAATACGACGATTCAGAGCCGTACCCGGAAGAAGAAGAGGAAGAAGTGATCGAGGCCGATGAAAATGCGCCTCACCCGTGGTGGAACGCCAGCACCGTTTATGGCGCTAACTGGGGTGCTTTTGAAACCGTGAGCTGGAAAGGTCACAACTACCAGGTTAAGTGGTGGTCCTGTGGCGACCAGCCGGATCTCAACTGCAACCAGGGCGATGTCTGGATCGATCTGGGCGCGTACTAATCGTTAACCTTCTGCCCCGGCGTAAGCCGGGGCTGTTTCGTGATAGTTATTGCATCAGCAGCGAGGCATGTTGTCCTTTCTCGCGGATAAATACCGGCAGCGTTTCCAGCGGCGCGCGATAATTCTTCAACGTGACTCCGCCTTCATAACGTTTACCGGTGAAGAAATCCACCCAATTTTCCCCTGCGGGCAGCCAGACGTCACGCTCGCGCATTCCTTCATACATCACTGGTGCAACCAGTAAATCCGGGCCGAAGCAGTATTGATCGGTAATATTCCAGCTCTCGCGCTGATCCGGATACTCAAAGAACATCGTGCGCATGACGGGCGTATTGTACTGGTGCGTTTCCGTCATCACCGCTTTGATGTAGGGTTTGAGCTTATCGCGTAGCGTCAGATAACCGGAGAGGATTGCGCATACCTCCTCGCCATAGCTCCATACTTCGTTTGGCGCGCCGGTCGGACACTGGGCTATCCCGTCGCGGTAAGGCTGTTCCGGCAATTTCTGCGGATCGCGGTTGCCGTGCAGGCGCATCACCGGACTGAACAGCGCCCACTGAAACCAGCGTATCAGCAGTTCATGAAAGCGCGGATCGTGAATATTGCCGCCGTGGAAACCGCCGATATCGGTGGTCCACCACGGGATACCCGCAATTCCCATATTTAACCCGGCGGCAAACTGGTTGCGCAGTGAGCGGAAGGAGGAGTGGATATCGCCGGACCAGACCAGCGCACCGAAGCGCTGGCTGCCCGCCCAGGCGCAGCGCAGCAGGTTAATCACCCGATCTTCGCCTGCGGCTTTGATGCCGTCGAAAAAAGTCTGCGCGTACACCCGCGGATAAAGATTGCCGACTTCCAGCACCGGTCCGGCGTGATAGCGATAGTTGTCGAAATCGTAGATGCTGTATTCCGGCTCCGCTTCATCCAGCCAGAACAACTTAACGCCTTTATCGTAATAGTTTTTCTTTGCTTTTTCCCAGACGTAGCGGCGGGCGTCAGGATGGGTGGCGTCGAAAAAGGTGGTGTTGCCGAGGAAATCCATATTGATTGGCAAACCCCGCTCGGTCTGTACCAGCCAGCCGTTTTCCCGCATCTCTTTATAGCTTTCGGTTCGGCACTCTACCGTCGGCCAGAAGGAGACCATCAGCTCAATGCCCATTGATTTTAGCTCGGCAATCATAGCCTCGGGATCGGGCCAGTCACGTAAATCAAAAGTCCAGTCGCCCTGATTCGGCCAGTGGAAAAAGTCGATCACGATAACCGAAATCGGTAGCTGGCGGCGTTTATACTCGCGGGCCACTTCCAGCAGCTCCTGCTGAGTACGATAGCGCAGTTTGCACTGCCAGAAGCCCATTGCGTAGTCGGGCATCATCGGCGGGCAACCTGTCGCCCGGCCATAGGCGCGGCTGATTTCCGCCGGAGAGTCGCCAGCGGTGATCCAGTAATCCAGTTGTTCGCTTACACTGGCTTCCCATTCGGTGATGTTATTAGCAAAGGTGACGCGTCCTACTGCCGGGTTATTCCACAGGAAGCCGTAGCCGAGGCTTGAGATCATAAACGGCACGGAAGCCTGGGAGTTGCGCTGGGCCAGCTCCAGAATACAACCTTTCAGATTAAGATTGGGTTGCTGATACTGGCCCATGCCGAATATCTTCTCATCTTCACTCGCTTCAAACCTGGCTTTAAGACTGTATTTGCCGCCGGGAATGGGTTTGAATTCCCGGGCTTCCAGATTCAGGGCGCTGACATACTGGCCGTGAGAGGATTCATCTTCGCCAATTTCGCCGCGCTGACGCCAGTACTCCTGCAACAGACACTTATCCGGATGACGATAAAACGCCAGTTGCCCTTTCTGGTTAACGATGACGGTGATCTTGCCGTTTATCATCGTCGCCTGCGTGTTGTCATAGACAATCTGCGGCGCGCAGGGGGCTGGCGTCTCTTCCAGCGCCCAGTTTTCATTGCGCATCACCGGTAAATGACGCCCGCTGCGCACGCGCAGGCTGTTTTCTCCCCAGGCGTCAATCCACAGGTAACGGTCGTTTTGTTGCCAGACGAGACGGTGAGCGTCTTGTTTTACAAATGGCATAATGTGCTCCTTGTTTATGCGGTTAACTTAATGCGTGGCGGTTTGCAGATCGTGATGAATACGATCTTCCATGGCTTCATACTGACGGAAGAACAGAAGCGGGATGGTGGCGAGGGCGAAGAGGATGCAAGGGGTCCAGATAAAGGCCCAGCTAATCCCCAGTAGACTTTCTGTGGTTTGCGCCTGATTAGGAATGTAGCCGAAGGCGTTCATGATCCAGGCAGCGAACGCTGTTCCGATGCCGCTGCCCATTTTGATGCAGAATGTGCTGCCGAAGGCAACAAGCAGTCCGGTGGCTTTGATCCCGGTCTTCCAGTTGCCGTAATCCACCGCAAAGCCCAGCATGGCGAACGGCATTGAACAGGCAATGCCGCTGCCGATATTGCCTGTCACCCAGCCGACAATCAGTAGCGGAACATTATCTGCGGCTACCCACATCAGCACACCGCCGAGAGTTGCGACCAGCAGGCCAGCGATCCAAATCCAGGTTTTGGTCATATAGCGGCTGAAGAAAGGGATGGCGACGATAAACAGGATCTGGATGGTGGCGAGGCTGTTGACCAGCGGGACCAGGTCCTTACGGTCGAGGTTATAGGTTAAATAATAGACAATGGTGGTGGCGCGTTGCTGTAGCGCCACCCAAAAAATCAGGTTGGCCAGTACCATCAGCACCCACGGCCAGTTACCTTTCATTGCCGTAAAACTTTTTTTTATCGGCAACTTTTGCTCTTGCTTCGCTTTACTGGCGTCAATCTCGCGGATATTACGGAAGGCAAAAAGCGTCAGCCCGCAAGATATTAACGCATAGACGCCAGCAGTATACAGAAAGCCTTGTTTATCGTTGCCGTCACCTAAAAATGCGACCAGCGGCAGGGCGGTGGCGTTCATTAATAATACACCGATCTGCCCGCCGGTCATACGAAAGGAATTTAATACTAACCGCTCTTTTGGCGACAGGGTCAGCAGCGGGAGAATAGCCGACAGTGGCGTGTTCAATCCGGTAAATAAAATTCTTGCCAGCATGTAGAATATTGCTGCATATATGGCTTTTCCTGTCATGCTAATATCAGGCGAAAAGAATGACAGGACGCTGAATATGGCAAAGGGTAGCGGCAACCATAAAAACCATGGTCGGCATTTACCGTACTTTGAGCGGGTTTTATCGATGATAATTCCCCACACCGGGGCATCGATACCATCCACGATGCGCGCCAGAAGAAGGATGAATCCGGCAATAGCAAGGCTGATACCGGCGACATCGGTGTAGAAGTAGAGAATGTAGGTAGAGCCGAAACAGTAGAGTAGGTTGCCAGCAACATCCAGAGAGCCATAACTAATTCGCTGGATCATCGGCAGGGTGCCAGACAGGTTATGTCCTGACTCTTCAATAACAGAACTCATAATAAAACTCCTGTATCTGAATATTCCTGCATTCAATACCGCTTAATTTTCTTAGGGGAAAATGATAGCGTCAGATAAATGATATTATCCGATTGAATGCTTTTGTGGATGATATATTCTCTCTAAATATATTATTTCTGTCGCGAAATAGGATGCGATAGATACAGAGAAACTAGTTAACAAATTCTGAGCAATCAATTGCTGTTTTTTGTTTTATGGTTGCGGTAATTGGTTTTTTGCGGGCTAACTTTTTTTATTGTTAACTGTTTCACAAAAAAGTACTGAATGAAAAAAAAGAATTTTCAACATGAAAATATTTTTCTTTTATTTGCGATAGACAATATGTAGCATGATTTTAATTTATAAAAAATAGTGTATCTTTTGAACAATTCAGAGTGGCTATATGGTGGGCGGCGGTGAGGGCCTGCACAGGTCGTCGGGTAAAGCAGGTAAACAACAGTCGAAAACGCATTCCCGGGGCGACGCGCAATGGCTTTGGCTGGATAAGGCGTATGGTGCCGACATACAGACATAAAAAAACCCGCCGTTCAGCGGGTTTTTCACAAAGCGACAACAGTCAGGCGATTACGCCAGTTTGTTGATCTGAGCGGCCAGGTTTGCTTTATGACGCGCAGCTTTGTTTTTGTGGATCAGACCTTTAGCAGCCTGACGGTCCACGATCGGTTGCATTTCGTTAAATGCGTTCTGTGCAGCAGCTTTGTCGCCAGCTTCGATAGCTGCGTATACTTTCTTGATGAAAGTACGCATCATAGAGCGACGGCTAGCGTTGTGTTTGCGAGCCTTTTCAGACTGAACGGCGCGCTTCTTAGCTGATTTGATATTAGCCAAGGTCCAACTCCCAAATGTGATCTTTATGGACAATTCAAAGGCCGAGGAATATGCCCTCTTAGCCTTCTTTTGTCAATGGATTTGTGCAAATAAGCGCCGTTATTATGGCGACGCTCGTTACGTAGTGATGGCGCAGGATTCTACCAGCTTGTGCGGCGTGAATACAGCTTTTCTGCCAGAAAATTCGCATCACAGCGACAGATTTTCCTGTATCCCGCGACAAGGTTAATGAAATCCCGGCCCTTTCTGCTTTAGGATGCAATCGCGGGTTAACGTCGCCCCCTGTACAAGGTATAATCCGACGATTTTCACTGTTTTGAGCCAGAAATGAAGCTGATACGCGGCATACATAACCTCAGCCAGGCCCCGCGCGGGTGTGTGCTAACCATTGGTAATTTCGACGGCGTGCATCGCGGACATCAGGCGTTGCTGAAAAACCTCCGCGCCGAGGGGCAGGCGCGCCATCTTCCGGTGGTGGTGATGATTTTTGAACCGCAGCCGCTGGAGCTTTTTGCTGCGGAAAAAGCACCCGCCCGCCTGACGCGGCTGCGTGAAAAACTGCGCTATCTGGCAGAGTGTGGCGTTGACTACGTGCTGTGCCTGCGCTTTGATCGCCGCTTCGCGGCCCTGACCGCGCAGGCATTTATCAGCGAGCTGCTGGTAGACCGGCTCGGCGTCCAGTTCCTCGCCGTGGGTGATGATTTCCGCTTTGGCGCTGGTCGGCAGGGCGATTTCTTGTTATTACAGAGAGCGGGTGCAGAATTTGGCTTTGACGTGACCAGCACGCAAACCTTTTGTGAAGGCGGGGTACGTATCAGCAGTACCGCCGTGCGTCAGGCGCTGGCCGCTGACGATCTTGAGCTGGCGGCAAGTCTGCTTGGACACCCTTTCACCCTCTCCGGACGCGTAGTCCACGGTGATGCGCTGGGGCGCACTATCGGCTTTCCGACGGCCAATGTGCCGCTTCGCAGGCAGGTTTCTCCGGTAAACGGGGTCTACGCGGTTGAGGTGACGGGGCTCGGCACCCAGCCTTTTTTTGGCGTCGCCAATATTGGTACTCGCCCGACGGTCGCTGGCGTGCGCCAGCAGCTCGAAGTTCACCTGCTGGACGTTGTAATGGACCTTTACGGTCGCCATATAGATGTAATACTGCGTAAGAAAATACGCACTGAGAAGCGATTTGCCTCGCTCGACGAACTGAAAGCGCAAATCGCCAAAGATGAATTAACCGCCCGCGCATTTTTTGGGCTTACGAACCCGGCTTAAATGCCTGGGTGATCAATACGGAACCGAGAATCTGATGAGTGACTTTAAATCGACCCTGAATTTGCCGGAAACAGGGTTCCCGATGCGTGGCGATCTCGCCAAACGCGAACCGGGAATGCTGGCGCGTTGGACCGATGATGACCTGTACGGCATCATCCGTGCAGCCAAAAAAGGCAAAAAAACCTTCATTCTGCATGACGGCCCTCCTTATGCGAATGGCAGTATTCATATAGGTCACTCAGTTAACAAGATTCTGAAAGACATTATCGTGAAGTCCAAAGGGCTTTCCGGTTATGACTCACCTTATGTGCCGGGTTGGGACTGTCATGGTCTGCCGATCGAGCTGAAAGTGGAGCAGGAATTTGGCAAGCCTGGTGAGAAATTCACCGCCGCCGAATTCCGTGCCAAATGCCGCGAATACGCCGCCACTCAGGTCGACGGCCAGCGTAAAGACTTTATCCGTCTGGGCGTGCTGGGCGACTGGTCACATCCGTACCTGACCATGGACTTCAAAACCGAAGCCAACATTATTCGCGCGCTGGGTAAAATCATAGGCAACGGCCACCTGCACAAAGGCGCGAAGCCGGTGCACTGGTGCGTAGATTGCCGTTCTGCGCTGGCGGAAGCGGAAGTTGAGTATTACGACAAAACCTCGCCGTCCATTGACGTGGCTTTTCAGGCTGTCGATCAGGCTGCCATTCAGGCGAAATTCGGCCTGCCGGGCGTCAGCGGCCCGATCTCGCTGGTGATCTGGACCACCACCCCGTGGACCCTGCCTGCTAACCGCGCGATCTCTCTGTCGCCTGAATTTGATTATGCGCTGGTGCAGATCGACGGCCAGGCGCTGATCCTGGCGAAAGATCTGGTCGCAAGCGTGATGCAGCGTATCGGCGTGGCGGATTACACCGTTCTTGGCACGGTAAAAGGGGCCGATCTGGAGCTGATGCGGTTTGCGCATCCGTTCATGGGCTTCGACGTGCCCGCGATCCTGGGCGATCACGTGACGCTGGATGCCGGTACCGGTGCGGTACATACCGCCGGTGGTCACGGCCCTGATGACTATACCATCAGCCAGAAATACGGTCTGGAAATCGCTAACCCGGTCGGCCCCGACGGCGCGTACCTGCCGGGAACCTATCCGGGGCTGGACGGCATCAACGTCTTCAAAGCGAACGATCTGATTGTTGAACTGCTGCGTGAAAAAGGCGCGCTGCTGCACGTCGAAAAAATGCAGCACAGCTATCCGTGCTGCTGGCGTCACAAAACGCCGATCATCTTCCGCGCCACGCCGCAGTGGTTTGTCAGCATGGATCAGAAAGGTCTGCGCGCGCAATCGCTCTCTGAAATCAAAGGCGTACAGTGGATACCTGACTGGGGCCAGGCGCGTATCGAATCGATGGTCGCTAACCGTCCTGACTGGTGTATCTCCCGCCAGCGTACCTGGGGCGTACCGATGTCGCTGTTCGTGCACAAAGATACTGAAGAGCTGCATCCTCGTACTCTTGAACTGATGGAGGAGGTGGCCAAACGGGTTGAAGTGGACGGTATCCAGGCGTGGTGGGACCTCGACAGCCGAGACATCCTTGGCGATGAGGCGGATAACTATGTCAAAGTGCCTGACACCCTCGACGTATGGTTTGACTCCGGCTCTACCCACTCCTCAGTGGTTGACGTGCGTCCGGAGTTTGCCGGTCACGCAGCGGATATGTATCTGGAAGGTTCAGACCAGCATCGCGGCTGGTTCATGTCTTCGCTGATGATCTCCACGGCAATGAAAGGCAAAGCGCCATACCGCCAGGTGCTGACCCACGGCTTTACCGTGGATGGTCAGGGCCGCAAAATGTCCAAATCCATCGGCAACACCGTGTCGCCGCAGGATGTGATGAACAAACTGGGGGCAGATATTCTGCGCCTGTGGGTAGCTTCTACCGACTATACCGGCGAAATGGCGGTCTCGGATGAGATCCTCAAACGCGCTGCTGACAGCTATCGTCGTATCCGTAACACCGCGCGCTTCCTGCTGGCCAACCTTAACGGTTTTGATCCGGCGAAAGACATGGTGAAACCGGAAGAGATGGTGGTGCTGGATCGCTGGGCCGTCGGCTGTGCGAAAGCTGCGCAGGACGAGATCCTCAAGGCCTATGAAAATTACGATTTCCACGAAGTTGTGCAGCGCCTGATGCGCTTCTGCTCCGTTGAAATGGGCTCGTTCTATCTCGACATCATCAAAGACCGCCAGTACACCGCGAAAGCAGATAGCGTGGCGCGTCGTAGCTGTCAGACCGCGCTGTATCACATTGCGGAAGCGCTGGTGCGCTGGATGGCACCGATCATGTCCTTTACCGCGGATGAGATCTGGGGCTACCTGCCGGGCGAACGTGAACAGTACGTCTTTACCGGCGAGTGGTATGAAGGGCTGTTTGGTCTCGCAGAAACGGAAGCCATGAATGATGCCTTCTGGAGCGAGCTGCTGAAAGTGCGCGGCGAAGTCAATAAGGTCATCGAACAGGCTCGTGCCGACAAGAAAGTCGGTGGTTCGCTGGAAGCGACGGTTACGTTGTTTGCGGAACCGGAACTGGCGGCTAAACTGGTGGCGCTGGGCGACGAATTACGATTTGTCCTGTTGACCTCCGGGGCGCAGGTCGCAGATTATGCCGACGCCTCTGCGGATGCCTGGCAGAGCGAGTTGCTCAAGGGGCTTAAAGTCTCGTTGAGTAAAGCCGAAGGTGAGAAGTGCCCGCGTTGCTGGCACTACACTCAGGACGTCGGTAAGGTGGCGGAACACGCAGAAATTTGCGGACGCTGTGTAGTCAACGTCGCCGGTGACGGCGAAAAACGTAAGTTCGCCTGATGAGTAAACCGATCTTTTCAACAGGGCTACGCTGGCTGTGGCTGGTGGTCGTCGTGCTGATTATCGATCTGGGCAGTAAATACCTGATCCTCCAGAACTTTGCTCTGGGGGATACGGTGTCTCTGTTCCCGTCGCTTAATCTGCATTATGCGCGTAACTATGGCGCAGCATTTAGTTTTCTGGCGGATAGCGGCGGCTGGCAGCGCTGGTTCTTTGCCGGCATCGCTGTAGGGATCAGCGTGATCCTCGCAGTGATGATGTACCGGACAAAAGCGACACAGAAGCTGAATAACATTGCTTACGCGCTGATTATTGGCGGTGCGTTGGGTAACCTGTTTGACCGTTTATGGCATGGCTTCGTCGTCGACATGATCGATTTTTACGTCGGCAACTGGCACTTTGCAACGTTCAACCTCGCCGATAGCGCCATCTGTATCGGCGCGGCGCTGATCGTGCTGGAAGGCTTTTTACCGAAGGCCGCAGCGAAAGAGCGCGCGTAGCTGTTGTGCCGGGTGGCGCTATGTTTACCCGGCCTACATGACTATCAGTGATTATCCAGTTTATCCTGGAAAGGTTAAGCGTTGAGCCGTCCTGAGTGCAGGTCTGTTCAAGTAATGTCCGGTAGTGTTATGTCTGTCTGATTTTCTGTAGGCCCGGTAAGCGCAGCGCCACCGGGCATGCGGGCTCGGGAACGGACAAACGTCACCCGACACTCGCTGCATCCTATAAATCCGGATCGCCTGACGTCACCGGATAAAACAAGTGAGCAATCTGCATGTCTAAATCTGTACAGAGCAACAGCGCGGTGCTGGTCCATTTCACACTAAAGCTGGAAGATGGCTCCACCGCTGAGTCAACCCGTAATAACGGCAAGCCAGCGCTGTTTCGTCTTGGTGATGCCTCGCTTTCCGAAGGGCTGGAGCAGCATCTGCTGGGCCTGAAAACCGGGGATAAAACGGCTTTTTCCCTGGAGCCGGATGCGGCGTTTGGTATTGCCAGCCCGGATCTCATTCAATATTTCTCGCGCCGTGAATTTATGGATGCGGGAGAGCCGGAGATTGGGGCAATTATGCTCTTCACTGCAATGGATGGCAGCGAAATGCCTGGGGTGATCCGTGAAATCAATGGCGATTCCATTACCGTCGATTTTAATCATCCGCTGGCCGGGCAAACCGTCCATTTTGATATAGAAGTACTGGAAATCGATCCGGTACTGGAGGCATAACATGCAGATCCTGTTGGCCAACCCGCGTGGTTTTTGCGCCGGGGTAGACCGCGCTATCAGCATTGTTGAGAACGCGCTGGTGATTTACGGCGCGCCAATTTACGTTCGTCACGAAGTGGTCCATAACCGCTACGTGGTCGACAGCCTGCGCGAGCGCGGCGCGATCTTTATTGAGCAAATCAGCGAAGTACCTGATGGCGCAATCCTGATTTTCTCCGCTCACGGCGTTTCTCAGGCGGTGCGTAACGAAGCCAAAAGCCGTGACTTAACGGTTTTCGACGCCACCTGTCCGCTGGTGACCAAAGTGCATATGGAAGTGGCGCGCGCCAGCCGTCGCGGCGAAGAGTCTATTCTTATCGGCCACGCCGGGCATCCGGAAGTGGAAGGCACGATGGGCCAGTACAGCAACCCGCAAGGGGGGATGTATCTGGTGGAATCGCCGGAAGATGTATGGACGCTGGATATTAAAAACGACGCCAAACTGTCGTTTATGACCCAGACCACGCTCTCCGTGGATGACACATCCGACGTTATCGACGCCCTCCGTGAACGTTTTCCGAAAATCGTCGGCCCGCGGAAAGATGATATTTGCTACGCGACCACCAACCGTCAGGAAGCCGTACGCGCGCTGGCGGAACAGGCAGATGTCGTGCTGGTGGTAGGGTCGAAAAACTCCTCTAACTCGAATCGTCTGGCTGAACTGGCACAGCGCATGGGCAAAGCCGCGTACCTGATTGATGATGCGAGCGATATTCAGGAAGCCTGGGTGAGCGGGGCTAACTGCGTGGGTGTTACCGCCGGTGCATCGGCTCCGGATATTCTGGTGCAGAATGTGATCGCGCGTCTTCAGGCGCTTGGCGGCGGGGAAGCCATTCCGCTGGCAGGACGTGAAGAAAACATCGTCTTTGAAGTGCCGAAAGAGCTGCGTGTGGACGTGCGTGAAGTCGACTAATTATCCCTTTTCCGCCATCTTTCGACTGAGATAATCAATCATTGCCCGCATTCTGGCGGGCATATGTTTATTACTCGCCCACAGTAACCAAAGCTGGCCGGAATAGCTGCTGATAAACTCCCAATCCGCTAGCACCTGTACGATTTCACCCTGTGCCAGCGCATCGCGGGCGGTAAACAGCGGCAGGCTACCAATACCTGAATGTTGTTTTACCGCATCAAGTCTTACACCGGTATGGTTAGCGGCGTAGCGTCCGTGTGTCTGAATAGTTTCTGTTTTTCCATCACGGCGAAACTTCCAGCGTGCATCGGCAGGTGATTCCCCGAGACTGATACAGCTATGAACACGTAAGTCCTGCGGCGTTTGCGGCGTGCCGTATTGCTGCAAATATGCCGGGGTGGCGCAAATAATATGAGTTACAGGCATCAGTGGTTTGCCGTGCAGTCCTGGCGAGGGTGAAGAGGTGATCCGCAGCGCCAGGTCGATGCCGTCATCCACAAAGTCCAGATAACGGTCTTCGAGCCGCAGGCAGACATCAATTTTGGGATAGCAGTTAAAAAACTCCAGCATCAACGGATGGATAACAAAACGGCCCACCGCTTTTGGCACGCTGAGCGTCAGCCTGCCCTGCGCCACTTCCTGCTCGCTACTGGCAGAATCCACGGCCTCACGCGCCGCCTCCAGCATCGCCCTGGCATGTTCATACACCGGTCTGCCCACGTCGCTCAGGCGCAGCTTGCGCGTGGTTCGGTGCAATAATTTGCAGCCCATTTCCTGTTCCAGTCGCGAGATGCTGCGGCTGACCGCCGACGGGGTGATCCCACACTGGCGGGCCACCGCTGAAAAGCTCTCCTGTTCGACCACATGAACAAAAAGCGCCAAATCGGGAAGTAAAGTGATGTTCATTTGTGCCTGGTATGCAAAAGTGCATTGAAGGTTTGAGGGATTATCATCATTGCAGATATCAATATACTGTACTGCCAACAAGGAGAACAACCATGACCGAACGCCTGTATTACACCAGCGACGCCCTTACGGGGCATGCGCAGGTGATAAACGTCACTCCTGATGAGGAAGGTCGTTATATGATCGAACTGGATAAAACCCTTTTTCATCCGCAGGGGGGAGGGCAACCGGCGGACCGTGGGCAGATAGCGGGCATAACGGTTGAAGGCGTCGTACAGCGCGATGACCGCATTGTACATCTTCTGGCTGAGCCGCTGGCGACGGGAGAGGTTGAGATGCGTGTTGATGCCACGACTCGCCTGCAACACGCTCGCCTGCATTCCGCCGGACACTTAATTGGTCTGGCAGGAGAACAGTGTGGCTGGCGTCCCGTTAAAGCGCATCACTGGCCCGGAGAAGGAAAGATCACGTTCGCAGCTTCTGGCCACGCCGCTCAGCCAGAGGTCAGCATGCTACTGACGCTGATTCATCAGTGGCTGGCAGACGACCTTCCCCGGCATATTTCATGTGAGGACGGTTTGCGAATGGTCAGCTTCGGGGATTTACTTGCGTATCCCTGTGGCGGAACGCATGTCGCGAATCTTGCGGCCGTCGGAGAGGTTGAAATCACGCAGATAAAAGTAAAAAAAGGCCAGCTGCTGGTGAGTTATACCCTGGCATAAGAAAAGGACCTGCCACAATGCGACGAGTGCCAGTTCACCGGAACGTACCGGTATCTCGTCAGGGCGACGAGATACCGAAAATCACTACCTGACAATGGCTTTCATTGTGGCAAGCTTCTGACCGATTCCTTCTCCCCAGGGCGAAATACGATATTTCCCTACGGCCGCGGGGATAATAAAGGTTTCGGCATAATGCACAATAAACGGCTCGAACGCATTATCCGGACTGTCCACGAGGGCTTCTGTTCCTTCTACCAGGTTAAGAACATTGACGCCGCCGCCAGTGTCATGGATGACCGGCGAGGTAAACCAGTGGCGTCGGGTTTCAATAAACTCACGCTCATGTAAGCCGGTTTGCTCCTCACACCAGCCATCGCCTTCGGCAACCGGTGTAAACTGATTAACCAGGTGTGCTTTGACCCAGTCGGTATCACGCTGCCAGTCGATGACTTTTGCGCCGTGTTGCAGATGCACCGGACGTGGCAGACCGTCCATCCCCTTGCGTCCCCAGTCCCACAGTTTAAAGGTGAAAATGTAGGGGGTGGCGCTGATTTCCAGCACCATGGCTCCTGCCCCGGAGCAGTGAACCGTTCCGGCGGGGATCAGAAAATGATCGTGTTTACGTGCCGGAAAGCGATTAACAAACTTTTCATCGTCAAACGCGCTTTCACCCCGTTCCGCCGCTGCCAGTGACGCCAGCATCTCCTGTGGATCAATACCGGCTTTAGTTCCCAGATACACTTCTGCCCCGGCTTCGGCCTCCAGCATGTAATAACTTTCATCCTGGGTGTAATGCATACCAAAGGTCTGCTGAATATAGTCAGTCAGCGGATGCACCTGAAAACTCAGGTTTTGCCCGCCAATGGTGTCGAGAAAATCAAAGCGAATCGGAAACTCTGCGCCAAAGCGGGCGTGGACTTTTTCTCCCAGTAACGCACGAGGATAGAGCAGAACCAGATCCTGCGAGGGGATTTCGATACGGATCTCGCCAAAACGCAGCAGCAGGCTGTTTTCTTCCGGCACACAGTCGAAGCACCAGGCGTAGTTAGGCTGAGCAGGATCAAGGTCGAACGTTTTTTTCATCCACTGGCCGCCCCAAATGCCGGGGTCGAAGAAAGGCACGACGCGAAAAGGACGCTGCGTGGTTTTCTCCAGACCATATCGCAACGCATCTCCGCCGATCATGGCTGGCGCACCGGCCTGCGTGGTATCCAGTAAATAATCGGTGCGTTGAAGTAATGGGGTCTTATGACGATCAAAGACGCGCCATTCGATAAAGTACGCCCGCTTATAGCGGCGCAGGATATCTTCATGCTCGTTGTGCGCCCCCCAGTTACCTAATTCGCCGCTGCGCATGCGTTGCTGTATTTCCCAGCGGGGCAGATCGGCGTAGAGCAGAATATCACCAGGGTGCACCAGCGCTGCGCCGGGTCCGTAGACGATGACCAGGCCACTTTGCTGCATATCAACCTGATGGCGTAACCGGGCTAATGCATCGGCATCAAAAAAAGCACTCAGCGAGTGGCAGGAGAGTACGCCGAATACCCGATCGTCGGTAATATGATGGGCCAGCTCGGCGCTTAATGCGGCGGCGGATTTACGGGCCGTTTCACTATTAAGAATGAGCGAAGCGCCCAGGGCTGGCAGCACATTTTCCTCCAGCTCCTGCAGGCGCACGCCGGGGTAACAATCCATCACCAGGACCGTTTTTTCGCCACTCGCGCAGCGGGCTTTCAGTTGTCTGATAATCTGCGCCCAGCCTTGCCATGCCTGCTGGTCAAAACCGCTGACCGTCACTTCAGGAAACTTGTCGTAATTTGATTTTCTCATTTCAACATACCTCCTCAAACACGACGGCCAGGGTCAGATAGTCTCTAGCGGCAATAGTGACATTTTCGCTAAGGAGGGAGAGCCGTTCTTCGCGCAGAGAGAGTTGATAACGCTGATGAGGTTGAGCAATATTCAGCGCCAGCGGCTCCGGCTTGTCGCCAGGATTAAACACCCGCAGGATCACTTCGCGCGGATTGTTCCCCGGTTTACATAAACTCAGAACAAGCTGCGCGTTCGCCAGCGCGATAAATTGCGCGTCAGGAATAAGGGGGGATTTCGCTAACGGAATAGTGAACCTTTCCAGTCGTTCTTCAAACGTATTTAAGGTCTGCATCTGGTAGGTAAGATGCCGCTCGCGGTAGCGATCGCACAGTTTTAGCAGTGCAGCATCGGCGAGGTTATCATCCAGCACCAGCGCATAGTCAAACGTCAGGGATTTGAGTAACTGGGCATCGGGCGTCTCCACGACTTTATTATTGATGCCAGAAGCGCGGCCCGGACGCCATGGGGTGTCGTCTCTTCCCAGCAGGCCCGTGCTGCGAAAAAGCGTCAGGGCAATGCTATTTTCGTCAGGTAACACCTCGTACTCTTTAATTCCCTGTGTTATTACGCCCATTGTCGCGTGATCCTCACGCAGGCAGACCATGTTTTCCATGGTGTAAATCGGCATCGGTTTTTCCACAAAACCGTTCTCGCGCCACCCTTGCAGGTAGCGGCTACGGGTTTCGCGTTTAATCAGCGAAAAGCCCTGATCGGCCCAGGAGAAGGCCGGGTTGTCGATCGGCGTTTTAATCTGTACCCGCAGACGGTGATCGACAGCCTCATTAACCAACTGATGACGCACGCGCACCACAGACTCCTGCTGACGCAGTTCCAGAGTGGTGGTGATGGTCATTGGCTGTAAAGGCTCCCCAGCGAGGCGGGCTGGCATATTCAGCGGAATAGCGATCGTCGATGCCAGCGTCATTCGGGCAGTCAGCGGGCTGGTTTCAGTGCTTATCAGGCGGAATTTACCAGCAAACAAATCGTTGTCACCCGGCAGGGGCGCAAAATCAAATTCATCGCCGTTATCGCCACATTCGCTAAAACGCAGCACATCTTCGACCCGCTGGCCGGTAAGGCGATTTTCAAGGATCAACGCACCCTGGCTGAGGGTCAGACGGTAACGCTCATTCTCAATAGTGTCGGCGCTGGATGAGGTTAAAACCGGGCAGGCGACGCCTTCTTTTACCGTCAGCGTCTGGTAACCCAGCCCCTGCATCGGCGGTACGCGCAGCAGGATTTCGCTGCGGTAATAATCATCAACGGATTGCAGTTTTTCCCCTTCAGCCGTCACGATGACAATCTGCCCGCCATCAAGCTGTTGCTGGCTGACAATCGTGCTGTCAATCACGGTATCGCCATGATAGAGCGTGATGTTCTTATCCCGGCTGAAAATCACGGCCTGTACCACGCCATCCAGCGCAGAGATATCGCTGTTGAAGACCACCAGAATCTGACTATGCCCGGTGTGCTGGCTAATCTGATAGCTGATTTTTTTCTTCAGCAGATTAATCAGGCTTAATGCCGAGCGTTCAACGCTGACCAGGCGATGCATATTGTTCTGGTTAACCGCATCGGCATTAGAAGCTTCGATTCCGTTGTGTGCGTGCGCGGAGAACACTTTTTTCCACATCTCATGGATAAGGGGCGCAGGCCAGGAGACACCGAGCAGGGCGGCAATGGCGGTCAGTGGCTCAAGCTGGTCGAGCAACAGACGCTCGGTCTGCCAGGTCTGGCGCTTCAGATCGTAGCGGGTGGAGTGGCAGGTGCGGTGAATGCGTGATTTCTGGCAGGCAAAAAGCTCCCCCTCCAGCGTATGAGTGAACTCAGTAGTTGACCAGACATCGCGCATATAGGACTCGTAGTCTGCCATGGTAAAGTGCCACGGCAGATCCTGCTGATTCAGTCTGGCAACCGTGGCCGGAAAAGTGGCGTTGGGCAGGACCTGATCGCCGCCGCAGGGCAGCAGGACTTTATCGGTAGCCGTGTTCATTTTACTGAGTTGATCAAGGATCGGCAGCAAACGCCCTTTCAGGTAACCCTCGTCAGCACTGAGAAATTTACCCGGACCATAGCCGTAATAGAGGTAGTTCATCGCCACGCTTTTTTGGTTGGGCGAGCGCCAGTGCATATTCAGATTGCCGTTAATCTGATCGGTATACACCCCGCGTTGTAGCACGCAGTAATCAATGCCCAAATCGCGGAAAATCGATGGCAGGTAGCAGTGCTGACCAAAGATATCCGGCAGATAGCCGACGTTCATGCTGTGGCCAAATTGTTCCGCCGTGGCGATGCCATATTGCAGATTACGGATCAGGGACTCACTGCGGATCAGTAAAGAATCGCACTGGGTATACCACGGCCCGACAAACAGACGCCGCTGCGAAATCAGGGCTTTCAGACGTTCGGCATTCTCCGGACGGATTTGTAAATAGTCATCCAGCACAATGGCCAGCCCGTCGAAGGTATAACTGGTAAACATGGGATCGGATTCCAGCAGATTGAGCAGATAGTCGATATTTTCTATCAGCAGAATGTGGGAATCTTCACAGGTGAAATACCACTCTGCGTCCCAGTGGCAATGCGCCACCACATAAACCTCTTTCTTACGCATTTTACTTCCCTGTTAATGGATGATGATCTTACCGCGCTTAATTAACTGATAGCGTACCAGTACGTTTGCCAGCGCAATAAAAATGACGCCGGAGAACATCCCGGCCAGATAGGCCGGAAGATGTTCCACCAGCGGCCAGCCCCAGATAGCGGGCAGGGGGAACCACTGCACCGAGCCGAGACTAATAGCAATAATCGCGCCCAGCACTGCGCCAAGGATGTTGATAGAAATGGTGATCACCGGATTCTTTAACATGAACGGAATCGCCCCCTCACCGATGGCTAAAAAGCCGAGGATCAACGAAGTGGTACCGGTAATACGTTGGTTGGCATCAAACACCCGCTGACGAACAATGTATTTGTCAATCACTGTTGCCAGACCAATCCCGATCGGTGGAATAACGATGCCTAACGTGCGGGCGGTCAGTGGGAAGATATGATCCGCGGCGAGGCCAATGGCGATGGCACCGGCAGATTTATTGACCGGTCCGCCTAAATCGAACGCTGTCAGTGAGGCAATAATCGCCGCCAGAGTCAACGCACTGCCGTTACCGTGGTTGATGATAAATTGCTGGAAGAACTGATTGAGGCTCCCGAAGACCGGATCGACAAAATAGAAGTTAATAAAGAACAGTATCAGCACCGTAAGACCGGGAACGATCAGCATCGGTTTCATGGCCTGCAAATGTTTATGCAGCCGAATATGGCGATTGAGATAATTGGCGATGATGCCTGCCAGCATGCCGAGGATCAGCGCGCCGAGAAAACCGGAAGGTATGCCGCCACTGACGGCCCAGAAGGTATAGTGCAATCCGGCGGCAAACGCGCCGCCGATAAAGCCCGGCACCAGCCCCGGTCTGTCCGCTATGCTATAAGCCATATAGGCGGCAAATACCGGATACATGAACTTCATGATCATGTTGCCGTAGAGCGTCAGGAAGTGACAAATGACCAGCAGGGTATTGGTGTGCGTGGCGAATGTAGCGTTGCCAATATCGGTGACGCCAAAAATACTGGCGGCAAGCTGCCCGATACCGATCATCAGACCCCCTGCGACGATCACCGGGATCATGTAAGAGATGCCGCTGGAGACGCCCATATAAAGCTGAGAAAGAAAGCCCTGTTTTTGGCCTTCCGGGCGCTCGTCGGTTTCACTTGCCGCCGTCACGATACCATCAGGATGATGAAGTAGCCTCTCGATTAATCCTTCGGCATTTTTCAGCGGCTCTGATACCGACGTGGCGACAAAAGGTTTACCGTTAAAACGCGCTTTACCCTTTGGCGGCAGGGACGCGGCGAATATCACCCCTTCGGCCTGCCTGATTTGCGTCTCATTGACCGCATCCTCAATGCCACTCGCGCCCTGTTTTTCACTGTATACGGTCACCCCGCAGGCGGCACCGGCTTTTTCCAGCGCTTCTGCGGCCATATATGTATGCGCAATGCCCGCAGAGCAGGAGGTAATGACAATGATGCTTTTACCAGTATCGTTGACCAGCGAATGCGACTGCGTGGTTTCCGCGCTATCCAGCAGAGAGAGGAATTCCGCTGTCGATTGTGCCTGCTTGAGTGCTAAAACATTTTCTTCATTCATCAGCGCCGTACTGAGCGCCGACAGTAAGCGTAAATGGCCTGCATCATCTTGCTCTGGCACGGCCAGTAAAAAAACTAAATCGACCTTATCTTCACCGTCCATCGTCGGCCAGTCCTCAACAGGCCGGGTAAGGCGGGCGACGGCGAAAGCCGGGTGGATAACGGTATCTGATTTACCATGAGGGATGGCAATACCTTGTTCAAAGCCGGTTTCAGAAAGGCTTTCCCGCTGCCAGACCGCCTGTAAAAAACGGTCTTTGTCGCTGATTTTACCGAGGTTAAACAAGCGCTGGCTTAACTGTTCAAGGATCTCCGTGCGGTTTTGCCAGGGGCTATCCAGGACAATCAGATCGGGGGATGTGACGTGACTTAATATCATGCTGCCTCCGTTACGTGAGCGTGATTCCATGTCAACGTCACATTACACACCAGGTTAATCGATTAATCTCAGGTAAAATGAGTGGTAAATGTGATTAACCTGTCAAAGTCATAAAAAACGTGATGATGACGCTGGCGGTAACGTCTGTCGTGCAAACATGCGGTTAACTCAGCCATTAACCTCTTGCCGAACGCCAGAAGCATGCCTGCTGCCAGGGTAAAATAGTGATCCATCCCTCAGGATTAATCGATTAACCTGCTATTATTTTATCGCTGTTCTCCTTGGGCCGGAGAAAAATATGACAATCTCTATCACTCAGCCGCCGCAGGTGGCATGGGCCAGTGGTCAGTTCACCAACGGACCGCTCATCCGCAAATCAACGCGTCTGCAAAACCTTACTCACGTCTTTATGGATGAAAAAGCCTGGCTGGCGTGCGATCCGCAGCAAATTGTTTATGACGTGGAGATGGTGGATAGCGCTCCGATTGCTGGCGCGTTGTACACCGGCGTAACGCATCTACAGCCGGGAAAAGTAGGCGATGAGTATTTTATGACCCGCGGTCATTTTCATGCCCAGCGCGAGCAGGGGGAAGTTTACTATGGCCTGCGCGGGAGCGGTTTGTTGCTGCTCCAGGATGAGAAGGGCACGGCGCGCCTTGAGCCTGTCTTTCCCGGCTCGGTGCATATCATCCCTGGTTTTACGGCTCACCGACTGATCAACACCGGCAATGATATTCTCTCCGCGCTGGCCGTCTGGCCGTGCGCAGCGGGGCATGATTATGCCGCATTGACGCAGGGATTTAATCTGCGGGTGGTGGAAGAAGTGGGGCGCGTTCAGTTGAAGGAATATCATCATGACTGACTATGGTCTGGATATGTCTGTCCATCAACAGCCACTGGGGTTCAGCTATGGCAATGACGTGATCGGACCGATGCCGGAAATCCGTACTCTCGATCAGATCCGTGGCTCGCTGCGCGATCCTGACTGCGACGGGCCGGAACAGGTGTATGCCATTGCGATGGATGTCGCGCGCCTTCAGGATCGGGAGGAATTACAAAAGCGGATGCTGCTATTTGGCGTGGTGACATACGCGGCAGGCCAGCTAGGCGACGAACCCATTCGTAGCCAGGGGCACGTACATCGCATCAGTCAGCACAGCGGCTGGTCGCCGCCTGAACTTTACGAAATCTGGCAGGGCAAGGCCATTATTTACATGCAGGAGTTCGTTGAAGATGAACCGGGGCGCTGTTTTGCCGTACTGGCAGGGCCTGGTGAAAAAGTGCTGGTACCGCCAGGGTGGGGACATGCTACGATTTCAGCCAGTCCGGATGAAGCGCTAACCTTCGGGGCCTGGTGCGATCGGGAATATGGATTTGAGTATGAGGCAGTACGTGCTCACAAGGGGCTGGCCTGGTATCCGCTGGTGCAAAATAACAACATTATCTGGCAACATAATTCTCATTATCTGCCCGGGCGGCTTCAGGTCGTCACGCCGAGAAAATATACTGAATTTGGCATTACCGACGAGCCAGTCTATCAGCAGTTTATAAATGATCCGGCGCGTTTTCAGTTTATTTCAAAACCGGAAAAAGCAGCAGCCAGCTGGCTTAATTTTCACCCCTGAGAAGTGAATATCAGGTTGCAGGCGTATCCTGCAACCTGATGCTTTTTAGACAATGGTAAATCCGTTATCGTTAATGACCTGACGATACCAGTGAGCACTTTTTTTCAACCGGGTCTCTTTTGTTTGTGGATTAAACTCAACTAATCCATACATATTTTTAAACTGATTGCTTGGCGACCATAAATCAATAAACGACCACAGATGGTAGCCATGAAGATTAACCCCGTCAGTCAACGCCTGGTGAACACAACGCAGATGCTGCTGTAAAAATTCGATACGATAATCGTCCTGGATTTCGCCGTTTTCGCCCCGGTACTTCTCTTCTTTTTCAACCCCCATCCCGTTTTCACTGATATAACATTCAACATTACGATAGGCGTTTTTAATCATCATCAGCGTATCGTATAGCGCCTGAGGGTAAATCTCCCAGCCACGAGAGGTATTCATGACTCGTCCGGGCATAATGTAAGGATCATAAAATGCATCGCGATCCTGTTTTTGCGTTGTTGCAGACTGAGGATCTTTTGCTTTGACCCGAGCAGGGAAATAATAGTTAATGCCGAGAACATCAATAGTGTTGTCGGCAATGATACGCAGATCGTCAGTGGTATATTCCGGTGCCGCTTCGATCTCTGCAAGCATGGTGAAATAATTTTCCGGGAAATGACCGTGGATGAGCGGATCGAGAAAACAGCGGTAGTTTAATAACGCAAAAGCCTCCGCCGCCTGCACATCTTCCGCGTTTTGGCTACGCGGGTAAACATGGTTGATATCAATAACGGAGCCAATTTTTTTGGTAAAGTGATGCTTTTTATAACATTCGACCACGCGAGCATGTGCCAGCACCATGTTAAAAATCACCTGGCTGTGATAGCGAAAATCAACAATATTTGGATAGCAGCGGTCATCATAATACTTCAGATCCGCATCGACCCGTGGCTCATTATAAATATGCCAGATATCGACCAGGTCATCGAACAATTCAAAACATTGTTGGCAGTAGGCCACAAAATCATCAATAACTTCACGGTTGCCAAAGCCACCGCGATCTTCAAACAGCACAGGCATATCAAACCAGTACAACACAACATAGACATCAAGACCACGTTGCTTTAAGTCACGGAATAGCGTCCGATAATACTCTACCGCCTGAGGGTTAACATTTTTGCCATCAGGCATTAACCTTGCCCACAGAATTGAGGTGCGAAAGCTTTGATGATTTAACCGGGAAAGATAATCATGATAAGTTGGATAGCGATGGTACCAGTCCAGCGTGTCATAGGGGCTTTGCTGGTTATAAAAGCGCGTGGGCTGCATCTGGTAATATTTTTCATATACCGTTTGTGCCTTGCCATCCTGATCCCAGGCTCCTTCCGTTCCTTGCGCCCAAATGGCGCTGCCCCAGGAAAAATGGTGTGGAAATTGATAAAACATAATAAGCTCCTTTTATTTTATTGTGTTCTGTTTATTCATAATCCGAATAAACGGTAGCCAGATAAGTACGCCAATAAACAGGTTAAATGCCTGAAGTAGCGCGCCCATAATGGAGTTGGTTGCCAGAAATCCGGAGAGTAGTGGGGGAGTGGTCCAGGGAATTTGCACGCCGGTAGGGCGGGGAACAATGCCGAAATACATAAAGGCATAAGTACTGATTACAAAAACCACCATGACCAGTACCCAGGGAATAAGAATAAATACGTTTAATACTACCGGTAGGCCAAACGCAACGGGTTCTGAGATATTAAATAGCCCTGCAGGCACGGATATCTTGCCTATTTCAGCGCCAGCGGTCGCTTTTTTAGCAAAGAGGAGCAAGGCAATGACCAGTGAGAAAAATTGTGGCCAGATAAACACTTCCATAAACTGTTGGGTGACGATATACGGTAGTGGTTCGCCAGCGGCAAAAGCTGAGGCGTTAGCGGTTGAAGCCACCTGCCAGAGCGGCGACATAATTGCGCCGACCAGACTTTGGCCATGCAGCCCCATAAACCAGAAAAGCTGTACGAAGAGGGTAGCGATCACCGTAGGGATCAGGCCGGTACCGATGTTGACCATCGGTGATTGCAGAACTTCATAAATAAATTTATTGATACTTCCATACGGCGTCAGCGAGAAACCAAAGCGGATCAGCGCCATGCACAGGAAGGTAATGATAAGCGGGATCAAAAATAAAAAGGAATTTGCTACATTCGGCGGCACCATATCCGGTAGCTTGATTGCCAGGTTTTTAGAGGTCAGCCAACGGTACAGGGTGCATGCGAAGAAAGCAGCAAAGATCCCAACAAACATGCCCGCAGAGCCAAGATATTGGGTGGGAATATTCACGCTGCTAGTGCCATTTTCAGTTATGACCGAGAAAGGGATCAAAATCAGAAAGGAGCCCAGCACCACAAAGAGGGTAAACAGCACTGACATTTCGTATTCTTTAGCATAAAACCAGGCGATACACACGATCAGATAAAGCGATATGAGCCCTAACGTGATGTCAACGATCGGAGAAAGAATTTGCCTGATTAATAATAATGCTTCTGCACTCACGACGGAGTCAATAAAGGGGAAATACATAATAATAAGCGCAAATGACCCACCGATAGTCACCGGTATCAAAGACACCATTGCATTCTTTAATATTGTTAATGTCTTATTTTGTGAAACCCAGCTTCCCACCGGGATAAGCCATTTTTCCAGCACCCCTTCAATCTTATTCATAATTATCTCCTGATGTTCAGAATAAAAAAGTGGCTGCACAAATAAATGACGGCAATCGCCGTTATGATTTTTTATTATAAAATTAGCAAAATGAATGATGCCAGTTCAGAAAATGTTATTAGTTTATTCGTTAATCTCAGTCTTCCTTATTATGGAAAAGAAGACTGATCCGCCGGTAACTTATCCGCTAAATACGCCGGTTAGCACGCCGAGCGCCGCCAGCACGAGCAGCAGTAGCATTGCTTTTACCGGTGACACGCCTCGTTTTGCCATCAGATACCAGGTACCCAGCACAACAATGAGAGGAAGTAATTGTGGAAATATACCGTCCAGCATTTGCTGAACGTGAATATTCACGCCATCTTTAGTGATGAATTCCAGGCCCGTACCCAGTTTCACGTAACTGGCTGCCACGCCGCCCATCACGAAAACGCCCAGCAAGGATAACGCTTCGCGCAGGCGGGTCGATTTGCTGCTCACCAGCATTTCCACCGAGCCGGACCCCATTTTGTAGCCTTTCAGAAACAGCAACCACGAGCCAGGAATAATGATCGCCAGCCAGGCAACGGTATAAAAAAGCGGACCCAGGATGTTACCTCCCGCCGCCAGTGCCATCCCGATACTTAATAAAATGGGGATCAACATACCAGGAATCATCGAATCGCCGATCCCTGCCACCGGACCCATTAACCCGACTTTCAACGTATTAATCGTTTCACCGTCAATCGGTTCGCCATTAGCACGTTTCTCCTCCAGCCCCAGTACCATGCCATTGACGATGGCACCCAACTGGGGTTCGGTATTATAAAATGAGGCGTGACGGCGCAGCATCTCTGTGCGCTGCGCTGCATCCGGGTAAAGCTTACGGGCGACAGGCAGCAGGCTGAGACAAAAACCGAGAGATTGCAGGCGTTCAAAGCTCATCGATGACAGATTGTGCATCATCCATGCTCGCCAACAGCGACGTAGATCGCGACGATTCAGTTTGCGTTCTTCCATCAGAATTCATCCTCATCATCCGCCGCGGGCGGAGCATTTACGCTCAGCTGCGGTTCCGGTTTGTAGTTATAGTGAATAAGCGCCAACAACGCGCCGACAATCACCAGCGCCACCATATTGAGCTTCAGAAAAACAATGCAGACAAAACCCACCAGGAAATAAATCAGCAGCGAGTAGCTCTTGATAATCTGTTTCAGCAAAATAGCGATCCCGACGGCAGGCAAAATTCCGCCCAGTACGTTCATTGTCGACAGCACGATTTTTGGCAGGCTTTCCATAAAGCCGCTGATATATTGCGCGCCAAAATAGACGGCAATAAAAGTGGGCACAAAACGCAGTACAAAGTTGGTGGCCTGGGGGAAAATAACGCTGTTCAGGTAAATCCCACGCACGCTATCTTGCTCAATGGCTCGGTCAGCACGATGGTTCCAGAATGAGTTCAGCACCATCATGGCATTAAAGAGAATGGTTCCGGCGATACCAATCGTCGCAGCCAGCGCGACGGCCACCTCCGGCCCCTGACCGGAAAGTACCCCCAGCGCAATCGCCGGAAAGGCGACGAAATTCAGATCGGCGGGCATCGAACCGCCGGGTGTGACCATGGCAATGTATACGGCCTGCACCGCCACGCCGATCATAATACCGGTTTTCACATCACCGAGAATGAGCCCAACCAGTAAACCGGAGACCAATGGGCGAGTAATTAAATACCAGCCACCAGTTAGCCCCAGTAGCCACGGGCAACTCAGCGCGCCGAGATAACAGAGAATGCCGATCAATGTGGCTTCAATAAACATCGTCGTCTCCTTATTTCAGTTTTTGCCGGGCGTCCTGCCACTGATAAGCGCTGGCATCGGGAACCAGACGGAATTCCACGCTATGCCCTTGCGCCGTGAGCCAGTCAAACGCAGCAATCTCCTCTGCATTAACCGATTGGTTAGGGCCAATGGTAGTGGTATTCGCCCGCGCACTCATGGGGCCGACATTAATTTTACCATTGGCATTTTTCAGGCTGATCCCCGCTTGTTCAAGGCGTTGCAGCGTCACTGGCGACTTACCAATCACGAAATAATTTTTCTCACTGGCAATCACTTTCGGCAGTTTTTCAATCGCTGTCGCGGTCGTAAAAAGCCAGACTTTGGTATCCGGCACGGCACCTTTCATGACGGAAGAGAGGAGGGGATCGGCGGCGACAGCGTCATCAATAGCCACGATGCCGTCGCAGGGTAACTCTTTCGCCCAGCGCGTCACCAGTTGCCCGTGAATAACCCGGTCATCAATGCGAACAAATGAAATGCTCATCGTGTCTCCTTAAAAATCATCCGACGGATCGGATACCGTTAGCTCTGCCAGAATCAGCGAGGGATGAGTGAGCGCAATAAGTTGCCGGGCGGCGGTCTGTACGTCGCCATAATGGCTTACCTCGTCCGTTTGCAGCAGCATCGGAAAGTTGACGCCCGCTACGACTGCCACCGGGGGCATCATTTGAGGCGAAAAGGCAAACTGGCAGGCGACATTCCACGGCGTTCCGCTTTGCATATCGCACAGCACCAGCACGCCATCGGCTCCGATGCTGGCGGCGTGCAGGGCACGAGAAAAATCCTCTCTGAACTCCTCAATACCCGCCTGTTCAGTTAGCGTTACGGCAGTCACTTTAGGAAGTGTGCCGTATACCATTCGGCTGCTCTCCAGTAGCGCGGTTGCCAGAGGGCCATGAGTGGCAACAAGAAAATGGATCATCGTTACCCCCTTACCCAGGCTTTGATAGTCGCCAGTTGTTGATTCATCCCTTTACCCCATGGTGAAATCCGGTACTCTCCTACGCTTGCCGGGATGATGAATGTTTCGGCATAGTGCACGATAAAGGGCTCAAAAGCGCCGCCTGGGCTTTCCACTCGCGCTTCCTCTCCCTCAATCAGATTCAGTACGTTCACGCCACCGTGGGTATGGTGCGTAACTGGCGCGGTAAACCAGTGACGGCGAGTTTCGATAAATTCACGTTCGTGTAGCCCGGTACGCTCCTCCCGCCAGCCGTCTCCCTCTTCAAGCGGTTCAATGCGATTGACCAGATTATTCATTACCCACGCCGTATCGCGCTGCCAGTCGATGACCTGTTTGCCGTGCTCCAGGTGCACCGGACGCGGAAGTCCATCCATTCCCAGTCGATCCCAGTCCCATAACTTAAAGGTAAAAATATAAGGCGTGGCGCTGATCTCCAGCACCATAGTTCCCGCGCCGGAGCAGTGGACGGTGCCGGCCGGAATAAGAAAGTGATCGTGTTTGCGCGCCGGGATCGCATTGACAAAACGCACATCGTCAAACGATTTCTCGCCGCGTTGTGCAGCCTCCAGATCCGCCAGCATCTCCTGTGGTTGGGTACCCGTTTTAGTGCCGAGATATACGGTCGCGCCCGGCTGTGCATCCAGAATGTAGTAGCTCTCATCCTGGGTGTAATGCATACCGAACTGCTGCTGGATGTACTCCGTCACCGGATGCACCTGGAAACTGAGATTCTGCCCGCCGACGGTATCGAGAAAATCAAAGCGAATGGGAAACTCCGTCCCAAAACGAGCGTGAACTTTCTCTCCTAACAGTGAACGGGGATAAAGCAGGACAAGATCCTGGGAGGGGATCTCGATCCGCACAGCGCCAAAACGTAGCAGCAGGCTGTTTTCCTCGGGCACGCAATCAAAACACCATGCGTAGTTTGGTGCCGTGGGATCGAGATCAAACGTGTTTTTCATCCACTGTCCGCCCCAGACGCCAGGATCAAAAAATGGCATGACGCGGAAGGGACGGCACGTGGTTTGCTCAAGCCCCGCGCGCAGCGCTTCACCGCTGACCATCGCCGGGGCATCAGCGATAGTGGTATCCAGCAGATAATCCATTTTTTTAAGCAGCGGCGTTTTATGACGGTCGAACACCCGCCATTCGACAAAGAAAGCGCGTTTGTAGCGGCGGAGCATATCTTCATTTTGATTTTCTGCGCCCCAGTTGCCCAATTCGCCGCTGCGCATCCGCTGTTGGAGCTCCCAGCGTGGCATGTCGGCGTAGATAAGCACGTCGCCGGGATGGACCAGCGATGCGCCAGGTCCATAAATCACAATCAACCCACTTTGAGTCTGCTCAACCTGAGCGCGCAACGCGTTGAGCCGGGCATCTTCGAAGAATTCGTCAAGCTGGTGGCAGGAGAGAACGCCAAACACCCGGTCATCCGTCAGATTACGGGCCAGGAGATCATGCAGTGCCTGCGCGTTTTTCTGTGCCGTTTCGACATTCAGCGTGAGTACCGGGTTTATACCCGTTAACAGAGCCGTCTGGAGTTCGTTAAGCCGCACGCCGGGGTAGCAATCAATCACTAATACCGTCCGCACACCGTCAGCCAGCCGCGCGTTAAGTTCCGCCATGATTGACTCCCAGCCGTTCCAGGCCTGGCTATTAAATCCCGGAATGACCACCTCCGGAAATCTATCATACCGAGTTTTGCTCATTTTATTTCTCCGTAATAGCTAAGCTAAGATTAATCGATTAACCTGATATGGAAAGAGTGGTTAACGCGATTAACCCGTCATAATGCTTAGTTAGCGGCGTTTTTACAGGGGATGTGTGAATTGAATCACAAAGAAATGGGCAACGAAGCGGTTATTCGATTAATCTTTTATAAAAAGAGAGGATAACGATGACCACTATTACGCTGGCAGAGGTTGCCAAACGTGCCGGAGTGTCGACAGCGACCGTATCGATGGTTTTACGCAACCGGGGGCGCATCTCCCAGGTAACACGGGAGCGGGTGTTGAAGGCGCTGGACGAGTCGGGCTATGTATATAACCAGACCGCCGCCAATCTGCGTAATCGGAGCAGTAACCAGGTCGGATTGCTGCTGCATGACATTACTAACCCGTTTTATGGCGAAATGACGGCAGGATTAAGTCATGAAATGGAACGCCATGAGCTGTTACTGTTTCTGGCAAATAGCGAGGAGTCCTGTGAGCGGCAACAAAAGTTTGTCGATTCACTCATGCGTAATAATGCCTGTGGCATGGTGCTGTGTGCGGCGCGTGAAACACCGCGAGCATTTTTTGAGGCCCTGAAACGGCGTAATATTCCCGCCATTATGGTGGTGCGTCCGCCTGACGATCCGGGGTTTGACTTTGTCGGCACGAATAATTTTCTCGGAACACAAATGGCAACGGCGCATCTGCTGCAACTGGGGCATCGCAATATTGCTTTTATCGGGGGGAGCTTGCGTTCAGGAACGCGCTCGCAGCGCATTGGTGGTTTCACCAGTAAACTACTGGAGCATGGGATAGCGCCAAAAGCAGAATGGCTGGTTACCGCGGAGGCCAGCCAAAGTGACGGTTCACGCGTGGCCGAAGTATTGTTAAACCGCTATCCGCAAATCACCGCCGCCGTATGTTACCAGGATATTGTGGCATTAGGCGTAATGCAGGCGTTGCGTAAAATGGGACGA
Organism: Superficieibacter electus; assembly: GCF_002915575.1. Classification (GTDB taxonomy): domain Bacteria; phylum Pseudomonadota; class Gammaproteobacteria; order Enterobacterales; family Enterobacteriaceae; genus Superficieibacter; species Superficieibacter electus. The sequence continues at coordinate 29,339 of NZ_PQGD01000024.1, forward strand.
GAGCCGGGCCGTGACTTTGCACTGGTGGGTTTTGACGACATTAGCGAAGCGGCGCTGGTGCAGCCAGCGCGAACGACTGTATCAGTGGCCGCCAAAGAAATCGGCCGTAAAGCCGGGGAGTTACTGTTTAGTCGCATTCAGGGTAATGATGAGCCGCCGAAAAGCATTATTCTTCCTCCGGCGCTAGTGGTCCGCACGTCGTGCGGTTTTCGCTAGCCACTATGCTTTTTACTGATACCGTCGGCGCTTTAACATAAATTTCTAATTATCGCTGTTTTCGGCTGGCAGCTTTTCATTGAGCTGGGTAACCTGAGAACGTTTTGTAATCATTTTTTAACATAAGAGTAAGACTATGCATGATGCACAAATCCGCGTCGCCATCGCGGGCGCGGGCGGGCGTATGGGACGCCAGTTGATTCAGGCCGCTCTGGCAATGGACGGCGTGGCGCTGGGCGCAGCGCTGGAGCGCGAGGGTTCGTCGCTCCTCGGCAGCGACGCAGGCGAACTGGCGGGAGCCGGGATGACGGGCGTGACCGTGCAAAGCAGCCTTGAAGCAGTAAAAGATGATTTTGACGTCTTTATCGATTTCACTCGCCCGGAAGGCACGTTAACACACATGGCCTTTTGCCGTGAACATGGCAAAAACATGGTTATCGGCACCACGGGGTTTGATGAGGCAGGTAAGCAGGCGATCCGCGATGCGGCGCAGGATATCGGCCTCGTGTTTGCCGCTAACTTTAGCGTCGGCGTTAACGTTATGCTAAAGCTGCTGGAGAAAGCGGCGAAAGTCATGGGCGACTATACCGATATCGAAATTATCGAAGCGCACCATCGGCATAAAGTGGATGCGCCCTCAGGCACCGCGCTGGCGATGGGCGACGCTATCGCCGGAGCACTGAACAAAGAATTAAAAGATTGCGCGGTCTACAGTCGGGAAGGGCATACCGGTGAACGCGTGCCCGGCACTATCGGTTTTGCCACCGTACGCGCCGGGGACATCGTAGGCGAGCACACAGCAATGTTTGCTGATATCGGTGAACGTGTAGAAATCACGCATAAAGCCTCAAGCCGTATGACATTTGCCAATGGTGCAGTTAAATCGGCATTGTGGATTTTTAAGAAGGAAAATGGTCTTTTTGATATGCGGGATGTGCTTGGATTACACGATTTATAGTGATTTATTACCCATCGTGATGTGGTTATTGTAATCTTAATGCATTGATTACAAGGGGCAATATTTATTGCCCTTTTATTTTATCGCTTTCTGTGTGTTTTCTGTCTTTTAAGTCTTAAAAAAAATTTTTTAATGGGTTTTTTATATCCTTTCACCACGATTTTGCTCCCCTCATGCTGGCTTTTTACTCTTTTGGGGTTTTTATTTTCTTACTACGGTGCGCAAGCGTTTTCGTTGTGGTGAAGGTTTGGTTTTTTACCGATACTTACGGCTGTTTTTGGTGTGAGCAGTGAAATAAGCGTTTAAATCACGTTTTAAGTTGACTTTGGACCGACTTCTCTTCAGAATGCCGCCGTTTGCCAGAAATCCGCCGGTGAACAAAATTTGCATTGATTCAGGTCACGATTATGAATTAATATGCAAATAAAGTGAGTGAATATTCTCTGGAGGGTGTTTTGAATAAGTCAGCGCTATTGGTTCTGGAAGACGGAACCCAGTTTCACGGTCGGGCCATTGGGGCAACGGGTTCGGCGGTTGGGGAAGTCGTTTTCAATACTTCAATGACCGGTTATCAAGAAATCCTCACTGATCCTTCCTACTCCCGCCAAATCGTCACTCTTACTTATCCCCATATCGGCAATGTCGGCACCAATGAAGCCGATGAAGAATCCTCTCAGGTACATGCACAAGGGCTGATTATTCGCGACCTGCCGCTGATTGCCAGCAACTACCGCAATACCGAGGACCTTTCTTCTTATCTTAAACGCCATAACATCGTGGCAATTGCCGATATCGATACCCGTAAGCTGACGCGCCTGCTGCGCGAGAAGGGTGCACAGAACGGTTGTATCATCGCTGGCGATAATCCTGATGCACAATTAGCGCTGGAGAAGGCGAAAGCCTTCCCGGGGCTGAATGGGATGGATCTGGCAAAAGAAGTCACCACAGTGGAAACCTATAGCTGGACACAGGGAAGCTGGACGCTGGCCGGTGAATTGCCGGAAGCGAAAGCGGCGGACGAACTGCCGTTTCACGTGGTGGCGTATGATTACGGCGCAAAGCGTAACATCCTGCGCATGCTGGTAGACCGTGGCTGCCGCCTGACGGTGGTCCCGGCGCAGACGCCAGCGGACGACGTGCTGAACATGAATCCGGACGGCATTTTCCTCTCCAACGGCCCCGGCGACCCGGCACCGTGCGACTATGCCATTACGGCGATTAAAACCTTCCTCGACACTGATATCCCGGTGTTCGGTATCTGTCTCGGCCATCAGTTACTGGCGCTGGCCAGCGGTGCAAAAACCGTAAAAATGAAATTTGGTCACCACGGCGGCAACCATCCGGTTAAAGATATCGACAATAATACCGTGATGATCACCGCGCAAAACCACGGTTTTGCGGTGGAAGAGGCATCAATGCCGTCGAATTTGCGCGTGACACATAAATCGCTGTTTGATGGCACGTTGCAGGGGATTCATCGCACAGATAAACCGGCGTTCAGCTTTCAGGGACATCCGGAAGCCAGCCCCGGCCCTCACGATGCCGCACCGTTGTTCGACCACTTTATCGAACTTATCGAGCAATACCGTAAAACCGCTAAGTAATCAGGAGTAGTGAGAAAATGCCAAAACGTACAGACATAAAAAGTATCCTGATTCTGGGCGCGGGTCCTATTGTTATCGGTCAGGCGTGCGAGTTCGACTACTCCGGTGCACAGGCGTGTAAAGCGCTACGTGAAGAGGGCTACCGGGTTATCCTGGTGAACTCCAACCCGGCGACCATCATGACTGACCCGGAAATGGCCGACGCCACTTACATTGAGCCAATTCACTGGGAAGTGGTGCGCAAGATTATTGAAAAAGAGCGTCCGGACGCGGTGCTGCCGACCATGGGCGGCCAGACGGCGCTGAACTGCGCGCTGGAGCTGGAGCGTCAGGGCGTGCTGGCCGAGTTTGGCGTCACCATGATTGGTGCGACGGCGGACGCGATTGATAAAGCCGAAGACCGTCGCCGCTTTGACGTGGCGATGAAGAAAATCGGCCTTGATACCGCGCGCTCCGGCATTGCGCATAATATGGAAGAAGCGCTGGCGGTGGCGGCTGATGTGGGCTATCCGTGCATCATCCGCCCGTCCTTTACCATGGGCGGCACCGGCGGCGGTATTGCCTACAACCGCGAAGAATTTGAAGAAATTTGCGCCCGCGGGCTGGATCTTTCACCGACCAATGAGCTGCTGATTGACGAGTCGCTGATTGGCTGGAAAGAATATGAGATGGAGGTGGTGCGCGATAAAAACGACAATTGCATCATCGTCTGCTCAATTGAAAACTTCGACGCCATGGGCATTCACACCGGCGACTCTATTACCGTTGCCCCGGCACAAACGCTGACCGACAAAGAATATCAAATCATGCGTAACGCCTCGATGGCGGTGCTGCGTGAAATCGGCGTCGAAACCGGCGGTTCTAACGTCCAGTTCTCGGTCAACCCGAAAAATGGCCGCCTGATTGTGATCGAAATGAACCCGCGCGTGTCACGCTCCTCGGCACTGGCCTCCAAAGCCACCGGTTTCCCGATTGCCAAAGTCGCGGCCAAGCTGGCGGTGGGCTACACCCTTGATGAACTGATAAACGATATCACCGGCGGTCGTACCCCGGCGTCGTTTGAGCCGTCCATCGATTACGTGGTGACGAAAATCCCCCGCTTCAACTTTGAAAAATTTGTCGGTGCTAACGACCGTCTGACTACCCAGATGAAGTCGGTGGGCGAAGTGATGGCCATTGGCCGCACTCAGCAGGAATCCCTGCAAAAAGCGCTGCGCGGACTGGAAGTGGGCGCGACCGGCTTTGATCCGAAGGTAAATCTGGACGATGCCGATGCATTAACCAAAATCCGCCGTGAACTGAAAGATGCCGGTGCCGAGCGTATCTGGTACATCGCCGATGCGTTTCGCGCGGGTCTGTCCGTCGATGGAGTGTTTAACCTGACCAACATTGATCGCTGGTTCCTGGTGCAGATTGAAGAGCTGGTTCGCCTGGAAGAGAAGGTGGCCGACATCGGCATCAACGGTCTTGATGCCGACTTCCTGCGTCAGTTAAAACGTAAAGGCTTTGCCGATGCCCGTCTGGCCCAGCTTGCCGGCGTACGTGAAGCGGAAATCCGCAAGCTGCGTGATCAATATAACCTGCACCCGGTTTATAAGCGTGTCGATACCTGTGCGGCTGAATTCGCTACCGATACCGCGTACATGTATTCCACGTATGAAGATGAGTGTGAGGCAAACCCGTCTGTTGACCGTGACAAAATCATGGTGCTTGGTGGTGGCCCAAACCGTATCGGACAGGGCATTGAGTTCGATTATTGCTGCGTCCACGCCTCGCTGGCGCTGCGCGAAGACGGTTATGAAACCATCATGGTTAACTGTAACCCGGAAACCGTCTCGACTGACTACGATACCTCCGACCGCCTGTATTTTGAACCGGTGACGCTGGAAGACGTGCTGGAAATTGTGCGCATCGAGAAGCCGAAAGGCGTGATCGTCCAGTACGGCGGCCAGACGCCGCTGAAACTGGCGCGCGCGCTGGAAGCCGCTGGCGTACCGGTGATTGGTACCAGCCCGGATGCGATTGACCGCGCGGAAGACCGCGAACGCTTCCAGCAGGCAGTTGACCGTTTAAAGCTAAAACAACCCGCTAACGCTACCGTCACCGCCATTGAAATGGCCGTAGAGAAAGCGAAAGAGATTGGCTACCCACTGGTGGTACGCCCGTCTTACGTTCTCGGTGGTCGGGCGATGGAAATCGTCTACGACGAAGCCGACCTGCGCCGCTACTTCCTGACGGCGGTTAGCGTTTCGAACGACGCGCCGGTACTGCTGGACCGTTTCCTGGACGACGCGGTAGAAGTGGATGTGGACGCTATCTGCGATGGTGAAATGGTGCTGATTGGCGGCATTATGGAGCATATCGAACAGGCAGGCGTGCACTCCGGCGACTCGGCCTGTTCACTACCTGCCTATACGCTGAGCCAGGAAATTCAGGACGTGATGCGCCAGCAGGTGCAGAAGCTGGCTTTTGAATTGCAGGTGCGTGGACTGATGAACGTGCAGTTTGCGGTGAAAGACAACGAAGTTTACCTGATCGAAGTGAATCCGCGTGCGGCGCGTACCGTCCCGTTCGTCTCCAAAGCCACCGGCGTACCGCTGGCGAAAGTAGCGGCGCGGGTAATGGCAGGTAAATCGTTAACTGAGCAGGGCGTGACGAAGGAAATTATCCCGCCTTATTACTCGGTGAAAGAAGTGGTCCTGCCGTTCAACAAATTCCCCGGCGTTGACCCGCTGCTTGGGCCGGAAATGCGCTCTACCGGGGAAGTGATGGGCGTCGGCCGCACTTTTGCCGAAGCGTTCGCCAAGGCACAGCTTGGCAGTAACTCAACCATGAAGAAGAAGGGCCGTGCGCTGCTTTCCGTGCGCGAAGGCGACAAAGAGCGGGTGGTGGATCTGGCGGCGAAGCTGCTTAAGCAGGGCTTTGAACTGGATGCCACCCACGGCACGGCAGTGGTGCTGGGCGAAGCCGGGATTAACCCGCGTTTGGTCAATAAAGTGCATGAAGGTCGTCCGCACATTCAGGACCGGATCAAGAATGGCGAGTACACCTACATCATCAACACCACCGCAGGGCGTCAGGCGATTGAGGACTCCAAGCTGATTCGCCGCAGCGCGCTGCAGTATAAAGTGCACTACGACACCACGCTGAACGGCGGTTTTGCCACGGCGATGGCGCTGAATGCGGATGCGACAGAGAAAGTGATTTCGGTGCAGGAAATGCACGCGCAAATTCAGAAATAAGCGTTAGCCTCTCCCATTAAGGCCAGCGAAAGCTGGCCTTAATGCTGAAAAATCTCACTTTTTATGAAGTGCGCCGCCCTGCCGGATGGCGGCTTCGCCTTACCCGGCCTGCATCATTATTAATATCAATGGCTTATTTATATCTGTAGTCCTGTGCAAGCGCCGCGCCGCCAGGCAAAATTTCCCAATTCAGCCATTTTCAGTCCTCTGTAAGGTCCGCCGTTTTTCCGCTTTTCCCCCTGGATTTAATAGTCAATTAGCTTTTCACAACGCCAGATTCATCCATTACCATTAAAACGTTTTAATGAATGCACCTCTGTTTTTACGCTTAAGGAGAATCGCGTGTTTAAAAGAATGTTGCTGCTGGGGGCCTGTATTACCCTGACCGCCTGCTTTGGGGACAGTAAAGAATTCATCATTGATAACCCCACTGACAAACCACTGGCTATTTCCATTGATAATGAAAAAATAACTATTCCGGCAAAAGAAACACAAAATATTAAGCTGGATGCCGGGCAACATACTCTGGCACTGGAAAATGGCGAAAGCGTTAAGTTCAGCGTGTTTGACGCCTGGCCGCGCTCGGGCGTCAGCGGTTTAATTAACCCGACCCGCACGCGCTATATCTACGTGGTGCAAAAATATCTGGCGGAAGGCGTACAACCTACCACTGAAAATAGCGACGTTCATACGCTTAGCATTGATGGTCAAACGGTCACCGGGCCGTTTGACGATTTGGGAAGCGAGTTGTTTATTGATACGTTTAACCATCAGTGGGAGCTTGCTCCTGTCGAGGCGTTCCCGGAATCCATGTCTTCGACGTCCAAAGACAATTACAAAACTAAAATTTTCCGCGTTGAAGATTTCAAGCACTATTACACCAATGAATTCTCTCCAGCGACGGATTACAGCCAAAATATGCGGATCACTGAATCTCGCTATCAGGCACCGGAAATCACCGCCCATTTCAATTCGCCGGAGCTGCAGACTAACCTGAATGACGCGACGAAAATTTATACGGCATTTATTCATGCCGATTCGGCGAGCGATCAAAAGGATTTGCTGAAAGAATTTGAAAAGCAGAATCGGGAAAAATGGCGTAATCCTCAAACCGGCGGTGAGGAAACGACTAAGTACTATGAAGTCATGACTAATCTGAACCATACGATGATGAGTTCTATTCTGGAATTGAAAAAGTAATGATCAACCTTCAGGCATCTGCTCATCCGGATGCCTGATTTCAGAACCTTCTGGATCTTCATGCGCTTTCAGTCGTTTAGCCTAAAATAATCAAGTGAGTCACTAAATCCAACTGAAAGCAAGGGAGTACACCATGCGCAATCATTTACTCATCTCTTCGATTTTTGCTGCCGCAGCCCTGTTTACCGTTGCTGGTTGTTCCTCCAATCAGGCAGTTAAAACGACAGACGGTAAAACCATCGTGACCGATGGTAAACCGGAAGTCGACAGCGATACCGGCCTGGTCTCTTATGAAAATGCCGAAACCGGCAAGACAGAGCAGATTAACCGTGATCAGGTTAAAGGCATGAATGAACTCGATAACTAATCAATAAAAAGCAAAAGCCCCGGCACAAATTATGTCGGGGCTTTTTGCTGTTTAGCCTCTGGTGAGTGGGGCCGGATGCGCAACCCGTAATGGATGATTTCGCAAAACAGAAATTTTTCTCATTCTTTACTCTACCGCCAGTCGACGAAAGATTAGGCTTTACGTATAGTGGCGGCAATTTTTTTGTATCCGGGAACATTTCAATGATCAGTTTGATTGCGGCGTTAGCGGTAGATCGCGTCATCGGTATGGAAAATGCCATGCCATGGAGCCTGCCGGCAGATCTCGCCTGGTTTAAACGTAATACCCTTAACAAACCGGTGGTCATGGGCCGCCTGACCTGGGAATCCATTGGCCGCCCGTTGCCGGGGCGCAAAACTATCGTCATCAGCAGCCAGCCTGGTACCGATGAACGCGTGCAGTGGGTGAAATCTGTTGATGACGCGATTGCCGCCTGCGGTGATGCCGAGGAGATTATGGTAATCGGCGGCGGGCGGGTCTACGAGCAGTTCCTGCCAAAAGCCCACAAGCTGTATCTGACGCACATTGATGCCGAAGTGGAAGGAGATACGCATTTTCCGGATTACGAGCCGGATGAATGGGAGTCGGTGTTCAGCGAATTTCACGATGCCGATGCGCAGAACTCGCACAGCTATTGCTTCGAGATTCTGGAGCGGCGCTAATTAAATCTTCCCGGCGACCACCGTTCGCCGGAAAATGTATCGTTGTTCATGGAGAGTGGAATGACTACATTTTATCAACTCAAAATCACCCTCAAGGGTATCGATCCGGTTGTCTGGCGGCGATTCGTGGTGCCCGCTAATCTCACGCTCGATCGTTTACATGATGTCGCTCAGATTGTGATGGGATGGGAAGACAACCATTTGCATCACTTCAAATTCAAGAAGCGAATTTTTACCGCGTCCCCGCCATCAGCGAAGGAGGAAGACGAAGCCGCCGTTCGTTTGAATACACTGTTAAAAAGTCGGGGGAATCATTTAAGTTACCTGTATGATCCCGGTGATAGCTGGGAACATGACATTGTGCTCGAAGATAACAATTATTTTTACGATCGCATGCTCACCCCTTTTGAATGCATCGAAGGGCTTATGGCCTGCCCGCCCGAAGATTGCGGCGGCCCCGCTGGCTATATGCGCATCCTGCGAGCGGTGTTCGACCCGCAAAATAATGAAGAGGATTATGAGGCTTTTCTGGAAATGAGTGGCCTGACCGATCTTAATGTCACTGATGTTCAGGCAATGGTATTTCAATTCGAGCCTGATGCCATTAATACGATATTAGCCTTATATGCTCGCTGGTCACGGGACCGTGCGTTGCCTTTTAGTGATGAGTGCGAGTATTAAGCAGGATGTATAGCGTGGAGGAAATGCGCTGCGGTTTAGCGGAAGCAATGGTTGATGTTATGGCAGGGCTGATTATTGCGACGCCTGAAATCACTCTTCTTCAATTCGACGCTTGATTATCGGCCCAGCACTGAAGAATATCCGCAAAGTGTTTCCTGTATAACGGTATCCAATCGGCATCACTAAAATCTTCAGCAATGATATAGGGGATTTCGTAAATAGAGAGATCGTCCGGGCTACAGAGTAGTAGACTAAGCAATTCTTCTGTGCGCTGTTCTTGATTTCTCATCTCCAGGGGATAAAGGAATTTAAGCGTGTTCCAGATATCAAACAGATGATTCACACGATTTTCTGCCAGCCAAATATTGGATGCCATTTCGACAATATGATTAATTTGCTTGCGGGAGTGGGGGGCAAAAAAATCTCTTTTAGAGAGCAACACGATGCAGTCACATAAAAAAGCGATTCGTCTGCGGTGCCAGGCGCGTTGAGCCGCAAAAGTGGGGTTATCATTATCATTAAGAATTTTCTCCATAATCCTGTGAGCAGATAGACCTTCTTCAGGATGAATCATGTAGGATGGAGTTGCTTCTCGGGCAAATGTTTGCTGCTGAAATTTGCTATCATTCCTGGTATAAATAATGTCGGGACATTCAATAAGACATTCTTTTTTATATTTGTCAGCGCAATGCTGACAAACATGATCGGGCAGATGAACAGGATGAACATCACAGATGGGGCAGTCTGTTAAGTACATTACTTTATTCCTTTATGTCTAAATAGAATGCAATCCATTAATACCAACCATCTGACCATAACCTTGTTTCCATTATTGCGTGCCATGAGTGATGGGGCGTCTCGGGATATATTATTAAACACGCTGACTGCTTAGCATGATGCTATCCTGAATATCGTGCTTTTTTCATCAAACATAATTATGGTATGTATGGTTAAAGGCTAGATATTTTTCATTCCAGTCGCTTTTCTGGCAGCAGAACTCACCGGATAAATCCTTTCCACCGGTAAAAAAGATTTAGCCTTGCTGGATTTTCCATTAACAAGCAGGGTATGGCATTTTTTCACCAGTGGAGAAAGATCCGTAATAGCAACGATGGCTTCGTCATTGAATTGGCGAATTAAATTACGTGAAATACCCATTTGCAATGAGCGATATTCCAGCTTTTTGCCGTTGAGGCTTCGCTCCGGGTCCCATTGTACATAGACATTCGCCTGATTAAACAACTCTTCCCACACGCCAGCATGCGCATAGACATGTGGCTCTGGCGTGGTTAATACCGCGTGTTCGAGTAACCAGTCAAAGAAGGTTCGCTTCAACTCAATAGCAAGAATCCGCTCCTGATTCTTTTTCAGACCCCAATTGCTGCGCTCCATCATCCACATGAAGGAGGGTTTAATCCATGTCATACGATTAAACGAAAAGGGGGCACCAAATCGCTGATGGCGTATGGCGACATCAGCGATTTGTTCGTTATAGGCCTGATAAACCGTTATGGTTTGCTGAGTGTAGGTGGCTCGAATCTCAAAATAGTCAGCCATTTCTTCTTCCCTGATGATAATTCTATCTACAATCTGATGAAGCGTTACGACGCCACCGCCTCGTCTTCCCCTAAATCCATCTGTCGATTCGATGGCTGGATAAAGTACTGCTTATCTTCCCAGCGCAGGCAGGTTAAGTCGCCGCCCCAGCAGCAGCCGGTATCCAGCGCATAAATACCGTCCGGCGCGCCTTTGCCTTCCAGCGACGCCCAGTGACCAAAAGCGATGCTGTAGGCTTCTGATACCGGGCCGGGGATGGCAAACCATGGTTTCAGTGGAGCGGGTGCGTTTTCCGGTGCTTCTTTGGCGTACATATCCAGCTGGCCGTTCGGGAAGCAGTAGCGCATGCGGGTGAAAGCGTTAGTGATAAAACGTAAACGCGCCAGCCCTGTCAGCTCAGTAGACCAGTTGTTGGGCATGTCGCCGTACATGGCATCGAGGAAGAAAGGGTAGGAGTCGCTGGCCAGCACGGCTTCGACATCGCGCGCGCAGGCGATAGCGGTGGGAAGATCCCACTGCGGCGTGATGCCCGCATGCGCCATCACCAGTTTTTTCTCTTCATCGACCTGCAACAGCGGCTGACGGCGCAGCCAGTTAATCAGCTCGTCCGCATCCGGCGCTTCCAGCAGCGGCGTAACGCGATCTTTTGGCTTATTACGGCTGATGCCGGCAAACACTGCCAGAAGATGTAAATCGTGATTGCCAAGAACGATACGCACGCTGTCGCCGAGCGACTTCACGTAGCGCAGTACCTCCAGCGAACCGGGGCCACGGGCTACCAGGTCGCCGGTCAACCATAGCGTGTCCTGCTCAGGGGTAAATTCCACCTGTTTTAACAACGCGATCAGTTCATCGTAGCAACCGTGAACATCGCCAATGAGATAAGTCGACATAGTATTAATGGATTAGAGTTGGAACAGCCAGACGGAAAACGGGTATATCGATGGTGAAGGCATTACCGTCTTCATCGATCATGTCATAGTGGCCCTGCATCGTGCCGAGCGGCGTTTCAAGCACGGCACCGCTGGTATACTGATATTCACTGCCGGGGGCGATGTGTGGCTGCACGCCGACCACGCCTTCCCCCTGAACTTCAGTTTCACGGCCGTTACCGTTAGTAATAAGCCAGTAACGGCCCAGAAGCTGAACCGGATGCCGCCCCAAATTGCGAATGATCACCGTATAGGAAAAAACATAGCGCTCATCTTCCGCAGAGGATTGCGCCTCAATGTAGACGCTTTGCACCTGTACGCAAATTCGGGGCGAGTCGATCATGGGTTAGCTCTCCTTCGGTGGCGCGTTATCCACCAGATAATTAGCCAGCTGGCAGTATTGGGCAACCGAGATATTTTCTGCGCGCATTGCCGGATCGATCCCCAGCTCCGTCAGTACTTCAACGCTAAACACGTTGCCGAGGCTGTTACGAATGGTTTTACGGCGCTGATTAAACGCTTCTGTGGTAATACGGCTCAGCACGCGAATTTCTTTTACCGGATGCGGCATCACAGCATGCGGCACCAGACGTACCACGGCGGAATCCACTTTTGGCGCGGGCGTAAACGCCGTTGGCGGAACTTCCAGCACCGGGATCACCTGGCAGTAATACTGCGCCATGACGCTTAATCGACCATACGCTTTACTGTTCGGTCCTGCAACCAGTCGATTGACTACTTCTTTTTGTAACATGAAGTGCATATCGGCGATGGCGTTAGTATAGCTAAACAGGTGGAACATCAGCGGGGTGGAAATGTTATACGGCAGGTTGCCGAACACGCGCAGCGGTTGCCCCAGCGTCTCTGACAGCTCGCCGAAGTTCATGGTCATCGCATCCTGCTGATAGATAGTCAGCTTAGGGCCAAGGAACGGGTGCGTTTGCAGACGCGCGGCCAGATCGCGATCCAGCTCAATCACTGTCATTTTATCAAGACGTTCACCAACCGGCTCGGTCAGGGCGGCAAGACCAGGCCCGATTTCAACCATTGCCTGGCCTTTCTGCGGATTAATGGCCGCAACAATACTGTCGATCACAAATTGATCGTTGAGGAAGTTCTGCCCGAAGCGTTTACGGGCTAAGTGGCCCTGATGGACTCGATTATTCATTTGCTATTAACAATCATTTTGATGGCGAGATTAAGCGCCGTAATAAAACTGCCGACGTCCGCTTTCCCCTGGCCCGCCAGTTCAAGCGCGGTACCGTGGTCAACGGAAGTACGAATAAAGGGTAAGCCGAGCGTAATATTTACGCCGCGGCCAAAGCCCTGGTATTTTAGCACGGGGAGACCCTGATCGTGGTACATCGCCAGCACGGTGTCGGCATTGTCGAGGTATTTCGGCTGAAATAGCGTGTCAGCGGGCAGTGGCCCGCTCAGGTTCATGCCTTTGGCGCGCATCTCTTCGAGTACCGGGATCAGGATGTCGATCTCCTCAGTGCCCATATGCCCGCCTTCACCGGCATGAGGGTTCAGGCCGCACACCAGCACATGCGGATGTTTAATACCGAACTTGCTCTGCAGATCGCCATGCAGAATGGTAATCACCTCGCGCAGCAAATCAGGGGTGATGGCATCGGCCACGTCTCTTAGCGGCAGGTGAGTGGTTGCCACCGCCACGCGCATTGCTTCTGTCGCCAGCATCATCACCACTTTTTCTGCCTGCGCACGCGCTTCAAAAAACTCGGTATGGCCGGTGAAAGGAATACCCGCGTCGTTGATCACCCCTTTATGCACGGGGCCAGTGATCAGCGCGGCAAATTCGTTGTTCAGGCAGCCATCGCAGGCGCGCGCCAGCGTCTCAACGACATAATGCCCGTTCTCCACGCTAAGCTGACCTGCGATGGCGGGCGCACGTAGTGCAACCGGTAGCAGCGTCAGGGTGCCGGCACGCTGCGCTTGAGCGGGTTTTGACGGAGAATAAGGCAGCAGAGAAAGCGGCAGACCGAGCATCGCTGCCCGGTCTGTCAGGAGGGTAGCATCAGCGCAAACGACCAGTTCAACCGGCCAGTCACGCTGTGCAAGCTGGACCACAAGGTCCGGACCAATCCCGGCGGGTTCGCCGGGAGTGATCGCCACACGATGCGGATGCGCCATTAGTTGCTCAGAATTTTAACGTAGGCCGTCGCGCGCTGTTCCTGCATCCAGGTCGCCGCTTCTTCTGACATTTTCCGGTTCATCAGCATACGGTAGGCTTTATCTTTCTGCGCCGCGTCGGTTTTATCTACCTGGCGGGTATCAAGCATTTCGATCAGATGCCAGCCGAAAGAGGAGTGCACCGGGGCGCTCATCTGGCCTTTGTTGAGCTTCATTAATGCATCGCGGAAAGCCGGATCGTACATATTCGGGGTCGCCCAACCCAGATCGCCGCCCTGATTCGCCGAGCCCGGGTCCTGAGAAAACTCTTTTGCTGCCTTCTCGAAGGTGGTTTTGCCGCTCTTGATGTCCGCTGCAATTTCTTCCAGTTTCACCCGCGCCTGATCGTCAGTCATGATCGGTGATGGCTTCAGCAGGATGTGACGGGCATGGGCTTCAGTGACAGAAATGTTCTGATTCTGGCCGCGCATGTCGTTAACTTTCAGGATGTGGAAGCCAACGCCAGAACGAATAGGGCCGATGATATCGCCTTTCTTCGCCGTGCTCAGCGCCTGCGCAAAAAGGCCCGGCAGTTCCTGAATGCGGCCCCAGCCCATTTGACCGCCCTGTAATGCCTGCTGATCGGCAGAATAGCTGATAGCCAGTTTGCCGAAGTCAGCGCCATTGCGGGCCTGCTCAATAATGGAATTGGCCTGTTCCTGCGCTTCGCTGACCTGTTCGGAAGACGGATTTTCCGGCAGAGGCAGCAGAATATGGCTCAGGTTAAGTTCGGTGCTGGCATCGTTCTGGTTGCCAATTTGCTTTGCCAGAGAATCGACTTCCTGCGGCAGCACGGTAACACGGCGACGCACTTCGTTGTTACGCACTTCCGAGATAGTCATCTCTTTGCGGATCTGGCTGCGATAGGTGTTGTAATCCAGACCATCGTAGGCCAGACGGCTGCGCATTTGATCCAGCGTCATGTTGTTCTGTTTAGCGATGTTGGCAATGGCCTCGTCGAGCTGTTGATCGGAGATTTTCACTCCCATCTTTTGCCCCATTTGCAGGATGATCTGATCCATGATCAAACGTTCAAGGATTTGGTGACGCAGCGTGGCATCATCCGGCAACTGTTGCCCGGCCTGACCCGCATTCATTTTTACCGACTGCATCAGGCCATCGACGTCGCATTCAAGCACAACGCCGTTATTGACGACGGCTGCTACCTTATCGACAACCTGCGGGGCAGCGAACCCTGAATTCACCACCAGTGCGAGGGCGAAAGCAGGAAGCAGCGTTTTCCAGTTCTTCATACATTTTCCATTTCAATTAACCGCAATGCGGATTACGTTTTCAAACAACTGCATTACAGAGAGCTACGGTAAGGCAAAATGTTCGAGCGCAGCATCTGCTGTGTGCCCAGACCATAGTTTGAACTCAGGCCACGCAGTTCAATATTAAAGCCGATGACGTTATCGTACACGCTTTGATCGTTTTCCCAGCCGTTAAGTTTACGCTCATAACCGACGCGGATCGCATAACAGCAGGAGTTGTACTGCACGCCCACCATCTGATCGGCCGCTTTTTTCTCGTTGGTATCGAAATACCATGCGCCAACGAACGACCAGCGATCGGCAATCGGCCAGCTGCCGACGGCACCGACCTGAGAGATCCCCTCTTTATACTCGTCTGACGTTGCGTAAGACGGCAGCGTCGCCTGAATATATTCCGGGCTGGCGTAACGGTAATTCAATTGCAACAGACGATCCTGGTCACGACGATACTCTACCGTTGCGCTGCTGGTGGCCACGTTGTCCAGACGCGTATCGTACTGCACACCACCGCGCAGACCCCAGCGGTCAGAGATGCGCCAGTAGGTATCGCCTGCCCATACCAGTGAACCGGTTTGGTCGTCATCTTCCCAATGAATATTATCGTCATCACCGGTACGCGACTCGGTGAAGTAGTAGATTTGACCCACGGAAACGTTAAAACGTTCCACGGCGGCGTCATCATAAATACGTGAAGTCACCCCGGTCGTTACCTGGTTTGCCGACGCGATACGGTCAAGACCGCCGTAGCTGCGATCGCGGAACAGACCGGTATAGTCAGATTGCAGTAAGGATGAGTCGTAGTTATTGATGTGGCTCTGGTCGCGATACGGTACGTAAAGGTACTGCGCACGCGGTTCCAGCGTCTGGGTATAGCCTGCGGCCCAGTTCATATCACGCTCGAAAACCATTTTGCCGTCGACTTTGAACTGCGGCATCACGCGGTTGACCGAGTCATCAAGCTGCGTCGTGTTATTACGGTTATACGTGTCCAGATTGGTTTGCTGATAATGGGTCGCCAGCAGTTTGGCTTCGGTATTTACACTGCCCCAGCCGTTAGACAGCGGCAGGTTGATAGTCGGTTCAAGGTGCAGACGCGTCGCTTCTGGCTGGTTGCTTTCGGTATTGACGAAATGCACCGCCTGGCCATAAATGCGGGTATCAAACGGGCCGACATCGTTCTGGTAGTAGTTAACGTCGAGCTGCGGCTCTGCGGAGTAGCTGCTGTTGTTCTGATCGCTAAAGACCTGGAACTGCTTGGTCGATACGGTGGCATCAAAGTTCTGCACCGCGTAGCCGAGGCTGAATTTCTGCGTGGCATAACCGTCGGTACTGGAGCCGTATTTACTGTCGAAGTCGTTAAAATAGTTCGAGTCGCTGACTTTGGTGTAGTCGACGTTAAAGCGCCAGACCTGATCCAGCACGCCAGCGTGCTGCCAGAAGAACAACCAGCGATGGCGGCTGCCTTCTTTATCATGATCGTCCTGATACACGTCATCTGACGGCAGGTAATCGAGTTCCATCAAGCCCGCGCCCGCCTGGGTCAGGTAGCGGAATTCGTTCTCCCACATCACGTTGCCACGACGGTGCATGTAGTGCGGCGTGATGGTGGCGTCCATGTTGGGCGCGATGTTCCAGTAATACGGCAGGGTGAACTCAAAGTAGTTCTTGCTGCTGTATTTGGCGTTGGGGATCAGGAAACCTGAACGGCGCTTGTCGCCGACCGGCAATTGCAGGTAGGGGCTATAAAAGACCGGAACCGGGCCCAGCTTAAAGCGAGCGTTCCATATTTCCGCCACCTGTTCTTCACGATCGTGGATCACTTCGCTACCGACGACGCTCCAGGTATCGGAGCCGGGCAGACAGGACGTAAACGTACCATTTTCCAGAATGGTGTAGCGGTTTTCGCCACGCTGTTTCATCAGATCTGCTTTACCGCGGCCCTGACGGCCCACCATCTGATAATCACCTTCCCAGATATTGGTATCTTTGGTATTCAGGTTGGCCCAGCCTTTTGGCCCTTTGAGGATCACCTGGTTATCGTCGTAATGCACGTTTCCGAGCGCATCGACGGTACGAACCGGCTCAGGCTGGCCCTCGGCGTCTTTCTGATGAAGCTGAACTTCATCGGCTTGCAGGCGGCTGTTGCCCTGATTGATATCCACGTTGCCAGTAAATGCCGCATCATCGGGATAGTTCCCTTTAGCATGATCGGCATTGATGGTGACCGGTAATTCATTCGGCTCGCCCTCCACCAAAGGACGGTTATAGCTCGGCACGCCCAGCATACACTGCGAGGCGAGATCGGCGGCCAAACCCTGCTGGCTGTACAGGGCGCTGGCGATCATGGTGGCCAGAAGGGTGGGAATACGTTTTTTCATACGTTTTATGTGTTGTTCCGTCATCAGTGGCGTAGCGGCTAGCAAACGGTCAGAGACTAACTTACTCGTCCACATCGCGCTAGTCTTAATCCTGCCCGTTTCATGCCCTTATGTTAGGCACGGCATAGAATGACGGGTATGATAAAACATATTTTAGTCGCAGGCATGACGATTTGGGGAGTATATGCAGTATTGGGGCAAAGTGATTGGCGTAGCGGTGGCATTAATGATGGGCGGCGGCTTCTGGGGCGCGGTGCTTGGGCTACTGATAGGCCATATGTTTGACAAGGCGCGGAGCCGTCGACTGAACTGGTTTGCTAATCAACAGGAGCGACAATCGCTGTTTTTTGCCACCACCTTTGAGGTGATGGGACATTTAACCAAATCGAAAGGCCGGGTCACGGAAGCCGATATCCATATTGCCAGCGTATTTATGGATCGCATGAGTCTGCATGGTGAATCGCGTAGCGCAGCCCAGCAGGCATTTCGTGTGGGGAAAGCGGATAACTACCCGCTGCGCGATAAAATGCGTGCGTTTCGCAGCATCTGTTTTGGTCGTGCCGATTTGATTCGGATGTTTCTGGAAATTCAAATCCAGGCGGCATTTGCGGATGGCCAACTGCATCCCAACGAGCGCGCAGTGTTGTATGTCATCGCTGAAGAGCTGGGTATTTCCCGCACCCAGTTCGATCAGTTCCTGCGCATGATGCAGGGGGGCGCGCAGTTTGGCGGCGGTTATCAGCAGCAGTCCGGCGGTGGCTGGCAACAGGCGCAGCGAGGCCCTACTCTGGAAGACGCCTGTAATGTGCTGGGGGTCAAGCCAACGGATGATGCAATGACCATCAAGCGAGCCTACCGTAAGCTGATGAGCGAGCATCACCCGGATAAGCTGGTGGCAAAAGGTTTACCGCCGGAAATGATGGAGATGGCGAAGCAAAAAGCGCAGGAAATTCAGAAAGCGTACGAGCTGATTAAAGAGCAGAAAGGGTTTAAGTAAGGTAGCTGGGGTTTCCCCTCACCCCAGCCCTCTCCCCAGGGGAGAGGGAGCACTCCGTACCCGTCTTGTATCCCTTAGGATCGCTCACCGCATATGGCAGAGAGCATCTTTCTCCCTCTCCCTCAGGGAGAGGGCCGGGATGAGTGTGAGACGCCTGACGTTTCCGGCCATCTTCCCACATGGCAGAGACCATTTTTCACCCTCTCCCTCAGGGAGAGGGCCGGGGTGAGGGGGAGACGCCTGACGGTTCCGGCTATCTTCCCACATGGCAGAGACCATTTTTCCCCCTCTCCCTCAGGGAGAGGGCCGGGGTGAGGGGGAGACGCCTGACGTTTCCGGCCATCTTCCCACATGGCAGAGACCATTTTTCCCCCTCTCCCTCAGGGAGAGGGCCGGGGTGAGGGGGAGACGCCTGACGTTTCCGGCCATCTTCCCACATGGCAGAGACCATTTTTCCCCCTCTCCCTCAGGGAGAGGGCCGGGGTGAGGGGGAGACGCCTGACGTTTCCGGCCATCTTCCCACATGGCAGAGACCATTTTTCCCCCTCTCCCTCAGGGAGAGGGCCGGGGTGAGGGGGAGACGCCTGACGTTTCCGGCTATCTTCCGATATGGCAGAGACCATCTTTCCCCCTCTCCCTCAGGGAGCGGGCCGGGATGAGGGTGAGACGCCTGGCATTTCCGGCCATCTTCCCACATGGCAGAGACCATTTTTCCCCCTCTCCCTCAGGGAGAGGGCCGGGGTGAGGGTGAGACGCCTGACGTTTCCGGTCATCTTCCCATATGGCAGAGACCATCTTTCCCCCTCTCCCTCAGGGAGAGGGCCGGGGTGAAACGTTTTAGAAATCTGCCGGCGCTTTAAACGTCATTGAATTACCATACGCCGGATGGGTAATGGTCAGCATTTCCGCGTGCAGCAGCAGGCGCGGTGCTAATGCCAGCGCCTGCGACGTGGCATAAAATCGATCGCCAAGGATCGGATGACCCAGCGCCAGCATATGCACGCGCAACTGGTGAGAACGACCAGTAATCGGCTTGAGCACCACGCGAGCGGTATTATCCGCCGCGTACTCCACCACCTCATACTCCGTCTGCGCCGCTTTGCCAGTCTCAAAACAGACTTTCTGTTTTGGCCGGTTCGGCCAGTCGCAAATCAGCGGTAAATCCACCAGCCCCTCCGCTTTTGCCGGATGGCCCCAGATCCGCGCCACGTACTGCTTTTTCGGCTCACGCTCGCGGAACTGACGCTTTAGTTCGCGCTCGGCGGCTTTGGTCAGCGCCACCACAATCACGCCGCTGGTCGCCATGTCCAGACGATGCACAGATTCCGCCTGCGGATAATCGCGCTGGATGCGCGTCATCACGCTGTCCTTATGCTCGTCAAGACGCCCGGGCACGGACAACAGGCCGCTCGGCTTGTTGACCACCATAATATGCTCATCCTGATACAGAATGACCAGCCATGGCTCCTGCGGCGGATTGTAGTTTTCCATTCCCATCATCGTTTCCGTTACTGATGCGTGACGACAATCAGACGCAACGCATCCAGACGCCAGCCCGCCTGCGCGAGGCTTTCCATCACCTGCTGGCGATTGCTGTCAATAGCCGCCAGCTCATCGTCACGGATGTTCGGGTTAACCGCTTTCAGCGCCTCCAGACGCGACAGCTCGGCAGACAGTTTTTCATCGGCTTCGCTGCGTGCCGCATCCACCAGCGCACGGGCAGTTTTTTCAATCTGCGCTTCGCCCTGTTGCAGGATCGCATGAACGTCCTGCTGGACGGCATTCACCAGCTTGCTGCCAGTGTGACGATTGACCGCACTGAGCTGGCGATTGAAGGTTTCAAACTCGACTTGCGCGGCGAGGTTAGTACCGTTTTTATCCAGCAGCATACGTACCGGCGTTGGCGGCAGGAAGCGGTTTAGCTGAAGCTGTTTGGGTGCCTGCGCTTCCACCACATAAATCAGTTCCAGTAGCAGTGTGCCCACAGGCAGCGCCTTGTTTTTTAGTAGTGAAAGCGTGCTGCTACCCGTGTCGCCGGACAAAATCAAATCCAGACCGTTGCGGATCAGCGGATGCTCCCAGGTAATAAATTGCGCATCTTCTCGCGACAGTGCGACATCACGTTCAAACGTAATGGTACAGCCATCTTCCGGCAGGCCGGGGAAATCTGGCACCAGCATATGATCGGACGGCGTCAGAACGATGAGGTTTTCTCCCCGGTCATCCTGGTTGATGCCCACGATATCGAACAGGTTCATGGCGAAGGCAATAAGATTAGTGTCGTCATCCTGCTCTTCAATGCTTTCCGCCAGCGCCTGCGCTTTCTCGCCGCCGTTAGAGTGGATTTCCAGCAGGCGGTCGCGCCCCTGTTCAAGCTGGGCTTTCAGCGCATCGTGCTGCGCGCGACAGGATTTGATCAGATCATCAAAGCCGTCGGTGTTTTCCGGCGCAGCAAGATAGTTAATCAAATCGTGATAAACCGTATCGTAAATCGCACGGCCGGTCGGGCAGGTATGCTCGAACGCGTCCAGACCTTCGTGATACCAGCGGACCAGCACCGACTGCGCGGTTTTTTCAAGATACGGCACGTGGATCTGGATGTCGTGCGCCTGGCCGATACGATCCAGACGACCAATACGCTGCTCCAGCAGGTCCGGGTTGAACGGCAGGTCGAACATCACCAGATTGCTGGCAAACTGGAAGTTACGCCCTTCAGAGCCGATTTCCGAGCACAGCAGCACCTGTGCGCCGCTGTCATCTTCGCCAAACCAGGCGGCGGCGCGGTCGCGTTCAATAATCGACATCCCTTCGTGGAACACCGCCGCGCGGATGCCTTCGCGCTCGCGCAGCACCTGCTCCAGTTGCAGGGCGGTAGTTGCCTGAGCACAAATCACCAGTACTTTCTGTGAGCGATGGCTGGTCAGATAGCCCATCAGCCATTCAACGCGCGGATCGAAGTTCCACCAGGTGCCGGTATCACCTTCAAATTCCTGATAAATCTGCTCCGGATAGAGCATGTCGCGCGCTCGGTCTTCCGCACTTTTACGTGCGCCCATAATCCCCGAGACTTTGATGGCGGTTTGATACTGGGTCGGCAACGGCAGTTTAATAGTGTGAAGCTCGCGTTTCGGGAAGCCCTTAACGCCGTTACGGGTGTTGCGGAACAGCACGCGGCTGGTGCCGTGACGGTCCATCAGCATGGAAACCAGTTCCTGACGGGCGGACTGCGCACCGTCACGATCGCTGTTCGCCGTTTGCAGCAGCGGTTCGATATCCTGCTCGCCGATCAGCTCGCCCAGCGTATTCAGTTCACTGTCGCTGAGCTTGTTGCCCGCCAGCAGCAGGGCGACGGCATCGGCTACCGGACGGTAATTATTCTGCTCTTGCACAAATTGGGCGAAATCGTGGAAGCGATCCGGGTCCAGCAGGCGCAGACGCGCAAAGTGGCTTTCCATCCCCAGTTGTTCCGGCGTTGCGGTCAACAACAGGACGCCAGGTACGCGCCCGGCAAGCTCTTCAATGGCCGTATATTCACGGCTCGGCGCGTCTTCGCTCCACACCAGGTGATGCGCCTCATCAACCACCAGTAGATCCCATTCGGCATCACACAGATGTTCAAGGCGCTGTTTATTGCGGCGCACAAAGTCCAGCGAGCAAATCACCAGTTGTTCGGTCTCAAAAGGATTGTCTGCATCGTGCAGAGCTTCGGCATAACGTTCATCGTCGAACAGCGCGAAACGCAGGTTAAAGCGGCGCAGCATTTCGACCAGCCACTGATGCTGTAATGTTTCCGGAACCACCACCAGCACGCGCTCCGCCGCCCCGGACAGCAGTTGTTGATGCAGGATCATCCCCGCTTCGATGGTTTTTCCAAGACCCACTTCATCGGCCAGCAGCACGCGCGGCGCATGGCGGCGGCCAACGTCATGGGCAATATTCAACTGATGGGGGATTAGGCTGGTGCGCTGTCCGCGCAGGCCGCTGTACGGCATACGATACTGTTCGCTCTGGTATTTACGTGCCCGATAGCGCAGCGAGAAGCGATCCATCCGGTCGATTTGCCCGGCGAAAAGGCGATCCTGCGGTTTGCTGAACACCAGTTTACTGTCGAGGAACACCTCACGTAGCAGCACGTCTTTTTCTTCGGTATCCAGACGCGTACCTGAGTAGGCGAGCAGACCATTTTCTTCTTTTACATCATCAATATGTAACTGCCAGCCTTCATGGCTTGTTACTGTATCACCGGGATTGAACATCACACGGGTAACGGGTGAGTCGCTACGTGCATACAGGCGATTTTCTCCGGTAGCCGGGAATAACAGAGTGAGAGTACGCGCGTCCATCGCGACAACAGTTCCAAGTCCGAGTTCGCTTTCGGTGTCGCTGATCCAGCGTTGACCAAGGGTAAAAGGCATATGTGTTCGGCTCTATCTCTTTGATTACAGGCAATAACTTACCGCTGCCATCCGGGAATGGCAGCGGTATTAATTGGGTCCAGGAATGGAAAGGGCGCTATGGTACTGGATGGCAACGGATTCGTCACGTATCAAAATAGCCCCAGTTGCCCCGTCACTAGTGTAGCAAAATTATCATCCATAAAGGGGAGTATTCCCTCGGCGACTGGCTCCAGCTGACGGGTGAGATAATGGTCGTAATCCAGCGGCGAATGCTGATAGTCAATCGGCTCAGGACCATGAGTGGTCCAGACATATTTTATGGTCCCGCGATTCTGATATTGCGCCGCACGACCGCGCTTCAGATTCTCTTCATCGGCCAGCCGCGCGGCGCGCACATGTGGCGGTACGTTGCGCTGGTATTCACTCAGCGGGCGGCGCAGACGCTTGCGATAAACCAGCCTGTCGTCCAGCTCGCCCGCCATGAGTTTATCAATGGTTTCACGCACGAATTCTTTATACGGTTCACGACGAAAAATACGCAGATACAGTTCCTGCTGGAACTGCTGTGCCAGCGGGGTCCAGTCGGTACGCACGGTTTCCAGCCCTTTAAACACCATGCGCTGTTTGTCGCCTTCCTGAATCAGCCCGGCGTAGCGTTTTTTACTGCCGGTGTCAGCCCCACGAATCGTCGGCATCAAAAAGCGGCAGAAGTGCGTTTCAAACTCCAGCTCCAGCGCGCTGGTTAAGTGCTCCTTACTCAGTTCAGTCGCCCACCAGTCGTTGACCTTTTGCACCAATGTCTGACCAATCTGCGCGGCGTCATCTTCACTGTGGGGACGTTTGAGCCAGACAAAGGTTGAGTCGGTATCGCCGTAAATAACATCATAACCTTCAGCCTCAATCAGCGCTTTGGTCTGGCGCATGATCGCATGGCCGCGCATTGTGATCGACGACGCCAGCCGCGGATCGAAAAAGCGGCAGGCACTGGTGCCGAGTACACCATAGAAGGCGTTCATGATGATCTTCAGCGCCTGTGACAAAGGCTTATTGCCGTGCCGCTTAGCGTCTTCTCGCCCGTGCCAGATCTGGCTGACGATCTCCGGCAGACAGTGCTTGTCACGAGAAAACCACGCGTCAAGAAAACCTTCGGTGCTGTGTTCAGGATCGGGCTGCGCCATCCCTTCAATTAACCCGACCGGGTCAATCAGGAAGGTGCGGATGATCGACGGATACAGACTTTTATAATCCAGCACCAGCACCGAATCATACAGACCAGGCCGGGAGTCCATCACATAGCCGCCAGGGCTGGCCTGTGGCGGCACCGAACCCATATTTGGCGCGACGTATCCGGCGCGATGCATACGCGGGAAATAAAGATGGCTGAAGGCGGCGACCGAACCGCCGTGGCGATCAACCGGCAGGCCGTTAACCGTCGCCCGCTCCAGCAGGAAGGGCATGATCTCCGTTTTATGGAAAATACGGGTGACCAGCTCACAGTCTTTGAGGTTATAGGTGGCTAACGCAGGTTTATCTTCGGCGAAACGGCGGTCAATTTCGTCCATCCGGTCCCACGGATTATCAATGGATTTCCCTTCGCCCAGCAGCTCGCGCGAGACCGACTCCAGTGAAAAAGAGGAGAAATTCCAGAAGGCCGATTTCAGCGCGTCAATACCGTCAATAATCACCCGGCCATTCATTTGTGCGAAAAATACGCCGTTCTTAAAACCGTGTTCACGCCATTCCAGCTCGCTATTACCGCGGCCCAGACGCAGCGGAATGCGATAGCGTTCGGCATGTTTTTGCAGCATTCGTAAATCGAATCCCACCACGTTCCAGCCAATCAGCACGTCCGGATCGTGCTCAGCAAACCAGGCGTTAAGTTTTTCCAGCAGCAGTGGACGACTGGCCACGTACTCAAGGTGAAAATCGAGCGGTGGGTCCTCGCCGTCAGGTTGACCCAGCATATACACCACCCGCTGACCGCAGCCCTCAAGGCCGATGCAATACAGTTCGCCGTGGCGGGTGGTTTCAATATCCAGCGATACCCATTTCAATGGTGGCCGATAGTGCGGATTGGGCTTCAGGCGGGCGTTGATCAGTGCGCCATTCTGCTCTTCACCGTCAACCCAAACGGGCGCAGTAATAAACCGTTCCATCAGGAAGCGCTCAGGCGGGCGCACGTCGGCTTCATAGACCGTCACGCCATTCTCACGCAGTCGTTTTTCGTAATTCATCAACTGGCGGTGCGAGCGACAATACAGGCCGTAAACCGGGCGGCGGTGAAAATCTTTTAGCTCAAGCGGGGTCAGTCGATAGCCGTGTTCGCCGCTGAGTACCTGTTGCGCGCGGGCAACATGGTCGGCAGGAATAAAGGCAACGGACTCCTGCGGCGGCAGCGTAATGTGCAGGGGACCGTCATCTGTCGCCAGCCAGAATGTGACCTCCGTGCCCTGCGGGGTATCCCGCCAGTGCCGGGTTAAAATAAAGCCTTCTCGCGCCTGCGCCACGCTCAGTTCCTGTCCGCTAAAGTCAGACGTAATTATAACCTGTTTTGGCGTCAGGTACTGACTTTTTGTACAGCGGTTTGCGGCATCAGACGATAAATACGATAACCGGTATACCAGAGCGATTCACGTGTCAGCATGGAAAGACGCGTCGACCAGCTTCGGTATAGTGAACCCGGCGCGGGGGAGGACCAGGCCTGAATATCGTTATCCCAGGCGATAAGCATTAAACGATACATATGCAGCGGGTCGCTAACCATCAACGCGGTGGTTAACTGGTGCGCCTGCATTAATGCTTTGGCATTCTGGACATTATCGCGGGTTTTTGTCGAGGTTTCTTCAGTCAGAATGGCAGAGGCGGGAATGCCCTGTTCAAGCAAATACTGGCGGGCGATGGCGGCGTCAGCGTGCTGTGCATGCGCGCTAAGCCCACCCGTTAAAATATTGATCCGCACCAGTCCTTCTTGCCAAAGATGAATAGCGTGATCGAGGCGCGCCTGAAAGACCGGGGAAGGGCGCTCCCCCTCGACGCCAGCGCCGGCCACAATCGCGCAGTCAGCCTTTTGCGTTTGATCCTGCTGGCTGAAGTGGTAAATCGCGACGGCGTTGTAAATAAATACGATAGCGATGAGTACAAGAATAAGTCCTGCCCCCCGGCCTGCATATTTCAGTTTCATCTCTGCTTGTCCTTACTGCATTACTCTGCCTGAAATTGACCCGGGTTATCTTTGCATAAAAAAGCGATGTGGTCACAAAATAGCGGATATTGGTCGAAAACCATTTCTTCAGCGGCAGCACTGGAGCCTAAATAAAAAGCTGTTTTTTGCCATTAGTTTCAAGCACCGTTAAAAAGCATTTTTTATTTATAGGATGAATATTTGGTGTTAACCGCAACGTCTGAATATCGTTCAGCGCCCAGCTTTGGTTATCGATACTCAGCCGGCCCGGCGCGATAACGATCTCCGCTGGCGTCGTCGATTTTCGCCAGCAGGCCCAGCCATAAACTGGCACCAGGAAAAGAAGCTCGCCTGCCAGCGTGACGATAATGCCTGTTACGATCATCTCAATGATAGGCAGCCCCAGAAAACAGGCAATGATGACTAAAAACAGTATGCTGCACGGAATGGTGGCGATGGGAAAATAGTTATCTTTTATTAATGATTTCGTAATGATTGATTTATTTAATGTATATTTAGTTTCCGTCATTATCATTATCTCCGTTCTGACGGCACTAAAATAGCATGATTAACGTAATGGCAAAATAAGCCGGTTAATGCAGGAGCATAACAAGGTGAGCGTTGTGGATAAGAGACATGATTATTCGGCGCTATGGGCATTAGGGCATGATGCCGCCGGAAAATAGCTTCTCCGACGGCTCCGGTGTTAATTATTGCCCGTAATACGCCTTCGCCCCATGCTTGCGAAGATAGTGCTTATCCAGCAGGGTTTGCTGCATGTCCGGCAACTGTGGCGCGAGCTGGCGGCAGAAGATGCCCATATAGGCGACTTCTTCCAGCACAATGGCGTTGTGCACCGCATCGTCGGCGTTTTTTCCCCATGCGAACGGACCGTGGGAATGGACCAGCACACCCGGCATTTGCGCGGCGTCAATGCCCTGTTTTTCAAAGGTTTCAACGATAACGTTGCCGGTTTCCCATTCGTACTCGCCGTTAATTTCAGCGTCGGTCATTTTACGCGTGCAGGGAATAGTGCCGTAGAAATAGTCGGCGTGGGTGGTGCCGGTAGCCGGAATGGACTGTCCTGCCTGCGCCCAGATGGTCGCGTGGCGCGAATGAGTATGCACGATGCCGCCGATGGTCGGGAAGGCCTGATAGAGCAGGCGGTGAGTGGGGGTGTCGGAAGACGGTTTTTTCGTACCGTCAACGACCTCGCCGGTATCGATGCTGACCACCACCATATCCTCGGCCGTCATCACGCTATAATCGACGCCGGAAGGTTTGATCACAAACACGCCGCGCTCGCGATCGACGGCGCTGACGTTACCCCAGGTAAGGGTGACCAGGTTGTGTTTTGGCAGGGCCAGATTTGCCTCCAGCACCTGACGTTTGAGATCGTCTAACATGTTGGTCTCCATGCCGGATGGCGCTGCGCTTATCCGGCCTGTGGATGGTGGTTTTCATAACGAACAACGCGTCACAGGCCCGGTAAGCGAAGCGCCACCGGGCATTGCGGTTAGCGTTTTGAGCCGAAATAAACTTCGTTCCAGCGCAGCGCGTCTTTAAACGCGGGCAGGCGGGTGTCGTTGTCGATGACGGCAATCTCAATGTCGTGCAGCTCGGTAAACTGGCGCATATCGTCCAGCGTCAGCGCGTGGCTGAAAACGGTGTGGTGCGCGCCACCGGCGATGATCCACGCTTCTGAGGCGGTCGGGAGGTCCGGCTGGGCTTTCCACAGGGCGTTCGCCACCGGCAGTTTCGGCAGATCGTGCGGGGTTTCGACGGAATCAACACAGTTGACCAGCAGGCGGAAACGATCGCCGAGATCGATAAGGCTCGCCGCAATCGCCGGGCCGGTTTTGGTGTTGAAAATCAGACGCGCCGGATCGGCCTTGCCACCGATACCCAGTGGCTTAACCTCAAGGATCGGTTTTTCATCGACGGCGATGCTCGGACACACTTCAAGCATATGTGAGCCGAGCACCAGATCGTTACCCTTCTCAAAGTGGTAGGTGTAATCCTCCATAAATGAGGTGCCGCCCTGCAGACCGGTTGACATCACCTTCATGATGCGTAGCAGAGCGGCGGTTTTCCAGTCGCCTTCGCCCGCAAAGCCGTAGCCCTGCTGCATCAGGCGCTGCACGGCGAGCCCCGGAAGCTGCTTCAGGCCGTGTAAATCTTCAAAGGTGGTGGTGAACGCGTGGAAACCGCCTTCTTCGAGAAAGCGCTTCATCCCCAGCTCAATACGCGCTGCGTCGATCACGTGCTGCCGTTTGTCGCCGTGGATTTGCGCCGCTTCCGTCAGGCGATAACTGCTTTCGTACTCATCGACCAGGGCGCTAATATCACCGTCGCTCACGGCATTGACGACCTGAACCAGATCGCCCACCGCCCAGGTATTCACCGAGAAGCCGAATTTAATCTGTGCCGCGACTTTATCGCCGTCGGTCACCGCCACTTCACGCATATTGTCGCCAAAGCGGCACACTTTCAGATGGCGGGTATCCTGCTTCGACACCGCCTGACGCATCCACGCGCCGATACGCTGATGAGCGTCTTTATCCTGCCAGTGGCCGGTCACCACGCTGTGCTGTAAACGCATCCGCGCGCCGATAAAGCCGAACTCGCGGCCGCCGTGCGCGGTCTGGTTGAGGTTCATAAAGTCCATATCAATGCTGTCCCACGGCAGGGCGGCATTGAACTGGGTATGGAATTGCAGCAGCGGCTTATTAAGAATGGTCAGTCCGTTGATCCACATTTTTGCCGGTGAAAACGTATGCAGCCAGACCATCAGGCCCGCGCATTTATCGTCGTAGTTGGCATCGCGGCAGATAGCGGTGATTTCATCCGGCGAAGTCCCCAGTGGTTTCAGGACCAGTTTGCACGGCAAATTACCTTCATTGTTCAGCGCATTCACCACGTGCTCCGCGTGCTGCGTTACCTGGCGCAGGGTTTCCGGGCCGTAAAGATGCTGGCTGCCAATTACAAACCATACTTCATAGTTATTAAAAATCGTCATTGTCATGTCCTTAACAGGTCAGAGATGTCTGGTGAGCCGGGGCAGGTTGTTGCGGCGCGGCTTCGGGAAGGTAATGCTGCTCGGCGCTGACCGCCCACTGCTGATAGCGGCGATAGAGCTGTTCAAAACGTTGCGCCTGCTGAGGACGCGGTTGCAGGGTAATTTCGACGGCGCTGGCCATACTTGCCTGTGCAGCAGGGATATCGGTATGCACGCCTGCCGCGACGGCGGCGAAAATCGCCGCGCCCAGCGCACAGCACTGATCGGAGGCTACGATTTGCAGTGGCCGGTTCAGCACGTCGCAGCAGGCCTGCATAATCACCGGGTTTTTACGCGCGATGCCACCGAGAGCCATTACGTTATTGACCGCAATTCCCTGTTCGGTAAAGCATTCCATAATGGCGCGTGCGCCAAAGGCAGTAGCGGCAATCAGACCGCCAAACAGCGCGGGAGCGTCCGTCGCCAGGTTCAGATCGGTAATCACCCCTTTCAGTCGCTGGTTGGCATTCGGCGTGCGACGACCGTTAAACCAGTCGAGTATTACCGGCAGGTGATCGAGTGAGGGATTTTTGGCCCACGCCTCGGTGAGCGCCGGGAGCAACTGCTTCTGGCTGGCGTGAATGTGCTCTTTCAGTTCAGGATGCTGCGCGGCGAGTTGTTGCAGCGGCCAGCCGAGAATGCGGCCAAACCACGCGTAAATATCGCCAAACGCCGATTGCCCGGCTTCCATGCCGATAAAATCAGGCACCACGCTGCCGTCAACCTGACCGCAGATACCTTTCACCGCGCGGTCGCCGACGCTGGGTTTGTCAGCGATCAGAATGTCACAGGTAGAGGTACCGATCACTTTAACCAGCGTATTGGGCTGCGCACCCGCGCCCACAGCGCCCATATGGCAGTCAAACGCGCCGCCAGAGATAACCACGCTTTGCGGCAGGCCAAGACGCTGCGCCCATTCCGCGCTCAGGTTGCCCACCGGCACATCTGCCGTGTACGTTTCGCTGAACATCGGGTACGTCAGATGGCGGTTGAGCAGAGGATCAAGTTCGTCAAAGAAACTGGCTGGCGGCAGTCCGCCCCAGCCTTCATGCCACAGTGATTTATGCCCGGCACTGCAGCGGCCGCGACGGATGTCGGCAGGGCGCGTGGTGCCGGAAAGCAGGGCAGGCACCCAGTCGCATAGCTCAATCCACGAGGCCGCCGCCTCTGCCACCGCGCTGTCCTCGCGCGTCACATGAAGAATTTTGGCCCAGAACCATTCGCTGGAGTAAATGCCGCCAATATAGCGCGAGTAGTCTTCTTTGCCCGGCGTATGGCACAGGCGGGTGATTTCTTCGGCTTCTTCCACCGAGGTATGATCTTTCCACAACACGAACATCGCGTTCGGGTTGTCGGCAAATTCCGCTCGCAGCGCCAGCACGTGTCCTTGTGCATCAATGGGGGCCGGGGTGGAACCGGTGCTGTCTACGCCAATGCCGACAACGTGTTGATGTTGAACGTCTGTTAATTCTGCCAGCACGCTTTTGATTGCAGCTTCCATCGACTCAATATAATCGCGCGGATGGTGACGGAACTGGTTATTCGGGGCATCGCAATAGCGGCCCTCCTGCCAGCGCGGATACCACTCCACGCTGGTGGCGATTTCCTCGCCAGTGGCGCAATCCACCGCCAGCGCGCGCACAGAATCACTACCAAAATCGAGGCCAATTGCAATCGCCATCGTGTTACTCCATCCAGAAAAACAGTGATGGTGAAACAGTAGAGACTGGGGAAAAAAAGCGTCAGGCCGGAACCGCTAATCTTATGGACAAACCGGCTATAGCATTGCAAAGTGTGACGGCGTGCAAATATTCAATGTGGACTTTTCAACCTTCTTTATAGACACTCTTGTTACGACTTTGAAACTGTCATGTAGCCTTTTAACCGGGGGAAAGCGTCTCCGGAGCGGAGTCAGGGCGGTGACTTCAACATTTTTGTTAATTTTGCCCGGCGTCGAGTGCATAAAATCACAATATGGACAATTGGTTTCCTAAACTGTTCTCGGGAGTGTAAAAGTAATGGCTGAAACGCAAAACGATCCTCTCCTGCCTGGCTATTCATTTAATGCACATCTGGTGGCAGGGTTAACACCTATTGAGGCAGGCGGCTACCTGGATTTCTTTATCGATCGGCCGCTGGGGATGAAGGGATATATCCTCAACCTGACCGTGCGTGGTGAAGGGGTGATTGATAATCATGGCCAGCGCTTTGTCTGCCGTCCTGGCGATATGTTGCTGTTTCCGCCAGGCGAAATCCACCATTACGGTCGCCATCCTGAGGCGAAGGAGTGGTATCACCAGTGGGTCTATTTCCGCCCGCGTGCTTACTGGCAGGAGTGGCTGGCGTGGCCGACCATTTTCGCCCAGACGGGGTTTCATCGGCCGGACGCGTCGCATGAGCCCATGTTTCGCGAGTTATTCGCGCAAATTATTGACGCCGGTCAGGGAGCCGGGCGCTACTCAGAACTGCTGGCGATCAATTTGCTTGAGCAATTGTTATTGCGTCGCATGGAAGCGGTGAATGAATCCCTGCATCCGCCGCTGGATCACCGGGTGCGCGAGGCGTGCCAGTACATCAGCGATCATCTCTCAGACAGCCATTTTGATATTGCCAGCGTTGCGCAGCACGTATGTCTTTCCCCGTCCCGACTCTCGCATTTGTTCCGCCAGCAGCTTGGCGTCAGCGTATTGAGCTGGCGTGAGGATCAGCGTATCAGCCAGGCGAAATTTCTGCTCAGCACCACCCGCATGCCGATTGCCAGCGTCGGGCGCAATATTGGCTTTGAAGATCAGCTCTACTTTTCCCGCGTTTTTAAAAAATGCACCGGTGCCAGCCCCAGCGAATTCCGTTCGGGATGTGAATAAAAAGTGAATGATGTGTCCGGATGCTTGTCATAACCGTTAACCTATTCAGACAATTGATAGCTTGACGTCGTATACACCGCTGCGCAGAATCCCTGCTTCAGAATTCCTGACGGACACCTTATGCAAGCACTGCTGGAACATTTTGTCACTCAATCAGCCAGTTACTCTCTGATTGCCATCGCGCTGGTCGCGTTTCTTGAATCACTGGCGCTGGTGGGCCTGATTTTGCCGGGCACGGTAATGATGGCCGGGCTGGGCGCATTGATTGGCAGTGGCGAGGTCAACTTCTGGCAGGCGTGGCTGGCAGGGATTGTCGGCTGTTTGCTGGGCGACTGGATTTCGTTCTGGCTGGGCTGGCGCTTTAAAAAGCCGCTGCACCGTTGGTCATTTATGAAGAAGAATAAGTCGCTGCTGGATAAAACCGAGCACGCGCTGCATCAACACAGCATGTTTACGATTCTGGTCGGGCGCTTTGTCGGGCCAACCCGCCCGCTGGTACCGATGGTCGCCGGAATGCTCGATTTGCCGGTCGCGAAATTTGTGGTGCCGAATATTATCGGCTGCCTGTTCTGGCCGCCGGTGTACTTCCTGCCGGGGATACTTGCCGGGGCGGCAATAGATATTCCAGCTGATGCGCAGAGCAGTGGATTTAAATGGTTACTGCTGACGGCGGGTCTGCTGCTGTGGATAGGTGCCTGGCTATGCTGGAGACTGTGGCGCAGCGGGAAAAGCGGCAGCAGCCGTCTTTCGCAGCTTTTGCCGAGGGCAAGACTGATCTGGCTGGCACCGCTGGTCAGTGGCATCGCCGTGGTGGCGCTGGTGGCGGCAATTCGTCATCCTTCCATGCCGGTTTACGCTGACATTTTAGTCCGGGTGGTTACCGGCAATCCCCAGTAGCGAAGATGCCGTCGCGCGACCACTCAGTAACTCGGCGGTTGCGCCGTCCCAGGTGATTCTGCCGTCGGCAATCACCAGCGAGCGCGTGGCGATACGCGCGGCGTCCTCTACGCTGTGTGAGACCATCAACAGCGTCAGGTGCTGACGGCGGCAGACGTCGCCGACCAGGCTCAACATTTCCTGGCGCAGCGCCGGATCGAGTGCGGAAAATGGCTCATCCAGCAGCAGTATCGGCTGCTCACGCACCAGGCAGCGAGCCAGTGCCGCCCGCTGACGCTGTCCGCCTGATAACTCAGAAGGCAGACGATCCAGCAGCGATTCAATTCCCATCTGGCTGGCAATCAATTGCAGTTTTTGCCGTTGTGCTTCGTTCAGCTTCAGTCCTGGATCTAACCCCAAAGCAATGTTTTGTCGCACGCTAAGATGGCTGAAAAGGTTATTTTCCTGGAACAGCATTGAGACCGGGCGGCGCGCTGGCGGCGTGTGTGTATGGATCTTATTTTCAATCAGAAGAGTGCCGCTCTGCGGCGTGAGAAAACCCGCAATCAGATTCAGCAGCGTACTTTTCCCCGCGCCGCTCGGACCCAGTACCGCGACCTGCTCGCCCTGTTTAATGGAGACGGTGAAGCGCATCGGCAGATGCTGATAAAGCCAGATAACATCAGTAAGTTTCAGCATGGCGTCCCGGAAGTTTTTCAATGACGGTAAAAAGGACAAAACAAAGCAAGAGCAGCAGCAGAGCGGTGACGGCCCCTTCCTGAGTGCGATATGAGCCGATTTGCTGATAAAGATAAAACGGCAGCGTACGAAAATCATCATTACCAAACAGGGCAACGACGCCAAAATCACCAATCGACAGGACGCAGGCAAAGGCCAGTGCCTGGGCCAGCGGTCGCCTGAGCGCACGTAATTCCAGTATCTTAAGCCGGGTAAATCCTTCCATTCCCAGCGACTGGCATAACAAAGTGTAACGCGCGCTGAGATCGCGCATCGGATTATCCAGCACCTTCAGGGCATAAGGAATGGCCATCAGCGCGTTAGTGAAAACGACAATGCCATCCGCCGATTGCGGCAGCCCGACACTATTGTTAAGCAATAAAAAGAATCCTGTGGCCAGCACAATCCCCGGCATGGCGAGAATTAACATTCCGGAAAGCTCCATCGCCTGTCCCGCCAGCGGACGCGCTCTGGCGCGAAGCTCGCGGCTACTCCACAGTAGCATCATGGTCAGCACTACGCACAGTACGCCTGCCGCGATGGCGATGCGCAATGAAGTCCACAGCGCCTGCCAAACGGCGGGTTGTTGCAGCACGTTGGGGAGATCGCGGTTAACTCCTTCTATCATCACCGCCAGCAGTGGCGGCAGTAACAGCAGCAGGGCACAGGCGATCAGCAGCGTATCGGCGATGCGGCTTAAGCGGCGGTCATCCGGATCGCGCCAGCCTTTAATCTGAGTATTGCCCACCGCAATCGCCTTGCTCAGGCGCTGGCTGAGTAGCACCAGACCAAGACAGCAGATCATCTGGATCAGCGCCAGCATCGCCGCGCGCCCTGGATCGTAATCAAAATTCAGTGCCTGGTAGATGGCCAGTTCAATGGTCGTCGCCTGCGGCCCACCGCCCAGCGACAGCACGGTGGCAAAGCTGGCGAAACAGAGCATAAAAATTAGCGCGGCAACGGGCGGGATCTGGCGGCGCAGCCATGGCCACTCGACAAAGCGGAAAAAATCATACCCGCGCATGCCCAGCTGCGCCGCTAACTGCCGTTGTTCGCCTGGGATCTGCTCCAGCACCTGAAGCAGCAGGCGCGTCGCCATCGGCAGGTTAAAGAAGATGTGCGCCAACAGAATACCCTGCAAACCATACGGGGAAAATGTCCACTCCAGGCCGAGCAACTGACACAGCGACGCCAGCCATCCCTGACGTCCATAAACGCTCAGAATACCGAACACGCCGACTAATACCGGCAGGATCAATGTCATGGCGCACAGACGCAGCAGCATTACTCTGCCGGGAAATCGACGGCGGTAAAGCGAACGGGCAAGAAAAATTGCCGGACCGACCGACAACAGCGCCGACAAAAATGCCTGCCAGAAGGAAAAGCGTAACACGTGCCACAGGTAGCTGTCCGCCAGCAGCGTGCGCCATGCCGCCTGCGGCGCGCTGGTCCATAGTGCCAGAAATGCCGCCAGCGCGACCGCCACCATCAAGGTGGCGGCGGCGAGGCCGGGGATCATCCAGCCGGGAATTAACGGCTGACGGCGCGTTGCCATTCGCTAATCCACTGTGCGCGCTGCTGTGCAACCTCCTGTGAGGAAAATTGCAGCGTGGTGGCGGGTTTCGCCAGCCCGGCAAACCCTTCAGGCAACGGCACGTCAGTGACCGGATACATCCAGTTGCCGGTAGGAATTGCTTTCTGGAAGGCCGGGGAAACCATAAAGGTCAGGAATTTCTTCGCCAGCTCAGGCTGCTTGCTGGCCGCCGTGCGCGCGGCGACTTCAACCTGCAGATAATGGCCTTCAGCAAAATTTGCCGCTGCGTACTGCAATTTTTTCTCTTCAATGATGTGGTAGGCCGGAGAGGTGGTATAGCTCAGCACCAGGTCGCTCTCGCCTTTCAGAAATAGCCCGTAAGCCTCGCTCCAGCCTTTAGTGACGGTGACGGTTTTGGCCGCCAGCTTCTGCCAGGCCTCCGGCGTTTTATCGCCGTAGACTTTATGCATCCACAGTAGCAGGCCCAGGCCTGGGGTGCTGGTGCGCGGATCTTCGTAAATCACTTTCCATTTCTGGTCGCTTTCAACCAGTTCTTTCAGGCTCTTGGGCGGATTTTTCAGCTTGTTTTTGTCATAGACAAAGGCGAAGTAACCGTAGTCGAACGGCACGAAGGTGTCGTTGTTCCAGCCGCCAGGCACCTTAACCGCACTGTCTGGCACCTCGCTTTTGGCAAACAGTTTGGTTTGGGTGGCGGCTTCAAGCAGGTTGTTATCCAGCCCCAGCACCACGTCGGCTTTGCTGTTTTTACCTTCCATTCGCAGGCGGTTGAGCAGCGACACGCCGTCCTCCAGCGCTACGAATTTCAGTTCGCAGTCGCAGTCGGCTTCGAAGGCTTTTTTAACCACCGGGCCTGGGCCCCAGTCGGCAGAGAAAGAGTCATAGGTATAAACAGTAAGAACAGGTTTGGCGATGACGGGCGCGGCAACCAGCGCCAGCAGCGGCAGATATTTTTTTAACACTTTGCACCTCAGTAGATGGGTGGCAAAGGATTTTGAGCGGTAGCCTCAAATCCCTTCGCCGGCATTATCCGGATCAGGTTCGACGGGTATTTTCTCAGCTGTCATCAGCACCCCGTTGAGAACGTTCACAGTGTAATAATTTTGTCAGTATTCTGAAAGCATTATGGTTCAGGCGGTGCAAACCAGGCGGATTTAAAATCAAACCAGCCCAGAGTATTCATGCGCAGGCCGCGCATACTGCGCTGCCCCTGGAGCACCAGCCAGTGATGAATAAGCGGTACAATGTTCTGGCTGACCTGGAGCTGCTGGCTCCAGGTGGCCGGATTTAATTCCCCTCGCCGCCAGCGGCTGGCGTCTTCCTCCCAGTTAATCGGGATGCAGTGGCGAATTAGCGGCACTTCATATAAATGAGCAAACAGAGAGAAATCGAGCGGCAGGGTAAAGTTAGCGCTGTTTAACCAGACGTCGCTTACCGTCTCGCCACGATGCCACTCTTCATATTCCAGCTCGCGGATCTCCAGCGTGACCTGATGTTCCGCCAGTAGCGCTTTCATAATACCGCCCATCATCCGGTGCTCGACGTGGTCCTGATAGTAGGTCAGGGTAACGGTTTCCAGCCCGGCGGGTTTTTCACAGGGACGGCTTTGTGCGTGGTGCCAGCGGGGAAGCAATCCGTAGGCCGGGAACCAGGTGCTTTGGTAATGCTCGCCCGCGTGATAAAGCATATTCGCTGGCTGGAAGAGATAGCTCAGCCACTGGCGCACAGCCGGGTTATTACCGCGCGGACTGCGGGCATCGAACAGCAGGTAATAGCATCCTTCCTCAAGACGGCTTTCCACTGCCTTTTCACTTTGTACCGAGCCTTGTAGCGTCAGGCCGCCGTTAGGCTCTT
Organism: Superficieibacter electus; assembly: GCF_002915575.1. Taxonomy (GTDB): domain Bacteria; phylum Pseudomonadota; class Gammaproteobacteria; order Enterobacterales; family Enterobacteriaceae; genus Superficieibacter; species Superficieibacter electus. Next base: position 66,141 of record NZ_PQGD01000024.1, read on the forward strand.
CACTGATTTCTGGCAGTACCCAGACATTAACTTCATCTATCAGTGCCCGAAAACCAAAATAGTCGTCAAACGCGTGGATCTTAAATTGATTCTGGTTGTTACGCCCGACCGCATAGGGGCCGGTGCCGACAGGAAGCTTTGTGAACTGGCTCATGGATTCCCACTCGCGCGGCAGGATCATCGCGGCGGTATGCCCCAGAAGCCACGGAAGCCAGCGATCGGGCTGGCGCAGATGAATATCCAGCGTCCAGGCAGTGGGAGAGTAAATACCGGTGATATTTGAAAAAAGAGGCAGAGGATTAACGCGTTGCAGGCAGGCAATAATGTCCTCCATTTCCAGCTCGCGGCCGTGATGAAAATGGATGCCGGGGCGAACGAAAAAGCGCCAGTGTAGCGGCGAAATTTGCTGCCAGTGATGGGCGATATCCGCTTCCAGTTCCCCATTTTCCTCATTTACGCGGGTTAAGGCGTTAAAAATCTGCCGCGCCATGTGGACTTCCGAACGGCGCAGGGCGGTGCCAGGCAGCAGGCTTTTCATCGGACGGTAATACAACACGCGTAAAATATGCCGTCCCTGCCGAAAACTGCGGCCTAAATGGGAGACCAGCATCTGCCGCACCGTGGCTTTATCGCCCACCAGTTGCACCAGTTGATCAATGCGATCCTGCTCCAGCAGATCTTCCGCACGCTGTTGCTGAAGCGCCAGCCCGGTATACAGAAACGTGAGCCTTGAGCGCTTCCCCCGCCCGGCTTCCGCCTCCCAGGTCAGCCAGCCACGGGCCTGCATGGTATTGAGGAGCGTACGCATATGACGGCGCGAGCAGCTCAGCAGTTCCGCCAGCTCGTTGAGAGTGGTCTCCTGAGACTTGCCGTCACAGCATTGCCACAGGCGGATAAATTGTTGTTGCAGACGGCCGGACGACATAAAAGGGGAACTCCTGATGAAAATCCAGCAATTTATTTATCCCTATATTAAGCCAATAATTAGCTGCGATGAAGCAAGGAGGTGGATTATGCAGAGATCGTTCATTCGTCAGTTTTACCTGCGCTATTTTATTGCGACACAGGATGTGTGCTGGCTGGCCCGCCAGAGCGCGAAACAGCGGTTCGGGTTACTTGCTGAACTGATGCAGTGGGACGTTACAAATCCTGACTCTGATCCTGCTTATTCTCTGGAGGCAATTTCACCAGAGCAATAAACAGGGCGCTAACTTGCAGACATCATGTGTGACTGAGTATTGGTGTAAAATCACCCGCCAGCAGATTATTTCTGCTGGCTTTTTTCGTTTTCATTTTTGCTTTGCGGATAAAAGGACTCTTGATGCTCTGGGTAATGACGATGGCACGGCGGCTCAATGGCGTGTATGCCGCATTTATGATCGTGGCATTTATGATGGGTATTGCGGGCGCGCTACAGGCACCGACACTAAGCCTGTTTTTGAGCCGTGAAGTAGGGGAAGAACCCTTCCGGGTTGGGCTATTTTATACCGTTAACGCTATCGCCGGGATCCTGATCAGTCTGCTGCTGGCAAAACGTTCTGACCGCCAGGGGGACAGGCGCAGGCTAATTATGTTTTGCTGCCTGATGGCGGTGGGCAACGCGATGTTATTTGCCTTTAACCGTCATTACCTGACGCTTATCACCTGCGGCGTATTGCTGGCGTCGCTGGCCAACACCGCGATGCCGCAGCTTTTCGCCCTTGCGCGGGAATATGCCGACAACTCGGCGCGTGAAGTGGTGATGTTCAGCTCAGTGATGCGCGCCCAACTCTCGCTGGCGTGGGTTATCGGTCCGCCGCTGGCCTTTATGCTGGCGCTGAATTATGGCTTTACCACCATGTTCATCATCGCCGCCGGCATTTTTTTAATTAGCCTGATGCTTATCGCGCTGATGCTACCCTCGGTGGCGAGGGTGGAACAGCCTGCTGCTGTGGCGATAACCCAGGTCAGCGGATGGCAGCGTAAGAGTGTGCGCATGCTTTTTATTGCCTCCACGCTGATGTGGACCTGTAACACCATGTATATCATCGATATGCCACTGTGGATCAGCCATGATCTGGGGCTACCGGATAAGCTGGCCGGAATATTGATGGGAACCGCCGCCGGGCTGGAGATCCCGGCAATGATTATTGCAGGTTACTATGTTAAGCGTTTCGGCAAGCGCAAAATGATGATCGTTGCCACTGCGGCAGGCGTGCTGTTTTACGGCGGATTAATTTTCTTCCACAGCCAGCAGGCATTACTGCTGTTGCAGGTCTTTAACGCCATCTTTATTGGCATTGTGGCGGGTATTGGCATGCTGTGGTTTCAGGATTTGATGCCGGGCCGGGCAGGCTCGGCAACCACATTATTCACTAACAGTATTTCAACGGGGGTGATCCTGGCTGGGGTGCTTCAGGGCGCGCTGGCGCAGGGCTATGGACATGCGGTGGTTTACTGGGCGACAGGGGCGATTTCACTGGTGACGCTGGCTATTACCAGCCGGGTCAAAGAGGAATAAATGCAAAAACCTGATTTCTGGCAATCCACCGGAGAAAATAAGGCCTCAGTGAGGAAATACCGAGTTTGTGGCAACGTTATTGCTCACTGATGCATTTCTATCATATTGAAATCCGACTCATTGCTTATCATGCTGACAGGACCTGACAACGAAAACAAATTGATGATTTCTTCATTCACTGTTGTCAGGATCGCGGTCGGCTCACCCGACTCATTCACGGTGGCAAGGAGTAATCTGACGCAATCCGCATGATTGAACAACTGCTGTAATTCTCTTAGTTGAATACCCGCCGCCAGAGAAATTAGTGTTTGCGTACGGCGTAACCTGATACAGCGTGCTAATTCAACCAGGGCGTGGCGGTTGGTATTAGTAAAAATGATATCTGCTTCATCAACGACCGCCTGATGGCTGTCCAGAGTCCAGCAGGGATATTCCCGCGCCAGCCTTTGTGCAGTTTCGCCTGAACCGATGGACAGGAATACCTGGGCGTCAGGCATGGCCTTAAAAATCACCCTGACCAGCAATTCAGTACGTGTATCTACCTCAACAATACCTATTCTTTTCATCACTATACCGTCATCGGGAGGCCGCTAACCGGGATACGCTTTGTGAACTGCGATGGCGGCTGTTAGCACGATACAATCCACCTGTACTGGCCATTCCCTTACCGGCATGAAGATCCGTTTCGTCGTCAGAAGGGGAGTAGTTATACTCTGGCTCAACAGCACAACGTGAGTGCCAGCATGTACTCACAGTAGTTTGTTAAGAAGACATGACGCGACCTGAAAGCATCTTTCTTTGTGACTAAATTACCAAATGGTTACTCGTTGTCAATCCGAACCTATCACGCTAAGCTGAAAGAATGACTAAAAATATGAACGCTCCTTCATCACGTGGTCCGCTGGATCACAATGTCCGGGATCAGATAGTGGAAGCCGCCACAGAACATTTCGGACACTATGGCTATGAAAAAACCACCGTCTCGGATCTGGCGAAATCTATCGGATTTTCAAAAGCCTACATTTATAAATTTTTCGACTCCAAACAGGCTATCGGCGAGGTCATTTGCGCTAATCGGCTGGAGATGATCATGGCGGTAGTCAATGCGGCCATTGCCGACGCCTCCTCAGCAAGCGAAAAACTCCGCCGCCTGTTCAGGGCGCTTACTGAAGCGGGCAGTGAACTTTTTTTCCACGATCGAAAGCTCTATGACATTGCCGCTGTTGCGGCGAGGGATAAATGGCCTTCAACGCTGAAATATGAAGAGCGCCTGCAAAAAATGGTGGGTAGCATCATTACCGAAGGCAGGCAGGTTGGGGAGTTCGAACGAAAAACGCCCCTTGACGAGGCCACACAGGCAATATACCTGGTGATGCGGCCTTTCGTAAGCCCCGTTCAGTTGCAATACAACCTGGAAGCAGCGCCGACCGCTGCCGTGCTGCTGTCGTCTTTGATTCTGAGAAGTCTGGCACCGTAATTTAGTGACTGTTGACTTTTTTGGTCACTAGTCTGAATATGTGAATACCATCGTGATAATTTCTCAAGGGTTCCCATGCTCAGGCTTCATTCTGCCCATGTTACTGTTTGCTTCCTGCTGCTTGCCCTCGCGGGCTGTGGCGATAATACCGGAGATGACGATCCGCGCACGCTTCCACCCATGGTAAGGGTTGCCACCGTTGAACGTGCGAATGATACCTCCAGAGCCTTTACTGGCGTGGTTGTCGCACGAACGCAGAGCGACCCTGGTTTCAGGGTTCAGGGTAAAATCCTTGAACGCCTTGTCGATACCGGTCAGACCGTTAAACGCGGGCAGCCGTTGATGCGGCTGGATCCGGTTGATCTGAAGTTACAGGAACAGGCCCAGCAACGGGCTGTCGATGCCGCCCGGGCGCGCGCCAGAAAAGCTGCCAATGATGACGCGCGTTATCGTAGCCTTGTTGCCACGGGGGCGGTATCGGTAGCGCAGTACGATCAGATTAAGGCGGCGGCGGATACTGCTAAAGCAGAACTTAGCTCAGCTCAGGCTCAGGCCAACGTGGCGAAAAATGCAACAGGCTATGCCGTGCTACTGGCCGACGCCGACGGCGTAGTCATGGAGACGTTTGCGGAACCGGGACAGGTCGTCAGCGCAGGGCAGGCGGTACTCCGGCTGGCCAGATCGGGACAGCGTGAAGCGCTTGTACAGTTACCGGAAACGTTGCGCCCTGCGATCGGAAGCGAGGCCCAGGCTACGCTCTATGGTAGTGAAAAGCGGCCTGTGACCGCAAAGCTGCGTTTGCTTTCCGATGCCGCTGATGCCGCAACCCGTACTTTTGAGGCAAGGTATGTGCTGGAGGGCACGCTGGCGAACGCGCCGCTGGGTTCAACAGTCACCATGCACATTGCAAGAAATATGTCTGAAAGCAATGTGATGCAGGTTCCTCTGGCGTCGCTTTACGATCCGGGCACAGGGCCTGGCGTATGGCGACTTTCTGCTCAGCCGGTAACCGTTTCCTGGCAACCCGTTAAGGTGCTTAGCCTGGATGACGACGATGCCATGGTGGTCGGCAGCGTGAGGCCGGGCGAAAAGGTTGTCGCATTAGGGGCGCATCTGCTGCATGAGGGGGAAGTTGTTCGCCTGGCTGAACAACATGCTACTGGCGCAGCGGGGAACACGCCATGAGCGCCGCGCGGTTCAATCTCTCAGCGCTTGCCGTGCGAGAGCGCTCAATCACGCTTTTTCTGATTATCCTTATCACTCTGGCTGGCATTATTTCATTCTTCGGACTTGGGCGGGCTGAAGATCCTCCGTTTACGGTTAAGCAAATGACCATTATTACTGCCTGGCCCGGCGCGACCGCGCAGGAAATGCAGGATCAGGTTGCCGAGCCGCTGGAAAAACGTTTACAGGAACTTAAGTGGTACGACCGTACCGAGACGTACACGCGCCCGGGCATGGCTTTTACAACGCTGTCATTGCAGGACAAAACGCCGCCGTCTCAGGTTCAGGAAGAGTTCTATCAGGCCCGAAAAAAGCTTGGTGATGAAGCTCAAAACCTTCCCGCTGGTGTCATGGGGCCGATGATTAATGATGAATTCTCCGATGTTACTTTTGCCCTTTTTGCGCTGAAAGCGAAGGGGGAACCACAGCGGCTTTTAGTGCGAGATGCTGAAGCATTGCGCCAGCGGCTTTTACATGTCCCCGGCGTGAAGAAAGTGAATATTATTGGAGAACAGGCTGAACGGATTTATATCTCCTTTTCTCATGACCGGCTGGCGACGCTGGGTCTCTCTCCTGAGGATATTTTCTTCGCGCTAAATAGCCAGAATGCGTTGACGCCTGCCGGGTCAATTGAGACCCGTGGCGCGCAGATCTTTATTCGACTCGATGGGGCTTTCAGTCAACTTCAAAAAGTGCGTGAGACGCCGCTCATTGCCCAGGGTCGGACACTCAAGCTGTCCGACGTGGCAACGGTCGAGCGCGGCTATGAAGATCCCGCCACCTTTCAGATCCGCAATCAGGGCGAACCCGCACTGTTGCTGGGTATCGTGATGCGAGAGGGCTGGAATGGTCTGGATCTTGGTAAAGCGCTGGATAAAGAAATAGCCAGTATTAATGAGAGCATGCCGTTAGGTATGGCTCTGGCGAAAGTCACCGACCAGTCGGTTAACATCAGCGCGTCGGTCGATGAGTTTATGATTAAATTTTTCGTCGCCCTGCTTGTGGTCATGGTGGTGTGCTTTATCAGTATGGGATGGCGTGTTGGGGTGGTGGTTGCGGCAGCGGTACCGCTGACGCTGGCCGTCGTCTTTGTGGTAATGGAAGCTTCAGGCAAAAATTTTGACCGAATTACGCTGGGGTCGCTTATTCTTGCGCTGGGGTTGCTGGTCGATGATGCCATTATCGCTATCGAAATGATGGTGGTTAAAATGGAGGAAGGCTACGACAGAATAAAAGCTTCAGCCTATGCCTGGAGCCATACCGCCGCGCCAATGCTGGCCGGTACTCTGGTGACGGCCGTTGGCTTTATGCCTAATGGTTTCGCGCAGTCTACCGCTGGCGAGTACACCAGCAATATGTTCTGGATTGTGGGCATCGCTCTGATTGCCTCTTGGGTCGTGGCTGTTGTCTTCACGCCATATTTAGGCGTAAAAATGCTGCCGGACATTGCGAAAGTAGAGGGAGGGCATGCTGCAATCTATAACACTGCCCGTTATAACCGCTTTCGCCGGCTGCTGGCCTGGGTTATTGCACATAAAGGGGTAGTGGCGGGTACCGTTGTCGCCCTTTTTATCCTCGCCATTCTGGGGATGGGACTGGTGAAAAAACAATTTTTTCCCACCTCCGATCGGCCAGAAGTGCTGGTGGAAGTTCAGATGCCTTATGGTACGTCTATAGAACAGACCAGCAGTGCAACAGCGAAACTCGAAGGATGGCTGAAAAAACAGCCGGAGGCGAAAATAGTCACTGCCTACATCGGCCAGGGATCTCCTCGCTTTTATCTGGCGATGGCCCCCGAATTGCCCGATCCGTCGTTTGCAAAGATAGTTGTGCTGACAGCCAGCCAGGCGTCACGTGAGGCGCTCAAGTTCCGACTACGAGAAGCGGTAGCCAGCGGGCTGGTGCCCGAAGCGCGAGTACGTGTAACGCAACTGGTCTTTGGCCCGTATTCACCCTTTCCGGTCGCATGGCGTGTCATGGGACCCGATCCCGATAAACTGCGTAATATCGCTGATAAAGTCAAAACCGTGATGCAAAACAGCCCGATGATGAGGACTGTCAATACCGATTGGGGTCCACGAGTCCCAGCGTTATATTTCACTCTTAATCAGGATCGTCTACAGGCAACGGGCTTAACATCAAATGCCGTTGCCCGGCAACTTCAGTTCCTGTTATCAGGGACGACTATTACCTCAGTGCGTGAAGATATTCGCTCAGTACAGGTTATTGGGCGCGCGGCAGGGGATATACGCCTGAACCCGGCGAAAATCGAGGACTTTACCTTAGTGGGGCAATCCGGCCAGCGTATTCCGCTTTCGCAGATTGGCGATGTTGAGGTAAGAATGGAAGACCCCGTGCTGCGTCGTCGTGACCGGACGCCGACCATTACCGTAAGGGGTGATATTGCTGAAAATCTCCAGCCGCCGGATGTCTCTAAAGCAATCATGAAACAGCTGAGGCCACTCGTTGATTCGCTTGCGCCCGGATACCATATTGATTTAGCAGGATCGCTTGAGGAGTCAGGTAAAGCCACTCAGGCCATGATCCCCCTTTTCCCCATTATGATTGCGTTCACGCTACTGATCATCATTTTGCAGGTGCGCTCAATGTCGGCCATGGTCATGGTATTCCTCACCGCGCCGCTTGGGCTAATAGGCGTGGTTCCAACGCTACTGCTTTTCAATCAGCCGTTTGGTATCAATGCGCTCGTGGGATTGATCGCGCTTTCGGGCATTCTTATGCGTAATACGTTGATTCTTATTGGGCAAATTCACCATAACGAGAAGAAAGGGCTGGAGCCGTTTGACGCGGTGGTGGAGGCGACGATACAGCGAGCCAGACCGGTACTCCTGACGGCAATGGCGGCCATCCTGGCATTTATTCCACTGACGCATTCGATATTCTGGGGGACACTTGCGTACACGCTGATTGGCGGAACATTAGGAGGCACCATTATCACCCTCGTTTTCCTGCCTGCAATGTATGCGATCTGGTTCAGGATCCGTCCGTCGCTCAGACAGACAGCAACCCCACACCATAAATAAATTCTGGAAGGCAACTCGAGAAAACGAGACGGCAGAGATTACAGAAGGCGGCAGCGAGAATAAAGTCAGCGGCGGGTGCTTGAGGCTGTATGCCTGCCGGTCTGGTTTCACGTCGTCGCGGGAAGCGTCCCAATAATGCGTTTACTCCTGAATTTAAAGCGGCTGTTATTTCTCTCCTGAAAGAGCGTTACTCAGATTTCGGTCCCACTCTTGCCAGTGAGAAATTGCGCGAGGTTCACGGCTTATCTTTATCTACAGAGACACTCAGAAAGTGGATGGTGGAGGAAGGGCTGTGGCGTGAACGTCGGCGTAAAATTACCCGAATCTACCAGCGGCATTAAATCTCTAATGGATAAAATTTTTTCCAGTTATAACTTATCTTCGCTAACGTCAATTCTCCGGCGACATCCCCAAAATCAATTTCCTGACGTTCCAAAAAAAACTCACGCACCGTTGCAGGTAGAAAAGCAGCGTTGTAGCGCAGGATCGTGCTGTGCCAGAATGGTGCCGGTAATGGACTGCTGCTGTGGCGCATCAGCAACTCATCTTTCCAGTGAGACTCCAGAATTTTCTCGCAGAATGACTGACGCATAGCTATTGCTGGCTCATCTGGGATACCAGCCAGTAACAACTGGCTGGGCAAAGCGATTAAACGAAGGTTTCTGATCACAATCTTTTTCGAATGATATTCAGCCCAGATATTTTTCAATTGTTCCACTTTCGAGGGCAATCGCTCGTTTGCCTTATAGAGTGGTAGCGTCAGTGGTAAGAAGGTGAAATGGAAACTGCTTCCTGGCAGGTTGTCGGCGAGTGGATCATTCCTTGTAAGCTTGTTCAATTCATCAATTAGCTGCGAGACCGAAAATGGCATACGCGGTTTTATGCCTGTTGCCAGAGCGAGTTTTACCGTGTCGTAGTAGTTTTCCTCTCTTAATTCCCCGATTTCAGCATTATCTTTCCACATCCCCATGGTGCTTAAATTTGTTGAACGGTAAATGTCTGGCAAGCTAAAGGATTTCATGACTGACCTTATGGGGTATTGAAACAGGTTATAAATTGCAGTTTTATCAGATAGTTTAAGCCATTCTATTAATATTTCAGCGATAATTAGGACTGGAAATAGGATTTTATGCCTGCATATTCCCAATCACAGAGCTGGTTGTTGAACTACGCGAACATGGAGGACGCTTTTTACTTCCGCTTCTGGTACAGAGCAGACATGCGTGCATTGCACGGTCTGCTTTGAGCGAAATATAGTCATTCGCACCCTGAGAAAGCGGACATCAGGACTGTGAAAAATGTGAAGACCGTATTAATGCATTTACTTATACACACATTGATTCTTACCTGACGCATCAGCTCAGCAATCAGTGTCAACCCTGGATAAGGTAGTGGGCGTCCTGCCTTTATCGCGTTAGTCTGTGGTGAAAGGACCATAAACTAGAAGCTCTGTATGGAAATTATTTTAATGCGTCATGGAAAGCCTGCTTTTACAGGATCTGCGAAAGTAACGAGCCGTGAAATGTCCAACTGGATTGCAGAATATGATCTTTCTAGCACAGGAGAAGATATACCGCCGGAGTCCAGTAAATCATTAGCATTCAGCGCATCGCGAATCATAAGTAGTCCTCTTCCCAGAGCACTTTCTTCCCTGAAAGCATTAGGGCTTGAGCCGGACGTTATTGATGAGGTTTTCAGGGAAGCAGAACTGCCGATATTTCACATGCCCGGTATAAGGTTATCCCCGACCGTGTGGGCTGTATTTTTCCGCGTCATGTGGTTATGCGGTATATCCCGTAATGTGGAGCACGTGGGAATAGCAAAGAGACGTGCTATTCAGGCTACGGATATTCTCGTAGCGTCTGCAAAAGGATCCGACGGCCCCGTGCTTCTTATGGGACACGGGGTGATGAATCGGCTAATTGCAAAGGAACTGAGGTCGTTGGGTTTCAAAGAATATTGTTGTCAGGGTAATGGTTACTGGAACGCAAGTATCTACAGACTCCAGTAATTAAAGATATTGAGTTAAGTGCACATCCGGAGTCTCCAGACAGTGAAAGTTAGTAGTTTCGCTTTCGGCACTCAACGAACTGATGTGAAGACCAATGTTCGCCATGAGCGAATAGCGAACGATGAGGCGTAATAGCTTGCACTCAAGAGTTTCAGGATAAGAATACTAACTATCATGAAAATTACGCAGCAAAAGGAGCAGAGATGGAAGTCGGTAACAAAAACGCTATCCCTTTACCAGGATGTGCTGAAATCCAGCCTGAATTCTTGCTTGTAATAGAATGTGTAGTGTCGAAGCTTACCCTTAACTTTGCTGATCTTATACACAGCCTTTACGTGTATGGCAGCGTAGCTGAAGGCAGAGCGGAGGCAGGCAAGTCTGATTTGGACATGACAATTATTTTCAGGAATAAACTCGCTCAAACGACTACAGAACAACTTACCACTATTCACGCTGAGCTTGAAAAAAACAATTCCACTATCAGTAAAATTGATTTTGACTACGGTTTTCTGGAAGAGGTTCTCTCTCCAGATAACATACTCAGTTGGGGATACTGGCTTAAACATCATTGTCGTTGCGTTTATGGTGAGGACCTGAGTCAACATTTTCAGGCGTTTAAGCCTTCAAAAGCTATTGCGGTAGCTGTCAACGGTGACTTCCAGCGGGTTCTTAGTAGGCTAATTACGCAAATGAAAATGTCATCTGACGACATCAAAAAGCAGCAACTTCTTTGTTCGGCTGCGAGAAAGCTTATCAGGTCAACCAATATTCTGCGCAATGAACAGGATTATGACTGGCCGGATTCGCTCCACGAGCACAGCAACTGGTTCATTGCCCGATACCCTTCTTTAAAAAAGGATATGGACGATTTAATGGCAATTAGTACCGGGGTCCGAGGAAACCTGGGTGATTACGAAAAACGGCTTGTAACTTTTGCAGGCTGGCTTAATGCTGAGTTTCACCGTCATTAAGCCTTTTTGAGTATTTTGATTGGACTCCTCTTCACAACAAAATGTCCGCTCCTGGCACTCAGCTGACATCATCATTCTAAAGATTAAAGACGATAACTTGATGTATAGCGTTTGCTATACATTCTCATTGTGCTACTCTGTATAGCAAATGCTATACGGAGATATTTCATGAAATCAGATGTTCAACTCAACCTTAGGGCCAAGGAATCCCAGCGAGCACTCATTGATGCTGCTGCTGAAATCCTTCACAAATCACGTACAGATTTCATTCTGGAAATGGCCTGTAAGGCTGCCGAGGATGTCATCCTCGACCGCCGCGTCTTTAATTTTAACGATGAGCAATACGCAGAGTTCATCGATATGATTGATGCACCGGTCGCAGATGATCCTGCGCTCGAAAAACTGCTGGCAAGGAAACCGCAGTGGGACGTGTAACAGCACCAGAACCGTTGTCCGCTTTTCATCAGGTAGCGGAGTTTGTCAGCGGTGAAGCCGTGCTCGATGACTGGTTAAAGCAGAGGAGCCTCAAAAACCAGGCTCTCGGAGCGGCCCGAACGTTTGTGGTGTGTAAGACAGACACGAGGCAAGTAGTCGGCTTTTACTCTCTGGCCACCGGGGGCGTCAACCATACAGAAGCGACAGGCAGTCTTCGGCGTGACATGCCAGATCCTATTCCTGTCATTATACTTGCCCGTCTGGCTGTCGATGTCTCATTCCGTGGAAAAGGGCTTGGTGTTGATTTACTGCATGACGCAGTGCTTCGTTGCTATCGGGTAGCCGAGAATATTGGTGTACGTGCCATCATGGTTCACGCGCTTACGGAAGAAGCCAAAAACTTCTATATTCATCATGGTTTCAAACGATCACAAATTCAGCAGCGGACATTGTTCCTGAAACTCCCTCAATAAGATGCGAAGATCATCACGCCTAACCGTTACGAGCGAGAAGCGGATGGTACGTATATTGTTCACTCAGTAGAACCTTTTCACGAAAGAAGATGACGAACAGTTTATTGGTGAGGCGGTAAAGCTAAAGCAGGAAAGCTGCGGGATGGATAATTCGGTTACAGAACTTGATTCACCTGGATGGTGCGCGACACGCTGTGTGAGCTGCATCTGAAACGGGGAAACACAGAGTTTGCGGCGATTCTGGCCTGTGAAGTAAAACGTTAAGAGGAGAGGCGGGGAGCAGTTTTCCCCGCCGATCGTGGCGTTAAGCATCCTCAACGCGCCCATTTTTACGACAGCATAGACATCATCTCGCGCAGCTTGCCAATCTCAATTTGCCCTGGGGCAGAAACCTGGCCCGCAGAAGCAAAGGTCATGGCGGAACCAAAGAGTTTACCCGTCACCCGGCTGATGCCGCCTGTTTTACCCATCGACATGGTGATGATGGGACGAGTGGCATACTGTTTTTTCATGGTCAGCGTGGCGTCCAGCAAGCGCAAAACGTCTTCAGCGCATTGTGGCATAACGGCAATTTTTGGCAGGTCGGCCCCCAGTTCCTGCATCCGACACAGGCGATGGATAATGTCCTCTTTCGCGGGCGTTTTCACAAAGTCGTGGCTACTCATAATGACGTTAACGTCTGCCGCATGTGCCGCATCGACAATCTCACGGATACGCTGTTCATCGTTAAACAGTTCGACATCAATAATATCAACCATGCCGCTGCTTACCGCCAGACGATTTAGCGCAAAGTAAGCGTCGTCAGACAGCTCGTTTTCTCCACCTTCCTTCTTGCTACGAAAGGTAAAGATAAGCGGTATCTGCGCTAAGCGCGGGTGAATAGCCTGTAACGCCTGCATAACCTGTGCGGTGTTGGCAAAATCGGCAAAATGATCGACACGCCACTCAATAATATCGGCCCCCGCGTTCACCAGATCCTGCGCGCGTTGTTGCAGCTCGGGGAGCGATTTCCCTACCAGCGGGACACAAATAAGCGTTTGCCCTTCGCGGAAGGTTATGTTTTTAACGGTAACTGATTTATCCATTTGCTCTCTGCCATCATCAAGCGCATCTTTGCCACTGACGATAGCTGAATTGCCGTTCAATCACAAAAAGTTAAAAGCAAAATTCTGGAAGGCAACTCGAGAAAACGAGACGGCAGAGGTTACAGCGGGTAATTACAGGAATAGAGTCTGCGGCGGGTGCTTGAGGCTGTATGTCTGAAGCACTGGCTGAACGGCATGCAGAGAAAAGCCCCACCCGACTATAAATCGAATGTACTGCACCCATTTTGTTGGACGATGAAATGGAATAGTCCCTGATATGTCAAAGCCAAAATACCCCTTCGAAAAG
>NZ_PQGD01000025.1 GCF_002915575.1 Superficieibacter electus
GAAAGCGTGCGTATTGCCTGAAAACACAACCCGCTACGGGGGAGACTTACCCGAAATCTGATTTATTCAACAAAGCCAAAAATAGTATCCATTATACTCATAAAGGCAATATCCCTCCCTAAAAAAGCTCCGGTCTATCTGGCTGAAACTATGACGCTAACCCATTAGGGAATCTGAAAAAGTTAAGGCGATGTGATTTGATAGCTTGATTGCATTGTAATCCCACGTCACTGCTGATATTGCTGGAACACCATCGGCAAATAGACGATAGTCCACACGAAGAAACGAGGACACATGCCAGCTTATGTTGTCCAGAAACTTCCGCTTAGTGTCATAAGTTGACTCAGTTGGCACGCACATAGTGTGCAACCACAAGCGACCTACTTATTTTGTTCTAGTTTTGTCACTCATGCGTATAGTAATGATAGAAAATTTAATGAGTTATAAGTATTCTCTGGCGGGATAACTCGCATACGTGCTATCGTGAATAAATGGATTTGACAATTGTCAGTAATTGTCTGACTTTAAGTAATGATTCACAGCATGGTCGTGCTGGCTGAACGCGCATGCGCGTTATTAAAATATTAGCCGGTCAAGAGTTCACTTTCACGGATGCAGAAAAATGAAGTTCAAAAATCAAGTATATGAAGATTTAGTTAAAGATTTAATTAATGACGCCTTTTACATTGAATCAAGATCAAATAGAGGTAAAATCTCTACAATTCGACAATATTCAGAAGTTGTCATACGCAAATTATGTGACATCCCTCAAGGCGAAGAAGTTACCCTCGGTAATTTCGAAGTTATTAAAAAGTTAAAGGCCACAAGTTCAGATGATAAATTTTTAATGGGAGCAGTTAGAAAGCTACAAAAATTAGGGAATAAATGCACCCATACAAAAAACACAAAACCTATTCTTGATACTGATGTGGATTCTGCAATTGATGCGTTGTTTAAGTTGTATGCAAGCTTGTTTATTTTGTACTTTAAAAAGTATAAATTTGGTTCCTGTAATGAAATTGTGCGCGCATTTTCCATACTCCCTCCAATCATTAGATTTTTTGTTCTCGACAATCTGTATGACAGTGATAAAAAAAATTTACTAGTTATTGATAAGTTATGTTTGGTTCTGCTCAAAGCATTTGACAAAAAAGATGCATTAAACTGGCTAACTGAAAGGAAAAGTGAGTTATCTGACATATTGCCGTACACGCCTGAAGCTATTTCTGACATTGAAGTTGCCCATGGAAAACTGTATGCGAAGTTAGTTGTAGCTAACGCTCCTGCTAATATGTACATTTGTTGCCTAGACCGATTGGAGGAAGTCGACTTAATACTTAAGAAGCAAGGGTTGCTTTACAATAACTTTGAGCAGGCAAAACCACTCTATTTAGATGAAGGAGTTCTCGATAATAATAGTGCGGAGAATGAGGAATTTAATGACATAATGGAATTTGTCTATCTTGGACGAAAATCCGAAATAAATGAAAAGCTTAATAAACGGCATTTATACAGTATTACGGTTTAGAATAAATAGCTCAACTAAAAAGGCGTTCATCAGATAAACCGTTGAACGCGGAGTTAATGTCTGCTACTCGCTGTGAGTTCAACTGATGGATAGAGAGCTAAACTAGCACCTTATGATTGAGCGGGTCGAAATGATTGCGCGACTAGCAACAGAGGGCGTGTGCTAGGAAAGAGATCGTTGGATATCATTGGGGCTCATTGCAGAAGTCGCAAAGGAACAAACGATGAGAAATAATAGTTCCTCAGTTTTTTAGGCCAGCTTAATAGAAAAATTATAAATTGATTATTTTTGATAAAAGCACTCTGTTCTTAGAGTGCTTTCTTAGAATGCTTCAACTAGTGAAATTTTCAACTGTAGAGAAAATCTCTTTGAATATATCCTCTGAAAAATTTATCGAACCATTAGTATTCACTTCTAGAGTTTCAAAGCCACTAAAGGTTTTAACATTTAGCTTGACTTTATCAATCGTGAATTTTGCATTTTTGAAAATATTATTTATTTCTTCAATGGCATCGCTTGAGGATTCAAGCTCCAATGTTCCAGATGTCGTTTTGCTAAAAGTAAGATCTTTTAACTTAGCCTTGTGTACCTTAACCCTCTCGAAATGAGGGGTAATGCATTGTATGAAATCATCAATTCTAATATTGATACACGACACATTGAAATCAGCTTGCGTTTTTTTAATAATATTGGATATAAAGCTTTTTATGCTTCTAGGCGGAGATTCAATCACTAAAATAAAGTTATTTTTTTGAGTTTTGCAAAACCAAAATTTAAACTGAATATACTTGAAGTGATTGAATTCTGTTTCATTACCATAAGGGTCAATAATAATTTCATTTAGTTCAACTCTTTCAATATACTTTGATGAGATGGTATTATCTTCATACGAATTAATGCTAAAACCCCATCCTTTGTCACTGTCAAACGGAGTGTTAATGATAGCTTTATATAAAATATCAAGTCCACAAGGGAAGTTGGCATTAAACCATTTTGTTTTCATAACAACTCCTTTTACTATTCAGTGACAACCTCAAGTGTATGAGATGAGATTATTTTATTCGCAATTTCTCGCGCTGTTTTTTCTATAGACCACAATAGCACATTTTCTTTATCTTTTACGACATTTTGACGATTAGTAAATTCGTTAATTTTTTTATATTTATAAAGTCCACGAACTAAATAAGAGAAAAGCTTGCAATTATCTGAATCTACAAATTGAGCCTCAAACTCATATTTATCTGAATCTTTAAAACCATCCACAATAGAACACCAAATAATTTTGGAAATGTAGAATCCTTTATTAAGCAATTCTTCAAGTTCTGGTGACTCTAAGACACCTCGGCCTTTGAGAGAGGCTTTAGATATATGATATCCAGTATCTATAACTGAATCATCATCAGTATCCTCATCAGCATCTTTCTCGGATGATTTTCTTGCCTCTAAAATAGGGTGTGTAACATAAACATCAGAAACATCAACGCATTTATATTTAGGCATGCTAACAATTAATTCTTTGAAAAACCTGCTCCGTTCTACAGGATCCTTTACTGATTCTAATGATATTTCTTCAAGGCTTGCTGGGTCGTCTTTATTGTCTTCTTTTATTTTTTCAACTAGACGATCATTAAATTCTCTCGCTTTGGCGTTTTGTGGAAATCGGGTGATATATTCTCCTGTTTCATTAATTTCAATTTGAATTTTAGCTTCGCGAGAGGAAGACTGACGGAATTCACTCATTTTGAAATCGAGTTTTACATATTTAATGGAAACTTCAAAACCTTTTTCAGTAAAGGTTAAATTGGTAACATCTCCATCTTTTTGGAGGTCCTCACAAATAGATTTTACCGTAGCTTCTAAGGCATTGGTATCTATGTTTGTATTTACAATATTTAAAGAAACTTTTTCTCTACGTCCTACTGAGCCAAGAATTTCAGACAGATATTCAAAATCATAATAACCATGATAGTTTTTTGAAAAATCTAAAGCTAAGGCTTTTCTTTTGGTATCTTTCGAAATAATAATGCCTCTTTTAAAGAAAAGGCTTTTTATGTCTTCGTGTGTAACTTTAGTCTGATTGAGGGCATCAAACATAGCTTTGTCATTAACACTATACAAACCAACTTTCATATTTATCGCTCCCAACCAATCTCAACTGAACTAAAACGAGGTTTAGTGAACTCTACCTGATGAAAATCAATTGCATTAATTATTGTTCTTTTATGACTATCAAACCCCCACTCTTTACAATATGTTTCTTTTGCACGCATAAAAATTCCACGAACATCTTTGTATATATTAGGATTGATAATTCTAATTCTTATTTTTTCATTCCCATCTAATAATTGATATTTGGAAAGAGTATCCAATATATACACAAATTCTAACTCATTTTCACCTACCCCATTGTAGTAAATGATATATCCGTGGTCATAAGTTTTTTCCCATTGTAAAGTTTCTTCATTACAATGCTTTACATCTTGGTGCTTAATAATCAGGAATGGCCCTGTAAGTAACTCAATTGTGGCAGGGTGTTCTTCTGGTGCCCCACTTACTTTATGAAGAGATAAGTCAGGATAAAAGAATTGATATTTTTTCCCTAGAGGAAATTCTCTATTATGACTTAACTGCGATAAATCTGAAATTATTGATTGCAAATAATTTATAGTTCTTGGCTCAATGATGTGGATTTTTTGCCCTTGTTTTAAAGGGATGTTGTCAAGATTGATGCCGCGTTTAGTTTTATCAGTCTCGGCATTATGTGATTGATAAAATACATCATAAAATGATTGATCAAATTCACCATCATGATTATAAACAAACAGCATCCCTCTTACTTCTGATGAACCACTTTGGTAAGAATATCTTTCCTTCCATTCCTTACTCCCATCAGCGCAATCAATTGAGTTAGCTAAAGAAACTAAAGCGTTTCTCATTGATGTCGATGTAATCGACCCTTTTACATAACTTTTTAAGTCTGTATTCAAAAATATTGTTCTATTTAAGTAAGGATCTTTGTAGGAGAAAACTACATCTGTAGGATGTTTTCCAGCCTTCGTTTTATGTTGATCTGACTTCATGCATGGAAAATTTTCATTAGTTGCCCCAACTAACTCCCACTTGAACCACTTAAATAAGTCGGCAGAAATTTTTTCTGCCATTTCTGAAATATTTTGAGTTTCACCAGCCATGTATTGTCACCTTGTTATTTATCCTAGGTGGTTATAAGGTCGCTAGCATCAAATGTAAAACAATGAGATAAGCATAACCAACCGATCATTACCACAAACACACATTGTAGGATGAGATCTGTCGCACAATCCCACGGCTGCGCTTCCGTTAATATCCTCATCGGTATGTCATGTTTCCCACCAACAGATGGAGGCTTTAATGGATAACTACCACATTACCAAAGATGGCGATAAGTGGAAGCTTCAAAAGGAAGGAAATGAACGATCTAGCAAGACTGCAACAACTAAGGCTGAAATCATCAAAGCTACTCAGGATTACATGTCCAACAAGACTGGCTCTGTAAAAATCCACAAAGAGGATGGGAAGTTTCAGGAAGAGCGCACTTACCCTCGCAAAGCTGATCCTAAAAAGTCTAAAGGTTAATGAAGTCAAAGCCGCCATGATTGGCGGCTAAACTGGATTATACCGGATTGTCGAGGCTGTACTCTTTGAACTTGATGACCTTCATGCCGAGCCAGTCGTTCACCTCCCTGAACCTGTCCTACAGTGGCAACACCTCGTTACGTACGAATACCTTTGAAGTCGTTAGGCATGTTGGAACCATGTGATATAGTATGGCTCTAATTTATGGTTCCTCTTTGGAACCCACAACAAAAATAATTTTAACAAAAACATTAAATATCAATCAACTAAAATTAAAAACACAGGGACGCCAGCCCACCAAAATCCTTCGAAGATGATTCCAGAGTCATCCGTAGAAGTCCTGAAAGCCCGCACGGTGTAAGCCCTGCGGGCTTTTTTGTGCCTTCAATTTGTCCCGCGAAGTCTGATGCCAACTAATTAAATCCGAACCTTTTAGGCCCATTGATAGGCCCAACGAAAAGCCTGAACTACATCCCAAAAGTTGGACAGTTATATTAAGCGATGATCATGCACATTACGTCTGCTCTTGATGCACCACAGTGGTTTTTTCTGGTATTAAATTGCAGCGACTGGCAGGCAGATAGCAAGTGAATTATCTGTTGGTAGAAGAAAAAGCCAAATGGTCTATAGTTTTCCAGCGCGCACAAAAGTCACACATAACTCTGTAGGAACAATTATGCTTTTCCATGCTCCATTGCTTTTTCCCAAACCAGCGTTAACGAGGCTATCCAAAAAGGCCTCATCCATTTCTACTGGTTGACCAGAGTTGATGGCAGCAAATGCCGCGAGTTCTCTGATATCAAATGAGGGAATACGTTCAAGAGAAACCAGCAAACGCCGAAGAATATTAAAATCGATTTCTTCTCGTGCAAATGCCTTGAGGAACTCTGCCGCAACTTCAGGCTTGTCTGCGCTTTCCATTCTGTCAATGATTTCAATCAGTCTTGCTCCAGCCTTGCCTGCAAACTTATCGTCTTCATTCAATTGCTGGGTCATATTAATCCGTTCAGCGTCGGACAGATCTGAGAATCGAGTAAGGAAACGAATAACCTTTTCAGTAAAAAGCTGATCTCTAACAGTGCTGGTAGCTTTGTATAGTCCGACCACAGTACTGACAAAGGGGATAGATTCAAGAATATTCGATTCAATCAAAGATTGAACGCCAAGCTCAGCATATTCTTTGCCTAATTCGACTACCTCATCAGATTTTAAGGCACTCATTAATGCGCTGCCACGTTTGTTATCTTCTGTCATGATTCCTCAATTACATATTTCGATAGGTGATTCGTGTTGAGATATTGAACCAAACGCAGAGAAAGTATGCGTCTGTTCTTTTAAAAAATAGTAGCTGTAGTAGCGTACTCATTTATCGTTACAAATAAAATTTTGTTATTTATAACTTGGTAGTAGCTTGCACTCTCTTGGATTTTTGGGGATTGATTGCTCCACTCTTCGCCCAAAGCAGACCTAAACCATAAGTACAGAATGTACTATAATGGCAATAAAAATTCACCACTAGTGAAATTTTTATTGCCTAGAATCACAGAATTTGTTTTACTAGTCATAGGTCAGGCGTTCCGCCTGAGCTGTGTTCTTTAAAATGATTGTTCTCATCGTAACAGCGAAGGTTTAGCGTAATTGCCTGTTTAGCAGGCCGCTCCTTCATCCGGTGTTGGAGATTTGACGGGCAGACTAGCGTCATCGGTCAGTCTGAAGCACGTTCGTCATGATGGTGATTCGTAGCCAGTCGCGAAATGCGGCTACTGGGCAACTGCACTGTCGGGATAAACGGGGCTTCATCGTCGCGAAGACTGGTGTTGGGCTTGCGCATCGGGTTGGCTCCTTTCGGCCATCGCCTTGTTACGGGGCTTCGGCGTTTTGCCGATTCAAAGGAGAGCAATATGAAACACGATACTTTAGAGAACACCATCGCAACGCTTGAAAAGCTGCGCGATGCTCACTGCAGCCAACTCGATGCTGGCGCTCTGGCAGAGCTGGAAGATGTATTGCGTCAGTTACGCATACATCGTGACAGCCCGGTAAGAAGCGGGCTTCGGTTTGACGATATCGTCTTCCGGGCACTGCGTATTATTGACGTTGTGGTTCGTCTGATCACAAACATTGATGATTGGATGAAATAATGCAACAGAGCCAAGACGCAGCAGGCCCAATATTTATTTGCGGAGTTAATTATGAATATCGGACAGGCTATCAAGTTATGCCGAACCAGAAGGGGAATATCACAGACGGATTTAGCTCGGAAGGCAGAATGTTCTGTTTCTTATCTTTCCATGCTCGAAAACAATAAGCGAGATCCGACGCTTTCAACCCTTAACAGCATTGCTTCTGCTCTCAACATTCCTGTCAGCATTATTTTCTTTATTGCAGCAGAGGCCGGGGATCTTAACGGTATTGATAAAAGACTCCAGGGAGAACTTGCGCGTACTGCGTTGGAGCTGCTTAATGATTCACACTCCGTCTGACTCACCCTTCTATAGCAAACGACGCATCAGCAGTATGACAGCGCTATCAAAAGCGCTGAACATCTCTCCTATCGAACTACTTAATCTAGCCAATCGTGCGGACCATATGTACCGACTCGCCAGCACGATCACTAAGCCTGACGGAAGTACGCGCCAGACTTGGGATGCATATGCACCTCTAAAAAAAGTACAACGCAATATCAGGCGCAATATTCTTGATTACGTTGTTTATCCAGCATATTTGACTGGTAGTCTGAAAGGCTGTGATTATAAAGTTAACGCATCATTGCACGTTGGCGCAACGATTGTCATTAACGAAGATATCACGCGTTTTTTTCCGTCAACTTCAACCGCAATAGTGCAAAGCATATGGCGGTATTTCTTTGGCTTCAGTCATGAAGTAGCTGAATGTTTGACCAAGCTGACGACCCGGCAAGGGGAGCTACCTCAGGGTGCCATCACTAGTTCATTTCTGGCTAACCTGGCGTTTTGGAAAGATGAACCGGCACTGCAAGCCAGTTTTCGGGCAAGAGGAATAATTTATTCCCGCTACGTTGATGATATCGCCGTCTCGTCAGTAAACTTTCTTGATAAACCGGCAAAAACGAATGTGATAGCCTCGATTTATGGCATGCTTTCCAGGCACGGTTACCAGCCTAAACGAGCTAAACACGAAATCAGAACATCTGGGCAACGGATGGAAGTTACCAAGCTTTCGGTGAATTCAAAACCTGGTATCTCTTCCGCTAAGCAAAGTCAGATACGATCGGCAGTCCATCATTTGGAGCAAGCCATTCTTAGGGGCGAAATTATCGAGTTCGATAAGGGCCCTTATGCACAAACATTGGGACTAGTTCATTTATTGGCCAGATTCCATCCTGGCAAAGCAAAAAAACTTAAACAGCGCTTGCTTGCTCTTAAGAGTTCGGGGTGCACGAATATGTATACATAGTGTAAGAACCAGGGCAAAAATTTTTTACTAAGGTGAAGGCGTGGCAATCTTTGACATTGAAAAGGATGAATTACTTCGGCTCTCCGATGCTCAGTTAGAAGAACTGATAGCTCGGCTAGCAGAAGCTGAAGTGGCAATACATGGTCATAGCCCTGCATGTGTAAATTGGTCTGGCTCAATTACAGCCCCTGACGGAGGGATTGATATCCATGTTCAGGTTCCAGTTGATCAACTGAAACCAGGCTTTCTCGTAAGGCCTAATACGGTCTTTCAGGCAAAGAAACATAAAATGCCAAAGGCTACAATTGAGAAGGAAATGGGCACCGGCCAAACGCTTTCACCCATCATATCTGAACAAGCCAGAAAACAAGGGAGCTACATCATTGTCAGCCTGGGTGATGATTGCTCGCCCTCAGGAAAGGCGGATCGTCTCAAAGCGATGAGGGATGCAGTAAAAGATGATCCTAACAAAAGCAATCTTCATCTCGATTTCTACGACCGTTCCAAACTCATTCAATGGCTGCGCCAACATTCATCAGTCATGCTGTGGGTAAAAGGGAAGCTTGGGCAAGGGTATTCCGGTTGGCAACCCTACGGAGCCTGGAGCAATCCACCACAAGGTGTTACAGACACTTTAATCTCAGCCCCAGGCGTAACCATTACTTTACCATCGGGAAAGGGGCAAAAACTCAAAATTGATGAAGCAATTAACCCAATGCGAGCACTTATCCGTTCGACGAATAAAGCTGTTCGTATTACAGGATTGTCTGGTGTTGGGAAGACTCGAATCGTTCAGGCGCTCTTTGATGAAACTGTTGGAACAGATGCGCTTGACCGGACAGTAGCTATTTATGTTGATACTGGCTATGAGCCAGTACCGTCGGCTACAGCAATGCTTGATAACCTGCTCGCTGAAGGCCGACGAGCAATTATGATCCTTGATAATTGCCCATCAGAACTCCATGCTTCGCTTGCCAGCAAAGTATCATCCGCAGGGAAAGAAGTAAGTCTCATCACGATCGAATACGACATTAGGGATGACAAACCACAGACAACTGAGGTCATCCACATTGAGACAGATGGTCCGGAGGTGGCAGAGCAACTTCTTATCCGTCGCTTCCCTTCTATTGGTCAGAATAATGCCCGTCGGATTGCTGATTTCGCAGATGGGAATGCAAGAGTTGCTTTGGCTATAGCGGAAAGAGTGGAGGAAGGTGAGAGTTTAGCCCTACTTTCAGATGCGCAGTTGTTTAATCGCTTGTTTGAACAACGTAATCATCCCGACGGCCATTTACGGGAGCAAGCTGAAATATTGTCACTGGTGTATTCGTTCTCAATATCTAGTCCAGATGCAGCTACCGATGAACTGGAAATATTGGGTGCGCTCCCTGGGTATCCCAAAATCCAGTTATTCAAAACTGTTACGAAGTTGATGGAACGTCACGTTGTTCAGAAAAGATCCCACTGGAGAGCCATCCTTCCCCATGCCATTGCTAACAAGTTGGCAGCATCTGCACTTAATAGTATTCCGATTGATCAACTTAGGACGACCTTTGAAGCTCCGGATCGACAACGATTATTGATGTCGTTCGCGCACAGGTTGGGACTATTGCACAGCCATGCTGTGGCTAAAGAGATTGTTGAAGCTTGGTTACAGCCCGAAGGGCTGCTTGGAAAAATAATAGACCTAGATGATGTATCGACACGCATTCTGAATTATGTCGCTCCAGTTGCCCCAGGAGCTTTGCTTGAGCGGATTGAAGAAACACTTGTTACGTCTAATTTTGAGCATTTTAAATCACGCTACAACCCACAACGAACAGCAATTATCAAATTGTTGCAGTTACTTGCATATGAATCGAAATACTTTGAACGATGCATTAAGCTCTTAATCCGTATCGCAGATCAGGAAAGCGCGAGCAATAATTATGATTCGGCTCGAAATAAGATAAAGAGGTTTTTCCAACCTTATCTATCCGGTACCCATGCCTCTTTAGAACAACGTGTTGCGGTCATGAATGAATGCATTGGTTCAAGTATGGCCGGACGTAGAAGGCTGGGGCTCGAAATGCTTGAAACTGCTCTCGGCGGACCACCGTGGACAGGATTCGGGATTAATGAGTTTGGTGCTCGGCCAAGAGATTATGGATTTCGGCCCAGCTACAATGAGCTTGTTGAGTGGCTAATCGCCTTCATCGACATTGTGGTGAGATTAGGAACCTCAAGAGTTCCCGAACTTGAAGACGATGCTCGGCTGATCTTAGCTAATAAATTTCGCTGGATTTGGCGTCAGGAAGGAATGAGGTCAAAATTAATTGATGTGGCTCGCAAATTACATGCCCATCGTCCTTGGGGTGAAGGCTGGAAAGCGGTCCGCTCAACAATTTACTTTTCCCATACCAAAAGAAATGACAACGAAGATTTAGATCCTTTGCCGGAAGGACTTGTGACATTGGAACGAGAATTGGAGCCTAATGACTTGGTTCCGGCAGTCATGGCTTATGTACTCAGTAAGGGGCGTGATTTTTGGGCGCTGAATGCCGATTTTGAGCGTGAGGGGCCTAACAAATTCATAAAAATAAAGGAAATACTTAACGCAAAAGCGTTCCAGTTAGGGCAAGACTTTGCAGTATCCACGCATGAACTTGATGAATTAGGCCCTAATTTATTCTTACTAGATGGGATGCCCTATCGCGTCGAATTCGGTAAAGGCTTAGCTAAAGGAGCACCTGACCTACAAGTTTATTGGCAGAAACTCATCACTCAAATGAATCTACAACATAAATCTCAAAGTGATTTTTCTGTTATTCGAGGTTTCATAGAAGAGACGAATTCTATTGATAAAGCATTAGCGCAGGAACTGCTCGATCAGTGCGCACAACATTCCGAACTTCGATTCGGATTAGTCAACCTGCATCCTTGGCAGGAGTTTACTGAAATCGATCTGGATCGCTGCATGTCGCTTCTGGATGACTCTGACATACGGCCCCATATGTATGGGGCAATTCTGTGGGGTGAGCAATTCTCTAATTTGCCAGAAAGTAGTGTTCTCGAGCTTGCTCAAAGGCTGCTGAGTAAACCGAATGGTGATGAAGTAGTATTGGAAGCACTGAGTATGAAACTAGCTGATAAAGGAGATGCTGCGGATATACTAGGTCTTGCGCTACGAACGATCGGACTATCCGCTGCAATCCAGAGGTTCCGAAGAGATCACAAAGATCCCGGCGGATATCTGGATTATGCAATGGAACGTGTTATCGATGCCACATTGCGCTTCGATGGCAACGATGTTGAAAAGTTAGAATGGCTGAATACAATCTTCGCTGTTGTTGATGAATATTTTGGCTACATTTATTCTTTCGAAGACGCTATCGGTATCACCGCTGCATGGATGCCAAAAGAATTTCTCAGTCGCATTTTTGATGGTACGGAAGATCAACAACAGAGGCGGCTGCATTTCATCAATTATGATGATTCACATCAGTCTCCTATTGCGAAAATCGATGTAGATCTTTTGATTGAATGGTGCGGTACCAATAAAGATCATCAGGTTTGGGCTTCAGTCGCTTCAGGTATTAATCTATGGTCAAAAGACGGTGAGCAAAGTCCTCTTTGCTTGCAGGATGATGCACTGAGATTTCTAGAAGCCTCACCCGAGCCAAGAGCCGTCCTTGAGATCTTTGCCGAACACGTAGCACCTTCATCATGGTCCGGTAGTCGTGCGAACGTGATGCAACCCAGGGTTGAAGCGATAGGCCGGTTGGTCACGCACGAGCGTGCAGACATTTCTAAGTCGGCTAGAGCTGTGTATGAAAAACTGACTAACTGGGTTGAAAAGGAAAAAGAACGTGAGCGATTGGAATATGAGGCATTGGAACAACGGTTTGAATGAAGGCTGATAGCCGCCTTGAGAGGAATTCTGTTTAAAGGAGAAATCATGGAATCTGCACGTGATAAATATACCAGTGAGATTATTGAGGCAGAAGATCTTTGGTTACTTGATGTTGTAGATACGAACGGTTACGTATGCTGGGGATGCGGAATTGAGATGTATCCTTCAGCCTGGCAAAAAGGTAGTAAGAAAAGACCGTCGTTTAATAAAATGCCAGGAAAAGAGCACATTAACTGTGATGCTGATGCTGAAAATACAGTGGTTAAACAGGGACAGAAGAAAAGCGTCCGCCATATGCTGGACAGCGCACCGGGTTTGATGCCCGCAGGGTTAAAACTGATTGAACAACGACCAGTTATTGATCCTGACACTACTGATAGCGACAACAAACCCAGTCCCACACGCTCTACATCGTCAGCATCAAGCGAGGTAAATGCTTCAGCGCGGCAATCCCGCCGCCCGGTTAATGCTATTCGCCAGATTTGTAGGGCATTTATTCGCTTCCCATATGACCGTGGTATGTCACTAAATATCCCTGGTATTGATGCCGATACTTACATGACTGTGTTTAAAAAAATTAAAGATCCGGTTCAGCCTTACCCTGAGCGCCGAGTTTTTTATTCGCAGTTGTTGTGGCAGAAATTTGAGCAAGACGAAAACCGAATTGTCATTCCGCTCTCGGGAGAATGGGCAAAAGACGAATCTGGTAAGTTTAAGCCCTCGCGTAGCTATAAACTACACATTGAGTGGGGATACTGGTCAAAGGCTAAAAGGACTATGCTTTTGAAAATGTTTGTTGGAAGGCCGCTACTTGAGAAGCCACTTACTATCACTTGAAGTCTAAATATGGTGGCACTTGCTACAGTAATCATTAACATGTCCACCGCTGCGGCCAAACTTCCAACCCTCATCAAAAACTGCCCTTAAAAGTTAAATAATTCTTTTATATCCACATCCAACCCTTTCCCCAAAACACTTATCACTTCAAGAGTCGGGTTTCTTACTCCCCTTTCAATACCACTTACATAAGTACGATCGAGGCCGCACTTGTCCGCAAATGCTTCCTGAGACAGACCTGACTGAAGTCTGAGTTTTTTTAGATGAGCGCCGAACTGCGCCTGGATGCTGGATGTATTTTTCATCCAGATAAAATGAACTTTCGTTGCCTATCAGACCACGGACTATAAGTCACATTTAATTGATTCGGCTTCCTTTTCAGCGCCATCGTCAAACATGAATAAATGGCTGAGATCCATCCCCAGACCATCCGAAATCGTACTGATGACAATAAGCGTAGGGTTTCTGACGCCTCGCTCAATTCCGCTCATATAAGTGCGATCGATGCCGCATTTATCGGCAAAAGCCTCCTGAGACAGGCCCATCTCACCGCGTAGCGCCCTTATTCTGTTGCCCAGTACTTTTTTGATTGATCCCGTCTTATCCATCTCCTCAGCATCAATCTTTGTCGTTTATCGGTCCACGGACTATAAGTCACATAAAAAGCGTGTTAGCATACATATGTGACTCATAGTCAACGACAGAGGCAAAAGAAATGACTAAAAAAGACTGGCACCCCGCCGATATCATTGCCGCCCTGCACAAGCGCGGCACCAGTATGGCGAAACTCTCGCGGGAAGCGGGACTGGCCTCATCAACGCTGGCGAACGCCCTGAGCCGACCGTGGCCAAAAGGCGAGTGGCTGATTGCCATGGCGCTTGACGTGCATCCATCAGCGATCTGGCCGGGGCGTTATCTCAACACCGCCAATAAACGTGAACCGAGAAAACCACTTCACCCGATGGCAACCACCGTAATCCCCGGGCCGTAACGATCTGCACTGCGGATGCCAGGACGCACTAACCAGAGCATCTGACAGGAAAGTTAATTATCCATACCAAACCACCAGCATGCATCATCACGCTAATCGCAGGTGGCCGCCGCCCTGCCCGGCCACTCGCGATTCATATTCGAACCTTCCACAGCAATCAATTGAATCCCCGGTAGTTCATAATTATTTCGCTCTCACTCAACCTGCACAGAAATTATATAAATACACCGGGCTTTTGTTTTTAATCCACACTCATTATATCCATACCAAAGTCATTAAAATCCAAATAATAAACCATAGTTACCATCTAATAAAAGTGAATGAGATTCATTTGTATAACCAGGCATTATAAAATCACCCTGTTATTGCAGATAAACTATAACCCTATGTTCTTTACGACAATACTTATCCATTATCAGTATATCAATTCATCCCCTGCGCAATTTGCTATAAACAAAATGGCTCTGCCAAAGCCTTTCAGATACCGCAGAACAGCCAGAACATAACCTGCACCCGTTTCAGGCCGGGACCTCTGCTGCCCGCCCTACCGCCGCGCTCCCCGCTCAGACGTAGCGTCATCAATAACCCGAAATTAGTTAAAAAAGCGCGCCGGAAGTGCACCACGGCGGATACCATCAAAAAGGCTAATACAAACAAGGTGCTTCTGTTTTTCTTACCCTTTCCCCCATGTTGATCGCCATCACAAAAACCCCCTATTAATTAACCAACCTACAATTTGCTGTAGGCATCCTTAATTTGCGCTTTTTTTTAGTTCTGGCTATATCATTAATAAGCCAGACGGGAAAAGCATCCGTGAGGAGTACACCCTTTATTCGAGCGCCCCTAAAAAATGTTTTTTCAGGGGCCCAAAATTAAATACCTTTATATAACCACTACCTCTCCATTCGGGAGGCAGTATTACTTGCGAAACGTTAATAAATAACGGTGAGAAACTATTTAAAAATAGCATCTCTGCCGCGGCGATCTTTTACCTGTAATTAAGGGCGACGCGAAAAAAGGCGTCGTTCATATCTGCTGGGAGTAAGAATCAATGGTATCGATATCTGTTATCTCTGCTTTGACTGGCGTAGAAACATCAACCACCGCCTCTGAAGTCACCTTAAGCCATCCCGCCATTGTAAAACTTCAGGTAGCGCGAGCAGATATCGCCTCCTTAGCCCGTAATAACAACGACTTAATCGTTCACCTGCACTCGGGTGAAACCATCGCCATTAAAAACTTTTACCTTGCCGAGGGCGACACCAAAAGTTTACTGGTGCTGGAAGATGGCCAGGGCGCACTGTGGTGGGTGGAAGATCCTGCGGCAGCCGGACTTAATTTTGTGCAAATTGGCAGTATCGACGATCTGCTGGTAACGGCAGGCGCGGGCGCGGCGGCCTCGGATGGCGCAGCGCCGGTGTGGCCCTGGGTGCTCGGCGGCCTGTTGGGCGGCGGCGGTCTGGCGGCGGTTGCGGCCTCCCGCGGTGGAGGCGGCAGTGACGATGATAATTCGCAGAACACCACGCCACCCCCCGGCAGCGAGACGGGAACAGGAGAAGACAACACCCCACCTGGTGCCCCGGAAAATCTGGTTATCAGCGACGATGGTAAAACGATCACCGGCAGCGCCGAACCCGGCAGTACCATCACGGTAACCGACGGCAACGGCACGATTATCGGGACCGGAACCACCGGCAGCGACGGAAACTTCACGGTCGATCTGGATACGCCGCAAACCGACGGCAAACCTGTCGAGGTAGTCGCCACCGATCCCAGTGGCAATACCGGCCCGTCAGCCAGCATCGATACCCCGGACCTGACGGCACCCGATGCGCCAACCAGTTTACTGATCAACGATGACGGCACGACCCTGACCGGCAGGGCAGAAGCCGGGAGTACGGTGCGCGTCACCGATGCCAGCGGCAACCTTCTCGGCACGGCGGTAACGGATGCTGACGGTCATTTTCAGGTCACGCTGAACCCGGCGCAAACGCACGGTGAAACGCTCAACGTCAGCGCGACCGATGCAGCAGGCAATATCAGTCCCTCTGCGACAGTTGTCGCACCGGATCTGGTTACCCCGGAGGACGGGACGTTAGACAGCGTCGTGGACGATACAGGCGCAATTACCGGCGAGCTGCGTAATGGTCAGCTTACCGACGATACCCGTCCGACCCTGAATGGCAGCGGTGAGCCCGGCACGACGGTGACCGTTTACGATAACGGCACCGCGATTGGCAGTACCCAGGTTGATGCCAGCGGCGCATGGCGCTTTACCCCCGACACCGCGCTGTCTGAAGGCGCACATATTTTGACCGTCTCCTTCGGCAATAGCGGGACGTTCTCAGAACCCTTTACCCTGGTTATTGATATTACGCCGCCTCCTGCGCCGACCGACCTCCTCACCTCAGAGGACGGTACGACCGTTACGGGCAGCGCCGAGGCGGGAAGCACCGTTACCATCACCGACGCCAGCGGCAATGTTCTTGGCAGCGGCACCGCCGAAAGCAACGGCAGTTTCACGATTGGCATCACACCGGCGCAGACTAATGGCGAGCCGCTGACGGCCATCGCCCAGGATGCCGCCGGGAATACCGGTCCTTCTGCATCCTTCAGCGGCTCAGCGTCGCTGTACCCTGATGTGCCAACGATCGTCAGCGCCCTTGACGATGCCGGAACCCTGACCGGGCTTCTGGGCAATGGTCAGATCACCGACGATGCCACTCCGACCCTCAGCGGCGACGGTGAGCCAGGCGCAACCATTACGCTCTACAGCGACGATGCGATCATCGGCACCACGCAGGTGGATGCCAGCGGGCACTGGAGTTTTACCCCGCTCGCCGCGCTGGGGGAAGGCGAACACCGCTTTACCGCCACCGCGACTAACGCCAGCGGCACCAGCGGTGCGTCCACGACGTTTACGCTGACGGTCGATCTCACGCCGCCTGCGGCCCCCAACGGGCTGACGATTTCTGATGATGGTACTGCGCTGACGGGTAATGCCGAAGCGGGCAGTACCGTCACGGTCACCGACGGTAACGGTCAGTCGGCTGGCAGCGTGGTGGTCGGCGCTGACGGCAGCTTCACCATTCCGCTTGATCCGCCGCAGACCAACGGCCAGACGCTGAATGTGGTCGCCACCGATCCGGCGGGTAACAGTGGCCCGGTGGCAACGGTAACCGCCCCCGTCAGCGCGCCGGAGGGAACGCCCGTCATCGAGATTGCCCTTGATGATGCCGGACCGATTGTTGGCTCGCTGACCAGTGGTCAGCGCACCGACGATACCACCCCAACGCTTAGCGGCAGCGGCACGCCTGACGCAACCCTGACAGTTTATGATAACGGCGTTGAAATCGGTTCCGTGACGATTGGCAGCGATGGACGCTGGAATTTCACCCCTGATACACCGCTGGGCAATGGCAGCCATGCACTGACCGTCACCGCCACCGATGCGCAAGGTAACGTTAGCCCGGCTTCCGGCGCATTTACGCTGATTATTGATACTGACGCGCCAGCTGTACCCGTATTTATCAGCCTGACCGATGATGCGGGAACCGTTACCGGGCCGCTGATTGACGGCCAGGTAAGCGACGATACCCGGCCAACCTTTACCGGGCGCGGCGAGCCTGGCAGCACCATCACGCTGTATGACAACGACTCGGTTATCGGCCTGGCTACGGTCGATCCTGCCGGGAGCTGGACCTTTACCCCTGCCGACGCGCTGACCGACGGCAGCCATCGTTTTACCATTACCGCCACCGATGCGGTAGGCAATACCAGCGCCGTGTCAGCGCCGTGGACCGTTATCATTGATACTACCGCGCCGGATACTCCCGCCGTGCCAGCGGCAGCGGACGCGTCCGGGTCTCTTACCGGCCCGATTACAGAAGGCCAGACCACCGATGAAACGCGCCCTGTGCTGAGCGGCAGCGGCGAACCCGGCGCTACCGTGAGTCTGTACGATGGCACCACGCTGCTGGGAACCACCGTGATCGCCGACGACGGCGGCTGGCAGTTTACGCCAGTGACGCCGCTGGCTGAGGGTGCTCATGCGCTGACCGTCACCGTCACCGATATCGCCGGCAACACCAGCCAGCCATCAGCACCGCTTAATATTGTGGTGGATACTACGCCGCCTGCCGCGCCAGACGGTCTCATCACCTCTGAAGATGGTACCACCGTGACCGGCAGCGCCGAGGCGGGCAGTACCGTCACCATTACTGACGCCAGCGGCAACGTGCTCGGCAGCGGGACGGCCGGGGATAACGGCAGTTTCAGCATCGGTATTGTTCCGGCGCAGACCAATGGCGAAACCCTGACCGCTACCGCCCGTGACGTTGCAGGCAATGACGGCCCGGCCGCTACCTTCACCGGCTCCACCTCGGGCGTTCCCGACGTCCCGGTACTGGTCTCCATTGTGGATGATGTGGGCAGCATCACCGGTAATCTGACTGACGGGCAGACCACTGACGATACCACGCCCACCCTGAACGGTACCGGCGAACCTGACGCGACCATTACGGTGTACAGCAACGGCGTCGCCATCGGTACCACGACGGTGGACGGCGCTGGCAACTGGCGCTTTACGCCTTCGCCCGCGCTGGCAGAAGGGGAAAATACCTTCACCTTCACGCTGACCGCCACTAACGGCAACGGCACCAGCGGCGTCTCGCAACCGCTGACCCTGATTGTTGATACCACCCCGCCCGCCGCGCCCGAGGATCTGTCAGTTTCTGAGGATGGCGTCACGCTCACCGGGTCGGCGGAAGCTAACAGCACGGTGACCATCACCGATGCCAACGGCAACCTGATAGGTACCGGTGTCGCTGGCCCCGACGGCACCTTTAGCGCCACGCTGACGCCGCCGCAGGTCAATGGCGAAGCGCTGAGCGCCACGGCTACAAACCAGGCAGGCAACGCCGGTCCGGCGGCCAGCGTCAACGCCCCGGACATTACCGCGCCTGCCGCCCCGGACGATCTGGCCGTCTCTGAAGATGGCACTACCCTTACCGGCAATGCGGAAGCGGGCAGCACCATCACCGTGACGGACGGCAACGGTCAGCCGCTGGGAACCACCACCGCCGGGCCTGACGGCTCGTTTACGCTGCCGCTGACCCCGCCGTTAACCAATGGCGAACCCCTGAACGTGGTGGCCAGCGATCCGGCTGGCAACCCCAGCCCTGCGGCGACAATCAATGCGCCGGACACCACACCGCCGGAGATCCCCACCCTGGCGGCAGTCACCGACGACAGCGGTCCGCTGACAGGCCCGCTCACCAGCGGGCAAAGCACAGACGATGCACGTCCGGTGCTGAACGGCAATAGCGAACCGGGCACCACCATCACCGTTTATGACAACGGTACTCTTCTCGGCACCACGCAAACCGATAATGACGGCAGCTGGACGTTCACTCCGCCCACCCCGCTGGCAGACGGCAGCCATGCGCTGACGGTTACTGCTACCGATACCGCGAATAACACCAGCGCGCCCGGTCCGGCGTTTGTCGTGAATGTGGATACCCTCGCGCCGCCAACACCGGCCATTGAGACGATCACCGACAGCGCAGGCACTATCACCGATACGCTGATTACTACCGATCCGCGCCCGGTGCTGAGCGGCTCGGGTGAAGCTGGCACCACTCTCACCGTTTATGACAACGGCGCGCCAGCAGGCAGCGTGGTGGTGGCCGCCGACGGTAGCTGGCGGTTTACGCCTGAAAGCGATTTAAGCGAAGGCAATCACACGTTTACGCTCATCGCACAGGACGCCGCAGGCAACACCAGCTCAGCCTCAGCACCGATCGACCTTGAAGTGGATCTTACCGCTCCCGACGCGCCTGCCACGCCGGTCATTAACGACAACACCGGGATTTACACCGGTCAGGTGGACGACAGCCAGCCGACGGATGAAACGCGCCCGGTGCTTACCGGCAACGGCGAAGCGGGTACGATGATTGCCGCCTGGCGGGGCACCGAAATGCTGGGTACCGCTATGGTCGATGAGGCGGGCAACTGGAGCCTGACGCCGGATACACCACTGGCGCACGGCATCCACGATTTGCGTTTTACCGCCACCGACCGGGCCGGGAACGTCAGCGAGCCGTCAGATACGCTGCGCATTAACGTGGAGCTCGTCGCCCCCGCCGCGCCGAGCGAACTGAACGTATCGCTGGATGGCACAACAGTCACCGGTCAGGCGGAAGCCGGAAACCTGGTGACCATCACCGATGCCAGCGGCAACGTGCTGGGATCGGCGACGGCTGACGATAACGGCGCGTTCTCGGTTAACATTGAGCCTGCGCAAACCAACGGCGAAACCCTGCTGGCGAGCGCCCGTGATAGCGCCGGAAACCGCGGCCCGGAGGCCGATCTTACCGGTTCCACGTCCGGCTATCCTGACGTGCCGACGATCCTCTCCGTGTCTGACGATGTGGGAACCATCAAAGGCAATCTGACCAATGGTCAGCACACTGATGATACCCAGCCAACCCTGAGCGGTACCGGCGAGCCTGAGTCTACCATCACCGTTTACCTTAACGGTGAGGCGGTCGGCAGCGTGCTGGCCGACGCTGCCGGCAACTGGAGCTACACGCCGGAAAATCCGCTGGCGGAAGGGGAAAATGCTTTTACCTTTACCGTAACGGCCACCAACAATAACGGCACCAGCGGCGAATCCCAACCCTTTACCATCGTGGTAGATACCCTCGCCCCGGATGCGCCGGTAATTACCGACGTGCTTGATGATGCAGGCAATATCACCGGCACCCTTACCCGCGGGCAAACCACTGACGATCGCCAGCCGACGCTAAGCGGCAGCAGCGAGCCGGGCGCGACCCTGACGTTCTACGATAATGGCGCGCCGGTTGGCAGCGTACAGGCGGATAACAGCGGTAACTGGCGCTTTACTCCGGCGCAGGCGCTGAGTGAAGGCGATCACAGCATCACCGTTACCGCTACCGACACCGCAGGCAACGTCAGCGATGCCTCCCCTGCCTTTGACTTTACGGTCGTGATCACTGCCCCCGCCGCGCCCGCCCTCACCGCGGGCGCAGACGATGCCGGCCCGGGGACCGGGCCGCTGAGCCGCGGGCAAACTACCGACGACGCTCAGCCACAACTTAGCGGTACGGCCAGCGCCGGTAGCCAGATCGTGATTTACGATAACGGCGTGCAACTCGGCGGGACCACCGCCAATGGCGACGGGCGCTGGACCTTCACCCCTGATGCCGCGCTGAGCGAAGGCAACCATGACTTTACCGCCACCGCCGCCGATACCGCAGGCAACGTCAGCGACGCTTCACCGGTCTTCAGCCTGATCGTTGACCTCACCGCCCCCGATGCACCTGCGCTTCCCACCATCAATGACGACACCGGCAGCATTACCGGGCCGCTGGCTGAGGGTCAGGCAACCGATGATACGCGTCCAACCCTCAGCGGCACGGGCGAGGCGGGTAGCCTCATCACCCTTTACGATGGCGATACAGTCACCGGCACCGCGATTGTTGATGATAACGGACAGTGGAGCTTTACCCCGCAGGCCGCGCTGAGCGAAGGTGAGCACGTCCTGACCTTCACCGCCACCGACAGCGCGGGTAACGTGAGCCAGCCTTCAGCGCCGATCGCGTTTGTAGTGGATACCACGCCGCCTGCCGCCCCAACCGGCCTTGCAATCAGCGAAAACGGCGTTACCGTCACCGGGAATGCCGAAGCAGGCAGTCTGGTGACCATCGTTAACGCGGGCGGCACGGTGCTCGGCTCCGCCAGCGCGGGCGATGACGGCGCATTCACTATTGCCATTTCTCCGGCGCAGACTGCCGGGCAGCCGCTGACGGCCGTCGCCCAGGACAGCGCGGGCAACAGCGGTCCGGCAGCCAGCTTCACCGCCACCACGTCCGGCTTCCCGGCCGTTCCGGCCATCGTGTCTGCGACCGACGACGTTGGCGCACTGACCGCCCCCCTGAGCAATGGCCAGCCCCCAGACGACACGCGCCCGCAGCTTGCAGGCACCGCCGCGCCCGGCACATCGTTGACCGTTTATGATAACGGCAACCTGCTGGGCACTGCCCTGACCGGGGCCAACGGTCAGTGGAGCTTTACGCCCGCGACCGTTCTGGCGGAAGGCTCTCACGCCTTTACGGTCACGGCGACCAACGCTAACGGCACCAGCGCGCCGTCAACGGCCTTTGCCCTGACGGTGGATGTCAGCGCGCCTGCCGCCCCGATTATCGGCGAGATCCTCGACGACGCAG
The DNA here is from genome assembly GCF_002915575.1 of Superficieibacter electus. Classification (GTDB taxonomy): domain Bacteria; phylum Pseudomonadota; class Gammaproteobacteria; order Enterobacterales; family Enterobacteriaceae; genus Superficieibacter; species Superficieibacter electus. The sequence goes on from NZ_PQGD01000025.1 coordinate 22,548, forward strand.
GCAGCCTGACCGGCCCCATTACCGCCGGACAGCCTGTTGACGATCCGCAGCCTCGCGTCACCGGCAGCGGTGAACCGGGGACCACGGTAACGCTTTATGACAACGGTACGGCAATCGGCAGCGCCACGGTAAACCCGGACGGAAGCTGGAGCCTGACCCCCGACGCGCCGCTGGCCGATGGCGAGCACTCCCTGACCGTGGTCGCCACCGACCCGGCAGGCAACGTCGGCCCGGCATCACCGGCGGTCACGCTGACGGTAGATACGCTTGCGCCTGATGTTCCCGCGATTACGGCGATTATTGATAATCAGGGTCCGGTCACCGGTCCGCTGTCAGAGGCGCAGGCCACTGACGCCACGCTGCCGGTGATTAACGGCACTGGCGAGCCGGGCGCTACCATCAGCATTGTGGATAACGGCACGCCCGCCGGTACCGCGCAGGTTAATGAACAAGGAAACTGGACGTTTACCCCGGCCTCACCACTGAGCGAAGGGCCGCACGCCATCACCGTCATTGCCAGCGACGCGGCAGGTAACGCCAGCGCCCCGTCCGCCGCCTTTACGTTTACGGTCGATCTGACTGCGCCTGCCGTACCGGCGCTGCCGACGCTGACGGATGATACCGGACCGCTCACCGGCGTTATCGTCAACGGCGCGCGCACTGATGACAGCCAGCCGACGTTCACCGGCAGCGGCGAAGCTGGCACCACCATCACTTTGTATGATGGCAGCGTCGTCCTCGGTACGGTTCCGGTTAACGAGGACGGGAGCTGGACCTTTACCCCGACTACCGCGCTGGCGGAGGGAAGTCATGCCCTGACCTTCACTGCTACCGACGCGGTGGGCAACGCCAGCCAGCCGTCTGCGGCTATTCGTATTGTGGTGGACACCACCGCGCCTGCCGCGCCGGGCGATCTGGCGGTTTCCCCGCAGGGCACCACCGTCACCGGGACTGCGGAGGCCGGTAGTCTGGTAACCATTACCGATGCCAGCGGTACCGTGGTGCTGGGAAGCGCAACGGCCAATCCTGACGGCACCTTTACGGTCACCATCTCCCCGGCGCAGACCGCCGGAGAATCTCTGCTGGCGCAGGCTACCGACAGTGCCGGTAACGCCAGCCCCGCCACCGCCTTTACCGCGACCGACTCCGGCTTCCCGGATGTGCCGGTTATCGTCTCGGTCAGCGATGACGTCGGGCCGGTAGTGGGTAATCTGAGCAACGGTCAGCGCACCGATGATATGCAGCCGACGCTTACCGGCACTGGTGAGCCGGGGGCGACCGTCACGATTTACAACAACGGCTCGGCGATTGGCACCGCGCTGACCGACGGCGATGGCAACTGGACGTTTACCCCAGCCGACCCGCTGCCGGAAGGGGAAAACAGCGTGACCTTTACCGTCACGGCCAGCAACGGTACCGGCACCAGCGACGAATCGCAGCCGTTTACGCTGATTGTCGACACCGTAGCGCCGGACGCGCCGGTGATCGGACAAATTATTGATGATGTGGAGGGCGGCACCGGGCCCCTGACCAGCGGCCAGCCGTCGAACGACCCGCAGCCAACGCTGAGCGGGACCGCTGAGCCAGGTGCCACCATCACGATTTATGATGGCGTAACCGCCCTGGGCACCGCAGTAACCAACGCCAGCGGCGTCTGGAGCTTCACGCCGCCTGCGCCGCTCGCCAGCGGGACGCATCCGCTGACGGTGGTGGCGACCGACAGCGCAGGCAACAGCAGCGCGCCTTCAACCGCCTTCAACCTGCAAATCGATACCACGCCGCCTGGCGCACCGGTTATCGTCACGGTAACAGATGATATCGCGCCCGGTACCGGCCCCGTCACCAGCGGCCAGCCGACCAACGATACGCAGCCCCGTTTCAGCGGTACCGCCGCGGCAGGCGCGACCGTCACGCTTTACAGCGATGGCGTGGCGATCGGCAGCGCGCGGGTGAGCGAAGCGGGCAACTGGACGCTGACACCAGCGCAGCCGCTGAGCGACGGCACGCATGCCATCACGGCGGTCGCCACCGACGCCGCCGGTAACAGCGGGCCGCTCTCCGCCAGCTTTACGCTGGTGGTCGATATCAGCGGGCCGGACGCGCCGATCCTCACGGCTATCGCTGACGATACCGGGAGCGTTACCGGTGCCGTGGCGGCGGGCCAGACAACGGATGACACCCGTCCGACGCTGAGCGGGACCGCGGAAGCGAATACCAGCGTTGAGATTTTCGACAACGGCACCGCCATTGGCCGCGCGGCGGTGAACGCCGACGGCGAGTGGCGCTTCACGCCTGCCACGGCGCTTGCCGAAGGGCCGCACAGCTTTACGTTGGTTGCCACCGATGCCTCCGGCAACAGCGGCCCGGCCTCGTCGCCTTTTGCCATCACCATCGACACTACCGCCCCGGAAACGCCGCTGATTGACAGCGTCAGCGATGACAGCGGCAGCATTACCGGCACGCTCACTAACGGCCAGGCTACCGACGACACCCGCCCGACGCTCAGCGGCAGCGGCGAACCCGGTTCGGTTATCCGCCTGTACGATAACGGCGTGGAAATCGCTTCGGTGCAGGCCGACGCCGATGGCAACTGGAGCCTGACGCCACAAACGCCGCTGGGCAGCGGCAATCATCCGCTGACGGTCACCGCCACCGATGCGGCCGGAAACAGCAGCGCCCCGTCGCCAGTATTTAACGTACTGATTGACGTGAGTGCCCCTGTCGCGCCGGTTATCGCCAGCGTCATTGATGATGTTACCGGCGATCCGCAGCCGTTAACCAGCGGCCAGCTTACGCGTGATACGCAGCCTGCGCTGAGCGGAACCACGGAAGCCGGAGCGACCGTGCGCATTTTCGATAACGGCGAGCAACTGGGCGTCGTTCAGGCAGACGGCAGCGGCAACTGGCAATTTACCCCGCCTGCCGCGCTGGGCGAAGGGACGCATAACCTTACCGTCAGCGCCACCGACAGCGCGGGTAATAGCGGCCCGGCATCAACGGCCTTTACGGTGGTTATCGACCTGACTGCGCCGGAGGCTGCCGCGCCGACCATCACCGATGATACGGGCCTGATCACCGGGGTGCTGACCGACGGCCAGCGCACTGACGACACGCGCCCGGCGCTCAGCGGCAGCGGCGAACCCGGAAACCGGATCGTGCTGTTTGATAACGGCGCTGAGCTGGGCAGTACCACGGTGGGCACCGATGGACAATGGCAATTTACCCCGGACGCGCCGCTGGCCGAGGGTAGCCACCGCTTTACCGTGCAGGAAACCGACAGTGTCGGCAACGTCAGCCAGCCATCCGCCGCCGTCACGGTGATTATTGACGTGACGCCGCCGCAGGCAGCGGTTATTAACGCCGTCACTGAGGATGGCACCACGGTCAGCGGAACAGCGGAAGCGGGCGCGTTAATTACTATCGTTAACGCCGGAAACGTGCAAATTGGCAGCGGCGTTGTGGATGCTGATGGCAATTTCACCGTGCGTCTGTCTCCCGCCCAGACCATGAGTCAGCCGCTGGAAGCGCGTATCCAGGACAGCGCCGGTAACGTCGGCGAACCGACGCCGTTTACCGGGTCCGACTCCGGCCTGCCCGATGCGCCAGCCATTCTCACCGTGACTGATGACGCTGGCGCGCTGACCGGCAGCCTGAATGCAGGCCAGGCCACTGACGATACGCGTCCGCTGCTGAGCGGAACGGCGGAAGCCAATGCGCAGATTGTGCTGTACAACAACGGCACGGAACTGGGCCGGGTTCAGGCCGATGCCAGCGGCAACTGGAGCTTTACGCCGCAGACGGCGCTGGCCGACGGTCCGCAACAATTCACCGCCACCGCCACTACCGCAGCGGGAATCAGCGGGTTTTCTGCTGCCTTCGCCATTGTGGTGGATACCCTCGCGCCTGATGCGCCAGCGGATCTGAGCGTCAGCGCCGACGGCCTTAGCGTCACCGGCAGCGCGGAAGCAGGCAGCCGCGTCACCATCGCTGATGCCAGTGGCAACCCGCTTGGTAGCGGCATTTCGGGTGAAAACGGCAGCTTCAGCGTCACGCTTACCGCGCCGCAGACTAACGGCCAGCCGTTAACCGCCATCGCGACCGATGCCGCCGGGAACGCCAGCCCGTCCTCAACCATCCGTGCGACAGATAGCACCGCCCCGGATGCGCCAGCCGATCTGGCAATCACTCCGGACGGCAGCGTCGTTACCGGGCGTGCCGAGCCGGGCAGCACGGTTAACATTGTTAACGCCGACAATGAAAATGTCGGCAGCGGCACGGCGGATGAGAACGGCGATTTCAGTATCGAACTGACCACCCCGCAAATCACTGGCGAGCCGTTAAGCGCCACGGCTACCGACGCCGCTGAAAATACCGGACCGGCAGCGACCGTCACCACGCCGGATCTGACACCACCTGTCGCACCGTCCGGGCTGATCGTTTCCGAAGAGGGCACCAGCGTATCAGGCACGGCAGAAGCAGGCAGTACCGTGACGATTACCGGGCCGGGCAACGCACCGCTCGGCAGCGCCACGGCGGATGCCGACGGTCAATTTACCGTGACCCTGACCACGCCACAAACCAATGGCGAGCAGCTCAGCGCCACAGCCACGGATGCAGCAGATAACGTCGGTCCCGCCGCTACGGTTAACGCCCCGGATATTACCGCCCCGCAGCCACCCGCGATCGTAAGCGTAGTGGATGACGTGACAGAGTTCACCGGCGAGCTGACCGACGGGCAAAGCACCAATGATACCCGCCCCACCCTCACCGGGACTGCCGAAGCCAGTGCCACGGTCCGTATCCTTGATAACGGAACCGAGATTGGCTCGGTCACGGCGGATGCCAGCGGCAACTGGAATTTCACGCCGGACACCGCCCTGAGCAACGGCGGACATGTCCTCACCGTCACAGCGACCGACGGCGACGGTAACGTCAGCCAGCCTTCCGCCGCCTGTAGTCTGGTGGTGGACACCGAGATGCCTCAGGTCCCGGCTATCACGCTGGTCACCGATGATATTGCCCCGGTCAGCGGCCCAGTCGCCAGTGGGCAAAGCACCAACGACCCGCGCCCGACGCTCTCCGGCACCGGCGAAATTGGCTCTACGGTGACGATTTTTGATAACGGCACGGCGATTGGCAGCGCGCAGGTCAGCGATACCGGAAGCTGGAGCTTCACGCCAGCAGAGGCGCTGGCAGCGGGCGCGCATCGCCTGACGGTCAGCGCCACCGACGGCGTGGGCAATACCAGCGCGCTTTCCACGCCGTTTACGCTGACGGTGGATACCACCCTCCCGGACGCGCCGGTCATTACAGCCGTCATTGACGACGTCGGCAGCATTACCGGACCATTAACCAGCGGCCAGCGGACCGACGACACCCGCCCGGCCCTCAGCGGTACGGCGGAGGCTAACAGCACGGTACGTATTATGGATAACGGCACCCTGATTGGCACCGTGCAGGCGGGCAATAACGGCGGCTGGAGCTTCACGCCGACCGCCCCGCTGGCCAACGGCGCGCACACCCTGACCGTTACCGCCACCGATGCGGCGGGCAACGTCAGCCCGGCGGCGAGCGTTAATCTGACCGTCGACACCCTCGCCCCGGCCGCGCCGACGATTGTCACCGTCACCGATGACGTCGGCAGCGTGACCGGCACCCTGACGCGCGGGCAGACGACGGACGATACCCGTCCGCTGTTGAGCGGCAACGGCGAACCGGGAGCAACGCTTAATCTGTACGACAATGGCACGCTACTCGGTAGCACGATGGTCAGCCCGGCAGGCGACTGGAGCTTTACGCCAGCCACGGCGCTGAGCGAAGGTTCACACGCCCTGACCGCTGTCGCCGTGGACGTGGCAGGCAATGCCAGCCCCGCCTCCGCCGCGTTTACCATCGTGGTAGATATCACCGCGCCGACGACGCCAGACCTTACCGCCGTGACCGATGATGTGCCGGAAGGCACCGGCAGCCTTGTGTCCGGTCAACAGACCAACGATACTCAGCCGACCCTGAGCGGCAGCGGCACGCCGGGTGACACCATTACCGTTTTTGACGGTGATGATGCGCTGGGTACAACACTGGTGGATATCAATGGTAACTGGAGCTTTACCCCACAGACACCGCTGGGCGTGGGCGGACACAGCTTCACGCTGACCGCCACCGATCCGGCGGGGAACGCCAGCGCGCCGTCTGCGCCATTCACCCTTGATGTGCAGACCGCCGTACCTGACACGCCGGTGCTGCTGAGCGTGAATGATAATGTCGGGGCCGATGTCGGACCGCTCACCAGTGGCGATTTGACCGATGACAACCTGCCTACCCTCACCGGCACCGCTCCGGCGAATACCACCATCACCATTTACAACGATGGCGTGGCGATTGGCACCACGCGTGCGGACGATGAAGGCGGCTGGACCTTTACGCCAGACAGCCCGCTGGCAGACGGCACGTATACCCTGACCCTCATCGCCACCGATACGGCAGGCAATATCAGTCTACCGACCGGGGCGTTTGCCCTGACCATTGACGCCAGCGCCCCTGTCGCACCGGTGATTACCGCTGTTGAGGATAATGTCGGCCCGTTCACTGCGCCGTTGGCCAGCGGCGGTTTTACCGACGATACTGTGCCGCTGGTCCGTGGCACGGCGGAACCCGGCAGCACGGTGACCCTTTACGCCAACGATGTTGATATCGGTACCGCCGTGGTGGATGGCACAGGAAACTGGACCTTTACCCCGTCCACGCCGCTGACCGAAGGAAGCTGGGTTCTGACCGTCAGCGCGGCGGATGCGGCTGGCAACGTCAGCGGCCTCTCTGCACCGTTTACCCTCAACGTGGACCTCACCGCGCCTGACGCGCCGGACGATCTGACCACGCCCGGCGACGGCACCTCGGTGTCGGGTACGGCGGAAGCCGGGGCAACGGCAATCGTCAGCGACGGTCTGGGAAATATCCTTGGACGCGCGGTTGTCGGCGAGGACCGCACCTTTACCGTTCCCCTGACGCCAGCGCAGACCAGCGGCGATCCGCTGACCGTGGTGGTTCAGGATGCGGCGGGCAATATCAGCCAGCCTGCCATTTTCCCATCGTCCGGCTCAGGCCTGCCGTCGGTGCCGGTGATCACCACCATCACTGATGATGTCGGTACGCTTACGGGCAACCTGACCAACGGCCAGAGTACCGATGATAACCAGCTTTCGCTGAGCGGGACCGCGCAGCCGGATGTGCTGGTGACGATCATCGTTGACGGCGCGATTGTTGACACCGTGGAGGCCGATGCCAGCGGCGCATGGTCATACGATCTGCCCGCAACGCTTAACGACGGGCCGCACACCTTTGCAGTCAACGCCACCAATGCTAACGGCACCGGAGGCACCTCTTCACCGGTGACGATTATCGTTGATACCGCTGCGCCGGATGCCCCGGTCATCGCCCAGGTCACGGACGATGTTGAGGCGCTGACCGGCACGCTCCTCAACGGACAGATCACCAACGACGCGCAGCCGACGCTGAGTGGCACGGCGGAAGCCGGAGCCACGGTCAGTATTTACGATAATGGCGATCTGCTGGACAGCGTGGTGGCGGATGCGCAGGGGAACTGGAGCTTTACGCCTGCGGCGGCGTTAGACGACGGCACCCACGATCTGACGGCTATCGCCACCGATACCGCAGGTAATAGCGGCCCGGCCTCGGCACCGTTCACCGTGGTGGTCGATACCCTCGCCCCGCCGCTGCCGGTGCTGACAAGCGTGGTGGACGACGCCGGGACTGTCACCGGACAGCTTGCCACCGGTCAGAGTACCGACGATACCACCCCTACCCTTAACGGCACCGCTGAGGCCAATGCCACGGTACTGATTTTTGATAACGGCAGCCAAATTGGCAGCGCGCTGGTCAGTAATACCGGGGCCTGGACCTTTACCCCGACCACGCCACTCGCCGCCGGGCCACACAGTTTCACCCTGAGCGCGGTGGACACGGCGGGGAATACCGGCCAAACCACGGCACCGTTTGCTATCACCATTACCACGACCGCTCCGGACGTTCCGCTCATCACCACGATTGCCGATGATGCAGGAACGATCACGGGCGCACTGACGGAAGGCCAGTTTACCGATGACAACCTGCCGACCCTGAGTGGGACAGGGATTGCGGGTGCCACGGTACACATTCTCGACAACGGCGCAGAGATTGGCGTGGCGCTGGTCGATAATAACGGCGCGTGGGACTTTACGCCTGAGACGCCGCTGGGCGACGGCGCACACAGCTTCACCGTCACCGCCAGCGATGCGGCAGGCAATACCAGCGCCGCCTCACCGGCGTGTACCATTAACGGCGATACTGCGCCGCCGCTCGCGCCGACCATCGCCGCGGTTGTTGACGCGACCGGTCCGCTGACCGGTGCGCTGGCCGTGGGACAATCCACGGACGAAACGCGCCCGACGCTGAGCGGAAGCGCGGAAGCGGGCGCAACGTTACAGATCCTCGACAATGGTGCAGAAATCGGCGTGGTCACGGTGGGCGATACCGGCAGTTGGGTCTTTACCCCGGACGAACCGCTGGCAGAAGGCCCGCATGACATTACCGTGGTGGCCACCGACGCGGCGGGCAATAGCGGTCTGGCCTCTGCCGGATTTGCATTTACCGTTGATACCCTCGCGCCAGTCGCCCCGGTCATCGTCAGCATTACCGATGATGTCGGCAGCGTAACCGGGACGTTAACCGGCGGCCAGTCTACCGATGACACCCGGCCGCTGTTGAGCGGCACCAGCGAGGCCAACGCGACGGTGCAGATTTTCGATAACGGCACCGCCATCGGCACTGCGCAGGCAAACAACAATGGGGAATGGACCTTTACCCCTGCTGCCGCGCTCGCGGGCGGCAGCCACGCCTTTACCGCTGCGGCAACCGACGCCGCAGGCAACGCCGGTCCGGCCTCCGCGCCCTTTACCATCGTGGTGGATACCGTTGCGCCTGTCGCGCCGGTTATTGCGCTGGCAACCGATGATATTGGCAGCGTGACCGGGCCGCTGACCAGTGGTCGCACTACTGATGATACCCGGCCCGCATTCAGCGGTCGCGGAGAGCCTGGCTCCACCCTGCGTCTGTTCGACGGCGGCGTGGAAATCGGCACCGTCACCGTGGCAAACAACGGCAACTGGAGCCTGACGCCAGCAACCGCCCTTGCCAGCGGCACGCATACGCTGACCGCCACGGTCACTGACGCCGCAGGCAATACCAGCCCGCTGTCCAGCCCCTTCACGTTGACAGTGGATATCACCGCACCGGATGCACCAGCGATCGTCAGCATTACCGATGACATCGCGCCGGTGACGGGCGTGATTGGCAACGGGTCCGCGACCAACGATGCCCGTCCGACGCTGAGCGGCACCGGCGAAGCGGGCGCAACGCTGCGCATTCTGGATAACGGCGCACAAATCGGCACCACCACCGTGGCGGCCAACGGTAGCTGGTCCTTTACGCCCGCCACACTGGCGCAGGGATCGCACAATCTCACAGTGACGGCCACCGACGCAGCGGGCAATACCGGCGCGGCCTCTGCGGTTTACACCATTGTGGTCGATACCGTCGCTCCCGCAGCACCTCAGGCGGCCATTAACGCCGACGGCAGCGTTATCAGCGGCACCGCTGAGGCAGGGAGTACGGTCACCGTCACCCTGCCTGGCAACGTGCAGCTCACCACCACCGCCAGCGACAGCGACAGCGGCGCATGGAGCATTACCCTGACTGACCGACAGACCGAAGGTGAGGCAATTTCGGTGACCGCCCGCGCCGCGGCGGGCAACGTGTCTGCCGCCACGGCCCTGACCGCCCCGGTGCTGCCGCTCTCCGCCAGCGATAACGTTGAGGAGCTGGATCTGACCACTGACGCCACTGTCACGACTGAAAGTTACAGCGACTATGGCATCCTGCTGGTCGGCGCGCTGGGTAACAGCGCCACGGTCATTGGCAACGACACGGCACAGGTCACCTTTAACGTGGCGGAAGGCGGCAGCGCGGATCTCAGTATTGATTCCGCCGCCACCGGTATTGTGCTGTCGCTGCTGAATACCCAGCAGATCGCCGTGCAGCGTCTTGATGCCGCCAGCAACGCCTGGGTGACGGTAGCTGACTCCTCGCAGCCGCAGTTTGCCGACCTGTTGACCCTGAACGGCAGCAGCGTCAACTTCAATCTTAACGGGCTGACCGGCGGCACCTACCGCGTGCTGAGCTATAACTCTAACCTGCTGGCGACCGGCTCCTTCACCAGCCTGAACGTCTCAGTCATCCAGACCAGTGCCGGGACGCTGAACGGTGAAACAACCCACGTCGGCAACGTGATCCAGGATGTCGATCCGGTGAGCGGCGCAGACTGTGCGCCGAACGGCACGGTGGTAAGCCAGGTCACCAGCGCCAGCGGCCAGACGGTCAACGTCGGCGCTGGCGGGGCGAGCATCGACGGTCAGTATGGCACCCTGACCATCAACCCGGACGGCAGCTACAGCTACACGCTGACCAGCACTTCGCCGACGGTACTGGGACGCACCGAAAGCTTCACCTACACCTTGACGCATAACGGCGTCAGCGATAGCGCGCAACTGGTGGTTGCCCTTGGCGCGGGCACGGCGGGCAATGCCGTCACTGCCGTGGATAACACCGCCACGCTGAACTATGAGACGCAGGTCGAGGCGGTTGATAACGGTCAGTCGTCGCAGACCAGCTTCTCCGTGGTCGGCATTGCGCTGGGTAACGTGCTTAATGCCAATATTCTGGACAACCTGACCAACCCGATCATCTTTGATGTTGAGGAAGGATCGACCCGCACGCTGACCCTGCAATCCAGCGCGGGTGGCGTCGCGTTGCTCTCTACTTTCGATCTGTACGTCTATCGCTTTAATGATGCCATTCAGCAGTTCGAGCAGTACCGGGTCGAACCTGGCTGGCTACAGGTTCCGCTGCTGGGCGGTCAGTCCAGTCAACTCACCCTTACCCTGCCGGGCGGCGAGTATCTGTTCCTGTTGAATAACGCCTCCGGTGTCACCGTTCTCACAGGCTACACCCTGAATATTCTTCAGGATCATGTCTATAACGTCGAGAGCGTCAGCGCCGCCACCGACGGCAACGTGCTGGAAAATGACGTTGCCCCGGCGGGCACGCTGGTCACGGAAGTTAACGGCGTCGCGGTGGGTGCAGAAGGTGCAACCATTGAAGGCAGCTATGGCACGCTATTCATCGATCAGGACGGGAACTATAGCTATACCCTGCGCAGCGGCCTCGGCGCTGACAGCATTAACGCGCCGGACAGCTTTATTTATACCGTCCGCACCCCGGACGGCGGCACGGACAGCGCGTCGCTGAATATTAGCGCCACGCCATTGCCTGTCAATGCGGCAGACGACGTCAGCTCGCTGATGACCTTCAACGTCGTGCAGGATACCGCCGCCTTTACCGACAATACGGTCGGCAATGCCAACTGGACCAGTTCGCTGTTCACCCGCACCAGCGGTACCGGCAGCGGCACGATTGAAGTGGCCGCCGGGACGGCGGTGAAAGACGCGGTGCTGCACTTTAACGTGGCCTCCGGGCTGGCGCTGGGCGGACTCACCGTCAACTGGACACTGTATGACGGCGCAACCGCCATCCGTACCGGCTCCTTCGGCGGCGGGGCGCTGCTCGGCAATAACATTGCGGTAAATCTCAGCGGGCTGGAGCTGCATCCGGGTAACTACACGCTGAGCTATACCGGCAGTATCGGCGCGCTTTCGGTAGGCAGTATTACCATCACCCCGAGCGTCACCGGCACCACGTACGATCTCGATAATTTCGAGACCAGCGGTGTGCATACCGTCAGCGGCAATATCTTTGACGGCAGCGACGCGGGCGGCGTGCTGGATCAACTTTCAACCGTCGATACCCGTCTGACCATTACCGGCTACAACGGCAGCAGCACCACGCTGGACCCCTTTGCCAACAGCGGTGCCAGCGGTACGGTGCAGGGGCATTACGGCACGTTGGCGATCAACGTCGACGGCTCATACACCTACACGCTGACGCCGGGTATCGCCACCTCGTCCATTACCACGAAGGAGACCTTCAACTACACCCTGAATGACCAGAACGGGCATACGGATAACGCCACGCTGACCATTGATATGGCCCCGCAGTTCGTGAGCACAGCACAAAGCGACGCGGTGATCGGCACCGCCTATGCCGACACGCTGATTTATCAGTTGCTCGACACCGCCAGCGCCACCGGCGGTAACGGCAACGATAGCTGGAGTAACTTCTCGCTGGCGCAGGGCGATAAAATCGACATCGGCGATCTGCTGGTGGGCTGGAACGGCGATCAGGTAGCGCTCGGCAGCTACCTCAACGTCACCACCAGCGGCAATAACACGGTGATCGCCATTGACCGTGACGGCGGCGGATCAACGTATCAATCCACTAACCTGGTCACCCTGGAGAATGTGCAGACTAATCTCGAAGAGCTGATCCAACAAAATCACATTATTACCTGATGTACACAATAGCGCCGGGCGACCTCGCCCGGCGCAGATAAGCAGTACCATTTTCTTAGGGATAACTTATGCCAAAAATACGGCCCGTTGTCGGGTGGCTGGTTAGCTGCCTGTGTCCGTTTCAGCTCTGCGCCGCCGAAGCGCACCCGACGATTACTTCCGCTGAGCTTGCTCAGCAACAGGCGCTGCCGTCGCTGGACGGCGTGACCGCTTTACCGCTGGAAACCGCCGCGCCCGGCCAGTTAACGCTGGAAAAAGCGGTCGATCGCGCCGTGGCATGGCACCCCTCCATCGGCGAGGCGGTGGGCAAGCTGGCCTCACAAAACGACCAGGTTGATGTCGCCCGGGCGAAATATTATCCGCAGGTCAATGCGGGTATGAATAACGGCTACAGCAATACTTACTCCGACAGCGGATTCAGCCCGTCGCTGGTGTTATCGCTTTCGCAGATGCTCTATGACTTCGGCAAAGTCTCACGCCAGGTGAACGCGGAGCGCGCCGGGGTGGCGCAGGAGCAGGCTAACGTTCTGCTCAGCATCGACACCGTCGGGCACGATACCGCCACGGCGCTGGTGCAAGTGCAAACCTGGCAGCAGATGGTGGCGATAGCGCAAGAGCAGCTTGACGCGCTAAACGCTATCGGACGTCTGGCCCACCAGCGCAACGATGAAGGCGCGAGTTCGCTTTCCGATGTGGTGCAGACCGAAGCGCGTATTGAAGGCGCGCGGGCGCAGCTTGTGCAGTATCAGGCCAGCCTTGAAAGCGCCCAGGCCACGCTGATGACCTGGCTGGGCTGGAATAACCTCAATGGTATCAGCAACGATTTTCCCGCAAAACTGAACCGCAGTTGTGACGTGGCTCAGCCCGACGATCGGCTGGTACCGTCGGTGCTGGCGGCATGGGCGCAGGCCAACGTTGCGCAGGCCAATCTGGATTACGCTAACGCCCAGATGACGCCAACCATCTCTCTGGAGCCGGAAGTCAGACACTATCTTAATGATAAATATGCCAACAGCGCCGAACTGGATCGCACCCAGTACTCCGCATGGGTACGGGTCGAAATGCCGATTTATCAGGGCGGCGGCCTGACCGCACGGCGCAACGCCGCCAGCCATGCGGTGGAAACGGCGCAGTCCACCATCCAGCGCGTGCGTCTTCAGGTGCGCCAGAAACTACTGGAAGCACGCAGCGAGGCGCTAAACCTGGTAACCTCGCTTCAGGTGCAGGCCCGACAGCAGGCGCTGAGTGAACGTACCCGGCAAATTTATCAGCAGCAGTATCTGGATCTGGGTTCCCGCCCGCTGCTGGATGTACTGAATGCCGAGCAGGAGGTTTATCAGGCGCGCTTCGCTCAACAGCAGACGCTTAACCAACTCCACCAGCTTCAGCTTAACTGTCTGTATAACACCGGCAAACTACGCAGCGCGTTTGGCCTTGAAAATCGACGCATTCAGTCGGTGGAGATCCAGCCATGACATACGAAGACAAGGCATTGAGCGGGACCATGCTGGCACGCTGGGCGCTGGCGATGGCCGACGTAGCGGCGCACTATCGCGTCGCCTGTTCACCGGCGACCATCCAGGCCAGCGCCCCGTGGTTTCAGGGGAAATCGTGGCTCCCTGCCCTGACGCAGTTAGCGCGCCAGAGCGGGCTGTCATTCCAGCCGCTGACCGACCCGCAGCAGGCGCTCTCCCGCTGGCAACTGCCGGTGGTCGCCGTGCTGGCAGACGATCAACTGGCGGTGATCGAGCAGTTTGACGGTAACGACACCCTCGAGGTCAGCTTTATTGGCGACCAGCGTCAGCGTAACCGCGTGGCGCTGAGTGCGCTGCTGGCCGACATCCGTTACGTGGTGGCGTTGCGCCCGCTCTCGGCGCTGAAGGACAGCCGGGTAGACGCCTATATTTCCCGCTTTCGCCCCGACTGGCTGAAACGGCTGGTACTGAAAGATCTCAAGCCCTACGGCCCGGTGATGCTGGCGGCATTGCTGATCAACGTACTGTCGCTCTCCGGCATTATCTTTTCAATGCAGGTCTATGACCGGGTGATCCCGGCGCAGTCGTGGCCATCGCTGTATGTTCTTGCCATTGGCGTGTTGATCGCCGTGATCTTCGGCTTTCTGCTGCGCATCGCGCGCGGCAATATTATGGATCTATTAGGCAAACGGGCCGATATGCGCATCTCCGACCGGGTATTCAGCCACGCGCTGCGCCTGCGTAATAGCGCCATTCCGCGCTCTACCGGCAGCTTTATTTCCCAGTTGCGCGAACTGGAGCAAATCCGTGAAATGGTGACCTCATCCACCATGTCAACGGTGGTCGATCTGCCCTTCTTCTTGCTGTTTATAGTGGTGCTGGCGATTATCGCCCCGCCGCTGGCGTGGATCGCCCCGGTCGCCGCGCTGATGATGATCCTGCCCGGCCTGCTGCTGCAAAAAAAACTGGCGGTGCTGGCAAACCAGGCGGCACATGAAGCCACGCTGCGCAACGCGGTGCTGGTTGAGAGCGTACAGGGACTGGAAGATATTAAACTGATGCAGGCGGAAAACCGCTTTTTGCAGCAGTGGAATCACTATATCCGCATTACTGCCGAATCCGGTCTGCAAACTCGCGAACTGTCGCAGGGGCTGATTAGCTGGGGGATCACCGTGCAGAGTCTGGTCTATGCGGCGGTGGTGATGTTCGGCGCGCCGCTGGTGATTGACGGCACCATGACCACCGGTGCGGTGGTCGCGGCCTCAATGCTGGCTTCGCGCATGATTGCGCCGATGGCGAACCTGTGCGGCGTCCTGGCCCGCTGGCAGCAGGTGAAAGCGGCAAAAGTGGGGCTGGACAGCATTATGCAGCTTCCCACCGAGACACAGCGCGACGACAGCCTGATACATCAGGAGATTTTTCACGGCCATTACCAGTTCGAGAACGCGCAATTTCGCTATCACAACGACGACCAGCGTATTCCGCTGCGCGTTAGCAGGCTGGAGATCCAGCCCGGCGAACGGGTGGCGATCCTCGGGCGTAACGGTGCCGGGAAATCCACGCTGCTTCAGGCGCTGGCGGGTGGCGTGGAGCTGGCTGAAGGCGAAGCGCGCCTTGACAGCCTGAGCCTGCCGCACATCGACATGGCGGATCTGCGGCGCAATATCGGTTTTCTCAGCCAGAATGCGCGGCTGTTTTACGGCACCCTGCGCGAAAACCTGACGCTCGGCGCGCCGCACGCCAGCGATGAGGAGATTTTTAATGTACTGGATATCTGCGGCGCGGCGCGTTTTGTTAAAACGCAGCCGAAGGGTCTTGACCATCCGATCATGGAGGGCGGCACCGGGCTTTCCGGTGGTCAGCGCCAGTCGATCCTGCTGGCGCGAATGCTGTTGCGCTCGCCGAATATTGTTTTACTGGACGAACCTACCGCCTCGCTGGACGAACACACCGAACGGGAATTTATTCAGCGGCTGGGGGAATGGCTGGGCAACCGCACGCTGATTGTCGCCACCCACCGCGTGCCGGTACTCGACCTGGTGGAACGGGTGGTGGTACTGAAAGAAGGACAACTGGTCATGGACGCGCCAAAAACGCAGGCGTTAAGTCAGAGCCGTAAAGCCACGCCGATAAATGGACGGGAGGATAACAATGAAAACCAGTCAGCGTGACGCCGCATTTGACGATCTGGATCTCAGCCGCGAGAACGCCTTTTCCGGATCGACCCGTATTATCGTGCTCTGCACTCTGCTGTTTGCGATTGCCGGCGTCTGGGCGTGGTTTGGCGTGCTGGACGAGGTCTCTACCGGCACGGGTAAAGTCGTGCCCAGTTCGCGCGAGCAGCTTTTGCAGTCGCTTGATGGCGGCGTGCTGGCGGAGCTGATGGTGCGTGAAGGCGATCAGGTGCAGGCGGGCCAGGTGGTCGCACGTCTCGATCCCACCCGCTCTGAATCCAACGTCGGCGAGAGCGCGGCGCGCTACCGGGCCTCTCTTGCCTCCAGCGCACGCCTGTATGCCGAGGTTAGCGACAAACCGCTGGTGTTTCCCGACTCGCTAAAAGCCTGGCCGGATCTGATCGCCGCCGAAACGCGATTGTATAATTCTCGCCGCGCACAGCTTGCCGATGCTCAGGCGGAACTTAAGGACGCCCTGACCTCGGTAAATAAAGAACTGGCTATCACTCAGCGGCTGGAGAAAAGCGGCGCGGCAAGTCACGTCGAAGTGCTGCGCCTGCAACGGCAAAAAAGCGATCTGGGGCTGAAAATGAGCGATCTGCGCTCTCAGTATTACGTTCAGGCGCGCGAGGCGTTATCCAAAGCCAACGCTGAAGTCGAAATGCTCTCGGCGATTATTAAGGGCCGGGAAGATTCAGTAACGCGTCTGACGGTACGCTCGCCGGTGCGCGGCATCGTGAAAAACATTCAGGTGACGACCATCGGCGGCGTCATTCCGCCTAACGGTGAAATGATGGAGATTGTGCCCATCGACGATCGGCTGCTTATTGAAGCCCGGCTCTCGCCGCGCGACATTGCCTTTATTCACCCGGGCCAGCGCGCGCTGGTAAAAATTACCGCCTGGGATTACGCCATTTATGGCGGTCTGGAGGGCGAAGTGGAAACCATTTCACCGGATACGATTCAGGATAAAGTAAAACCGGAGATATTTTACTACCGGGTATTTATTCGCACCCATCAGGATTTTCTCGTCAATAAAGCAGGCCGCCGGTTTTTCATTGCGCCGGGAATGATTGCGACGGTCGATATTAAAACCGGGGAGAAAACGATTGTGGATTACCTGATAAAACCCTTTAACCGCGCGAAAGAGGCGCTGCGGGAGCGTTAATCGCGCTTGATAATATGGTGACTGTGCTGGTTTTAAATAACGACCAGCACAGCTATTCAAAGATTAAAAGCGATAACCGACGCCTACGTTAAAGCCGTTAATAGAACGATCGCCATCAATATCAATATTGGTGCCTTCATAACCCACGTTAACGCTCAGATCCTCAACCGGGTTAATAATTATCCCTGCGCCATAAGCGAAAGAAGTGGATTTTTCACTGAGGCTTTCGCGACCAACATAGCCGTCGCCTGCGTTACGCCAGGTGGTATGGGCATCCACTTTCGTGTGCGCTACGCCGCCCAGGGCGTACAACGAGACATATTCATTAATGCGGTATGCCGGACCAGCCAGCAGGGAATAATATTTTGCGTCGATGTCATTATGCACCGCATCGCCATAATAATAATAATCCTGATTTTCATCGCCTTTCATCCAGCTAAAAGAGCCTACCGCACTCCACGGAGAATCAAATTCGTAGCGATACTGGAGGTTAACGCCGCGAATATTCTTGAAGCCTTCGAGTTTACCTTGCGCATAACCTACTGATACCGATTGGTCATCTGCCATCACCGCGCCGCTTAGCAGGCTGCCTGCGAGCATCACAACCAGAGAGATTTTTTTCACTTTTTTTCCTTTATATTCTGTCAGAGATTATCCCGGTTTTGCTGCCATATTCAGTAAAATGAAAATATTCATTACTGAATGAGACTTATTGTTACCGTTCCTGCCTGGGGAGGAAATACAGAACAATCTTAAAGGGTCGAATATAGTCGGATTGTTCCCACTAAATATAGTAGGCAATAACGATTATTATTTATATTTCACCATTATCTGTCGTTGAGAAATTATATTCTTGCAGGGCTGCACGCCCCGGCAGCTCTGATGCCCGTCCAGTGAATCGCTTGTCAGGGCATACTTCGTGCGGATAATCAGACAAATGTTATTAATCTGTAACAATCAGTTCCTATCATGGCCTGCAACTTTTGTCCCTCTGGCACACTGACAGGAAGCCGCTATGAGCAGACCATTACAATCCGTGTTTAAAAAAGAACACAGCGAAGACATCAATAATCACAGTGCTAACCCGGTATTCTCCGAGGTAGCAGAGGTATTCCTTTCCCGCCGTCGTTTTTTACAGGCCGGAGCGGTAGCGGGAGCCGCTTTCTCTTTTCCGGCATTAATGCGATCGGAAAGCGCGTTCGCGGCTCTTAACTCCCCTTCGCCGCTGGCAAAGGCCGTTTCGCTGGGTTTTACCAGCATTCCGCTGTCGACTGACGATACCGTTATCGTACCCGAAGGCTATATTGCCCGTCCCTTTTACCGCTGGGGAGACGCAGTTGGCCTGAAGGGAAATCTTCCCGAGTTTAAAGCAGACGGCAGTAATACCACGGATGAGCAGGCCGCCCAGGCCGGCATGCATCATGACGGGATGGCGTGGTTTAGCCTGCCACGTGGCGAGGATAACCCCGCGCATGGCCTGCTGGCGCTCAATCATGAGTACATTGATAACGGCATGCTTTTCAAGGATGGCGTGGCGAACTGGAACAAAGACAAAGCCCTGAAGGGGCAGAATGCGATGGGCGTATCGGTCATTGAGGTGAAAAAGAGCGGTAATGACTGGCAGGTGGTGCGCCCTTCGTCATACGCGCGGCGGATCACGGTGAATACGCCGATGCAACTGACCGGCCCGGCGCGACAGCAGGATCTGATGAAAACCGCCGCCGATCCGCAGGGGGAAACGGTGCTGGGTACCATGCAGAACTGTGCTAACGGCCTGACGCCGTGGGGCACCTATCTGACCTGCGAGGAGAACTGGTCGGATATTTTCGTCAAGAAAGCACCGCGCAACGCGCTGGAAAAACGCTACGGCATCAGCGACACCGACGCGTCCTATCGCTGGAGCGAAGTGGACGATCGCTTCAACGTCGATAAAACCCCTAACGAGCCGAACCGCTTTGGCTGGGTGGTCGAGATCGACCCTTACGATCCCGCCTCCACGCCGCGTAAGCATACCGCGCTGGGACGCTTTAAGCATGAAGGTGCGGCGGTAACGCTGGCGGCAGACAACCACGTGGTCGTTTATATGGGTGACGATCAGAAGTTCGAGTATATCTATAAATTTATCTCGGATAAAAAGTACGATCCGGCGCACCGTGAGGCGGGAATGCACCTGCTGGAATCGGGTACGCTGTACGTGGCTAAATTCAACGAGGACGGCAGCGGCGACTGGCTGCCACTGGTATTTGGTGAGAATGGGCTGGATCAGAGCAACGGCTTTGAGAGCCAGGGCGACCTGCTGATCAAAACCCGTCTGGCGGCAGATACCGTGGGCGCGACCAAAATGGACCGCCCGGAATGGATTGCCGTCGATCCGCACAGCGCGGGCAGTGTTTACTGTACTCTGACCAACAACAGCGATCGCGGTATGGAAGGCAAAGCGCCAGTGGATGCCGCTAACCCGCGTGCCGCCAATCTGTTTGGTCATATCATGCACTGGAACGAAGAGAACGGCGATCCGGCGGCTACGCGTTTTAAATGGGATATTCTGGTACTGGCAGGCCGTACCGATAACAAGGACGTAAAAGCCAAAGGGAATATGCAGGGTGCGGAGTTTGGCAGCCCCGACGGTTTGTCCTTCGACCACCGTGGCGTGTTATGGATTCAGACCGATGTCTCTTCCAGTACGATTAACCAGAAAGATTACGCCGGCATGGGCAACAATCAGATGGTCGCCACTATTCCCGGGACTAACGAATACCGCCGTTTTCTGACCGGCCCGCGCGGCTGTGAAATTACCGGTATCGCCTTTACGCCGGATAACCGCACGCTGTTTATTAATATCCAGCATCCGGGAGAAGGCGGTGATGATGTGACCGACCCGGCCAATCCACGCGCGGTCTCTAACTGGCCGGACGCCGATCCGCAGGGCCGACCGCGCTCGTCAACGGTGGTGATCACCAAAGCGGATGGCGGAATGATCGGCCTGTAAAACGGACGATAACGCCAGTCGTCAGGCCGGGTGGCGGCTGCGCCTTACCCGGCCTACAATTCTGAAATATCAATAAGTTATGTGTAATCTGTAGGCCTGTGCAAGCCAAGCGCCGCCTGGCATGGTTCCACGGTGGATCAGCCGTTGTCGCTCAGCTCATTCAACACAATCTGTTTTGCGCTGGCGGTTTCCAGCCGGTCGCCATAGTCAGCCGATAAATCCGGCAGACTGGTAAACTGCCCGTCGAGAAACAGGAAATCAATGTTGCCGGCGATATTGTCCAGCGCGTCCTGTTCAGACGCAAGTCCTTCCCCGTGTTCCTTATTGCCGTCCAGTAGCCATGAAATCCCCCGCTCCTGCGTATCATAGCCGCCAATATCGATAATGTGACCGTCAATGTTTTGCGCCAGAATGCGCTGCTCATACAGATAAATAAAATAAGGCATACGGTCCTGTTTTGTATTTCCGGCCATCGTTGCGCTCCTCGTCGTGTCAGGCGTTGGATAAAAGCTGCATCTTTACAGAATGCGTAAGTATAGGCGACACAAGCACAAAGCGGCGTACGGGTCCATTGCTCTCCCCCTGATGAGCGCGGAACAGTACTACCTTTCTTCGCAAAGAAACGTAAATATACGCTGGAAATTGTAAAGGATAATAATTATCATTGCCATTCTCAAACAGGAAGCTTCTTCCCTTTCCGGGTCGCGCAGTGAACACCACCGCGTCATAACACTATAAAAGAAGCGACATTATCCTTTCTGACAGGAACCAGGTATGTCTTTTGATAGCAAGGGAACCGGCCCGTCCGGTCTCACCGTTTCATTACTGGCGCTGGCCATTCACGCTATTGTTTTCCCCGCTTTCGCCAGTGCTGAAGAAGTGAAAACACCGGAACAAACGATGGTGGTGGAAGGTAAATCCGGGGCGGCAGAGAGTGAAACCGCGCATGATTACAACGTCGCTACCACTCACGCGGGTACCAAAATGACTCTGACGCCGCGCGATGTGCCGCAGTCCTTCAGTGTAATCACACAGCAGCGTATGGAAGATCAGGACCTGCAATCCATTGGTGAGGTACTGGACAACACCACCGGTATCTCTTCGCAAATCGTTGATAGCGAGCGCTCCTCCTACTTCTCACGCGGTTTTGAGATCAGCAACTATACCTATGACGATATCCCGACTTCTGTTAGCGACGTCTGGAACTACGGGGATGCCGCGTCGGATACCGCCATCTACGATCGTATTGAAGTTGTGCGCGGCGCGACGGGCCTGATGACTGGCGCGGGCAGCCCGGCTGCGTCGGTGAATATGGTGCGCAAACATGCGGACAGCAAAGAATTTACCGGCAACGTCAATGCCAGCTACGGTAGCTGGAATAAGCAGCGCTACGTGGCAGATGTCTCCGGTCCACTCAATGAGATAGGGTCGGTACGTGGCCGTATTGTTGCAGGCTATCAGGATCAGGATGGCTGGTTAGATCGTTATCATAAATCCAAAAAATTTCTCTACGCCGTAGTGGATGCGGACGTCTCCGCCAATACCACGCTGTCGCTGGGCTATGATTATCAGGAAAGCAATACCGGCAATCCTACCTGGGGCGGGCTGCCGACCTGGTACAGTAACGGCGTGCGTACCCATTACGATCGCAGCACTAACACCTCGGCGGACTGGGCGCGCTACAGCCTCGACTCACGTAAAGTGTTTGCCAATGCCACGCATAATTTCGATAACGGCTGGTCGCTGCGCCTCAATGGCACCCACGCGGAGGAGAATTTCAACGATAAACTGCTCTACGTAATGGGTTCTCCGGACATGATCACCGGCGAAGGCACCAGCGGCTTTGGCAGCAAGGATAAAGGCAAGCGTAAGCTGGATTCGGTCGATACCTACGCCACCGGGCCGTTCTCTCTGCTCGGACGCCAGCATGAACTGGTTGCCGGAGTGAGTTACAGCCGCCAGCATAACGCCACTTATAGCGCGGATGGCCCCATCGATAGCGAACAAATGGGGCGTTTTGATGATAGCTGGAACGGTGATGTCATCGATCCGGAATGGGGCGACTGGTATCTCAACGCCGACGATGTGGTGCGCCAGAAATCCGCCTATTCCGCCGCCCGCTTCTCACTGGCCGATCCGCTCTCTCTGATCCTCGGCGCACGCTACACGCAGTGGAGCACCAACGGCAGCAGCGGGGATATGAGCAAAACCAATATCACGCCGTATGGCGGTCTGGTGTATGACATCAATGATATCTGGTCAGCCTACGCCAGCTATACGTCTATCTTCCAGCCGCAAACCAAACGCGACAGCAGCGGTAAATACCTCTCGCCAGTCACCGGTAAGAGCTATGAAACCGGGCTGAAATCCGACTGGCTGAACGGCCGCCTGACGGCAACCTTTGCCGTGTTCCGCATTGAGCAGGACAACGTCGGCCAGGCTATCGACGGCTCGTTCGTCAACGGTGGCAGCGAGCAAGCATACTACCCGGCGAAAGGTGCCACCAGCAAAGGCGCGGAGTTTGAGCTGAACGGCGCGGTAACGGACAATCTGCAAATGACATTCGGTGCCACACGCTACGTGGCCCGCGATTCGTCAGGCCGCTTTAACAGCAATATGCCGCAAACCACGTTCAAACTGTTTACCCGCTACCAGTTGCCGATGTTGCCTGACGTCACGATTGGCGGCGGTGCGAACTGGCAGAATGGTGTGTATAAAGACGCGACCGCGCCGGACGGCGAAACGAAGCGCGTATCGCAGGGCAGCTTCCCGCTGGTTAACCTGTTTGCCCGCTATCAGATGACCAGACAGCTGGCAGTGCAGGCCAACGTCGAAAACCTGTTTGACCGCAGCTACTATACCTGGCTGGGGGATTCGGAAGTATATGGCGAACCGTTGAACTATTCGGTCAATCTCTCTTATAGCTTCTGATGTAATGGCCCCGGTCGGGGCCATTCATCATCGTCACGTATCGCTTACTCCGGAATACGTAGCACCTGCCCCGGATAAATTTTTTCCGGGCTTTTCAGCATCGGTTTATTGGCTTCAAAAATCTTGTTGTACTGATTCGCATCGCCATAAACCTGTTTGGAAATAGCACTCAGGGTATCGCCAGATTTAACCGTATAAAACTGGCTTTCTTTCGCTGGCGCATCGGTTTTAACCTGATCATCAACGCTGGCAATACCCGCAATGTTGCCTACCGCGACCAGCAGCTTTTCTTTCGCTTCCTGACTCAGCGCAACACCGGAAACAACCGCAGCACCATCCTTCACCTCGACATTGACTTTGTCTGCGTCCGGAATACCAGATTTATTAAGATGATCCTGGATCTTTTTAGATTGGTCATCATGATGACCTGATACCGCATCCCAAAGTTTCTCGCCAGCATCTTTTACAAAGTTAAACAGTCCCATTTTTACCTCGTTATATGCAGTGAAAACAATATAAGTGTAGCAAAAAATAATTTACCCACCCATTGAATGCTAGTTGAATAAATATTTATGCAGAAAATTTATAGTACGCACGTTAGAATAATTTCATCAGTTAATTCCGATAATAAATATTCCGGGCGCTAGCCACTCAACGCTAATGTTAGGGCAGCAGAGTAAATCCCCCTGCTGCAGAGTTAACTCTATTTTTCAAGATGGCTGACGCGCACCAGCGGTGGGTCCTGCTTTTTGTCCAGGCTGCCGCTGAGCGTGACTAAATGGTCGGGTTTGACTTCCCGCTCATCAAAGACACTGGGCGGAATTTGAACGTCAATTTCACCGGTTTTATCACGAAACTTGAAACGGTCGTCAGCGGTTTTTTTCAGCAAATTCCCGCGAAAGGACACCGATGCGCCATCATGCATTTCTTTGGCTTTTTCAACAGTTGAGATACGGGCATCTTCAATACCACGATACCCCTCATCCATTGCGTGCGGGGGCGGCGGAGCTTCACCCGGCTTCAGGCCACCTTTTTCTTCAGCATGCGCGCCGACGCTCAGCAGCGAGCCAAGGAGAATGAAAAGTACTTTCTTATCCATCTGAGCCTCTCCGGTCATTCTATGTAGATAATAAGCCTGGCAGCCATCTTTCGTTCCTGCAAATTCGTGCACGTTATCGCGAACGCAGATAAAGTCAAACGAAGCGGCGACAGGTTTTATTTCATCACGGCCAGCGCCATCTTTAGCTATATTGAGTAGAACGTTTATTTAAATTAACACCGCAAGAATGAAGGTAGTGATGAATAAATCCGTAAGTTCTTCTGTTATTGAACAAGGCGATCTGTTCCAGTTCAGCGTCGGGCAAATAGCTGATCGCCTGGGCCACGCGCTTACGCAAAAAAATTTACGCCTGACCACGGCTGAATCCTGCACTGGCGGGCAAATTGCCACCACATTATGCGCGGCAGAAAATACCCCTGACTTTTATGGCTGTGGATTCGTTACCTTTACTGATGAAGCAAAAATTACCCTCCTCCACGTCAATCCCCGGACACTGGCTAATTATACGGCGGTAAGCCGCCAGACCGTTGAAGAAATGGCGCTGGGTGCAAGGAAAGTGTCAGGTGAACCACTTTCCGTCTCGGTCAGTGGCTATGCCGGGCCGGAAGACGGACCGGATGGAACTCCCGCAGGCTTAATCTGGTTCGGATGGTCAATGTTTGATTTACCGGTAATGAGCGAATACCGGCAGTTTAGCGGGGAGCCGAAAGCCGTGATTAACCAGGCGGTGAAATTTGCCCTGGGAAGAGTATTGCAGCACCTGGAAAAAGAAAATCCTGCAGCCCCAGAATAGTTCTGAGGCCAGCATATTAATTACGCGTTTGTACCCAGAACGCATGAATTAACCCTGGGATATAGCCCAGCAACGTCAGAATGATATTTAACAGAAACGCCCAACCAAAGCCTTTACCGATAAGCACACCCAACGGGGGAAGAATAATCGTAATGACCACGCGCCAGAAACCCATAAAAACTCCCTATAAAAGTAGACCATTGTAAAAAAAGAGATTTTATCTCTAAGATAAGAGAGTGTAGCCAATGCTGTTAGTTGTGCCCTGCCTTTTTACCCTCTTTTACCTTCCTGACATTACTATGCTAATGTTTTAACTGCGATCCACATCTGAAAGGAGACTAAGTATGTTCTCAGTAGGTGATATTGTGCAGCCACGCATCGGCGGTCCGAAATTAAAGATTATTGATATTAATGAGGACCAGGTCGTTGCTGTCCCGGCAAACAATGAGCAGGGTGATAAAGTTACGCTTAAAGCTGCCGATGTCGTGCTCTATAGCGAAGATGGCGATTTTGGTGTTTGCTAATGGCTGGCGGTGGGCTGGCTCCCGCCGCGGCGACGCCTCTTTTTTATGCGATTTATTTGCATAAAAAACCATAACGCGTTTTAGCATTATCATCTGGTAAAAACGCATTTTCCTTATAAAAAATGCTTTCCCTCCTCGTACGGCGATATCCCTCCCGATCCTCTGCTGAAAAACACGACGCAGCATAGAGTACGCAAAATGCACTTAAACCATTTACCACATAAATGTTTGATTTATATAGAATAAAACAAAGAAAGCAACGAAAATAACGAAACCCTGAAAAAACCACCGCCCACAAAGAGAATTATCCATAAAAAAGAAATAAATAAAAATATTACACTAGTTGTTAGTTTATAATCAGCCATATAATCTATACGCATCCAGTGAAGCGGTCTTTACCGCTACTAATCCCGATTTATTTTGTTCTCTCAGGAGCATAACCATGTTTTCTGCGCAGTCCCGTCTGCGTCATGCGATGGCTGACACATTTGCAATGGTGGTCTATTGCTCCGTCGTCAATATGATGATCGAGATATTTCTCTCCGGAATGACATTTGAACAGTCACTTTCCTCGCGTCTGGTCGCCATCCCGGTCAACATTATTATTGCATGGCCTTATGGATTTTATCGTGATGCTATCATGCGCGTGGCTCGCCGGCTCAGCCCGGCAGGGTGGGTTAAGAATCTGGCGGATATCGTGGCCTACGTGACCTTCCAGTCACCAGTGTACATAGCGATTTTATTAACGGTGGGCGCAGGCTGGCCGCAAATTGTGGCGGCCGTTAGCTCGAATATTGTGATTTCCATGTTGATGGGCGCGGTTTACGGCTACTTCCTTGATTATTGCCGCCGCCTGTTTCGCGTCAGCGCATGTCAGCAGGTAAAAGCCTGAGTCTGAAGCGTTAGCCCGGTTGATACTCACCGAATACGCCTTTAACAAAACGTTCAAGCGCCATGCGTGAACTGAAGCCGTGGGGGATGCCATAATGCTCCTCACGGTGTCCGCCCAGATAAAGCGGGAATTGCTGATAGTGATCGCAGGTTTTTATATCCGAGGCCGGGTCCGCAAGCGTCATGCACCGTTCTTTCAGGGTCGGATGAACAATCAACGCCGTTCGCCCCATCCTCGCTTCGCGATTGACATAAACGTAGTCATCACCACGCTGATATCCATAGGTTTTCTGTGTTACCACATCCATAGTAAAACCCATTCTTTCCAGAACGCGTGCCACCTCATCGGGTCGTAAATACATATTTTATCCTCGTTATCTTTTACTGCATCGCCAACCTTACCGTATTCAGCATTAGCATCGCTTTCAGAAAAGTCCATAAAAGCATTGATCGCGCTGCGCTTAATTTCCGGGCTAAAAAAGGTGGTCTACACTTAAAAACACATCGAATTCAATGGAGGAGCCTATGTTTAATCGACCGAATCGTAACGATGTAGATGATGGCGTTCAGGATATCCAGAATGACGTTAATCAACTTGCCGATAGCCTGGAGGCCGTGCTGAAATCCTGGGGCAGCGATGCTAAAGGTGAAGCTGAAGAGGCGCGTCGCAAAGCGAAAGCGCTGCTCAAAGAGACACGGGCGCGCGCTCAGGGCCGTACTCGCGTGGGTCAGGCGACCCGCGACGCGGTTGGCTGTGCCGAATCCTTTTTGCGTGACAAACCGTGGTGCGGCGTCGGTACTGCTGCTGCCGTCGGTATCTTTTTCGGTGCCCTGCTCAGTCTGCGTCGCCGTTAATTATTGTCTCTGATTTCCCCCCACCCTCGCGGCGTCCGCTGCGGGGGTTTTCTTTTTTTATCTCCCTTTTGCCCGAAGCCAGTGATACCGCCCTCTCCCGCGCTGCGTTTATCAGCCAGGCTAAACTTAGCTAAAAATACTATATCTTGTATGGTTGAACTTTTATCTCTCTACATCTAGTATCTCTTCTTATCAGGCAATACATTATCGACGCGTTCCTCGCGCCATCACTCTCATTCTAAATGGAAATACGAATCATGAGCATTATTATTTACACTCGAAATGATTGCGTTCAATGCCACGCCACCAAACGGGCGATGGAAAGTCGTGGCCTGGCCTTTGAGATGATCAATCTTGATGTGCAACCAGAAGAGATTGAGACCCTGCGCGCGCAAGGTTTTCGTCAGTTACCCGTGGTGATTGCCGGGGAAACCAGCTGGTCTGGCTTCCGCCCGGATATGATCAACCGTCTCACGGCAGCCCCTATTGCTGCACGCGCATGAGTACCCTCGTCTACTTTTCCAGCAGCTCGGAAAATACGCTGCGCTTTATCGAGCGGCTGGGATTACCTGCGGTGCGCATTCCGCTTAATGAACGCGAACGCATCCGGGTTGACGAACCTTATATTTTGATTGTGCCGAGCTACGGCGGGGGCGGAACGGCGGGTGCAGTGCCACGCCAGGTGATCCGCTTTTTAAATGATGAACATAATCGTGCGCTGATCCGTGGGGTCATCGCGTCAGGAAATCGCAACTTTGGCGACGCTTATGGGCGCGCCGGTGATGTTATTTCTCAGAAATGCAGTGTTCCCTGGCTCTACCGTTTTGAGCTCATGGGCACCCAGCGTGATATCGACAACGTGCGAAAAGGAGTGAGCGAATTTTGGCAACGACAACCGCAGAACGCGTAACGCAGGCCGCGCCGGATTATCATGCGCTTAACGCGATGTTAAATCTGTACGACAAAGACGGACGCATTCAGTTTGAAAAAGACCGCGAGGCGGTAGACGCTTTTTATACCGCCCACGTTCTGCCGAATACCGTCTCATTCCCTCACCAGGATGCGCGCCTCGACTGGCTGGTCAGCGAAGGATATTACGACGAAAGCGTACTGGCCCGTTACGACCGCGCTTTCGTGGTCGATCTTTTTGCTCACGCCCACGCCAGCGGTTTTCGTTTCCAGACGTTCCTTGGCGCGTGGAAGTTCTACACCAGCTATACGTTGAAAACCTTCGACGGCAAGCGCTATCTGGAGCACTTTGAAGACCGGGTGACCATGGTGGCGCTCACGCTGGCGCAGGGCGATACCGCGCTCGCGCAGCAGTTGACCGACGAAATGCTGTCCGGACGTTTCCAGCCCGCGACGCCCACTTTCCTGAACTGCGGTAAACAGCAGCGCGGCGAACTGGTTTCCTGCTTCCTGCTGCGTATAGAAGACAATATGGAGTCCATCGGGCGGGCAGTTAACTCCGCACTCCAGCTCTCCAAACGCGGCGGCGGGGTGGCGTTTTTGCTCTCCAATCTGCGTGAAGCGGGCGCGCCGATTAAGCGTATTGAAAACCAGTCGTCCGGGGTGATCCCGGTGATGAAAATGCTGGAAGATGCCTTCTCCTACGCCAATCAGCTTGGTGCGCGTCAGGGCGCGGGCGCGGTCTATCTGCACGCACACCATCCGGATATTCAGCGTTTCCTGGATACCAAGCGCGAGAACGCCGACGAAAAAATTCGTATCAAAACCCTCTCGCTTGGCGTGGTGATCCCGGATGTCACCTTCCGTCTGGCGAAAGAGAATGCACAGATGGCGTTGTTCTCGCCCTACGATGTAGAGCGCATTTACGGCAAACCGTTTGGCGATATCGCAGTGAGCGAGCTTTATGACGAGATGGTCGCCGACGAGCGAATTCGCAAAAACTGGATTAACGCCCGCGATTTCTTTCAGACGCTGGCGGAGATCCAGTTCGAGTCCGGCTATCCGTACATTATGTTTGAAGATACGGTTAACCGCGCCAACCCGATTGCCGGGCGCATCAACATGAGTAATCTGTGCTCAGAAATTTTGCAGGTTAACAGCGCCTCGACGTTTGATGAAAATCTTGATTACGCGCAGACCGGACATGATATTTCATGCAACCTGGGTTCGCTGAATATTGCGCATACCATGGATTCACCGGATTTCGGCCGTACCGTCGAAGCCGCCGTTCGCGGCCTGACCGCCGTCTCCGATATGAGCCATATTCGCTCAGTTCCCTCGGTAGCGGCGGGCAATGCTGACTCTCATGCCATCGGACTGGGACAGATGAACCTGCATGGTTATCTGGCGCGGGAAGGGATTGCCTACGGTTCGCCGGAAGGGCTGGATTTCACCAATCTTTATTTTTACACCATCACCTGGCATGCGTTAAATACCTCAATGATGATCGCCCGCGAGCGAAACCAGCGTTTCGCCGGGTTTGAGCAGTCGCGCTATGCCAGCGGTGAATATTTCCGTCAATATCTTGAAAATGACTGGCAACCAAAAACGGCAAAAGTCGCGGAACTGTTTGCACACGCCGGTATTACCTTACCCACCCGCGCGATGTGGCAGCAGTTGAGCGAGGATGTGAAACGCTACGGCATTTATAACCAGAATTTGCAGGCGGTGCCGCCGACCGGGTCGATCTCGTATATCAACCATGCCACGTCCAGCATTCATCCGATCGTCTCGAAGGTAGAGATCCGTAAGGAAGGCAAAACCGGACGCGTGTACTATCCCGCGCCGTTTATGACCAACGATAATCTGGCCCTGTTCCAGGACGCCTATGAAATTGGCGCGGAGAAAATCATCGATACCTATGCCGAAGCCACGCGCCATGTCGATCAGGGGTTGTCGCTGACGCTGTTTTTCCCGGATACCGCCACCACCCGCGATATCAATAAAGCGCAAATTTACGCCTGGAAGAAAGGCATCAAAACGCTGTACTACATTCGCCTGCGCCAGCTTGCGCTGGAAGGCACCGAAATTGAAGGCTGCGTGTCATGCGCGCTGTAAGGAGAAAAGGATGAACCGCCTGTCGCGCGTGAGCGCCATTAACTGGAATAAGATCCAGGACGATAAAGATCTTGAGGTCTGGAACCGTCTGACCAGCAACTTCTGGCTACCGGAGAAAGTGCCGCTGTCGAATGATATTCCCGCCTGGCAGGGGCTGAGCGCCGCAGAGCAGCAACTGACGATCCGCGTTTTTACCGGTCTGACACTGCTCGACACTATTCAGAATACCGTCGGCGCACCGGCACTAATGGCCGACGCGTTGACCCCGCACGAAGAGGCGGTACTGTCGAACGTCAGCTTTATGGAAGCGGTGCACGCCCGCTCCTACAGCTCGATTTTCTCCACCCTGTGCCAGACCAGAGATGTTGACGCCGCTTATCTGTGGAGCGAGGAGAACGCACCGCTTCAGCGCAAGGCGCAACTGATCCTGGAACGCTATCGCGCTGACGAGCCATTAAAGAAAAAAATCGCCAGCGTGTTTCTGGAATCGTTTTTATTTTATTCCGGTTTCTGGCTGCCGATGTATTTCTCCAGCCGCGGCAAGCTGACCAATACCGCCGATCTTATCCGGTTAATCATTCGTGATGAAGCGGTACACGGTTATTATATTGGCTACAAGTATCAGAAAGGGCTGGAGAAAATTAGCAGCGAAGAACGGGAAGGGTTAAAAACGTTTGCCCTCGATTTGCTGATGGATCTATACGAGAACGAGATGGCCTACACTCACGATCTTTATCACGGTACGGGCTGGGAAGAAGATGTACAGGCATTCCTGTGCTACAACGCCAATAAGGCGCTGATGAACCTGGGTTATGAACCGCTATTCCCACCAGAAATGGCGGAAGTCAACCCGGCGATTCTGGCGGCGCTTTCGCCAAACGCCGATGAAAACCACGATTTTTTCTCCGGGTCCGGGTCATCTTATGTGATGGGCAAAGCGGTGGAAACCGAAGACGAAGACTGGAATTTCTGAACTCGTGGCAGTGATCGGGCAATACGTCCCTGAAAACCATGCCGGATGGCGGCTTCGCCTTATCCGGCCTACAAATGATGGTTATCAGGTAATATGCCCGTGGAAACCGTGCCGCATGGCAGCTTCGCCTTATCCGGCCTACAAATGATGGTTATCAGGTAATATGCCCGTGGAAACCGTGCCGGATGGCGGCTTCGCTTTATCCGGCCTACAAATGATGGTTATCAGGCAATATGCCCGTGGAAACCGTGCCGGATGGCAGCTTCGCCTTATCCGGCCTACAAATGATGGTTATGAGGCAATATGTCTGTGGAAACCATGCCGGATGGTGGCTTCGCTTTATCCGGCATGCGGGCAACCTAAATTTGTAGGCCTGTGCAAGCAAAGCGCCGCCAGGCACAGGTTCCACGGTGTTACGTGATTCACCGACCATTGCCTGTCTTTACCGCATCGCTCCACGTGGGTGCAAGCCAATGCGCGTCAGATGCGATACCAGTTCCAGTTCAGCTTTCCGGAATGGAAGCCCGTTTTCATCGAATACATCGTGGAACCAGAGATGCGCATAATCCCCCTGCTCTTTTAGCACCCCAGGCCATGGCATATAGGTCTGGGTTTTGCCACGCACCAGCCCCCATTGATATGGCACCACGTTACAACCGTGCATCAATGGTAACTGCGCTTCAAATGTACTGCCGACGTGACGTGCCAGCCATTCGGTACAAAACAGAGGGCGGCCAAACTGCTCCACATGATGGATAGCTCGCACCATTTTCACAGTGCCGACATAAGCGTGAAAACTGATCACATCCGACAGTTCCAGCGCCGCGCGATCGACCGGGTCCTGATAAATCTCCTCATCCGGCTGATCCGGGTCCTGCGACAAATGCCAGGCTCCCACGGTTAAGGGTTGGGTTGGGTCTTCTTCCCTGGCCCACTGGAACGTTTTTTTCATTAATTCCAGTGCAAAGTGCTCCAGCTTTTCATCGTACAGGATTTCTTCCGTCCCGCTGGCAAAGGTGCCGCGGTTGCCGGGCTCATTATACAAATCCCACACAACGATACGGGAATCCTCCCGGAAGGTACGGATGATATCGCGCACATAACGCTCGATCTCTGGCCAGACGCTATAATCGCAAACCTTATCACGTCCAGGGCTGGCGGCGGCCTGGCTGTTATGTTTGCCGGGAACCGGCGCTTTCTGCGGCCCAAGATAAGGCTCATCGCCGGAGAAACCGCAGTCATCCATCAGCGTCAGCATGGTGCGGAAACCATACTTCGATGCCAGGGTCAAAAAGGTGTCGATACGCTTAATCAAACCATCACGATCAATCTGCCAGACGATAAACGGCAAATTAATCCGCAATGTGTTGTAACCAACCTTCTGCGCCCAACCCAGCTCCTGATCGATGGTGGGTACATCAAAGGTTTCAGCCTGCCATATATCTGTCCAGTTCACTGCAGTGCGTGGCAGATAATTAAAGCCACACATCCATCCCTGCTGCTGGTACCAGCGGTTGGCCTCATCTCTGCTCCATTGTTGGCGCATAATCTCTCCAGTACTCATCGTTGATAAATATTAGCTAATAAATATTACTCAGTGAATTTGATGGCAACGGTGGAAAGAGATAACTGCTATAGCGATCACATTTTGCCGCTTTTACTTCGGGGAGCATAAAACCATTTTCAGCCTGTGGTATAGTGGCTATAAACCAAATAACCGATAGCGAAGGTTATGAAAAAAAAAGAGAAAATCACGATGAACGATATCGCCCGTGAAGCAGGCGTATCGCAGGCCACCGTGTCATTGATCCTTAATAATTCCCAGAGCATTAAGCTCAGCGATGAGACCCGCCAGCGCGTCATTAGTACAGCGCAAAAATTAGGCTACAAGAAAATTCCTTCGCCGCACCAGATGGAGGGACAAGAAGAAATTGCTGTGCTGGTTAATGGTATGCCAGGATATGATCCTTTCGTGGATGCGTTTAATCAGGCCCGTGACGCCGCCTGGCGTAACAGCACCCTGCTCACTATTTATGACTATGGCAATGATGATGAACTGGCGATTCATATCATTCGTCAGCTTGAACAGCGACGCTGCACCGGGATCATCCTGGCCGCGCCGATTACCAGCGCCATCAACTTTGCCCCTTTCGAAAATTGCACCCGCATCCCGCTGGTATTGCTGAATGTCTACGATCGAAATTATCCGATGGTGCCGACATTTTTACCCAATGATTATGCCAATGCGCTACAGATCACACGCCATCTGATAGCCCAGGGAGCAAAACGCATCGCTCATATTACCGGCGATCGCTGGATGGATGCTTCACAACATCGCCTGGAAGGTTATAAGGCAGCGTTGTCTACGGCCGGGTTAACCTGCGATCCTGAGCTGGTTATTCACACTAACTGGCAGCTTAATGAAAGTTACCGCGCTACCTGTCAGCTTATGCAGTCCTCTCAGCCACCGGACGCTATTTTTTGCAGCAGTGACTGGATTGCCCTCGGCTGCTATCAGGCGCTGGCCTCATTGCAAATCAACATTCCGCAGGAAGTGATGGTGGCAGGCTATGACGATCAGCGTTACACCAGCCAGCTCACCCCTGAATTAACAAGCGTTCAACTTCCTTATGCCGAACTCGGCCGCCTTGCCGTTGAATACCTTTGTGAAGGTGAAGATGCCGCCACTCAAGTGACGATGACCGGCAAATTAATGGTTCGTCAATCCACACAGCGGTAGCCATTTATGAATTGTCCGGCCAAAGATATTACCTGGCCGGATATATCTTAAAAACTGCATAATTATCACCCAAATATTTCAATTTAGGTTAAGGTTAATATTGTACAAAACTCCCGTCAGAATCATCCGATTCAGGACGTCCTTCTGCTGTGGATATAAAAAAATATCAACTTTATTTGACTACCGCTCAGCCCTTTAATCATGGGAAATCCCGCCGATCCTGGTGCGGCAATATTCATGCCAACCGGCAGAGCGAGGGTTGTCACAGATTCTCAGTGTGCTAGGGTATACCCCGGTGATTATTTCTTACAGGTAGCAAATCGACAAGATCAAATAACGGGAATCTTTTTATTGCATGGCAATTAAATTAGAAGTTAAGAATCTATATAAAGTATTTGGCGAGCATCCACAGCGCGCGTTCAAATATATCGAAAAAGGACTTTCGAAAGAGCAAATTCTGGAAAAAACGGGGCTATCGCTTGGCGTTAAAGACGCGAGTCTGGCCATTGAAGAAGGCGAGATATTTGTCATCATGGGATTATCCGGATCGGGTAAATCCACTATGGTACGCCTTCTCAATCGCCTGATTGAACCCACCCGTGGACAGGTGCTGATTGACGGCGTGGATATTGCCAAAATCTCAGACGCTGAACTCCGCGAGGTGCGCAGAAAGAAGATTGCTATGGTTTTCCAGTCCTTTGCGCTAATGCCGCATATGACCGTACTTGATAATACCGCCTTCGGTATGGAACTGGCAGGTGTGCCCGCGCAGGAGCGTCAGGAAAAAGCGCTGGATGCACTGCGTCAGGTGGGGTTGGAAAATTACGCTCACGGTTACCCGGATGAACTCTCTGGCGGTATGCGTCAGCGCGTCGGACTGGCCCGTGCGTTAGCCATCAATCCTGATATTTTATTAATGGATGAAGCTTTCTCGGCTCTCGATCCGCTTATTCGTACCGAAATGCAGGATGAGCTGGTGAAACTACAGGCGAAGCATCAGCGTACCATCGTCTTTATTTCTCACGATCTGGATGAGGCGATGCGTATCGGCGATCGCATTGCCATTATGCAAAACGGGGAAGTGGTGCAAGTCGGTACGCCGGATGAAATCCTTAATAACCCGGCCAATGATTATGTGCGTACGTTCTTCCGGGGTGTGGATATAAGCCAGGTGTTCAGTGCGAAAGATATCGCTCGTCGTAGTCCGGTCGGTTTGATTCGTAAAACACCAGGCTTTGGCCCACGTTCTGCGCTCAAATTATTGCAGGATGAAGATCGCGAATACGGCTATGTCATTGAACGCGGAAATAAATTCGTCGGCATTGTCTCTATTGACTCGCTGAAAATGGCGCTAAGCCAGCAACAAGGGATTGAAACGGCGTTAATCGACGCACCGCTTGCAGTTGATGCGCAAACGCCGCTCAGCGAGCTGCTCTCGCATGTCGGTCAGGCCCCCTGTGCCGTACCGGTGGTGGATGAAGAGCAACAATACCTTGGCATCATCTCAAAACGGATGCTGCTACAGTCTTTAGATCGCGAGGGGGCTACCAATGGCTGATCAAAACAACCCGTGGGAAACCGCACCCGCTGCTGATACCGCACCTGCCGCTGACAACGCGGCACAATCTGCCGATGCATGGGGTGCACCGGCCGCGCCTGCCGATGGCGGAGGAAGCGCCGACTGGCTCAACAGCGCGCCGGCACCGGCACCAGAACATTTCAATATTATGGACCCGTTCCACAAAACCCTTATCCCGCTCGATAGCTGGGTGACGCAGGGGATCGACTGGGTCGTCACCCATTTCCGCCCGGTATTTCAGGGCATTCGTGTACCGGTGGATTATATCCTTAACGGCTTCCAGCAATTGCTGCTGGGAATGCCTGCGCCGGTGGCGATTATCGTCTTTACCCTGATCGCCTGGCAGATTTCCGGCCTCGGGATGGGCGTGGCGACACTCATTTCGCTGATTGCCATCGGCGCGATTGGTGCCTGGTCACAGGCGATGATCACCCTGGCTCTGGTGCTCACCGCTCTGCTGTTCTGCGTGATACTGGGACTACCGCTGGGCATCTGGCTGGCGCGAAGCCCGCGCGCGGCGAAGATTATTCGTCCGCTGCTGGATGCGATGCAGACCACGCCCGCGTTTGTTTACCTGGTACCTATCGTGATGCTGTTCGGGATTGGTAACGTGCCGGGTGTCGTGGTGACGATTATCTTCGCCCTGCCGCCGATTGTGCGCCTGACGATCCTCGGTATTAACCAGGTGCCAGCCGATCTGATTGAAGCGTCGCGCTCCTTTGGTGCCAGCCCACGTCAGATGCTGTTTAAAGTACAGCTGCCGTTAGCGATGCCGACGATTATGGCGGGCGTAAACCAGACACTGATGCTGGCACTCTCAATGGTGGTTATCGCCTCCATGATTGCGGTAGGCGGTCTGGGGCAGATGGTACTGCGCGGTATTGGCCGTCTTGATATGGGACTGGCGACCGTTGGCGGCGTGGGGATCGTGATCCTCGCTATCATTCTTGACCGTCTCACTCAGGCCGTGGGTCGCGACTCGCGTAGCCGCGGCAACCGCCGCTGGTACGCGACTGGCCCGCTGGGCTTAGTGACTCGCCCTTTCATCAAATAATCACCCCTGCCCGGCAGCGCAACGACTGTCGGGCCTGCACGTCCTCACTTAATTAAAAAGGAACAACGATGCGACATAGCACGATTTTAGCCACTGCCCTGGCCACCCTTGTTTCCACCAGCACCTTTGCGGCCGATCTGCCGGGTAAAGGCGTGACCGTTCAGCCGGTGCAGAGCACCATTTCCGAAGAATCCTTCCAGACCTTGTTGGTCAGCCGTGCGCTGGAAAAGTTGGGTTATACCGTTAATAAGCCCAGCGAAGTTGACTATAACGTCGGTTATACCTCGATTGCGTCCGGCGATGCGACCTTTACCGCCGTCAACTGGCAGCCTTTGCATGACGATATGTACGCCGCCGCCGGCGGTGATAAAAAATTCTATCGTGAAGGTGTATTTGTCACTGGCGCTGCACAGGGTTACCTGATCGACAAAAAAACCGCCGAACAGTACAAAATCACTAATATTGCTCAGCTAAAAGATCCGAAGATCGCCAAAATCTTTGACACCAACGGCGACGGTAAAGCGGACATGATGGGCTGCTCCCCGGGCTGGGGCTGTGAAGCGGTGATCAACCACCAGAACAAAGCGTTTGACCTGGCGAAAACGGTTGATGTCAGCCATGGCAACTACTCGGCGATGATGGCGGACACCATTACCCGCTTTAAAGAAGGTAAACCGATCCTTTACTACACCTGGACTCCGTACTGGGTGAGTGATGTGATGAAACCGGGTAAAGACGTCGTGTGGTTACAGGTACCGTTCTCCTCCCTGCCGGGCGAGCAGAAAGATATCGACACCAAATTGCCAAATGGCGCGAACTACGGTTTCCCGGTGAATACCATGCATATTGTGGCCAACAAAGCCTGGGCTGAGAAAAACCCAGCGGCGGCGAAGCTGTTCTCGCTGATGAAGCTGCCACTGGCAGATATCAACGCGCAGAATGCGATGATGCACGACGGTAAAGCCTCAGAGGCCGATGTTCAGGGTCACGTTGACGGCTGGATCAAAGCTCACCAGCAACAGTTTGACGGCTGGGTGAAAGAGGCGCTGGCCGCACAGAAGTAAGGTGAGTCTTTAACACTTTCCTTCTCGTTTCCCCCTCACCCTAACCCTCTCCCTCAGGGAGAGGGAACCGTCCGAGGCACAGCGGTGGCATGTTCCCCGCTCCCGTCCTTCCCTCTCTCCCTGAAGTGACCGTCCGTGGCACAGCGGTGGCACGCTCCCCGGCCCCGTCCTTCCCCCTCTCCCTGGGGGAACCGTCCGAGGCACAGCGGCGGCCATGTTCCCCGCTCCCGTCCTTCCCCCTCTCCCTGAAGTGACCGTCCGTGGCACAGCGGTGCCATGTTCCCCGGACCCGCCCTTCCCCCTCTCCCGGAGGGAGAGGGCCGGGGGGAGGGGGGGCGTTTTGCCACTCAGTAACCTTTTTTCTCCCGCATGATGAGAATAACCCCACCTGTACTTTCAAACTTACCGCCCTGCCATTACCAACCGCACAATTCAACACGCGTCCGTTCCCCTTTATCACTCATCATTCGTTATGATGCATACAACAAAAACAACCATCACTGATAACAATGAATAAACCCACTCAGGGCCTTAGCCCGACGCTCATCATCCTTATGTCCGTCGCCACGGGCCTCGCGGTCGCCAGCAACTATTATCCGCAACCGCTGCTTGATACCATCGCCAATGCTTTCTCTCTTACGCCCGGCCAGGCCGGGTTTATTGTCACCGTGGCTCAACTGGGCTACGCGGCAGGTCTGCTGCTCCTTGTTCCACTTGGGGATATGTTTGAGCGGCGGAAGTTGATCGTCTTTATGACGCTGCTTTCAGCCATCGGCCTGTTAGTTACTGCCAGTAGTCACTCACTCGCGATAATGCTCCTCGGTACCGCACTGACCGGCCTTTTTTCCGTCGTCGCGCAGATCCTCGTTCCGCTGGCGGCTACCCTCGCTGCACCGGAAAAACGCGGTAAGGTTGTGGGAACCATTATGAGCGGCCTGCTGCTCGGTATTCTGCTGGCACGAACGGCAGCAGGTCTTCTTGCCAGTCTCGGCGGCTGGCGCACCGTTTACTGGGTAGCCGCAGCATTGATGGCATTCATGGCGCTGGCTCTGTGGCGCGGTCTTCCCAGCGTCAAACAGGAAAACCACCTTAATTATCCGCAGATCCTCGGCTCGGTCTTTACCCTTTTTATTCGCGACAAATTATTGCGTACCCGTGCCATCCTCGGATGTTTAACCTTTGCAAACTTCAGCATCTTGTGGACGTCAATGGCGTTTTTGCTCGCCGCTCCCCCGTTTAATTATTCAGAGGGCATGATTGGTTTGTTTGGCCTTGCCGGTGCCGCAGGCGCGTTGGGCGCACGTCCCGCAGGCGCACTGGCAGACAAGGGTAAATCGCATCTGACCACCACCGCGGGGTTGTTGCTGTTGCTGCTGTCGTGGATAGCAATCTGGTACGGGCACGCCTCGGTACTGGCACTGATTATCGGTATTCTGGTGCTTGACCTGACGGTTCAGGGTGTGCATATCACTAACCAGACGGTGATTTACCGCGTGCAGCCCGATGCGCGTAATCGCCTGACAGCAGGCTATATGACCAGCTATTTTATCGGTGGCGCAGCAGGTTCGCTGATTTCCGCCGCCGCCTGGCAACATGCAGGATGGGCCGGAGTATGCGCAGCGGGAGCGATTATTGCCGTGCTTAACCTTCTGGTCTGGTGGCGCGGTTCAGCTCACTAATCTTCCCTTACTATGGACCGGGCGGGGGTGTTAACCTCTTCCCCGGTCTGGTATGGTGTAACAACCTGTTAATTAATAGTGATATTAACGTAAGTTATAATCAATACATACCATGGACAGCCCAGCGCATTTCCCGGTTAGTCTTACTCAGGCCACACTCCTGGAAGGCATCAAAGATAGTCTACCCATTGTATTAAGCTATATTCCGGTCGCCTTCGCTTTTGGCCTTAACGCTACCCGACTTGGCTTTAGCCCTTTCGAGAGTCTGTTTTTTTCTTGCATCATCTACGCCGGTGCCAGCCAGTTTGTGATCACCACCATGCTGGCAGCGGGCAGTTCGCTATGGATCGCAGCGCTGACAGTCATGGCGATGGATGTTCGTCATGTCCTGTACGGTCCTTCCCTGCGCAGCCGGATTGCCACGCGGCTCACTAAACCTAAAACGGCACTTTGGGCTTTTGGCCTCACCGATGAAGTCTTTGCTGCCGCCACCGCTAAACTGGTACGGGATAATCGCCGCTGGAGCGAAAACTGGATGATCGGCATCGCCTTTTGCTCATGGGCGTCCTGGGTTCTGGGAACGATCATCGGTGCATGGTCTGGCAATGGCCTGCTGGCCGGGTATCCCGCCATCGAAGCGGCGATGGGTTTTATGCTACCGGCCCTGTTCATGAGCTTTCTGCTGGCCTCTTTTCAGCGTCAACAATCGCTTTGCGTCACGGCTGCCCTTCTCGGTTCGCTGGCAGGGGTTACCCTGGTATCCATCCCTGTCGCCATTCTGTCGGGTATTACTTGCGGATGCCTGACCGCGCTGTTACAGGCGTCACTGGAGAAGAGAAAGCATGAGCACTAGCGTTCTTTTACTGGGTCTG
The DNA here is from genome assembly GCF_002915575.1 of Superficieibacter electus. Classification (GTDB taxonomy): domain Bacteria; phylum Pseudomonadota; class Gammaproteobacteria; order Enterobacterales; family Enterobacteriaceae; genus Superficieibacter; species Superficieibacter electus. The sequence goes on from NZ_PQGD01000025.1 coordinate 62,914, forward strand.
CTGGTGGGCGGCGTTAATTACCTGTTCCGCTATTTGCCGCTGCGCCTGCAATCAGGTCGCTATACCCCGGTAAAACGCGGCGTATCCGGCGTCCTGCTCGACACCATTGGTATCGCTTCTATCTGCGCGTTGCTGGTGGTCTCCAGCGCTCCGGAGGTTATCGCTGATGTACAGCGCCTGCTGCCTACACTGGTGGGTTTTGCCGTGCTCGGTATCAGTTTCTATAAAACGCGCAGCATTATTATTCCGACGTTACTGAGCGCTGTGGCCTACGGATTCGCCTGGAAATGGCTTGCCAATATATAATTACCAAATATTAATTAAGGTAATTAATAGATTTACTTTATTTGTCACCGTCGTTACTATATCGGCTGAAACTAATGAGGTCATGCCCAAATGGATAGTTCGTTCACCCCCATTGAACAAATGCTGAAGTTCCGTGCCAGTCGCTATGAAGAATTTCCGTTTAAGGAAGTACTTCTGACTCGCCTGTGTATGCATATGCAGGGCAAGCTGCTCGAAAATCGTAATAAAATGCTGAAAGCGCAGGGAATTAATGAAACGCTTTTTATGGCGCTCATTACGCTTGAGTCGCAGGAAGATCACAGCATTCAGCCATCAGAATTAAGCTGCGCGTTAGGCTCATCCCGCACTAACGCCACCCGCATCGCCGATGAACTGGAAAAGCGCGGCTGGATCGAACGCCGTGAAAGCGATAACGATCGTCGCTGTCTGCATCTGCAACTGACGGAAAAAGGCCATCAATTTCTACGTGAGGTCCTGCCACCTCAGCACCAGTGCCTGCATAAACTCTGGTCATCGCTGAATACCACCGAGAAAGAGCAGCTTGAGCAGATCACGCGTAAACTTCTGACCCGTCTTGATCAGATGGATGAAGAAGGCGCAATTCTCGAGGCGTTGCGCTAACGTTTCGTGTCGCTCGCATATCCTGATTAAAAAGAAATTGACAGGCCAGCAGGCTAAAACTGCTGGCCTGTCTGACTAACTGGTCGGCATAAGCCGATGTGAAATAATAAGATCGTGGAGAATAACATGAGCGAAAATGCGGTGAATCAAACCCCGCAGCAACCGGTTAAGAAGAAGGGTAAGCGCAGACGCCTCCTTCTGCTGTTAACCTTGCTCTTTATTATTATTGCCGTGGCATGGGGAATTTACTGGTTTTTAGTCCTGCGTCATTTTGAAGAAACGGACGATGCTTACGTCGCAGGGAATCAGGTACAAATCATGGCTCAGGTGTCAGGCAGCGTGACGAAGGTCTGGGCTGACAACACCGATTATGTACAAAAAGGCGATGTGCTGGTGACGCTCGATGAGACCGATGCCCAGCAGGCGTTTGAAAAAGCGCAGACCGAACTCGCCTCCAGCGTGCGTCAGACCCGCCAGCAAATGATTAACAGCAAGCAGTTGCAGGCCAATATTAACGTGCAGAAAACTGCCCTTTCTCAGGCGCAGACTGACCTGAACCGTCGGGTGCCGCTCGGCTCTGCCAACCTGATTGGCCGGGAAGAGTTGCAGCACGCGCGCGATGCGGTTGCCAGCGCGCAGGCGCAGCTTGACGTGGCGATTCAGCAATACAACGCTAATCAGGCAATGATCCTCGGCACTCGTCTTGAAGATCAGCCAGCGGTAAAACAGGCGGCGACGGAAGTCCGTAATGCCTGGCTTGCGCTGCAACGTACCAAAATTGTCAGCCCGATGACCGGCTATGTTTCCCGCCGTTCAGTCCAGCCCGGCGCGCAGATTAGCCCCACCACCCCGCTGATGGCCGTGGTGCCCGCGACCAATCTGTGGGTAGACGCCAACTTTAAAGAAACCCAGCTTGCCCATATGCGCATTGGCCAGTCGGTTACCGTGGTCAGCGATATCTACGGTGACGATATTAAATACACCGGTAAAGTGGTGGGCCTGGATATGGGCACCGGCAGCGCCTTCTCGCTGCTGCCCGCGCAGAACGCCACCGGGAACTGGATCAAAGTGGTTCAGCGTCTGCCGGTGCGTGTCGAGCTGGATCAAAAGCAGCTTACCGATCATCCACTGCGTATTGGTCTGTCAACGCTGGTAACCGTTGATACCACCCATCGCGACGGGCAAATGCTGGCAAATCAGGCGCGTAAAGATCCGGCCTATGAAAGTAACGCCCGCGAAATCAGCCTTGAACCTGTTAACAAACTGATTAATGACATTGTGCAGGCCAACGCAGGGTAATTTAAGGTGAGCGTAATGCAACAGCAAAAACCGCTGGAGGGCGCGCAACTGGTCATTATGACCATCGCGCTGTCGCTGGCGACCTTCATGCAGGTGCTGGACTCTACCATTGCTAACGTCGCGATCCCGACTATCGCCGGCAACCTTGGCTCGTCACTGAGCCAGGGCACCTGGGTGATCACCTCGTTCGGCGTGGCGAATGCGATCTCCATCCCCATCACCGGCTGGCTGGCAAAACGCGTCGGGGAAGTGAAACTGTTCCTGTGGTCGACGGTGGCGTTTGCCATCGCCTCCTGGGCCTGCGGCGTCTCCAGCAGCCTGACGATGCTGATTTTTTTCCGCGTCATTCAGGGGATTGTGGCCGGGCCGCTGATCCCGCTGTCGCAGAGTTTACTGCTGAGTAACTATCCGCCTGCTAAACGCTCTATTGCGCTGGCGCTGTGGTCGATGACGGTGATCGTCGCGCCAATTTGCGGGCCGATCCTTGGCGGCTATATCAGCGACAACTACCACTGGGGCTGGATCTTCTTTATCAACGTGCCGATTGGCATTTTAGTGGTGCTGCTGACGCTGCAATCGCTGCGCGGACGCGAGACCCGCACCGAGCAGCGGCGCATTGATGGCGTCGGGCTGGGGCTGCTGGTGATCGGCATCGGCAGTCTACAAATCATGCTCGACCGCGGTAAAGAGCTGGACTGGTTTGCTTCCAGTGAAATCATCGTGCTGACGGTGGTTGCTGTGGTGTCGATTGCCTTCCTGATTGTCTGGGAACTGACCGACGATAACCCGATTGTCGACCTGTCATTGTTTAAATCGCGCAACTTTACCATTGGTTGCCTGTGTATCAGCCTGGCTTATATGCTCTACTTCGGGGCGATAGTTTTACTGCCGCAGCTATTGCAGGAGGTTTATGGCTATACCGCCACCTGGGCGGGGTTAGCCTCGGCCCCTGTTGGAGTGATCCCGGTGCTCCTGTCACCGATTATCGGTCGCTTTGCGCATAAGCTGGATATGCGCCGCCTGGTGACGTTCAGCTTTATTATGTATGCGGTGTGCTTCTACTGGCGGGCGTATACGTTTGAACCGGGCATGGATTTTGGTGCCTCGGCATGGCCGCAGTTTATTCAGGGCTTCGCCGTCGCCTGCTTCTTTATGCCGCTGACGACCATTACCCTTTCCGGCCTGCCGCCGGAACGTCTGGCCGCGGCGTCGAGCCTGTCGAACTTTACGCGAACGCTGGCCGGGTCGATTGGCACATCCATTACCACGACGCTGTGGACCAATCGTGAATCGCTGCATCACGCGCAACTCACCGAGTCGGTCAACCCGTATAATCCCGAGGCCCAGCAGATGTACGATCAGCTTCAGGGAATGGGGATGAGCCAGCAGCAGGCGTCCGGCTGGCTGGCGCAGCAAATTACCAATCAGGGATTAATTATCTCCGCCAACGAAATCTTCTGGATTTCAGCGGGTATATTTCTCCTGCTGCTCGGGCTGGTCTGGTTCGCAAAACCGCCGTTTGGCGCAGGCGGTGGCGGGGGTGGTGCCCACTAATTCTGAGGGGACCCTGTGGGTCCCCTCAGACTGCTGACAAACGTTATACCGTGGAATGATGCCTGGCGGCGCTTCGCTTGCACAGGCCTACGGGTTACTCATAACTTATTGATGTTGATGGTTTTTCGTAGGCCGGGTAAGGCGAAGCCGCCACCCGGCAAAAACGACGAACACTGTAGCAAAACAGGTTTGTCATCAACTCCGGGGACCCTGTGGGTCCTTTTTTTTGCAATCCCTTTTCAACCTGCGTATTATCTCCCCGCCCCGCTCTTTCCGTTCATTTTACAACCGGTGTCGGGCTTTCTGCCCGGTCGTTTTCCACTACCTGTTCTCCCGCTTTGTCGGGCAATCACGCTGATTTTTCACGCCTGCGGCGCGTGTACAGCATCACTAAAAACTGAATAATGGATTATCATGAATACCCAACGAAAATACGGGAGAACCTGGCATTATCCTTTCTCCCCCGGCACCACCAGCGATGATCGCATCAATGCCGATTATTGGCAGGATATACAGGCGATCTCCACACTGGTGCATACCGAAAAACTGGACGGCGAGAATAATTGTCTCAACCGCTACGGCGTTTTTGCCCGCTCGCATGCGGCACCAACCGAATCCGCCTGGACACATAACATTCGCCAGCGCTGGCAACTGCTAAAGCACGATCTCGGCGATCTGGAGTTGTTTGGCGAAAATATGTATGCCGTGCATTCCATTGAATATCACCGGCTTGAACAGGACTTTTACCTGTTCGCCGTGCGCTGTAAAGATATGTGGCTGAGCCAGGAAGAGGTGAAATTCTACGCCGCGCTGTTTGATTTCCCGTGTGTGCCGGAGATTATCATTGATCCGCCGGGAAACAATGAATCTGCCTGGCGTCAGCGCTTTCTGGCGCAGACCGACAGCCCGGGCGCGTTCGCGCCTTTCGATGTTCATACCGGCACGCCCTGTACGATGGAAGGTATTGTCAGCCGTAATGCTGACGCTTTCCCGGTCGACGCTTTTGCACATAACGTTTTTAAATATGTGCGTAAAAATCACGTTAAAACAACTCAGCACTGGAAGCGCCACTGGCGACGCGCGCGGATGATGTGGGAATTTCAGCCTGGAGAGAAGGCATGATCTGGACGATGACTCAGACTAAAACCTGGTCCGCCCTGCGTCAGCAGTTCACCTGGGTGGAAGAAATGCACGCTGTCCCGCAGGATGCGCTGCATCATGCGGAAGGCGACGTCGGCATCCATACCGCGATGGTGCTTGATGCGCTGCACGCTCAGGCGGATTACCAGGCCCTGGAACCTCAACCGCAGGCGCTGGTGTGGGCTGCCGCCCTGCTGCATGATGTTGAAAAACGCAGCACCACTCGCACTGATGAACAAGGTCGAATTTCCTCTCCCGGCCATGCGCGTAAAGGGGAACTGACCGCCAGGCAGATCCTGTATCGCGATATTCCCGCGCCGTTTGCCCTGCGTGAACAGATAGCCTCGCTGGTCCGCCTGCACGGTCTGCCGCTGTGGCTGCTGGAACGCCCTGCGCCGGAGCGGCTGTTACTTAGCGCAGCGCTACGCGTCGATACCCGGCTGCTGGCGATGCTGGCCCGCGCTGATGTCGAAGGCCGGATATGCGCAGACAAAAATGCGATTCTGGATCGCATCGCGTTATTCGAACTGTTTTGTCAGGAGCAGCAGTGCTGGGGGCAGGCGCGCGCGTTTCCTTCGCCTGCGAGCCGCTGGCACTATCTGACGCATCCGGGCAGCGCGCCGGGTTTCGAGCCGTGGATCGCGCAGCCTTTTGAGGTAATTTTGCTCAGCGCGCTACCGGGGATGGGCAAGGATCGTTATATCGCGGCGCACTGCCATGGTATGCCGGTCATTAGTCTTGATGATATTCGCCGCCGCCTCGGCGTATCGCCAGAGAACCGCGCGGCGACGGGGCATATCGTGCAGCAGGCGAAAGAAGAGGCCCGCGTGCTGCTGCGCCAGAAAACGCCGTTTGTCTGGAACGCGACGAACATTACCTCGCAGCTACGCTCGCAGCTGGTGTCGCTGTTCACCGCCTATGGCGCACAGGTTAAAATCGTCTATCTGGAAGTGCCGTATCAGCAGTGGAAGCAGCAAAATGCCAATCGGCAGCATGCAGTTCCGGAGGCGGTACTGCAACGCATGTTGACGAAGCTGGAAGTGCCGCAGCCCGATGAGGCGCAACAGGTGGAATATCATGTCGAAGATGGCTGAAACACCGCGACTCTGCCTGCATGGGGGCGTTATTTCTGATGGGACTGGCGTACAGTAAAAGGCTTTTTACGAATCCTGGATCAGCACCGGGGAAGTCTGCCGGCTTCCCCGCAAGGTCTGGTCACCTTTGAAAGGTCGTTACCTCACCTCAGGCTTGCTTATACTCACCTTTACTCAGGTCGTTAACAACACGATCCATTTTCTTTTCAGTAAGGCCATAAAACTTAATCGAAAATGCGGTCAAAATATAGAATACCGCAGGAATAACAGTAAAGAGCAATATCACACCCTGAGCAGCAGATGCCGATTGCGCCACATTCCCGGTGGCATATCCATACGCGGCCAGTACCCAGCCCAGGATCGCCCCACCCACAGCGACGCCAAGTTTGATAACGAAGATGTTGGCAGCAACGTTCATGCCCGTAATGCGGCGTTGTGTTTTCCATTCACCATAATTATTTGCGTCGGTAATCATCGACCATTGTAATGCACCGTTACCCCCCTGAATGATGGACATAACAATGTGTATTATCAGAATAGCAAACCAGAACGTCGACGGAACGAAGAAGCACAGTATGCCTATCGCCGCAGTTAATAAGTTAATCCAGAATGAGAACTTAATTTTACAAAATTTGGTTCCGAAGGGTTTCGCCAGTACAGAACCCAGCATGGATGCAAACATACCGCCCAGCATAAACACGCTGACGACATCCGAACCTTTATTCAATACGGTACCAATATAATACACTACCGCCCCGCCGCGCAGCACCACGGCAACCAGCATCATGAAGTTATAAATTGACAGAATCAGCCACTGGTCGTTTTTAAAGAGAATTTTCACATCGCGAGCGATATTCAAATTTTCTTCTTTGATCGGCTGTACACGTTCTTTGGTTGTCAGGAAACAAACAATAAACATCAGGCAACCCACCACGCCAAATATGGCCATGGAAACCTGAATGCCGGTTGGCCGATCTCCGGGATACAGATAATCAGCTAACGGCAAAATCATTGCCGTACCCAGCGCACCGCCGATAGGCGTAATGGCAAAACGCCATGACTGCAAGGATAAGTTCTCGCGAGGATCGGAAGTCAATGCCGCACCGAGCGAGCAGTAAGGAATATTAATTGCGGTGTACATTAAGGTCATAAAAATGTATGCCGCTACGGCGTACACCACTTTTCCGCTGTCCGAGAAATCCGGAATGGAATAAACCAGTACGCAACTTACGGCAAAGGGTACACAAATCGCGAGCAGCCATGGCCGGAAACGTCCCCAGCGTGTTGAGGTAGCATCCGCAATCGCGCCCATGATCGGATCGGTAATAGCATCAAGTAATCGAACAAGTAAAAACATGGTTCCCATTACGGCGGGAGGAAGGCCGTAAATATCGGTATAGAAATAAGCCAGAATTGCCACTGACGAGTCAAAAACGATATGACTTGCGGCATCTCCGAGGCTATATCCTACCTTTTCCCTGATAGATATCCTTTCACCATTAGACATAATAGCTCCTTTGCCATGTTGGTATGTAACCAACTTCTGTTAAGGCGCTATTTTTGCCATATATCGTCACCCGGGATCTATTATGTTTTTATGTTAACCGCTTATGTTTTTTTCTTTATGTGATCAAAGGACGACATTACTATTTTGGGGCGGCAACGTTATGTCTGGCAGTTCATGTTTCATTCTAAAAAAACCAGTCATGCATTCATAAAATAAATATATAATATAAGATTAATAATATAAAAAAAATAAAACATAACCCCGGTATTGGCGGGATTATGTTTTTATCACGTGCGTTTTTCCGTTATCAGACCGCCGATACTAGATATGCAGTTCCTGCAATTTCTCTTTCGGCAGCTTCAGCTCTTCATTGCTGTTGACGCGCACATCGCGGTCAAGAATATGACGCGCTATCTCCTGCGCTTCCGTCAGGGAGTGCATCTGGTAGGTACCGCACTGGTAAACGTTCAGCTCAGGGATCTGATTTTGCTCCTGAACTTTTAACACGTCACCCATTGCCGCTTTCCAGGCATCGGCTACGCGCTGCTCGTCAGGCGTACCAATCAGGCTCATGTAGAAACCGGTACGGCAGCCCATGGGCGAGATATCAATGATTTCAACGCCGTTGCCGTTCAGATGGTCGCGCATAAAGCCCGCGAACAGGTGCTCCAGGGTGTGAATACCCTTTTCCGGCATGACTTCTTTGTTCGGGATGCAGAAACGCAGGTCGAACACGGTAATGGTATCGCCGTGCGGCGTATTCATCGTTTTGGCAACGCGAACCGCAGGGGCTTCCATACGAGTATGGTCAACAGTAAAGCTATCTAATAGCGGCATTTCATCTCCTCCAGGCTATCGTTATCTCTGTTCATTCAGCAGGTTACACCCCTTTTTTAGATCTGAATTGTCAGGGTTACGGATAGCGTAATTTTTTTTAAATTAAAATGAACTCTTTGGTGCCGGGCGAGTCTTACTATATGAAAGACGCGCATTTGTTATCATCATCCCTGTTTTCAGAGATGTAAATTTTGGCCACAGTGATGTGGCCTTTTTCTTTTTTATCAGGCGTGTCTCGCCAGCAGTGCTTCAAATGGTTCGCTGTCTGCCGCTTCCAGCTTGCGCTGACGTTCCCATGAAGCCTTACCCTCGGTCACAAAGTCGTCTTCGCTCAGGATTTCCAGCGGCTCTTCCCGCAGCGCAGTACGATACTCTGCCGCCAGCTGTTTGCCGGTCCCGCCAATTCCTGTATCGATCATCATGCGTAAAATTCGCGCCGAGAAGGTCAGGTCCGGGTTATCAAAGCAGGCAACCAGTTCATCACACACCTTCTGATAAGCCTCAGAGCCTTCAATGCTATCCAGCGTTTGGGCAACCCGGCGCAAGTCGCGGAACAAATCCTTACCCACCTGCACCAGCGGGAACTGGGCGCTTTCACAACCAATACCTAACGTCAGCCCCGGCTTGCGGCCTTCAAGGATCACCCGGTTCCAGTTAGTACGTGTACATAATAGCTCATCGCTGCTCATTTCCGGCGCATCCGCCAGCGCACACCAGACCATAAACAGGTCCAGGAAACGTACCTGCTGCTCATCTACGCCGATTGGCGAGAACGGGTTGATATCCAGCGAACGCACTTCGATATACTCAATCCCGCCACGTAGCAGCGCATCCGACGGTGTTTCCCCGCTGCGAGTCACCCGCTTCGGCCGAATCGGGGCGTACAGTTCATTTTCAATCTGCAGAATATTACTGTTGATCTGCAGGTATTTACCGTCTTTTTGCAGGCCCAGCCTGGCGTACTCTTCAGAAGGCGTTTTAATCGCGCGCTTAAGGCCAGCTACATAGGTCTGTAAATCGTTAAAGGTGATACCGAGATTGCTTTGTGATTTATTGGTATAGCCGAGATCGCTTAAGCGTAGCGATGTCGCCCACGGCAAATAATACATCCCGCTTTCGGTTTTTTCGAAAGGCAGCGCCGTAGGTTTGCCCTGTAAGAAGGAGGAGCAGATCGCAGGCGATGCGCCGAACAGATAAGGGATCACCCAACCAAAACGATAATAGTTGCGAATAGAACGCAGGTAACCTGCTGAGATTTCCTCTTTGCCGCTTTCAACGTCCGTCACGCCACATTTTGCCTGCCAGAAGGCCATTGGCAGCGAGAAGTTGTAATGGACGCCGGAAATGGTCTGCATCAGCGCGCCATAGCGATTTTTTAAACCTTCACGATACAGTGTTTTCAGACGACCCATATTGGAAGTGCCGTACTGCGCGAGCTCAATGTCCTGACCGTTTTCGATGTAGCATGGCATACTCAGCGGCCACATCCGCTCATCGCCAATCTGACGGGCGGTATAGCGATGAATATCACGCATAAAACTCAGCATATGCTGGATATCGCCGTCAACAGGCGTAATGAATTCCAGTAAGGCTTCGGCAAAATCAGTTGTGATCCATTGATGTGTGAAGGCCGCCCCCAGTGTCTCAGGGTGCCCGGTGGTTGCCAGGGTGCCGTCTTCATTTACGCGCAGCGTCTCGCGCTCAAGGCCGCGTTGTATCCCCTTTATTGCCTGAGGATTTTTTTCCAGCCAGGCCAGCGCCTGTGATACGTCCGGGATCAAATTGACCTCCCGCCTGTCGAATTCATTGTAATAATCATAGTAGTGCCATCACGCCATACCTGCGGAAACAAACGCCCAAGAATAACGTTAGTTACCCCTTCAGCGCTATTAGCCATTGTTGCTATTCACATTAAATGTTCGGGAGTACTTAAAGTAGCCTGACGTCCACCGCATCCATTCCCGCCAGGCGCGCAGCCTGAAGGCCAAAATCAGCATCTTCAAACACCACACATTTTTCTGCGGCAACGCCCATACGTTCAGCGCATAAAAGAAAGGTATCCGGCGCAGGTTTGTGATTTTTAACATGATCGGCCGCCACCACGGCTGAAAAATAGTGGCGAAGATTAAGATGCGCCAGCAGCGCTTCGGCTATTGCACTTTCGCTGCCGGTGCCGACCGCCATCGGGCGACGGCCATGCCAGGCTTTAACTACCTCAATAAGCGGCAAAGGCTGCACGGTATCCAGCAGCATAGCTTTTACGGCGTCGGTTTTTTCCCGCGCCAGTTGATGAGGATCGAGATCGGCCTGATTAAGTTCGATAATCGCCTGCGCAATACGCCAGGTTGGGGAACCGTTCAGGGCTATCATCGCGTCCATATCAAAACGCAGGCCATAACCACTTAGGACAGTGTTCCATGCTTTTCGGTGTGTCGGTTCGGTATCGAGGATGGTGCCATCCATATCGAAAATCAAACCCTCATAACGCTCGTACATCGTGTTCTCACAAACCAAATGACAGGGTAATACTGTAGCGTAAATGGTGTTTTTTGTCGCTGCTGACAGAATGAGGAATTATCAGGAAGGGTCGGGCTGTTAACCAGGGGAATAATGGTGCATCCGGGAGGATTACTCGGCTGCGCCTCGCCCTGCGGGCCGTTGCTGTCGCAACGTTATCCTCCCTGGTGCCTGCGGATGATCCGCATAAAACGTAATAACCTGTTGGCTATTAACCAGGGGAATAATGGTGCATCCGGGAGGATTCGAACCTCCGACCGCTCGGTTCGTAGCCGAGTACTCTATCCAGCTGAGCTACGGATGCATCGGAATTGCTTTTATACTACAGATTCAATGTCACTCATCATGCCGCAACATTGAAGGAGATGGTGCATCCGGGAGGATTACTCGGCTGCGCCTCGCCCTGCGGGCCGTTGCTGTCGCAACGTTATCCTCCCTGGTG
>NZ_PQGD01000026.1 GCF_002915575.1 Superficieibacter electus
CCGGATAGATTCAAGCAAGCCAACTTGTCGTCAAAATCGGTGTTGCAAAAACGGGAGTGACCATAGATTCCGTTTTCTGAGACGACCCCATCTACGTCAGGTTTCCGCTTTGGTTCGCTGGTGGCCGTCTCAGCTTGTTTTAGGGTGGAACGTGGATAGGCCAGGTTATATGCTGCGCCTGTGGTCATTTGCTCGATGACCGCAGGTGCATAACCTTCTGCTTCCAGCTTACGATATGCAGCCCGGTAGTCTCTTTGGGTTTTCAGCGGGTATATCTTTCCGCCTTTACCATCGAAAGCGATAAACCAGAAATCGTCCGTGCCAGTTTCCAGATTTCTGCAACGTTTCAGATGCCATCCGCCTTCTCTCGCCCAGATGGTACGGTTATTTCTGGCATTCGTTTTGTCATAACCGTTCTCGTCAAGCCAGCTATCAAAGCTGGTCAGCCCCAGATCCTGAACCTCCAGAGAAGGCACTCGAATGACCTGCAAGGTATGGCGGGGTCTTGGCTCTCTCATCTTGATCTCTTCCTAGCGCTGGTCTGGGAAATACGGATATTGCGGGCCATATTCATAGTCATGCGGGCCTGGCTCAACTTCCCAGAATGGACGGCCGCTAATTGTCTTTGGACCGCGCTCGTTTACGATGTCTTCTACATCCTGAATATTAAATGGCATCGTTGCCAGTAACAGCTGATCTTCGGGTGTCAGCGTCACAGTTGCACCGTCGATACGGCTGTAAAGGTCGGCAAACTGTTTACCTGCACCGTGCAACCGGTGCTCCGCTACACTTCTGATTGCGTGTAAGTCCAGCTCCGCCGCTTCCATGCGATCCACGTATAGTTTCATTTCTTTACGCAAAGCGCTCAGCTCACGGGCTTTAATAAACCCGCAGGCGTACCCACCCAGGGCGATAACTGCAATGATTGCTAAAATTGCCATTTTTTTCTCTCACGTGATTGCGGCCGTTACTCTAGTCTTAATGTGAAGTCTGGGAATTCGCTGGATGTTAAGTACGTTTTCATCCCCAGACTGACAGATGCTAAGGCGCGATCCCAACACTCCATTTGTAAGTATCAGGCCCATCTTCTCCGCTGGTGGCATCTGCTACAATCTGTGCATAACGTTCTCCAGCAAGTTCTCTTACCATCTGATCCACGACCCATTGCAGATGATGCATTTCATCGGTTCCGCCGTAACGACAAGCCAACTCAATAGCCCGCTCTATTCTTTTTTGTTCTTCAGTCATACTGAATCCTCACGCTTACATCAGCTATTCTGAAAACATGCACACTATAAATTGCGGCTGTCATTTCTCAGCCAGGCGCCTGCATTGCTGCCTCATTCCATCAAAAATACTTTCCGCAAGCTGCTGGGGGAACTGGTCCGGAAGAAGCCCGCTAACACGTTCAATGACACCCGGGGTTCTGGCGATGATTTCCTCTATCATCGCCTCTGTCTGCTGTTTACTCAGGCCGGTTATCTCACCATGCCTGATCCAGTGGCGTCGTTGTATTCGATATATCTGGTAATAGTTGCTACTGCCACGTACGGCCATCGCCAGTTTGCACTTCTGCCAGGATATCTGATTGTTCCCATGACCGATCACCGGCCATGCCGACAACACATCATAGAGTGGTGTAAGGTGATAACGTCCCTGTGGCCCAATAGAAATACTGAAATTTTTAGCGTGGCCATCTGTTGCGGCCATCATCCAGAAAACTATCTGCGTCATAAAAAACTGCGCTTTGTCACGCTCAGCACGGTCTGAATTACTCAGAACTTCCATAATTTCCGATATACCTGGCCCGCCGTCCGCCTGATATTTTCGTAATGGCGAAATGCCCAGGGCCTGACACATATCCTCCTGGGGTAAACGAATGATCCATTGTCCGTTTCCTGACCATTTTCGGTCAAAACGTTCTACCACCAGCGCTTTCTGATCTTCAAAGTGAGCAATCTGCGTTCTTGCCACGGGGAGCCCGTACTGTTCGAGAAGTACCGAGCAGAGCCATTCATTTTCAACCGACGAGCGCATGTCGGCTTTCATGTTCCCCACAAGTCCGAGCGGTAGCTTGAATATATGCGTCGTTGGTGTATTACCCTCCGGCATACACCACCGATCTTCATGCCACAGTAGGGCTGTTTTCTCCTGAGCACCGGCAATAGATAAACGTAAGTCGTCGTTATCTTCTGGCCTGCCCGGTAGCAATGTCTCCGTGGTATTACGCAAAGTTGCCGCAATTTCTGATTCAGTAAGCGGGTGATACTTCACGGAATATAAATCTGTGGGTTCATCTCCGTCATGAAGCAGCTGTATCGCGCCCACGCAGTCTTTTCCCAGCTCCGTCAGAAGATCAAAAGGCTCCAGGCTATCGGCCTTGTAACGCATTGCCAGACGTCTGCGTATGCCTTCGCTGTCCGGGAGTAAATTATCAAAATAGTCACGTACCACATTTCCACGCCAGACCTGGTTCCCGGGAGTAAAAGGAAGGGACAATGACAGCGGCCTTCCCTGTTCGTCTGCACTCCAGTCAGGAAGGTATTGTAAGCTGTCTACCCCTTTACTTTTTTCCCAGTATCCGACTTTGATTCCGTTCATCCAGATTGCCAGACGCTGCTGTTTCCGGCTCATATCGTTACCATTTCTCCTGTCGTGCAGGTGAGTTTGATTTAAGCATTTCTTCCGTCTGCTTCCCCTCTGAAGAGGCGGTTGTCGAGGAGAAGCTGATTTTTACGCCCAGGATAGAAAACACCTTGAATAGCCGTTCAATGCTCGCACTGGCAGGGTTGGCTTCCAGACGTGAGTATGTCTGTTGAGTGACCCCTAACCTTTCGGACAGGTCTTTTTGCGTCAGGCCATTCGCCTTGCGAAAACCAATGAGCAAGGGACGCAACTGGTTGAGCGTGTTTAACGGGTAATCATTATTGATCATAAGCTGGCCTCAGTAGTTCCTCTGATACACCTTGTACGCTGTTTTCTAAACATACACCCTAAAAGCTGTAATATCAAATTAACAGCCTAAAAGCTGTTAAATAGAGAGTACAACCTTTAGGCTGTTACTAAGTGGCAGCATAAATCTTTATGAGGTTTGATATGAGAGAACTATCAATAATAAGCCGTTACGCTCGTACAGCATCCGGTAAGAGAGCTGACAGATCAGGATCATCGGTAAACGAGAAGCGGAGTATCTTATGGCCCTGTTGTGAGCTGTATAAATAACTACGAGCTACTCTCTGCCTCGGGGAGGAGGCAGAGAGAGTATTAAAAGCAAAGGCAGACATTTTTAGCAGCTGGTGGGCTATGGGGTTCCGGAGGTGCTCCGGTGAATGTTACTTGACTGGCAAGTTTCCTGCTATGATGGTCAATGCCTCGATGCTGTCTATATTGTTCTGAAGCCGTTCCAGTTCTGCCTTTTCAATACCGGCCCAAAGCTTTAAGTGTCGCTGATAAAGGGACCACTTGAGTGAGTGAAAACCATTCCAGGCCAACCCCATCCAGGAGGCGTAATTCGCATTGAGAATATTGCCGGTGATATACATTTTACCTGCGTTAACAGCACTGGAAGTTCCATAACCCAGGGCAAGCATCATCCGGAAGCGTGGATTTAGCCGCAACGGCATGGTATCCAGTAAGGTCTCCCCAAAAGCTCCTTTTCCCAGCGATACCTGTTTCGCCACATAGAAAACCCGCATCAAAACTTCCATTATGCTCATCGGAATACTTGTCACGATAAACTGACGAAAGTCATACCCGTTGACATACATGTACTCTATTTGTTTGCCGAAGTTAGAACTCCCCACAGGGATCCCCTCAAGCATACGAAGTAGCCCCATAAAAGGAGCCGGTAACCCCATGCCACGGTTTCCTTTTGCTGAGGGGGCATTAACATCCGATGCCAGGTGTCCAAACATTCTGGCGATGAGCCTGAAAATATTGGTTTCGTCTGTAACGCCTTTACTGGAAGGATAAACCACGATCTGTCCATTCTGAACCACCGTACAGGTCCCGTTCAGCATATCCTTTATACCGAAAATAATGCCCAGTACGGGATCGTGTGACAAAGCTCTTAAGCGGTGATTTGTGGGAGACAAAACGCCACCGGCCGCACCCACTAAATCGCTGCTGATCGAACTGTCTGGTGCCCCTATAGGGAACAAATCTGAGAGTTTTGTACTCAGGTCCTCCGGCAAAATGGCATTGAAGGCTTTCTGCACCTGTTTATTGAAAATACCATCCACTTCTGCCGTAAAGCTCACCGTAGGTTTTGGCGGGGCTCTGACGCAAAGTAAATCCAGCATGGATGCTATGAGCCCGCATCCGCAGGCAATAGCATAATCCCAGGCGTCGAGTGCGTAGCG
This sequence comes from Superficieibacter electus, assembly GCF_002915575.1. Lineage (GTDB taxonomy): Bacteria > Pseudomonadota > Gammaproteobacteria > Enterobacterales > Enterobacteriaceae > Superficieibacter > Superficieibacter electus. Next base: position 4,362 of record NZ_PQGD01000026.1, read on the forward strand.
ATCATTAAATTCTTTAATATGATTCTGGATCCGGGCATCTACAACAGCCAAGTCATCCGTGGAGAGTATTGTGGCCAGTCCAATATCACCGCATACACGCTGGTTAGCCTCGCTATATATAGTCTTGAGACCAGTAGAATGCATGGCAGTATCTGAAGGGGTCATTTCTCGCAGATGATGTTCTTTAAGCGCCAGATGCTCCGCTTCATCAAGTTCAGTGCCGCTGATTAGCCCGGTCAACTGTGCCTTAAGGCTCTCTATATCACTGTTAATTGTCTCGTGAGCGTTCGCGATATCCTGACCACGGAGCTGAATATAACGGATGGCCCTGAACTCATCATCATAAGGAGACTGACTCATGTGTTTACCTCACCGCGACCAGGCTACCTTTTGGAGCTTTCTTAGTAAGCATGTCGATTGTTGCCTTGATGCCAGCAATTTCTGCCTTAAAATATTCCGCATTCGACATCAACCTTTCCTGAACTTCGTAGAGCTTTTGGATGGCCTGACTAAGGGCGGCTGTCAGTTTCGCATTTTTTTTGTGTTTCACTATCGCGTACCCGCCAATCCCTAACACAGCTACAGGTGCGGCCAATACCGCAATGCCTGCAACCATACCGCCACCGACGATAGACCCTGCTGTAGCGAGCCCGGAGGTTATGCCTGCTGCTGACACTCCCGTTGTACCAAGCGTATAGAGAGCACCGAAGGAAGCCGCTGCGCCTACGCCTGACCCCGCCAAAGCTGCTGCGCCCTCAGTAATACCCGGGAACTTATTTTCAAGCGCCTGAAGAGCACTTGTAACTTCATCCATTGCCTTCTTGCGAATTTTTTCGAGCTCTTCAGTTTCGGTAGCGTCCATTACAGGCCTCGTATTCATAACTTGCTGTGTGATAGGTGAAAAAGAGCACCATAAAAGTGATGAAGAAATCATGACTTACTATTGTGGCACTTTCGAGTTCATGTTTGTCAGTTTCAATGCTGTTGCTGTTAGTAAGGGCAGACGCCATATCGGGCAGACCCAAAATAACTATCGTGCCAGCGTCATTTTGGAACTGACTTTGCTAAAAATCAGTAGCGGACTGAACAGACATGTGTGGATTTGAATCTGGGCAGGTTCCAGACATTATTCCAACCAGACTTCCAATGACAAAATGCTCGTCATTCTCGGAGACGACATAGGGTCCACCAGAGCAACCATCGGTGTTGAAATGTGCTATTACAAAGCGAGTTGTGAGATGTTGGGGAGAATGATTTGAGCAATTTAAAGGCCAAATGCCTGAAACTTCACCAGGGAATGTCGAAATTGTTGTCTCATTCATTGGATATCCGACACCCAATGTACCCATGCCAGCTGCGGGAGCCAGGACCTTAAAGTAACTACTTACAGGCTGTTGTATTCCAGCTGGTAATACGATTTCTGCACTGTCAACAAACGGAATGCCGTCTTTAAAGTCTGCCCTGTCATTAGCCTCATTGAGAATGAAATCGACTAGAACAGGCTCTTCGTTCACCAGTCCTTGATGGTTAAGAAATTTGACGTAAAGTTTAAGTGTATTGCTGACGGGATAAATTTTTCCAAGAGCATTGGTAACAACATGGGCTGCGGTGAGAATCTTTTGCTGCTGACCATTATCGAAACCAAACGCAGTTGCTTCGAGATGGCTACTAAAATGAGGATCATTGCTTACATAGATTTTACAAACGTAGTTTTCAAACATTATTTCCTCCTTTTGCCGGTACCTAATCAGTTACACGGCTGCATGTTATAAACAACTAAACTCGCTTCCTGATATTTGAGTTTGTATGTTTTGCCAGGCACCAGCTCACCTCTGAAACACGGTTAGTCTCCTCCATGACATGGTTATGGCGATGGTCAGAAACTGTTATCGACGAAAGGCTGGAATTCCTTTAATGGCATTATCCATTTCAAGTCGTATGTCCTGAACGGGAGCGTATATTTTTATGATTCCAGATCTTAACCCTGAAACATTCCCCGTATCAAAACTGACCCGTTACAGATAAGTCACCACCGGTGCTGTCGATTAATTTAGTGAATTGCATGTCCTCATCCCATAAAGGGTAGGGCCTACCCCCGGCATCGAGCAAACCTGACCACCCTGCCCTTATTAAGACCCCACATGCGGCAATGGTGCCCTGTCCACGCCGCCCGCGAACTTTGAGGAAATGGGGAGAAAATAAAAAGAAAACAAAAAGTTATCGGCTGAAGTACCGGCGCAGATCGGGAATCAGGCGAAGCCTGACAGCACGTTAGGGCCTGGCAGGGGGCTTGAGGGATGAGGACATGCAATTGTGATAACCTTCCCGCCACGGGGTCGGTTAAATTCGTATCCTGCCGGTGCAATTCCAACGGCCGCGTTACCAGTTCGCCGGGTAGCATGGCCAGCAAAGCCAGGCATCGAGCACCCGGGTTTCACTGACGGCCGCTGCATAGACGCCGGTATCCGGGAAGAAATAAACCGGGGTGGCGTTGTTCAGCTGGTCGCCTTCATCGGCCAGAGCGCCGATCACCTCATGAGGCTTAAGCAGCATATCCGTTAAATATTCATCCGGGTGGATGGCATTCAGCGATATGGCCATCTCCAGAAATTCATCCAGGGTATGGCGGGTACGATACCCCCGGAAAACCTCGTATGAAGGCGTGACGCATTCACCATCCAGGGAACAGGCATCGTAACCGGCCAGCTGCTCTTCGGTGAGTCCGGAGGCATGCTTTGCCACAAGATTCGTAAATTGCTCTTTATCGTCCATCACAATCCTTACGCTGTAGGGGCCTGTTTGTGTTATCACTGCTTCCGGTTTTTACTTCGCACAACCCGGCAGGTATCCGGTCGCCCGGGCGTCCTTTGCGGTCTTGTTCGCCCTTCGCCTGAATTACGTCAAATCCCTTTCACTACCCGGCCGCAGGGTGACACCTCCCCTTTTCTCCGGAAGCGAAAGAGGAAGAACAGTTTAACAGCCCGGATCCTCAATAATTTTCGCGTAACGGACTAAATAACCGGTTTATGCAGCTTCTGATAACCACAGACCGCGATAGAATAAAACGTCTGGTGAGGAACCGGAGTGTTATGTAAGCGGGGGGTTTAACTGGGTATCTGTGTAGTCCTATTTAGCCAGATATCCCGAATAAAAACCTCAACGATTAGGTAAACGAAATGGATGGATTCTGGTCGATGTTCTGTTTGTTTGTCGTGGTAGTTTCACTGCATAAAGCCCTTTCTGTAGCAGCAGCACGAGCAGACGCAGCAAAATTAAATATGCTTCTCAGAATGAGAAAGTTTAAAAAGTAGCTTTCAAGACATCTGAGAATTCTTTTAAATCCTCAGAGGAAGTTATATGTTTAGGCTATTTGCAAACTAAGGTTGGAATTCCATCATTCTAGCCTTAGATCTTTGATCAAGTGAAGTTGCTCACTTGGTTGGATTTTACCGTTTCCTGACGGCTTTTCAGAAGCGAGGGCTGGTTGGAATGCCTTCCAGCTAGAAGTCTTGCAGATGCTCTCCGGGCATTAACTCATTGTCGAATCTGCACCAGTATCACTAGGTTGTTGAGCGGGCGATTAGCTTTTTCACTGAGCCGCTGTACACTCGACTGCTTCAAGAAGCACTACTTACCATTTGCCTGCCGTAAGGTCTGTTCTTAGCTGGATTTTTTTGGGAGGATACGCAGTCATGACAACTCAATCCAGCTCAATACAATACGCTTACGCGCTAGACGGCGAGGGCACCCTCACGCACATTGGCGCTGCCCTGCGCTCACATACTTACACCTGCCCAGGTTGTAAGAGCCCCCTGACCCCGGTAATGGGCGAGTTCAACGCTAAGCACTTTCGCCATTCGGAAGAATGCTGTGCCCTTGAAACCTATCTTCACAAGTGCGGCAAAGAAGCATTCTTCTATCGCTACCAACAAGCTCTCAGCCGTGAAATGCCTATTAGCCTTGAGCTGGAGCGCCGGGTTGCCTGTAATGGTTCTCGTTTAGCCTTGGTTAGAGACGAAGCACGTCAGTGCGTAAAATCCGTGCCTGCACGCTACAACTTGACTCAATTTTTCGATCAGGCAGAGCTGGAAAAACACGATAAGGTCACAGGGCTGCGACCAGACGTGATGTTGTATGATACGACTGGCGAAAGGCGTTGCTACGTAGAGATTTGTGTCACACACCCCTGCTCTCAAGACAAGATCGAAGCCGGTATCCCGATTCTTGAGTTTAAGGTCCAATCTGCCTCTGATATTCAGATGTTGCTTACCGGGGCCTACTCGATCAAGGAGAAGATCCTGAGAGTATTCAACTGGCTTCCCCCGTTTCAATCTGTGGACACCTGTAGCGGCGTCTGCTCAGTAGGTAACGTGGATATGTCTGTCTGGAGTTTAAGTGGTTCCGGCCGACTCAACGAACAAACGATGCCGCTCGCTGAAGTGGATTTAACAATCAATTCTGACGTGAACACATGGCCTAGATCGTTAGGGGCCGCTGAGCTGGCTGATAACTTACGAGCTTTTATCCGTCACGCCGATCCTCATTCACTATTTCCCAACTGCATTATGTGCGAGCAAGCAGGCCGATGGGAGGATGGCTATCTGCAATGTCACAGTAAGGCAAAGATCGTTCCCTACACCGAGGCCCGTCAGTGCGCCAATTACAAGGTTAAGGCATGACCAAAAGACTGACTTGGGAGCAGAAAAGTATTGTCAGCCATGACACCGGACATGCGTTGGTAAAAGCCGTACCTGGTAGCGGGAAAACAACCACACTTGTAAAGCGCGTTGAGCGGCTGGTCAAGACGGGAACTGATCCTCGCTCCATTCTGATCCTGATGTACAACAAGTCGGCGCAGGTGAGCTTCACGGAGAACTTGAAGACGGCACTGATGTCGAGCGTGATTCCAGAAATCCGCACGTTCCACAGCTTGGCCTTAAAGATTGTTGGTTACGGAGAACGCCAACAGATAATCAAGAAGAAAGACCTCATTACTCCAAGCGACTACCGCTATGAGCAACTGGTAAAGCAAGCCTACCGCTATGGCTTTGACCATGAGGCGAATTATATTGACCCCAATGAAATTGAAAACTTCGAGCTGTTTATTGCTCGCTGCCGGGCGGCGGCCGTAACTCCTGTTGATGCTGCCAATGATCCAACGTTCAGCAACATCAAACGGGAGTTTATTCACGCCTATGGCCGCTATTGTGAGCTGCTGGAGGAAAACAGTCTGCGAACCTTTGATGACTGTTTGATTGAGGCTGTCGCACTGTTGCGTAATGACAGCAGCCTTGGTGCCCACTTCAAGCACATCATTGTTGATGAATATCAGGACGTTAACCTGATACAGCATGACATGACCCGCTTGCTATCTAAGTCGGATACGTCGGTTATGGCTGTTGGTGATGTTAACCAGTGTATTTATGAGTGGCGTGGTGCTCGACCAGACTTTATCGGCGGACTGTTTGAAAGGCACTACCCGAATACGAAGGTGTTTCAACTGTCATGCACGTTCAGATTTGGCCATGAGCTTTCCTTGATGGCTAACTCGGTAATTCGGCGCAACTCTACAAAGCTGACCAAGCTTTGTGTCAGTCATCCTAGCACCCCCAAAACAGAGGTCAGATTGCACTTTGATAACTGCCTATCCAAGGTGCTATCAAACCTCTCGGTGAGCAGTGGAACACAAGCCATATTGTCCCGCACTAAGGCGAACCTTGCTGAGGCGGAAATTGCTTTACGCCTGTGTGGGCTACCTTATCGCTACCTCAATGGTTCAAGCGCATTACACACCCGCACCGAAATCGGGATACTGGTAGTTGGCGTCTTGCTGTCTGTGTACGGCGATCTGCGGCTACTGGAAAACCATCCCAACAAACAAGCGATTGTTTACGGCTTTCTGAAGGAGGCTGGTTTTAGATGGCAGAAAGGGCAATTCAAAGCGGCGCTCAGTGGATTGATGGCTCCGCACGCCGACCTATGGTCTGCTCTAGGTCAGTTATTCGAGGGCGCACAATACCAAAAAGATCGGCTGGGCAGGCTCGCCACTATCTGCCAGAAAGACGGAGAGGAAACGCCTGCTATCGATGTGTTACGACGCCTGAGTATGGAGGGTTTCATTGATAGTGTTGGCTCTGAGGGTGTAACTCGCACTGGATCGAACGACCAGCAACGAGGGGTCGTGAGGATCGGGGAGCTACTTGACTCCAGTAAGATCGATTCCCGCACGTTTTTAAACCTTATCTTGAATCCAGGCGAGGCTGCTACTGACTGCGATCCCTTCATCCTTTCCACACTGCATGGTTCCAAGGGGCTGGAGTGGGATAACGTAATACTGATCGGGCTGAATGAGCAGGAATTTCCTGGCGGCAAACCCGATGATGTTTACAGCGTTCGCACATCGATGAACACCCCTCCGGCCGAAGAGGAAATCGAGGAGGAACGTCGGCTGTTTTATGTCGGTATCACTCGCACAAAACAGCAGCTAAATCTGGTGGTCCCTCTTGATGAAGGGCTTGCGCGGTGGCTCAAAAACCGCTGGGATAGCACCCCGAAGAAGTCACCGATAGCTACTCGCTTCGTCTATGAGGCTGGCTGGACTGCTTGTGCGGTTACCAGTGATGCGATCTATAACAGCACGGTAGAGAAACAGAAGGCTGACTTCAGCAAGTTTCACCAATGGTATCTAAGAGATCTTCAGCGGCTAAAAGTCTAGGGCTACCGATACTTTTCGATTTCAGACAGGTGCTCGTTATCCAGATCAATTGTGGCTTTTCTTTCAGAAGCGAGCTTCTTCGCTCGCTTTGCATACTGAAGCCCCTTGGCTGGCTGCTCTCCGCGTAGGATCTGTTCAGCCTGCTTGCTCGTGCTGTGCCCCAGAAAGCGTTCGTACTGCTCGTCAGATACCTCAGTGCCGATCAGTCGTTCGATCCAGCCGCTTTTCGGCGGGTAACTTACGCCCAGCGCAAGCAACTGCCTTTTCTGTACCCACTATTTCCGGCGCGGCCGGCTTCAATCAAGGCTTTGGTTAGAACTACAGCCATTTGGGGACTCTCATACACAAACCTGAACCATGCGGGTCTGATTGGCGGTCAAGATAGCAGCGCATCGAAATCAACACTGAACTCTGCTTCTAAGAACTCAATCGTGGCTGGTTGGCTATCGAGCGATGCTTCCCGTGTAGACTCCAGTGCGCACTCCAATCGACGCAGCAGAGTAAACGGCAAAATGATCTTGCCGAAGTCGGTATGCTTGAAATCCCCCCCCACAGGTCTTCCGCGTTCTTCCAAATGAAATCAGCTTGCGAAGCAGCCGAACCTACGAACTCTGCCATCTTGGCCTCCAACCAACTTTTGCACGAAACGGCACATCTTCCAAAAGAGGGTTGTCAACCAAGTTTTGCACAAAACGGACTTTGATCCATTTCTAACTAAAATCTACAATCCAACCTCAGATTGCAAATAGCCTATGTTTATTACAGATGGTATGGTTCGTGTTTTTGTTTATTCGATGGCAACTGTACTCTTTCTGCCGCTTGGCTTGTTGAAAAGCACGTGGTGGTTTTCACCATTGTTTGCGATAGCTGCTATTGATTACTTAATGTTTCTGCGTCGACAAGGCTAGTTGCTGAACCTCATACCTCAGAGCAATCTGTATGTTTTTTACACCACTGGTTAAAAGGTCAGGCTACGTTCCTGACGTTTTTTAAAAAACAGTTTTATGTTTGATGCGTTACTGGTCTGTCTGGTAACCCAGTGGTACATTACCATTATTAAGGCTGGCTGGCGGTGGTGCATCATGCTTAAACGACCCTCTCTGAGCGTACTTTCCGACAGTCCTGTGCACCGCACCACTTACCCGGCAGGCCTATGTCTTGGTTATTCTTCGTTGTACCTTTTTCTTCAGCTTTATCCCTGACATGTCTGTCTGAACAGTTCTAAGCAAACCGGAATGTTGTCATGGCCAAAGTACAAGGGCTCTTTGTTGGATACCGAAAATTCGCTGTTGATCGTGACTGGCTTCGTCAGCAGGAAGAACAACGTTATCGGGATCGCCAGCGACAATTTGATGAATGGTCCAGGAAATGGGTCACTGTAACCAGGCTCAAAGAGACTCGTTTATGGACTGACGGAGCCATCAGGCGATGGTTGGGTGAACCTCAGCAGCAGGGTAAATATAAAGTTTTCCCCGTTGAAGCGGTTTTGGCTGCTGAGAAGTTGAATGAGTTTCGGCTCTGGCTTAAACCCCGACTGGAAAAGAAACGTGCCCAGCACCACCACTTTTTAATTCCATTTCTGTAAAGTAGAAACAACGGCAGTTCCGGCCGCATTCAAGGCTTCGGCATCTGGTCAGAAATAAAGCGCCATTTTTCAGTATAAGGGAGGTTAGATAGTGGAAGGTATTGAGACACTGAGTTTGCAGCTTGATGAGAATGAAACTATGGCCCTTGCTCAATTAGTTAAACGTCTGAGCTGGAGCGATCTTCGTGGCTGTGCTGTGAGTGACGAAGAAGCCTGGGTAATGAAAAGCGCAATTGAAAAATTACAACAGGCGTTAAGGGAAGAAGGTTATGCGCCTCGATGAGGCTGGCTTCGTTCTTTATTCCGATAACAAATTTGCTTAAGGACTAACTATGAGCCAGCACTGGTATGAGGTGAAAAGCAATCAGGGAATTGTTCAGGTGATTGTTGGGAGAAGATATTAATGTAATGCGTTTCTGCATTACATCAAGCAGATTAGCTTTTTCTGGTCAAAATAGACGATGTGATTTTTCTTTAGCCGAAGTCCATCCGCTCCCCACGCAACCGGTAAAGGTTCGCAGGTTTAATAAAGATAGGTTTCGTATCTCCCTAAGGGTGGGATAGGTAAACTCATAATGGCATCTGTGTTTACTATGTAAGTATTCGGGTAAAATTCATCTAATACAGTAAAGTTTAGTTTCTTACAAAAGCTTAATAAATATGGGTTTTTCACGTCTTCTATTACAACATCGCACCAGGGATTCGATTCACAGCAAAGCTTCAGAAAAGACTTAAACCATCCCTTGTTTTGTATTTCTTCCGGAAGCCGTACCACATGTATGGTCAGACAATCTCCATGATAACGATTAGTACTTTGTCTAAGCCCTACAACAATCCCCTTTTCTTGAATCTGTACACCTGCCTGATGCTCTTTCATGTCGGGCGTATAGTGCCTTGCTCTGTTTAACCAGGCCACCAGCTGCTGAGCCGTACTTGGTGATTCTTCAGCTATCCATTTCAGGTACTTGATGCGGTCCATATGCGCCTCCCTGTACGATTTCCAATGAACAAAGGCTCTACAGTATTAAGCTGCTGTAGAGCTCATTCAACCAAGCTCAAACTGTGCGTATTAAAGGATGCCTAACCTTTTTGTTTCATCGATCCACGGTCTGAATTCTTCCAGTAGATTATCATATAACTTTTCATCGCTAATCGAACCGAAATCATCCATGGCAAAGAAGTGGGTGTTATCAACCCGGCGGTCAGTAAAGTCATCCAGATTTTTGAGGATACCGTAGCTTGAACCACCCAGGCCGACAAACTTCCAGAAGATGGGGTAGTTGGCAGAACGCCGGATTGCATCTTTAATCGCCCGGGTCTTGCTGATCCCGCCATCGGTAATAAATACAACATACACCGGGATTTTCGAGTCCTTAAAGTAGTCGACTATTTCTTCCATCACAGGAGGCTCGTTGTTTGTCCCTCCGAGGCCCGGCAGGTTCTCCCAGGCTGAACGCTTTCCAGCCCCGCGAATGGACTGAATATATGTGTCCAGGTTGTCCAGTGTGACGTTTGGATACTTCTTATGCTTCTCTCCAAATCCCCAGACATCCATTTCACCGTCGTCGTCGAACTGGGCGGCAAGAACGGCGATGCGGTCCAGCACAGACTGAACGTTACCCTTACTGAACTGGCCACTCATTGAGCCGGATGCGTCAAGTACAAATGCAACCGCTGCCTCAAGGGTGTCCAGTTTATTTTTAGTAAGACTGACCGAGGCTTTTTTAGCGAGGCTTACAAGGCGCGGAGATCTGGTTTCCAGTTTCTTTTCCAGACTGATACGAGCAGGCTTTGCTGGCTGCGGAGCTGGCTGTGCGACATCAACGCCATAGCTAATGGCCAGAGGCTCAAGACCACCGTTGAAACCCTGCCCGAGCGCACGAAGCTTCCAGGCGCCATTGTGCCGATATACTTCACCCAGGATAATTGCTTTCTCACTGCGGCCCTGAGTCTCAGCCTGGAACTCAGCGATTCCTTGAGCCTGCATGCTCAACGAACTGAGCCCACTGATGGTATCTTCACCATCAATGACAACTGTGATTGCAATTTTACTGATGTTCGCAGGAACACGATCCAGTGCTATCTCAATGCTGGACTGCTGAGAACCGGTAACGAGCTTTACTGCCCCTTCAGGAGAAGACAGATTATTGTAAAAGATAAAGTCAGAATCGCCGCTGACCTTTCCCTGAGCATTAAGCAGGAACAGGCAGGTATCGGGTTCGCCTTTAAAGCCGGATTTGGTAGGGTACTGAAGATTCAGCCTGATCGCAGATTGCTGAAGTGGTATGTTTTGTCCGGATTGTAGATTCACATTAACTCTCCTGATTTTTGATTATTTTAAAGCGCAGCGTTTATATAGGTTCCCCTGGCTTAGTTCAGGACGCTGGATTTCTGGTGAGGCGTATATATGGTGTGACACCATATTTCATCACGTTGAAGTTTCTATACCTGTTGAATTGGAATTTCCATTGGTCGGGTATTTTATCTTCCAGAACCCGTGCCTTCATAAGTCGCAAACGTAACATATATCAGAGGGGCATGCTGTTGATATAAGGCACGGAATACAGGCTTTAACCAGCAACCAGAGAAAAATCCGTTTCCTGCCTTTAAAAGGCTCACGTCAGAATTAACATCTCTCTGCTTTCTGAGATTCCCGAACCCTTTCTGCCCCCCCCCTCCTGATAGCGGATCGCAACCAAAAAAAACCCCGGCATTGCCGGGGTATGATTCAGCGTTATTTTAGATGTTAACGCCGTGCTGGGAGGCAAGAGCCGCCAGGCCACCGGCAAAGCCCTGACCGACAGCTTTAAACTTCCACTCAGCGCCATGACGATACAGTTCACCGAAGACCATAGCGGTTTCGGTTGAGGCATCTTCAGACAGATCGAAACGGGCAATTTCCGTGCCGTTGTCGTTGTTGTAAACGCGCATGAAGCTGTTGCTCACCATGCCGAAGTTTTGTTTACGCGCTTCTGCATCATAGATGGTAACGGCAAACACCAGTTTTTTGATATCTGCTGAGACTTTGGTCAGATCGATTTTGACCTGCTCATCGTCGCCGTCGCCTTCACCGGTACGGTTGTCGCCCTGGTGCTCTACCGCGCCATCAGGGCTGGTTTTGTTATTGAAGAAAATGAAATGCGCATCTGACAACACTTTACCGTCTTCGCCTACTGCGAACACGGAAGCGTCCAGGTCAAAACCCTGACCATCGGTTACACGGGCATCCCAGCCTAGGCCAACCATAGCAACATTCATGGTTGGTGCTTCTTTGGTCAGAGATACATTGCCGCCTTTTACGAGAGAAACTGCCATTTTTAGCTCCTGCAAACAGTTGAATGAGGGCTGCATTAACAGCCCCGGGTAGAAAAGTTACTTTTTGATCAGGACGCGTTAATGCCGTACTGAGCACATACAGATGCCAGACCACCAGCATAACCCTGACCTACTGCGCGGAATTTCCACTCACCATTGTGGCGATACAGCTCGCCGAACAGCATGGCAGTCTCAGTGGACGCATCTTCGGTCAGATCGTAGCGAGCAACTTCAGTCTGGTTATCGTCATTAACCAGACGAATAAACGCACCGGATACCTGACCAAAGCTCTGGCGACGAGCCTGAGCATCGTGGATGGTCACAACGAAGATGATCTTGTCAACTTCAGACGGGACGGCGTCCAGTTTAATTTTCAGCGATTCATCATCACCATCGCCCTCACCGGTGCGGTTATCGCCGGTGTGCGTTACGGAACCGTCGGATGACGTCAGGTTGTTATAGAAGATGAAATCTGAATCGCCGCGCACTTTGCCGTTTGAGGCCAGCAGGAATGCTGAAGCATCCAGGTCAAAGTCCTGACCGTCTGTTGAACGCGCATCCCAGCCAAGGCCCACCAGGACGTTTTTCATTGACGGAGCTGCTTTACTTAGGGAGACGTTCCCGCCTTTGGAAAGAGAAACACTCATAAAATAACCTCTTCGATTAGTAATTGTTCAGGTTAACACTTAAGGGGATTAACTCCCCTTTTCCTCAGATTCAGGTTTGCCCGGGAACATGACGCTTGCGAGAATGCCCAGCGCCAGTACACCCAGTACAACATACAGGCTGGTTGTTGCCGCGATGCTGTAACCATGATGCCAGATGTGATCGGTCGCATTCAGGCCGAGTTTTGCCGCGATGAAGAACAGCAGCACGATAACGGCCTTCTCCAGATGAACCAGGTACTGTTTCAGTGCCTCAAGGACAAAGTACAGAGTACGCAGGCCCAGGATAGCAAACATCATGGCACTATAGACGATAAGCGGTTCACGACTGACGGCAATGATTGCCGGTACCGAGTCAAACGCGAACATTACGTCCGAGAGTTCAACCACAGCCACACACAGGAACAGCGGGGTCGCATACAGCGCCGCTTTTTTACCACGGCCAATGGTGACATCGCTGTTTTCTGGTTTCGCCAGTTCAGCATCCACTTCCTTCTGGTTAAGCAGGAAGGCATGCCCTCTGAGCTTCGGCCAGATAGGGAAGAAGCGTTTAACCATGCGGTAAGCCAGATGCTGGGAGTAATCCTCAATTTCATCATCGTCATCACCGCTTTTAAGCATCATGACCGCTGTCCAGGCAACGATAATAGCGAAGACAACTTCAACATACGGCCCCAGACTCAGCAGGCTCGTACCGATGGCGACAAAGATGCCCCTGAAGACAATGGCACCAATGATCCCCCAGTAGAGAACACGGTGGCGATAACGATCCGGAACGGCGAACCAGGAGAAGATGGCCATCATGACGAACAGGTTATCGACCGACAGCACTTTCTCCAGCGCATAACCCGTGACAAACAGACTGGCAACCTCAGCACCGTGGTGGATATAGAGGAAACCGGCAAATGCCATCGCAACCACAACCCAGAATACGGACCAGAGCGCCGCACTCTTCAGCGAAATAGGCTTGTCATCACGGTGCATAAACAGGTCAATAAAGATGGCACCGACTGAAAGCGCAATAAAAACAATGACCGTTTCAGTCGGGAAGCCGATGTGTGTGGAAACCATATTTTACCCTTAGGGATGTGGATCAGAGGCCAAATTCAGCCGGGTCGAAGCCCAACGCGATAGCGATCTCGCGGGAGGCCAGTTTCTCGTCCTGATCGAAGTTACCGTCACTTTTCGCAACGGCAATACCAACACGTAAGGCCAGCTGAGCGGCCTCAGGCTGATCTTTCAGCGCCAGGATGTATTTCATGGTTTCGCCCTTGCCGATTTCAACATCGAAATCGAAGCTTGAAACCAGTTTATTGAAGAACTCAATCACCTCATTGGTATCGAAGACCTTCAGCTCTTCTGAAGAGCGCAGAAAGCCCATCATTTTCTGCTTTTCTTCCGAACTTACGCCGTCACTCGATACGGCAATACGGGCACATACAGCAACGGTGCCCTGCATGAATTTTTTGTTTTTGAAACGGCCAACCTGGCGGGTCAGTTCGTCACGGCCTGAGTTAATGGCACCTTTAACTTTGTCGAAAAAGCTCATACCTGTTTCCTTTGTTGCTGTGTTATTTAGAACCGGCGCTCCAGCGAAATCCCCAGCCAAATGCCCGGTCCATTTCGTCCTGGCCTTTGAAGTACTGGTTAATTCGCTCGACTTTAATTGCGCCGTTTTCGTTTACGAGTCTGGCAATGGCGCACAATGTGCGACGGTTTTCACCTTCGGTCAGGCGGGTCTCAATGGGCGGTTGATCCGGCACATGAATGGTGACCACACCATCAGTCTTGTCCCAGCTGGGAACACCTTCATAAATAAAGGCGTAAATCAGCACTTCGCGGATATGCTTCCATTCACGTCCATTGATATGCAGCCACTCGCCGTCTGATACATCACCCGTCCGGTCATCGCCCTTGAGCTGAACATACGGTTCATCGCGATAATCACCGAATGCATTACCGAGCGCCTGAATGACCGATTTATACCCGTCCTGAAGCTCAACAAAGGCCCCCAGATCCAGGTCGATTCCTTTGGAGCCGAACATGCCTGCAAAGCCTGATTTGCCGCTGCCCCGGTGCCAGTTCAGGTTGATCCGGATTTCACCGAAGTTATCCCGTTTGGTCAGGCTGATTGCAGGCTTCTCTTTTGTCAGCGATACCTTGCTCAGGCTGATTTTTGTCTCAACTGGCGGAGGGGTTACAACCGGAGGAGTCGGGGCTGCGGGAGCCGGTTCGTCGGCAATATTTACGCCGAAATGCTCTGCCAGCGGTTTAAGTCCACCGTTGAACCCCTGCGCAACGAAGCGGAATTTCCAGTCATTATTACGACGGTAAAATTCACCCAGAATTAAGGCTGCTTCCTGACGGCCGCTCAGTTCGACACTGCCGCTAACCAGGCCGGTAGCCCCTTGCTCCACGTCGATGGAAAGATTACGAAGACCGGACACCGTCTGCCCACCGTCACAGGTCACGGTGAACGCAATTTTCTGGACATCAGGTTTCAGCCGGTTGAGCGCGACAGTAAAGGTTGAGTACTGGCCTTCACTGACCAGGCTGACGGTACCATCATCGTTACGTGGCTGACCATAAAACACCATGTCCGCATCACCCTGCACCTTCCCGTCGGCATACAGGCGAAACGCCGAAGCATCCACCTGGCCGCCCGAGGTGATCCGGACCCGCAACTCCTGGGCTGGAACGGGGGCATTGCCCCCCGGCGTCAGGTTCATTAGCGAATAACCGCTGAAACGATATCGGAGTGCATATCGTCAATTGTGCGGCCGCGACAGGCATGGCCAAGGGCGGTAAAGTCCCAGTTGCCGTTATTACGGCGCAGCGAAGAAATAACGATCCCGGTATGTGAGCCCTGCTCAGTCAGCTTGTAGCGAGCCAGCTCTTTGCCGGTTTGATCGACAACGCGGCAGAACGCGTTTTCGACGTCATTGAACGACTGACCACGGAAGCTGTTTACCGTAAACGCCAGGTATTCAACGTTTGCAGGCAGTCGGGAGAGGTTGACATTAATCACCTCATCGTCACCGTCACCTTCACCGGTCAGGTTATCGCCACTGTGCACAACAGCGCCGCAGGTGGATTCCAGTTTGCGGAACCAGATGGTGTCAATTGTTTTACCGGTGCTGTCCATTAATACGCAGCCAGCATCGAGATCGATTGAGTCGTTGCCTCCAAACAATCCTCCAAGAAGACCTTTTTTCTTAACCGGATCCCAACCGAGACCGAAATGAAGCTGGCTTAATGCAGATGATTCTTTGCTGAGTGATACCGTCTGGTTCTTAACTAATGAAACCATGTTTTATTCCTTAAAATGGTAATGACCGAGACAATCAAAGGTATATTTAGTAACTGACGAAGAAAATCATATCATGATGAAGTTCTCTGACAAGGGAAATTTTGGTAGTTTTCTGTAAAAACACAAAAAGAAATCCTTTTCAGGGTGTTAATTTTCTAAGTTTAATTTAAATATCAATGTGTTATCAGGAATCCAAAAAACCTGACGCACTCCATAACCACAGGAGTTATTAATCATATTATGATTGACATGTAGCTTAGACACTCATAGACTCACTTCTCAATCATAAATTTGCATGGCGTTCCGGATAATTAAAAAAAATGAACAAGAAAATTTGGTTTATGGAAGGTTTATCCTCCCAGCGAGATATTATTCAGGGGGTAAAATCATTTGCAAAAAAAAATAATTTTGCCATTACCGTTTTTGCCTCCCACCGTAACGAAAGAAATGAAATCCTTTCCGTTGCCGACTATTCTTTGACTGAACCTGAAGATCCTCAAAAACGTCTTCAGTTTATCCAGGAAACCATTCAGTCCTACGGCATCCACCATATTCATACTGGCCGTAACAGCCAGTGGTTTGAAGAACACCGTTCAGCCATTGAATCGACCGGTGCCACCCTTACTACCGGTGCAACGGGCGTCGACTGGTTAACTCTGGCTGACGAAAAAGTTACTTTTGCTCAGTTTATGGAGCAAAAGGGTCTCCCGGTCGTACCATCCTGGCGGGTGAATACGCTGGCAGAATTAAAAACACACCTCGCGGCCCCGCCGTTCACTGACAGCCCGGTATGCGTGAAGCCGGTGACGGGTATCTATGGCATGGGATTCTGGCGCTTTGATGACAGTGCTTCGCCTATGGCCGTCTTTAATCATCCCGAACATCGTCTGGTCAGTCCGCAACAGTATATTGCAGCAGCATCAGCTGCTGAGTCGTTTAAACCCCTTGTTTTGATGCCGTACCTGCCAGGCCCGGAATTTTCCGTCGATATCCTCGCGGATAAGGGCGAAATACTCGCAGCCGTGGGACGCCGTAAGGAAGGGGTTATCCAGTATCTGGTAAACGAAGGAAGCGCCTGGGAACTGGCGTGTGACTGCGCCAGGGTTATGAAGGCCGACGGGCTGGTGAATGTTCAGACGCGAAACGATGTGAATGGCAACCCGGTGCTGCTTGAAACCAACATGCGTCCGTCAGGGGGGGTGGGTTATACCCTTCACAGCGGGGTGAACCTTCCTGGGTTATTTGCTGCCTTTAAGCTCGGTCTGATGTCTGAAGATATGGTGCGCCAGAGCGCTAAAAACACCTTTTCTCCGGTTGCGGTGAGATCCATTACGGATGTAATTGCATACCCGGAATCACTCTCTAACCTTCTGAATTAAGGCGTATTTATGTCTGATATCCTCGAAGATATGATTTATCGCCGTACCCTCTCATGCGGTACGATTCAGGTAACCCGCGACCAGGGTGAAGTTTCGCTCGATGACCTGTTTGACATCGCTGAAAGACGTAACCCGAAACGCGCCTTTCTGTTTGTCAGCAAAGTACTCGGCAGGCACATTCCCGTGCCACCCTCAGTCATGCGGCAGGCCTACAGACAGCTTGCCAGCCAGTTCCCCTCGACACTGACAGGACCCGTACTGTTTATCGGTATGGCTGAAACCGCCGTTGGGCTTGGGGCCGGTGTATTTGATGAAGTGCGCCACCAGCATCCTGAATCTGTCTATCTGACCTCTACCCGTCACCCGGTTGATGGCACGTTGCTTTGCGAGTTCAAGGAAGAACACAGCCACGCCACCGATCATCTGATCTATCTGCCAGATGATGAAGAGAAAAGACGTCGTGTTACCAACGCACGAACGCTGGTTTTGATTGATGACGAGGCAACCACCGGTAATACCTTTATTAACCTGCTTTCAGCCCTGCGTAATACCGGCAAGCTTCAACATATTGAACAGGTTATAGCCGTTACGCTTACCGACTGGAGTGGCAAAGCCTTGTCCGAGCGCAGCACCTTACCAGTCACTTCGGTTTCTCTTGTAAGCGGTCAGTGGGGATGGACCCCATTACCTGATGCACCTGTCCCGGACATGCCGAAAGTCAACGTAACTTCACGAGGAGAATGGGACATCCAGGGAAAACAGTCCTGGGGCCGACTGGGGATGCTCGCACCTGCGGCCGATCTCGGCCATGAGGTCTCCGTCCACAAGGGGGAACGTATTCTGGTTCTCGGGACCGGGGAATTCGTCTGGGAGCCGTTCCTGCTTGCTGAACGGCTCGAAGCTGCCGGAGCACAGGCATTTTATGGATCGACCACCCGCTCCCCTATCGCCGTTGGTTATGCCATTGAGTCCGCCATTTCCTTTACGGATAACTACGGGCTGGGCATCCCCAATTTTGTCTATAACGTCGCCCACCAGCAGTTTGACCGCATTCTTGTGTGTACTGAGACACCCGCAGAAAGTATTGACACGCAGCTTCTTAAAGCGCTGGCTGAGGTTGCGGCCGTCGTGGAGATTGTTACCTATGAATAAACCCGTTGTTCTGAGCGACCTTGACGACACGCTCTTTCAGACCCGTCGTAAAATGGTGGACGAGCTGGCCCTGGAGCCATTCCGTACCGGTGCCGTTGATCGCACCCTGAATCCACGAAGCTTTATGACGGAAGAACAGTCCATGTTGGTGGACTGGCTCCTGGAGCAGGCTGAACTCATACCCGTTACCGCACGGGGAACTGAAGAAATCAGCCGCGTACGGATCCCTTTCCACTCCTGGGCAATCACCACTCACGGGGCCGTCATTCTCACGCCAGAAGGCAAACCCGACGAGGAGTGGAAGGCCCATATGCTCGGCCAGCTGGCTCCCTATCAGGAAAAGCTGACATCGATGCAGCGTCTGATCACTGAAATGATGGACGCAAAAGGGATCAATGCCTGGGCAAGGCTGAACTTCGAATACGGTGAAACGGCGGTTTATATGGTGATGAAGCACCGCGACAGCACCCGCCTTGACGAGCTCAATGCCATTGCAGATGAGATAGAAACGGTGTTTCCGACCGAGGGCTTCTACATCCACCGCAACAGTAATAACGTGGCCTGGCTTCCCACCGCGGTTGAGAAAGGGCTGGCAGTCAGATGGCTTCTTGAAAAACTTCGGGCTGAACGCGGAGTCTTCCCCGTAATTGGTCTGGGCGACAGCCTGAGCGATCATCGTTTTATGAAACTGTGCAGCTGGTTTGGCATCCCGCGTCAGAGTCAGTTTGCAGATGCCATTTCACAGCGAATTTTTGGAGAAAATTAAAATGCAGCCACATGACACATTTACCGGCTCATACCAGCCCGGTGACGTGGAATTTCTGCTAAAGCCGGTAGTCATTGAGATGACGCCGGTTGAGCAAAAAGAAGAGCTGATTCAGTCAGGGAAGAAACATTATTCGGACATGCTCAGTCAGGAGCCAGCGCCAACACAATGGCATCTTGATTTGTTTCACCGGGCGCTGGATCGGGGCGCAGAGAGACTTGCAAAAGAAGTCACACAGCTCGCTATTGCTCTGGCCGAACGCTTCGGTGATGAGCCCATTGTACTGGCCAGTCTCGTCAGAGCTGGCGTGCCGCTCGGCGTTATGCTGCACCAGGCCCTGCGTGACATGGGGAAAACCTCATGGCATTACGGTATCAGCATTATCCGGGATCGTGGAATTGACGGTGCAGCCCTCGACGTCATTGAAGAGCGCCATGGTACCAGCGGTATTGTCTTTGTTGACGGATGGACAGGTAAAGGCGCAATTACCGGAGAGCTTGTACGCGCACTGAAAGATCGCCCGGGCTATCCTGAGCAGCCGCGACTGGTTGTCCTGGCCGATCCCTGTGGCTGCTCCTGGCTTGCAGCCAGTGATGATGACTGGCTCATTCCTTTTGGCATCATGGGTGCGCCGGTATCAGGCCTGATCTCCCGGTCAGTATGGTCCTCTGAAGGATTACATGGGTGCATGGTTTGCGAGCATCTCAGTGAATTCGAATGCAGCCGGATGCTTGTCGATACCGTCGCCCATTTCCGTAAGAAGTTAACCCCGTCATCCCTCGCTACCCTGAGCTGGAATATGGAGTCAGCCCGGGTCTTATGGCAGACAAGTCGCGACGTTATCGCGTTCCTGGCCGATGAATTTAAAGTGGACAGCGTCAATCGTATTAAACCCGGTATTGCTGAAGCAACCCGGGCTGTATTACGTCGGGTACCGGACCATGTATTTGTGCGTTCTATTGACGACCCGGACGTTGCCTTGCTTGTAGGGCTTGCTCGTGAAAAGGGAATAGTTGTTACAGAAATGGGGGGAACCCTCGGCCAGTATCGGGCTGTAACCATTATCAAGAAGGTACTCTGATGAAAAATCGTCTTTCTCCCTGGAATCTGGGAGCCACGCTATACATGCCTGCAACACGGGAAGATATTGCTGATGCCGTCCTGCACGGGAAAATCCCGGGTTTGCGCTCTCTGGTGATTTGCCTGGAGGATGCTGTCAGTGAAGCAGACATCCCCATCGCCCTCAAAAATCTGGAGCACCTGCTGCACGAGCTCAGTAACAGCATGCGTAGCCTGGGTAAAAATGACTGGCCTCTGGTGTTCATTCGCCCTCGGCATGCCGAAATGGGCAGATGGTTAAAAGCGCATTATGATCTTTCCGCTGTCGATGGGTTTGTGTTGCCGAAATTTACCCTCAGTTCGTTAGCTGAATGGTGGGATATCATGGGCGGGACTCACCTGTGCATGATGCCAACGCTGGAAACAGAAGACGTCTTTGACGTGGTTCAGATGCGCGAGCTGGCCACTCGCCTGGTGGAACATCCCTGCCACGACCGCATTATTGCGCTTCGAATCGGCGGCAACGATCTTATGAACGTTGTGTCGCTTCGCCGCCCCCGGGACCTGACGCTGTATGACAGCCCGATGGGCTACGTCATCAAAATGCTCGTTTCAGTCTTCGGCCCGCGTGATTTTGCCCTGACCGCGCCCGTATGTGAGCATATTGACGATCATGCCGTTATGGCCAGAGAGCTGGCTCTTGATATGGCACATGGGCTTGTTGGGAAAACGGCCATTCACCCGGGTCAGATAGAGGTCATTCAAAACGCGCTGATGGTCACTCAGGGTGAGTATTCTGACGCTCTGCGGATCCTGAACTCTACCCAGGCCGTGTTTAAGTCGCAGGGAGCAATGTGTGAACCCGCCACACATCGCCGCTGGGCGGCTGGCATTCTGGACAGAGCTCGTTTTTATGGGTTACAGAACGAGCAAAGCGCTGATGGAATCAGATTACTTACCGTGACCCAGCATCATTAAGGAAATCATAATGGGGTTCAGGTTCAGAAAGTCGATCAACATTATTCCTGGCGTTCGCCTCAACCTGAGTAACGGTGCACCGAGCCTGAGTGTCGGGCCGAGAGGTGCTTCCGTTTCTTTTGGTAGCCGGGGGACCTATGCCAATCTGGGCTTGCCCGGTACCGGGCTGAGTTACCGTACCCGGCTTGACCGGGCCGCGCGTTCCGGAGGTGGAAACCGGACGGCAACCGACCCGGGGCTCAGACAGGCGCTTGAGCAGGAAGCCGCTGAACTCATGTCAGCGGTAACCGCAATCCGTAATATTCACGAGCTGACGCCGGATCCAAAAACAGGCATCAGCTGGGCAGAGCTGGAAGCAGTATACCTGCATAACAGAACGTCGCCTTTTCAGGTTCCGGCACCGGTGCGTCCAGAAAAGCCAGACTACCTTGCATTGCCGGAAAAGCCTGCCGAGAGCGAAGGCATTAGTTTTCTGGGTAAATGGTTTGAATCGGAATCAGCTAAAGCTGAGCGCCACGCCGAAAATCTTCGCCGGTGGCAGCAGGAGCTGATTGATGTGGAGCGTGAGAATACCCTTCGACAGCACCGGTACCAGCAACAACGGACGGCCTGGGCCGAACAGTATGCAAACTGGAAGTTTGAAGCAGAAGAACATGAAAAACGGCTCGCCACGGCTCAGGCAGATGCCCGGCAGCAGTTCCGGACAGACGCCGCGTTTTTCGAATCATACCTGGCGGGTGTGCTGGCAGAAACTGAATGGCCGCGTGAAACGATTGTTGCATTTGAAGTAAAGCCGGAGCTATCAGCAGTCCTGCTGGACGTTGATTTAGCTGAGATTGAAGATTTCCCTGATAAGATTTACGGCGTTAATGCCCGGGGCACGGAGCTGACGGAAAAAGCCATGACGCAAAAAGCCGTACGCGAAAACTATGCCCGCCACGTCCATGGCTGCTTGTTCCGCCTGGTCGGTATCGTTTTACATACGCTACCTTTCGACAACGTGATTGTGTCAGGCTTTACGCAACGGGTCAGTAAGCGGACCGGCTATCTGGAGGATGAGTATATCCTGTCCTGCAAATGCACTCGCAGCCAGATGTCGTCAGTAAATTTTGCAGGCATAGAACACATTGATCCGGTTGAAGCGTTAGGCGATCACCCGGTTATTCGAAAGATGAGCAGTACCTTCATTTTTCAGCCTATTGAACCACTAACCCTTTAAGCAGGCTAAATCTTACGATGCAATTAAATACCAGACAGGCCCGGATTTTTAAGCTTGCCAACTTACTGGGCACCGGCAAGCCCGTTTCCGCTGCCGACATTATAACCAGTCTGGAATGCTCAGAGCCGACATTAACCCGGGCCCTCAAAGAGCTACGCGAGTCATATTCTGCGGAGATCAAATACAGCAAGGCAGGTCATTCCTACCATCTCGTTAATCCGGGCCAGCTGGATAAAAAGACCCTTCGCCGGATGAATGAAGCGCTCGCACAGAATGCTGAACTGAAAACCGGTGAGTCTACAGGGAAGGTCGTACTCGATAAGGATAAAAAAACAGCCGTGTCCTTATCGCTACGCATGCGGATCTTAAGAAAAATTGACCGTCTGGCTGCGCTGAGTGGCTCGACCCGAAGTGAAGCGGTAGAGAAGCTGGCTCTGCACTCCGTTGACGAACTGATAAAAGAATACAGCGCTAAAAAGTCCTGACGCTAAATCTCAGACCGGGGTGAAAACCCCGGTTTTGTCATATTTTACCTCTGTATTGGCGTGACGTAGTTTTGATCTATTCTCCTCCCGCAATGCCAGCAGCGCCTTACTGACTACAAAACCTGGTGTCTTGACATCCTCTTGTGCTACACATCAATCTTTGGGCGTTTTACACTCCATTCATGCAGATCTGTGATGTATGATGAATTTCATACATAAGACAGTTTATTTGTCCGAGTTTTTTCAGAAATCTTATATTCCAGTCCGGTCTGAATTATTTTTCTGTTGATAAGAGGCCATTCACATGTCGGTAATTCTATGGTGGTTAACTTATTTCTTTAATGCCGCTTCTGAGTATTTAATCTCCACCCGACAGATGTCGTGCCGTTTTATCAAATCAACAAACCCTGGCCTCTTCCTGAAACTACTCTCCTCTTCCGATCTCTTAAGAAGGAATTACATTTGAGACGCTTACCCGTATATCTGCTACTCGACACGTCCGGCTCTATGCACGGAGAGCCTATCGAAGCGGTTAAAAATGGCGTTCAGACGCTGCTTACCACGCTGAAACAGGATCCGTATGCACTCGAAACGGCTCACGTGTCAGTGATCACCTTTGATTCTTCAGCCCGACAGGCAGTCCCCCTGACAGACCTCCTGAGTTTCCAGATGCCAGCACTAACAGCCAGCGGCACCACGTCTCTTGGCGAAGCGCTTTCCCTCACGGCCAGCTCCATTGCCAAAGAAGTACAGAAAACGACGGCTGACACTAAAGGTGACTGGCGTCCCCTTGTATTCCTGATGACGGATGGAAGTCCGAATGATGACTGGCGTAAAGGCCTGAATGACTTTAAAGCGGCCAGAACCGGCGTTGTTGTGGCATGTGCAGCCGGGCATGATGCCGATACCAGCGTCCTCAAAGAAATCACTGAAATCGTGGTTCAGCTCGATACAGCTGACAGTTCGACGATTAAAGCTTTCTTTAAATGGGTCAGTGCGAGCATTTCGGTAGGCAGTCAGAAAGTGGAGTCCAGCAAAAAAGAAGTGATCGGTCTTGAAGACCTGCCACCGCCGCCGCCAGAAGTAAATGTGGTCTTATAATTTTATTGATTAAGGGGATATCATGTCTGTCAGTCTGAGCAAAGGCCAGGGCGTAAGCCTGAAAAAAAATGAATACGATCTCTCGTCCGTTACTATCGGCCTCGGTTGGGATATTAATGAGGAAAAGAAAGGTTTTCTCGGCGGGATCTTTGGTAAAAAAGAAGAAGAATACGACCTTGATGTGATCGCTTTCCTGTGTAATTCAGCCGGAAAGGTGACCGATCTCGGCAATGTGGAAAATGGTAAACCAACGCTTGTGAATGGCGATATCATCTTTTTCAACAGCCTTCGCCATAAGTCAGGCAATATCTGGCTGACGGGCGATAACCGAACCGGAGCCGGTGACGGTGACGATGAGCAAATTATTGTGCGCCTGAATTCCCTTGACGCTCAGTACGAGAAAATTGTGTTCATCGTTCAGATCTACAATGGTGAAAAGCTCCAGCAGCACTTTGGTAAAGTTCAGAATGCCTTCATCCGGGCAGTAGATGCCCGTAATATTGAAATGGCACGATTCGATCTTTCTGGCGGACCCGCCTTCGCCAGCCAGCGCTCCATGGTCTTTGCCGAGCTGATACGCGAGGCTACAGGCTGGAAACTCAGGGCAATTGGTGAGCCTTCAGAATCAGATTCGTTTGTCTCGCACCTGAGGAATTACATGTGATGCGCCGCCTGCCTGTTTACCTTGTTATCGACACATCCGGCTCGATGCGCGGTGAGTCAATCCATTCCGTTAACGTTGGAATTCAGGCGATGCTTAGCGCTCTTCGCCAGGATCCCTACGCCCTCGAAAGCGTTCATATCTCCATTATCACCTATGACAATGAGGCGCGTGAGTTCATTCCTCTCACGCCGCTGGAAGACTTCCAGTTTTCTGACATCGTTGTGCCAAGCGCAGGCGGGACGTTCACCGGTGCTGCCCTTGAATGTCTGATGCAGTGTGTTGAACGGGATGTACGTCGCTCAGATGGTGATACCAAAGGAGACTGGCGTCCTCTGGTATTCCTGATGACTGATGGAACCCCTTCTGATGCCCTGGCGTACGGTGAAGCGGTAAAAGCGATTCGCGGCCGGGGATTCGGATCCATCATTGCCTGCGCCGTTGGTCCTAAAGCAGGCCATGAGCACTTAAAACAGCTCACCGATAAGGTTGTGTCTCTGGAGACGCTAGATTCAACCGCGTTTGCAGGTTTCTTTAAATGGGTATCGGCCAGCGTGTCTTCCGGCAGCACAAGCGCGGGGATTAATAACGGAACTGATACCCTTCCCCCTCCTCCACCAGAAATCCAGCTGGTGCTCTGACAGACAGAAAGGTGCTGTTTCCGGGCAGCACCTTTCTGTACAGCAACGTTTTCTGCTGGCCGTACCAGCCGTACGAGGAAAATTATGAGACGCCTTCCCGTGTTTTTTGTCCTGGACTGTTCAGAGTCCATGATTGGTGAAAACCTGAAAAAAATGACTGATGGTCTGCAAATGATCGTCGGAGATTTAAGAAAGGATCCACACGCACTTGAAACAGCCTGGGTCTCGGTAATCGCATTTGCCGGTGTAGCCCGTACGATTGTACCTCTTCACGAAATTGCCTCGTTCTACCCTCCCCGCCTTCCCGTTGGCGGCGGTACGAGCCTTGGAGCTGCATTGCGTGAGCTGACCGTGCAAATTGATACCCAGGTCAGAAAAACCACTCATGAGGCTAAAGGCGACTGGAAACCCGTCGTGTATCTCCTTACCGACGGACGTCCGACTGACGACACAACCGCAGAAGTGAAGCGCTGGAAGGATCACTACGCGAGTAAAGTGAATCTCATTGCCGTTGGCCTGGGGCCGTCAGCGGACCTGAATATCCTGCGGCAACTGACAGAGAATGTCATGCTGTTCACCGAATCTCAGGAAGGGGACTTTACCCGCTTCATCAAATGGATCACGGCCTCGGTTACGGCGCACAGCCGCAGCGTCGGGGACGACAAACAACCTGAGCTCAGCCAGACTGAATACATAGTCCGGCTGGCCAAGGACGAGCCAGTAAAAGCGTACGACGAAAACTGCGTTACGCTTACCGGCCGTTGCAGCAAGACCCGTCGTCCGTACCTGATGAAGTATGAACGGCCACCAGCAAGGGTTTCCGGGCTCGATTTCAGTCTGAACCTGAACAGCTTTAATATTGCCGGATGCTATCCCATCGATGAGGACTATTTTGCGTGGTCAGATGCCACCGCTACCGGTTTGCAGGTAAATACCAGCGAACTGCATGGCGTACCGGGTTGCCCCCACTGCGGTAATGCCAGTGCGTTTGCCCTGTGCTCATGCGGAAAGTTGCTGTGTATTGACGGCCCGGATGACGTGATCTGCCCGTGGTGTGAAACAGGCCTGTCATTCAGCAATGATGGCGGAAACACTAACTTCGACGTAAACAGAGGGAGAGGTTGATGTCGCAAAATGCTTTACTTGAAGAGAAGATTATCCGCTTAGTTCTGTCTGAGCTGGGCCACCCTGTTGAAGGTGAGCGGCTTTTACTTCTATCGCAGGACCCATCCCTTACCGAAGAAATTATGCGGCTTAAAGAGCGGATTGAGAGCCTTGCACAGGGTTTATCTGCGCGGGTTAGCGAAGGTGATAACGACGCAGAGATTGCCGCCTCGTCAGCATCCAGTCTTTCCGATCAGCAACAAACGGTCGTAAGTGTTGCTGATAACCCGGGCATTGACGCTACCGATACATCAGCACTGCAACCCCTGCCAGAAAATGAGCCTCATCCTCCGTTCTGGAAGCTGATGCCTTATTACGAATTTGATAAACCAGCACAGAGGGAAGACGAAAACCTGTCTTCCCTGGTATTAAAACCCGGGCAGATACCGACAGGCCAGCAGCGGGCCAGCTTAGCTGTGCCACCTGCCGTTCCCCCGAGAGCTAAAATAACGATCCCCAACGCCCGCGCAGGCGAACGTTTCTCTTCGCCGGTTGCTATCGTTCTGGGTGAGGGCCAGCAGGCTACTGTCAGGGACGTTGTCTTTCCCCGGAACATTGGCCTGTCTTTTGACAAAGAACAGGAGTTGCTGACAGGTACTCCCACCGAAAGCGGCGATATAGAGCTTTCAGTAATCTGGTCATGCACGTCGCACGACGAATGTGAAACAAAACAGCTATTTATAATCAATCCCGATCCGAGAAGCCTGTGGAAGGTGGTAGAGCCACCAGCAGACGCTCCCTACCCTAAGTCCCATCTGGACGCTGCTGGCCTGGTCAGGGGTGATATACGTATTGCTGCCGCCAGTCGCCGGGGACGCTCTCATGAGCATGCCGGAAGCTTCAGAGATGACGACTTCTACATCAACCACTGCCAGGAAACAGGATGGTCTGTCATGCTGGTCGCAGACGGAGCCGGTAGTGCGGTAAATTCCCGGGAAGGCTCCCGGATTGCAGTCAAAACGGCTGGCGATTACCTTTTAAATCAGCTCAGTGGTGTGAAAGGCGTCCATTTAAAGCAGCACATCACGGCGTGGGAAGGGAGCGATCAGCAGGCAACAATAAACGCCATGCTTCATCATTTTAAACAGGCAGCTACGCTCGCGGTCAACAGTATCCAGAACGAAGCCATTTGTGCAGAACAACCTGTGAAATCCTATTCAACAACCCTTCTGGCAACTGTAGCGCTACGAACTGATAACGAGCTGTTTGCGGCTGCATTCTGGCTTGGTGATGGTGCGATAGGTGCATACAGCCCTTCCGGTAAAGTCAGGATACTGGGAAATCCCGATAGCGGAGAATACGCAGGACAAACCCGTTTCCTTGACCAGAGCATTATCGCAGACCCCTCGTTTAGCGGCCGCATCAGCGTGGGTAAATGGAATGATGTATCTCACTTGATCCTCATGACAGACGGCGTCTCAGACCCTCTGTTTGAGACGGATAATGGGCTTCGCAGTGACGAAAAATGGACCCGTCTCGTTGATGAGCTCAACCCTGTCCTTACAGACGCCAGTATTGCGCCTGAGAGGTTAGGCGACTGGCTTAACTTTTTCTCCACAGGGAACCATGATGACCGCACTATTGCGGTGTTGTGGTAAGGGATACGCTTTTTCGGTGATCAATATGGCAAATATCGTTACGTGCAAAACAAAGGACGGCGAAACAGTCCAGTATGTTGACGAGGTAATTGGTTCGGGCTCGATGAAGGATGTTTACTTTTCGCCTGATAAATCATACGTCGTCGCTTTTTATCATAAACCGCAGAACGAGCAGGCCCGGGATCGGATTGATATGATCACCGGACGCTACAGGCAAAACATTTTTGGCCAGTCCGGAGGTGAATACTGGAAGGACCTGTTTTGCTGGCCGACCCATGTTGTTGAGCATGGGCATAAAATCGGCATCGTGGTTCCAACCTACAAAAGCTACTTTTTCTTTAAATACGGCTCTAAAAACGATGATTTTCTTGGCATAAAAGGTCGTGAAAAGGAAGGCAAATGGTTTGCCAGCGCCAGCAACCAGAACAAATTTCTCGACCCACGTGAACGAGGCAATACGCTTACCTATCTCAAGGTCTGTCTGCTGCTGACAAGAGCCGTCAGAAGGATGCATGCGGCAGGTCTCTGTCACAGCGATCTAAGCTATAAAAACGTGCTTATCGATCCAGAAATGGGACATGCCTGCATCATTGACGTAGACGGCCTGGTTGTCCCTGGAAAGTATCCTCCCGACGTGGTGGGCACCCCGGATTTTATCGCTCCGGAAGTGGTGAAAACCAGTCATCTTTCCAAAGAGGATCCGAACCGCGTATTGCCAAGCATTACTACTGACCGTCATGCGCTGTCGGTGCTTATCTACATGTATCTGTTCTTCCGTCATCCGCTACGTGGCGGAAAAATACATGACATGTCGGATGAAGTACGTGATGAGACCTTATCTATGGGTGAGAAGGCACTCTTCATTGAACATCCGACAGACAAAAGCAATGCAGTCAAAGTCAGTCAGCTATCGTCCTTTTCACTGCCCTGGGCTGACCCGGAGAAAATTCCTTACACCATCATGGGCCCTTATCTGACACCTTTGTTTGAGCGCGCCTTTATAGATGGCTTACACGATGCCACTAAACGCCCGACCGCCGATGAGTGGGAAAGCGCCCTGGTTAAAACAGTCGATCTGATACAGCCCTGCCAGAACAAGGCGTGTGAACAGAAATGGTACGTTTTCTCGGGTAAGACAAAGCCGGTTTGTCCCTACTGCGGTACGCCATACAAGGGTAAATTACCGGTTCTAAATTTATATTCTTCCCGAAAGGAAGGCAGTTATCGTCCTGACGACCACCGGTTGATGGTGTGGAGCGGGCAGTCAATCTATGCGTGGCATGTGAATCGCCTCATTGCGCCAAATGAGCGTACAACCGATTTGCAAAGGAAACGAGTTGGGTATTTTGTTTTCCATAACGATCAGTGGTGGTTAGTAAATGAAGGCATAAATGGGCTTATGTCATTACCGGATAAACGACAGATTGCCATTGGGGAAAAAATTGAACTGACGAATAACGCTCAGTTTGTTCTGTCAAAGGAGGAAGGCGGCAGGCTGGTCGTCGTTCAGTTAGTAGAAAACTAACGGACGCCCATAACGACTAAAACGTTCTGGCAGCATACTGAACCTGTTTAATGAATCACTATATTAAGCTGTGTCAAATTTAAGCTGCCAGAAAAACTGACTGTCTGTGCCGGATATGCGGTACACCTCCTGCGGCAAGGGTTTAATGCGCAAAGCCCAATTTATTTATAAGAGTGAATAGTTTTGTGGCTCTACCCTGCCGCTCTCCTTTCCTGTGTCATGGTTTTTAACATCTGAAATACTGACATTGTTAAGCCGGTGATTGTATAAGGCGATGCGGACAATCTCATGAAGATATTCAAGTTCGTTTTGTGTCAAGGACTGGCCTTCCTGGGTTTTTGAAATCATTTCCTGCCAGCAGATCAGTCTTTCGTAACTGACATGTTCGCTGTTTTCCAGGCAGTGCAACCTGAAATAGCGAAGGAACAAAGGAAATTCATCGGTCTGAGCGATGTCATAAGCCCGAACCGTTAACCTACACAGACATACAATCGTATCCTGCTGTAACCTGACTAACGCGTTATGACTGCCCGGAAGGATATCAGGCAATTTCATCTTACAGTCAGCAAGGCGCTGAAGAAGAGGCCCTTCCTCTGAAGGCTCCCGTCCCCGATACTCCTGAAGAGGTTCAGATTCAAGTTCATGCATTAATGGATGATATAGCCATTCCCGGGAACTGGTCTCATCAATGATCAGGCTTTCAATGCACTCACTGTATGTTGTTTTACGTCGCCCGAGCTGCACCTGACTGATTTCATATTCAATATCTGGAAGATCGATACGCAATGCGGCAACTCTTTCGGAAGGATGAAGGTGGTCAAAGGTTAACTTCGCAGAAATGCTACGATCCCTGTCCAGAAAGACGGCCACACATAAATCATTAACCTTTACGAACAGATCAGCTGTGCCTCCGAACATACTGCCGCTTCCAATAACCTCATTCAGTGAAACCGGCCCACCATCGTCGCCAGCGAGAAGATTTGGGAAACCAAGAACCTGGTGCTCGTTGATGACTTCAATAATTTTTCCCCGGATGGCTTCCATCAGACCATCACAGTCACCGGCTACAGCAGTACTGTGTGAGAAATGCCAAAGCTTGACCTCCCCCTGCTTTGCTAACAGATCAGTTTTGCAAGCGGGGCAGATGCAGTTACAGTCGATACCCCGGCTGACCTCTGTAATATCTAAAAAGAGTCCTGATTCTCTCTGGAGTCCAAATGGAATACCAAATGTGTAACTCTTACGCATGGCTGCACCCCGTTTTTGATAATTATTCAAACTATATCCGAAATAACGGAGGAGGATTTCTGTAAAACGAATTAAAAGAAATGATTTTTTAGTTTTCCAGATTAATGTTTGACAAGAATCAAATGAGAGCCTTACAAATATGGAGAGAGAAGTTTAGGTAAAGTAACTTTTATCACAACTTCTAAAATTAAGGAGAATATCGGATGTATTTAGCAGTGGGCTTGGCTTATGATTAAAGTCTTTCTCCGAACTTAATAAGAAAGTTAAAAAGACAGGCTATTACAGTGCCTTTAGCCCCGAAAGGGGCATAAACTATTTTCAAATCCAGACACAGTCTTTTTGTTGTGCCAATATCAATAATTACTCGCGAACAAAGGTCCACACACTCGCAGGAACTTTGTCATATAACTTTTTCATTGTCAGTTCAGCTTTACGATGATCATAAGCACCAGAAATTTCAAGAGAGGCGACACCCGAGTTTTTTTCACATAACCTTTCAAATACTTTTTCGAGCGTTTCGAACGAACTACACTTACGGAATTTCATTAAATAAGACTGCTTTGTGTCAGACATAATCAACCTTCTTTAGACAGGCCTCAACTGGCCAGGGATAATCTTAATATCATTTTTCACTTAAGCCTAACGATTTCACAACCTTTTTCGTTGTTTCCACCCTGTTCATAACCAGGTACATGAGTGCTAAAATGACTGTAAATAAAACCAGTGTATCCCGGTGAGCAGGATGAAGAATCAATCAGTGATCAGACAGTTTTCGGAAAGCGAATTGCATCAGCAGCTGGAAACGTTCGGCAACCATGATAAACAGCTTTCACGCTTGATCCGTTACTTTTCCCATCTGAGATACAACACAGCTAAAACCTATCTGCACTGGCTACGAGTATGGAACGAATGGTATCAGGCGAATGCCCGGTTGCATACAGACTGGCCAGTAAGTTCGCTCCCCGTGTCTGAGGAAGCTCTGCTGGCGTTTATGGGGCATCTTGAAGGCAAATTGTCACGAAGCAGCATAAACAGCTGTCTTCAGGCCTTAAACAGTATCCATAAAAAAGGGCTTAACCTGCCCGGGATTATTACGTCTGAAGCATGGTACATGCTGGAAGCCTTAAAACAATCGGAAGCCCGGAAGCGAAAGACGACTAAACAGGCAACTCCCTTTCTTATTGGCGATCTCAAGGCTCTGATAAAGTTACGCAGTACTACAAACTCAGTTCGTAAGCTTCGTGACCTGTGCCTGATCTGGACAGGCTTTGAAACACTGCTCCGTTCATCCGAAATTCGCCGTATACGTCTGAAAGATCTGTCTCTGGATAGTATGACCGGTGAATTTAACCTGACGGTATACCGTACAAAAACGAACATCAGTACACTTCTTACCTACCGGCTGACACGTCAGTTAACTAACTGCCTCTTGAGATTGATGAACCTTGTGAAAATGGATCAGCACAGTCATCCGGATGAATACCTTTTCCAGGCCGTAAATTTCCATGATACAGGCTATATGCCACCCGGCTGGAAGCTTCGGAGTAAAGGGAATGAGCTATCTGAGCTTCTTAAACGGCATAACCTGCCCTACCGTGCTAAACAAAGTCTTCTGAACGATGAAGATGAGGAAGACACTGTGGACGATGCCGGTATGCTCAGCAAAAATTCCCTTTTACGGGCATTTAAAGAAATGTGGAATGAGCTTTATCCAAATGAGACTAAAACCCGTTACTGGACAGGGCACAGCGTTCGTGTAGGCGGTGCGATACAGCTGGATATTGAAGGTTACTCGCTACCACAGATTATGGAAATGGGGAACTGGTCGAATGAAGAAATGGTTATGCGCTACATTCGCAATATTGAAGCTGGTAAAAAAGCCATGATCAAGCTTATGCGAAATGCCTTTGATGAATAGCGCCCTCACGGGCGCATAACTTTATTTTTTCTTGAACGGGTTAAGTCTGGTGAGATTAGAGAGTGCCCCTCCCGGAGGCAAAATTCCCGTCCTTTTATATTTGTACACGCCATTTAATTTCATTGTCTGGATTCCAAGATTAATAAGCGTGACAAGTTTAAGGGTATACAGGAGTGTAAATTGGGGAGCAACCTGAATAAAAACTAATAACAAGCCTGCACACATTACACGTAGCCATGCCGCGTACTCCATGCTCAGCGGACGCTTGAAATAGAATCTTTCGAGCAAATCAACTGTCTTATTACTGATCCACGCCGCCGCCACTGAGAGTAACAACACGATGCACACCATAATGCCCAGTTCCATTTTCACTCCCTTCTCTTTTAGTCTGTTTAAGTTGAGGCTTAGCCACAGTAGTTTTGTTTTTTGCTTTTTTCTTAGGTTTGGTATGGTGAAACAGAAAACAATCCACCATTACCCAACCATTTTTATATCGAGCCACCAGCATCTTCTGGCTGGGGTAATGAGCATGAAACAGCATTTTCACGTCCATGGTGCCCATCAACGACTGTTTGCGCTTTAGCTCATCCTCAGCCATCTGAAATTCTTGTAAGAATTCTGAAGACAGACGCTGACGCAGAATTCTTATGGCACTGGAGTTTTCATCATTCTTTGCCAGGTGCCCGAAGCGTACAAGTGCCTTGTGGGTTATCTGGATGGGTCCCAGATGAGAGCTGAGCTGTTCGTACTGCCAGAAGTAGGTCAAATCCACCTTAACCCAGCTGATGCTGTCCAGCAGAGCCTCGTTCATGATGGTTCCGGACATAGGTACCATTGTCAGCCTGGCCAGACGCATATGTATGTAGTCCGTAAGCAACCTCAGCGACTCAGGAACGTTTTTATTGAGTAGGAGATGCTGAAGCACCGGGGTTGCGGTCTGCCAACACAGATTGCGCCCGTCAGGCAGGAAAGCAAACTTTTGATCGTCAGGCGCAGAGTTCGAAGCGTTTTCCTTACGAAGCAAAAAATAATGGCCGCACAGCAGCTCTGCTCTTACCTGGTCCTCGTCAGGGTCATGTCGGGCTTTACTTAGATCAACGGTTAGCACAACGCGGTTAATCGCATCAGCGTGATATTTTTTTACCCAGACGCAGACACGATAGAGACGCTCATCGATTTTCTGGCTGGCTGTGGAAATCCATTGCATTGTTGTTCCTTAATTTTCGGGGCTGACAATGAAAATGCCCAGCTCAGCCCCCGGCACGAGTTCTGTATATTTCAGGCTCAGCTTCCGTTGGTTGGACGGACCCTGGCTGTTTTCAGGAGCCCAGTCAGAGAGCGTTTTTAATTGAGGTATGTTGCCTGCTGCGAAAATGGGCAAGGATGCTTTTACTACTGAATAATCAGTCTCAGCATATTTATTCCCGTTTCGTTCCTGCCCTTCAGGCCTAAATGCAAAAATGTGAGCAATCGGAACAGGGAAAGAGTTAGTTCGACAAAGGCGATAAGATTCGCCCTGCTTCAGTGGGTGAAATTCAAGACGGTGTAAAGCCTTATCGATATTAGACACGACATTCAAATTGGTAGTTGCTACATTTTTTACTTCTGAGGCTCTCCTGCGCTCCAACAAACTCACAAGTTGCTCTGCTGTTTTAACTTCCTGGTTTCGGTTTAGCCGCCATGAAAAAGTAACTTTTTTAAGCTGGGACTTGATGAAAAGGATATTTCTTGTTGAGTGCATAGCGACAAGGCCCGGGAGCTTCTTGTGCACTTTATCAAAACGGACATTCTTTTTATTATCGATACGCCTCATTGCCGCAGCAAAATCATTTTTTGCTTCGTTTATAGAAGTGATCAAGCTTTCGAGAAGATCTGCTCTTTCGGGGACAATGATTAGACCCGGGTATTTAGTGGTTACTTTGGTGGAATCATGACTTAATGACTCTATGTCATCCACACAGATGTCAGTAAGTGCCTGAATAATTTCCTCAACCGAAGCATCGTCTTTAATACTAACCCTGATGGGTTTAACCTGCTTCAAGCGCTCTTCTGTTCTAGATACGGTGGAGACAGTCATCAGGTTTGCCATCATCGGGGGGGTGTTCGAAAGAAAACACTTGAGCGAGTCGATGCGTTCCAGAATCTGGTCACGAAAATAGGGCAAATCGTCATAACTCATACGTTTCTCCAGGCTCATGTTATTTCCAATCAATTTTGCTGCCCAGGCTGACCTTGCAGAACATAAATGTCATGTAAACCTCTAAAGAAGTCATTTTGAAACAGCTTTCACAGCATGCGATTTATGTTCGATAGGGCTCATGAACAAAGGATGATAATGGAGACGCCATGGATAGTGGATAGTCTTACCCACCTGGGTGATCCGATTGAGGCGAAAACGACCATTTATACAGTCAACTGACCAAAGCCCGGGAGAAACTAACCTCTTCCAGCGGTAAAAAGAGAAACCTGCAACACAGAGGTCATGCTCCAGGAAATGTTGAGTTTCGACGACGCGAACTTTTATCAAAAACCCCAGCATTGGCGAAAACCAGATCAACAACCATGTTGGCGGCAGGATGACTTTGTTCAGGAGATGATCTGTCATAAGCAAGGCAGATAACATCAGAAAACTGATAGTCAACCACAGGGCCATCCAACCGGCCCATACGCGGCTCTGACAGGGTTTCCATTCGAGAAGAAAAAGTTTTTTATGCATTCTGCCCCGCCTAATTTTAATGTATTGCCGAAGTATGCTGCATCATGATGGTGGTGCGGGGAAAGATTTCAAACTTCCACAATTCTGAAGCCGTGTTCCAACCATGAAAGATCCCGTCTCCACAGCGAGTGTTAAAAGCAAGAATTTCATCCCTGACCTGGTAAGCGAGCACTTCTGGCATATCAATAAACTCAGGTAAGGAAAGAAGAATTCCATGGATAACTTCTCCGGTTAACTTACTCATAACCTCTTCCTCAGACAGGGCAGCGTCCGGGAACAAACACAACGGAAGTGAAAAACAACATAGGTCAAGACCAATAGCAGCCCTTCCTGCGTCGTAGCCTTCTTCATTAACGACAAAACGAAAGAATTTTTCTGTCTCACCCCGTAATGATGACGGTCCTTCAGACGGAACTTCAATACCACTGAAGACTTTATCGGTCCAGTTGGTAAAAGGACTGGTGAAAACCCAACAAATTAAGGATAACGCCAGCTCTTCCTTAAACATACGTTCAGTGCCGGTAGTTCTGGAAAGTTGCTTTTGAGTACTCATGTTTTACCTGTTGCATGAAATTATTGATGTTATATAAACACAACCGGCATTTTATCTAATAGGTTTGAAAACACTAAAAATCGCAAATGCTGGTACCTTTCTGTTTTAAGAGATTTTCAAGGTAAAGTGAGGCTAGATCAATTGGCTGGTTCTCTTCAAGACAGGCTCGCACAAGATCTTCAATAGAGACCGAATCAACCCCCCTTCCCTGTAAAATTTCTTTAGCAGATGCCAGCGTTTTATGAACGCTTCGACTTAGTTGTAATCTGACTTGTGTGCGGGTATCAAAAAGACAATCTTCTGTGACACTTTGTGAAACGGTTCTACTCATTGAAAAATCACTCCATTTCTGGGATCGAATGAAAATTAACAGCTATAGATGTATCAGGTTTCCCATTTTCTACGATACTCAACCACGTACGCGCTGAGATTTGTTGTTCACAGACGAGTATGTAACCTGTTCCCTGTTGATGATGTAGCTCAAGAGCTTTTAGGATAGGCTCTGAATGAGGTCCGAGAGCATCACGCGTGTGAATAAGCGTTTGCTCTGGCAATACGTTGCTAAGCATAGACAGCAGAACATTACGCTCATCCTCATTATCCGACAAAACAAGAATTATACGAAAACCCGTTTTTATACGAAATCTGATTTCTGAAACTAACTTTCTTAATCTTAATTTATATATGACCAGGCGGAATCGAGTCATCAGTAAAGAGACCACTGTGAAGATAACGATTACTGCGCCATATTTTGACCTGTAGAACCACCAGTTAAGGCCTCCAGCAACTATCAGGATTAACATTAAAATTAAACTCCCATAGAAAAAAAGTGCTGGGTAGCGAGTTGTCTTTCCTTCAATTAGTGCTGAGGCAAATATCAAAATGGATATTCCGTAAATTACCCAGTCAAAAATACTTTCTCCAATCATTCTTTAGTGAACATCCTTAAAAGTGGAAATGTAGGTTTATGGGTTTATGCATTTTCCTGATGGCCTTGACAACCAAGGATTTCACAGAAATTGTCACAGTGTGAAGCTGTAACAAAGCGCTCTCCACGTTCGAATCGCTCAACCAAATCCTTTCTTACTTCACTTCCAGGTTTCTGGAAGATGTACTCAAACTGGAGATCCTCGGCCGTTGAAAGTAGTCGTTCTATGCTGAAATCAACATGGTAAAAGCAAAACTGATTATCAACCGGGGGAAAGTTGCTTTTGGTACTGTTCTCGTTTTTGGATTTTAGTTCATTCATGAGCTCTCCTTGGTTGAGAACAGTATACAAATCTCTTTAGGGATTTTTTTTCGTTAATAGCACTTTTTTGAGTTTAAAGAGTATGTTCATACCAGAGCATTAGAGGCTACGAAAAGGATAATGGAATTAGAAAGATAGATTTTAAGTGGTGATGTAAGGTGGGATAGGTAGAAGAGGAGTAGACGCTTGTAAGCGAGGCAAAAAAAAGGCACGGAAACCGTGCCATAAGAGTATGTGAGAAAAAATCAAAATCAGGGAAAGAATCAAGCAGCTTGTGAAACTGAATCTCCAACTGCAAGATTTAAATTTCTTAGGTTATCGAAAACTTCAGATACTAAGTCATTACGGTCGTGGATTTTAATCCGCCCACCGGTTAACTCTGAAACATAAACGGTATGGCAGAGGTCAGTAACCACTTCGCCGTATTCATCAACGACTTCCAAAGATGCAATCATCGGAATATAAGAAGCCGCAGCATAGCTCTCATAAATACTTATTATGGAGTCATTGTTGCGTCGAGAAATTACCCTACCAGAAGGTAAAGCCTCATCTTCCATATAGCAATCAGATAGGTCCTCACAGAAGTCATTTTCTTTAAGTGAAATATTAAGGGTCAATTCACTGTTGATAGAGCGTGAATAAGAATATTCACTCAGTTTATAGCAAGCCAAACTTATATCACTAAAAGTTTCATAAGCTTTATAGAGGCTCGATGTTATAGACTCAGATACAAATGTTATTAGTCCAATAAAATGAGTATCCCAGAACTGTTGCAAAGCAAAACGGGCAATCATAACCTGACCATCAACCTGCATCAGTCTGTTATATTCATCCCGGTCATAACCTTTCGACTGAGAAACATCATTAGACATGCTAAGAACTTCACTACAAACATCATCATATTCAAAACGGCTAGTTGCAAAGTGTTTTCCTGAAATCTCAAGGTACTGACCAGAGACTGCGTCAAACACCTCAAGAAAGTAACAGAGTCGAGATTTTAAAGATTCTCTGTTTAAAGCTTCTATTTCATTCTCAGAGATACTATCGACATATAAATCAACAGCATTCTTGAGTTCAATAGCTTTGATATTACAGGTAAAAGAAAGCTCGTCACTTTGACAATGGCAAACACTTAATACTATATCCGCCTCATCAAAATCTATGCCAAGATAGCTCAGAACTGCTCGGACATAGTTTTTATCATCAGATGAATGTGTCATATACACTACCTCAAATTTGAGAGGAAGTGCCCCAGAAGGGAAGCGACTTCCCCACTGGGTTAGATAAAAGTTTGGTTAAGCTAAAAGAAGATGCCAGCGACAGATTTTACATTGTCATAGACAAGTGTCTTCAGCCAACCAAAGTTACTTTTTTGGACTGAAGCAAAAGGATCATTGAGACGCGTTACGAAAATCGTCAAAAGCTTCAGTTATTAGTAATGTGCGATCAGTTACTCTGTATCGGTCATTACTTTCGAGAGATACGTAAGTTGAATGCGAAGAATCACAGACAACACGCCCTCTTTTATTGATCAATCTTACTTCCATCATCACCGGCACATTGATAATTGAAGCAACATCGGTATAGAGGGATATGAGGGCATCATTGTCACAATATAACGCCCCGTTCCCATCAAATGTATCGTTAAACTTAATATATATATCTGGCATATTTGCCGGATAATCATCAGTATTGAAATCAATGCATAACTTTAAGTCATCATTAATACGGCGATTAATCTTATGCTGCCCAACACGTACAAAGCCATGTTCAACAGCTTTGATAATCCTTAAAGTTTCATTAAGACAATCTGTAATTCTTTTCTCGACAAATGAGATAAAGTCACCAAAGTCGGAATGAAAAAACTGTTTAAGTGCAAATTTCGCAACTAACACTTTCCCATCCACCTTCATTTTATCGAGATAAAGATTTCTTATAGCATCAGTAGAAGAATTAGCTTTAGATAACTCTTCACAGTCATTAATAATCATTGAAACAATATCAATAACTTTAACTGGGCTTAAAGTATTACTATATCCGCGAATATCAAACGTAAAAAATCCGAAATTCTTAAATACTCCAAGAAAATAAATTATTTTTTGTTTCAAAAGAATAGAATCGGAGTAAGATGCGTTGTGCTTTATTAGTTCAGATATGTAGAGATCCAACATACAATTTAAATTATCGATATCTACATCGTAATCAAAGGTTACTTTGTCGAACGAAGTATCAGATAATTGAACGGTTATATCGTCAGCGGGAACATTAAGGCCTAAATTTTGATAAAGAAAGGCACTAACAAATTCCACGTGGTCAGATTCTTTAAACATTTACACTACCTCATGACTAAAAAGGAAGTGCTTCCCACCGGGAAGCAAGTTCCCGGATGGGTTAGATTAATTATAAAAGAGTTCTTCAGAAGGTACATGCATTTCTGGTTTGAACTGTTTTAAGGAGTTGTTTATAGCTTTTCGATATAACCCTGAAGAGTGTGGCTTAAACATTTGATATTCCGTAACGAGCAGAGGAGACGTAAAGCATCCTAAGTTCACTAGTGAAATATTTGATGTTTCTTCACAAACATCTAATTCAGCGTATATCCGCCTCTTCATTACCCTGCCTGCTAAATAGCGACGAACATGATTTATAAACTTGTCCGCATCTGATATAGAATTAACTATATAATCAGATGTGACTATCTGATTAGATACAGTTTCAGGTATAGCTTCGGCTATTATTTTTACGTTCATTTCATAATCAACACTATGGAAGCAAGCAAGAATTTGTGGCTTCGCGCTTTCTAAAATCTTTTCAAGAACAGAAAAAATCAGAGAGAACTCGTTTAAAATTCGCTTTTGTATAAGTCCATGTAGATGTTTTATGAAAGGAGAACCGTGTTCAACAAGGCCTAGTATAAGATCCTTAGAGGCCAAATCTGAGCGGTAATAAACGTATTCTAGATTATCCCGGTTAAATCCTTTGATAAGCAAATCAGGCTGCTCTGAGACCAGTCGTAAATGAGTTGAAGCTATAGAAACTTCAAAACGAAAGTTCGCGAGATTTACAGGGCCTGCTTTTAATGTAGCCGCTTCGGAAAAATAAATGAAAAGAGGATGCAAATCATCGTTACCACAGTAAAGATGGTCTGCGCCCTTAAGATATTTCACCAAATGAGGTAGAAAAGATATTACTGGAATATCAGCCACAAATCGAATATGCCGAAATGGTTTTGAATCCAAATATATATTTTCCACTACAGCGCCAACAAAACCCATTTTAACAAGAATAGATTCAACTAACTTTTGTATCGCATTCATTTAAATACCCTCTTAATAGAGGGATTTCTCCCAAAGGGAGAAATCCCTATGGGAGAAAATAATTTTAATTAATAATTGTAGCGAAGCGCATGTTCTTTTTCACTAAGATGGTTTTCATATTCCGACTTACCAGAACTTAAACACTCTTTGAAAAAGACCTTTGAAAAATTCTTCAAGTCACTTCGGTTGTTAATTTCTTTGTCAGACATCAACTTAGCTGAGTGTGAGGTATCCACAGGCCCCAACCACCATTCATATTTAATATAAACACAATTGGTTTTTGTATGTCCATTTAGAAATCGTTTTGCATTTCTAAGTATTTTTCTACAACCGTTAAGGTCTGAAAGTAAGATATCTGGAGCAATGAGCTCTTCCAGAATATGACCAGGTAAGCCTTTCCTAAAAAGCTCAACATCGTAACTACAATACCAGTCACGATAATTAAAAGCTTTAATAAGTCTTTCAGGTGTATCCAAAGATATCTTATTCAGGATTTTTAATGCAAAGCATACAGCATCTTTTAACAACTCGTGCACCTCAACATTGATAAATGAGAAAAACGAGCTTAATTCTTTCTCTAAGGAATTATACAACTTACCGTAAATATCCTGAGAAAAAAGATACTGCAATCTTTCTTTATTATAAGTGCAATTCGAAATTGAATAGACTTCTCCTCTTTCGATTTTGCACCCTTCCCTTAAAACTATAGGAAACCTCAAATGGTTAACAATGAAAGAATGATTCTTTCTTTGCTTCAAAGCATCTAATTGAAATTTCGTAATTTCCTCCAGATTTGCATCTTCAAAACCTGGAAAGGGAATATCACAGAAACAAGAACTATATGCTTTTGCTGATTCATACATAAACTCCAGTGAAACATCAGCATCAAAAGACATACCAGAGAACATGCCCTGCCCATTGTCTAAAAATGTAATGTTTTTAACCTGTATTTTTTTATGTTGAACAACCAAAAAGGCATTAATGATTTTTTCGATAATTTTCATGTGATCCTCTCTCAATAAAAAAGGGATCACTCCCATATGGGGTGTGATCCCCACATGGGTATAATTTAATTAAAAATCTGTAAGACCTAAATCTTTATTTCTACCACAAACTGTAGAAGATATAAGACGTTTTACTCGCTTTCGAGCACTTCGGCCTGACGTATCTTTCAAGTACATCGGTAATGACAATGATGAGATTTGATTACTTCGCTTATGATGGCAGACTATATAGCCCTGCCTCCACCCCGAACGCACAAACTCACGGATGCGGTTAATATATGCCGAAGCTTGAGATTTTGTACTTATCGATTCAGAACACTTTAAGTTCTGTTCGATAGAGTAAAGCTCAGCCGCCATTAATTTCACCTCATACAGGTCATCCCCATAACTTATAGTTTTCAACAGCTCTTCCTTTTCCCGAATGAAAAATACTTGCTGCATTCCAAGGATCAGGTCATAGGCCTCTCGAAAGAGGTCGATAAGCTTATTACGAACATAAATCATAAACTCCTCAAAGTGCTGAAGCCAGAAATAAGCCGCATTACTTATTTGTGAATTGTGAGAACAAACAAGCCCTTTAGCAAGCTCGACCTCTTCCTCCCGAAAAGTAAAGTTACTTTTCTTAAACCGACTTTGTTCAAAAATGCTTTGATGCATTTCTATCCATACAGAAACAAAACCGAGGGATTCAAATTCTTCGTTTAACAAATGTAAACTTTCGAAGATTTTCTGAATTTCGATCCCGATGTCATATGACAGTGGACATTCTTTTATAGAATAAACATAACCGGGTAGGAAGTGAGATAAATGCTCAGTTCGCAAATATAAACTGAATTTAAGTTCTGTCAGTGGTTGTTTCAAAGATAATTTAGATGATTCGCTTATATTTACTGGTTCAACACCATTTCTAATCAAAATAGCTTTTACCAGGTCCGTAGCTAACTTCATACAGCCTCCAGTCGTTATTGAGGCCTCCCTGATGCAGGTTGGCCATCAGGGAAAATATGTAAATCAATTAGCAACCAATCAGACCGTTGCCATTACATTGTCAATGTATCTGACAAGGGATGGGCGGTCGTCCTGTAAGGCAAAACGGCGAAGGTCATCAAGATTATACGCAGGAAGATAATCAGCGTAACCTCGAATACGAAGGTCCTCAACCACAACTTTTATATACTCAAATCGTCCAAGATTTCCTTTTAATGGGGGTTTTCCTGGACTAGACAGCATATCGTCTGCTTGCTCCCATGTGATTTCTTTAGCTTCACCACTATGTAGATCAAGATGGACATATATGAATGACTTATAATCTCCACGGCAACGAAGATAATATTTCGGATAGAAATATTTGTCACAACGCAACAAACACGTTCCTGAAGGACGAACTACGTACAACAGGTTTCTGTCATTTTCTAATATGCCATGTTTCAAAATCGTTATATCTATCTCATTATCATGCAGCAAATAGCATGACGATGGTTCATTGACGATGCGCGATTTTATAACAGCAGCAAATTTATTAAAAACTTCGTTAGTTTGAAAATTCATTAAAATGCTCTCCGATGTAAAACGACGAGCATCACCATAACGGTAATACTCCCGTTATGGGTTTTAATAGTTTATGGAATAACCATGTCATACAACCGACCATAGCCAGTAGTACCGCACATTTATTTAACTGAGCAAGCATCTCAGCCGTGAAAAGACCTTAAAGGCAGGTAATTATCACGAAGGAAAGCGGTTATCTTATCAATACAATTTAAAAAATAATATTGATAAGATAACCCCCCCCGCAAAATGCGGGGGAGTTATCGTTGTTACAGCTGATTAAGACATTCAGGAGCCCAGTGAATCGGGAATCCATCCTGCCCTGTTAACTGGAGAACATCGTTCCAGTCGATACCCTTTTTCCCATCAGGAATATCTTGTGCTGGTTCGAAGACTTCAATTGTCAGCTTTGATGCGGGATATCGTTTAGCCAAAAACTCAACCATGCGGCTTTGAAGTCGCTGAGCAGCTTCGATACCGGCACGAGTGCCTTGTGAGTTAGCAATATCCTTATCCGCCCAGATATAAAAGTTTATATATTTTACATCCGGCGGAGGCAGTAAAAAATCAGGAACAGTAACGTTTTCAAGGCACCATGCGGAGCTGGCTGCCCAGCATGGTGTTGAAGTCGCTTCTACAACAGAAAGCGCATTCTCGATCCCTTCAGCCACTCCCAGTGTCCAGGTCGAACTACCTGAATCATAGTGAGGGTCAAACAACTGAATTGAGCCACCTGTCATATCGGCAGGAGGCTTCATCATCAGCTTTGGATTTTCTACAGGTGCCTTATCACCGTTTTTGTCTACGTATGTTCTATGGATAGTCAGAGGCCGACCTCGGGTGTCACGATAGATTGCAATCATTCCCGGATAGATAATCGATTTCTGCTTATCTTTATCCCAATAGTAGATCCGGTTATTAAAGCCTAAATCCTTTGGTAAGTGACTCAGTAAGCGGGAGATCCCACGATTACGGAGGTACAAAGCAACAGGAGTATTAGGCTTTATTTCACCGGTATAGTGATACATCACATCAAGTTTTCGCATTCGCTTTGCCACTTCCTCTCGGTCAAGAGTTTCTGTGGCACGAACTGCTGATTTATAGCGTCGT
Organism: Superficieibacter electus; assembly: GCF_002915575.1. Classification (GTDB taxonomy): domain Bacteria; phylum Pseudomonadota; class Gammaproteobacteria; order Enterobacterales; family Enterobacteriaceae; genus Superficieibacter; species Superficieibacter electus. The sequence goes on from NZ_PQGD01000026.1 coordinate 48,343, forward strand.
TCATTTTCAATGTCGGCGTCAGTTAACGGAGCATGCAGATCCATCCCGAAAAAATCTGAGAGAATCTTTTTGCAAGTCTGCGTTTTACTTAATTCATAATATTTCGCCAGAACATCAATTCCGTCGCAAAACTCATTTACCGGAAAGTCATTATGGATCGCACATCCGGTATAAAGGTCTTTTTGTCGGAAACGAAACTTCGATTTCCCTGCGCCAGTAAACGGGCAAGGAACCTGGCTCGGGGCTTTTGCACAAGCGTCTTTGAAAGCAGGTATTCTTTCGAATATATACTTCCAGCCAGACACTTCAGCAATTCGAGCATGAACGAGTTTAATAAAGTGTTCAGATACTTCCTGTGGTTTACGACGAAGAGCCGGGGATGCATAAGTCATGATGATCTCTCTTATCTGGCATTGTGAGTTTCTCAATGCCTTCTGCGGTGCAGAAGACAGGGAGAAACCCACAACGCAGAATTTAAGAAAGAGGGCCCGGGGGCCCTCAACATTTATGCTTCAGTCGTGAAGCCATTATTCTCAAGACGCTGTATGTAGTTATCTACAAGTAACGCAGCCTGCTGGCTATTACCCTCCGCTATAGTGACTTCGCGGAAGATTCTTTCCTGAGGGCTATCATTGCTTATAACTTCACCAACACGTCCGAAAATACGGACTTTATGCATCGCACCGACTTTTTCATGTTCTACACGGTAAGTTTTTATCTGAGTCATATTTTGCTCCTTATTCCTTCATGGAGCAAAAAGACCCACCGGGGCCTTTTTGCCCCGATTGGGTAGAGTTTATTAAGAAAGTATTTGATGAACTAGCTTACTGACTTCAATAGACAATAAAGAAGTATCATCAACTGTTACGAAAGTGTCCGTTTCAAAACCAATTATTTCATCAGTCTTAATACCAACACCAACGATTTCTATTCCATTACATTTAGCCTTTTCCATAACTTCGACGATAGTAAATTCCGATTTATTCGGATAACCATCAGTTATAAGAAAAATTATTTTCCTATCGAATTGGCTGTCAAGTAACAGATCAACAGCTGCCATTAAAGCAGATCCCGTAGGGGTATAATAACCCTTACATCCAAGAGTGAATTTCGATAGAGATTCCTCAACGCTTTGATCAAACGTTTTGATAATCTCAAATTCACTTTCCTTGAAGGGAAAAACTATATTGGAGACATGCATTTTTGACAAACTTTCAGCGGCCATCGATAAAGCAAGATCTGACTTAATGGCATGAATATATCTTTCATCATTAGCCATTGACGCTGAAATATCACGAACTAATACGAGGCCAACATGCCCTCTATTTTTAGATTCGCTTTGAGCTCTGAAGACATCACGAACTCCCATTTGTGACAGAATTAATCGATTTCCATCGAAGGTAATTCCACGCTCATGAGTTTTGTTTCGGCCACGCATTTTAACCTGCTGTAAAACAGACAAGTCGCTACCGATTGAATGACTCAGAGACAAAGCCTCATTGTAAACATTCAAATCGATAAGGAGATCAGGGATATCCCATTCAGAAGCACCGAATTCGGCTTTCACGTCATCGGATACTTTTGATGCAATACCTTCAATCTCTTTAGCCAAAGCATCGTGATAATCTTCGCTATCCTCATCACTGCTAAGAAAGGCATCCAACAAATCTGCCAGTATCTCCCATTGAGCCGATGAAAAGTTACTTTCATCTTCAACGTTAGTCGAACTGGCTTCATCTGATTCACTCTCGGAAGGGTTAATCGCATCAGTATCGTCTTCAATAATGTTATCACCCGTGGGATTGCCACCGGTGGGTTCATTATTTCCCTCGTTATCTTCAGCAAGTTCTGAAGGCTCAGAACATCCCTCTTGAGCAAGATCAGCGTTATCGGAAGTATCTGCCTGACCTTCACTATCGTCCTCAGAATCATCCTCACGACTATCAGTCGACGTAAGCGATTTATCTTCTGATTCGGTATCGGTATCGGTCTCGGATTCATCATATGCCTCCTGCTCCTCCTGCTCTGTCTGCTGCTGTTGTTCCTTTGCCTCATCCCGCAGTCTCTCTAAAAGAGCCAGGGTCTTACGAGCAAGGGATTCACAGCCCTGAGTATTTTCACAACCAAGAGCATCATGAAAAATTTCCTCAACATCAGAAATTACTGGAGAAAGTATCTTTTGGGCATAGTCAAAAAACGGATCGAGGGTTTCTTTGTGACCTACCTGCTGAAGGACTTTTACTCGCAATGAGTTAAGCAGATACCACTCAATAAATAGGACAGGATTTTCCGGACGAGAAGATATATCAGGAGTCATCCTTCCGGCTTTAACCATCAGTGCGTAAGTGGCTGCAAGCCGCCGCTTTGCATCCGGATAATCGTTACCAACCTTCTCTTCCATCTGTACATCATCGAACAGATTTATAAGCCCGGTAAGACGTTTTGCCCTGCTATAAGCTTTACGTTTCTCAGCGAGGCTCTCAAACTCTGCATTCATTCCGTCATCGAAGCGTGTAAACCCTTCAGATGACATGAGAACACTATTAAAGGCGTCACTGTAAACCTCACTGACGGTATAGCGACCATGACCAGCTTCATGACAGGTAAAACCTTCAATCAGACTGACAAAGTCATCATCGCTATAATCGCCGTTTGGTAAAACACAAACTTTATTGACAGGATCAAAATACGGTCCTTTGGTATTGTCGTCTATTACAACTCTTACATCGCCTAAGCCGCTAATGACTTTTGCTATATTCTGTAAACGCTTAATATGGCGCGGCGATGATTTAAGATCTAATTTCATAGAATACCTCTTTATAAAAAGGGGTACTCACCCAGATGGTGAAGTACCCATCTGGGGTTTTTAATAAAGCAAACAGTTACCAGCCTTTGAGCTCGATATCAAAACCATTTTCAGCATTGTCTTCCTGTTGCGAAACTGATTTCTCAGGTTCAGCTACAGAATCAGTGTTTGAAAACGTGCTGTTTTTTATATCGTTCTCTACGACAGGTTCAACCTGAAACACATTTGTTGAATCTAAAATAGCTTCAATACCTGTGTTCTGTAGCGCGTTCGGTTCTGTTTGTGAGCTTTGATTAAATGATCTGGTAATAGATTCCAACCAGTCAGTAACCTTTTGCTCTCCTGAAATAATACGCTTTAACATTGAAGCATCACTCATGAAATAAAACCACTGCTGTAACACCGCAACGTCGCGAGGTTCAGAAATGGCACCTTTAGGTAAATTATTCATTATGTGTTTTATAGCTTCTGCAAGTACTGCCGCCTCTTTATGTATAAACATGAAGCTAATGATCTTATTTTGCATTTGCTTCAGTCGGTCAATAGTACTTGAGCGCAAATTATTATTTTTACTAATTTTTTCATAAACCCTCATTGCTTCTTCTGCCAGATCTGTTATCAATTGTTCCTGATAGTAGTCCTGGGTTTCATCACCTTCAACGCTAATAGGCGTAAAAGGAATAAAGTGAGCAATATTAAATCTAAAGGATTTTATGAAATCATCTTTAGTTAATTTCAACTGATCAATCAAAGAAGACATTCTTGGGCTTCTATTTTTTTCAGCCTCAATATGCATCTCATAATTGTCTACAACGTTTTGAATACCTGCCTGAAACTCTCGTTCAATCTCTTGGGCCCCTTCCAGAAACTCTTCCATACTGGAAACTGGTAAAATCCACATATTGCTATAGCGGATGCACAAGCGTGAGCAAAGGGTTGATATTCTGCTGGTAATCGTACTTTTGAAGCTAAGGGCTTTTATGTCAATCCAACGTACTTCGCTTTTAGATACGCTTTTTTGATCCGTAATATCATCTCCATCATAAGACAAATCGATTTTATCGGTTCGACGCGATCCTTGACAGCCACTTATTTCAATTTTTGTTATAACTGCACCTTCCAGTAAATCTGGATATGATTTTGCAAAATTCTCAGAGATTTGTTTTGCAGATACTTTGTTAAGCATTGAAGTATTTAAAGTCATGGGTTTCTCCAAAAAAAAGGGGAAACCCTCCCCAACGGGAAAGATTTCCCGATAGGGTTGATATTAAAGCTTCTCTGGTGCAATTAAAAGAATACCGGGAAACTCAGCGGCAACATCATCATTGCCCATTGCTCCCTGATACATATAACCTTTTAATTCCATTTCTTTAATTAGACCTTCCATATTTATTTTACCATCATGATAAAACAATAAAGAATAGTCGTTATTCAGTTGCATAAGTCCAGTAAAATTAGTTCCGTTTTTTGCTATAGCAATGGTAGCAGCACCATCCGTACTTAAAAACGCACTAAATTCAAGATGGGATAACTCTGAGATACAAATATCAGAGGTTTCATAACAAATCCCATCTAACTCGACTTTTTTGCTGTGAAATACTCCAGCGATTTATCCTTGTCTTCGCCAAGAGAAAGATCTATAGCTTGAAGAACAAGATCGACCACATGTAAAGGTAAAGCAGAAGCAAAAGCTATTTTGAAAGTGTCAAGAAGACTAAAGGTTTTTAACGTCATCGACGTGCCAACCCAAGCTACTAATTGACGAATATCCATCACACTGTCTTCTGTACCAGAGTCATTTACTGCAATCGCTACTCTTACGAACTTCTCAATGACCTGAAAAGGCAAAGAGCTATATCGTTTAGTAAGCACATTGGTTAAAGCAACTTTGTCGGGCTTCTCCATTTCAACTATCAAGAACCGCTTTATAAAAGCTGCATCTTGACGTTGAGAAGAAACGAACCGGCGAGCGCCTCCACTCATGTTTGTGTTTGCAGTACCAATAAATCGCGTGTAGCCATTAGCAGTTATAACCTCACCACCATTAGCACTGAGTGACCAGGGCTTACGTTCAATGGGCATGTGAAGTTTTGCTGCCGTATCAGGATCGATTTTGTCCACTTCATCCAGAAGAATGAGGTGACCATTACGAAATCCCGTTACCAAATCGCTGTGTACAAAACCTGTATTACCACCATTAAGACTGCGCTCACCTTCAAGCTCATCAACTCGAATATTGCTGTTGATCTGCTTAATTGTCAGCGGCCAATTCATCATGTGGCTAATGTACATTACCATTTCAGTCTTGCCAGAACCGGACTCACCTTTAAGACACACACTTAAATCTATATCCGGACTGATAAGCAGTTTAACCACTTGTTCAAGTATTCGGGGATTTGGTATGTAGTCTTTGTTCAGCGGAGCTCGATACGAGGTTTTAGTTTTGAAAACAGGCACAGCCATCTTTGGATCCATTTCTGGAATACCAAAAAGGTCCTTTGCTAGAACTAAAAGATACTCACCTTTATCCACATAATGTTTTAACTTTATAACATCCGGGGAAAGAAGAGCTTCTAATTTTTCATAAGCATCAGAAGATGTTTCATTTAACTTCATAGCGGCATTAGACATTTTTAACTCCGGTAAAATGCAAACACCGCCCTCTGGCAGATGTTTGCCAGTGGCATTTTATTTGAGATTCATTTGGCAAATAGTTGCCATCAGTTTCCTGATTTGAGGCACATTATAACCAAGATGATTTCCCACTATTTCAAAAGCTTCAGACATGATCCATTCAAAATGATTTTCGAATATTGGATTTATTTCTAACTTGCCAAAAGCGTTTCGTTTAGTTAACAGATCACATGAAACAAGCTCGTCAAACAACTCTAATGTGGATTTAAAAGCTTTTATGTAAACATCCATAATTTCCCTGTCAGTCCATTTAACAGCCAGTTTTTTTTCTGACATTAAATAATCCTGATCAAAGAAGATGTCCCAGCCCATATCGTCATTGCAATCATGCAAAATGATTTCATCATCATTCCTGCATTCAGCTAATTTCGTGTTTTCACTAATCGAACGATGCGAATGATAATAGAGCCATGATTTTAATTCCGCTCTAAATTCACATGCATCAAGTCCATGAGATAAACAAGTGTATTCAAATGATTTTGACATATACCACCGTGTTTCAGCTTCTAAAAGTGGATTCACTGTGATATTACCATTGTCATCTTTGAAGAATAACTTTCTCCTCAACACTAGTTCTTTAATGATTTCCAAAGACTCTTCCATAGCGGATAGAAAAACAACATACACATCCTCAGGGGTCCATTCTATTACCAGACCACCCAAATCTGGGTTATATTCTTCAACCGAATATAGATAATCTGTTTCTGCTGCAAAATTAATTGTATGCAAAATCTGATTTTTAAGTAATTTGGATTTTTCATAAAGGTGATTTTCACGCCTTTCAGAATCATAATTTATCTCAGAAATGTTACTTTCATCTGATTTAAAGTTTAATCCGGACGTGTATGCATCATTTAAATGCTCTTTGGGTGAATCAACTATTTGCGTTATTTCATCTTCATCTATATCGAATATAGAAAAAAAACTAAGTTGATTACTACTTATTGCAGTAGCCCTAAATTTTTGTTTCATGGGGACTCCAAAAGGAGAAATCCCATGAAGGGATTTCTCCCCTTTAGGGTGGGTTTAATGTCAGATCTGATTAAAGCTACTTTGTCCAAAACCTTTTAGAGGTTTAGGTATGTGAGCCAACTTACTTGTTGCTACCACTCTCATGTAGTCAAGAGGATGTTCTCTCCCTTCAATCATAATAGTATCGACAACAATATAACCGGAGACCATCAACTCATCACCCTGATTTATACCAGTGAAACAGGTTGAATACATTTCAGGCGACACCTTGATTTGAACTGAAAATTCTCTCTCAGTGATTTCACCATCAACTTCTGTCTTCATCCTATTTTTGAGCTTTATTAACAAACCTATACTCTGGTCAGTCATTTTTTTCTCCACAGCACTGATAACTATCCCGGACACTTTTACTTCATTGATATATTCAAGATATGACATTTTCCGCTCCTCGATTTGTTCAAAGAGAAGCCCCGTTAGGGTTCCCCCTTAACAGGATTAAATAAATTTATTAGTTACATACATGAACGTGCAGACTACCAAACAGGCAATTCCGGCAATATGTAACCAATTTCTTGTTGGTTTAGTTGGTGCAATCGCTAAAGAGTTCTCCAACTTCTCTGTTACAAGACGTCGATTCTCTGCTTTAGCCGCATCATCTAAATATTGAGTTTCACGCTTAGCGAGAGTCTCAATTTTCGATTTTATTGCATGGTCCCATCCTTTAGTTTCAAAAACGCTTAACTCACTAAAGGTGTGCGTCATGAGATCTTCTGGGAAACCCAGTTTTTTCATTAACGGACGAATGGTATCATACATTTTTTCTACATTTTCGTAGTGGGCCTTTACTGCGACATCAAAACGCTTACGTAAAGTTAATTTTTCACGTTTGCAAATGATGTCCGAAACCCAATTTATTAACTGCTCATTTTTGAGTTCACTGGCTTTTTCAAGTGAGTAATCCAGATTATCCACGTCAAGAAATGAATTTAATCCGTATTTTTCAAACTCCTCAACAAGATATTTATCCAGTTCAGTTAAGCTTTTAAAAAGTGGTACATCTGGGGAAGCTTTAAGAAGCTTATAAGCTCCTTCGAAATCAATTTTCTTGACCACGAGTTCCACAACATCCACATGATAATAGCTTGAATAAGCAGAAAGCTTTTCGGCCAACAAAGACACAGGCTTAAGAGACTTAAGTTCAATGATATTTGGGCCGTCCTCATTCAAAATAACAATCAGTTCATTATCACGTTCTGTATATTTCATCAGAACTTCTAAGAGCTGTTTGTTTAGCGCCTTATCCATCTCTGGAATAATTTCACTAAAGGTTTGATGAAGGGCTTTACTGCGAGCTTTATTTTTAGACATTTGGGGTCACCTATATATAGTAAGAAGGAAGAAACAAATTTTTGTTTCAACACGAAGGCAAAGCCTGTCATTCATCTCCCGTAAGCTATGAACCGCCTGATTTATACTATCTGGCATTAGAAGTACGCAACAAAAATAGCCCCAGGAGGAGCTAAATTAGTTACGGTTTGGTAAATTCAGATTGCCTTTTGCAGGCATGGGAAGTGCACCAGCGACAAAGGTGACATTTTGCCGGTGGTGTCTTACAGCTTGTTTAAGCTGGCCGCTTTTCACGGCTAAATCAACGCTTAACGCGAAAGTAACTTTAAGCAAAGTTACTCAAATTTGGGAGCTGATATTTAAGCTCATTGTTTTTATACTATAGCTTTAAGCATAAGTAAATGCCCATATCGAATTATTCTGTATAAAGTGGAGAAATTCGAATATTAGCTGCTTCTTTTATCTTTTCTTCACTGCATTCTCTTAAAAAGAAAGAAGGATCACCATACCACATTACAAAAAGTTGCTTTTCTGCACGCGTAAATCCAACATAAAGCAAACGTCTTTCTTCTTCTATTGCCTCCTCCCCAACTGATCTTTTACTTGGTATCTGATCCGCATTACAACTCATTATTATTACTTTATTCCACTCAAGACCCTTTGAACCATGCAAGGTTGATAGGACTACTTTCTCTGGGCTGTATTCCTCGTCCTTCTTCCTAGGGCCTAATGACATTGCAGCAGCACGATTTATCATATTCATCCAACCAGTCTTTTCTGCCCACTGTTTACAAGTGTCTAAAGCAATTTTTGTTAAGGTTGCTGTACCTTTATTACTCCTCATCTTGATTGACGACGATTCCATCCATTTCGTAAGGTTGGCGAAACGTTTTGCTATCTCAACTTTATCAGAACTTTCCTGGGTAAAGCGCACGAAGTTTGAATGTAATGTTTTTGTTTCGAGAGAACTGTCCTCCGGGATGGCAAGGTCGCCAAAAGTAACTTTTCTTCCTCTCATACTCAATGCCACTTCATCCAAAACTGATTCCTGTTCTCCAAACAATGCCAATACTCTCTTCATTAAGCGAGGATCATTTGATTGTCGGAAAAAGGCCATAAGGCTTAACACATCGCTTGTTTCTTTTTCATCCCAGAATGATTTACCTCCGTAACGAATTACTGGCTGTTCGATCAAACTTTCTAGCTCATCCAAGTGAGCATTATTGCGGCTTAGAATTGCCCATCCATGTGGATCCTGATTTATAAGGCTTAAAATACCCTGTATCTGTTCCTCCATATCTACATATGAACGAAAAGTGACCTTTCCCCCTCCCTTTTTTGCCGAGCGTAACTCTTTGGCATAACGGTAAACATTCTTTCCTATCAGTGCTCCGGCCACCTCTAAAATTTCAGGTTCACACCTAAAGCATGTGTTTAAGTAAAATATGTTAGGTCTGAAGTGTTTTTCAAACTGTTGAAATATTTTGACTCCTCCTGAGGATCTGAAGGAGTAGATGGCCTGATCATCGTCTCCAACTATACTCGTATAGACTCCAGCTCTTGTATGCAATGCTATCCATGAGAATTGTATAGAGTCAGTATCCTGAACTTCGTCTACTATCAAATGTGTCAAATCTAACGTGCGCATTTTTCCCGAATGCATTTGACCGACAACAAATTTTGAAAGAGCATTGAGGTCCGCCACATGGTCTTTCTGGCATAACGCCTGATAGGTATTAAACAAATGGATCTGTTGTCTGTTATGCCGAACTGAAATCACATCCGTATCCATTTCTCTGCCGATAGCATCAATAACGAATTCAGCTTCAGCAAACTTCATCGTTACACCGGATTCTTTCAAAGCCCGGTGAATGACAGATCTCTGTGCTGGCCCTATCAACATCTTTCCCGGCCAGCGAATCATGTCCAGTTGCTTCTTAACGAGTCCGTGAAAAGTATCCACCAGCACCCGGTCAAGATCCTTCTTGCTCAATCGCTTTTGTAACTTTGCTGCAAGTGCGTTTGTTGCAGCGCGAGTAAAGGTCACCATCCCGATTCTTGCATATGGATACTTTTTGAGAATCGATATAACCGCTTCTATCATGGTGAACGATTTGCCTGATCCAGGCGCTGCTATCACCATATTGTTTGCGCTAGCATTCTCGATAACAGGTCTTTGCTCTTCTGTTGGCTTACCCATTTCAACCTCATTACTTCGTTTTAATAATTATACATTTTTATAAAAGCGCTTTTCTTGTGTACTGCTGGTTCTACTGGAAATCACTTTTTTTCCTTTTTTATGCAATCAGGTTGTTTGTGAAACGCGTGACTATGGAATAATGGTTCCATCTCCAAAAGACATTACAAAAAGGGCTTTAAATGAAACTTTTACGTTTAGTATCTCTGGTCTCTTCTGTCGTCATTGGTTTTTCCCTATCGGGTTGTGCCGGTGACACCGGCACTACGCCAGGCACCGCTCTGAATGCGTACAGTCACGGCCAGTACTGGCATGCTAATGCAAATGATTCTGTCGCCAAGAATGCCTATTCGTTTGCTGGTTTCGACGTTAATTTTAAGGAGCAAGAGGTTACTCCTGGAGGGGATGCCGACAACTTTCTTTCTAAGTATCTCATCAATAGTTCGATGGGCTACGTAACAGGCGGTCTAAAAGGTTTTGGGATCATGAGCCTCAGCTCTTTGTACAGTTCTTCTGACGCCGAATACATCCAGGTCAATCAATACCTAGTGTTCGTCCCCAATCCAAAAAAATTGCCTTACAATGATGAAAGTTTGGTACGTGAGGGAGCTAAGTATGTTTTTGAGCATACAAAAGCAACTCAGGCCTCATTTGGATACAACCCTGAAAAACAGAAAGCAGCTCTGGCCACATGTAAAATTGATATGGCAGTCGTCAATAAATGGAGTACCTGTGATCTGCCCTCTAAGCCTGATGCTGATGTTTTCCCTACAGATTCAATGTACAGCTTTCAGGCGATTCGCCCCGCAACAGGAACCGAAATTCCTGAGCTAAACCTTCCCGCTGGTGATTACGCTGTAATTCGTTATGTGTTCATCCCATTTAAAGGAAACGAAACAAGCGCTGATTTTTCGGGTATCATTTTCCGTTCTGATAGCCCAAATACAACAACTCCAGGGGGTGTTGCAGCCTCCATCAACGGAAAAGATTATTACCTCTTTACCGGTGAATACGGTAAAAAAGGCTTCCCAGAAAAAACATTGAAAGCCAAGTAATTAAAAAAGGGGCCTAACGGCCCCTTCTTCAATATTTCGGCAACTGCTTGCCCGTAACCGGATCCAGCGTAGTTGAACCTACCTCACATATGGCCGGTCGAGGTAAATAGCTACAATCTACATTTTCCTCTTTTATAGCCTGAGCATTTTCTTGTCTGGCCTTTATCATATTTTCTTCACCGCCCATTGCTTCCTTGGTACGTTCTGATGGAAGTTGATAGTTCTCATTCTGGAATGGTAAGTTTTCCACAATTGATTCTTCGGAGAATTTTGAATATTGATCAGGAACTTCTCCTACCTGAACTGCATCATTAATCCACTCCGTCAGATCAATTTTATCGAAATCCAGTTGCTGTATTTGCTTTATTGATAGCCCCACGCAATTAGAGGCGACAGGGTCTATTCCTAATTGCGGATAAGCTTGTTGCATAATAACGCGTGACAACATGGAATTATAACAGCACATGTCTGTTGCTTTTTTAACGCATTTCTTTGTGAAACCAACATTCAGATATTTGACGCATCGTTCCGTATCTAATGTAAAACAGGATTTTTGATTCTTATGAATAGAAGCTTCCATCTCTTTCTGGTCGCATGCTACCAACATTTCTAAAAGCATTTTAGTGACCTGATAGGCTGTATAAATCCAACCGATCACGTTTAATGCAAGCATAAAGTTTTGAACCGCAGCCGAGAAGACAACCTCTCCTCCGGTAGTAGCAACGTTCTTAAAGACAAAGTCACGAACTGTATCTGGTAGCAATTCGTAGGCTTTCTTCATTGCCATCTGCTTAAGCTGACCTATACCGAAGCTGGACATTGTTTCCTGTGCCAACTGGCCAGCACCTCCTGCCCCTCCAGAAGTTGCGGAAGACCCAACTGCCCTGCTTAGATTACCAGCGACGTTTTCATATACGCTCGTTAAGGAGCTCGTGACGTTGTTCCACATTTGCCCTACTGTTTTACCAGCTGATGCAGTCCACTCTCCGACCGCATTAGACATAGAAGCCCATGTACCTGTATCACCGCCGGTCCATTTTATTAGCTGAGCATTAACTCTGGTCCAGTTTGTGTTTCTGATCATAGATCCGGCAAGCATGATACCTTCAAGTGCTCCTGCGGTTCCCTGTGGTGCTTCGCAGCAGTCCGTCTTTGCCAGGCCATTTACAAAGCCTACTGAACGACCACACCATTCAGGTTTTCCTTCAAAGACGGAACATGAATTGGCATCGTTAGGGTCTTCGCATTTGGCTTCGCCCTGCATGTACTGAACCATGTTTGAATAAGCCGCAACTTTTCCAAAATCGTTGTTCTCTTCCTTTGGCCCAGTTTCGCATGTTCCACCTGAACATGGGATCATGCCAACACAGGCATTTGTAGAAGATTCAACCTCCCGAACTACATCCTTCCCTCTGTCACAGGTGTATTTCTGTTCATACATGTAGCAACTGTTAGTGCCCTCATCGAACCAACCCTCTGCACATGTTTGTTTATCGAGTACACATGCTGCATCATTTTTATAAGCACTACATGCATCAGGCATACTCTTTATTTCTTCATAGTTGTAACAGAGGTCCTTTCCATTAGCGTCTTTCATAATTTTTCCACTAGCGTCATAAGAGCAAATTTTGTCTTTGGCCAATGGATCACAAAAGTAGCCTTCAAGGTTTGTCTTCCAGGTAAGAAATCCTTTATCACCTTCATACAGAGGCTTTGCCAATGAAAGCACGCTTTCCGGAAGCCGTTTTGTGCCAACATCCATATCTTTAAACCGATCGAAACGGCAGAATGTATTCGGAGCTTGTACAGCATCGTAACAACCAGCTGGTTCCTGGACGTGCTTATCTTCGAGCTTCATATTTTCAAAAGTCAGCTCAACCTCAAAATACCCTTCACCCTTCCCACCAACCCATACTCTGGATGCCATTGTCACTTCTCGATCAGGCTCCTCATACACCGATTTTCTGACCTTATCAGTCACATCGTAAACCTTGTCGAGTTTCCACGATTTTTTTAACTCCCAAGATCCCTTAGGAGCCGGATAGTCACTTTCTCGATATGCACCATCTATGTGAGCAAAAATCTGCGTGCCATCAAGTGTTACCCGCATGTGGTCATCCCACTCCGCGTTAACAATCTTTGCTGAGGCCAATTTTGCATCCGGATGGAATTTTAATGTCAGTTCGTTATCATATACCCCGTCACTCCAGTAGTTGTCATCACGGCGACCAAACCATATACGCACACAATTATCGCCGCACATCGACATGTCTCCGTTTCCGCCTGAAATGTAAACAGGGACTGAAAAATCACGGGTTATCGTGCAGCTGCTGAAGTTATCTTGCTTAGGCGAGTTACAGTAGAACTCTTTGTAATCAGGATAGTGTGTGGTTACTGTTTTTTTAGAGGTCTCAACATTACAGTTCTGAAGCCAGTTTCCAGTACCAGCAACAGCATTTGTTATCTCATTTCTCCCCGCAGTAAACATGGGATCGTTAGGCTTTATAGATGATGCCGGGTTGTCCTTGTTAGCATTTACGAGGGTGCGGTAGGCAACGCCATCATAACTTTGAGCATCAAATAACTGGCTTTTCCGATTCTTTATATCGTTTACAAAGCCATCCTCATCCCCATAACGATCTGCGGCATTGAACTTAATATCGCTGTGCTTTTGCTCTGAGCTGAAAATCTCTCCGGTATTTGTTTTGGTTCCAGGAGTAGTATTGGGATTACTGCTTATACCAATGTTGCCATTAGCATCCCGAGAGAGCAGCTTTGCCCCTTCCTTGGTATAGTTTGAATTGATTGTCCCTCCAGACATACTCGGCAGTTGTACGGCGCTACCAATGGACTTTCCATCGGATGCGGCATTTTTCATGACACTTTCATTTGAGTTCCCTGCCCCATACTTTCCGAGATTAAGATTAGCGGATTCGGCTTTACCCACGTATTTCTCGGTGATCTTCCCACTGACATTCTCGCCTGAATCCGCATTCTTGTACTTCTCAACAATGTCCTGAGCACTGGTTGTCGCATTGCGATTTGCGTTAGGATTAGCAAGATTAAAGTTACTTTCGAGCTGGTCAAATATAGCGTCTGCCGCATAAATACGAGGAGTCATTACCATATTTATGAGAGAGATATAAAAAGCCCAACTCATAGTATTGGCAATCATTGATGCAATAATAGTTGAAGCTATCGTTTTTCTAAGTTTCATTATTTTTACCCTTAGAAATCAAGCGCCTGGTATATATCTGACGCAACAGTCATTGTAACGCCACAACATATAGACATAATTATCATTGCCTATTTTTTTGCGCCCACCTTTAAGGGTTGACCAGTCATGTACCGAATCACCAAGACGATGACAGCAATCCGGCCCTTTCGCCTCAGGAGTTGGGAAAAGCATTGAAAGCCGATACTGGGAACGAGGTGTAAAGTATTCCCACGTTTTCTCACACATTGCGTCTGCTCCCATCGTTCGCATCAGCATTCCCTGGCGATGTAGTTTAGTCAGAAGACGCTGGGTTATCAGTGAACTCGTCCTTACAGCGTCATCATTTGCGTAAATGTGGCCGGTTAATGGATAAAGGTTGCCATCGCATCCGGCACAAAAGTATGCAGCGAGATTATCCTTTCCTGCTGTTACTGCTACACAGTCAGCAGCGCACACCATTGAGGCAATTGGGTTTGCAAAAACTACTGCCTCTGGATTCAGGACGAGTGTAAGCAGATCACTTTCCCACATAGGGTCCACTTCGCTTATATAGGTCAGGCTGGCATCTATATAGGGTTCAGCAGTGCACTCGCCAATAATCAGTAATTTGAGCATTGTCATGATTGGGAACTCCCAAAGATGAACATCGTAAAATCCGGCTTCAGTTGCTGTCATTGGCTGATTTGTGTTGCTTTTACCAATATCAAACTGCGATTTTTGAAGCATCGTGCCTTCAAGAAAGGGGCTGCACCAGGGGCTCTTTACAACTTCTACAATCTTCACCGGCTGAAAGAAGCTCAATTGCCAACCTATTTCCGGTACGCCGTTCTGATCTGTGCAGTAGCAACCCGGACGTGAAGGAGCAGCGCCTTCTGGAGCTGCCCCTATGCCCATTATCCTCATGGGAAAAATGCAGCTCCAACAGATATTCTTAATCAAGCCCTGCCACACTCCAGCTGACTGACACATAGCCCCAGGGACTCCAGCATCTGCTGCCATAGCCATACCCGGTATAGAAAGCGAAAGCATAACTGCTACAATGAACTCTAAAAGTAACTTTTTGAATTTTTTCACCATCATGCTCACTTGGATGTAATAAATGTTGCAACACTTTCGATATAGTCGACGGCTTTGGTAAAATAACTTCTCATCTGGTCCGGATAATTTAGCGTCAGCCATGTTGCAAAGAGAGCGCCTATAATAAATCCGAGTTTCATCTTATTTTTCCTCTGAAAGATTTGGGGCTCCGATACCACGGACTTCTGCCTCGCTAAACAGGGTGATCCGGAATTTATCTTGGTCAGTAGTTATAAGCGCAGGTGTGTTTTTAATCTGAAAGCGTGAGATGATCTGTTCGTTAACTTTAAACACCTTACCGTTAAATTTTTCACGTAAATCATTTAGGTGATCCCATCCATTATCTTTTTGGATACGGGTAAACATTGGCATTACTTTTCCACTACCCAGACGTTGTCGATACTGCTGCTCAGCCCATACCAGCTGGCCCGGATTGAGTGGATCGAAAATTATCATCGTCAGGTTTTGAGGAAATCTCGAAAGTGGATTAATCAACTCACCGGCGGAAGCTATTACACGGCCCTGCTTATCTTTTACGTCCTGAGTGACCCTCACTGTAGGGTCAATTAAAAATTCTTTGTGTTCCTGGGCAGGAGGGAGGTCGACCATCCATTGATTTTTCCATGTGTCAGAAACGGCCCTTTTTTTTGCACCTTCCCAGTCATATTTTTGTGCACGTTCTTCCAGTTCTTTAATGATGCTCTTTTCTTCAACGGGATAAGTGGTACCAGCAACCGGGAAAATATCCTGATCGGGTTTTTTAGCAAGTTCTCGCTGAAAAAACTCAACGTTGAAGGAGCCTACCATTTTTGCAAAACGAGCTTGCTCCCTAGAAATAATTGTCGGTACTTGAGTTACTTGATACTGACTGAAGCTATCAGGATCAATTGTAATCAAAGGAGATTCAAATTTTCCTTTGACAATCATTTGGTTTATTGCTGCCTGTGTCTCTGGTAGCCGAGTAGTTCCTTTCTTTAGACCATTGAAAACTACACGAGCTTTATGCTCTGAGGCCGTACGTAGAAGGTCTTCCAGTACATAATCCGGCAAGCTAAATGAAGCAAAGATCGTTATTCCATTTTCAGTTGATAGTGCTTCTTCACGTGTGCTATCCATTTTTCTTTCGAAGTCAGCAGCTGTGATGCCCGAGGAACCAAACAATTTTTCGATATTTTTAGATTGTCCTCGCATGACTTCCGGCTTATTTTCCACAGCTTTCAGAGCCGCTTCATTAAGGCTGGCGTTTTCTTGAATTTCATCACGTCTTCTAATTATATCGTTGACAGCTTCAGAGTTATTACTTTGGGCCCTGATAGCCTGGGTATGGTCTATAACTGCTTGAACACTATCCGCATTCATACCGGGGACGTAACCACGGTTTATTTGCTTGCTCAGGTCCTGGTTTTTTTGGAGTGCTTCAGCTTGCGCTATGTACTTCTGCACATCTGGTGATTTTAGCGTAGCATCAAGGCTAAGAGCCCCATCTGGCTGCTGTGCACCTTTAGCCTGTGCCCCAAGCCCTTTTGCTTGCTGAGCGATTAGGTCAGCATCATGTTGATACTCAGTGCTTGCATTTGTATTACTTAAAACTGCACATAACGCAAGTCCAGGAAGTATTGGTAAATATTTTTTATTTACATTAAAAGATCGCATATGTTTTCCCAATTACTGAATTCAGCTTTACTGTTCCCCAAAAACGGGAATCCCATGAGTGATCGGTTTGCCCAATTAGGAAAACTTCGCCTTCAGGAATTATCAATTCTTTTTCAATCAAAATGGACGGAATATTGTATTTCTTCGAAATACGACGTGCATTAGCTTCAAAAAATTTGTCCCCGTTATAAACCCCATCCATTGTTACTTTAAGTTTGTCACCGCCCACACCGGCAACAATTTTTATGACTCGTTCATTTTCTGGGATAAAACGTACCGATTTCGGCATGTTAAATGCTATGAGTTCACCAGTTTTAATACTTTTATCCGAATGATCAATCATATAAAAATCAGCAGGCAGGCACCCATTCAATAAACCGTATCCAAATGTATAACGGGTGAAAAAGACACACATAACGAGAATCAGCAATAAAATATTAAGGGGGACATACCAATCCAGTATAAGCAGCCCTCTCTTTTTAGGTATGTAGTCGCTCATATTTTTCTCACTGGCACTGAAGAATATTTTTACTAGGCAGATGCACCTCTATCCAAGTAATTATTATCCATGTTTTTCAACGCTCGGAAGTCTGCAAACCAACCTAATATTCACCTATAAGAATGTTAATTCCTCAGCATGTATACGCAGCTTTGTTAGCGGCCATGAAAGATGCCTTTGGAGCAAAGTTACTTTCCGACATTAATTTTTCAAAGGTCCAATTATTGGGTATAAAAAAGCCGGGACATAATGTCCCGGCTTTATATTTAAAAATTAACTACTCACTGCTTGGTATTGATACAGTGTTTTCAGACTTACTTGCCTCTTCAGCCGGTCCGAAAACTGTCACGTGCTGTGTTGCAAAGTCTCCACTATCATCATAAGCAATTACTTTTATGTCCTGCTTACCACGGTTAAGGTTTTTAGAAAGTGTAGCCGTACTACCGAAAACGTTCCTTAATTCGCCGTTGATGAACCATTCATATCTAACCATTTTTCCATCAGTATCATCACATTTATTGGTAAAGCTCCAGCTTAGGTTGGTTTCCGTGTAGCTCAATGTACAATTAGGCACTGCGTTTTTAACGACATCAAACTCAACAGATGCTGAACCTCTCTGTCCAAGTTTACTAACAACATCAATTGTAATCTCGTATTTCTTTTCTTTTAAACCCGAGATCAGTTGAGCCCAATAATTTTTGCCGCTGGGTATTACTTCACCGTTCACCTTGTATGTGACCGTATCTATCGAGTCCGCCGAATGAGATAGCTTGATGTTTGACCTTAAGGTTACATCGAGTGGAGCTCTCATATATTTGTTAGAGAACTTGGGTGTCATCTCAACGTTCATTGGCGTTTGTTCATCGACAACAAAGGTATTTTCGATACGCTGTTCATTGTTTCGGTTATCTTTGAAAACAACCATCAATGTATATTTGCCAGGATTTTCAATTGTAAATTCTTTGGTGTCACCTTCATCTTTAGTGATTACCAGATTCTCTTTGTCGTAGATCCATTCACGGGAATAAGTAACACCAGGATAGTCTCCATCCTTAATACCGCTCAACGCAACGCGTAGGGTGGTCGGTGCCATGTCGTATTTAAGTTTGGAGCTTATTTTCATCTCGGGAAATTTATAAACCCACGATTTGACAGAAACTCTACGGGTAGAAACCGTATTCTCCTTATTGTCCGCTAACCATGCACTGTATTCAAAAGCAGCATATCCCTGTTTATCCAACATTTGCTCAGTAAGGGTAACAGACAGTGAAGAGCCCTTAAATGTCTGGCCATCCGGTGTTTTCCATTCTTCAACTACGTTATTACCATTCTGGTACTTACTGTTAGGGTTCGTGAACTTACCTTCCAAAGTAACTTTTTGACCAACCTCTACCTTTGAAACCCCCGTTACCGAGACAGAAAGGCGCTTGGGTTTTGCGGCTGCCAACCGAGCAGACGTTTCCTTCCATGAAGACTCCTCTGCCAGTTCATCGGAATCAAGGTAACGCATCCGGGCATAAATCGTAGACGGTAGGGTATCAGCTGAAGCCACAGTGTAAGTTGTATCTCCCTGCACCCAGTTGACTTTATCCTCTGACCAGAGAACCTCAGCGGTGCCTGCTGGTATAGGTTCATCGTTATCAAGCAGGGTTACAGGTATATCTGAGCCCTGAAGAATGTCTGTAACATCTATACTGAGCTTAGGCTGCTTGTAGGTAACTACCGTTAAGGCATCTGTGTAGGAAATCTTGGATGTGAATTTATTAGTCATTTTTGCCCTATAAAGCCACTTTCCTACTTCTGTCTTTTTGATACTTACACTTCTCTTTCCGGTCATGTCGGAAAGCATGGTCCAGGTTTGACCATTATCAGAGGACTGCTGCCATTCGGTGGGGGCGAGTGCATCAGAGTTAGCCGTACTGGCAGATTTGAAGCTTACCAGAGTACTAAGTGGGATCCTTCCGATAATAAGGCTTTTCGACAGGTTACCCTCCAGTTCCTCACCTTTATAGATTCGAATGCCTACAGCACTGGTCTCACGTTTCATTTCAAAATCAGAGAATGGCGATCTGACCTTAGCCACACCAACCAGACGCATATTACCCAGATCCATATTTTCAATTTTAATCTTGGTTTCGACAATGCCCGCATCATTGACCGGCAATGCTTCAGTCAGCGCAGTTCTTTCGTATGTAGTTTTATAACGGCCTGTTTCTGGATCTTTGCCGTATACACTTTTTTGAGAGTATATCGTGACGTCCCATTCTCCCATTGTTTTACGGTCAAATGCACTTTTACGTGTGGAGTTGTTATAACGCCCCACTGTTACCTTTAAGGGCACTTCAAGAGATGTGGCTGTTTTTTTGTCATCCACTTCCATCGATGCTCGAATATTGAAATCAGGCACCGTATATACGTTGAGGGTGTCTGTAGTTCTTAATTCTGGATCCTTTGAGTATTCTACAGCTATGTCAAAGACGTTCTTTGTCCACAATGGTGCAGCAGCAACCTTGACCCTTTGTACAAAGGTCGTTGCATCGTTGTTTGAGGAACGATTTTTAAATGACGTTTTGACAGCCTCAGAGCCGTTTTGAGAGACGATCATCGTAACGTCAGCTGGTACCACCTTCGCTAATATTCGAGCGGCCTCCCCCCCGGTCGTATAAGCCAGAGCAGTGTTCGGATTGATGCCTGCTATGACTTTATTCTTTTTGTAAGAGATGATCGGGTTGTATGGTAATTGTGTGGTCAGAGTACGGCGATTCCTTGCGGAAACCGCTTTAGAGCCCTTCCCGTTAATCATATAGACTTGATAGTCGAGCAGATTCTCACCTGTTTTATTAAAGAATCCAGTTAGACCCGGGGTACGTCCTTTAAAATAGAACTCCAACCCATCAGGGACATTGTTCCACTGAGGGTAGCATGCTGTAACATCTGATTTTTCCCCATACCAGGCGAGGTAAGCATTCGCATTTTCCTCTGTGGTAAACAGAGTGCATTTATCACCAGCTGTTTGACTAAGCAGGTCCGTATACTGACGTACGCGCGAGTAAAGAGTTACGTTTTTTTCCAGATTCTTAAGAGTGAATCCAGTAGGTTGATAAGTGAACACGGTACTGAAATTTACGTTTTTTCCATAAAGGTTTTCAGCCACCACAGTAATCTCGTGATCCGAATTAACTGCTAAATCGTCTCCAACCGGCAGGTAGTAAATACCTTTATAATTTGTAGGTGTTAACGAAACTACTTTGTTGTCTATTGTTACTGATTTTATGTCAGCAACCCCAGCCTGCCCCTGGAAAGCTGCAACGATAATCTCGTTCAGGAAGTATACGGGTGCTCGTTTAGTTAATACCTGCCCATCTTTGAGAACCATAAGCGTTGGGTTATCAGACAGCATCAGTTTGCTTTCAGGCTCAGTGTACGTAGAAGAGTTTTTGCTCGTATTTTCTACTGTAAAAGTCGCTGCGTAGGACCCGTTTATAAGATCCGTTAAGTCAAAGATATAGAGGTACTCATCACCGACTTTTTGAGGTCCACTTACCGGCTGTAAAGTTCTACGTAAAGGGGTTGCCCAGGACTGTTTGAAATCAATCTCAGTGCCATCATCTAAAGTCACTTTAGTCGTCGGCTTAAACACGCCATCCGGAGTCATAGTGAGCGACATAGCTGTTGGGAGCCACCATTCACCTTCTGTTTCTTGCTGGGGTACCTTAACGGCCACAGCAACGGTTTTGGCTCCGGTATAGATGTCCTGGCCACCTACTTTGATTGTTTTAGCCTCATCGGTAAAATTCCAAAGTGTATGGTCTACTACAGGAGGCCGATAATCCCAGTTAACAACAAGCTTTTTGGATTCAGGAGGTGCGAAATAATTATTCTTAGAGTTTGCTGTAATTGTGATATCACGTGAACCCAAAAGTTCATCTGTATCACTGGCCTTAATGCTTCCAACTTCAATGGTACAGGAAGTTCCGCCAATAGGTACTTCACAGGCGGAGCCTGAACCTATTGAGATGTATTGAATATAATTGCGGGGTTCAACAGAAACAGCGATATCTTTGATCGCTTCATCCTTTAAATACGATTTGAAAGAAAAGCCGTCATAGACTAATCCGTTCAGGGATGATTTAAGACCGGTGATAGTTGGTTTTACCGGTGCCACACTTTTGATTGAATATTCACCTTTTACTATTTCAACTTTTTTCCGTTCAGAACCAGAGAAGTAAGAAATCTTGTAAGGTAGTTTTAAATCACCGGTGGTGTTGGGAACGCCTGAAAGAGTGAAGCCGTTAGAAGTTAATCCCAAGGTATTGGGTAACCACTCAAAAAAACAAACGAGGTTATCAACAGAGGAAGTCGCTCGATCATCAACCGTTACATTACAGGCTGTGCCTGCACCTGAGGCAGTGATAGTGTTAGAATTAACGTATGCAACAAAGTCGCCCGGCCCCGGGTCAAAGGATACGGCTGGCAAATCAGCCTGTAGCTTTCCTGAAATCATAATCGCTTCAGCATAGACCGCTTTAATCGGAGCAATTAAAGAAAACAACAGGGCTAAACCTAAACCTGATTTTCTCATGACGAATACCTGTTTTTCTGAGCAAAATTAAACTCACTTTACGATGAAAAACAGAAATATCCGTTCGTATAACATTTAAAAAAACCTGTATTTTTCCGTATATTCCGTATGTTAATGCGCTATTTTGAATTCTTGGCTTCAGATAAGCGAAGCGCGGTAATTATAGACTCGGAGCTTACCCAGGGCGTTTTTTGAGCAAGATATCCAAGTATGTAGAGGCCAATTTTAACGCAATCCATTTGTGAGACGGGGACCATGTGCATGAAGGGTTTTAAGCCATCTTTATCGACTGGAACTATCCCTGCGGATAACAACAAACCGCCCCTCTCGTTTGGGGTAACGCTTATATTTTTGTATACGACGTGGCCATGATGTGAGGTTTTCCTCTTATCAATCTTTAAAGTATGCATGATTCTAAGAAATACAGATGCCATCTGCATAACTTCATTCGTCGACAATTTTAGAAGTACAGAACGGTTTGAGCCCCAGTCATAATCTTTTTTTGCGTTCCTTGGAGCGACGTGCAATGTAAGATAATAATTATCAATCTCATTTGAAAAAGGTGAAGGTTTTGATGAGCTAACATCTTCATTGTTCATCTCAATGACAAGGGCTGCATCCTGACCAAATGCTTTAACATTATGGTTTTTAAGAGCGAAGTCTGAAGTTGCCATATAAAAAGTCACTTTTGATAAAACCACATACCGCCTAATGATTCATCATCGGCAAGATGCTTGAAATTTGATAGTGTAAATCCTGTTTTGGTTTCAGAAATCACCAGGCTGTAAGATGCCGTATGTACAAGGCGAGAATTGTTTAGATCAAGATCATCACAAAAACCAGGGCTTTTGACGGGGTCAGCCTTTTCAACAAAAGTTACTTTTGAAGCGATGCCGTTGATCACGATTTTCTCGTTATCAGCAATTTTAATGTTTAAAGAAGGCGAGCTTTTATCACATGGCAGGAAGAGTGATGTCTTTTTAAATGTGTTTCCAGTGAAGTCCAAAAGGTCAGGTTTAACCGGAACATTGTTTAGGATTTTATAAACTCCAGCAAATGCACATAACACAACAAAACCAGATAAAACATATCTAATCTTAGACTTCATCCCCCAGTTCCTCTCCTAAAAGTTTTAACGCGCTTACGCACATAAGCCTCAACTGATACAGTAAGTTATCAGCGGTTATTCCACCAACGAAGGTAACTGTACGTCGTATTGATGCTCCGCCAGGCTCGCACTGGATATGGCCAATACCAGAATCACGGAGGAAGTCATTTTCTGCACTTACAAGGTCTGACTCTACAGGTGGAATGATAACTTCAATGAGTATTGTATCAACTGGGGCCCACTCCCAATCGAACTTAAGAGAGGAAATTGGGGATATAGAAACAAGAAGCTCATCAATATTAAAAATTACGGGTTTTATTCCCATAACCTCAGACTGAATGAAGTGGCTTTCTACCATAACTACCGGAAACTCTGAAATAGTCAGAACTCCGATTAACTGGTCTCGGCGTAAACCATGTATTAGTGAGTTGCGAGATAGCATTCGATCAGCCTTTATTATAATAATCAATCATTTGGGACAAGGACAAAAGGGATTACAGAAACGAAGATTCTACATGAACATCGTTGTCAGTGACCTTAGGTCCATCGGGTATAAGGGTATCAAAAAATCCTTACATAACCATTAAACCACAAAGACTTTTTACGTAAAATAATAATTAAGTACCAGATTTATTAAGATAATTCTTAGGTTTTTTACAAATTTAGGAAAAATCCGCACTTCCTGTAACAGCATCCAAATTAACCTAAAATACCGTTTCATTAACAGTAATTTTACAGATTCAGCTGAAGCCTGAGTTTATTATAACAAAAAAAAGGCCAGCAAGTATGCTGGCTTTCCTGGTAAGACAAGTTGAACTCAGAAGTCGATTGTACTGTCTCTCACCTATCTTGCGGCTTTGTTGAATAAATCGAACTTTTGCTGAGTTGAAGGATCAGATCACGCATCTTCCCGACAACGCAGACCGTTCCGTGGCAAAGCAAAAGTTCAAAATCACCAACTGGCCCACCTACAATAAAGCCCTCATCAACCGTGGCTCCATAACTTTCTGGCTGGATGATGAAGCTATTCAGGCCTGGTATGAGTCAGCAACACCTTCTTCACGAGGCAGACCTCAGCGCTATTCTGACCTTGCCATCACGACTGTGCTGGTCATTAAACGCGTATTCAGGCTGACCCTGCGCGCTGCGCAGGGCTTTATTGATTCCATTTTTTCTCTGATGAACGTTCCGCTACGCTGCCCGGATTACAGCTGTGTCAGCAGGCGGGCAAAGTCGGTTAATGTCAGTTTCAAAACGCCCACCCGGGGTGAAATCGC
>NZ_PQGD01000027.1 GCF_002915575.1 Superficieibacter electus
AAGTACACCACCCAAGCGGGAATAGCTCAGTTGGTAGAGCACGACCTTGCCAAGGTCGGGGTCGCGAGTTCGAGTCTCGTTTCCCGCTCCAAAATTTCACTCAAGAATAAATTATCCACAGCGGCAACGCCCGTTGAATGGGATATTTTTCACTTCTGACAAACTTCTGTAAACAGAGTTATCCACAGGTTAATTTGTGTTCTCCATTCTGTGAAAAAGTTCAAAATGTAAATTATTTCCCGCTAACTTAATGAAAAATATAACTAAAATAATATTTCAAAATGTTAATTAGATCGCTTGACGAATTTTTGCGTGTTGAATACCAATGAGTTTTTAATTTTATACACACGCTGTGAATGAATCAGGCGTCGCGCGGCAACCCTTTCTCAATCACCCGTACCAGCCGCTGTTTTTTCGGTAGTTGCACTTCCACGACGCAGGCATTGCGCTTCTCAATTTGCTGCGCAATCGCCCATGCTATGTGTTCGTCGAGAAGTGGGTGCTCACCCCGACGCGTTTCCAGCGCCGCAATATTGGCTTCATCCCACGGCGCATTGCCCAGCGCGACGGCAATATTTCGCAGCCAGCGCAGATGACCAATACGGCGAATTGCCGAACCCTCAGTCACTTTCAGAAACCAGGCTTCACTCCAGGCGAACAGTTCAATCAGTTCCGGGGCGTGTAACGATTTGCGCGGGCTAAAATCGTCTTCTTCAGTGAGCTGTGAATAGCGGTTCCACGGGCAGATAAGCTGACAGTCATCGCAGCCGTAAATGCGGTTGCCCATTAGCGGACGGAATTCTTCCGGGATCGCGCCTTCCAGTTCAATGGTGAGATAGGAGATACAGCGGCGGGCGTCGACGGTATACGGCTCGACGATTGCGCCAGTCGGGCAGATGGTCATACAGGCGACGCAGCGCCCGCAGCCTTCTTCAACGGGGCTATCGACGGGCAGGGGCAAATCAATTAACAGTTCGCCAAGAAAGAAAAATGACCCGGCATCGCGGCTGAGGATAAGTGAATGCTTACCCGTCCATCCCAGCCCGGCTTTTTCTGCCAGCGGACGCTCAAGCAGAGGCGCAGAATCGACAAAAGGTCTAAAATTCAGCGACGCGCACTGTTGCTGAATTTTCTCCCCCAGCTTTTTTAAGCGATTGCGCAGTAGCTTATGATAGTCGCGCCCCAGCGCGTAGCGGCTGACGTAGCCAAGAGAGGGGTTTTTCAGCGTGCGGGCGAAAGCAGCGTTGGCGGGCAGGTAGTTCATCCGCACGCTAATGACGCGAAGCGTACCGGGCAAAAGCTCATGCGGACGGGCGCGCATCATACCGTGACGCGCCATCCACTCCATTTCACCGTGGTATTGCTTATCCAGCCACGCCTGAAGTTTTGGCTCGCTGGCGCTCAGGTCGGTATCGGCAATACCGACCTGCTGGAACCCGAGTTCAGTGCCCCATTGTTTAATATTTTGCGCTAACTGATTGAGATCGAGGGGCTGAGACATGACGGACCATAAGATGAATACAAACCGCGCAAGTATACCACACACTGTCTGGCCTGCGGAGAGTCTGCCGCGCCTTGAGCGGGAGGCCGCGGATGCATTAGGCATCACGCTGTATGAATTAATGCAGCGTGCGGGGCTGGCGGCGTTTACGCTGGCGCGGGAAACATATCCGGCATCGCGCCGCTGGCTCATTCTCTGCGGCACCGGCAATAACGGCGGCGATGGTTATGTCGTTGCAAGGCTGGCGCAGGCCGCAGGTATTGAGGTTAGTCTGATGGCGCTGGAGAGTGAAAAGCCGCTGCCGGAAGAGGCGCAGGCGGCACGTGACGCCTGGCTTGATGCTGGCGGTACTATCCATGCGCCAGACGCGGCGTGGCCCGAGGGCATCGAGGTGATTATTGATGGCCTGCTGGGTACGGGCCTGCGCAGCGCAGCGCGCGAGGGCATCGCCGCGCTGATAGAGCATGCCAATCGTCATCCGGCTCCCGTCGTGGCGCTGGATATTCCCTCCGGGCTACTCGCGCAGACCGGTGCGACGCCGGGTGCGGTGATTAACGCCGCGCTGACCATCACCTTTATCGCGCTTAAGCCCGGTCTGTTGACCGGCAAGGCGCGTGACGTGGTCGGCGCTCTACACCATCACGCGCTGGGTCTGGAAGGATGGCTGGCGGGACAGGAGGCACCCTACAATCGCTTTGACGACGCTCAACTGGCGGACTGGTTAAAACCACGCCGGCCCACTTCCAATAAGGGCGATCACGGTAAGCTGCTGATTATCGGCGGTGACCACGGTACGGCGGGCGCGATCCGTATGACTGGCGAAGCGGCGCTACGGGCGGGAGCTGGTCTGGTACGCATTCTGACCCGCAGCGATAACATCGTTCCCATCCTCGCCGCGCGGCCAGAGCTAATGGTTCAGGAGCTAACCCCGCAGGTGCTGGACGATAATCTGGAATGGGCGGATGTGGTAGTGGTCGGCCCAGGTCTTGGACAGCAAAAATGGGGCAAGCAGGCGCTACATAAAGTTGAGAATTTTCGCAAACCGATGCTCTGGGACGCCGATGCGCTGAACCTGCTGGCAATCAATCCCGATAAACGTCACAATCGCCTGCTGACCCCGCATCCTGGTGAGGCTGCCCGCCTGTTGAATACCAGCGTGGCAGAAATTGAGAGTGATCGCTTACTTTCTGCTCAGCGTCTGGTAAAACAGTATGGTGGCACGGTGGTGCTGAAAGGCGCAGGGACAGTCATTGCCAGTCACGAAGGCTCGCTGGGCATTGTGGATGCCGGTAATGCCGGAATGGCAAGCGGTGGCATGGGTGATGTTCTGTCCGGTATTATTGGTGCATTGCTGGCCCAACAATTACCGCTCTATGAAGCCGCCAGCGCAGGATGTGTGGCACATGGCGTCGCGGCTGATAAAATCGCGGCACGACAGGGTACGCGTGGCATGTTAGCTACCGATCTTTTTTCCACGCTTGTGCGTGTTGTTAACCCGGATGTGATTGACCCAGACCATGATTAATCGAGTGATTCCTTTACCCGACGAACAAGCAACGCTGGACCTTGGCGACCGTATTGCGAAAGCCTGCCATGGCGCAACGGTGATTTATCTGTACGGCGACCTTGGCGCAGGCAAAACGACCTTCAGCCGGGGGTTTTTACAGGCGCTGGGACACCATGGCAATGTGAAAAGCCCAACTTACACGCTGGTGGAGCCGTATACGCTCGACGCGTTAATGGTATATCACTTTGATTTATATCGCCTTGCTGATCCGGAAGAGCTGGAGTTTATGGGTATTCGCGACTATTTTACCGATGATGCGATTTGTCTGGTGGAATGGCCGCAGCAGGGCACGGGCGTGCTGCCCGAACCGGATATTGAAATACACCTCGATTATCAAGCGCAGGGTCGTGAGGCGCGCCTTGTGGCAGTCTCCGCATCAGGTAATTCGCTGCTGGCGCGTGTAGCCGGTTAACCTTAAGGGTGACGGGATGATGTATCGTATGCATAAGTGGTTAATATCGCTGTTGGTTCTGCTGTGCACGCAGGCCGGAGCGGCAAGCCTGTCTGATATCCAGGTGTCTAATGGCGATCGTCAGGCCCGCATTACCTTTAGCTTTGTCGGCGATCCCGAGTATGCGTTTTCGCAGGACGGCAGCCGAACGGTGGCGCTGGATATTAAACAAACTGGCGTGATTCAGGGGTTGCCACTTCAGTTCAGTGGTAACAATCTGGTAAAAGCTATCCGTTCCGGTACGCCGAAAGATAACCAGTCGTTAAGGCTGGTGGTCGATCTCACGCAGAACGGTAAAACACGGGCGGTGAAGCAGCAAAACGGGGGAAATTACACCGTCGTCTTTACCATTAATGCCGATATTCCGCCGCCGCCGCCTGTCGTTGCACAACCGCGCGTTGCGGCACCGGTCGTCGCGCAAACGCCGCCCACTCAACCTGCGCAGCCAGCAAAAAACCCGTTTAAAGCGAATAATGATCGTATGACCACCGTCACCAATAGTAATCCCGTGACGCGGCCTGCTATGCGTACGCGTACGGCCTCGGGTGACAAAGTGATTATTGCGATAGATGCCGGTCATGGCGGGCAAGATCCGGGGGCCATCGGTCCCGGCGGTACGCGTGAGAAAAACGTGACCATTGCCATCGCACGCAAGCTGCGCACACTACTGAACAACGATCCGATGTTCAAAGCGGTGCTCACCCGCGACGGTGATTACTTTATCTCAGTCATGGGGCGCTCAGATGTTGCTCGTCAGCAGAATGCTAACTTCCTGGTGTCGATTCACGCTGACGCCGCGCCAAATCGCGATGCGACCGGTGCATCGGTATGGGTACTGTCAAACCGTCGTGCCAATAGCGAAATGGCAAGCTGGCTGGAACAGCACGAGAAACAGTCTGAGTTACTTGGTGGCGCAGGTGACGTGCTGGCGAATAGTCAGTCCGATCCGTATCTGAGCCAGGCGGTGCTGGATTTACAGTTCGGTCATTCGCAGCGGGTCGGGTATGATGTCGCTACTAATATGCTGACGCAACTCCAGCGCATCGGTTCACTGCATAAGCGGCGACCTGAACACGCCAGCCTTGGCGTACTGCGCTCGCCGGATATCCCTTCCGTACTGGTGGAGACCGGGTTTATCAGCAACAACGGCGAGGAAAGACTGCTCGCCAGCGACGATTATCAGCAGCAGCTTGCGAATGCGATCTATGCGGGGCTGCGGAACTACTTCCAGGCGCATCCGCTCCAGCCTGGCCCGCAGAACGGCGCGGGCCAGGTAGCCAGCGCGTCATCGCCGGGTGGGATGCTGCTCAACTAAGGAGATATCATGCCGATTCAGGTTCTGCCGCCGCAGCTTGCAAACCAGATTGCCGCCGGTGAGGTGGTTGAGCGTCCTGCGTCGGTGGTGAAAGAGCTGGTCGAGAACAGCATTGATGCAGGTGCCACGCGCATTGATATTGATATTGAGCGCGGTGGCGCAAAGTTGATCCGTATCCGCGATAACGGCTGCGGGATTAAGAAAGACGAGCTGGCGCTGGCGCTGGCGCGTCACGCCACCAGTAAGATCGCCACGCTTGACGATCTGGAAGCGATTATCAGCCTCGGTTTTCGCGGCGAGGCGCTGGCGAGTATCAGTTCTGTCTCGCGTCTGACCCTGACTTCACGCACGGCGGAACAGCAGGAAGCCTGGCAGGCCTACGCGGAAGGGCGGGATATGGACGTGACGGTCAAACCTGCCGCTCATCCGGTGGGGACGACGCTGGAAGTGCTGGATCTGTTCTATAACACGCCCGCCCGGCGCAAATTCATGCGTACCGAGAAAACCGAATTCAGCCATATCGATGAGATTATCCGTCGCATCGCGCTGGCGCGTTTTGACGTCACGATTAACCTCAATCATAACGGTAAAATGGTGCGCCAGTACCGGGCGGTGCAGCTCAACGCGCCAAAAGAACGGCGGATGGGGGCCATTTGTGGCACCGCGTTTCTGGAACAGGCGCTGGCGATTGAATGGCAGCACGGCGATCTGACCCTGCGCGGCTGGGTGGCGAATCCGCAGGGTACTACAGCGGCGCTGGCGGAAACGCAGTACAGCTATGTTAACGGGCGCATGATGCGCGATCGTCTGATTAATCATGCGATTCGCCAGGCTTGTGAAGATAAGCTGGGTATCGATCAGCAACCGGCTTTTGTACTCTATCTGGAGATCGATCCGCATCAGGTAGACGTTAATGTTCACCCTGCCAAGCATGAAGTGCGTTTCCATCAGTCGCGGCTGGTGCACGACTTTATCTACCAGGGCGTATTGAGCGTTCTGCAACAAGGTAACGATGTGCCGTTGCCACTGGCCGATGAAAACGCGCCCGCACCGCGCCACATGCCGGAAAACCGCGTCGCAGCGGGCCGTAATCAGTTTGCTGAACCTGCACCGGCGCGGGAAGCGCCTGTTGCGCGCGCTGCATCACCGTCAGGCGGCGCAGGCTGGCCTAACGCGCAGCCAGGCTACCAGAAAAAGCAGGGTACGCTCTACCGGGAACTGCTGCAAACTCCGGGTACGCAACGTGAGGCGCGTGAACCGCAACCTGCAGCGACGGTGCTGGAAGCCCATAGTCAAAGCTTTGGTCGCGTGTTAACGATCCTGCATACTGAATATGCGCT
This sequence comes from Superficieibacter electus, assembly GCF_002915575.1. Lineage (GTDB taxonomy): Bacteria > Pseudomonadota > Gammaproteobacteria > Enterobacterales > Enterobacteriaceae > Superficieibacter > Superficieibacter electus. The sequence goes on from NZ_PQGD01000027.1 coordinate 6,175, forward strand.
AATGGAGCGGGAAGGTAAGCTCCATCTGCTCTCGCTATCAGTGGCGGAGCGCTGGCTACGGCAGGCGCAGTTAACGCCCGGTAAAAATGAGATTTGCGCCCAACCGCTGCTGATCCCGCTACGCCTGAAAGCTTCCGCAACGGAGATGGCGGCGCTGAATAAGGCTCAGCCCCTGCTGGCGACATTGGGTATTGAATTTCAATCAGATGCGCAATATGTGACAATTCGCGCTGTGCCTTTACCCTTACGGCAACAAAATTTACAAAACTTGATTCCTGAACTGATAGGCTACCTGGCGCAGCAGACAACACAGCATGGGGATGACATCGCCTTGTGGCTTGCGCGTAATCTGGCAAGTGAACACAGCCAGTGGAATATGGCGCAGGCTATTTCGGTACTGGCAGAAGTAGAACGCCTTTGCCCCCATTTAGTGACGTCGCCGCCGGGCGGATTATTACAACCTGTAGAGATAGATGTGGCGCTGAGCGCCCTGAAAGATGAGTAACGTGAAACAAACAGAATTACCGCAGGCAATTTTTTTAATGGGGCCAACGGCTTCCGGTAAGACGGCACTCGCCATTGAGTTACGTAAAGTTTTGCCAGTAGAGTTGATAAGCGTCGACTCAGCCCTTATTTATCAGGGAATGGATATCGGTACGGCAAAGCCGAGCGCGGAAGAACGCCGCGCCGCACCGCACCGGTTATTAGATATTCTCGATCCTGCCGAGGCGTACTCTGCGGCCGATTTTCGTCGTGATGCGCTAAAAGAGATGGCAGAGATCACCGCAGCGGGCCGTATTCCGCTGCTGGTTGGCGGTACGATGTTGTATTTTAAGGCTTTACTGGAAGGGCTATCGCCGCTGCCATCAGCGGACCCACAGGTCAGAGCAAAGATTGAACAACAGGCCGCAGAGCAGGGATGGGACGCGTTACATCGGCAGCTCCAGACAATAGATCCGGTTTCGGCCACGCGTATTCATCCAAATGATCCGCAAAGACTTTCCCGGGCACTGGAAGTTTTTTTCATTTCGGGTAAAACTTTAACGGAACTGACGCAAACCTCAGGAGAGGCTCTGCCTTACAAGGTGCACCAGTTTGCCATCGCTCCGGCGAGCCGCGAACTGCTCCATCAACGCATTGAGCAGCGTTTTCATCAGATGTTGGCTTCAGATTTTGAAGCAGAAGTGCGAGCGCTTTTTGCTCGTGGAGATTTGCATACGGATATGCCTTCCATTCGTTGCGTGGGATATCGCCAGATGTGGTCATATCTTGAAGGTGAAATTTCGTACGATGAAATGGTTTATCGAGGTGTTTGCGCCACGAGACAGTTAGCGAAACGCCAGGTCACCTGGCTGCGCGGTTGGGAAGGGGTTCACTGGCTTGATAGTGAAAAACCGGAACAGGCGCGTGACAAGGTGTTGCAGGTTGTTGGTGCTAACGCTCATTGAATGTGTACAATTGAGTCGAATCGTGCGCAATTTGCAGAATCGTAAGGTTCTACGTACAAAACAAGCATACATATAAGGAAAAGAGAGAATGGCTAAAGGGCAATCTTTACAAGACCCGTTCCTGAACGCACTACGTCGTGAACGCGTTCCGGTTTCTATTTATTTGGTGAATGGTATTAAGCTGCAAGGTCAAATTGAATCTTTCGATCAGTTCGTGATTCTGTTGAAAAATACGGTCAGCCAGATGGTGTATAAGCACGCTATCTCTACCGTTGTCCCGTCTCGTCCGGTATCTCATCACAGCAACAACGCGACCGGCGGTACTGGCAGCAACTATCATCACGGTAGTAACGCGCAGGGTTCTTCTGCGTCCCAGCAAGACGGCGACGATAACGAGTAAGTTATTCGCTGTTTTTCCCGGTAGGGGAGCTTGTTGTTCAGGTTCCCCGCTGGTTATTAATGAGGGTTTACGCTTGTTTGACCGTTATGACGCCGGTGAGCAGGCGGTACTGGTACACATCTATTTTTCGCAAGACAAAGATATGGAAGACCTGCAGGAGTTTGAATCTCTGGTCTCTTCCGCCGGTGTCGAAGCAACTCAGGTGATTACCGGTAGCCGTAAAGCACCGCATCCCAAGTATTATGTTGGTGAAGGTAAAGCAGTTGAAATTGCGGAAGCCGTAAAAGCGACTGGTGCGTCAGTCGTGCTGTTTGATCACGCCTTAAGTCCGGCCCAGGAGCGTAATCTGGAACGCTTATGCGAATGCCGGGTTATCGACCGTACTGGTCTTATCTTAGATATTTTTGCTCAGCGCGCCCGCACCCATGAGGGTAAATTACAGGTCGAGCTGGCCCAGTTGCGTCATATGGCAACACGCCTGGTACGTGGCTGGACGCACCTTGAAAGACAAAAAGGCGGCATCGGTTTGCGCGGCCCGGGTGAAACCCAGCTCGAAACTGACCGTCGTTTATTGCGCAACCGGATTATGCAAATTCTGTCACGGCTGGAAAAAGTGGAAAAGCAGCGTGAACAGGGGCGTCAGTCGCGCATTAAAGCCGATATTCCGACCGTATCCTTAGTCGGTTATACCAACGCCGGAAAATCGACGTTGTTTAATCAGATCACCGAGTCACAGGTTTACGCGGCCGATCAGCTCTTCGCCACCCTGGACCCGACGCTGCGCCGCATTGATGTCGCGGATGTCGGCGAAACCGTACTGGCAGACACCGTGGGCTTTATCCGCCATCTGCCGCACGATCTGGTAGCGGCATTTAAGGCCACGCTGCTGGAGACGCGTCAGGCAACGTTGTTGCTGCATGTTATTGATGCGGCTGACGTTCGGGTGCAGGAAAACGTTGATGCGGTGAATACCGTGCTTGAAGAGATTGACGCGCACGAGATCCCCACGCTGCTGGTGATGAATAAAATCGATATGCTGGACGATTTTGAGCCGCGTATCGATCGTGATGAAGAAAACAAACCGATCCGGGTGTGGCTATCTGCACAGACCGGCGCGGGCGTACCGTTGCTTTTTGAGGCTTTGACCGAGCGGCTCTCCGGTGAAATTGCGCAGCATACGTTGCGTCTACCTCCGCAGGAAGGTCGTTTGAGAAGCCGGTTTTATCAGCTTCAGGCAATAGAAAAAGAGTGGCTAGAGGACGACGGCAGTATCAGTCTGCAAATTCGCCTGCCCATTGTTGACTGGCGTCGACTCTGTAAACAAGAACCTGCTCTGGTTGATTATATTATTTGACCCGACTGAAGCTATTTTCCCTCTTTTAGAGGATGCCCGAAACGCGCAGCACAGGTGTGACGGGTATATCACCGCATAACAAATATGGAGTACAGACATGGCGTGGAACCAGCCCGGTAATAACGGACAAGACCGCGACCCCTGGGGGAGTAATAAACCTGGCGGCAACCCCGGCGGAAATGGAAACAAAGGCGGTCGTGAACAGGGACCGCCCGATCTGGACGATATCTTTCGCAAGCTGAGTAAGAAACTCGGCGGCTTCGGCGGCGGAAAAGGCACGGGTGGCAGTGCACCGCAAGGTCCGCGTAGCCAGATGGGCGGCCGCATTGTCGGGATCGTTGTGGCAGCAGTGGTCATTATCTGGGCGGCCAGTGGTTTCTATACCATTAAAGAAGCGGAACGCGGCGTAGTCACACGCTTTGGTAAATTCAGTCACCTGGTAGAGCCGGGCCTGAACTGGAAGCCAACCTTTATTGACGACGTCACCGCTGTCAACGTAGAAGCTGTGCGTGAACTGGCGGCGTCCGGCGTGATGCTGACGTCCGATGAGAACGTGGTGCGCGTTGAGATGAACGTACAGTACCGCATCACCGATCCGCGTCGTTATCTGTTCAGCGTTACCAGCGCTGATGACAGCCTGCGTCAGGCGACCGACAGCGCGTTGCGCGGTGTGATCGGCAAATACACCATGGACCGTATTCTGACCGAAGGGCGTACCGTTATTCGTAGCGATACCCAGCGTGAGCTGGAAGAAACCATTCGTCCTTACAATATGGGGATTACCCTGCTGGACGTTAACTTCCAGGCCGCCCGTCCGCCGGAAGCCGTACAGGCCGCGTTTGACGATGCGATCTCCGCGCGTGAAAACGAACAGCAGTCTATTCGTGAAGCAGAAGCGTACAGCAACGAAGTTCAGCCGCGTGCGAACGGTTCAGCGCAGCGTATTCTGGAAGAAGCCCGCGCTTACAAAACGCGAACGGTGTTAGAAGCGCAGGGTGAAGTTGCACGCTTTGCCAAAATGCTGCCGGAATATAAAGCCGCCCCGGAAATTACCCGCGAGCGTCTGTATATCGAAACGATGGAAAAAGTCCTCAGCCATACCCGCAAGGTACTGGTTAACGACAAGGGCGGGAACCTGATGGTTCTGCCGCTGGATCAAATGCTTAAAGGCAATAGCGCGCCTTCAGCAAAGAGTGAGCGCAGTGGTGCGGATAATCTCCTGCGCCTGCCACCTGCGAGTTCGGGCAGCAACAGCGGTGCTAACAAAACATCGTCTACCGATCAGGGCGACATTATGGACCAACGCCGCGCCAACGCGCAGCGTAACGACTACCAGCGTCAGGGGGAATAACGATGCGTAAGTCTGTTATTGCGATTATCATCATCGTGCTGGTAGTGCTTTACACCTCATTGTTTGTGGTGAAAGAAGGTGAGCGTGGGATCACCATGCGCTTCGGTAAAGTACTGCGTGACGACGATAACAAACCGCTGATCTTCGAGCCGGGTCTGCACTTTAAAGTGCCGTTTATCGAATCGGTGAAAATGCTCGATGCCCGTATCCAGACCATGGATAACCAGGCCGATCGTTTTGTCACCAAAGAGAAGAAAGACCTGATCGTTGACTCCTATATCAAATGGCGTATCAGCGACTTCAGCCGTTACTACCTGGCGACCGGCGGTGGCGACGTTTCTCAGGCCGAAGTGCTGCTGAAACGTAAGTTCTCTGACCGTCTGCGCTCCGAAATTGGTCGCCTGGATGTGAAAGACATCGTCACCGACTCTCGTGGTCGTCTGACCATCGAAGTCCGTGAAGCCCTGAACTCCGGCTCAGCGGGTACAGAAGACGAAGTGGCCACGCCGGGCGCGGATAACGAAATCGCCAAGGCCGCAGAGCGCGTTGCCGCGGAAACCAACGGCAAAGTACCTGTTGTGAATCCGAACAGTATGGCGGCGCTCGGTATTGAAGTGGTGGACGTGCGGATCAAGCAGATCAACCTGCCGACCGAAGTCTCGGAAGCGATTTACAACCGTATGCGCGCCGAGCGTGAAGCGGTTGCGCGTCGTCACCGTTCACAGGGTGAAGAAGAGAAAGAGAAAATCCAGGCCGCTGCGGATTACGAAGTCACCAAAACGCTGGCAGAAGCCGAGCGTCAGGGCCGTATCCTGCGTGGTGAAGGTGATGCAGAGGCCGCGAAGCTGTTCGCCGACGCGTTCAGCCAGGACCCGGATTTCTATGCCTTTATTCGCAGCCTGCGTGCTTACGAGAAGAGTTTCGAAAGCAATCAGGACGTGATGGTGATGAGTCCTGACAGTGATTTCTTCCGTTATATGAAGACGCCGACTAACGCGACGCGTTAATATTGTGTCAGTGACGGTTTGATAAAAACCACCGTCTCTCTTAGTGAGGGCGGTGGTTTTCTTTTTACTGGGATAAAAATGAACTCAACAATTTTACTCGCTCTCGCGCTGGTTTTAGTCCTTGAAGGCCTCGGGCCAATGCTTTACCCACGTGCCTGGCGCAAAATGCTCGCTGCCATGACCCAGTTACCGGATACTATTTTACGTCGTTTTGGCGGTGGACTTGTGGTTGCTGGCTTTGTGATCTACTACATGTTGACGAAAACGATTGGCTGATCAAAAAGTGGTCGGATTTGCGGTTTTTGGGTTGCAAAAAGTGCTGATTAACCTAAAAAGCGGTGGTAGAATCCATTTTTAAGCAATCGGTGATTTTAAAATGGGTAACAACGTCGTCGTACTGGGCACCCAATGGGGTGACGAAGGTAAAGGGAAGATCGTCGATCTTCTGACTGAACGGGCTAAATATGTGGTGCGCTATCAGGGCGGTCACAACGCAGGCCATACTCTCGTAATCAACGGTGAAAAAACCGTTCTCCATCTTATTCCATCAGGTATTCTCCGCGATAACGTCACCAGCATCATCGGTAACGGCGTTGTGCTGTCGCCTGCTGCGCTGATGAAAGAGATGAAAGAACTGGAAGACCGTGGTATCCCGGTTCGCGAGCGTCTGTTGCTCTCCGAAGCCTGCCCGCTGATCCTCGATTATCACGTCGCACTGGACGTGGCACGCGAAAAAGCACGCGGCGCGAAAGCGATTGGCACCACCGGTCGCGGTATCGGTCCGGCTTATGAAGATAAAGTCGCCCGTCGCGGTCTGCGCGTGGGCGATCTGTTCGACAAAGCGACCTTCGCCGACAAACTGAAAGAAGTGATGGAATATCACAACTTCCAGCTGGTGAACTTCTACAAAGTAGACGCGGTTGACTACCAGAAAGTGCTGGACGATGTGATGGCGATTGCCGACATCCTCACTGCGATGGTCGTCGATGTGTCCGATCTGCTGGATCAGGCGCGTCAGCGTGGCGATTTCGTGATGTTTGAAGGTGCGCAGGGTACGCTGCTGGATATCGACCACGGTACTTACCCGTACGTGACCTCGTCTAACACCACCGCTGGTGGCGTGGCGACTGGCTCCGGCCTCGGTCCGCGTTATGTGGACTACGTGCTTGGCATCATCAAAGCCTACTCCACACGCGTGGGTGCGGGCCCGTTCCCGACTGAGCTATTTGATGACACCGGCGAGTTCCTGTGCAAGCAGGGTAACGAATACGGGGCCACCACTGGTCGTCGTCGTCGTACCGGCTGGCTGGACGCGGTAGCGGTAAAACGTGCGGTGCAGATCAACTCCCTGTCCGGCTTCTGCCTGACCAAGCTGGACGTGCTGGACGGCCTGAAAGAAGTGAAAATCTGCGTTGGTTACCGTATGCCGGATGGCCGCGAAGTTACCGTTACGCCGCTGGCTGCCGACAACTGGGAAGGCATTGAGCCGATTTACGAAACGCTGCCGGGCTGGTCTGAATCTACCTTCGGGGTGAAAACCCGCGACGGTCTGCCGCAGACGGCGCTGGACTACATCAAGCGTATTGAAGAGCTGACCGGCGTACCGGTAGATATTATTTCCACCGGTCCGGATCGTACTGAGACGATGATCCTGCGCGATCCGTTCGACGCATAATCATTATTGATGACTGGCCTGCGACGAAACGCGCAGGCCAGATAAGCAAAGCCCGCCCTGAACTCCTGCTTTTCGTCCCTGCGATCAAATAAATTAGCGACCTGACGGTTGGCTGGTTTATCATCACTATTATAAATATCCGCGTTTCCCCCTGTTTTGAGGTTGATGTGCAGTTAACGAGTTTTACCGATTACGGATTGCGTGCGCTAATCTATATGGCATCGCTTCCGGCCGGGCGAATGACCAGTATTTCTGAGGTGACCGCTGTTTATGGCGTATCCCGTAATCATATGGTCAAAATAATCAATCAGCTTAGTCGTGCAGGCTATGTTGCTGCCGTACGCGGAAAAAACGGCGGCATTCGACTGGGAAAACCGGCTGATACGATTCGTATTGGCGATGTGGTCCGTGAACTGGAGCCGCTGACGCTGGTGAACTGTCACAGTGCTTTTTGCCACATTACGCCAGCCTGCCGCCTTAAACAGGCGCTTTCACAAGCCGTGCAGAGTTTCCTTAAGGAACTGGATAACCTCACGTTGGCCGATTTGGTTGAAGAAAATCAACCGCTTTATAAATTATTACTGGTGGAGTAACGACGATTACCACCAGCGTTGACAACGGAGGAACCGCTATGTCACAAGATCCTTTCCAGGACCGCGAAGCAGAAAAATACGCGAACCCTATCCCGAGCCGGGAATTCATCCTCGAACATTTAACCAAACGTGAAAAACCGGCCAACCGCGAAGAACTGGCGGTTGAACTCAATATAGAAGGCGAAGAGCAGACTGAAGCGCTGCGTCGCCGCCTGCGCGCAATGGAGCGTGACGGGCAACTGGTCTTCACTCGCCGTCAGTGCTATGCGTTGCCGGAACGTCTCGACCTGCTGAAAGGCGTGGTAATTGGTCACCGCGACGGCTTCGGCTTTCTGCGCGTCGAAGGACGTAAAGACGACCTGTATCTCTCCAGCGAGCAGATGAAAACCTGCATCCATGGCGATCAGGTTCTGGCGCAGCCGCTGGGCGCGGACCGCAAAGGCCGCCGCGAAGCGCGGATTGTGCGCGTGCTGGTGCCGAAAACCAGCCAGATTGTCGGCCGCTACTTTACCGATGCCGGGGTGGGCTTTGTCGTCCCGGACGACAGCCGTCTCAGCTTCGATATTCTGATCCCGCCGGAAGAGGTGATGGGGGCACGGATGGGCTTTGTGGTGGTGGTCGAACTGACCCAGCGCCCGACCCGCCGTACCAAAGCCGTCGGCAAAATCGTCGAGGTGCTCGGTGATAACATGGGTACTGGCATGGCAGTCGATATGGCGCTGCGCACCCATGAAATTCCTTACGTCTGGCCACAGGCGGTGGAAGAGCAAATTGCCCACCTGCAAGAGCAGGTACCAGAAGAAGCCAAAGTGGGCCGCGTGGATCTGCGTAGCCTGCCGCTGGTCACTATTGACGGTGAAGATGCCCGTGACTTTGATGATGCGGTGTATTGCGAGAAAAAACGCGGCGGCGGCTGGCGTTTGTGGGTGGCGATTGCTGACGTAAGCTATTACGTGCGTCCGCCAACCCCGCTCGATCAGGAAGCGCGCAACCGCGGTACTTCGGTCTACTTCCCGTCCCAGGTTGTGCCGATGCTGCCGGAAGTCCTGTCTAACGGTTTATGTTCGCTCAACCCGCAGGTTGACCGCCTGTGTATGGTCTGTGAGATGACCATTTCCTCGAAAGGACGTCTGACCGGTTTTAAATTCTATGAAGCGGTGATGAGCTCTCACGCGCGCCTGACCTATACCAAAGTCTGGCATATGTTGCAGGGCGACCAGGATCTGCGCGAACAGTACGCGCCGCTGGTCAAACATATCGAAGAGCTGCATAACCTTTATAAAGTGCTGGAACAGGCGCGCGAAGAGCGCGGCGGGATCTCGTTTGAGAGCGAAGAAGCGAAGTTTATCTTTAACGCCGAACGCCGCATTGAACGTATCGAGCAGACGCAGCGCAACGACGCGCATAAACTGATCGAAGAATGCATGATCCTCGCTAATATCTCGGCGGCGCGTTTTGTCGAGAAAGCCAAAGAACCTGCGCTGTTCCGTATTCACGACAAGCCTACCAACGAGGCAATCACCTCCTTCCGTTCCGTACTGGCAGAACTGGGGCTGGAGTTGCCGGGCGGCAATAAGCCGGAGCCGCGCGATTACGCGGAGCTGTTGACCTCGATTGCCGACCGTCCCGATGCGGAAATGCTGCAAACCATGCTGCTGCGCTCCATGAAGCAGGCGATTTACGATCCGGAAAACCGGGGGCACTTCGGCCTGGCGCTGACCTCCTATGCGCACTTTACCTCGCCGATCCGGCGCTATCCGGACCTGTCCTTACACCGCGCCATTAAGTATTTGCTGGCGAAAGAGCAGGGGCATGAGGGCAACAGTACCGACACCGGCGGCTACCATTACTCAATGGAAGAAATGCTGCAACTGGGTCAGCACTGTTCCATGACCGAGCGTCGCGCGGATGAAGCGACTCGCGACGTTGCCGACTGGCTGAAATGCGACTTTATGCTGGATCAAGTGGGTAACGTCTTTAAAGGCGTTATTGCCAGCGTCACCGGTTTCGGCTTCTTTGTGCGCCTGAATGAGTTGTTTATTGACGGCCTGGTGCACGTCTCTTCACTGGACAACGACTATTACCGTTTTGACCAGGTCGGGCAGCGTCTGATCGGCGAGTCCGGCGGCCAGACGTATCGCCTCGGCGACCGCGTTGAAGTGCGGGTCGAAGCAGTCAACATGGACGAGCGTAAGATCGACTTCTCGCTGATCTCCAGTGAACGCGCGCCGCGCAATGAAGGTAAAACCGCACGCGAAAAAGCCCGAAAAGGCGCACCGGCTAAAAGCGCCGGTAAACGCCGTCAGGCGGGTAAGAAAGTGAATTTCGAGCCGGACAGCGCATTCCGTGGCGCGAAGGGTAAAACTAAACCGAAAACAGAAAAAGCGAGTGAAAGTAAAGGCGTGAAGAAAGCCAAAAAACCGTCGGCGAAAACGCAAAAAATCGCGGCGGCAACTAAGGCTAAACGCGCCGCAAAAAAGAAAGCCGCTGAGTAATCCTCGTCATAACCCTCTTCATCGTAAGAGGGTTATTCTTTTTTTATTCAAGCTATTCTATTTCGCCATATATCACCGCGCTTTTCCCGCCATTTTCCTGCTTATCTCAATTCCGGCAATCGATATTTTTAATTGTTGATTAGCCGCTGAAAGCAGATGTGTATAGTGAATTCCACGTTATTCGTTGACCCGATGAAACAGTGCGGGCGTTAAATAGAGTGTGATTTACAAGGAGCTATTATGCATCTGGCCCGATTCCCGCGACTTTCCCTCGGCCATTTCCCCACCCCTTTAGAGCCGCTTGAAAATTTAAGCAAATTATTGGGCGGCCCGAAAATATGGATCAAGCGCGACGACGCCACTGGACTGGCAACCGGCGGAAATAAAACCCGCAAACTGGAGTTTTTATTGGCCGATGGGCTGCAAAAAAAAGCCGACATTATTATTACCCAGGGCGCGACACAATCTAACCATGTGCGGCAGACCATTGCCGGTGCAGCAAAACTGGGCCTGAAAGCCAAAGTGCTGCTGGAAAAACGCGTCACCGACTTTGGCGAGGATTATCAGCGCTCCGGCAATGTGCAGTTAGATTTGCTGCTGGGCGGCGAAATTGTTGCTCATCTGCCGGGCGGTACCGATATGCAACAGGCGATGGAAGAATATGCCGCCGAACTGCGTGAGCAGGGGCATAACCCCTATGTCATTCCTGGCGGCGGTTCGAACGCTATCGGCGCACTCGGTTATGCAGCCTGTGCAGAAGAACTGCTGTATCAGTCATCACAACAGCGTTTGCGCATCGATCATGTGGTTCATGCTACCGGAAGCACTGGCACACAGGCCGGGCTGGTCGCCGGGTTTACCGCCACCAACAGTCATATTCCGGTGCTGGGCATCAGCGTGCGCGCGCCCAAAGCGAAGCAGGAAGAGAACGTCTGGAACCTGGCGTCACGCACCCGCGAACTGCTGGGCGTGCCGGGTGATTTGCCGCGCGAAACCGTGGTTGCGAATAGTGATTACGTGGGCGATGGCTATGGCCTGCCGACGGAAAGCATGCTGGAAGCCCTGCATCTGCTGGCGCAGCACGAAGGCATTCTGCTGGACCCGGTTTACTCCGGTAAAGGCATGGCGGGGCTGATTGATCTGATCCGTAAAGGTCATTTCCGCAAGGATGACAACGTAGTGTTTATCCATACCGGCGGCTCAGCAGGTCTGTTCGGCTATCGTCAGGTATTTGAAAAATGACCCAGCCGTTTCTGCTCGGCGTGCTGGGCGGCATGGGGCCGCTGGCCACCGTCGATTTTCTGTCCACGCTACTGGCGGTAACGCCCGCCGCCAGCGATCAGCAGCAGATCCCGACGGTGGTCTGGAACGTGCCGCAAATCGCCGACCGGCAAAAGGCGCTGGCGGGCACCGGCCCGTCGCCGCTGCCGCAGTTATTAACCGGGATTGCCAGGCTGAATCAGGCAGGAGCCAGCCATATTGTGATCCCCTGCAATACGGCGCACCACTGGTTTTCGGCATTGAGCGATGTTAGCCGCGCGCCGTTGATACATATCGTGGAGGCAACGATTTCTGCTGTGGTGGAGGCCAGCCCGACGCCGCAGCGTATCGGCATTATTGCCACCAAAGGCACGCTGGATGCCGGGTGGTTTCAGCACGGCCTGCAACAGCACGGCATCACGCCGGTGGTGCCGGACGAGGTTGAGCTTGAGACGTGGTTTGTTCCCGGCTGCTATGCGGTAAAACGCGGGGCGCTCGCCGAGGGCGGCGCGGCTTTTGTACACCAGGCAAAGGCATTATTTGAGCGCGGCGCGGAAAAGCTAATCCTCGCCTGTACCGAAGTCCCCGTGGCGCTACGGGCCGTGAACGCGCCATTCTTACCGCTCACCTTCGATCCCGCTCAGGCTCTGGCTGAGCGATGTTCGAAAATATGGCAGGACCACCGCACTTCTTATTTAACGTAACTGAATCGATCGCAAAGGATAAAAAATGAAAAAAAGTCTCTGCTTATTACTTGCAGCGGGTGGTTTATGGGCCAACGCCAGCATGGCACAAACACCGGCAGAAGTGCGCGTAGCGTATAGCGGCGGTTCGCAAGTATTAATGCTGGCGAAAGCTGACGGCTCGCTGGATAAAGCGCTCAACAGTAAAGTGAAATGGGTGCAATTTGCCTCCGGCGCGGACGCGTTAAGTTATTTCGCCAGTGACGCCATTGATATTGCCAATTTCGGCTCCAGCCCGGCGACGGCCGGTATCGTGCGTAATTTACCGGTGGAAATTATTGGTGTTTCCGGCGTGATTGCCAGTTACGAACGATTAATTGGTAAAGACGGCATCAATAATATTAAAGATATTGAAGGCAAGCGCGTGGCGTATCCGCCAAATTCCACCGCGCAATATGCGCTGGAAGCGGCGATCAGCGTCAATAAACTTGACCGCAGTAAAATCACCTTGCTGCCACTGCGTCCGGCGGAAATGGTTGCGGCCTGGAAGCGTGGCGATATTGACGCGGGCTATGTCTGGGCACCGTTTGCCCAGGAGCTGGAATCGTCCGGCGGTCATCAGGTATTCGCTACCAAAGATCTGCAAAAAGACGGTTACCTGATTTACAACAACTACGTAGTACGTAAAGCCTTCGCCGAGCAGTATCCGCAAACGGTCAGTGCCTTCCTGCGCGTGCATCAGCAGAAAGTGGATGAGTTCAAAAAAGATCCTGAGCGGGCGGCGGCAATTGTCGCAAAAGAAGTGGGCGCGCCGGTGACCACGGCGGCAAATACGCTGGGTGGGCTGGAGTATCCAACCCTGAGCGAGCAGGGAACCGCTGCATGGTTGGGTAACGGTACGCAAACGACGGATAGCGGCATCGGCAAAGCGCTGACTAAAACCTCAAACTTCCTCGCCGGCATCGGTGAAATTCGCAAGCGTGATATTCCGGCTAATTGGGACGCCGCTATCAACTCACGTTACATCCGGGAAGCGGCAGAAAAATGAGATTAGGTCAGCATGTCGCGATCAGCGTGGTGTCGGTCGCGATCTTTTTTAGCCTCTGGCAGATAGCTGCAACCCGGCAATGGGTGGACCCGCTGCTGCTGCCGTCGCTGACGGATATTGGTTTAACCGCTGAAGAACTACTGGCGGACGGTTATCGTCAGGTGCCGCTATGGGAGCATATAGCGGTCAGCCTGGCGCGCGCGCTCAGTGCTTTTGCGGTGGCGATTGTCATCGGTATCCCATTGGGGCTGCTGATGGGTATGTCGGACGGCCTGTCCGCCGTCCTCAACCCGTTCGTGCAGTTCTTGCGTCCGCTGCCGAAAATCGCGCTGATCCCGCTGGCGGTCGTCTGGCTGGGAATTGGTGAAGCGTCAAAGTTCTTCCTGATTTTCATCGCCACCTTTTTAAGCGTGGTGGTGGGTGCCAGCGCGGCGGTGGAGCGTATTGGCCGTTCGCGTATTCGGGTGGCGCAAACATTAGGCGCGACCCGGCGACAGATCTTTTTGCGCGTGGTCCTGCCGGATGCGCTACCGGAACTGTTCACCACTGTCCGGCTGTCGATTGGTATCGGCTGGACGTCATTGATTGCCGCTGAAATGGTTGCCGCCAGCTCCGGTCTGGGCTGGATGGTAATCAACGCCAGCTCTTATCTGCGTACCGATATTGTCATGCTCGGCATTCTGCTGCTCGGCGGCATTGGTTATCTGCTGGATTTATTACTTCTGGGGCTGCAACGGCTGTTTGTGCCCTGGGCGGGGAAAGAATAATGACCGGTCAAATTGCGCTGGAAAAGGTGTCGTTGACGTTTGCGGCAAAACCGCAGCCGCTGAACGTGCTGGAGGATATTTCGCTGACGCTGGCGAAGGGCGAGTTTGTGGTGCTACTGGGACCGTCCGGCTGCGGCAAGTCCACCATTCTTAACTTGGTCGCCGGGTTTACGCGCCCGGACAGTGGGCAGGTGCTGGCGGATGGAAAACCGGTACAGCGGCCCGGACCAAACCGGGGAATGATCTTTCAACAGCCAAACCTGTTTCCGTGGCTGTCGGTGCTGGATAACGTCACCTTTGGTCCACGGCTGGGGCGTTACAACAAAGAAGAGGTCAATGCGCAGGCGCGGGACTGGCTGGCGCGAGTGGGGCTGAAAGGCTTTGAAAACCATGCGCCGTGGCAGCTTTCCGGCGGCATGAAGCAACGCGTGGCGCTGGCACGCGCCTGGCTTCCGGGTCCGGAAGTGCTGCTGCTGGATGAACCCTTCGGCGCGCTGGATGCGCAGACGCGCCTGATGATGCAGGAGCTGCTGTACAACGCGTGGCTTGCCACCGACACAACGCTGCTGTTCGTGACGCACGACGTGGACGAAGCGCTCTTTCTCGCCGACCGCATTCTCATTATGTCGGCGCGGCCCGGCAAAATCGTCGAAGAGATCGTCCTGCCGTTTGGCCGCGAACGCGACATCGAAACCTTTGCGGAGCATCCGCAGTACGGCGAGATCAAACATCACGTTTTGCATCGCGTCCGCCAGGAAGCAAAGCGTCATCTGAGTTAATCCTTCAATCAACTGTCACACGTGAGGTGGAAGCCATGAGCACGAGCGAATTACGGGATCGTCTGGACCACAGTATTCAGCAGCACCGCGACGACTACATCGCAATTTCGAAAGACATCCATGCCCATCCGGAAACCGGGAATAACGAATATTACGCCAATGAGGTCTTAACGGCGCTGTTAAGAAAGCATGGATTTACCGTCACGTCTAATGTTGCCGGGCATGAAACCGCCTTTTATGCGGTGAAAGAGAGCGCGAAGCCGGGGCCGACCATTGCTTTTCTGGCGGAATACGACGCGCTGATTGATATCGGCCACGCCTGCGGTCATAACATTATCGGCGTGACCAGCATCGCGGCGGCGGTTGCGCTGAGCGAAACGCTGGATCAGACCGGCGGTAAAGTGGTGGTGCTCGGCACACCAGCCGAAGAGGGCGGGCTGCGCGGGAAAGGTGGTATTAACGGTAACGTCAAAGCACGCTTTGTGGAGCACGGTTTTCTGGACGATGTCGACGCGGCGCTGATGGTTCATCCCTCCGGAAAAACGCGGCTTACCGGCCCGACGCTAGCCAATAATCATCTCTACTTTCATTTCTACGGTAAACCGTCGCATGCGGGCAGTTCGCCGCATAAAGGCGTTAACGCGCTGGATGCGCTGGTGCTGCTGTACAACGGCATCAGCGTGCTGCGCCAGCAGCTTCCTGACGGCGTGCGGGTTCACGGCATTATCACCAACGGCGGCCAGGCACCAAACGTGATCCCGGAATATGCCTCAGGACATTTCTACATCCGTGCCGCCACCCGCGAGCAGGTGATTGAACTGGAGCCGCGCATTCGCGCTATTGCAGAAGGGGCCGCGCTGGCGACCGGCACGACGGTGAAAATTGAGCACCAGGTCGGCCCGCGTGATTTTCGCATCAATCACGCGCTTAACGCGGTGCTGCTGGACGAGTTTACTGTTGCCGGGGAAAACGTCGATCTGAAAGAGAAAGAAGGGCTGGGATCAACCGACGCGGGGGATATCAGCCATGCGGTGCCGACCGCTCATCCTTACATCAAAATCGGCCCCGACGAGCTGATCGGTCATACCGTGGCATTTCGCGAAGCGGCTAATTCCGCCAAAGGCTATGACGCGCTTATTACCGGTGCGCAGGTACTGGCGCGTACCGGATTGCGACTGCTCACCGATGCCGCGTTGTTGCAGGATATCAAAGATGAATTTGCCGGGCGCAAAACGTCTGGCCAGGCTGCCTAACCCCTGACCGGAGCACCACAATAATGAAAATGCTGTTTTCTGCCGCCGCGCTGATGCTGGCGGCAGCGTTACCCTGGGACACCGCGCAGGCGGCAAATGTGGATCGCAATGCGACGCTGAATATTGCCTACGGCAACCGTCCCGGTACGCTCGATCCCTATCTCACTACCAACAATGCCACGTCGGATGTGGATCGGCATATTTTCGAAACGCTATTTACGATCAACGCCAAATTCGAACCGGTACCGGAACTGGTACAGAGCTATACCCTGAGCGACGATCGCAAAACCTATACGTTTGTATTGCGCGACGGTATTCACTTCCACGACGGACAGTTGCTGACCGCCGATGACGTGGTGGCCTCCATGAACCGCTGGCTGGCGACTTCCACGCAGGGAAAAGCCAACTTACCCGGCGTACAATTCGTGAAAGTCGATGACAAAACGGTTAGCCTGACGCTGCCCGCGCCGTCGTTAATCACGCTCAATGTGCTGGCCGATGTGAAAAACATCGCTGCGATTATGCCAAAACGCATTATCGACGCGGCTAATAGCAGCAAAAAACCGGTAACGGAGCTGGTCGGCACCGGCCCTTATAAGCTGGCAGAATTTAAACAGGGTGACTATCTGCACCTGACCCGTTTTGATCACTATGTCTCGCGCACGGAGCCAGCGAGCGGCCTTGCCGGGCAGAAAAAAGCGGACGTGAAGGATATCTGGTTTCGCTACATCACTGACGAATCCACTCGTCTGGCAGGCGCAATGACCGGTGAATATGATCTGGTTTTCCAGTTGCCGAAAGACAACATTGAAACCCTGCAAAGCGCGCCGGATATTTCGCTCTTCCAGCCGCACAGTGGCGGCTCGCTGATCACTTATCTGTTCAACAAACATCAGGGACCATTTGCCAACGTCAAACTACGCCAGGCATTTAATCTGGCGCTGGATGTTCATCAAACGCTGCTGGCAGGCTATAGCGATCCGCGCTTCTTTAAAGAAGATCCGTCGCTGGGGTTTCCGGATCAGGTCGACTGGTACAGCGAGGCGGGCAAGCCATACTGGAATCAGCACAAGCTGGATGAGGCGCGCAAGCTGGTGCAGGAATCCGGGTATAAAGGCGAAGAAGTGGTGATCATTGCCACTAAAGAGTATGCCGAGCTGTATAACCTGGCGATCGTTGCCCAGCAGGTGCTCAAACAGATTGGCGTCAAGTCTCGTCTCGACGTCTATGACTGGCCGACCGTGCTGCAACGCCGCCAGGACCCGAAAAACTTTGATCTCTGCGCGCTGGAATTCTCCATGCGTCAGGTACTGCATCAATATCCGTTCCTCGACTCGCGCGCTAAATTCCCGGGACTGAGCAATAGCCCAGAGATCGACGCGACGCTGGATGCGATCAAACAAGCGCCGTCGCTGAAAGAAGCGAAAGGGCTGGTGGACCAGCTTAACCTCCAGCTCTGGCAGTATCTGCCGGTGATTGTGCTGGGACGTACCGCGCCAGACGCGGTGGCCATTAAAAATAACGTGAAGGGATATCAGGACCTGATTGGTCCTGTATTGTGGAATGTTAGCGTCAGCCAGCCCTGATCGGAGCGCACCATGAGAGGGTTCCTTTTTCACCGCCTGCTGGCGCTGTTGCCGGTGCTGTTTGTGGTGTCGATAGTGGTGTTTTGTCTGGTGCATCTGGCACCGGGCGATCCGGTACTGGTGATCCTCGGCAACGACGCCAGTCCCGGCGATATCGCCGCGCTGCGTCAGCAGATGGGGCTGGATCAACCCATTATGGTGCAATTTCTTCACTGGTTCGGCGCGGTGCTGCGGGGCGATCTCGGTCACTCGCTGTTTCTGGATACCAGCGTGATGGGGCTATTTTTGCAGCATCTGACGCCGACCCTGGCGTTGGCGTTGTATGCGCAGCTTATCGCCCTGACGCTGGGGCTGGCAGGCGGCGTGGTTAGCGCCTGGCAGCATGGGCGGTTTACCGACCGGGCAATCCGCGCGCTGGCAACACTCGGGATGTCGGTACCGGGCTTCCTGCTGGGGTTGTTTTTGATTTTTGTGTTTGCGGTACAACTGCGCTGGTTTCCGGTCGTCGGCTACCGCTCCACCAATAACGATCTACTGCTGAATCTCTGGTATCTGACATTGCCTGCCGTTGCGCTGGGCTTTCGTATTGCCGCGCTGATCGCCCGGATGACGCGGGCGGTGATGCTGGATGTACTACAGGAAAACTTTATCAATACCGCCCGTGCGAAAGGGGTTCCGGAGCGTCTGGTGCTGTTGCGACACACCCTGAAAAATGCGCTGATCCCCATTTTGACTATCTGCGGCGAGTCGTTCGCCGGGCTGGTCACCGGCACCATCGTGATCGAAAGCGTATTTGGCATTCCCGGCGTTGGATCGCTGATTGTGGATTCGATCGAGCGGCGCGACGTGACGGTGATCCAGGGGGTTGTGCTGATGATCACCGTTTGTTATGTCCTGATCAATCTGGCGGTGGATCTGCTGAGCTATTTCGCCGATCCGCGTCTCTCCGTTGAGGGGGCGGAAAGCTGATGAACTCACGAAATCCTGCGCTGTGGATCTGGCCTGTTTTGCTGGTGGCGATTGTGATCCTGTCGTTTTTTGCCAGTGCGATCAGCGCCTGGGACCCTTATGCCATCGATCCGCTAAGCCGCCTGAAGCCGCCGAATGCGACGCACTGGTTCGGTACCGATAACTTTGGCCGCGATCTGTTTGTCCGCGTGGCGCTGGCGGTGCGCGTATCGCTGTCCGTTGGCGCGGCGGTGGCGGTGATTTCCGGCGTGGTGGGCATGGTTATCGGCCTGCTGTGCGCCTGGTATCGCCCGGTTGACCGCATCTTAATGCGGGTCTGCGACGGCTTGTTCGCCTTTCCTTCGTTGCTGCTGGCGATTGCCATCGTCGGCGTGCTGGGGCCGAAAATTGCTAACGTCGTGCTGGCGCTGTCGTTGGTGTATGTACCCTGTATCGCCAGGGTGATCCGTGGCGCGGCGATGGTCATTAAAGAGAAAAACTTTATCGAGGCGCTGCGGGCGCAGGGCGCATCATCTTCGCGGATTATCTGGTTGCATCTACTGCCGAATGTGATTTCACCGTTTATCGTGCAGGTAAGCTGGGTGTTTTCGGTGGCTATTCTCACCGAGGCGGCGCTCAGCTTTCTCGGCTCCGGCGTACCAGCACCGATGCCAAGCCTGGGCAATTTGCTGCTGGAAGGCAAGGCAGTCATTTTTACCGCGTGGTGGATGACGTTCTTCCCCGGTATCGCTATCGTTTTGCTGATTCTGGCACTGAATATTATCGGCGACGATCTGCGCGATAGCGCCGATCCGGGACTGAAACCTTTGCCACGCCGCATACTGCGCCGTTTAAAACGAGGAGGCCAGCATGGCTGAAGCGTTGCTCCAGGTTAAGGATTTACGCGTTAATTTTGCCACCCGTCTTGGCGTGGTCGCCCCGGTGCGCGGTGTCTCTTTTAGGGTTGGCGCGCACGAAACGCTGGGGATTATCGGCGAATCCGGCTGCGGCAAAAGTGTTACCGCCCAGGCGCTGATGGGACTGCTTTCACCGCGTACCAGCCGGGTAGAGGGAGAGATTGTCCTGGCGGGACGTGCGCTCCAATCTCTGTCATTAAAATCGCGCAGACGCCTGAGCGGACAGGAGATGGCGATGATCTTCCAGGACCCGCTCTCCAGTCTGAACCCGGTGCTGACCATTGGCTTTCAGATCGATGAAAGCCTGCGGTTGCATACGACGCTTAATCGCCGCCAGCGGGCAGAAAAAATCGTCGCCCTATTGCAGCAGGTCGGCATTCACGATCCGCAGCGTTGCGCCAGCGCCTGGCCGCATGAACTCTCCGGCGGAATGCGCCAGCGGGTGATGATCGCGATGGCGATCGCCAGTTCACCCGCGTTGCTGATCGCCGATGAACCTACCACTGCGCTGGATGCGACGATCCAGGCGCAAATCCTCGATCTGCTGGACGAGATCAAGCGGCAAACCGGCATGGGGATTGTCATCATTACTCATGATCTCAGCGTCGTCGCCCGGCTCTGTCAGCGTGTAGTGGTACTGTATGCCGGAGAAGTGGTTGAAGAAACCGATGTGCAGACGCTATTTGCTAATCCACGACATCCTTACACCCGTGCGCTGCTCGCTGCGCGTCCGTCCGCGGACAGCCAGCCGAAAAGCGCGCTGCGGGAAATGCCGGGGCAGGTACCTTCGCTACATATGTTACCGTCCGGCTGCGCTTTTGCCGATCGCTGCCCGCTGGCCCAGCCGCGCTGTCGGGCGCAGGGACCGGCGCTGCGCCCCTTTGACACCTCTTCTCATCAGGTCCGCTGCTGGCGGGCCGAAGAAACCGGAGTGTTATTGTGATGAATACGCCGCTATTAACCGTGCGCAACTTGTCA
The DNA here is from genome assembly GCF_002915575.1 of Superficieibacter electus. Lineage (GTDB taxonomy): Bacteria > Pseudomonadota > Gammaproteobacteria > Enterobacterales > Enterobacteriaceae > Superficieibacter > Superficieibacter electus. The sequence continues at coordinate 26,717 of NZ_PQGD01000027.1, forward strand.
AAAACGTTCCAGCGTCGCGGGCAGAAGGTGCTGGCGGTCGATGACGTTAGCTTCAGCCTCCAGCCAGGTGAAACCTGGGCGTTGGTGGGCGAGTCCGGCAGCGGGAAAAGCACTACTGGCCGGCTGCTGCTTGGTTTGACGCCTGCCTCCGGAGGCGAAATCATATTCAACGGCATCTCGCTACTGTCGGCGCGTCCCCAGCAATGGCGTAGCGTGCGCAGAGAGTTACAGATGATTTTCCAGGACCCGCTTTCATCGCTCGATCCCAAACGCACCATCGGCTATAGCCTGGAAGAGCCGCTGATTATTCACGGCCTCAAAAACCGCCAGCAGGCAGTCGCGGAAATGCTGACCCAGGTAGGGCTGAAAGCGGAGGATGCCAGACGCTATCCGCATGAGTTTTCCGGCGGCCAGCGGCAGCGCATAGGTATTGCGCGGGCGCTGATCCTTAAGCCAAAGCTTATCGTCTGTGATGAACCCGTCTCTGCTCTCGACGTGTCGATACAATCGCAGATCCTCAATTTATTGATGGCCCTCCAGCGGGAGTACGGGTTGGCTTATCTGTTTATCTCTCACGATCTCAATGTGGTACGCCATATTGCCGATCGGGTGGGGGTGATGCATCGCGGTAAACTTGTCGAGCAGGGCGACAGCGAGCAGATTTTTGCCCGGCCTGAGCATCCCTATACCCGCTATTTGCTGGATGCGATTCTGCCCGCGCATCCGCCGGGAATGGATATTTCCCGCCTCGCCGTCAACGGATAACTTACGTCGGGGAGTCGACCTGGGGGCGGTGTCGGTTATAATAGGCGCGTAATCACCCGATAACCCGGCGCAACCCGCCTAAAATGAGTACCTTTGATGAGTGAAATGATCTACGGCATCCACGCGGTGCAGGCACTGCTGGAGCGCGCACCGGAGCGTTTTCAGGAGGTTTTTATCCTGAAAGGACGTGAAGATAAACGTCTGCTGCCGCTTATTCACGCGCTGGAAGCCCAGGGCGTGGTGATCCAGCTGGCGAACCGTCAGTATCTGGATGAGAAAAGCGAAGGGGCGGTGCATCAGGGGATCATCGCGCGCGTCAAGCCGGGTCGCCAGTATCAGGAAAACGATCTACCGGATCTGATCGCCTCGCTCGATCAGCCTTTCTTTTTGATCCTCGACGGCGTTACCGATCCGCATAATCTCGGTGCCTGCCTGCGCAGCGCCGATGCGGCAGGCGTTCATGCTGTGATTGTTCCGCGCGATCGCTCGGCCCAGCTTAACGCGACGGCGAAAAAAGTGGCCTGCGGGGCGGCGGAAAACGTGCCGCTGATCCGCGTGACCAACCTGGCGCGTACCATGCGTCTGCTTCAGGAAGAGAATATCTGGATAGTCGGTACCGCGGGCGAAGCGGATCATACGCTATACCAGAGCAAAATGACCGGGCCGCTGGCGCTGGTGATGGGCGCAGAAGGCGAAGGTATGCGTCGCCTGACCCGTGAGCATTGCGATGAGTTGATTAGCATTCCCATGGCGGGAAGCGTGTCGTCGCTTAACGTGTCGGTGGCAACCGGGATTTGCCTGTTCGAAGCGGTGCGCCAGCGCAGCTGACCGCAGGGAATAGCCTGCCCGGTGGCGCTGCGCTTACCAGGCCTACAGTACGATGTAACCCGCTGATATTATGCCCTTTGTAGGCCGCGCAACGTGAAGTCGCCGCCCGGCATTATCCGGTACGTAACCTGCCCGGTGGCGCTGCGCTTACCGGGCCTACAGCACGATGTAACCCGCTGATATTATGGCCTTCGTAGGCCGGGCAAGGCGAAGCCGCCGCCCGGCATTATCCGGTACGTAACCTGCCCGGTGGCGCTGCGCTTACCGGGCCTACAGCACGATGTAACCTGCTGATATTGTGGCTTTCACAGGCCGGGCAAGGCGAAGCCGCCGCCCGGCATTATCCGGCACGTAACCTGCCCGGTGGCGCTGCGCTTACCAGGCCTACAGTACGATGTAACCCGCTGATATTATGCCCTTTGTAGGCCGGGCAAGGCGAAGCCGCCGCCCGGCATTATCCGGCACGTAACCTGCCCGGCGGCGCTGCGCTTACCGGGCCTACAGTACGATGTAACCCGCTGATATTATGCCTTTCGTAGGCCGGGCAAGGCGAAGCCGCCGCCCGGTATCGTGACGCAGCGGTCAGCGTGTTGACCTCGTTTTTGTGACCTTTCTCCCATGCACGTCCTCCTTCGCTGTCCATACTTATCTCCATCATGCCTGAAGGAGGAGGACGTCATGCCCTGGCAAACGCATACCGTTTTTAATCAACCGCTTCCCCTTAATAACAGCAACCTGTTCCTCTCCGATACGGCGCTCCGCGAAGCGATAGTACGGGAAGGCGCAGGATGGGACAGCGATCTGCTTGCCAGTCTCGGTCAACAATTAGGTACGGCGGAATCACTGGAGCTGGGACGGCTGGCGAATCACAACCCGCCGGAGCTGTTGCGCTACGATCAGACCGGCGCGCGGCTGGACGATGTGCGTTTTCATCCGGCGTGGCACATCCTGATGCAAGGGCTGTGCGCCAATCGGACGCATAATCTGCCGTGGCAGGCAGAGGCGCGTAGCGGATCGTTTGTTGCCCGTTCGGCACGGTTTATGCTCCATGCACAGGTCGAAGCGGGAACACTATGCCCTGTTACCATGACGTTCGCCGCCACGCCGCTACTCCAGCAATCGTTGCCAGCATTGTTTACGCAGTGGCTGTCACCGCTGCTTAGCGACCGCTACGACCCACATGTGCTGCCGGGCAGCGAGAAACGTGGGCTGCTTATCGGCATGGGAATGACCGAAAAACAGGGCGGCTCCGATGTGCTGAGTAACACCACGCGGGCCGAGCCGCTCAATGACGGCTCCTGGCGGCTGGTCGGGCACAAATGGTTTTTCTCAGTGCCACAAAGTGATGCGCATCTGGTGCTGGCGCAGGCGAAAGGGGGGCTATCATGCTTTTTTGTCCCACGTTTTCTGCCTGATGGGCAGCGTAACGCGATCCGTCTTGAGCGCCTGAAAGACAAACTTGGCAACCGTTCTAACGCCAGTAGCGAAGCGGAATTTTTTGATGCCGCAGGCTGGCTGATTGGTGAGGAAGGCGAGGGCGTGCGGCAGATCCTCAAAATGGGTGGCCTGACACGCTTTGACTGCGCGCTGGCAAGCCATGCAATGATGCGTCGGGCATTGTCGGTGGCGCTGTATCACGCTTATCAGCGGCAGGTCTTTGGTAAACGGCTGGTGGACCAGCCGATCATGCGCCAGGTGCTGAGCCGGATGGCGCTTCAACTGGAAGGCCAGACTGCATTCATGTTTCGTCTGGCGCGTGCCTGGGATCATCGTCACAGCGCAGAAGAAGCGTTGTGGGCGCGGCTGTTTACCCCGGCGGCCAAGTTTACGCTGTGTAAAGCAGGCATCCCTTTTGTGGCAGAAGCGATGGAAGTGCTGGGCGGCACTGGTTACTGCGAAGAGAGTGAATTACCGCGCCTGTACCGTGAGATGCCGGTCAACAGCATCTGGGAAGGGTCCGGTAATATCATGTGCCTCGACGTTTTGCGCGTGCTGGCAAAACAGGCGGGCGTGCAGGCGATTCTGGAACAGGAATATGCAGCAGTAAAAGGGCAGGACCGGCATTTTGATCGCGCCTGGCGGCAGCTTCAGCAGCGTTTACGCCGCCCTCAGGAAGCGCAGGGACGAGATATTACTCAGCAACTCTGCCTGTTGGCTACAGGGGCACAGCTTCTGCAACATGCCTCGCCGCCGATAGCGCAGGCATGGTATCAGATGATGCTGGATACCCGCGGCGGCGTGCTGCTAAGTGAAGCGTTACAGAACGATCTACTGCTGCGGGCCACGGGCGGCACGATTTAAGGATGCAGCAGGGCGTCAAACTGTGATGAATTACCCTGAAATACGTTCAGATCGACCGCGGTATCAATGCCTGGAATATGTCCGCGGTTTGCGTACTGCCAGAACGTCCACTGCCGGTGGTAGGGCAGTGATGGCTGTCGCCAGATATCGCGTATCCACAGAGGATGCGTCAGGAAATCCTGCTGCAAATAGTCATCATAAAAGTCACGTGTGGCGTAGAGAATAACCTTTTGCTGGTAAACCTGCTCCAGCATAGTCGTCATTTCCCGCAATGCGGCAATGACCTGCTCCCGGCTCTGCGGCGCGCAGTTTGCGCCATATTCGAGGTCGATCGTCGGCGGCAGCGCATTTGCGGCCACGGGAACCGTCGCAATAAAGTTTTGTGCCTGTTCTTTACCCGATTTGCAAAGCGAGAAAAAATGATATGCGCCGGTTACCAGCCCCCTGGCGCGGGCGTTTTGCCAGTTCTGTTGAAAAGCGGGATCGCGAAAGGTACTGCCCTGAGTGGCTTTAATAAATACAAACCGGACTGCTTTGGGATCGACAAGCGCCCAGTTAATGATTTTCTGATGATGGGAAATATCAATACCCTGAACGGGCCACTGTGTACGGGAAGGATAATTAAGACGCAGCCAGCCTTCATAAAAGGCCGTTTTAATCAGTAAGCCGCAGACTATAAAAAGCAATAACAGAGCCAGCCCGCGTCCATAGCGGTTCATAACGCATCATATCCGTATCAATATTTTTGCTTTTATACTCTATCCTCGCTCAGGCGTAAAGGATCGCCTGCACGCGCCAGTTATCCGGGTTTTGCTCTTCATACATCTGGATGATGCGATACCATGATGCGCCCTGCTCGTCCGCTTTACGCGCCACCACACGTTCTACATCCTGCGGGTTGCCGGCAATATTATTCACCGAAATCAAACCAATTTCGTTGAGCCCGGTAACGCAATCCGCGCTGGCAAATTCAGCCGATTGAGCCGATGCGCCAGCAAATTTTAATGAGGGCAAAGCAAAAGTTCGGTTCATTCTTCGCTCCTTTTCACAAAAACCCAACGTTTAGCGAGGCGCTCCGTCACGGGTACTTATCCTCAAATTCACATGTACTGACATTGTGCACAGGAAAACGTGAATGGACGCAAAGCAATGTAAAGGTTAATAAAATCCTTACTTACGATAAAGGATCGCCTGCGAGTACCACTGTCCTGGAAAGACGGTGTCATCAATCATCACAATCACGTAGTAATCTGCTTTGGCGGCGGCCGCTTTCGCTTTTATTGCCGCCTCAACATCCATTGGCGAGCCATAGATCATGGCGCTGACTGTTCCGGTGCGCTGCAATCCCAGCGTTTGATTTCGCTGGATCTCCTGAGGAGGCGTGGTGAGTGGCGGTGGCGCTTTCGGTGTCCCCTCCAGCACACTACATCCGCTCAACAGCATTGTCAGTATCAACGGAGCAATACGGCGTAAAAGTTTCATAACTCGTCTCCTGATAGAGCTAGTGTAGTGGGAAAACGGCCTTGATTTAGGGGAATGTTCCCAATTTGTTACCTCTGCCGTTATTTTCGAATGAAAATAGTTGAAAAACGTAAGCCACTTCTCATCATTTCTGGCAGCGCCCTGCGTTTTTATACCTTGCTTACCCGCAGGCAACGTGGCATATCAGAATAAAAGAGGAGTGAATAAATGATAGAACTGGATGTGCGCACGCTGGCAAATATCGAAATATTGCATGCTTTTCCTTCAGGAAAAGGCAACCAGCCTTTGCCTTGTATTGTGTTTTATCATGGGTTCACTTCGTCAAAGCTGGTGTATAGCTATTTTGCCGTCGCGCTGGCGCAAGCCGGGTTTCGGGTCGTGATGCCGGATGCCCGCGAGCACGGGGCGCGTTATCAAGGCGATGAACAGGGCCGTATGCAGCATTTCTGGCAGATTCTTCAGGAAAATTTCCATGAATTCAGTGCACTACGCGATGCTATTGTCGCTCAAGGCTGGGTGGACGGGCAGCGACTGGCGGTCGCAGGTGCCTCCATGGGCGGAATGACCGCGCTGGGGCTGATGACGCAACATCCTGAAATTACGTGCGTTGCCTGCCTGATGGGGTCCGGTTACTTCATGCAACTCTCACGCACGCTTTTTCCTGCGCAGGAAGAGCAGCCCGCGCTGGCCCGCTGGGATGTGACGCAGCAACTGCCTGCGCTTGCCAACCGGCCTTTATTACTCTGGCACGGCGAGGAGGATGACGTTGTCCCGGCCGTGGAAACGCTGCGTTTACAGCAAGCACTGAGCAGTGCCGGGCTGGATCAACATCTGACCTGTCAGTGGCAGGCTGGCGTGCGTCACCGTATTACGCCTGAAGCGCTTTCCGCGACGGTGGCGTTCTTTAATCAGCATCTTTAAACGCGGGTTACCTTAACGCCCTGAGCTTCAAGTTTTTTCAGGATTTCGGCGTCGGCATTTTTGCCGGTGATCACCTGGTCAATTTGCGCGGCCTGGCTAAACAGCATGCCCGCGCGTTCGCCGACTTTACTACTGTCCACCACCACCACCAGCTTACCCACCACGTTGAGCATTTTTTGTTCTGCCATGGCGGTTAGCATATCTGTTTTATACAGACCGTCGGCAGTGAGGCCCTTGCCGCTGGTAAACATCCAGTGGCCGGCATACAGGCTGTTTTCGTTGTCCTGCGGGCTGAGCGTAATCGAGTGGCTTTTATTGTATTGCCCGCCCATGATAATCACGCTCTCATGCTCCTGGTCGATCAGATAGTTCGCCAGCGGCAAATAGTTAGTGATGATCTGTACGGGTTTGCCACACATTTCGTGGCCGAGCAGAAACGCCGTTGAACCACAGTTAATTACCACGCTCTCGCCAGGGTTCACCAGCTGTGCTGCCGCTCTGGCAATACGCACTTTTTCATCATGATTTTGTGCCTGATGAATATTGCGGGGCGACCAGCGTGGACGTTGCTGGCTGATAGCTTCCGCGCCGTTACGAACTTTTTTTAACTTGCCACTCTCGTCGAGCTTGTTGATATCTCGTCGCGCGGTAGCTGGAGAAATCCCCAGCCGGGCCATTACCTGTTCTACGGTCACGAAGCCTGATTGCGCTAACAGATCCAGTAAAATTTGATGCCTTTGCGCTTCCGTCATGAACTATTCCGATTAAAAATGATGGTTAAAGATGATATTTGAAATAGCCTGAAATTGCTAAGCATAAGTTGAGACGCAGGCTTGCAAAGACGCTGCGCCCGACAGCGTCTTTACGGGAACCTTTACAGGAAAGATGTAAACGGTAGATCGGGTTCAATAGTGAAGCAGTCATCGAAGCCGCGCGGATAGTGATACTCAAAATTGTCTTTATCCAGTGGCCAGGTAAATTTGCCGCCCACCTGCCAGATAAACGGTTTGAAGCCGTATTTCAGACGATCTTTTTTCATTTCCCACAGCACGCGTAGCTCCTGCGGATCGGCCTGGAAGTTTGACCAGATATCGTGATGGAACGGGATGACTACTTTCGCATTCAGCGCTTCCGCCATGCGCAGCATATCCACGCTGGTCATTTTGTCGGTGATGCCGCGCGGGTTCTCGCCGTAAGAGCCGAGCGCAACGTCGAGTTGGTGTTCGTTGCCGTGCTTTGCGTAATAGTTGGAATAGTGAGAATCGCCGCTGTGGTATAGCGAGCCGCCCGGCGTTTTGAACAGGTAGTTCACCGCGCGCTGATCCATGCCGTCTGGCAGTACGCCAGCGGCGCTTTGATCGGCAGGCAGGGTGATTAACGCCGTGCGGTCGAAGGCATCCAGCGCATGAATTTCAATATCTTTGATTTTCACTACATCGCCGGGCTTGACGACGATACAACGCTCTTTCGGCACGCCCCAGCCGATCCACAGATCCACGCAGGTTTGCGGCCCGATGAACGGCACGTCGTCGGCACAGTTTTGCATCACGGCAGCCGCCACGTTAACGTCAATGTGATCGTTATGATCGTGGGTAGAAAGTACGGCGTCGATCTGACGAATAGCGAAAGGATCGAGCACAAACGGCGTGGTGCGCAGATTCGGCTGGAGCTTCTGTACCCCTGCCATCCGCTGCATCTGATGGCCTTTTTTCATCAACGGATTACCGTGACTCTGCTTGCCGGTGCCGCACCAGAAGTCCACGCAGATATTGGCACTGCCTTCCGATTTAAGCCAGATACCCGTACAACCCAGCCACCACATGGCAAATGTCCCCGGTGCGACCTGCTCTTGTTCGATTTCTTCATTCAGCCAGCTGCCCCATTCCGGGAAAGTACTGAGGACCCATGATTCACGGGTAATGGTGGTTACTTTACTCATTTTGCCGCTCCTGTTTTCATAATGAATCATTAGATGATTTATTTTGATTAATACTGACATTGTGGAATCACCATTGCAATGCAAAAATTTCACTTTTTAGTCTGTTTTAGCGACGCCCTCTTCTTGTTAAGAGATTGTTTCATCTCTATTTTACTTTTTTATTTTCTTTTAATTATTTGAATTAAATGGGAATAAATAAAATCATGCAGAGTCATTACAAACAGAAAGGAAATAAAGTGCGGGATGTGTCACAAATAATCAAACACAATCTTTTTGTGATTACTTTTGATTGTTAGAGTGGCGGCACACTATGCATTACGTTGGCGACGCGTTGCGCCCGCACTTCTGGAGAGCGTTATGGAGATCCTCTACAACATCTTTACCGTCTTCTTTAATCAGGTGATGACCAATGCGCCTTTGCTATTGGGGATTGTCACTTGCCTGGGTTACATCCTGCTGCGTAAAAGCGTCAGCGTGATTATCAAAGGCACCATCAAGACCATTATCGGTTTTATGCTGTTGCAGGCAGGGTCTGGCATTCTGACCAGCACCTTTAAGCCGGTAGTGGCAAAAATGTCTGAGGTTTACGGCATTAACGGTGCAATTTCAGATACCTACGCATCAATGATGGCGACCATTGAGCGCATGGGCGATGCTTATAGCTGGGTGGGATACGCGGTGCTGCTGGCGCTGGCGCTGAACATTTGTTACGTGTTACTGCGCCGGATTACCGGCATTCGTACCATCATGCTGACCGGACACATCATGTTTCAGCAGGCCGGGCTGATTGCGGTGTTCTTCTATATTGCCGGTTATTCGATGTGGACCACCATTATCTGTACCGCCGTGCTGGTGTCGCTGTACTGGGGCATTACGTCGAACATGATGTATAAGCCGACGCAGGATGTCACCGACGGCTGCGGTTTCTCTATCGGACACCAGCAACAGTTTGCGTCGTGGATTGCCTATAAAGTCGCTCCTTTCCTCGGTAAAAAAGAAGAAAGCGTTGAAGACCTCGAACTGCCAGGCTGGCTGAATATTTTCCACGACAACATCGTTTCTACCGCGATTGTTATGACCGTCTTTTTCGGGGCAATCCTGCTCTCCTTCGGGCTGGATGTGTTACAGGCAATGGCGGGTAAAACCCACTGGTCTATCTATATCCTGCAAACCGGCTTTTCGTTCGCGGTGGCGATTTTCATCATCACCCAGGGCGTGCGTATGTTTGTCGCTGAACTTTCTGAAGCGTTCAACGGCATCTCCCAGCGCCTGATCCCCGGCGCGGTACTGGCCATTGACTGTGCGGCTATCTATAGCTTCGCGCCCAACGCGGTGGTGTGGGGCTTTATGTGGGGCACTATCGGCCAGTTGATCGCCGTAGGCATCCTGGTGGGTTGTGGCTCCTCCATCCTGATTATTCCTGGCTTTATCCCGATGTTCTTCTCGAACGCCACGATCGGCGTCTTCGCTAATCACTTCGGTGGCTGGCGCGCTGCGCTCAAGATTTGTCTGGTGATGGGGATGATTGAAATCTTCGGCTGCGTGTGGGCAGTAAAACTCACCAGCATGAGCGCCTGGATGGGCATGGCAGACTGGTCGATTCTGGCACCACCGATGATGCAGGGCTTCGCCTCCATTGGCATCGTGTTTATGGCCGTCATTATCGTTATTGCCCTCGCTTATATGGTCTTCGCCGGACGCGCGCTGCGTACGGAAGAAGATGCAGAAAAACAACTGGCAGAAACCTCTGCTCAATAAGGAGTTTGATTATGACCGTACGTATTCTGGCCGTATGTGGTAACGGACAAGGTAGTTCCATGATCATGAAAATGAAGGTGGATCAATTCCTGACCCAATCGAACATTGACCATACCGTTAATAGCTGTGCCGTTGGCGAATATAAAAGCGAGTTAAATAGCGCGGATATCATTATTGCTTCCACGCATATCGCCGGTGAAATCAGCGTCACGGGAAATAAATATGTGGTCGGCGTGCGCAATATGCTCTCGCCTGCGGATTTCGGCCCGAAACTGCTGGAAGTGATCAAAGAACATTTCCCGCAGGACGTGAAGTAAGGACGCTTTATGAAACTACGAGATTCGCTGGCTGAAAATAACTCCATTCTTCTTCAGGCCGAGGCCAGCAACTGGCAGGAAGCGGTAAAGCTGGGCGTGGATTTGCTGGTCAAAGCAGACGTGGTTGAGCCGCGTTATTACCAGGCCATTCTTGACGGCGTGGCGCAGCACGGCCCGTACTTCGTCATTGCGCCGGGGCTGGCGATGCCGCACGGCAGGCCGGAAGAAGGTGTCAAAAAAACCGGTTTTGCGCTGGTAACGCTGAAAACGCCGCTGGAGTTTAACCATGAAGACAACGACCCGGTCGATATCCTGATCACCATGGCGGCGGTGGATGCCAACACCCACCAGGAAGTGGGCATTATGCAAATCGTTAACCTGTTTGACGACGAAGCCAACTTTGACCGTTTACGTGCCTGCCGCACCGCGCAGGAGGTTCTTGATTTAATTGACCGCACTAATGCGGCATCCGCTTAAGAGGGAATTGAAATGTCACTACCGATGTTGCAGGTCGCACTGGATAACCAGAGCATGTCTTCCGCCTACGAAACCACCCGCCTGATTGCGGAAGAGGTGGATATTATTGAAGTCGGCACCATTCTTTGCGTTGCGGAAGGCGTGCGTGCCGTTCGCGACCTGAAGGCGCTGTATCCGCATAAAATTGTGCTGGCGGATGCCAAAATTGCCGACGCCGGCAAAATCCTCTCCCGGATGTGTTTTGAAGCCAATGCCGACTGGATCACCGTGATTTGCTGCGCAGATATCAACACCGCCAAAGGTGCACTCGACGTGGCGAAAGAATTTAACGGCGACGTCCAAATCGAACTGACCGGCTACTGGACCTGGGAGCAGGCGCAGGAATGGCGCGACGCAGGCATTGGGCAGGTGGTGTATCACCGCAGCCGTGACGCGCAGGCCGCAGGTGTAGCGTGGGGTGACGCGGATATTTCCGCCATTAAACGTCTCTCTGAGATGGGCTTCAAAGTCACCGTTACCGGCGGGCTGGCGCTGGAAGATTTGCCGCTGTTCAAGGGGATTCCCATCCACGTCTTTATTGCCGGCCGCAGCATTCGCGATGCTGCCGACCCGGTAGACGCGGCGCGCCAGTTCAAACGTTCCATCGCCCAGTTGTGGGGATAAGGAGCGGCTATGCTGTCGAAACAGATCCCGCTTGGCATCTATGAAAAAGCGCTCCCCGCCGGGGAGTGCTGGCTGGAACGCCTGAATCTTGCGAAAGCGCTGGAATTTGATTTTGTTGAGATGTCCATTGATGAAACCGACGAGCGCCTTGCCCGCCTTGACTGGACGCGTGAGCAGCGGCTGGCGCTGGTTAACGCCATTGCGGAAACCGGCGTGCGCGTGCCGTCGATGTGCCTGAGCGCCCACCGTCGTTTCCCGCTTGGCAGCGAAGATGACGCGGTGCGCACGCAGGGGCTGGAGATTATGCGTAAAGCTATCCGCTTTGCCCAGGATGTCGGCATTCGCGTGATCCAGCTTGCGGGTTACGACGTCTACTATCAGCAGGCCAGTCACGAAACACGGCGTCGCTTCCGCGACGGGCTGAAAGAGAGCGTTGAGATGGCGAGCCGCGCGCAGGTGACGCTGGCGATGGAAATCATGGATTACCCGCTGATGAATTCCATCAGCAAGGCGCTGGGTTACGCGCACTATCTTAACAACCCATGGTTCCAGCTCTACCCGGATATCGGCAACCTGTCGGCGTGGGACAACGACGTGCAGATGGAGTTGCAGGCCGGAAAGGGGCATATCGTGGCGGTGCATGTTAAAGACACGAAGCCTGGCGTATTCAAAAACGTGCCGTTTGGCGAAGGTGTTGTCAATTTTGAACGCTGCTTTAAGACGCTCAAAGAAACGGGCTATTGCGGACCCTGGCTGATTGAAATGTGGAGCGAAACCGCTGACGATCCGCTACGCGAAGTGGCAAAAGCGCGCGACTGGGTAAAAGCGCGGATGGCAAGCGCAGGACTGGTGGAGGCGGCATAATGCAAAGGCTAAAACAGCAGGTATTTGAAGCTAATATGGACTTGCCGCGTTACGGGCTGGTCACCTTTACCTGGGGCAACGTCAGTGCTATCGACCGTGAACGCGGGCTGGTGGTAATTAAACCCAGCGGCGTGGCTTACGAGACCATGACAGCGGACGATATGGTGACGGTGGATCTCACCGGAAACGTCGTTGAGGGGCGCTATCGACCTTCCTCTGATACCGCCACCCATCTGGAACTTTACCGCCGCTACCCGTCACTCGGTGGCATTGTGCATACTCACTCCACCCACGCAACGGCATGGGCGCAGGCCGGGCTTGCTGTCCCGGCACTGGGTACCACCCACGCGGACTACTTCTTTGGTGACATTCCCTGCACGCGGGCGTTAAGCGAGCAAGAAGTGCAGGGTGAATATGAGCTGAATACCGGGAAGGTGATCATCGAAACGTTAGGCGACGTTGAGCCCTTGCATACGCCAGGCATTGTGGTCTATCAGCACGGACCGTTTGCCTGGGGTAAAGATGCGCACGACGCGGTACACAATGCGGTGGTGCTGGAAGAGGTGGCGAAGATGGCGTGGATTGCGCGGGGGATTAATCCGCAGCTCAACCCCATCGACAGCTATCTGATGAATAAGCATTTTATGCGTAAGCACGGTCCGAATGCCTATTACGGGCAGAAGTGAATACCCTGCTCCGGAATGTATATTCCCTTCGGGATGTTACTGGTCCGATTCCGGAGCATTCTTCAATTATTGCGTAATGAGCTCTGGAGTATAATTCCCTGACGATCTCATCAAGGAAGAATACAGCAGAATGATTATTATTTTTGGCTGGTTAAAAGAGCGTTATATCCATTGTGTTCTTCTTTCGGCCTGGTGTTTCCAGTGCTCACGGATTAAATCCTGGGCACTGGCCTATGAAAAAGAGTGGGTAACCTTTTTTGGCATCAAAACCATCCCTTTTATCTGTAAACGATTTCTGGTCTGTGAAGGCTGTGGAGATGTGATCCCCTTGACGTGGCGCGAGTGGCGAACCTGGTTTGCCTCTGGTGATGTCGCGGCCGGGCAGCACTTTATCGAACAGTATCAACTGGCACGTAAGACGGAAGTACAACGTCGGTTTTTGCTGGTAAGGCGTGAAGAATTTTATCGTAATGATGAACCGCCAGAAAAATGATGCGCTGTATAAATCAGGCCCCGCGCAGGGTTTTACTGCTGCTGGCCATTACTTTTTCTCCGTGCCTGAAGTTTAAAACGTTACTGCTCGGTTGCCGAATGGCTGTTAAGGAGCGGGCGCGAACTTTTATGCAATTCGCTTGTATTTCCTGGGTGACATCAGTATTATGACGCGTCATTTTTCAGCCGACCTTTAACACGTTCCTTGCCTCCATGGGCCTCGGCTGACCCAGACAGGAGGCTGAATAATCCGTAAGGAGCAATTCGATGCGTCATTACGAAATCGTTTTTATGGTCCATCCTGACCAGAGCGAACAGGTTCCGGGCATGATCGAGCGCTACACTGGTGCAATCACTGCAGCAGAAGGCACGATCCACCGTCTGGAAGACTGGGGCCGCCGTCAGCTGGCTTACCCGATCAACAAACTGCACAAAGCACACTACGTTCTGCTGAACGTTGAAGCGCCGCAGGAAGTGATCGATGAGCTGGAAACAAACTTCCGCTTCAACGATGCCGTTATCCGTAGCATGGTAATGCGTACTAAAAACGCGGTTACCGAAGCATCTCCGATGGTTAAAGCGAAAGACGAGCGCCGCGAGCGTCGCGATGACTTCGCAAACGAAACCGCAGATGATGCAGATGCTGGGGATTCTGAAGAGTAATTTCTGATGACCAACCGTCTGGCGCTCTCCGGCACCGTGTGCAGGACGCCCCTTCGCAAGGTCAGCCCATCAGGAATTCCTCATTGCCAGTTCGTGCTTGAGCATCGTTCTGTGCAGGAGGAAGCCGGCTTTCACCGGCAGGCATGGTGCCAGATGCCCGTTATTGTTAGCGGACACGACAACCAGGCCATTACTCACAGTATAACGGTCGGCAGCCGCATAACCGTTCAGGGGTTCATCTCTTGCCACAAGGCAAAGAACGGCCTGAGCAAAATGGTTTTGCATGCCGAGCAGATTGAATTGATAGATTCTGGAGACTAGCCATATGGCACGTTATTTCCGTCGTCGCAAGTTCTGCCGTTTCACCGCGGAAGGCGTTCAAGAGATCGACTATAAAGATATCGCTACGCTGAAAAACTACATCACCGAAAGCGGTAAGATTGTCCCGAGCCGTATCACCGGTACCCGTGCAAAATATCAGCGTCAGCTGGCACGCGCTATCAAACGCGCTCGCTACCTGTCCCTGCTGCCGTACACTGATCGTCATCAGTAATCGGTCACGGTCCATTAATACGACTTTGAGAGGATAAGGTAATGCAAGTTATTCTGCTTGATAAAGTAGCAAACCTGGGTAGCCTGGGTGATCAGGTTAACGTTAAAGCGGGCTATGCTCGTAACTTCCTGGTACCACAGGGTAAAGCTGTTCCTGCTACCAAGAAAAACGTTGAGTTTTTCGAAGGCCGTCGCGCTGAACTGGAAGCCAAACTGGCTGACGTTCTGGCTGCTGCCAATGCACGCGCTGAGAAAATCAACGCCCTGGAAACCGTTACCATCGCGTCCAAATCTGGCGACGAAGGTAAACTGTTCGGTTCCATCGGTACTCGCGACATCGCTGACGCTGTAACTGCAGCTGGCGTTGACGTGGCTAAGAGCGAAGTTCGTCTGCCGAACGGCGTTCTGCGTACCACTGGCGAGCACGAAGTGAACTTCCAGGTTCACAGCGAAGTGTTTGCTAAGCTGATCGTAAACGTGGTTGCAGAATAAGTTTTTATTCTGACACACGTGTAAAAACGCCGACCCTGGGTCGGCGTTTTGCTTTTTAATGGGATAAGGAATATCAAAGATGAAAAAATGGATTGCTATCGCACTTGTTAGTCTTACGTTCGCGGCAACGGCGCAGGACATGGCAGCTTCAGACGCTCAACTCGCTGAGTGGGGAGATGCTCTGATGCAAAATGAACAACTGGGGCCTTTCCGCCTGGATATGAGCGCAGAACAAGTCAAAAAAGCGTCCACCTGCGCGTTTCAGTACGGCGAGCAGGTTGAGGAAACCGCAACCGGACTCTTTATGGTGGACTGGACCTCGCCAGGCTGCGGCATTACGCTGGCGATGGGATCAAAAACGGCGCAAGGAAGACAAACGATTCAACGGATGTCGATGGGAGAAAAGAGTCAATTCCACACGCAGCGACATATCGGTATCGGTAGCCAGATGGCCGATGTTATGGCCGCGTACGGTCGTGAACGTAGCCCCATGTCCTCTGACGAGACCTTTATCGCAGGCAGCATTTATGGCGGCATGATTTTCAGCTTCACCAACGGTAAGGTTAGCAATATTTTCCTCGGTGCAGCGGCCGAGTAATAGCGTCTATTGCGCGCGAATAAAATTGCCGTCCGGCTGACGCGTGAACAGCGCCTGCTGCCCGTTCCCCATATCAATCGTCAGACCTGTCACCACGCCGCTGGCGTTCTGGCGGATCTTCACCATCTGGCCCGATTGCAGCGTGCTTAACGGCTTGCCTGCACCCTCTACCTTCGCCATCGCGTAAACGTCTGTCGCCGGGAGATTATGGTCGCGGAATACCTGCGCCAGCGTTTTACCGGATTCCACGCGGTAAGAACGCCATTGCTGGTCAATGCCCGGCGTCGGTTGCTGTTCTGGCGGTGGTGACTGCACCTGAGCCTGATCGTCCGGCTGCTCCTGCACCGGTTCAGGCTCAACGGGGGCCACCGCGCCTGGATCGTTTGAGGGCGTCACAAGCTGAGTTTGCATCGGTGGCTGCTGCTGGGGCGGCGGCTGGATATCCAGCTGCGCGTCCCGCACCACAGGCTGGTCTGGCGTGTCATCGCCGGACGGAAGCAGGAAGCCGATGACGACCAGCACGGCGGCAATAATAATCCCGCGACGATGCATCGGCGGGAGCGGGTCCATGAGGCGAAAGTGATCCGGGGCATGCCAGACCTTCGCCAGGGTAGATTTTACGTCAACGCGCCCGGGCATGGCTTTCCTCCTGCTCCGCATATTTTTGTCCTGTTACATCAGTATAGTTGGCTAACTGCCTGATGTACGCAGCAAAGAAGGTTTATGCGACATCAGAATGGGAAAACTCTTACTCGCATATTGTTTCTGTTTCGCGGCGATTTGTCATCATTCCTGCGACAAAGTTTTACCCGATGCGACGTGACTGTTATGCTGCCCGCTACTTAAATTGTATGAAAAGGAAAGACGATGACGACCCCGACTTTTGACACCATCGAAGCGCAGGCAAGCTACGGTATTGGTTTGCAGGTAGGCCAGCAGCTCAGCGAGTCTGGTCTGCAAGGGTTGCTGCCGGAAGCGCTGGTGGCGGGTATCGCTGATGCGCTGGAAGGC
Organism: Superficieibacter electus; assembly: GCF_002915575.1. Taxonomy (GTDB): domain Bacteria; phylum Pseudomonadota; class Gammaproteobacteria; order Enterobacterales; family Enterobacteriaceae; genus Superficieibacter; species Superficieibacter electus. The sequence goes on from NZ_PQGD01000027.1 coordinate 43,526, forward strand.
AAACATCCTGCTGTGCCGGTAGATGTTGTACACCGTGCGCTGCGTGAAATTCATGAACGTGCGGACGCGGTGCGTCGCGAGCGTTTCCAGGCCATGGCCGCAGACGGCGTGAAGTACCTGGAAGAAAACGGCGCGCGTGATGGCGTGAACAGCACCGAATCTGGTCTCCAGTTCCGCGTTATCACTCAGGGTGAAGGGGCGATCCCGGCGCGCACTGACCGCGTGCGCGTACACTACACCGGTAAACTTATCGACGGCACCGTATTTGACAGCTCGGTGGCGCGCGGCGAACCGGCTGAGTTCCCGGTTAACGGCGTGATCCCAGGCTGGATCGAAGCGCTGACCCTGATGCCAGTCGGCTCCAAATGGGAACTGACCATTCCGCAGAACCTGGCCTACGGTGAGCGTGGCGCGGGCGCGTCCATTCCGCCGTTCAGCACCCTGGTATTTGACGTCGAACTGCTGGAAATCCTGTAAGGTCGACTCGCCTCCTCATCCTTTGATGAGGAGGTCTAACAGCGCAAGATGCTTAAATCAGAAAGATACTGGTGTTTTATCTTGCAAATACATTCAGCGAGTGTATTTTTGTGAGCTGTTTATCACTATCTCAGTGATATAACACTCACTTTAAACATAAATTTAACATTAACGCCATTTGCAGGTATTCATCCCTCCGATTCTTCCCTACTATCGATGAATCCCGTAACGGGAACGTCGAATTAAGACGCACTAAAGGCCATCAGAGCCTGAACAACACAGACAGGTACACAGGAAGATAATCACATGGTAGATCAGATAAAAGCCGTGGCCGATGAACAGGCCTCCGGCGAGCAGTCTCTGCGGCGTAATCTCACAAACCGACATATCCAACTTATCGCCATTGGCGGCGCGATTGGTACCGGCCTGTTTATGGGCTCGGGGAAAACCATTAGCCTTGCCGGGCCGTCGATCATTTTTGTGTATATGATTATCGGCTTTATGCTTTTCTTCGTCATGCGGGCAATGGGCGAATTGCTGCTGTCGAATCTCGAATACAAATCCTTTAGCGATTTTGCGGCGGACCTGCTCGGCCCATGGGCCGGGTATTTTACCGGCTGGACCTACTGGTTCTGCTGGGTGGTGACCGGCATGGCGGACGTCGTGGCGATCACCGCCTATGCGCAGTTCTGGTTCCCCGGCCTGTCGGAATGGGTGGCCTCACTGGCCGTGGTTCTCTTGCTGCTGGGGCTGAACCTCGCCACCGTTAAAATGTTCGGCGAGATGGAGTTCTGGTTCGCGATGATTAAAATCGTCGCCATCGTGGCACTGATTATCGTCGGGCTGGTGATGGTGCTGATGCACTTCCAGTCGCCAACCGGCGTTGAAGCGTCTTTCACTCATTTGTGGGATAACGGTGGCTGGTTCCCGAAAGGGATCAGCGGGTTCTTTGCCGGCTTCCAGATTGCGGTCTTTGCCTTTGTAGGGATTGAACTGGTGGGGACTACGGCGGCGGAAACTAAAGATCCGGAAAAATCCCTGCCGCGCGCGATCAACTCCATCCCGCTACGTATCATCATGTTTTACGTGCTGGCGTTGATTGTGATTATGTCCGTCACACCGTGGAACTCGGTGGTGCCGAATAAAAGCCCGTTTGTGGAACTGTTCGTGCTGGTGGGACTGCCTGCGGCGGCGAGCATCATCAACTTTGTGGTGCTGACGTCGGCAGCTTCGTCGGCAAACAGCGGCGTGTTTTCGACCAGCCGGATGTTATTTGGCCTCGCACAGGACGGCGTAGCACCGAAAAGCTTCGGCAAGCTGTCAAAACGCGCGGTACCGGCTACTGGCCTGACTTTCTCCTGCATCTGCCTGCTGGGTGGCGTGGTGCTGATTTACGTTAAACCAGATGTGATTACGGCCTTTACGCTGGTGACGACGGTATCGGCGATCCTCTTTATGTTCGTCTGGACCATCATCATGTGCTCGTATCTGGTCTATCGCAAAAAGCGTCCGCATCTGCATGAACAATCGAAGTTTAAAATGCCGCTTGGCAAGCTGATGTGCTGGGTATGTATGGCGTTCTTTGTCTTTGTACTGGTACTGCTGACGCTGGAGGCCGATACCCGCGAGGCACTGCTGGTGACGCCGCTGTGGTTTGTGGTACTGGGCGTGTGTTGGCTGCTGATGGGGAAAAAGCGGCTGGCCAATTTACGTAAATAATGCCGAAAAAAGGCCGCGTATCAGGCGGCCATCTTACAGTCATCATAAGGTGCCATCCGGGTACCTTATGATGATGACAAACCTGTTTTGCTACTGTGTTAGCCGTTTTGCCGGGTGGCGGCTTCGCCTTACCCGGCCTACGGAAAACCAGCTATATCAATACGTTATTCTTAACCCGTAGGCCTGTGCAAGCGAAGCGCCGCCAGGCATCATTCCACGGTATAACGTTTTTCAACAGTCTGAGGTGCTCTCAGGCACCTTTTTTTACTCACCCGCCAGCGCACGCGGGAACAGCACGTTGTTTTCGAGGCTGATGTGCTCCATCAGATCGTCGATCATTTCGTTAATGCCGTTATACATCGCCTTCCAGGTGGTGCAGGCTTCCGGCGGCGGCGTGACGTTCTGCGTTACGTGCTTGATCACTTCCACCAGTTCTCCCGCGTCATCATGCTCGCTTTCCATCACGTTAATGGGACCTGCGGCCTGGCGGCCCATACCCTGCTTGATCATCGGAAACAGGATCTGCTCTTCTTTCATCATATGGCTGGACAGCTCATCATGCAGGGCGGTCAGATATTTGGTCAGGCCACGCGGCACGTTCGGTTTGTCGGCATGAACGCGTTCGACTTTGGTGGCCTGGAGAATTAATTCAGGAAGTTGCTCGCGGTGCCTGTCATGGTAGCGGACGATAATGTGGTCGATGATGTCCGCCAGCGGGACGACGCGCCAGTCTTTCTCAATCGGATGCTCGGCCAGTTTTGCCAGTTCAGCTTCGATAACCGCGACGTCCAGCTCCTTGCGCAGGGCGGCGCGCGCCAGCGTTTGTTTTCCGCCGCAGCAGTAATCCATATCGTATTTACGAAACAGCGCGGAAGCGCGGGGGATGGAGAGCGCCAGCTCACCTAAAGCCTGATCACGGTAGGTCATCGCAGTTACCTCATCATCAAAAATATAAGATGCATTTTAAATGCATCTTTAATGATAAGGAATACCCCTTTGGGGTAGCCCGCTAGTTTATTTTATCGCTTATACGCCGGAGGATGGGTTTTTCCGGCTTCGCCCGGACAGCCAGCACCACCCCGAGCGCGAGCAGGATGATCCCGCTGAAGGTGAGCAACGGCGGCAGGCTCTGGCGCAGCAGGAAGGTATACAGCAACCCCGCCAGCGTTTCAAAGACGATCAGCGGGCCGACAATAACCGTCGGTAATCGCTGGCTGGCCACGTTCCAGCATAGCGCACCCACCCAGGAGCAAAGGATGGCGATAACCACCATCAGGGTGATAAAGACTGCCGGGCGCGGGCCGAAGGGCAGGGCAAAAGCTGTATTATCGCCGCTCAGCCACAGGCAGGCGGCAATGTAGCCCGCCAGCGAGACCGGCAGTGTCACCAGCGCCTGTGCAGTCGCCCACATCATCGGGTTTTTATCCGGATTTTCCCGCAGCCAGCGGGCATTTCGCAGCGCGTACCATGCCCAGCACACTACCGCGACCAGCGCGAGACCGATGCCTGAAGCATAACGGCTCCAGCTGAAATCAGGCAGACCGTGCCGCAGTTCGGCAATGTTGACGCAGATAAGCCCCGCGGCAATAAACAGCAGCGCCGGAGCCAGACGCCGCCATGCCAGTTTTCCGTCGCGCTGGCTATAAAGGAGATTAGCAAAGACCGGGATCACCACCGGCAGCGTGCCGATAATCATCGTTGAAACCGGCGCACCGGTACGCTGGATGGCGCTGGCGAGGCAGGCGTAATAAATAAGATTGCCCATCATCGTCAGCGCCAGGGCGGTCAGCCAGTCGCGGCGGGTAAGCTGCATTAACCGGCCTCGTCCCAGCCAGGCCAGCGGAAGTGCAATCAGGCCCAGCGCCAGATAACGCCCCATCGATTGCAGTACCGCCGGGTACTCGGGTACGATCAGCGGCCCGACAAAAATCAATCCCCACATCAGTCCTGCCAGTAAGGCATACAGCACGCCGCTAATCATTATTGCTCCCGTTTCTCCATTAATGGGCGAGTGTAGACGACAGAGTACGCGGAATATTGTATGAGATTGCGCATCAGCGCCGGGCAACCTGCTTTTGATAGCGTACCGGCGTGATCCCGTAGCGGTGGGTAAAGGCGCGGGTAAGATGCGACTGATCGGTAAGACCGGTCGCCGCCGCCACCTGCGCGGCGGGCATGCCGTGAGTGAGAAAGTTTTTTGCCCGCCATAAGCGGATCGCCATCAGCATCTGGTGCGGCGTGACGTGAAAATGCGCTTTAAACTGGCGCTGAAAATGATACGGACTGAGCGCCACCACCTGCGCCAGTTCATCAAGGGTGATCGCGCGCGCATAGTTATCATGCAGATATTCGCGGGCGCGCTCAAAACGGTGGGCGGCCTCACGAGTAGTGGGGGAATGACGGGCAAAAGGACGGAAGGTGTCGATCAGATCCAGGAGCTGTCCCTTTTGCGCCAGCGGATCGTCGGTTTGCCACAGGTTCTGGATCAACGTACAAATCTGGCGGGAGCGTAGCGGGTCGAAGCGCGTCACGTCATCAAACCACCAGTGGCGGATGCCGGTCACTTCTTCAAGCAGGTCAGGGTCGAGATACACCATCCGGTAGCGCCAGCCGTCGGCGGTTTCCGCTTCGCCGGTATGCAGCTCATCCGGATTCATGGTGACAACCGAATTAACCGGCGCAACGTGCTGAGCACCGCGATAGCGAAAGCGTTCCGCTCCGGCTTCAATCGCACCGATGCCAAAAGCTTCGTGGGTATGCGGCTCAAAGGCATAGCGTGAAATATGGGCGTGATAAAGCTCTACGCCAGGCACCTGCGCCAGATGGCGAAAGCGGGCGCGGTCTCTCTCATCGCTGAACTGTTCGGGGACGCCTTGCACAGGGTTTCTCCACGCGGACCATCCCTTTATTATCGAAGATGGACCGCGCGGTGGCTACAAAAATTAACCAGATTATAACAATCAGAGAATGGCTTTTACGCTTTCCGCAAGCGTGGTCGTCGGACGGCCAATCAGCCTGCTCAGCGTATGGCTGTCATCAAACAAACCGCCTTTCGACGCCCCGGTGTCTGAATCTGCCAGCATATCTGCCAGTGCGGCGGGCAGGCCGACGCCTTTCAGCGCGGCGGCAAAATCGGCTTCGCTGAGGTTCTGATAAACCACGTTTTTACCGCTCTGCTTGCTCAGCTCTGCCGACAGCTGGCTCAGGGTCCAGGCGTTATCGCCTGCCAGCTCATACACCTTACCGGCATGACCCTCTTCACGGATGACTTTTGCGGCGGCGGCGGCGTAGTCAGCGCGGGTAGCGGCAGCGATTTTGCCTTCACCCGCCGCGCCGATAAACACGCCGTGCTCCAGTGCAGCCGGGGCGCTGGCCAGGTAGTTTTCGCTGTACCAGCCGTTGCGCAGCAGGGCATAAGGAATGCCGGAGGCCGCCAGCGCCTTTTCGGTGACAACATGTTCAACATGCAGCCCCAGTGGGGATTTATCGGCATGCAGCAGGCTGGTGTAGGCAATGAATTTGACGCCAGCCGCGACGGCGGCGTTAATCACATTCTGATGCTGCGTGGCGCGCTGGCCGACCTCGCTTGACGAGATCAACAGCAGTTTTTCGACGCCTTCCAGCGCGGCGGTGAATGCCGCCTGATCGCGGTAGTCCGCCTGGCGAACAATAATACCCTGCTGTTGTAGCGCTTGCGCTTTCGCCGGATTGCGCACAATTGCCACAAGCCGATTGGCCGCAACGGTTTTCAACAGGTCGTTAATCACGAGCTGGCCAAGATGGCCAGTAGCACCGGTAATTGCAATCATGGGATCTTCCTTCAGGTTTGCCTTGAGTTCAATCACGCTACCATTTAAACTTACTTTTAGTAAGTACGCACAAAAAGGTAAGTGTGAAAATGGCAAATTTAACCCTCAGTGAGCAATTGCGTAACGGCAACTTGTTTGCCGAGCAGTGCCCGTCCCGCGACGTGCTAAAACACGTCACCAGCCGCTGGGGCGTGCTGATCCTGGTGGCGCTGCGCGACGGTACCCACCGGTTCAGCGATCTGCGCCGTAAAATGGGTGGTGTCAGCGAAAAGATGCTGGCGCAGTCGCTTCAGGCGCTGGAGATGGACGGCTTTGTGAATCGGGTATCTTACCCGGTCGTACCGCCGCACGTGGAATACAGCCTGACGCCGTTAGGGGAGCAGGTGAGTGAAAAAGTGGCGGCGCTGGCCGACTGGATCGAGCTGAACCTGCCGGAGGTGCTGGCAACGCGCGATACGCGGGCGGCATGATCGGCGTGAGGTTTTTGAGCGCCTCTGCCCGGTGGCGCTGCGCTTACCGGGCCTACAGGGAGAATGGCGTGGTGTTTTAACGTATGGCGTTTTCCTGTAGGCCGGATAAGGCGCAGCCGCCATCCGGCATTGCACATGACGCGGCCTGCGCTGTACTGCCTTCCCGGTGGCGCTGCGCTTACCGGGCCTACAGGAGAATGGCGTGGTGTTTTAGCGTATGGCGTTTTCCTGTAGACCGGATAAGGCGCAGCCGCCCTCCGACATTGCACATGACGCGGCCCGCGCTGTACTGCCTTCCCGGTGGCGCTGCGCTTACCGGGCCTACGGGGAGAATGGCGTGACGTTTTAACGTATGGCGTTTTCCCTGTAGGCCGGATAAGGCGCAGCCGCCATCAGGCATTGCACATGACGCGGCCCGCGCTGTGCTGCCTTCCCGGTGGCGCTGCGCTTACCGGGCCTACGGGGAGAATGGCGTGGTGTTTTAACGTATGGCGTTTTCCTGTAGGCCGGATAAGGCGCAGCCGCCATCCGGCATTTCACATGACGCGGCCTGCGCTGTACTGCCTTCCCGGTGGCGCTGCGCTTACCGGGCTTACGGGGAGAATGGCGTGTTGTTATAGCGTATGGCGTTTTAATGTAGGCCGGATAAGGCGCAGCCGCCATCCGGCATTATCGGCTCAGGAGCAGCGATGTACGCCTGAGCCACACACCTATTTACGCAAATCCAGCTGGTAAATCGCAAAACCGATATCATCGGTGGTAACCTGATGCATCGGATACTGCGCTTTCTCCTTAATAAACGCCGCCGCTTTCTCCGATGGCGAGGTTTCAAAACGGATATCCAGCGGCGTGTCGCTGTGGATCGGTGCCAGACGCCAGTTATTGTCTGCCGCCGGATGGATTTCTCCATGCCGTTTTGATTCCGCACCAATCCACGCCGCCAGCACTGCACGGTTTTCATCCGGTGACGCAAACGCGATATGTTCATCGCCCGTCCCGGCAAACTTGCCGCCGTAAGCGCGATAGTTATTGGTGGCAACCAGGAACGTGGCGTTGGGATCGACAGGCTTGCCGTTAAACGTCAGATTTTTGATCCGTTCCGCCTGCGGGTTGATGCTCTGACATTCGCCGTCATAGCGTGCGGGCTGGGTGACATCAATCTGATAGTTCACGCCATCAATCACATCAAAATTGTAGGTGCGGAAATCATCCCAGTTAATCAGCGACTGCGGTTTGCTGCTGTGCGGATCGATTTGATTAAACTGCCCGGCGGAGCACTCCAGCCATTCCTTCACTTCCTTGCCGCTGGCTTTAACCACCACCAGCGTATTGGGATAGAGATACAAATCCGCCGCGTTACGGAAGGTCAACTGACCCTTTTCCACCTCAACATAGCTTGCCGGATCGTTTTTACGTCCGCCCGCTTTAAACGGTGCGGCGGCGGAGAGCACCGGCAGCTTCGCCAGATCCGGATCGCCCTGAATAAAATGCTCAACGTAGGCTTTCTGCGCGTTATTCACCACCTGCACTGTTGGGTCGTCCTGCACCAGCGACAGATAGCTGTACATGTTATCGGCAGATTTACCGATTGGCTTACTGACAAACTCGCGGGTGGCATCATGGTCAGCTTTTAACACGTCCACCAGTTTTTCATCTTCTGCGGCCAGCGATTTTTTCGCCGCCGCGTCATAAATTGGGCGCGCCTCTGCTTTTGCCTGAGTGACCTGCCACTTTCCGCCATCATTATTTACAACCAGATCCACTACGCCCAGATGATCGCCCCACATGCCCGGCATCACTGCGGGGATGCCGTTAAGCGTACCTTTGTTGATATCTGCGCCTTTAATACTGGCAAAATCTTTTGACGGGAACACCGCGTGGGCATGGCCGAACATAATAGCGTCTACGCCCGGCACTTCGCTGAGGTAGTAAACGGAGTTCTCTGCCATCGTTTTATACGGGTCCGCTGACAAACCGGAGTGAGCAATCACTACCACAATATCCGCGCCTTTCTCGCGCATCTCCGGAACATATTTGCGCACGGTCTCGGTGATGTCGTTGACCGTTACTTTGCCAGAAAGATTAGCCTTGTCCCAGGTCATGATCTGCGGCGGCACCACACCGATGTAGCCGATGCGCAACGTGTGACTTTCTCCCTGCTGATCTTTCACCTGCGTCTCTTTGATCAGGTACGGCGTAAACAGCGGCTTTTGCGTTTTCACATCCATTACGTTGGCGTTAACGTAGGGAAACTTCGCCCCTGCCAGCGCGTTTTGCAGGTAGTCGAGACCATAGTTAAACTCGTGATTGCCGAGGTTGCCCACCGCGTAATCCAGCGTATTGAGTGCTTTATAGACCGGGTGAATCTCGCCTTTTTTCAACCCCTTCGCCGCGGCATAATCGCCCAGCGGGCTGCCCTGAATGATGTCGCCGTTATCCACCAGCACGCTATTAGTCGCTTCGCTGCGGGCAGCATTAATCAAAGTAGCCGTGCGGACCAGTCCGAATTTTTCCGTCGGGGCGTCCTTGTAATAATCAAAATCCATCATATTGCTATGAAGATCAGTGGTTTCCATAATACGGAGATCGACCGTTGCCGCATTCACACTTGCCACGATCAACGTGGCCAGCAGCGTTACACTAAACTTAATCATCAGAGACATCCTTTTTGATCTGACACACAAAAGAAAATGTATATACGTTCTGTTGCTTACAGAAGTGTGAATCTTGCCATGTATTTTGATAACAAAAATGTAACGGTTATCACAGATGGCGAATTATTTTCGGATAGGGTATAAATAAAACAATGAGTTAATACCACTATCGTCTGAGAGAGGTGGAAAATGCTACAACAAATATGTGAGCTTGCCCGACGCGCGGGCGACGCCATTATGCAGGTCTATGACGACGTTAAACCGATTGAAGTGACCAGCAAGCAGGATGATTCTCCGGTAACCGCAGCAGACATTGCCGCCCATAACGTGATCATCGAAGGGCTACAGGCGCTCACGCCGGATATCCCGGTGCTGTCGGAAGAAGATCCGCCTGCATGGGAAGTCCGTCAGCACTGGCAACGTTTCTGGCTGGTCGATCCGCTGGATGGCACCAAAGAATTTATCAAACGTAACGGCGAGTTTACCGTCAATATCGCGCTGATTGAGCAGGGTAAACCGGTGCTGGGCGTGGTATATGCGCCGGTGCCGAAAGTGATGTACAGCGCAGCTGAAGGTAAAGCCTGGAAAGAAGAGTGCGGGGTGCGTAATCAAATTCAGGTGCGTGATGCCCGTCCGCCGCTGGTGGTGATCAGCCGCTCGCATTCTACCGATGCAGAATTGCAGGAATATCTCCAGCAGTTAGGCGAACATCAGACAACCTCTATCGGCTCCTCGTTAAAATTCTGCCTTGTTGCGGAAGGGCAGGCGCAGCTGTATCCGCGCTTCGGACCCACCAACGCCTGGGATACCGCCGCAGGCCATGCGGTCGCCGTTGCTGCCGGGGCGCACGTTCACGACTGGCAGGGGCGTACCCTTGATTACACGCCGCGTGAATCTTTCCTCAACCCCGGCTTCCGGGTGTCTATTTACTGAGTAGCTGACGCAGCAGGTTCACCACCTGCTGCACTTCCTGCTGAGTCAATGCGCCGTCTTTTGCCCAGCGCACGCGGCCTTCTTTATCCAGCACGACCACTGCCGATCCCTTTTCTTCCAGTTGCCATGCCTGGCGAGCGGCACCGTCACTATCAACAATAAACTGCGACCACGGATAGAGCTTTTTGTTGCTCTCGATGCTGCTGCGCACAAACATCGCTGAACCGGGGATGGCATCGTCGGTATTGATGATGGTAGTGGTCTGATAGTTATCGTGAGGAAAATTTGCCGCTTTAATGGCTTCGACCAGATTCGCATTCATCTCTTTCGCTGAGGTACGTCCGGCGATGTGTTGCAGCAGTCGCACTTTTCCGCTGAGCTGCGAGCTATTCCAGTTTTTATAGCTAAACTTGTCGTTACTCAGGATGAGCTCGCCACGGTCAGCAATGCCAACGGGCGGTACGCGCTGGTTATCTTTAAAGTTATGGGCAGATGCCATTATCGGCAGTATCAGGCACACAGAGGCCATCAGCGTTCGTAAAGTCATGGTGCTTCCTTTTTATGCAGGTGATCCGACCACTTACGGCGGAATGTTAATAATATGTGCTATTTTTAACCTTTTCCCGCAAACAGGGTGCCAATTTGCGGTCGAGCGCACATATTCGGGAAAAAATGAAGGCTTATACTGCCTTTGTTCAATGTCTGAAAAGAAAATTCTGATTAATTGTAATCAAACGGTAAATAAACTTATGCATGCTGTGTCTTACGGACGTTCTGGTCTATAGTCATAGGGCATTAAATTTGCGTCTTAACCAGTTGGGCCAAATGTGGCACCACAAGGGCGTAATCTTCAGCAGGAGTTAAAAGAATGAAAATTTTCCAACGCTACAACCCGCGTCAGGTGGCGAAGTACGTGAAGATCCTGTTCCGTGGACGGTTGTACATCAAGGACGTAGGTGCTTTTGAGTTTGATAAGGGTAAGATCCTTATCCCTAAGGTGAAGGACAAGCAGCATTTGTCTGTGATGTCCGAAGTCAATCGTCAGGTTTTGCATCTGCAAACTGAGATGGCGTAATCAACGTGCTATGCAGTAAAAAATATAAGCAGTAAATAAAAACGGCCCCAGAAGGGGCCGTTGATGTTTCTGGAGGTGGAGAATTACGCTGCGCCTTTCTCTTCGGCGTCCGGCAGTTTTGGCGTGAGCACCGCCGGTTTACTGTCGATGCGTGTCACCAGTAGCTGATCGATACGATAGTTGTCGATATCCACCACCTCGAATTTGTAGCCAGAGAATTTCACTGAGTCAGTGCGTTTGGGGATCTTGCGCAGCATATACATCATAAAGCCGCCAATGGTCTCGTAGTTGCCGGACTGCGGAAAATCGTCGATATCCAGCACCCGCATCACATCATCAATTGGCGTGCCGCCGTCAATCAGCCACGAGTTTTCATCACGGGCCACAATCTGTTCTTCCATCCCCTGGCCAACCAGATCGCCCATCAACGTGGTCATTACATCATTCAGAGTGATGATACCGACGACCAGCGCGTATTCGTTCATGATGACCGCAAAGTCTTCACCCGCCGTTTTAAAACTTTCCAGCGCTTCGGAGAGCGTCAGGGTATCCGGCACAATCAGCGTATTGCGAATTTGCAGGCCGCTGCTTAGCGCCAGGCTTTGATTGGCGAGCACCCGGTTAAGCAGATCTTTGGAATCAACATAGCCGATGATATGGTCGATATCTTCCTTACAGACCAGGAACTTAGAGTGCGGATGTTCCGAGACTTTTTTCTTCAGGCTCTCTTCGTCTTCGTGCAAATCAAACCACACCACGTTTTCACGCGAGGTCATGGAAGAGGGAACGGTACGGGATTCGAGTTCAAACACGTTCTCAATCAGCTCATGTTCCTGCTTACGCAGCACTCCCGCCAGCGCGCCAGCCTCGACCACCGCATAAATATCATCAGAGGTGATGTCATCTTTACGTACCATGGGTAGCTTGAACAGACGGAAGATGTTGTTTGCCATGCCGTTAAAAAACCACACCAGCGGCGTGAAGATAAACAGGCAGAAGCGCATCGGGTTGATGATGCGCAAAGCCACAGCTTCAGGCGAAATCATACCGATGCGTTTCGGGGTCAGGTCGGCAAAAAGAATAAACATGCCGGTGACGAGAGAGAAGGAGATGATAAAGCTCAGTTGCTCTGCCATTTCAGGTGAAACAAAACGGATCAGGACATTGTAAAACGCGGGTGAAAACGCAGCATCGCCAACGATACCACCGAGAATGGCGACGGCGTTAAGGCCAATCTGTACAACGGTGAAGAAGGTGCCAGGGTTCTCCTGCATTTTCAAAATGCGTTGAGCGTTGATGTTGCCGTCATCGGCAAGGAGTTTGAGTTTAATCTTTCGTGAAGCGGCAAGTGAAATCTCAGATAACGAGAAAAACGCACTCACGGCTATCAGGCAAAGTATTACTAAAATACTGTTTAACATATCTTATCCAGCCATAGGCCAGATCCTCGGAAGGGAAGTTTGAACTACACGATAACCGATCCGAAGGCACTGGATCGGTAATTTCTCGGGTAGTATAGCGTAAGGCGGGGGAGGGCTGCCAGAGGGGCAATGGCCCTGACGCAGTGGCCAGGGCAATAGAAGGTTATTTTAGCGTTGACAGTTGCGCGTCGCCGCTGAAGCGGCGACTGGCTTCACCGCCCCATACCTGGTCATATTCATAGCCTGTCAGCTGCTTAATAACCTGGCGCGTTTCGCCATCACAGTCGCGATAATCACCGCCCAGCTTACGCCGCGCCACTTCTTTGATCAGCAATTTATGCGTTTCCCGCGTGAGCCTGAATTTATAGGTAGTGTAAAAACTTACCGCCAGCAGTGCCGCGGTGGCAAAGATCATCAGGCTGATAATCGCATGCAGGGCGCTTTCCGGCTGAACGCCGTTGCCTTTCACAAAACCGGCTTCCTGCAACACGATGCCGATAATAAGAATGGCCAGTGCCACGGTACTTTTACGCGTTAGTACCATTACTCCTGCAAAAATACCTTCCCGTCGTTGTTGGGTGACCATTTCGTCAATATCCGGGATAAAACTGTAAATATTCCATGGAATATAATAAAGCCCGGCTCTGGCTGCGCCCAGAAGAATAAACACGGCGGACAGTAGCAAGGTGGGAACATTAATTTTGGTCAAAAATACTGTAAATAAAAACGCCAGCACCAGTATTATACAACTATAGGAAAGGCGCAATGCACCCGAGGGGGTAACATTAAAGCGGTTGAGTAACTGCATAAAACCAAAGGTACCGGGTACGGCGGCGAAGGCGGCAATACTTAACCAGCCGGAAACGGCGGAAGCATCCTGATTCAGACAGTAAACCACGTAATAGGTGAAAACCGAGCCGAATACGTCCATCGCGGTAAACGAAAAGATATAAATAATAATATGCAGGCGGAATGCCCGGATGCGAAACGACGACAGCAGATCCAGTACCAGATATTTCAGGTGATTAAGCAGGCCGCTACTGCGATTCACCTGCGGCTGGAAATGCCCCTCTTCCTGGACATCTTTGGCTTCCCACGTACACCACCAGGTTGTGAATACTGCTACGCAGAAAATGACGGAAAAGAGCAGGCCAGTCAGGGTATAGGTAAACGAGTTATCCTTGCCGGTAAACTGCATAATCAGCCCTGGCACTGAGACCGCCAGAAACCCTCCTAACTGCGAGCAAATCATCCGCACACCGGAGAGGCGGCTACGCTCGTTATAACGGTTGGTCATTTCTGCCGCCAGCGTTTCCCCCGGGACGAGCACCATTGCCGATAGCAGTTCGATAGAAAGATAGGTTCCGAGATAATACCAGTAACCCATATCCGTTACCCATAATAAGGCATAGAGAAACATTAACGGGGAACTGATTAATAAAAAGAACCGACGCCGGCCAAATTTTCGCCCAAGCCAGGTGTCGCCAAAATTATCGGTAATATATCCCATAATAGGGCTGAGCAACGCATCAATAACTCTGGCGATAGCGAATATCGATCCGGCTTCGAGAACCGACAGCCCGCAGTAGGTGGTATAGAAAAACAGAAGCCATGTTCCGATAATTGCGAAGGCTCCTCCGCCAAATAAATCCGTCACGCCGTAACCGATTGCCACGCCATAACCGACTCTTCTTTCAGTTGGTTTAACCATTTTTTTATTTCCAGAGTAATGTAGGGTTTATAGCACCCGGCCAGAGGTCGGGTGCGCTGTAATACTGGAATTGATAATATTATTGCGTGATGTTAATCCATTGCCTTAATTGTGAAGAGCGATAAATTGCCTCCACGATATATAAGGACTTAGCTGCTTGTTGAATATCAATATATTCGCTGTCGGCTTCATGCTGAATAGCGCGATAAAATTGCTGGATGGCCTTTTGATGACCTATTCCCCAGTAATTTTTACCGTTACCCGTGGGTGGATTGTCACTGGCGAGGGCGACCCGTTGGTCACCAGAAATCTGCCACAGCGTGTTATCTCTCAGTTGCAGCATGCCCTTTTCACCGTGGACCTCCAGCAGCAGCGGTGAGTCAGCAGTATGATTATTTGTCGCCCAGAACAGGCCGCGCGCGCCGTTATGCAGGGCAAAGGTCGCCATCGCGCTATCTTCGGTTTCGATGGTACCTGCCAGTGGGCCACTGTCGACCACTCCTTTCACGCTGTCCACGCCACCGGCAAACCATTGCATCAGATCCAGAGTATGAATCGCCTGATTAATCAGCAGGCTACCGCCTTCCGTCGCAAAGCGTCCGCGCCAGGGGCTGTCGCTGTAATACCCCCCCAAGCGAGACCAGGTGAGTACGGCTTTGATGCTGAGCATTTTGCCCAGCACATTTGACGCCAGTACCTCGCGGACGGCCAGGCTGGTAGGATTAAAACGGTTTTGATAGCACACCCCCAGGATACCCGTCGCGCGCGCCGCGGCGTCTGCTATTTCAGCCACTTCCAGGCTATTCATGCCAACCGGTTTTTCGCTAAAAACCGTCTTGCCGGCGGCCAGCGCGTCAAGGATCATTGTTTTGTGCAGGTAATGCGGGGTACAGATATGCACAACGTCAATGTTTTGATCCTGCAACATTTCCCGGTAATCCTGATAGAAATGACAGCCGTAGGACGTTGCCAGCGCTTGCCCCTTCACGATATCGGTGTCCACGATGGCACGCAGATGCGCACCCGTCGTATGCCGCAGCGCCTCAACATGACAGATATGAATGGCACCACAACCGATAATCGCGGCGTTTATCGCCCTCATGATTGGCTCCTTAGCGACCCGCGTTTGCCAGCATTTGCGCTTTGACGCACAGTTCGGCAGCTTTAAAAGCATGTGCCTGGCTCATCGCATTTTCCGTACGGTTGAGGCAGTCTTTGATCAGTTCGCCAAAGAACGGGAAGCCAACGTTGCCCGCCACCGGATAACGGAATTCCCCCGCTTTATTGACCAGATAAACCACGTCCTGCTCGCCGCGCGTGATGTCCACGTATTTGCGGATCTCAATGTACCCCTCGGTACCAAGCAGTGTCAGACGGCCGTCTCCCCAGCTTGACAGGCCATCCGGCGTGAACCAGTCGCAGCGAAAATAGCCGGTTGCCCCGTTGTCGCCAGCCATCATCGCATCGCCGAAATCCTCGAACTGCGGATACTGCGGATGATTGACGTTGCGCACCTGGCTTGCCACCACCCGCGCGTCGCTGTTGCCGGTATAAAACAGGAACTGTTCGATCTGGTGACTACCAATGTCGCAGAGAATGCCGCCAAAAAATTCTTTTTCGTAAAACCAGTCAGGACGACCCTGACCTTCACGATGTGGCCCGGTACCCAGTGTCTGAATAACGCGGCCAATGGCTCCTTCCTGTACCAGTTGCCCGGCGAAAACCGCGCTTTCGACATGCAGACGTTCGCTGTAGTAAACCGCGTATTTACGCCCGGTTTCCGCCACCTTACGCTTCGCCACCTCAAGCTGAGCGAGGGTGGTCAGCGGGGCTTTATCCGTAAAATAATCTTTTCCGGCATCCATTACTTTCAAGCCCAGCGCACAACGCTGGGAAGGAATTGCCGCGCCCGCCACTAACTGCACGCTTTGGTCATTAAGGATGGTGTCCAGTGAATCGGCGATTTTTACCTGCGGATATTGGCGAACAAAGGCATCGACTTTGGCCGGGTCAGGATCATAAACCCACTTCAGCGTCGCGCCTGCCTCAATCAGCCCGTTACACATCCCATAAATATGCCCGTGATCCAGTGCGGCAGCGGCGATAATAAAGGTACCGGCCTGTACCACCGGCTGTGGTTTACCTTTCGGGGCGTAGTTCATTCCATCATTGAGGCTCATTTGCGTGCTCCTGTATCGAGGTCTTTACCCAGCGGGATCGCGCCAACTTCACTGAAGTTTTCCACTGAGGCAGCTTTTTCGTAAAAATGGGGGGCCAGCGAGAACAGTCCGCCGGTCTGGTAGTACGGATCGTCAGTGCCAATCGGCAGCGAAACCACCTGGCGAGTAATTGACGATTTATAAATAGCGGTGATGATCTCCAGCGACCGCTTGCCCTGAAGTCCATCAATCAGCGGCGGAACAGCGTTCGTGATGGCAGTAAGGAGGTTATCAATCTGCCCGCTGTGCAGCGTCCATTTCAGGGCCGGAGTAGAGTGAAACAGATCGTTAAGGCGGTTTTCGCGCTGAACGTCATGGTCAGGTTGCGGGAAACCGTTATCCGCAGAAACGCTGGCCCAGACGTCCCACGGGGCAGAAATTCGGGCTTTATCCCCCTGAATAACGATTTTCTGATCTTCACCGTGATGCACTACCGAGGCGGTAAGCTGAGTCAGCGCGCCGCCGGGATAGCGGAAGATTGCCGCAGAGAGATCTTCCACTTCAGCGTTATCGTGGGCAACGTTGGTCATCATCGCCACGACCTCGGACGGGAAGCCCAGCATCCACTGAATGGCATCAATATGGTGAACGGCGTGATTCAGCGTGCAGCCGCCGCCCTCTTTTTCCCACGTACCGCGCCACCACAAATCGTAGTAACAGTGGCCGCGCCACCAGAAGGAGTCCACCTGTGCATGGCAGATCTTGCCGATCTCGCCGGAATCTACCGCGCTTTTCAGCCGCCAGAAAGCGTCGGTAAAGCGGTTTTGCGCGATAATCGAGAGCGTTTTGCCGCTTCGTTGTTGCGCGGCGATCATCGCGTCACACTCCGCAAGCGAGGCCGCCATGGGTTTTTCGCACAATACATGCTTTCCGGCATCGAGCGCATGGATGGTGATTTCCGCATGGACGTAGGGTGGCGTACAGACATCAACAATATCTACCGTAGCTTCAGCATCCAGCATCGCTTCGTGACTGCTATACACGGTCGCCTCGGTTAATCCGTAGCGCTGCTTTTTCTCCTCGGCTTTCTCCGGATAAATATCGACCAGCGCAACGATCCGGCAGCGGTCAGCAAACTGTAGATAGCTCTGGATATGGTTGTGAGAAATGTTACCGGTTCCCACAATGGCGACGTTTAGCATGTGTTTTTTCTCCTTCGTTACCAGCTGCCGGAGGCGTCCAGCGTGCGATTTTCGGATGTTTTTTCAACGGAGGTAGCAATTCGCTCCTGCAACAGCGACAGATAGCGGGCTTCATCAATGGGCAGATCAACCCAGTCGTCCAGCCAGGTGGAAAGATGCATAGCGTTGGACAGCGTGAGACCGTTGATCCCGTCTGTACCGGGAGCAATCAACGGCGTTCCGTGTAAAACGGCGGCGGCGAAGTTGGCGGTAATGACGTAATGCTCACTGCATTCTGCTGCAACAGGAATAGTGACTTCCCAGCACTCTGGTTCGCCAAACCCATTCTGCCAGCGGGCGTTGAATTCAGTTTCGGATTCCCGCAGTCGCCAGAAACGCAGTTTGCCTTCTTCCACCACGACCTTGCCGCGATCGCCGGCTATCTCCAGGCGATTGGTTCCCGGTGCTTCGGCAGTTGTGGTGATAAAGACGCCGGTCGCGCCGTTAGCGTATTCGGCGTAGGCGGTAACTTCGTTTTCGACTTCAATCTGGCGGTGCTTACCGAACTGGCAAAAGGCGCGGACGCGTACCGGCATGCCAACCAGCCACTGCCATAAATCGAGCTGATGCGGGTCCTGGTTGAGCAGCACGCCGCCGCCTTCTCCTTTCCATGTGGCACGCCAGCCGCCGGAGTTGTAGTAGCTCTGTGAACGATACCAGTTGGTGATGATCCAGTTTGAGCGGCGGATTTCACCGAGTTCGCCGCTATCAATTAGATCTTTCACTTTTTGATAAAGGGGATTGGGGCGCTGGTTGAACATCATGCCGAAGACCACATTGCTGTGGCGGGCGAATTCGTTCATCTCGCGAACCTGCGCGGTATAAACGCCGGCTGGTTTTTCACACAGCGTATGAATACCGTGGCGCATTGCCAGCATGGATAATTCCGGGTGCGCATAATGAGGCGTGGCAACGATGACCGCATCAATGAGACCGCTTTTCAGCATTGACTCTGCATCGCTGTAGACCGGGATTTGCTCACCGACGAGCTGGCGTATGGCTTCATGTTTAGCCGGATTGTTATCACATACGGCGGTCAGGCGGGCCTCGGGTACTTTACCGGCCAGTAAGTAACGGGTATGGACGGTGCCAATATTGCCCACCCCAATAATGCCGAAACGAACGTTTTCCATGTCACATCCTGTTATCAATGAAATTAACAATGTCTGGAAAATAGAAAAGCGCATCGTTCAGAACAAACACAATTTGTGAGAATGCTCGCAGGGCTAAGACAAAGTTGCCCTTTGCATGATGAAAGCGCTTTAAAATCATGCGATTGTTTCTGCAAAAATTTGCAGATATTGATTGCGAGCGAGGTCACATTATGGCGGGCAGGCTAAAAATGAATCAGATTGCAGCGGCAACGGGTTATTCGATTAGCACCGTATCGCGGGTCTTAAATGGCAAATCGTATACCAGTGATCATGCACGGGAAGCGATTGTGAAGTGCGCCCGCCAGCTCGGCGTGCTGGATGAACTGACCACGGGAAGACTATATGTAAAGAGCATCGCGGTCTTTGCCCCGCAGCGGACGTTTAACGCGCGTGGCGACGTTTTTTATCTTGAAGTCACGAAGGGTATTGCCGAAGCCACTGCCGCGCAAAATGTGTATTTGAGCTATTACGGGCTGGAAGAGCAGCGTCCGGATCTTAAACTGTTTCTTGAAAAAGCCGGTGATAAAGAGATTGATGCCATTATTATTATCGGTACCGACGACACCACGATATTTAAGCTGGCAGCGACGCTGAATAAACCCTGCGTGCTGATTAACTCTGTTGACCGCGAAATGGCGCTGGACTGTGTATCTCCCGATCATCGGGCTATTGGTTTTAGCGCGGCGCGATATCTGTTTGAACGGGGCTACCGCCAGATCCTCTCTGTAACCTGCCTGCGACGGGAAACGTTGCAAATGCGTCTGGAGGGGATTAAAGAAGCGTACCGTTATTTTCATCAGACGTTCGATCCGCAACGCGATTTAGCAATCACCGAGACGTTTTCGCCGCAAGAAGCCGAGTCGGTAATTAGTACGTGGCTGGATACGCATCCACGGGAAAGCTGGCCGGAAGCGATATTATGCGGCAGCGTGGAGATGGCGGGCGGCGTGATGCGGGCGCTGGAAAAGCATGATCTGCGCATGCCCGAGCAGGTGTCGCTGATGTTAACGGACTTTGCCTGGCATCTGGAAAAGCGAATGGGCCGCCCGTTAACGGGCATCGCGGTACCCTGTCGTGAGCTGGGCATTGAAGCAGTCCATCTGCTGCAAAACCGGCTTAATCGCCCGCAGGCGGCGGTGTTTAATTTGCTGCTACAGGGAAAAGTGGCGGAATATGACACCGTATTAAGCGCCACCCGCTATGCGGCCAGGGCAGAGCAAGTTATGCCTTCTGATGACTGACGGTTTTTTATTATAATGATGCTGAAATATAAGGACTTTTTATTATCGGATTGGAATAATATGTTGGATGAATGAAACACCATCGAAATCTATAAGTATTCTCTTTACGGGAAGAAAAATTATGCAGCAGGTTGTTACGCTTTAATGTACTGGAGATGACACGGATGAATTTACTTTCAGTATTGCGCCTGAATTTCGGGGCGTTTGTCCCGGCCTCAATGATGATTCGTATCTGGTGTTTAATCGCTGCCGGAATGTGGGCAATCATCGGTATTGCATGGCTGATGGCGAATTGTGGTATCAATCTGGACGTAAAAGAATCGAGGCTGTGGGTCGCAAGCGTTGCCATGTTGCTGATCGGCGGATGCTGGTTATCGTTCACTCTTGAACATCTGAGCACTTTCGCCGCGAGTATTACCTGGCTGATTTTAATCACACTGTTGGGTGTCTTGTCATCTTCTCTGTTCTCAATGGTGGGGATCTCGACGGTATTCGGCACCACTGGGGCAATGTTTGCTATCAGTGCGCTACTCGGTTACTGTTTTAATGTCAATCCTGGTACAGGCCGACAGATGTTAATTATGGCAGCCTGTGGAATGCTGGTTGCGGTAATAGTTAATAGTTTGTTAGTCAGCTCTACGTCTGTCTGGATAACGAGCCTGGGAAGCGTGGTAGTATGGTCGTTTATTGCCGCACATGAAAAAAAAGCGCTTCATGGATATGCGCGGAGATTATATTCATCTGAATTTTCAACCTTAACGCACTGTACCGTTCTCGGGGCATTGACGATCGCGTTCAGCGCAGTCGCTTTCTTTTTCCGCCTTATATTGCTGTTCCTGGGGCTAATTTTTGGTTTGATCAAAGCGTGGTTATGATCGCGGGGGTGGAGGAAGGTGTGGCTGCATATCCCAGTGGCTTTCCTCATTTCAAATCATATTTGTTCTCACTTTTATCATAATAACAAAATGAACTCTCATCGGATTAAATATAATTAAAACCCATCGTTAATATTAAATCAAAGAAACTCATCTTTGTGATAATAGCAGTGCATTTTCCTTTCCTGTTGTTTATAAATGAAAGTGACTGGATGAATAACTTATTCATTTCTTGATGTTGACTATTTTATAAAGGATAAAAAATGCAATTAAATTTCGCACTTAATTTTAGCAATGACACCTGGTATCCCACAGCAGATATTAGTGGGTTTAAAACTGCGACAGGTGCCAGCGTTGATATTAAAGAAAAAATGGTGCTGACATTTAGCGCACCGGGCAAAATCACCGAAGGCGATATTAACGTTTCAACGAATCCATGGATAGCATTAACCACGAAGATTGAATCAAGCGAGATTTCCACCGGCATTTACGATATCAAACTGACAATTACGGCAACCGATGGTAGCGCTATTGGCAATGCGATTTCGCAAATTCACATGGGCGTTAACGTGTCTTCCGATAGCGCGCCAAAATGGGAAACCTTCCGCGATACCTTCACTATTGCAGCAGATGAAGAAACGCAGGTGGCAGGTGAGCTGGTGGTGAACTGCGCGGCATTTCCTGCCGGGCTGGAAAACACAGCGCTCGAACTGGTGCTGGTGCGCGGTGAAAAACGTGAAGTACTGCATCCTGAGGCGGGTGCTACCACGTTCGCTCTTACTGCCGGAACCTATAGCGCGTCGGCAACAGAGCTGCGCACCACGGACGGAACGGTGCGTGCGGCGGTAACATTAAGCGCCTCTGACATCACCATTGTTAAAGGCCAGCGTACCACGCTTCAGATCGCCTTCGCGCCAGCCGAGCGCAGCACCACGCTGGATATTGCTGTCGATTTACCAGCGACTCACGCGTTGTACAACGAAGCGTTACGTGTGGTTTATCTGGAAAATGGCGTCGAAAAGCAGCACTACACGATGCGTGCCGGGCAGAAACAGCATCTTGAACAGTTGCCGATCCACGGCAACTACAGCGTGCGTATTGATGAGGTAAAACTCAACAACGTTCACTATATCTTCGATGCGTTGAACGGTGCGCTGGACAATCATTTTCATGCGCTGGCGTTCACCGCTGCGCAGATCCGCCAGAGCGATGACATCCAGCCTGATTCAGCGAAACTGACGATTAACGTTCAGGCAGAAAAAACCGTTGCCGCCGCTTTTGATTTGCGCCTGATTAACGGCGCTCGCCAGTATCATTTCACCAATCTGCCGATGCAAAACGGTAGCCACGCGCAGTCCGTATTGATTGCCCGGGGTGAATATCAGATTGCCTCCGCGACGCTTATCCACAACGGCGTGGTGTATTACATTGACGTTGCGCCGCAGATTTTACGCGTCGAAAATAACGCCTCGCAGACAGTGACGGTTACCATTACCGAAGGTGCCAACCTCCACGTCAAAGGCTTCCCGGATTTCCTGAGCTTTGGCGGCTGTGCCGATATGTCACCGTCCAACGTTGACGATCTGGCTGAAGCCCGCGTTTCGTCCGTATTTAAATATTCCGGCGATGACGGTATGGGCGACGCCTCTGGCTATCTGGACCCGGCCAAAGAGCCAACGCCGAAAATCATTGAGATGGCGCGTAATGTTTCCGCCAAAACCGGTGAGAGTGTGCTGCCGGTAATGGTGTCTTACACCTGTAACCTGTCCCTGGGTGATGTTGAAAATATCATTGACGATCCGCAGCGCCATAAATTCAGCTTTGCTAACTTCATTCAGGCGCTGCAAATGGCGCAGGCGATGAAAGATGATGAGCACCCTGTCCCGGCGGGCTTTATCGTCAACCCGGATTATCTCGGCGAATGCCAGAAGTATGGTTTCTCCCCGGCTTATCCGATCCCGGTACGTCAGCCACTGTCTGAAGCAATGGCACATCATGGCGTGAATGTGGCTATTCCGGCTGGCATTACCGATACCCTGAAAGGCTATATTAAGGCCGTAAACTGGCTGGTACGCGTGGTTGCCCCGGATGTGGTACTCGGCTGGCAGATCAACCTGTGGAGCGTCGGCGGATCGCAGTGGGTTTACAGCGATTTTACCTACGATGATGTGTTCGATCCGATCGATGGCACCAAAAAGAGAATGACCATCGATCCGGCGCTGGCGGGCAAACTCTCCGCTGAATATGCGCTGCTGGTGGGCATTTTTGAAGAGACGTCCTATACGGATGGCAAAGGTGCGTCCGCCGTGGCGAAAGGCGCAGATTTTATGGCGGTTGACCGCTATGAAGCCGATGACTTCACTGCCCGTGCCTACAAAAACGGCTACTGCTACTCGCCGTTCGAGTGGGATCGCACCTTTGATTACTGCGCGTCGCTGAGCCGTCACTTACGTCAGCCGGTTCTGCCATGGCAGATGCCAGCAAGCCGGATCGCCAGCGTGAGCGAAGAAGTGGGTGAGCTGGAAGCGCATTTCTGGGGCACTGGCGGCAGCTACCTGATGGGCCACCCGGAAATTGGCAGTTCCGTGAAGGCGATTAACCCGGACCTGCTGAATATCGCGTTCCTCGACGCGCACGTCAGTATGATGGGCCGCAATGTGCAGGAGCTGTTCAGCCGTCATGAATGGGATTTCTCCGCGCCGAAATATCAGGATTTCCCGTCACGCGGTATTTTCCACGTGCAGGTCGGCGGCGGTGCCACCACTGGCGTGGTCAGCGCAGTTAACCGTAACAGCAGCCGCTGGATGCGTGAGAAGTTGAAAGCTTACCGTGATGCGCCAGTGAAGTTCGGGAAATAATTTGTTTTGATGTATTGTTACCCGCCGGAGGGCGGGTAACGGTTTTTTGCTTTTTCAGAACGAGCTGGATACGAACTATGACAGTTAATATGAATTATTGATTATAGGAATATATTAAAAATATGCATTAATGATTTTTCTGGTTCTCCAATTTTTTCTTGGCGCTCATACTATTTAAGGGTGATATTGTGAGTTGTGTTGTATAATATTGTTATGAAATCCCTTTATCATACCAACGTCTTAATTTTCCCTAATCAATTAGCTTATCATTCCGATGCAATATCATTTTGCCATAAGTATACATATATTAAATATGTTGACTGAACGGTAGTGTGCATTTTTTCTTTTGTATTTATTTTGTGAATGTGTTCGTCATTTTAATTCGCCTGTTTTTATTGAGTATAAAGAGGGGGCATATGGCTTTGCAGGGACTGCGTTTCACGCTGGCGGTGGACGGCATCATGGAGATGGCGACGGCAGTGGTGAGCTTCCGGCTGACGGAGCGTTATTCCGCGCCGTTTTCGCTGGAGGTGAGCATCGCCAGCGGGCTGTTTGACCTGGCGGCGGAGGACTTCCTGGAGAAGGGAGCGGTGCTGACGGTGTGGCAGGGAGATATCCCGGTGCGTCACGTGAGCGGCATCGTGAACGGCGTGGTGCCGGGGGAGAACAGCGGGTGGCAGATGAGCTACTACCTGACCATCAGCCCGCCGCTGTGGCGTGCGGGTTTACGGCAGAACTTCCGCATCTTCCAGCAGCAGGACACTGAGGCGATATCGGCGCAGCTGCTGAACGAGAGCGGGGTGACGGGATGGACGCCGTATTTTTATGACGGACACCCGGCGCGGGAGTTCTGCGTGCAGTACGGGGAGACGGACCTGGGTTTTCTGACGCGGCTGTGGTCGGAGGAGGGGATATTCTTCTTTGACCGGTATGTGACGGAGAGCGCGACGCAGACGCTGACGCTGTGTGACGACGTGGCGGGACTGTCGGACGCGGGCGAGGTGGCGTTTAACCCGGGGACGACGACGGGGGGCGAGACGGAGTATGTCAGTGATGTGCATTACCGGGCGCAGATAAGGCCGTCGTCGGTGGAGACGCAGGACTACACGTTCAAGGTGCCGGGGTGGCAGGGGTACTACGGACATGAGGGCGAGTTCCTGAACGGGCAGCGGACGCAGTATGAGATATTCGATTACCCGGGGCGGTTCAAGGACGAGCAGCACGGGAGAGATTTTGCGCGTTACCAGGCGGAAGGATGGCGGAGCAGCGCGGAGCAGGCCTCGTGCGTGAGCAACTCGGCGCGGCTGTGGCCGGGGACGAAGTTCACGCTGACGGGGCATCCGTCAGGGACGCTGAACCGGGAATGGCAGGTGGTGAGCAGCACGCTGTCGGGAGAGCAGCCGCAGGCGCTGCACGGGAGCCGGGGAGAGGGGACGACGCTGGCCAACCATTTCAGCGTGATACCGTCGGACAGGACATGGCGGCCGGTGCCGCAGGCGAAGCCGAAGGTGGACGGCCCGCAGAGCGCGGTGGTGACCGGCCCGGCGGGGGAGGAAATCTTCTGCGACAGGCACGGTCGGGTGCGGGTGAAGTTCAGGTGGGACCGTTATAACCCGCAGGACGAGACGAGTTCGTGCTGGGTGCGGGTGTCGCAGGCGTGGGCGGGGCCGGGTTTCGGGAACCTGGCGATACCGCGA
>NZ_PQGD01000028.1 GCF_002915575.1 Superficieibacter electus
GAAAGCGTGCGTATTGCCTGAAAACACAACCCGCTACGGGGGAGACTTACCCGAAATCTGATTTATTCAACAAAGCCCTATCTTGCCAAAGTCGCTAGTCGCTTGTTTGCCTTAGCTTTAGATTTTATGCTTATGGAGGCGGTTTGATTTTCATCCGATACTTTTTCTAGCACTGGCACCACAGAGGAAATGGACTTTTCTTTTGAAATTTTGGATGCACCTGAAGAAAGTGGGCTTTCAGATGGTATAGAGGTATCGCTTCCCTCATTTTCAATCTTCACACCAAAGCAGGCATGTTCCTTTTGTACAAGGAAGGTTTCTTTTACAGAAACAGAATCCTGCTTTGAATTATCTAATTGTAGAGGTGTTAAATACTCCTTAAACTTTTGATCTAAGACATTCTCTAGCAATACATTAATAGGAGGCTTAGGTTCAGTATCTATAGTATTTCCATCATTCAGAAACCTATTAAGATCTGCAAGTGTTAATCTTTCGTTTAAACCATTTATAAAATTTGCCAAGTCAGGAAATAAATTATTTAATACCAACCCGGTACTAATAGCCGACCTAATTAAATCCAGTTGGTCACCCCTATGACAAAGTTCTGTTTTTTTCAAGAAACTATAAACATAGGGTGCTTTTCTTTCGGATATCCAGAAAGACCGGATCTGAATCCGGTCGTTATCTGCCTTATTTGAGATAGGGTATTTAGCCATGTTCTAGCTCATTATTCTGAATAAATAGTATCAGCAATTGCCAAAGATAATGCGAACTGCGGATTGTCTACCATGATAACTTTAGCCGTTTCAAAATGTTTACGAATAGCTGTTTCGATGAGATATGAACCTCCCCCAACAAGGAAAACATTATGAGGCCTCTCTTCGACTTGTGTAACCGCTCTGATTACTTTACTTTGCAACTTCTGTACCGCAGAGTTTACCGCATCAAAAACACCGTCACGCTTGTCCTCTGCAACCTTCAAAGCTGATTTATCATGACGATTATCAACAAGATGATGAATGTAAGCATTACTCGTATTCAGTTTCTCAGATTCAAGATACCTGCTGATCTCATCGTAAACAATAGAACAACCAATACGGTCAAAACCTTTTACTTTCGAAATCTGTTCTAATTGCCCAGTAATACTTGCAACATCAAGAGTAGTACCACCAAGATCAATTACCAAACTTGATTCAAATGAAGCAATATCCTCAATTTCATCTGCCCGGGTCACAGCTGGTAAAGATTCAGGGAAAACAGTCACAGACAAAACGTTAAAAGAATAGCGTTTACCGTCAAGATAACGCTCTACTGGTTTCATCAGATTATCTTTTTTTCTCTGAATATTTTCAATATTCGTTTCCCCTAAAGCAGTATAGAACTGGCTAAGTGGTAAAGTAACAAAGAGGTGAACATCCTGAGGAACTAAACCAGAAGCATGAAGTGCATGGTGAACATTTAACCGGCTAATTTCATCGTATTGGTGAGATACATCAGTCGATTCCAGTGAGTTACTAGATTCGCTGTGATGCGAAAACCTTTCCAGCCCATCAATAAGATAGTTAAAAGGATTGAGACCCTCATGGCGAACACGGAAATCTGGAACAAAACTATTTTGTGTAAGCAAGGGAACTAATTCGTTTCTTTCATTAAGACAAACCAGTTTTGCAGCTTTACTTCCATCATCGACAACGATTTTTAAAGCTTCAGTGATATCCTGCACTGATGGTGAAACAGGACTTTCAGATTTTAATAGTTCAGCCATAAAAACTCTCTTTTATTAATAGGACCATATTAGATATTAACTTTATACATTAATGGTGACCTATTATCAACATTAACACTATTAAAAAAATACGTAAGTCTATGTTATTTCAGCATCCTTCCATTTTAAATACCTTACCGTTAAATTTCCTGTATTCATGTATTAACCATGTTTATAAAGGAGCCAATTATAATCAGAAAGTTACTTTGCATCCTAAGTATGAACTGTTTGAGAGCCAGGACTGGGGCCTTTACCTGTAAGTAACAAAGGTCCTTAGGCTTAGAATCCAAAATGACGCCTTTTTGTAAAAAAATCATAGTTCGAAATACCGTATCATCGATGTAAACATACGTAGAGGAATTTATGGCAGCTGAGCACGTCCAAACTATAGACCTTACAAACTTCTCCGGAAGGATTTTCTTTCTGGCAGATCCTCATGGACATTACTCTGCGCTGTGCAACTTGATCCAATCAGTTACAAAGCCAGAAGAAGAGATAGTAATTTTCTCTACTGGAAATTTGTTTGACTATGGGCCGGAACCCATAGAATTGATGAAGGCGATAAACAGTGGCTTTTTCGATGGACGTTTTGTGAGGCATTTCTCAGCTGCCGGAGCCGGAGAAGAAATGTTAAAAAAATTGTTACCATTAAACAAAGACCGGAGAACATTTTACCCCAGCACATACCTCAATGAGAGATGGTGTGTAATGGGCGGAAAGTGGCATAAAGCTGTGAATCGTTACTATTTAGAGGAAGAGGTAAAAAAACTTCTTAATACCCAGCTTGGTACGATGATGCAGATTTTACTAAAAGGCGATATAAAAATTGGGGTTTGCCCTTCTGATTACGCCCCTATCCGCACATCATTCACTGATACTTATAATGCGCTTCAAGCATTCAACTATGCCAATGTGAATATTTTTCAGAGCCAGTTTCTATTCGGTATGGACCATGCCGTAATACCAATGATGATAAATGACGTCAACCTTATGGTCCTAGGTAGGAATCCTGTAAACAGCATTCGAAAAGCCCATGGTCGTACTCAAAACAATCTTCCAGTACTGATCGGTAATTGTTTGCATATAAATACTGGATCACTCTATATGTCAAAATTAGAAGACCAGGTAATAGTTGCTCCGGGTATACCGCAAACTGACTCACCAGCACTTACATTAGTAGAAATAATCATGAAGAACAATCCAGTTTTATTGTGTCATCAGCTAATACAAACAACAAACAAGTTTTATTCACTTAAAACCTATCCTTTAGAACTCGATTCGATTGAAAACAACATTGAGGTAACAAGATGAAGATAAATTGGAAGATTATCTCAATTTCAACATTACTTTTGCATCTTCACGCAGCAGCTGCACCACATCAAGAGAAAGAGCATAGAAAAGATGCTTTTTCTTCTGCCGCACAGAAAAGTGATTCACTTATATCTGCTAAAGCGGAGCTTATAAACGGAAGGTGGTTTATAAATGGTAAATATAGGCCTGTTCTAAAGACCAGCATGACCAAAACCAATTTCTTAGAAATCATGAATGTTTCAAATAAAGAATCACTTTTTATTGTGATACCAAAACTTGAGTATAATATCATTGCCAAAAATAAAATCTTACTAAATGAAAAAATTGCATTAAGCGAAGGCACATCCGGAAAAAGCATTGTTTGGGTCGAGCCAAAATCAAGTCTAACTATATCGTTTATAAATGACCTTGCTAATACGCCCCTTCAGGCTATCGTTTCGATCACAAGAAACAACAAAGATATAATTGCCATCTTTGGACCGGATCAGGGTAAAGGGTTTACTCTTCCCGGAAATACGTCTAATGATCAAGTGTCCGTTCCTGACTATTCTGACCTAAATATAAAAAAACTTAACATACCTCAAAGTGTTGGTAATCCAGTAACCATCAATCCTAAAGAGAAGAATTACCTCTTAGTTGGACAAGGAAAATATGAAATCTTATCTCTTCCTAAATATCAACATTTAGTATTTTCTGAACCCGTTTATATTGAGAAAAGAAAAAATATCCTCGGTGGTTATGGTTATTGGACGAAAGAAACAATTCTCTACCCCGGTGAATCATTATCTTTTATAACGAGCGCCAAAAACAATCTAAGGAAGCGGGATGATTAAAGTTATCACACTTTTATTGTTTGCATTACTGACTGGTTGTCAGTCAGTAGAAAGTAAAATCGAAGAACTCCCGACAGTTGGTTTTGACCCTATTCTATACAATAAAAGTGAGGCCTTTACTGACGGAAAAGTTACTTTACGTGTCGAAAGTTCAGGAACTGATGTTTGGCTTGTCGCCAAGAATGGAACCAGAAGTTTTATTGAGCTTTCAGGCCTAACGCTAGGTGGTAGTCGTTGTGCTTACAATGCCCGTAGTAAGCAACTTTTGCCCCCAGGCAGCGTAAGCACATTCGTAGTTCCTACGGTTGGAATGCTTGGACTTTGCTTCAACAATGAAGATCAACTTATGTTTATTAACCGTGCTTTTAGCAGAATCTCTCCCAAAGCAAAAGGAAAAGATTCGCTTTCGCTTTTATTTTCTGTTAGTTACGATTTTCCCGGAAAAGCGGACCTAATTACTAACCACGATTTTCAAGAGTTATATCTTTTATTTTTGAATGAGGATAATCTATGAAACAAACATTAATTGTTATTTTAATATGTTTTTGTCACACGGCTTTAGCATATCCATACCGTATCTATACTGTCCCGGAAGGGGCATTAGTAAAAAACATACTAACTAATGAATATCTAGGAAAAACCCCTGTGGTTGTGGACGTGAGCAATACCGAAGCTGGTTCTACTTTTGGGATTTCATTATTTAGACATGAAAATGTTGCTATAAAGATTTTTACAGTAATGCCTTCAGCAGAAAATAATTTTGCTGTTTCTGGACCTGACGTTGCAACTATGTCATTGCCGGGAAAAGCACCTTTAAACGTAGTAAATGATGGGAATGGCGCTTCTGTTCATATAGAACTAAGACCTTATATGTCTGAACCTGCGCACACCCCATATTAATATAACAAGAAATTAAAAATATAAATCATATGAACTGCATCATAAAGATGCAGTTCAATATTTATTCTGATACTTTTAATTTTTCTTTTATGAACTCCTCTAGTTCCTTAATAAAACCCGCATTTATCCTATTGAATTCAAAGCGAATTTTTCTACCAGTATTGTTTTTACTGATTCTTGCATACTTATCTTTGTTATCAAAAGTAATAAGATCACTTGTTTCCCATTTTGTGGAATAAGTTTTTTCACAAACACTTTCCACAGATTGTGTGATTTTTTCCATTACAACTTTTTGAGCAACCTGGAGATCTCCAATGTCTAAATCTTTTGTTTCCTCTTTAACATTATCTATTACTTCATCTAAAGGAAATAGATTTTTTTGCACATATTTCTGTAAACGAGACAAGCGACTATAATAGGAGTTCGGGATTCCTTCATAATCCGGGAATAAAGAGATTAATGTTTCGTCAATACGGGCCGCCTGGATTCTTTTGGCTACCGATACATGACTAATCCCAAGATATGCTGCGAGTTCTTCATTAGTAGAAAATCCTTTTTCTTCCATTTTTTTGATAAATTGAAACCCAACTTCTCTATATGAAAATTTTCGAGATGTTTGTGCTGCGGATATAATTGAATTTATATCATCTTCGGTTAGTTCATCCGGAAGAACCCACAGGGGGAGATCCTTTTCTGCCTTTATACAGCAGAAACGTCTGCGACTTCCTTCTATTAATAAATAAACCCCATCTCTTTTTACAGCGATCCCTTCGGTATCGACCCCTCTTTCTTCAATCTGCTTAAGAATATCTCTAACAGAATAATCTGTAAGGGCTTCTTGATTTCGTGGGTTCGCTGGATGGACTAAGGTCTCCTTCTCCACTCTCTGGGCTGGAACAATCACATGTTCCGCTTCAAGTCTCCGGCCCTTATGAAGAGTGAATAACTTTTTTATGCGAGGTGCTGTTTTCAAACCCGCAAGACCTGAACGGTGACCGACTTCTGTCCGCTTTGGTGCGTTTAAATATCGAGATTTATCATTCCCGATATGTTGCTCATCGCTCATGCGTTAACTCCTTGCTTAGCTGAAAAACTTTTTATTTCATTTATAAATTGCTGATATACCTGTAATACAGATTCTTCTGCGACATCAAGCTGCTTTGCGGAACAAAGTTCCTCTGATTTTTTGATATCAAGCACTGTACGCCCTTTGGAAGCAGCTGCCTTAAATGCTTCAGAATTTTTTATGTTAGCGGACATCAAAAGGTCCTGAACAGTTCTGATTAATTTATCCAAAACTATTCTTTCATATGGACTTTTGTCATCTACATTGACAGCAAGAACTTTGAACCATTTTAAATTGTCGCCCTTACTTGGTGATTGTTTAAACCTTTCACTTATTGTAAGCATGAAGTCTGTAGTAGAGGCGTAATCATATTCACGTGGTGACACTGCGACAAGAATCCCATCGGCCGCTTCGTCAGCAGCCCAGATCAAAGGTGAATCTTCAGGTGGAGTGTCTATAATAATCAAATCATAGTTCTGCTTCAGTACCGGTAAGATAACTTCCTTGAAACGTAGTAACAAAGACGTACGTTCTTCTCTAGAACATTGCCAGTATTTATCTTTAAAACGAGCATCTGTCGGAAAAGCCGTTATTACGTCCAAGTTTGGCAGATGCGTTGAAAAAGGCATATTAGTGATGATTTCTTCTTCAGAGAATCCTGAATCTAAATATTTTTTATACTCAGAATTTTCTTCATAAATTCCAAGGATTGCATCAATTGCTGTAAGGAAGACATCATCTTCTGAGACACTTTGAATCATGCTGCTTCCAATCGAACCTTGTGGGTCCCATTCGATCATTAATACACGTGCATTGAGTTGTAGATCTAAAGCAGCTGCTACTGCTAAAGCTACAGATGTAGTGCTTTTCCCTGTACCGCCTTTATGATTCTGAGTAACAATAGCTCTGCTAAAGTAATGATCGCGGTACTTGGGATAACCCAGGGCATCCATTATTTTTTGAACATCCCAGCGGGTGTAAAGATGATTTTTGTTTTGATAAATAGGTGCACCAACAAGTTCTTTTTCTTCTAAGTCCGAAAGTATTTTATTGAACGTTACTCGTGACTTCCCAAAAAAATCAGAGAGATTTTTTTTATTCAAACAGTGGTTATAGATCAGTCTATCAACACCATCAACACTATCATCAGAAACAGATACTCTTGATGAAGCCATCAGAGATTCCTTTAGAGAAATCTGCTCGCTTTTCATGCGCTGACCAACGAGGGCGATCTTTTCAAGTAAATTCATGGTTATGACCTTTTTGCACTGAAAACCGACTTTTACGCATATATGTAAACTTTACGTATAATGCGTCCATTTCCTTGTTATGCGTACAATTCTATCCTTAGTTTCAATCTTAAGCTAATGTTTGTTTACTTTTTTATGATTTTTTGTGAGCTTAACTTGCAGATGTGAGCTCAGACTCTCTAGTCCATACCTAATGCACAACCTGTTTAAACCACGATTCTTGTCTCCTTCTCTACGCTTTGAAGTTAAGAGCTCCATTAATGAATCTTCACGCCTACCCTATTTCTTGCTTAGACCCTAAAATCTATCTCACCGGTGTGCTGATATACGTTTCCTAACTGTGAACCGTTGTCGTCAGTCCAGTCTAAAGATATGAGGTGTTAATCTCTTGAGGAGGCACACTACGAATTATGGGAGCAGAGTTAGCAACCTCACCCCGAAATGAAACCCAACTTAAGGAGGCAACCCCAGTGTGGAGATTAAGGGGGTTAAATCTGCCAGCGGCTGACAGTGTCCCAGCTGCTGCTCAGTCACACCACGCCCTGATTTAATCCCCTGCCCGGTATTGTAATGACCGAAAAAAACCCGTGCACTGGTGTCGGCAGACCGGCATGCATGAATATGACGTTAATCTGTATCAGCAGGCACTTTTCGCATAATGGGAGCAAGTGATAGCAACGCCGCCCAGAACGGAATGCCAACATCAGGACTGAACCCAAGTTTGGCGATTAAGGGGGTTAAATTTGCAAGCGGATGACAGTGCCCCCAGCTGCTGCTCAGTCACACCACGCTTGATTAAATCTCTCGCCAGGTCTTGTTTTGACCGAAAATAGCCCAAGCACTGATGTCGGCAGACTGGCATATAGGAATATGACGTTAATCTGTATCAGCAGGTACATTTCGCATTATGTGAGCAAGTGATAGCAACCCAGCCCGGAACTGAAGGCCAGCATGAGGACAGAACCCCAGTTTGGCGATTAAGGGGGTTAAATCTCACAGCGGCTGACAGTGCCTTCAGATGCTGCTCAGGCATACTACTCTCCCTGATATAATCTCCCATATGTTCTTGAGATCGTCGGAAATCGCCCATGCACCGGTGTCGGCAGACCGGTATGCAGTAATGTGAATTTAATCTGCATCATCAAGCACATTTCGTATTATGGAAGTAAGTGTTAGTAAACCAAAGCCCGCCCAGAACGGAAGGTCAACATCAGAACAGAATCCCAGTTTGGCGATTAAGGGTGTTAAATCTGCAAGCTGCTGACAGTGCCCCAGTTGCTGCTCAGTCACACCACGCCCTGATAGAATCTCCTGCCCGGAAATGTGATGACCGAAAAAAGCCCGTGCACTGGTGTCGGCAGACCGGCACGCAGGAATATGACGTTAATCTGTATCAGGAGGCACATTTCGCATTATGGGAGCAAGCGATAGCAACCCAAGCCCAGAACTGAAGGCCAGCATCAGGACAGAACCCCAGTATGGCGATTAAGGGGGTTAAATCCGCCAGTGGCAATAAGATCCCGAGCGGTGTTTAAGAAATATTTCCCGAAGGACAATCTTCCGCTCGTACGATGAATATAGTGTTCAACCCGGGAGAGGGATCACTTAACCTGCTTAGCCTAAATCTTACGTCATTCTCTAAACGGAGTTTAAGCTTAATGGTCCTGAGAAAGTTAAAAGGACTACCCATAATGACGGTTTGAGATGGCGAATAAGGGTTTTTTCTGCCAGCGGCTGACATTGCCCCAGCTTCTGCTCAGTCACACCACGCCTGATTAAATCTTCCGCCAGGTCTTGTTATGACCGAAAATTGTCCGTGCACTAGAGTCGTAAGACCTGCATACAGGAATGAGGCGTAAATCTTTATCAGGTGGCAAGGTTCGCATCATGGGAGCAAGGGTCTTGAACTGGAGGTTAACATCATAAAATCCCAGATTGGCGATTAAGGGTGTTAAATCTGACAGCGACTGAAAGTGCCTTCAGATGCTGCTCAGGTATATTACACCCTGAAAAAATCAAGCATCTGTGCTTGCGAATATCGGAAAAGGCCATGCACCGGTGTCGGCAGACCGGCATGGGCAATGAGACGTTAATCTGTATCAGCTGGCGCATTTCGTATCATGGGAACAAGTGTTAGCAACCCTCTCCAGGACGGAAGGACACTATCAGGACTGATCCCAGTTTGGCGATTAAGGGGGTTAAATCTGCCAGCGGCTGACAGTGCCTTCTGATGCTGCTCAGACATACTATGCACAGATATAATCACCCGTCCGTCCTTGTGATTATCGGAAAAGGCCATGCACCGGAGTCGGCAAACCGGTATGCAGTGATGTGACTTTAATCTTTATCAGCAGGCGCATTTCGTATTAAGGGAGCAAGTGTTAGCAACCCTGCCCAGGACGGAAGGACACTATCAGGACTGAACGCCAGTTTGGCGATTAAGGGGGTTAAATCTGCCAGCGGCTGACAGTGCCCCAGCTGCTGCTCAGTCACACCACGTCCTGATAAAATCTCCTGCCCGGTAATGTGATGACCGAAAAAAGCCCGTGCACTGGTGTCGGCAGACCGGCACGCAGGAATATGACGTTAATCTGTATCAGCAGGTACATCTCGCATTAGGGAGCAAGTGATAGCAACCCCGCCCAGAACTGAAGGCCAGCATGAGGACAGAACCCCAGTTTGGCGATTAAGGGGGTTAAATCCGGCAGCGTGAGTAAGTGCCCGTGCTGTGTTAAAGAAATATTCCCTAAGGACAATCTTCCGCTCGGCCTTTTGTATAAAGTTGTCACCCCGGGAGCGGGGATCACTTTACCTGCTTAGCCTAAATCTTACGTCAATCGCTATCCGGAATTTTAGCTTAATGGTCCTGAGTAAGTTAAAAGGGCTACCCATAATGACGTCCCCAGATGGTGATAAAGGAGTTAATTCCGCCTTCGGCTTACAGTGCCGCAGCTGCTGCTCAGCAACACCACGCCCTGATTAAATCTCCCGCCTGTCCTTGTGATGACCAAAAATAGTCCGTGCACTGGCGTCGTAAGACCGGCATACAGGAATGAGGCGTTAATCTTTATTAGGTGGCAGGATTCGCATCATGGGAGCAAGGGCCCTAGAACTGTAGACTAACATTAGAAAATCACAGTTTGGCGATAAAGGGGGTTAAATAAGTTAAAAGTCTTCGGTGA
Source organism: Superficieibacter electus (assembly GCF_002915575.1). GTDB lineage: Bacteria > Pseudomonadota > Gammaproteobacteria > Enterobacterales > Enterobacteriaceae > Superficieibacter > Superficieibacter electus. Next base: position 10,308 of record NZ_PQGD01000028.1, read on the forward strand.
GCAAATTGGATAAATTTTCAGAAACCAAACCGTTAATAATAAACTTTTAGAAGAATGATTAAAGGATATTAAGTTTTGTATGCAAAATGACACCAGTGATCTGTTTTCACTAATAATGCCGCGCTACTTTGATTACCTTTGGTAAACAAAAATGTAATTTACGTGATTTTCATCTTATAATGTCAGTATTGAAGTTATAAATTTTGTTTACTTAATGCGTACACAACCTAACTGCGATTTGTATTTATGTCACTGTTTTTACACCACATTAATTATAAAACCAAAATTTGCAGCACAGTGATGAACTCATTAAGTCACAACCTCATTTGTTTACTTAAGGCATACAATAAAAAACCAGATTCTTATGAGACATCTGGTTTAATTATTTTTGCTTGAAGATATTTACTCTACGCGGCCAAACCCGCTGCTACTTCTTGAGCATAGAGAATTTCTATTGCCTCGCCATAGCTACAATTCTCGCGGCTTTGAATTTCCCATAATTTACTCCTGTCAGCACTATCCGTAGTAAAACAAAGCTCCATTTTCCGGTCTACGTATAACCGACAGATCTCTTGGAAGTTTTCGAACCTGACTAACATCTCTGAAAACACCTTTTTGACTGTACGAATATTTTTCATACGTTCATATTCTGCATCTGAAGTAGAAAAATATTTATTAGCCTTCATTGCTTCAATGCTTTCTTTTTCTTGTTTCATGATTATCTTCCAAGGCGAGTTAGCAGTCAGGGCCCGGCCAACAGAAGAAGTAAAATAATCTTCAAACGACTGTGTGATACAGATGCCTGCGCAGTTTGTTTTCCTGAACCTACGCCATGCCGCTTCGAGGAAGGAAGAGAAGAATTGGTTTGATTGATTTCCGGCACCTGATGAATTATCAGGACGAATGTACTCCCATGCTTCATCAAGGATGAACAAGCGACGACGCCCATCTTTTTTGATGAACATTGCATGCTGAGCAGCCTGAATGATAGACATTAATACAACTGTCTGAAGGTGGGGGGTGCCTTTTAGCTCCTCCAGTTCCAAAACAATAAATCTGCTGTCGAAGTTGATTGGAGGCAACGTATCGGTAAACCGGTGCCCATAAATTCCACCTTCGCACCATGCTCCGAGTTGCTCCCCAATATCCTTTATACGTTTGTCTTCATGCTTCTTGCAACGCAGAGCAAAGCCGGTTATTGAACCGGTCCGACCTGATTTTCTGGATTCTTGGTACTCTTCTGCAATAAGCTGAAGCATCACTGATTGTTGATAATCATCGATAAGGCCTTTCTCTGAAGCCATAATTTTTAGCTGATTCAAAACCATTATGGTCTGAGCAACTTTGTCTTTTTCTGCATCGTTTGAAGTTGATTCACCGGTAAATTCAGGTGCTTCGTTAAATACATCGTCGTTAACAGTGATGTCAGTTAGGAAGGCAAAGGGATTTAGGGTGAAGTCAGGGGTTTTACCGAAATCAATAAATTGACTGTTTGTATATTGTTCCGCAATCCCCTGGTAAGAACGGCCCACGTCCACAACAAATACTTGAGCACCGTCAGGATCATCATCTGGGTATTCGTTTTCTAAAAAATGCTTAAATGTTGAGCGATAATGAACGAGGTTATTAGATCGCGGTCCAGCTCCAAGATAGTTATTGATTAGATATGCTGTCCAGAATGACTTCCCTGCACCTGACGTTGCACCAATAACCATGTTATAGCTTGCAGAAGTCTTGAAAATATCAAGTCCCATGAGTTGACCTTCACGAGAAACTAAACTCAGTACTGGTCTATCTGTATTACCTTTCCAGGGCCCAAAGATCGGTGTCATATGAGCCGCTCCGGTGTTGCTCACTACTTCGGAACGGTCAAGGTCGAAAATTGTCTTTGGGTCATTGCACATTGGCAGACATGACATAAATGACGGGAAAACGATAAAGGAATCATCTGCTACTTTGACCCGGCTTTCGAGGTAAAAGGATTTGAGATCGTTAGCTGCTGTCTGCACAGAATTGGCATTACTACCCATAACAGTGAAAGTAAGATACCCTCTTAAAAGCTTTGCGCCATCCTCAAGCTCGCGAGTTACGGCCATGTAGTCATTATCCATATCCCGCAGGCGAGGGCAGAATGTGACAACTGAAGGTATACTTGCCTGTTTATTAGTGATTGCTTTGTAGCGGACGTTTTCTTTTGACAACTTGAGCGGATCGGCAAACTGAACAGTCTGAGTGATCATAAATGGGCTGAAAATTGTCTTACGTCCATGCATCCAGTTAACTACTAACTCATACATACAACCGAAATTGACGTATTCAGGAAACTTTACAACGGAAAGTTGTTTGAAGTAACGATGCTCAGATTCGTCGTCACTTTGTGTGACTGATGAGAAATGATTTTCTGTGACTGTATACTTACGGCCGGGAACGTTAACTTGTTCATTAAGCCTTTTCATAGTGTTAACGTCTATGAAACCTTCAGCCCACCGGGAGTTCTTTCCGGGGTTTACGACCTTATCTATACAATAGAGCCAGTTTTCTGCATCGACCTTAAACGGATGCAATCCAATCGTAATTAACTTACTTACAAGTTCAGAGTAAAGTGAATCGATACGCGAATGTTCCAGCTCGGTAGGAAGGGCAGACTGTAAAGGAATCGATAGCGAGATCCATACCTGAAAATCCCTCAACATAAGGTTATCATGATCAGGTTTTAAAGGCTTATGCATACTTCTGTCGTAGTAGTCCAACTGATAACCATTAAGCAGATCTGCTTTAAGCTTATCGTTCCCAGTCATACGCCCACCTCGCACAGCTGACCAAGCACTAAGCTGTAAAGTCAGGTCTGGCAATGCAGTCAGAGATATTTGACAGACAGTATCTGTAGGGAAATCCATTTTGAACATTTCAGCAAGAACATCTTGCTGATTATCAAAAACTCCAGGGGATGGATTACAGATAAACATAAACCCTAATCTGTTGCCATCAATCAAAAAATAGTGAGTCCCTGCTAATTGATCGTAAACAGGGATAAACCCACCTAATTGATGGCGATTTAAACCGCTATTGTAATTATTGATAGCTTCCATATTTGACCTTACAGTTGTCTAACAATGCCGTTCGAAGAGACAGCTTTAGTTGCTTTTTGTTGCTGCTGCATATTTTCCCGGGCCGCATCCTGTACTTCTAAAGGAACTATGCGAGCTGGGTTTGAGGTCGAATTCTTGCCAGCAATCCATGTTTGCGGTTTTACGTTGACATAAACGTAGCCGGGAAGATTAAGCGCATCGTTATCATCGGTATAAGGTGCAAAAGTAATTCTCATTACTTTCCCCTGTTGCAGAACAGCAAGTGGTTCAGGAGCCACTACAGCTTGTTTATAACCTTGCGAACGGTATTGCTGGATCTGCCCAGGGTTGAGAGTCGGGTTAACGGGCTGGCCATTGTAAAGAGAGTACATATCCTTACCAGGGCTGATATCAGAATTAGGTGCAACGTAGCGTGGGGCATTTCCAGCAGAAACCGGATAGCTTGTTTGTTTAACGACTTCCGCAGCCGGATGAACGAAAGGGTTACCAGTTGAAGAGGCAGTGCTATAACTGCTAGTCATCCTTACGTTTGAATTAACCGGTACACCAGAAATAGGCCGTGGTCCAATGGATGAAGTAGGGGCACCCATTTTTAAAGTTTTATCGTACATGACAGGTAACTGACCAACTGGCTTAATTTCGGTTTTTGAATAAGCCACAGGCTGATTTTTAAGGGTAGTAGACTGTGGATATTTGACTTCCCCTGGAGGGCTAATTTCAGTTGGATAACGGCTGTCATTGACAGCCGATTTCTCCTTTCCCGATTCCGACTCTTCCCCCGCCAGTGCAGACAGATCATCTCGATTATTAGTTAACTCCATAACTTCGCGAGGACCTTTACAGATAACGCCCTTTTCAATGCCTGGACATTCGGATTCGGAACTACCGATGGAGCACCCCGTAAGATATGAGGATGTACCTACAACCAGAGCACTGAGTACCAATCTTTTGATGTTCATAAACTAGCCTTAATTTGTCTCAAATGGATTTTTTAAGAGAGGTTCAACGCTTTGGTTCAACCAGTAGTCGAAATCTTTTGGAATGCCATTACCAGCCAAACCATCCTGTCTGACAACTGAAGGTACACCCTGCAATTTATAAATTCCTGCGAGCATCAATGACGCTACCAAAGGTTCCGCCGGACATTCTTCTGCTTCTTTTTGAGAGAGCAATCTTTTTTCAATGTCGGATTTGCTTCCCATTAGCCAACGAAGAATATCGAGGTTGTTTATTTTTCCTTTTTCTTTACTACACCAGAGCCTTCTAAGCTCTTCTTTTGGCTCACCGGGTGAGGGAACTAAAACAATATCTATCCGATACTTGTCCCGATCTGCATAGAATTTCTTAACAAGTTCCATGCAACCGTCACAATCAAGTGTTATGAAAATGGCTGCTTGTCTTTTAAGCTTTGAATTTCCCAGAGGAATGGACGCTACAGTTTCCAGAGGGAAGGGGGCCTCATCAAGACTAATAAAATAGGAATTCCTGATTTCTTCTACAGTCAGAACAGGTTTACGTTTAATTACATCAACAAGGCTTCCCCCAGTAAGGGAGTATCGGCCATCGGTCGTTACTGCCATTAGCTGCGAACGTTCGTCCTGAAAGAGGTATAGCCCACCAGAAGGAATGTATATGGCATCCTTAGGTTTATATCCTTTCATTTTTGATAACACACCCGAGATCTGACTGGGTGAAACGCCACCTTCCTTTGCCTTTGCCATTAACGCAGCAGCATCACTATTAGTTAGGACCTGCTCTGAAGCATAAGTGACCGTATTCGCCATAATGGCGAAAGCCGCCATTAAAGGGAAAAGTAACTTTTTCACTATTGGGTGCCCTCTACTTCTTTGCATTATAAGAACTTGATTGTACCGCTTCAGAGCTATCTTCAAGTTCCATATAAGTGACGATTTCAACACTATCCGGTACAGTAACGGCAAGCGTTGCATCAATAATTAAATAGCCACGGTCACGGTAGATCTTCATTAATGTTCTGAAATATTCTTCGAATTGAGATCTATCATTGTCAGCAGTACGGCCTCCGTGATGCTTGAAAAATTCCTTACGTAATTCAGGCATGTCAAGCACTGCAATCTTGTACGAAGGCTGGGATTGTTTATTGAAGTAATCGTAAACATTCATAAAGCCTTTATAACCATAAATAATGACCAATACGGCAAAGGCGAAGAAAAATAAATACTTCAATATTTTTTCAATATCAATTTCGAAGGTAATTTTTTTTGTTGTCCTTTCTCGCACCATTTTTTTAGTGATTTCAGGTCCAGCTGATTCAGGCGATTCTTTTTTTTCTAAACTATCCATTTAAACCTCAGCGACTGGTCAGATTCGTTGGAATTGTAGTTCCGGTCTGAACGACAAATGTAATAGCTCGGCCAGGGCTAATTTCTACGATTGGCCACTGTTGTTCTGCAATTGCGGTGTAGTAATCGACGAGTCGATTAAGACCACCTTGAGCTGCACCAGCCCCGGCTAATGCCCCAAGTGCACCAAAATTAGGGGACTGATACTGAGCCTGTGAATTAGGGTCGATGTTAAGTGAAGATACCTTACTGGGACTTAAGCTACCGGCAAGTGAAGAAAGTCCACCGGCAAATGCAGCTCCTGCAATTGCGTTACCATTTCGGCTGATAAGCGTGCCTCGGATCCCATTTTTTCCGTCATTTTCACTTACAGCATATGCTTCCAGTTTTACGTCAAAAGCTTTCCCTTTTGAATTAACACAAGAGATAGAAGTGGCACGTATGTAAGCACGCTGTGACGCCAGATCACCAACAGCTGAACCCAGAAGGTTACAGTCACGCAAATCCATGGTGAAATTATTGGGCATGATGACATCTTTTTTAATACGCATCGTTACTGGCATTGGTTCTGATTTGGAAGAAAGGCTTGTAGGCGCTTCAAGCCCGGTAATCAGAACACCAGTGATAATAGATGTTGCCGGAAGAAACATTTCATCTTTTCGGGCAGCATGCCGCGCTTTGCTATCAACTGGCGCAGTACCATCACCTCGTACAGTCCGAGTTGGCGCTTTATCTCCTGCAATGACCTCTCTGCCTTCCTTGATTCTGTTTTCAGACACGGGCATAACCTGAATGACACCATCGGTACCATTAGTCTTAATGGAACTTTGTGTGATTGTTCTCATTGGGCTATTACGCGTAGGTGTGATAGAAGCGTAATTAGGGTTTACGCCATTAATCGGCGCATTAGCATTAAGCTGATAAGGAGCTGCCGGTGCCTGCTCATTAATCGTTTTACGCGAACTACCAGCATCCAAGTTACGATTGCCGTTTCGATTTGTCTGCATATCATTAATTTGCTGAGACAGCTGCTGAAGTTGAGAAGTTAAACTTGCAACTTGGGCTTTAGTTTCCTGTTGGGCTTTTTCTGCTTTTTCGCGGTCCTCTTTCGCCGCATTTTGGTCAAGTCGGTTTTGCTTAACCATTTCTTTATATACTTTCTGGCTTTCTTCATTACTCAATTTGTTCATTTGCGAATCATCTAACAACAAATTGGTCTGCATGTCTTTTTTCTGTGTTTTCTTTTCTTTCTTAACTGGTGTGGAAAAAATAGACTGGCTAATAATATAAACAATCACTACCAGCAGAGCGCCAATAACAGAAAGTCTGACGGTCTTATTTTCCCAGGCCTTTTTAATGTCCATGATTAGCTCCACTTGTAGGTTTCTGGAATCGTTTAATTTTTAGATTTCGTTCGCTGTCAGACATCTGAGGAACGATATAGGGTTCACCTGCTCTGGCCCAGTTTTCACGAACAGATGGATGATTCATTTCAGCTTTATCTATCTGGCTCGTTCTAGATATTTCATGTTTGTAATTAGGTTCCAAAACGTTACTTTTGTGATAGTCAAAAGCATTCTCCTCATTAATATTGCCCTCTCCTACAAATTTATCAATAAGAGTTGGATCGTTCATTATTACTGTCTGAACGGGAAAAGCGTTACTGCCATCTTCGATACTAATGGGTGCGTCCGGAACGATTAATACACTCCTTTTTGGTATATATTCTGACCTGTAGTAAAAGCTGGTTAAAGCAAATACGACAAAACCAATCACGGTGGCCCCAAGCAGAGCAGGCAAAGTAACTTTTCCCATATTATTTTCTGATTAGACTTGGTCTGGTTGTAACCCGGGCCTCGCGTTCCTTGAACAATTTATCCCGGACTATGTAAAGCTCTGTTTCTTCTCCCGGTTGCAGGTATGCTTTATCAAATAAAGCACTTGCAATAACGCCTTCTGCCATACACTGCTGATCAGCAACGATTTGACCGTATGGTTTATCGTTTTTCACAAGAATTACATCAATAAGTTCACGTGAGCCAACCAGTCTCTGACCGAGCTTTGCATACATATTAAAGTTACATGGTGACTGCTCTGGCGCAGGAATACGAGAAAGTCGGTCCTGTTGTAAACTGAATCCTGAAGGGACCTCACCAAGAGCCACAGGAGTCAATAAATCAATGATTCTTTGTTTATGATCGTCTTGTTTTGGATCCGTTGGAGCCAGTTCTTCTGACTGGGAGCGGGCCAACATTTCCTCATAGTTTTGCTTATCCAATGAGGTTTCACGTTTGGCTTGCATAGATGGGCTTAAAGATGTAGTAACTGAAATCATCGCACCGGGAACATCAAGCGGTACCAGGGTCAGGTTATAGGTCGATTCAGGTACCTGATCTTCAGACAACATAATCCCGATTGGTTTATCGGTATTAGTTGAAATAAAGACATCGCCACCATTAACAAATATGCTTGCCTCTTCAGCAGGGGTAGAAGTACTGACAGAAGCATTCTTGAAGCTGGTCGATATTCTGTTTTGAAGTCCTCGTGAAACTGGCAGTACCACATTCCCACCAGGCGGCACATTTACACGCTGAACTTCTTTATATCGGTTACGAGCTTCGACATAAAGTTCATCGGCTTTTGACGTGGCGGTCGCATTGGTTGCATTCTGCTGGGAAGAGGTACCTGTTGGTCTCCCATAGCTATCAATTGCACCAGATCGGGTCTGTGCGTCAAATCCGGGGAGACTAGGATTATTTGATAATGCTCCAGTAATAGCGCTTACCGCAGGCGAAGCATTGCTGGCTGGGGAAAGTTGCACGGTAGGGAGATCAGTTGTAGGTTTTTGTCCCTGCGCATTACCGGCTTCACTAAGGTTTGTTTGTGCACCTGACTGTTCAGAACCAGCTTGACCCGGAATAATGGCTTTTGCAGCTCCATTCTGAAATCCGTCAGCACCAACTGGCATTACAACCGGGTTATTAATTGTTGCTGGCAATTGGTATTCTTCAGCGATTACGCAGTTCGAAGTCGTGAGCATGATCAATGCTGTAATTGCGTTGAAGCCTAAGCCCTTTTTTTTAATCATCACTTGTTACCTGTAGACGGTGGCGGATTATCCAGCGTTGCCAGTTGCTCTTTGCCGTTTATCGTAATTTTTTTAATATTCGGTGTTCCGGAATATTGATTTACATATGCAATTCTTGGGCGACCATTTTTCATCCCGAGAACCCATTCATAAGTCCATTTCGATGATTCAGTTTTGTCCGGAACATTTACAAGTCGAGTCGTTTTGGTACCCCAGACATAGACCATGTCATTTTTTGGATCAAAGTAAATATCATTAGGCTTAAAGGTCTGCTCAACACCACGAGCCTGCATGATATTTATCTGCTCCTGTAAAGACTCACTCGTTTTAGCCTGTAGTTCAGGTGAAAGGGCATCGAGGACATAGGCCGTCACAAAGGAAATATTAGTTGGATTAATATTCCCTAAAAGGGTACTAAAAAAGAGAGCCCATTGTGTTTTATAAGATTCCGATGCTTTGTTACCAACAACCGTGATCTCTTCATTCATGTTTGGAGGGGTAACAATCGTCACTGGGTCAGTGAAAAAAAGAATCTTTGCAACCAATAACCCAATGACGGCTATTGAAACAGTATTAATGCGGATAAGTTTTGTATCACGATTAATCAGGGCGCTGTATGTAATTCCAGCACCTGACGCTTCAGCTTGTGGGCTAAATCGTTTTTTAATGTCCAAAAAACGTCCCTTAGCACTTTCATCTTTCTTTACGTATGACTGTTCAAGATCACCGTTTTCATCCTTTTTAGATTTTTTGAAAAAAGGGATGTTAATGCCACTTAGCATTTTCATTCATAGCTCCATCAAGAATACAAATCTCTGATAAATGGATCGTTGAAATAACGGCTACTAAAAACTGCTTTACCTGGCAAAAAACCGAGCCACCAGAGTTTGTGTTTTAGCAATCCTCTTATTCCTGACTCAGCTGCTTTGTTATACGCAATCCAATACACAACCGCTGCTACAACAGAAAACCCGAAGCATTCGAAGATATTCCCAAATGCAACCAGAATGAATGCAAGCCCTAATTTTTTGGCATCCCAAAACAAAATCAGTAGAGGCATGTTGATCCTGAAAGGGAATCTATAGGTATGCTGAGGAACGTCGTTCTGCTTACTCATTAAAAATCCAGAGAGGGGGATGAACCCCCTCATGCATGATTAACAATAAATTACAGCGGTACGCCAGCATCCATAAAGGTGCTGATAATTTTCTCGCCGTTGGCCATTACCAGCATCATGAATAATGAAACCAGTGCCAGGCCCGGGTTAGGCTTAAGGACAGAGAAATATACGCTTGAGATCAACATCGCGGCTGCCAGAATTTTGCCCGGAGCTCCAGTCATACTTTCACTCATGTATGACCAAATATCTCCCAGTGCCCCATCATCTGAACCCGCATATGCCAGACCGCAAAAAAGCACGGTCAGCAGAACAAACAAAATCACTTTTGCGCTTTTTGTTTTAAAAAGTGCAGCCGTGTTAGATTTCTTTTCACTAAGGCCAATATTTAAAGAAAGTTCCATAATTACTCCGTGTAGATTTGAGTTCACGTAAACGCGAATGAATAATACTTTTTTATTCCGATCCTTCCGTTCGCATAAACCCCCTTTTTTTAACGTTTAGCGATTGGTGAATTTTTAAGCAAAGGGCCTAAAGCATAATCTTTGAAAGGTACCAGTGAACGCTTAGTAAAAGTTTGAAAGAGGGGAGGGGGTAAGATTACGTTAAGCTCAATCCTGAAGCTGATGAGACTCCTCAAGCATAAAAGTCACTTTTGATGGTTTGAAAAGCTCTAACTAGATATCGGGCAGGTAACTAAGCTTCATATCTAATCTTTTTTGTTCCCTTATTATCTATCTCTTGATTCTGAGAAGGCCGCATATCACTGTGCTCCCTGGTTCGGCAACTATCAGTTGGAGAAACTACATACAATCCTCGGGCCGGTGCGTCATTCATCTAAATGCCTTTTACACCTCTGGGCGTGAGTGGGACTTTGTCTTGTCCATACGAACATCATTCATTCGAATGCTTTTGGCCAATGCTATTTAAGCAAATGCTTTCTGGCTGAGTCCTTTTGCGAATGAGTCTTTGATATAACTGCATGAATTTTGGGTTGTTTGGTGTACTAACAAAACAAAGGCATTTCTTTGAATGCCATTGGAGTTGTGATGCTTCTGATATTTTTTTGATCTCATATCAAGCACATAGTCCTTCTGATGCCCAATGTCATAGATGTCTTGGACCATTCTCGCTCTTAACAAAGCTGAACTGTGTGTCATTCGACCTAATGCCATTCACCAAAATGCCTTTTTATACCACTGCATAGCTATGCTCGGGATACAGTGGCAAACAAAAGCATTTCAATGAATGAATTTTTGGGATACCGACATCAAAAGCATTTGTATGAATGTAAGAGGCGTAATCCACAAAAGGCATTCACGTGAATAGAGTGCGCACGAAACCATCTTGCTCAACGGCATTTAATGAATGGGCTAGCATGTACGCTTGAGTCAGAAAGGCATACAGATGAATAGTCAGGAGTTCGTTTGAAAAGTTACTTTTTTGCACATTAAGCCGAGATGTAAGACCAGTAGTAAAAGAAGCACTAAGCATAGCACTGATAAATAACTTATTTTTCAGCAGGTTATAACCAGTGCATACCAGATAGCTTTCAACCTTGTTTGGCAAGGGCCAGCTTAGGGCTTCTTTTGAAGATCTGAAATTGTATGTCGCGACCTTTCTTAACTTCTTGATAATCGAGATATCCGATAGATTCAAGTTCCCGCATTGCTTTACGAATTATCTGGTTTTGCGTACGAATAGGGGTTGTAAGAAGCAACCTTTCCCTCAACCGTTTCATATTAACGAACAACGTACCAGCTGGCATTGCTTCAAAATAAATATAGAGAGATTGCGCAGCTTCTTTTTTAGCCAAAATGTATAGAACCTGAAGGCTTAACAATGTCTTATGGTCGTAACGATACAGTTCCCACATAGAAGGATCCCCAACCAGCTCAACAGTATCGCTTTTTGGATCAATCATAGCCTTCTGCACCAGATGCGTTACTGTGAACCGACCACTACGAGAGTCTGAGAAGGCAAGCACTACCGATGCAAGGTTCATTAATGACTCTTTAAAGCGCGCACGAGTTCGTTTGTTGATGTTTGTTGAACTGATACCACACATCTTCGCAAACTCGTTAAAAGTCAGGCTAATCTTCTCGGAAGTAAAACCATATTTACTGAAAGCCATGATGATCCCGAGCCAGCACTTAAAGTCGGTAGACATAGATAGTTTGACACCAGTTATCTTGATGTCGTCATAACCCTCCGATCTTGCAATTTCCATACACGAAAGCTCATCAGAGGCATCAACTTCAAAGTTTCGGTCGCGGTTTTCTTTTGTGCCGACAGGGGTAAATACACTCAATCTCAGCAGGGCCACGGGCTGAACCGACTTGGACGAGTTAGGCGTCAGTTGATAAGTCTTACCTGATTCATTACTGGTTACGTCAAAAGGATGGATTAACTCGTTGTTTTTAATCATTAACTTAACTCGTCGGTGATAAGATTTTCATTTGGCAAACTGTTTATAACATATTCTTGCAAATGCTTTTTACGCATTTACCTAAATGCCATAAGCATTCCAGTAAATGCCTTCCTTATTCATTCAAATGCTTTTCGCATGCATCCGAATGCCGGATCCTTTCATAAAGTTACTATAATCAATGAGTTAAAGATGCCGTGATCTTTACTTGAACTCTATTGATCTTTAGTGATCTAAAGAATTGATCTAACCTGTTGAAAACAATGATAAGTCCATATAAAACAAGGAATAGCGCTCCTTTATCAATATCTACAGATCGCAAACGGAAATGAAAGTGGGTTTACTATCATTGTTTTATTCAAGACAGTTTTTATTTTAATTTTATTAAGCAAATTTTTTGAGTTTACCTTTTAGATGTATCAGCCCTATTTGGCAAATTTGAGGTTCATGTATCATGTAGTAAACAGGAGGAAGATATGAACAACAGCAAACATACAGTCATTGAAGTGGATACTAATCTAGTTGAAATTGAAAAGGGATTTAATCCCCGAGAGGCGGTAATCGGAGATTTGTGTTACGAACAAGAACCTGTCAAATCGATGATTGTGTCAATCAAACAAGCCTTTAAGGAAGGAAGGCAGGTTGATATGATCAAGGTCGTAAAAAGAAAAGGTAAATATTTAGTTCGTCAAGGTCATACTCGTTTTCATGGCTTAAAATTAGCAATTTCTGAAGGTGCTAATATTCCAAAATTATCTGTTATCTTAATCGATTATAAAAACGAAATTGAAGAATACCTTGAGAACCTCGATGGTAACAGAAGCAATGGGCTAAATCCGGTTGGGCAAGCTCATGCATTAGCTCATGCTGTTAGTCTCGGGTATTCGGTTGAAGAACTAGCAATGCGATATCAACGATCAACTACCGCAATTCGTAATATGCTAAAAATCCTTGATATGCCATTAGAGCTTCAACGTTTGATTAGCCTAAATCTAATCAAAAAAACGCTCGCCATTGAAATAATGTTAAAATATTCCAACGATCACAAAATGGTTTTAAAACATATAGAAGGTTTCTTACCTGGCGTTAAGAATATTGAGACTACAACGAGCAAAATTGTAGGCATACCTGAACACAATGCAGCTGGAGCAGGACCAGACACCTTAAATAAAGGCGGACCAGAAAAGAAAAATTCGGCAGTCACACGTAAGACTTTGGGTATTAAGCGCCTCTCGCATAAGAAAACAGAACGGCTAAAATCTGAATTTCTTGAGCTTGTGGAAAGTACACATACGGAATCTATAACGAATACTCAAACAGAACTAAAATTTGGTAGAGATAGTGCACACTTGTTCAAAAATGTTGATAGTAAAAATGTAATATTTTCTGATGATGGTGTTCAAATAATCTTGAATGATGAAAAGCTAAATATTTTATTGTCTTTACTTAACGACGAAAATACAGCAATCATTCTTTCTAAACCAAAATTAGAAGAGCTTCTGGAAATTCGAGATCTCCTTAAGGAATAAAAAACCGAGGATTAGTTGAGTGATTAAACCTATAAAGCTGACTCTTATCGATAATTATAATGATTTGCTTCTAACTCATGAAGTCCTTAAACGCAACATGGAAGAGTTAGAACACGGTAAACGTTTTGACCAATTTCCTGAAGGGCATGACCACTATGAAAAAACTGTGAAAGAAGCTGTAGCAATCGTAGAGGCACGTTTGGAGGTGTTTCGAAAATGAAATCTCTTTTCTTTACTCTTGATGGTCATATGGTACCAGCCTCAGTGAATGTATCCCTTAACGGAGATGGAAATTATTATGCACCTATCGAAAGAGAATGTAACGAATGTGCGGGCACAGGCCACAAAGGGGCTGATGTATGTGAAAAGTGTCATGGGGTGCAAACAGTTGGACCCATTATTGAAAAATTAGTGGTACTAGAGCCAATTACCTTTCTCGATAACATTCCGGAACTGCGTGTTAACCCAACACTCGAAGCATGGAAATCCAGAAACCACGTACTTATTGAGAAAGCAAAAAAGGCTAACACTAAGTTTTCTAATAGTATATTGGCGCAACTAGACAATAACCGTTTTTTGACAGAACGCCAGCTGGATTGTTTCTTTACAACCTTTGATGTGATGTTGTCTGAAACTCCGGAAAATGAACAAGAAATTTTAAAACATAGCTACAATATCGGCCAGGTCATAAGCATTGAACTAACATTTACTGAAGTCAGGGCCGCGTACGCAAAAAGTAAAGGGAGTTATTTTTTTACATTTACTGGTAAAGTTAGAAATGACGGGATCGCTTTAACGGCCGATAAACAGGATCACATTTTATTGGGTGAACGTTATCATTTGACTGGAAAAGTCAGAAAATTCTATGATTTTGATTCGAAAAATTATGCTGCAATAACAGTTTTTAAGTTAAGTAAACTCCAAGACAGTTAAATGTTTTACTGCTTAAATATAGAGCCAAGACTTAAACTGTCGTTAGGACTCACTCACGTAATATTGTTGCTTACGCAATGGGTTTTATCCCTCATAAAGATCTGCGAGTATAAATCTTTTACATTTAAATTCCCCTCTATCACAACCTTTTCAATAGTAAAAAAATGATAATCTTATTAATTATAATTTTTAATTTTTTGTATACCAATACCATACAGTTAAGGCTAAAAGGTGATGATGGAGATGGACTTTAAAATGCACAATGATCTGGGTCTCGGTTTCATTTGTAAAAATGCAAGAACATCGTCAAAGCCAACGTTAAGAAAAGTTACTTTTCCGGTAAGCGCATATGAAACGTCTAAGCTTTCTTTAACCGGTTTTCAATGCCCCACAGCCTGCCGATTTCCTTTTTTTGTGCTATGCATGATAATCCATAACCATCTTTCGTCTGCATGCCCTATCAACCAAAATGAATGTTCAAATCATATATCGCAATTTTCTATCGACATTAAAGTACAAGATTGGCTTAGCCGTTCAAGAGTAGCGTTTATTGATTTCCATAATCTAAGAAATACAGATAAAACCACATTAATAACAGTGGAACATCTTGAAGCTTTACTTACTGTTATGTCAACTACTCTTGTCGCTTACGCTCCATATTCAAAAAAGAGACTTAACTTTAGCTTTCTAAATTCATTTACTTTGTCTAAAACTTCTCAAAGTTACACATTAACTTTCCCGGTAGTTCTCAGTCCGCTTTTAGATGCTCTTGGCGGTTTCATTCAGGAATGCATAACCGAAAAATTGTTAAAACGACGAAATTCGAATTTCATGGTTTACGAGTATCTTAAACGTTCAGGCCAGAGCTCTCATAAAGTGGAGGACATTAATAACGACTTACAGCTTAAAACTCTAAATATAAGACTTATGAGCGTCCTTACTGGGCTTTCTCAGCAAGGACTCATTTCATTTATTTGCGAAGGAAAGAGGGGCGACCGGAGAATAGAAGAGCTTCAGTTTATACCTTATGTTCAACGAACTCACCCTGAGGTATTAACTTTTCAGGAATGGATTAGCCCCGTTGATTAGAATTAACTCTATTTCAGCACGGCCAGTATTTCTGTTTCCGTTTTCCGTGTATTTGGCTTACTTCCTACGGATCGGTAAGCGCTGAGTCTGTGTATGACGAATCCACGCTCTTCATAGAGGCCCAAAGTGAATGGTGTCAGGCTATTTGATATCGCAACAGCAGCGCCTTTTCTGTGAGCGTCAACGAGCATATTTGCTAACAGCACGTGGTCGCTTTGGCTGAACGGTTTACCATCGTAACTGACAAAACTAGTTTTGCTTGTTTTGTCATATGGCGGATCACAATAAATCTGATCTCCTTCGCCGGTTGCGGCCAGAGTCTCCTCAAAACCAGCGGTGATCAGTTCAATACCTGAAAGACGAAATGAAAGGTAGTCTATTTTATTGAAGTCAAGCTTCAGTTCTGTATGTTTCCCCCAGGGCACTGAATAGATTCTTTCTGAGTTATAGCGGCACATACCGTTATAGCCCAGGCGATTCAGGGAGTAAAACAAAGCCGCTCTTTGAAGCGGTTGACCAGAAATACAGGTTTTGTTGAAACGGTCCCTCATCTCATAGTAGTCCTTTTCGACAAAGGTTTTATCCGCTAGGTTTTGGACCTGATTTATAAAGTTAGTTTTCTGTCTTTGAATAGTCCTGTATAGGTTGATCAAGTCTGGATTGCTATCTGCAAGCAATGCATTTTGTGCAAACATGTTCAGAAAAACGGCACCACCGCCTATAAAGGGTTCTACCCACCGGCAACTATGATCGTGTGGGTAGTGATGGCTGATGAAAGGCATCAGTTTCGTTTTTCCACCAGCCCATTTGATTATCGGCATGTGTCTGAGATGTCGAGTCAAAGTGTCTATACCTGAGAGAGAAATTTAGGTGCTGGTATCGTACCTAACCACGGGCTTTAACTAATAACTTAGGGAGCAAAAAAAAGTTGTTTAAGACGCACAGTTTTGACTTTCAGCATTGCGGATTTATAAGATTTTTCCTCACTGATACCTGAACTTTATGTTTTGGATTTATGTCTTTGTTTATGAAGCGATTTTGATGCCATCACAAGAAATGGGGAGCCCTCTTTTTTTGTGAAAAATCAGAATAGGCTCAAAAAGTACCTTTTTTGCGAAAAATTATGGATTTTTTTTTCGGTAGTATCCCCGCTACGCAGAAAGTAAGCAGAAAAATGTAACGGAGCCCCTATGAGTGTTTTACTGACAGAACCTACACAGCAAGCTAATGACAAGGTCTTTAAAACGGCCCATGTTGCCTTTTCAGTAGTTACTGGCACAGGTCGTTACGTCACTGGGCTTAAACAGTTCCGTGATGCAAACCCTGAACTTTGTACTGAAGTAAGTGACCAGAAAGCATGGGCTATCCACCCTTCAGTAATTCAGGTCACGCCAGGCTTCAACTCCCGCGAAATGGGAATGGGTGACGATTACTATAAGCTCCCTGAGGTTGAAGAACACATCTACAACATCAAGAATGCCTACATTCGAGGTGACTATGTAGACCCTATCCGAGTACGTGTCATTGATGGGGTACCTTTTGTTCGCCAGGGGCACTGCCGTTTAAAAGCCGCAATGATGGCATGTGATGAAGATCATGACATCACAATCCTTTGCGTTGAGATTAAAGAAGATGAAATTGGCTGTGAGCTCGCGACCATTGATGGTAACCGTGGTCTTGCGCTTTCTCCTGTTGCGCTTGGCGAGTCCTATCGTCGCCTACATTCTCTTGCTGGCTGGTCACTCGAACGAATTGCTCAACGTGAAAATAAAAGCCCGACGACCATCAGTTCTCTTATCCGCCTGACAACCTGTTCTGTTGTTATCAAGAAATGGATTCATGCTGACGCTATTTCGTATGTTAACGTGCTTTCACTGATCGATGAGCTCGGTGAAACAGAAGCAATTTCACGTATCAAGAAGATGATCGCGGAACTTGAGCAGGCCGATGCGAATGGCATCACGGTGAAAAAAACCCAACATGGTCAGGTACGAGTCAGACCTTCAGACTTCAAGCCAGCACGGATTCCGCCGGTTATTGCCACAAAAGCCGTAGAAGGCGTCAAACTCATCACCACCAGCTTATTACAGAAACTGGGGGATATTGAATTGCCGGAGATGACAGATTCAAGTGCTGACGAAGAAATCAACATTACGTTGAACCGCAGTACTCTGGAGATGCTGAGAAATCTTTCAAAAGAGATCACAGAATCAGAGAACAAGCAGCTTCGCCGTGCGGAGAATCGTCAGGCAAAACTTAATGGTGAGAAGCCAAAATACCCACGTAAAAAAAATGCTAAGAAGGCAGGGGAAGAGACCGATCAGGATACTGACCCACAGCCGGACGCAGAATAATTTACTTTTGGCAAAGTGTTGGTTTTGTCAGAGTCATTAAGGATTCAGGCTTTTTGCCCGCCTTTTTTAAACCTCCATGTATCGTTCTTGCCCCGTTTATGCGGGGCTTTTTTTTTGCTTCTTTCTATGAGTTGACATCTTTAAGTTTTATTCAGAGACATAAAAAACTTTTTCGTGTCACTGAACCTATTAGGTTACAGAGCGACGTTGCTATCCTGGTAAAAGTTTTTTCTAAAGGACCGGTAAAATGTCATCTCTTGATTCTGAAGCTAAACCCGATAATGCAGGTCACAGCGTACTGGCTTTAACAACCTCTCATAGCCTGGTGGTTAGCTCTTCTGAAACATTTCTTCCAGATATGCGCAAAGAGCTCGGCATTATCGCGGATCTTGTTGAGTCCTATAATGATGAACTCTGCTTGTTGAAACACATGGCTGTCCAGTTCAAAACCCACAATCACCAGAAACTTTATTCTTATCTCTCAGGCTACAACCACAGTATCTCTGAAGCGGATGCCTTGTTCGCGGAAAACGCTCTGAGATCTGAATACTGGAAACGCGTTATGGCACTCACTGATGTTTTGCCTATCATGTCGGATGCCAAACGTAACGAATGGGATAAGCAGTTTACGGCCGACCGCTATATTATGCCGCCTCAGGTGATCCCTGATTTCACAGCTGACGCTGTAGTAGGCACAGTCGTTGCTTTGCTTAATGACCGCAATCAATTTATTAAAGAAAGGGTTTACGACGTCTTCCAGTCTCTGAGCCGCAGTCATAAGACAAACAAAGCTTTTGGGTTCTCCACCCGCATGATCACTACCGGAGTTTGCGAGCCGTCTAAATACCCCTGGCAGAAATTAAGGGTGGATTTTAAAGAGTCTGGCATTTCACCACTGAGCGAGCTCCGCGTTATATGCGCATTCTTCCGTGGCGAACAGGTGAAGGCGATCCATAACACCAAATCATTGGTTGAGGCGTTGGTCGAACATGAGGGGTTCAGAAAATGGATCTGCATCGATGGCAACAGTATTCGTTTCAGGGTTTACAAAAATGGATCAATGCATATTGACGTCCACCCTGATATCGCCGAGCGGCTTAACAATATTTTATCAGCTATCGTACCGCTGGCATTACCTGCCGACCGCATGGCTCATAGCAAGAAATCTTTGGAGGCATTCCCTGTACTTAAGCAGTGCATCGACTTTGATACCCGGATGCAGCTTTCTGAACTAATGTTTAAAAATGACGGGGACAATAAATGGAGTTGCTGGACATCTTTAGGGTCTCTCGCCGAACGCAAATCTTCGAGTGTTGCCGCTGACACCCTTCGGTTCTTAGGGGCAACAGTAACAAAATACGATGTGACATTTTCCTATGATCCGTGTGAGGTTATTCGTTACATCGGCCAGATAGGGGAGATGCCTGATATTGTATCGCATCAGTTTTACCCTTCATCTTGCCGAATCAGCGAATATGTATATTCCCTGCTCGGTGCAGGGGAAGGGGATACCCTCCTGGAGCCTAATATTGGCCATGCGGATTTGCTTAAATCATTCCCTGCCGGTGTGATCGTTACTGGCATCGAGCTTGATACTTTGAATTGCCTTATCTCCCGGGCTAAGGGATACGATACGACAGAAGCTGACTTCCTCACATGGTCTAAGTCTAATCAACAGAAGAAGTTTGATTATGTCGTGATGAACCCACCTTTTGCCGATAACCGGGCCAGGCTGCATCTCCAGGCAGCTGCATCTCATCTCGCAGCCGGGGGATCTCTAGCAGCCGTTCTTCCATTATCTCTTCAGGGGCTCGATAACCTTCTGGGGGAAGAATTCCGGACGGAATGGATGGACGTTTTTGAGAACGAGTTTGAAAACACGACCGTTTCGGTTCGCATCCTGTACGCCGAACGTATTCAACAAGAGGAAGTCCTATGAGCAACCAACCCACCAGCCTGCCAGAAGAAGATATTGAGTTTGTTATGGATACCTTTCAGAGGAGCATGGGTAAATCCAAACCTGTCAGGGATACTCAAATAGAGGGCGAGAAACCGCAAAGTAAAGAGTCCGCAAACTCAACTGAAAACCCCGGTTATGAAGAATTCTTTTAATTACGCTCATGATATCCTGGTGCAGTTATTTAGAATGATATTTGAGGGATGGGGGACATTGTGATTAAAAGGCGTAACATTCGACGATCAGTTTATGGATTGCTTATTGTTCTTATCGCCGGAAATGTGTGGTTAGGCCTTAGAGCTGATAAAATTCATAAAGTGCGTTATCAGGATTTCTGGTCACCGGCAACTGTGATTAAAGTAACTGTAATGCCTTCAACGAATGAAATCCAGCTCAGTGGTAAAATCCCTAAATCGGTAAGAGTTTCAAACAATTATGTTGAGTACTCGTTACCGGGCACACTCTCGGACAAGACCATTTACCGAAGCGTGTTAGAAGATGAGATGCTCACTTTGCTTAATGCTGGAGGTCAACTTGAAGTTAAATACACTCTGGACAAGCAGACAAATCGAACTAAGGTATGCACTAAGTGCTTACGGGTGATTAAAGATATTAACCATCAATATTCAGCCACTGAGGTAAAGCATGGGCAGTCCTAAATTTGAAATTGCTGAGCAAATTAAAATGTGGATCGTTGTTTATCTAGTTTGCTTTTTAGCACTTTACTGTGTGTTAAGCGCTCTACATGCGCTTTATGATCCGCTAAATTTACCTGCCCTGACGTGGCCTATCAGCTGGTTCGTGGTGCCTGAAATGACAAGTTTTGGCAGTGCATTATTAGCTTTTGTCCTAACGCCAGGCCTTTGCTCTATAATTGCTGTTTTATTCGGTAAGTCTACCTTTAAAAAAGCTAAAACAAAAATATAGAGTTAATTAGATTGGTGGCTCAGGTTTATAAAACCTCTCACTAGAGAGGTTTATTTATTATTTTTGACTGAGATTAACAGCGTTTTCCATAAATGTATCAATAACAACCGTAAGAGACTGGCTGGTACCATGGCTATACTCAGGCCAAGGTAAAAAAGGATATGAAGAATACGCCATCAACATGATACTGGTTGGGCAACGCCAGTCCGTTGGAACACCTTTACTGTAATGGACAATCATAGCCGGGCGACTACAATCAATATCTCCAGCGTTTTTATCGAGTACGAAAGTAGCCAGAACGCCGGTGTCCTTCTGGGATACGAAAACAAGGCTGTCAGTAAAAATAAAGGCCATTAAGGAAGAGGCCAGGAAAGCGCCAGTAAATAAGGACTTCTTCTCTTTCCAAACGCGTCGAGCATATAACCCCATTAGCGCTACCGCTGAAACCATTCCGGACCACTGAGCACCCAAAGAAAAATCTGTTACTGTTTTAGATGTCATACTTTCATTAATAGTAATCATTGCGACAATGAATGGTGATGCAATTCCAAGTGTTGCTAGGACTATCAGCGATATTTCAGACCGGTTTTCTTTAGCGGATCCTTTACTTATTGCAGACATTGCTCTGAACATAACGAATGTACTGTTGAGCATCAGAAAACAGCATAAGAGCATGTATAACATTGGGTTTCCTCAACCTAGAAGTGATGGTTACCCTGTTATTTTACATAAATTTGACTCAACAGATGCTTTTAAAATCTCGCTTCCTTGAATTTAAAAACATATCAGCACAATTGGCAAACATAAAGGAGCAGCGTCTATCAAAAGTTACTTTTATGATTGGTTGAATACTCATTTTGAAGGCTAAAATCCAAAAAAGTGGGTACAAAAAGTTACTTTTGCGTCATCCAGATGCACTGCCGCCATTTTGCATTCTGTACGTTGGTTGCTTTCTCACTTGATGTCTCTTTTAACAGGCAAATTATCACTTTATCCGACCGGACCTTGTAGGCTGAATCCGTAGAATAAGGCTATAACCTATTCCCGGAGCATCATATGCGTAAAACTCTAATTGGCTGCATGGTTGCAACTGCCCTTGCTACTGTATCTTCGGCACATGCTCAGGTATTTAGCTACTCATTTACAGATACCAATAAGGCTGTTCGGAATATTAAGCCTGCAACACAAACATATCTTAATCCCGCTGGTGTTTTGACTCTGAACTTGATATCGGGTCTTGATCGGTACGAGCGAGTGACGGTCACACGAGACAGCGATAAAAAGGTTATGTATTCCTCCGTCTCGACCAAAACGAGCGTTGCAGATCGTATCGTTGCTGCCGATGGAACAGAATACTATGGAAAGGATATGGTTCTACCGGCGCTCGGAGAAGGGACCTTTACTGTAGTCAATGAAACTCTGGATATTCGCCAGACTGTAGTGAGCACATCTACTTATCATTTCATCGTTGATACAACTCCTCCACGCTATAAGAGTATTTATCCGAGTCAAAACGCAGGTTACGACATGGTACTTTCTGGGCCACTTTGGGAGTTGGGCCGAGGCGGTAGTGGCCAGTTTTCTATATTTGCAGACGGTATTGAGGATGCTAGTGGAATTGCCAAGATCCGTCTTGTCATTAAACGAAGTAATGGTTCTGTGGTCTCCGACAATAACCTGAGTTATGACACAGCCAATAAACGTGCGTTCTATCCGTGGATTAAAGATATGAACACCCAGGCTGGCATGCCCTCAAGTGATCTTGATGAAGAATTCACCTTCAATTTCATCGTTACGGACCTGGCAGGAAATACGCTTAACATTCCTCCCCAGCGGTTTTTATATGACGATCAAATGGGAGAATTTACGCCATTTGCAGTTCATGACTCACGTGTAAGCACCAGTGTTGTACCCGGCATTTCTTCGGGATACGTCCCGTTTAAACGAGGCCTTACAGTGCTGGAAAACCCCTACAAGTTGGTTATACGTATCCCAAGAACTAACTGGAAGCCATATCGAAATGGTGGCATGAGCATTACCAATAACTATGGCGGAGTACAGGTCCTTTCCGAAGATGCCACCTATGTCTACGTGGAAGTTAAGCTGCCACAGGGTGCCTTAGATGGAAACTACTATAGACCTGTGAATACATATCAATGGTCTGGAGGAGATCTTGGTCAGTATGCCAGCTGGCTCAACTGGGATCCTGCCTCTGTAAAGAGTCCGGCTTGGGGAAGTTCACCCATAGAACGACAAAAGGCTGATGGAACATGGTTCAACAGCGTAAACTGGAACCTGTTCAAGGCATCTGATATGCCTATAAAACTTACTAATATCCGGTTCAATGTACAGGCTAGGCCATATGATCAAAAAATCACTGGCGGAGCAACATGCAGTATTCCAGCTGGCTCAACAACCTGTACCGTCTCTTTGCCCCAGGATATTATAAATGGCACTACCGGCTATCTTCATAGTGGCTATGAAGTAAGGTCAACCACCGAAGCAACCTTCTTTGCCCCTATATGGGAGAATATAGCCTGGCATACACTGGGTCCCTCCGTCACTGGATTTGATTACATTGAAACCACCAACATTCTCCAGGTTTACGTGAATCAACCTGGAGATGGTTCATATTTCGACCATGTTTATGTAAATCGAGTTTGGTTGTCAGATAAAAACCGTAACAACGCAGAAATAAGCGTAACCGGCAAACAAACAGGTAGAAATATGGCGTCTGGGAACTACACGTATGAGTTCAACATGAAAGAGGTACCAGAAGGCAGTTATAACGTGGTAATTAATGCCCAAGATACATTCAACAATACCGGTAACCTCCCTTATCAAACTGTTGTCGTTGATAATACAGCACCATCTGTAAGTATTAGCTACGAAGGAAAACCGATCAGCAAAAACGTAACAGTATATGGGCTGGAGAACGTCCGTATACAGCTCACCGATGCTCTAACTAAACCATCCTTAAGCCGTATGACTCTTCGCGGTGGCCCTGTTTCTGATGCGGTGGAATTGTCTTGGGTGAATCTGGGAAACAACCTGTATGCACCTAATTATCCCAAGATCTTTCCGTCTCTTAATGAAGGCGAAACATACACTCTCACAGTTCAGGCCAAAGATGAGATGAACAACGTTAAAGAAAGCTCAGTCGAATTTAACTACCTTCCAAACAATCTCGTCAGGCTAGAGAATCTGAAAACCTTAGCTGTCAATGCTTCTCTCAAAACATCTGACAATACTCCTCTGGCTGTTCTGTATGCCAGCCAGCTGCGTAAAAAGGATGGTTCAATCGCTACAGGGCTTCAGGACGCAGTGCTTACTGTCCGTAAGGACGCTGCATTCGGCGTGACTGTAAATGGTGTTTCTGCGATGCCAGGTGAAAGCAAAGAGCTTCAACTGGATTTGGGGCTCGGGGACAGCCGTAGCTTTCCTATTTTCCCTGCTGTATCCGGCCTTACAGGCAGATCTGAGTTCATGATTAACATTGAAGAATTAAAATAAAGCAGGGCTGTTTTGCTGAAGCACAACGGCCGTCTTCTGATGCGCCGTAGCCCATGTTGTTGCAAATCAGTCCGACGTTCATTGCGTAAGTAACGCTTACTGCGGACCATGGTAGTGATTAGACTCACTACCATGGTCATTTCACCACATATCTTCTCTGCATTGCTCTTGTTGGGCAGACTAGTAACTCGTCACTAAATTGCAGCTTTTGTCTTGCTAAGTCGCTGGTATAACTGCACTACGAAATCGTCAAAAGATTTTATCCCTCATGTAGATCCAATAAATGATCCCAAAGGTGCCAGAGAGTACAAAGAAGATCCCGGTACGCTGTAGGCCGCATGGTTACTGGGCTGGAGCATTGTCACTGACAACAGTAGCGACATAAGTGACAACGGGAGTGACTTAAAAGACAATGGTAGAGACTATTTCGACGTTGGTAATGATTTTAAGTGACAATGGTAGTGAGGTTAGACTTAAACTTCCACTGTAAGGTAAGGTGACTCGCATTATTTAAATAAATTATTACTTTCAATTACTTGCGACACGAGTCTGCATGTATGCTTCTATTTCTCAAAAATTTATCCACCGAAAATGCCTGTGGCTGTGATTTAGCTTTGACGACAGTTTTTATCAGGGAGGCAAGTTGAGACCTGTATAAGAACTAAGCATTTATTTATCCCCATTTTCCACAAGGTAGTTCCAATAATTAGTACCTTAGTGTTCCTGATAGATCAAAAGAGATCCCCGCTGCCTCCAGGCCAGACGGCACAAGGCCTGAGACGTGATCAGTGACAACAGTAGTGATTATTTTGACATTGGTAGTGATTATTATAACGTTGGTAATGAGTTTTTTGACATCAGTAGTGATCAGAGCGACAATAGTAGTGACTTTTCATTAGATCTTTTTAACTTGATCTGATCCGTTGTTGATAAGAGTTGCAGGTCATTGTATGCAAAGAGTTTTTGCCAAGTTTTAATGAGTGGAGTCGTGTTTTTAGGTAGAACTTATGCACAGATATGGATCATCACAATGATCCATCCAGTGACATAGAGTTCGCTGGGGCTTACTATTCACCAATCTGTTTACACATTCAGTGATAACTTATTATGACTAAAGAGAAAGATACTGAGCAGCAGGACCTGGTCACCAGGGCTTTCTCTGTTAGAGAGAAAGAATCAGGTAAAGACATCATTTTGCGTCCTAACAGCAACCGTACGGTGCAGTCTATTGCTTTGATGCGGCTCGGGCTGTTCGTCCCATCACCAAAGAGTGTGGGGCGTCAAAATCGGGAATATAAAACGGTTGGCTTTGACGCAACGAAAGAGTTACAGACGCTCTCTTTAATGGAGAGCGAGGGGTTCACCAATATTTCAATTGTCGGTGAGCGTCTTGATATGTCAGTAGATTTTAAGACGTGGATGGGCATCATTCGAACCTATGCCAATCATCCGATTAACAATGACACGATAAGCTTAAAATTCACTGAATTCCTCAAGCTATGTACGCCTGAAAATTATCGCTCATCTACAGCGTCCAGAAAACGTATAGACGCCTCCTTACGCAGGTTAGCATCCGTTACCTTGTCGTTCACCAGTAATAACTCGTCCAAAGTCTATACAACGCATCTGGTACAGTCTGCCCTGTTAGACCCGGAATCAGATCAGGTTGTCCTTCAGGTTGATCCTAAGATTTTCGAGCTCTATCAATACGATCATAAGGTTTTGATGCAGCTGAAGGCAATTAAGGAGTTGGCCAAGAAGGAAAGCGCCCAGGCTCTCTATACGTTCATAGAGTCATTACCGCCAAATCCTATACCGATATCCCTTACTCGGCTGAAAAATCGTCTGAACCTCAAAACACGAGCAAATAGTCAGAATGCTACCGTGAGAAAGGCTCTTGAAGAGTTGGCATCGATAGGATACCTCCAGTACACCGAAATTAAGAAAGACGGAAAAGTATACTTCCAGATTCATAAGCGGGATCCCGATCTGAATTTGAACAATACTCAGCCTCCTTTAGAAGTGGTTGAAGATGAAGAAGAGAACTCAGGGTCTTCTGTTTTAGAAGGTGAGTTATGCCCACCAGCTGACCCGATAGACGGCGATGATGTTCTTACCGTCCATGATTTAACCGCTGAAGAACTGCGCTATATTCGTAGTCTTCGAAGCCAGAAAAAGAACAGCAACGCCAGCTAAAGTTAACCCGGCGGTTCAGGCTCCGGGTGCTAAATTACTTCTTCGATTTTCGTTAGTCCCAGCCCGCTCTTTCACGTCAACGGTAATGAGTCAAAAGTCATTACCGTTGTCATTGTTCTCTACCACCCTATGTAGATCGAGATTGCGAATTCAACGCTTTCTCCTGAGTCACCTGTTAACACCCGGTTTCTACGCTTTACTTCATTGGCCAGTACATCCAACGGAAAATATCGTAACGGGGTGACAATGGCAGTGAGTTGACCCACTCACTACCATCGACATTCAAATCCCGGCTTCTCTGGTAGCTATAGTGACAATGGTAATGATGTGTACCTTACTGGCATTGTCATTGTCCTCCGAGTGTGCGTTCAGCTTTGGGAGGACACCGGAACTTAATGCGGCGAGTCACGGCCATTGTGAATCTCGATTGGATTGGCGAATACGGCTTCCGGTTGGGCCAGATGTCAATGGTTATGCTTCATCCAGCTCATTACTGTAGTCATTGCCGTTCAGCTGAGCTGATGCTCCTCTCATTCTATGTGGCGACAACGGTAGTGAGCCCAGAAAGTGACTACCGTTGTCATGGCCGTCCAGTAGAGCGGGTCAACCTCTTAAATCACAGGGTGACAACGGTATTGAGCCCAGAAAGTCACTACCGTTGTCATGGACGTCTGGTTAAGCGGATCTACCTCTCAATTCACAGGGTGACAATGGTAGTGAGCCCAGCAAGTCACTACCGTTGTCATAGTCGTCCCGTTGAGCAGATCAACCTCTTAACTTACAGGATGACAACGGTAGTGAGCCTATTAAGTCATTACCGTTGTCATTGCCATCCAGAAGAGCGGATGATCCTCTCAATTCATACGGCGACAATGGCACTGAGCCCAGCAAGTCACTTCCGTTGTCATAGCCTTCCAGAAGAGCAGATGAGCCTCTTAATTAACAGGGTGACAACGGTAGTGAGCTCATTAAGTCATTACTATTGTCATGGCCGTACAGCTGAGCTGATCATCCTCTCAATTCACACGCCGACAATGGTAGTGAGCTATTAAAGTCACTACCATTGTCATAGACGTCCAGTTAAGTGGACCATCCTCTCAATACACACGGTGACAACGGTAGTGAGCCATTAGAATCACTACCGTTGTCATTGCTTTTCAGGTGCACTGATAAGGCTCTCAATAGACACGACGACAATGGCAGTGAGCAATTAGAGTCACTTCCGTTGTCATTGCTTTCAGCTGAGCTGATAAGGTACGTCATTTACACGATGACAATGGCAGTGAGCCAATCGAGTCACTACCGTTGTTAATGCCGACCAACCGAGGGAAGGGTCCGCTCAAAGAACTGAGTGACAACAGTAGTGAGATCATCCAATCACTACCATTGTCAGCTTAAACCTGTAGGACGAAGAGGCTTGTCCGATAAAATGACGACAATGGAAATGAGCCTATCCATCACTACCACTGTCATTAAAGTCCAGCGGTTCAACGTTAATCAGTAGCTCCGGATGACAATGGTTGTGAGTCAGGCAATTCCCAAGCATTAAGTGACAGCAGCGTAACACCTCTAAGCTCACTCCTGTTGTCAGGGGTTAGGGTATTGAGTCTCTACCGTCGTCAGTGTTTCTGAGACACCAGTATTGCAGATCACTACAATTGTCACTTAAGTATCGACGGGGGAATAGATGCAAGTGACTGGCTAACCAGTACCAGTTTAGATTCAAAACGATCCCATCTTTGTGGATGCACTTGAGTAAGCTCGTATGACGATATGTCAGAGAAGTGACAACGGGAGTGAGTTGCCGGACTCACTACCGTTGTCATCCCCGGTTGAAGGAAGAGGATCCCCGGGGCTGTATATTTACCGGGTATCCTTACTCAAGGGTTTCGACACTCACTCCCATTGTCGTAATCAACGAGTGTGCATTGTCTTTTAAAAGCATCGCTGGAAACGTACGATTAAAGTAACTTTTCTTTCGGTTCTTCCTTGCGAATCTCTGAAGACGTACTGGCTGATCGGAGTCAAGGAGGGCAGTAAAATTGAAGCCGTCAGTTTTACTGTCGGCTCCGGGTAGTTACTTCAACTCGTCGATCTGAATCATGAATTCTGAGGTGCCAACTTTCCCATTTTCGGAAGGATAAACGGGTAACAGAAGATTATCCCCCTGGCCCATATCTATTTGCACCTCAACTGACTCACCTGGAGCCGCCTGTGCCCCGTTAAATTTAATACCGAAGGCTGCATCCTTCCGCACAGTCAGCGTTGCGTTCTGGACCCCTTTAGCAATTTCTCCATTTGTCTTACGCAGAACGTTAGTGGACAGGTACGCAAGGGGTACGCCATCTGTCGTTTTGAGAGGCGAACTGACCGATAATGTGCGTAGATTATGTAACTGCACAAGGTTATTCGGTAGATAACTGAACTTCTGAGTATAGGTTTTGGTATTCGACTGACTATCGGCAACTGTTACGCTAATTGAATAATTTTCAGATGGTTCGAAATTTGGGAACAGCCTCGGATACTCAGGCATGTATGTATCTTTGCCTGCCGGTGACCACGTAAGCTCAACGTTATCAGCTGTGGGGCCACCTACGAGCTGAAGACGGGTTATCCTCGGGGTTGTCAGATTATCTGCCAGAGCGATCCTGAGGTTCTCCAGGCCGTACACTACCGTATCGTCTTTTACCGGCTTTCCGTCGAATGTTATGGCCACTGTCGGAGGAGTGTTATCCAGAGCAATTTCTCCGAAAGTTTTATTGGTCTGGTTCTGGAAGAAGTCCCTGATGTTGACCTCAACGTTGTATTTTCCTTCAGACTGACGGGATAAATCATAAGCAATCGTGTAGTTACCTGAGATACGAGATTTGATTACGCCTGTGGGTGACATCCGGGTACCGGTGTTCTTATCGGAAAGATAAAATTCCCTCAATGAGACCGAGTCGAACCAGTTACCATCGCCTTCAAGTGACGCCAGTACATCCAGCTGCTTGTTAGTCTCGTCATATGATATCGAGTTTATTACCGGCAGTTGTTTATTGTTCCAGCGTGTCATAATCCATTGCTCAGACCGCAAAATGGGATTGCTGATGCTGCGAACGAAGTAAAGGATCCTATTGTAGCCCTGGGTACCCAAGGCCATATCAAACGTCTCAGGCGCTTCACACGAGGTTTTTCCTGCCGGAATGGTGCAGGTCGCCTTACCGCCGATCTCTTGTGCAAAGGGCCGGGCTTCAACGTTAAAACGAAGTCGGGAAATTTTAATTGGCAGTCGTGATGAAGCCACACTCTCAAAATCCTTCCACTTAACCCAGTTCCCCTTGTCATCGAGGAAATCTACCCAGGTACCCGCAAATGCAGGCGTTTGGTTTGCAGATGGGTTTAGAACGAGGCTGTATGACGGATAATACCCTCCCCACTGGCCAAAGTTCGCCATACGAGCCATATCCCCATTAATTGAGCCATAGGGAAGAGTCATTTCAACATAAGCATAAGTGCTGTCTACAGCTATCTCTTTGGGGGCGGAATATTGATTGATGAACTGAAGCCCACCTTCTGAATAAGCACGGTAGTTAGATTTTGGGATCCGGTAGACTAATCGAATAGGGTTTTCGTTAACGACCATACCGGCTTTGTAAGCCGGATAATTAGAAACCCCGGGTACGACGCTGGAAGACGTATTTGGATCATGAACGGCCCACAGTGTCATCTCACCCAGCGTGTTGTCGTAGCGAAATTTTTGAGTTGGCAGCGTTCGGCTATTACCTGCGTTATCGAAGATAACAACTTTTGCAGTAAAGTCTTCATCCAGGTTGCTGTCTGGTATTCCGGTTCCCTTAACTGAATTCTTAGAGTAAGTGTGGTACATCTTTTGGCCGGATACGTCATACTGCATCTGTGTAGTGCTGTAGAGGCTACCGTCCTGCCTGTAAATATATATTAGGCCCTTATCAATACCATTTGCATCACTTACGCCCGAAGAGGTGAAGTCATACTGCCCCGTTGCCTCTAATCCAAGCTTCCACACGTCACCAGCGGTAGAGCCAGAACCAGTATTAGCGGTAAGAGCATTTGCCGCTGGAGGGGTGACATCAATTAGCCAGTTATAGTTATAGGTCGCTACAGGCTTCTGATTGAGATCTAACACGTTTATCTGAACGACAAATTTGCCTTCACCCAAAGCAGGCAAAGTTACTTTTTTGCCGTAGAACTCACTACCGTCAGCAGCTGTTAGTCGGTCTGATACACCCGTCCGTGTAGTCGTAGTATTAAGAATGACAGTTCCAGTGTCTTTCGTGACTTTGACATTAACGAAACGATCAAGACCTGAAATAAGTGTCAAAGTTACCGGTGATGCCGGATTAAGCATAAGACGAGAAGACGGGGCGTGGATCTCAATACCGTTCGTGTCTTTAAAGGCCGATTCATATATCTGAGCTGGGGCCTGAACAGACATACCGAGTCCGGCTACAGCAGTAATAAAAGCGAGATGTTTCATTCTTAT
This sequence comes from Superficieibacter electus, assembly GCF_002915575.1. Taxonomy (GTDB): domain Bacteria; phylum Pseudomonadota; class Gammaproteobacteria; order Enterobacterales; family Enterobacteriaceae; genus Superficieibacter; species Superficieibacter electus. The sequence goes on from NZ_PQGD01000028.1 coordinate 41,353, forward strand.
TCCCCTTTAGGTTTGGTGTTATTTTAAGCTTTTCCTAAAGGTCACTATGTTCGTAAAAGTATAAAAAACTTCTCCATATGGTGCTCGAAATTACAAATCTATAATTTGCCTTTCGACAAACCTTATTGTGCGTTCAGGACGGAAATCTTTCTTTTTGGAATTACATCTGACATTTCTGTGGTGTCCAAACTGGCAACGATTGCAAAACTTATAACATTAGCCTGAAACTATCGGCATCCACATATCGCATTAAGTGATGCTTTTACTTTATGTAAAAAAGAATCAGGATAAATTAGGTATGTCAGATATAAATGCGTTAACGGACGGCATATATGAATCAAAACCTGGCGGCATTACGCCACCAGTCGAGAGGGGAGTGAACCTCAGTCAGTACGTCTACCTTCGTTCCGCAAGGCGCTTCTTGTTGTGAATTACAAACTGCCCTGGCGAGAACTGCATCATTTCACCCCTAGCAACACACGTGCCTCTTCAACGGTTTGCCAAGAAGGCATTGCTACGCCAGATTGAGTGCCGTTGCCCCTGCGCTCACCTGTGTCACATTCTACATAAAGACGCATCAGCATCGCTTCTGTTTCAGCGGCCCGGCTATTATCCATTACCAGTTCTGCTGCGCGTCGTAGCTGTTCTGGAATGTCATTCCACATTCCCGCACCACTTCTGTCTTTGTTAGTGAGCAAGTCTTCAATAGCAGATGAAGCCATGTTAAGCAGGTCAGCCGAAACTAAAGGCATCGGCGGGGCGGTATAGAGGATTCGACGTCTTCCGCGTCTGTCTGGATCGTATTTATCATAAAAAGCTTTGTTCACATCTTCCCAGTGCCACTGAAGTTGCCCGGTTGCGTCATGGTGGCAAAACTCGCACTGATAAACAGGCGCAATCGACATAACTGCCTTTCCAATACGTGCCAGTACAGCAACTTCGTCAGCTCTGAGACTCATTGCTTCGCTTGGGTTACTACCCTCGGCAAATTCCAAAATTTGTTCAATACGTTCTGGTGTGAAAGTGGTCATAGGCTTTGAAAACATATTTTTCCAGTTGTGCTTACCATATCATCAGGCATTAGGAGCGTTAGCGAATAATTAACAGGTCAGGACCAAAACTAAATCCTTCCCCCATACGGTCTTCATGACGGGAGACATATGCCTTACCGTATTTCTCCAGATCCTGTAAGCGATCTTTTGCCAGATTCCACGAGTATTCCTGGCCCCACACGGGTCCGTCACGCCCGTCAAAGCGGTCAGGTTTACAATTTGCTTTCAGAAGAGCGTAGACATGCTCCACCGTGGGTAGCTGCAAAGCACTATTAGCCTGAGAAACGGCAGTATGCGTCATTTCTGTTCACTCTTTATTGATTTAGTCAGTTAAGCCGGTCAGGTAACTTTAACCGGCTACTCGTATTAAGATTTCTTTCCGGTTGCTTGTCAGTTAGCGGCGAAGATCAATTTCAAGGCGGGCTGTTTTGACCTTTGTTCCGGACTCCCTAAATGTATCATCCGGAAGAGGCGAAATTTGTCCGCCAAGTTGTTTGACTCGCTCCCTGAGCGCTTTTGTCAGTGTGTCTTCCCGGAACAATACCCCAGCTGACAGAATGGCCTGTAAGCGACCTCGCTTAGCGAGCATTGCGATGGCATGCATGACATGTTTAACGTCAGAGCGTTTAAGGAATGGTGGATTCATAACGATAACATCAAAAGTTTCATCGGGCTGGTACCCAAGAAAGTCGGTATGCACCAGCTCGACTCCTGTGCTAAGGACACTATCGTTCTTCACTGCAAGGAATCGCTCATCGTTCAATTCGATCCCGGTAATCAATGCATCCGGAGCCGCCAGTTTTAAGGCTTTCAGAATGCGGCCATCACCAAACTCTGGCTCCAGTACACGCTCCCCGGCAGCTGGTTCAGCGCGTAGAACCATATCTGTGACTAAATTCTCAGGTGTAGGGAAGAAATTGAACAGATCTCGTGGGATGTCAACCGAACCTGTCAGAATGATTTGCTCGATACGCTCAGCTGCATCCGCCGTAAAAATATGTGCCTGCTCTTTTCGGTTCCATTTGCCACCGGCGGCTTCGAGCACTTTGTTTGTCTTAACATAAATGCTGCGGTCGAGCTGGTCGGCCAGGAAAAGAAAGTTCCCTTCAGCACGGCAGCGAGATAAGACGTTCAGAACTTCAGTTGAGATTTGCATTAAAACTCCATTAAGAGGATTTACCCGCCTGGCGGCAGCGGGTTGGTTACTTAAACGGGACAATTCAGATTTGGCCTTGGTTAGTCGGCAGACAACAGCAGGGATGGGCTGTTATAAGAGAAGCGGTCAACGGGAGCCTTATCAAATCGCTGACCGCTTGCATCAGGGGTCAGAACGAGTCCGTTATGGGCGCAATGAATGTGGAGCAACATATCCCCGCCGGTGTTGATGTGTAAGGCAGGCACACCCTGATCGATTTCGAACATGACACCAAAACAGGGGTTACCTTCCTTGTTAACAACTTCACAGTGGATGTTATGTTGGCCGGTAACGCTGACCTGATAGGCCTGACTGTCCTCTTCTGGCAGTGTTTCCTCCTCCAGGCGCCAGTCCTGAAGTGTGAGGCTAATTTCAGGGGTGTCATGCTCTTTCTGAAGAGCCTGGATACCTTTACGGAACAGCTGCATCATTTCAGGAGTAAGGCAGTCTTCCTCAGCTCCAAAATGTTCTTTCCAGCCTTCAGGATCTGCATACATCCAGACGTTTTTAGCGAGCGAAGGTAAGGAAGCATCAGGCTCTACAAGGAGGTGAGGGATGTTCTCTTTGATTCCGAGATAACGTACCGGCTGGCCATTAAGCGGTAACCCATCCGACACTGTAACTTCTGTTCCTGGCAAGACGACGCTGTTTACCAGACCTCCACAATGTTCGGCCACCACGCGGCCTAAATCTGCCATAAACATCCGATGCTTTTCTGGTGAGTCCAGCTCACCAAGGAGTTCAGGTTTAAGCAGTAAACCGGTAATAATCTCAGTCAGTTCACGAGGAGATACTAATTTATACATTTTGTTTTCCTTTTCTGTGTTGGCTTTATATTACCAATCCAGATGCACGAGCTAATAACCTCCAGACAACTTTTTCAAAAATTATTTACTTAAAGCAGGGTGCTAATATGCGCAAGAAATGAATTTAGGAAGGACGGCTTCAAATTTAACTTTTTGGTTTTTTATTTTAGACGGACTTTAAAATAGCATCGTTGATAAAATAATAAACATGGTTTGTTTTTTTGTTTGTATTGACAATCAAATGGGTATAAATTAATTTACTTACATGGCGTATATTTAACGCCACCGCCCCGGCGGCACCGGGCATAAAAGGAAAACCATTTTGAAACCGATGCTCAAAAAAGATTTTTTTTCAGCTATTGAAAACCTTCTCAAAGCTGGCTTTCAACCTCGCTTTTACACTGTTAACAGTGGCCGAATCGGTCTCATTACATTCACTGATAAAAATGGAACAAAACAGGTTGAACAGGTTTATTCCTGCACTTCTTTAGCCGCCAATACTTTTGGAAAGCGCTTCACCACTTGGTTAGAAGAAATTTTTCAAAAGCATAATGAAGAAAAAGTAGCTGATTCCGGGTTCGAGGTTGGTAGCCGTGTCTGGGATAAATTGATGTATACGTTGCGCACCATTTCAGAAATTCGTGCCGGGGGGGTGCTGGTGCTGGATAACGGTGCACAGCGTACACTGGATGAAGTGCAAAAAACGGCACCTGAAACAAACCAGGTGGAGCCAAAGGAAATCTCTTCACTTCAGGAGCTGCTGAACGCTTCCAAAAATCTGGAGCCGACTTCGCCTGAGCTAATTGCGGCTCTTAATGAGGCTCTGTCAACCGCCATAAAACGGTGAATGCAACGGCAGTCTGGCACATCAGGCCTTGTCAGAGATTAGGCCTGAAAAGCACTTACGTACCGATATAACACCTAATTCCCCTCTAAGGAGATTGCCCTAAATGGCGATGAATAAAAAAGAACAAGCCGCGTATGATGAGCTGGTGGCACAGGCCAGAATAAACCGCGCTTTACGCTGGTCTGACTATGGCGTTGAACGCGATATGCCCGTACCAGAGGTCTCGGGGGAATACCAAAACGGCTGGAGCTTCAACACCGCCACTGGCACTGTTTATCCGACATGGAGCGGAACTACGGTTCACGGCACACGGGAAGAGGGAGAGGTTGTCGATGCAACCTCCCGCCGCATGCGAGGCATGAATGGTAGCCAGAACGGCATACCACAATACAGCACCAAAGAACGCGCCCTGAAGGCATTACGCTGTTCGCTTGAAATCAAGTTTGCCATGCAGCTGGATGCCATAGATAAAGCTATCGCAAAAGAAATAGAGCTGTCCACCGCTCGCCGGGAGAGCGATACATCAGATGCCTAGCGGTAAACCATCAATTCAGGCCCGTGATCAGAGGGGCCTTAACGCCCTGAAAGAGGCGGTTCCAGCGACGGCACAACTACAGATGCGGGTTACCCCTGAACGTAAACTGCGTTACGTCAATCAGGCAAAGGCCGAAGGTCTGGGTCTAACAGACTGGGTCCAAAAGCATATGGATAACGTGTGTGATCTGGCAGGCCAGCCTGAAATAACCATGTACAAAGATGATGGAGAAACAAGTGGCCAAAAATAACAACAGTCTCAAACAGCATGTCTTCAATATGCTGTCGGCTGGCAGCGAACTTAAAGAAGTGAAGCGTTTTCTCACCAGCAAGCGAGTTAAAGCCCGCCTGGCAGTGTCAATGATCCACGAGCAGGCGATTGCTGTGCAGAACACTGAATACCAGAATTATCCGGCTTATAGCTAACTGGTAACAACAATTACAGAGAGATACTTAAAATGAGCGTAAACCCAGAATACACCAGGGTTCAGCATGTCCAGATTATTCGCGAGCGAGATGGGCAGAAGGAAGTTGTTCGAGTCTATGATGAAGATGGCGACGTGGTTCTGTGTTTACCTGCCTACATTCAGGATGAGGAAATAAATCTTATTCTGCGCCGGTTGAATGACGTATATTCAGTCGGATATCGTGTAGGTGATGCAGCCCGCCGCCGCGCCATCAAAAAAGCGCTGGGGGATGATGAGGAGTAAGGCCATTTTTACTGGCAAGATATCTGTATACCGGAGTCTTTAGAGTACGTTCTAATGGCTCCGGATTATTAATACTGTTTTACTCATGCAATAAAAAGCAAACCAAAATTCTTTCGCTAATTCATTTTTAAATGCTCAAATCATTAAATGTAAGGAGCGTTATTTATCAATAGGTATGGCGTTCTTAATGGCTATTAAGCTAGTTCTGCTTTCGCTTGCTTCTGGAAATTAGGGAAACCTAATTTTACCCTATCAAAAAGTAACTTTTCTGGTTTTGTTGCATTCACGTAAACAAAAAAGTCCCGCCGGGCAGAAAAGAAAAACATCAAAAATAGCTATTTTCCCGAAAAGATCACGAACACTGAAAAAGTATCATGGGGAACCTGATCAGGAGACAACCCATGAAAATCAAACTAGCCCTGCTTATTGCATTTGCAGGTTTCAGCGCAGGAGCTTCCGCTGAAATCGCAGAATTCAGCTTTAAAGATACCCTGAACGTTAAAAAGACCGTATCGCCTGCATCCGTATGGATTAATCCGGTAACGAGCTTTGACGTTGCCGTTATTTCCGGTCTGGACCGTTATATTACGCTCAGTCTGCTGAAAAGTGACGGGAGCCTCATCTGGAGCACGAAAAGCAGCCTGGTTACCGTTGATGACCGTACCACATCTTCGACAGGCTTTGATTATTACGGCAAGACTCTGACCGTACCAGCGATGGGAGAAGATAGCTTCACCCTCAGAGAGGTGATTACCGACTTGCAAGGGAAGGAGGTCTCCCGGCAGGATTACCCGCTTGCAATTGACCGAACGCCTCCGGCAACGGGTACCATAAGTTATACGAGAAATGGGTGGAACTTTGGCAGCGAAGCGATCTTCACTTCAGTACCAGCCGGTATGCAGTACGCCAGCGTCCAGGCACTGGTCTTTAATGGACTGAGTGATAAAGGTTCCGGGCTTGCTAATGCTGAATATTTCATAACCGATGCCGCTGGAGTGGAGCGTAAAAAGCCAGCGGAAATTAATACAGTGGAAGGTAGCGTAACCGTTCAAGTCGCCGACGCAAGCAGCAATGCCCTGGCACCGGAAAACCGCTCTGAATATAAAGTGGGGATCTACCTTTATGACAAAGCGGGAAACAGGAGCGAACTAAGCCGCCGAAGCGTAATTGATCGGGTTAAGCCTGACGATATCATCCAGGTGCAGGACGCCACTACCGGATCATGGGTCTCCTATCAGTCTGGCATGACCGTCTTCCAGAACCCTATTTCCGTACGGGTATTAAGGAAGAAAAGTGACTTTACTGCTGTTAACGGTTCCAAATATGGCTGGGCGGACTCGAATTTCCAGACGTCCGATAGCACTTATAATATCTATACTTTCAAATACATATATCCAAATGTGGGGGATACTTATCATGAATTTCAGACTCTGGCGGGAGGAGTAAGACGAATTCATCATAACTCCCTCAACTTCACTCCAGCCCCGGCGATGGAAATAGCCCCGAAGATAGTGGCTAAAGAGATGTACCGGAGTGATACCAGTGAGTGGTTAACTCAGGCCTCAATCAGCGTTAAAACCGCCACCATTAGCCGCATAAAGGTAACCGCAGAACCCCGACCATACGTGCAAAAGTTCAGAACGGTAAAAAATGCAGCCTGGTTCTGCACTATTCCTGTCGGACAAAGTTCATGCGAGATGACGGTTAACTTCAACTACACCAGTGACAAAGGATTTGAGTATCTGCATCTTTACTCGGGAAAAGATGGTGACAGCATATTCGATGCGCTTGCTGGTAATTTTACGGTTATCTGGGATAACAACCCACCGGTGGTTAATGTCGCTCAGGTAAACAAGGCCTCCAAGACAATCACTATGACGGCCACCGATAATGATCGCGTCAACGCCTGGAACATCAGCTACTGGGATACCAAAGTTTTCGAAGCCACCCTTAAAAATGCCCGGGGGGAAACTTTCACCCTGAAGCCTGTGACTGTCAGTGAAAGCGATTATAAAACCAAAAACGCCACTTTCTCATACGCTGGTCTACCGGACGGGGATTATACGGTTGTTAGCGTGTCTGCCACGGATCTTGTTGGAAACACAGGAACCAAAACGCTTAATGCACCGCTGAAAATTGACTCAACGCTTCCGGTTATTGCGTTCAGCTTTAATGGCGCAGACGCAGAAGGAAAACTGGTTAAAGGGCTTGAGAACCTACGCATAAGCGTTACTGATGCCTCTGGGGATGCTTCCCTGATATCGCTTCAGCTCGCTGGTGGACCTAACTCTGAAAAGGTCACCCTTGCATTCACGCCGCTATCCAAGGATGTCTTTATTCCTGAATACCCCAGAATCTTCCCCAATACTGACGAATCGGGACAGATGTATCATCTGGAGGCTCTGGCTATTGACGAATCAGGTAACCGGACCACTAAAACGCTTAATTTTACCTACCAGCCAGCTAACCTGATTATGCTGGATAATCTCAAGACGCTGGCCACAGCCGTAGCACTGAAAGCAACGGACAACACGCCGCTGGCCATCATCCGAACCAGTGTGTTGCGTCGTCAGGACGGTTCTATCATTACCGGACAGTTAAACGGAACCCTGACTGTTCAGAAAAACGCCCAGTTCGGCGTTACGGTTGCCGGAGTTACGGTCCAGCCTGGTGAAACTAAATCGCTGTCACTGGATCTTGGTAATGGTGAAGAGCGCACATATCCCGTTACTCCCGCTGTAAGTGGTCAATCTGGCACGGCCACATTTACTATAGAATTCCCTCAAACATAAACCCTACACAAGGGTACGGTAGTATGCCGTACCCTGTTACGCCATCCTCAATGTAAAATGTAGAGTTGAGCATGACTTAATTATTACTTTCTCATTAAGTGTCTCTTAAACTGCAAACGGGAAAGTAATATTCCCGAGACGGGAAGGACTCCTTCCTTTTGGTTATAATCTATGATGCTAAACTGTGTAATTACACCGGAACAATGTCCTCGTTTAAATCGCTGGCACCAGTACATGATTTATCCATGAATGCTTTTTGATGCAATTTTACTTCAGAATGCTCTTAATTTTTTAAACAAATTATATTTGAATCCTTCGTGTATAAATTTGCAGCCCCTCTCTCAATGTTTTTTTAAAATATTTACTCTCAGGTTATTAGCCAGTAGATTCATTCTGTCATGATTACTCCAGAACTAACCGGAGGAATCACATTATGACCAAATATTATGATCGCAGTGGAATTGAAATCTCCAGCGCAAAAATCCGCTGTGTTGATTCTGTAAAAGGTACTGCGGAATATACTTTTCGTATTGTTTGCGATAAATGCAATGGGCGGGGAGAGCGTAAGCATTTTTATAGAAGTCGCTGTATGGCTTGTAAAGCCACGGGTTACAGCCTCGAAACGACCCGTACTGCTTACACGCTGAATGCGCTGTACCGCATTAATGCGCAAGCTGCCCGCAAAGTGTCAGCATCCCTGCAAGACGAGCGTTTAAGGACTGAAAGCGCCCACAGTTCTGCGTTCACAGCATGGTGCAGGTCTCATCAAAAAATGGTTGATGCAATCACCCAACAATCCAGTAGTAATAATTTTCTGGAAAGCCTTAAGTCTTCTTTAACCCACCAGCGTCAGTTAAGTGATAAGCAGCTGGCAGTTGCCGCCCGCATTTTAGGTATTCATTAATTCAAAGCCCTTTTAATTTAATTTTAAGGTCAATTATTACGGAGGAACTATGATCCATTCATTTAAAGACAGACGGCTTGAAAAGTTCTTCCGTAATGGAAAAACAACGGCAGGTATTCCTTCTGAAATTATTAACGCGATTCTGTGTCGACTTGAAACGCTGGATAATGTCCAGAGTGAGCGGGAGTTATTATCCAACAGCTTGCGTTATGAACGCTTAAGAATGACGTCAAACCGTTATTCCTCCATTCGAGTAAACTCTAAGTATCGATTATTCTTTGAATGGAATGATGGCGCACATAATGTTCATTTGTCTGCACATGACTATAAATCGCTCATCCATTAAGGTTAAAAATGAAGCTATTTTCAATTTCATCCCGGGATACAAGCATGGACGCGATGTTTTATATCCAGGCCAGTACTAAACAACAGGCAAGTTACATATTTAGTACCCTTTCCCCGAAGCCTACTGCGAACTGCCAGCTTACAGATTTGCAGAATGAGACGGTCGTCCCTTCCATAAGCCCTATTTCGCTTTCACTTAACCCCTGGTCGATCAATTCCCAGTCCCGAACCCGGGAACTGCGTATGGCCACGCATGGTCTTAACCTGATCTGTGCAGTCACGGATGAGCATACCCGTCAGATAGTTGACTTTTGCGATAACCTTGGACAGCAGCTTAAGGATCCGGACGACAAAAGCGCCTGGGTTAAGCTCATTAATTCTGAATGCGCTTTGCTTAATTCTCCGCGTCTCTATCCCGTTCTGCTTGAGCCGGATACACCGGCACAATTTGAAATCTTTGTGCCAGCTCCGGAAGATGGAGAACACGACACGGTCATAGCCAGCGTTGTTAAAGAATGTTTCGGAGATGAATGCCGGTACAGAGTAACGGACAAAGCTTTTGCAATGTCGGAAAAGCCAGTCATCAGGCTGGAAGCTCATTTCAATGACAAACGCGAAAAGGTTTTAGAACTGACCTTTTCCTGTTTCAATCTTTCACTCTCAGCGTCCGTGCATGAAAACCAGCTACGTCAGATTTTGTTACTTTGCGAAGACTTTGGCGTAAGGCTTCAGGGTAGAGCAGGGGCATCCTGCCACGTTAATATGCGCAGTGCTTACCGTCGTCTTGCTCATGTTGGCACCGGCTCTCGCCCAGGTGATGACAGTGATGTGCGGGTCTATACCTCGTTAAAAGAAGAAAAAGATGTTAAGAGGCTGCTTGATAAGTCAACCAGGGGAAGTGAGCTTGTACCGGCGAGGCACGGGCAGCAGTTTAACGGGGTCTTAGTGAATGCCACACCCGCATCGGCCACTACTGGTTTCATTTACCTTTCGCATGATTTTCCGGAAGGCCAGTTTATGATGACAGCCGAGGTGTTGCATGTTGGAATTACACCAGGCGGTATTTACTACATTGAAACACTGGACGGTTACCGGTTTATCGTGACAGCGTTTGAGAAGGGATTAATGAACGGTTTGAGGGAGTTTATAGCTGCAAATGAGGAATATTTTAAGTATTACCGCTGGTCTTAGTATCTGAGCTGAAACCGGTAGGCCAGGGAAGGCAACCGGGAAAATGCAATTTAACCTGATCCTATACCTACGACTATCTTTATCCACTTATAATAGCCTCACCAAATTATAATGCCCGATCACCGCATTTGCTTAAACCTCACATATTCTTCTTATGCTTCCCCTGATAATCTACGACCGAAAGACAAAGGAAAGTGAATACGAAATAAGATTTATGAGCACATAAAAGTTACTTTTCCTTGGTGGCACATCACAAACATTGTGGGTTTCATAATCCTTTTTGTTATTTAAAAAGGATGTGTTCAATTCTAATTAAAGGTGGTATTTTTTTTGAAAGTTTGCTGGGAGGTTATTAGCTGGGGGGATGGGTAACAGTATAATAAGTACAGATGAAAAGGAGGTTTTATGAAAGCGTTAGACGTGGTTTCAACTCAACTCAACTTTATTAATCTGTTGGATCAGGCAGGATATGCTCTTTCAGAAATTGTTGTAAAACGCTTCAGTGCTGCACCAGCCTTTAACGAAGGGCACTGGTTGTTCATTGCAGAGCAGGATAACCGCTACATTGAAGTGGTCTGTATTCTCTCTTTAGCTTCAGAAAGCGGAGAGCAGCATATTGATGTTTTTATTAATATGTTCGAAGACCCGATTGATGATGTTATTTCACGAAACATTGAAACCAAAACCTTTGCGACGCTTTATAAATACATTGAACGTATACCTTTTACTCCGGGTGTAAAGAAAGAATTCTTGAGCAGTATTGAGAACATCAATTTTAGTTAATCAAAAACCACAACTTTTTGCCACCAAGTTATTAGGTAATGCTATCAACCTGATATAATTACCTTAACATGAATATGAGCGGAGCCGGGTTATGTCTAATAATACTGAAGTCATTAGCTGTGATTTATTTTCAACTCTATCTTCACTTAATTTTAGCACCGAGGATATTACAGGTTTGACTCCGGCCAACTTTCGAAAGGGAGCTTTCTTACATGCAAAAATTTCTGCTAGCCAGGCCACGCGAGCGACTGATATTTCCATTCAATTACTCACGGATCGTGTTTCAGGTGAAATGAACTACGTAATAGTAATTGGCAGGCACGAAGGACTCCTGCAAAGCGAAGCAATTGACCCAAACGCTGATAAGCAATACCGGGAAAACCGTTATTCTCGCCATTTTATCTCAGTAACCGATGCCAATACCAAAGCCCTGAAAAAAACCTGCAAGGTAATGAAAACATATATCAAAGAGCAGGCATTTAAGCCTAACACCTGGGGGCACAGTTTCATTAAGGGTTGATTTATTCTTGCCCCGGTGAGCCGGGGCAACGCTAAATTAACCTCAAACTGTGCTGGAGGCACAAATGTCTGAAAAACACTTTATCGTTAAAATCCAGAACCGAAACGGCGACCATGAGAATAGCTATGTTCGGTTACTCGTCAGCGATTGTGAGAAAAATGCTTGCCAGACGGCACTCATTTCAGAGTGCCATGGCGAGCTTGAACAGCTGAGTTTTGAAGACGGTGGGGTTTACGACTACAACGGCGAAAATCACTACAGTGTCAGGAGCTGCGTGGAGGTTGCTCCAGAAGACGTTGCAACTTTGCAACGCTTCCTTTAACACCTGCGACATTTGATTAAATATCGGGCGTCCGCTACAGGATGCCCGTGATTTAAACGATTCCTCAAAGATCGCTGTCACTCCTGATAACTGTATTAAGAGCAGGTTTGTGATAGGTTCAGCGTAACAACATTACTGGAATTTTGGTTGCCTTGATGAAGAGCTGCTTTTCTGATTTACCCGTTAAAGACGGCACGTCCGGAACCTGGAAACTGGACACATTCGAAATTACCGCAGATAAGGCGATGAGCCTCGCCCTTCGTGCCGAGTATACAGGTAATACAGACGAGTTTATCCCGCCCGGTAGATATCGGCGTTTGTCCAACGGCTGGGATGTGGTGATGTCCAATACCCCGATGGAGATCAGAACCTGCCAGGATTTTTTAGAGCGAGCCACCGGGCGCGTGCTCATTAATGGTCTTGGTCTGGGGATGGTGCTTCACGCCATTCTTCAAAAAGAAGATGTAACCCATGTAACAGTAATTGAAAAAGAACAGGACGTTATTAACCTCGTTGCGGCCTCGTTTGCAAACGATCCTCGCGTTGAAATTATCCATGCTGATGCAATGATGTATTGCCCACCAGCAGGCGTCACGTACAACGCATGCTGGCACGACATATGGCCAGACTTCGCAACAGCTAACCTCTCACAGATGGATAAGCTGGAAATTAAGTACCGGGACATCTGTGAATGGCAGGGCTCGTGGGGCAGGGAGGAGTGTGAGCAAAAGCACATTGAGTTTCAAAATCTTGGGGCTGATTGAGTACAACTTTTGAAGGTGTCTCCGCTAAAGAAGACTGGGTCTCTTTGCGCATGCCCAGCTGTGCTGCATGACCTGACAAAGCCTATAAATAAACAGATCGGTTTGATTTAGTAATCCCCCTTCCAACCATCAGGCCGATATTTAAACTGCATCTCCATTAAGGATGGCTGATGAGCACGATTTCTACGGATTTAATTGCACGGATCTACGCAGCCTCCGAATTGCCGTTGAGCAACGACGAGCTTTATCGCGAAGTGCAGCGTGAAACTGGCATGTCGGATGCCGAATTGCACGAACTGAAAGAATTTGGGTCAGATAAAACCAGAACCAGCGGCGTCAAACACAAAGTACGCTGGTTTCAGCAGACTCTTCGGCAGGCCGGAGTCATCGAACGCGTTCCAGAAAAACGGGGCGTCTGGAGATACTCCTCTAAGACGAAAACAAACCTACACGAGTCATGGGAAAAGCTCTGTGTTGTCGGTTTCTCAACTTCTCTTGGGGCATCGGTTTTTGGAAACGCCTATGCCTTCTTCAGCAATATCACAGAGCAAATTCATCTTTGCCTGACCTCGCCGCCTTACCTCCTTCGAAATTCAAGAGACTACGGGCATGGCGGGGGGCGTGGCGAGCAGGTTTATATTGACTGGCTTCTGCGTATCCTCGAACCGATCGTGAAACAGCTTGTACCCGGCGCAAGTGTGGCATTGAATATCACTCAAGATAGCTTTAATAGGGGCAGGCCTTCACGTTCTCTGTATCTGGAGCGTCTGACACTGGCATTATGTGACAAGCTGGGGCTTGAGCTCATGGACAGGCTTCAGTGGGTGAATCGCAGTAAGCCCCCATCGCCAACGCACTGGGCATGTAAGCAACGAGTGCAGCTCTGCTCATCGTATGAGCCTGTGCTGTGGTTTACCAATGATGCGAGTAAGGTTCGTTCAAACAACTTACGTGTACTGCAACCGCATTCAGAGCAGCATCTTAAATTGCAGGCAGCAGGCGGTGAAAATCGCACGACCTTTTATGGTGATGGGGCGTACCAGCTTAAAAGCGGATCCTTTGGAAATAAAACAGAAGGAACGATCCCCAAAAATACTTTGTTTTACGGCAATAGCTGCGCTGATACGAGATTTTGCCATTCCATTGCCCGCGAGCTAGGTTTTCCGCTGCATGGTGCAACGTCTCCTACCAGGCTTGCAGCGTTTCTGATTGAGTTTTTGACAGAGCCGGGAGATCTTGTTGTAGATCCCTTCGCTGGCCTGCATAAAGTTCCCATCGCAGCCGAGCGACTTGGCAGACGTTGGCTGGCGACGGACAAAATCATGGAATGGCTGGCGATTTCCCGAAACCTTTTTACGGCCGCACCGGGATATAAGAGTAACCCCATGCTGGACGAGCTCGCCGAACTGTATCGGGCTTAATGCAAGTTAACGGTTTTGATAAAGTGGTTTGAAGCGACAAGCGGTTTATTCATTTTGCATTGTTTCTACCATAAAATGACAATATTAACGGCTTAGCATACGCCGCAGAGATAATTAGGGTGCCATTCATTTCCGGTTGTCTGTATTAACGAGTGTATTCAATATTCACTTGTTTCTCCGATATAGACCCAACAAAAAAAACTGATGGTTGTGATACAGAACTTGTTGAATTAACATCCGGTACATTAACTATATTGGTAATTTAGACGGTTTCTAAATTAAAGTTGGACAGATATGAAGTCAGATACAGAAATGGTTTCTCCTATCGAGTTGCACATTGGCGATCATGTCCAGCGGCATGGTGCTTTATTTGAGGTTATGCATATTGTTGAATCCGAATGCGATATTCCCGGCGGCATCCGGGTAGCAGCATGCATTTCACGGGTTATCGGTGACGTTACGGGCAATATTCCTCGTGGTTGGCTGGAAACACCGAAGCGTATGGCTGAGCGAGGAGTTAAGTGGGCGACGAGTCTGCCTGAGGGGCTTTACTTTAACATCCAGGGGAACGCACATGCGAAAGTAAGCCGGGTTATTCGTAATGTGACTAATTGAAACTTTTTTCTGAATTGCGGTGTAAAAGTTACTTTTCACCGCATCGTTTTCCCTAACTACTAAATCAGAGCTTCTCTGAAATAAGCGGATTTAACCGCTAGCGATTTATTCAGGCCATTTTATTCTAATCATTATCCTACACTTCAAAAATATTCATTATTTTTTCTTCTGACCTATTAGCCAGAATTCTCGATTCGGTATCATTTACTTACGGTAAATCTTTTGAAAACGAGGTAAATGGCATGCATTCTCAGGATCCTATCACGAAATTAACCCAGACGTTGCAACGCGACGATGGTTCTCAGGTTCGTATTGTAGCGCAGCGGGGATATGGAAGTGGGCTTACAGCCTCGCTTGATGTGTACGTTCTCCGTCGTGATTCCTCTGAAAGCAACTGGTCACTGTGCGGAAAAGATCCTCACCCAGAGTGGAGAAAGATGTCAGTAGATGAGTATCAGAAATTTGGACGCTCTGAAATGCTGCGTTATGCCACACCAGGTGAAATTCTCAGGGTGGCATCCGCTATTGGCCAGCCAATGAGCTTCCTCGATGGCAACCCTGCGTTTTAGCCCGAACCCTGGCGACGCCTTTTAAACCGGCGTCATTCTTTTTACGAGCAACAGACGGAGAAAAAATGAATCTGAACGAACGAAGCACGAGCGCAGCAACGCCAGATTTGAGCCGACTTTATCTCATTTCCGGGCGCATTATGTTTGATGATGATGATCAGGCCTACCTGGTCGAAGCCGACTCCCCTGGTGATGCAGAGGAGGCTTTCCGGCATCATATTGCTGACAGTGCCGACGACTTAGAAAAGGTGATTATAGTTTCCTCTACAAGTTTCGCTTCAGCTCACAGCAGTCGCGTAATTTGTCGGCCTGCCGTGAAGTAATTTCAACTTCCAATGATATTTCCCTCTTTATAAAAGCCGCCGTCTGGCGGTTTTTATTTGCAAAAATGAATATTAATCCTGAATGATATTAATTTAAGATGAGGTAGTGTTCATATTCTTCTTCTTAATATTTTTTCTAAAAAAACGCCTTCAGGTTATTAGTTGGTATTAGTGTATTTGTTATGATCTTCTCATCAAATACATTAATTAAATAATCAAGGAGTCAACTGTGGCAGATAATTATACTCAGGCGTCGTTTATTATTCCCTGCACTCAGGAGCAGGCAAAAATGGCACAAGAAGCAATCACATTCGTTACCGAAGCAGAAATTGCAGAAGGTGAGCGTTTGCTTGATAAGCCACTGACAGATTGTTCTCTGACTGAGAAGCTGATCCTCAGTATTATCGAGAACCACCCTGAGTATGACCCTTCTGAGCCGAGCTTTGGGCAACCATCCTGCCCAGACTGCAATTATGAACTGTTGTTCGCAACAGAAGTTACCAGCAGTGGGCTGGCAGTTTTTCATGGAGAGACCATTGATCTTGACCATGCAATTTGCCTCACAACTGCCGTGCTGTCGGTATTCGACCTCTCGGAAATGGTAACAATTACTGCTGCATTTACATGCAGTAAAAGCCGGACAGATGAATTTGGGGGTATGACTATTCTGGTCACAAAGGATACCCACTATTACCAGGATGGCTGTCAGTTTTCTCGTCTCATGAATGAGGCTCACAAAGCCGGTATCCAGTATGCTCTGTGTAAAGTGACGCATTACCACGGTGAGAGCAGCTATGTGGCAAGCTATGTCCTGAGCTGCGACGTAGCGGATTCAGCCCAGGAGGTCGTTAACAAACGACTGAAGGCATGTGCCGGAAAAGAGCCAGAAGACGGAATCTATATTCTGTGTGAAGAAGACAACACTAGTCTTTCGGTCGAACTCGTTACAGAACTGTCTCCGCTCGATTACGACAAGCTGAGCAAGCTTCTCCCTTCCCTTGACACCCTTTGCGGCGCTTAAGCCTGCCAATTACCGTAGCCACCGGTTTCCCCGGTGGCCTGGAGCCTGCCATGACCAATAAATTCATAGTTTCTACCGTTGATTGTATCAATGAATTTGCAAGTGACGTTCCGCAGAGTGTTTCCTTACGGATAGATACAATGCTTGAACAGCGTATCCGCAAATTGGCGGCATACGTGAAAGAAAACGATCTTCATTTAACTGAGTTTTACTTCTATGAGGCTTTGTTGAATAAATCGAACTTTTGCTGAGTTGAAGGATCAGATCACGCATCTTCCCGACAACGCAGACCGTTCC
>NZ_PQGD01000029.1 GCF_002915575.1 Superficieibacter electus
GCCGCGCGCGCCCGTCGCCCGTACCCCAACCCTTTTGCCCCCCCCCCCGCCCCCTTCTCACCGTGCTGGGCGCGCGTTGTGCCCGCCGCCGCGAGCGCGGCGGTACGGTCAGTGGCTTCTTTGGTCAGCGCCTGGCTGCGGGCAGTTGTTTCCTTCGAAATAGCCGCGGCACGGTCAGTGGCCTCTTTGGTAATGGCGGCCGAGCGGTCAGAAACTTCTTTCTGAATGGCGTTAACGTTGTCCTGAATCGACTTATCCAGCTCTTTGTACGTGTCGGTGTCGCGGATCGCCTCGTCCATGTTGTCGATGTAGTCAGCGACGTTATCGGCCGGCATCCCGCTGACCCAGCCGGTCCAGTCGCTCTGGTTGCCGGTTTTGTCCACCAGCCGCGCGCGGTACCAGAACGTCACCCCGAATTTAAGGCCGAGCTGCTGGTAAGTCTTTTGCGGGTACGGCACATCGGCCAGCAACAACGGATTTTCGCCGCTGGCCGCCGCGCTGTACTGGATCTCGGTTTTGAGTGTATCTTCGGTACCGGCCGGAAAATTCCAGTTCAGCACGACGCCGAAAATAATTCCCTGCGTTGAAAGACCGACCGGCGCTGAAGGACTCCCTACTTTGCCAGTCAGCGTTTGCTCAGGAGAATAGCCCCAGCCACTCGATATTTCAGCGGCATTAATGGCACGAACACGCACCAGGTAGCGCCCGGCATAAATGGCAGGCACTTCAAAACTGGTGGTGGCGCTGCGCGGGACATTAACCCAGTTACCTTCGTTACGCCGCCACTGCGCTTCATAGGCGATAGCGTTAGCAGCAGGCTCCCAGGTGGCTCGCATGGTTTCAACGCTCACACCCTGATTCACTACGGAATAACTGTCGATCAGGATGTTTTCTGGTGCCGCCTGGTTACCGGGCGGTATAACACTTATCGGGCGCGGATCGATGATCGCCCCGGTATCAATGCGCGCGTATTTGTCCGGATCGTGCGACGCGGCAGCAATGGTAAAAGTGCCGTCATTGTTATCGGAAACGCTGACCACACGATACTGTTGCGCGTACAGTTCGTCGGACTCGACCACCCATACGCATTCCGCCTGGGGAATTTCGCTGAAAGCCGTTGTGACGGTGACAATTCGCCCGCTGATGTCCTGAATTGTACGCGTCTGAGATGCGCCGGAAGGCAGGTTCAGGATTAAGCGATCGCCGGCCTTAGCATCAGCCTTGCGATCAAGGGTGATCACACGGCCATTCACAGCGCTGATGCGTCCACCCGTCACTTTACCGGACAGCATTTCATCAGCGACCGCGATAATGTAGCCAGGCTGCGGGATATTGCCATCCAGCCCGACAGAGAACGTTACAACGCGATCCTTATTGTTGGTCATAATGCCCCAGCGCCCTTTTCGGTTGGCTTCTGACTGGCGGGTACAGCCGATCGCGGTCATTTCAAGCTGGTTGAAACCATAGCGAGCAACCAGAGCCTGCTCAAATACAGGCTCCATTGCATCACTGTAGCCATTCTGAGGATCTGAATACGAAACCAGCGCGTTCGTGTAACGGGTTTTAGCTGTGCTGCTGCTGTATGTAAACAGGCCATCAATGACATTGGCGCGGGTATAGCTGAAATCGATATCGCGTGGCATATCCGCCAGCGCAACGATCTTATCCCCGCCCCAGTACGTCATACCCCGAAAAATTGCAGCGAAATCACGAATAACGGTATAAGCATCGTTTCGATCCTGTATATAGACGTCACATTTATAGCGAGGCTCGGTACCGTCGCCGCCCTTACCATCAGGAACAAGCTGATCGCAGTATTGCGCGACCTGATAGAGAACCCACTTATCGATATTCTCTGCGGTCAGACGATTACCCAGCCCAAAGCGCTCGGTCACGACCAGATCGTAAAATATCCACGCCGGATTATCCGTCCAGGCCCACTTAAAACCACCGGTCCACGTACCACTGTAATTGCGGGTCAACGGATCATAGTTATCCGGCACACGCATAACGCGCATTTTCGGTTCACAGGAAACCTGCGGAATATTGCCGTTAAACTGACTGGAATCGAATTCGATATACAGCAGTGCTGTATTGGGGTAGCGGAGCTTTGCATCAATAACTTCTGTATAGCTCTGCAGCGTCATTGTGTCGCCGATTTTTGCACTGTGTGCATCCGCTGTGATTTTACGGATGCGCACGGTCCAGCCCCGGCTGGCACGCGGTAAATCAATCCGATGGCTACGCTCATAACCTGAGGTGGTTTTACCGGAGACAGACGTATTAAGTACGGTCTGCCATGTGCCGCCGTCAGTCTGCAAATCGACAGCGTAGTTAATAACATTGCCAACTAAATCGCCGTTATTTTGCTGCCTGAAAATAGACGGCCATTTAAGGCGAAGGCGCACAGCGGATAACTGCGTATTATTAAAAGTATGAGTCCACGCAGTATCGCTTGAGATTTCAGAGCCAACATTAATTTCGTTTACAGTACCCGGCATCCCCTGAATATAGGTTTGCGCCTGGGTGCCGGGACGGAATTCCCATCTGACACCGGAAAAGTTTTCTGACCCGTCACTGTTTATCAGCGGCGTGCCATCAAGAAAAATACTCTTCCCGTCCAGCCCACCTTCAAATTCACCTTCGCCAAGCGCGAGCAGAATTTTTGCTTTTGCGATCGACTGCAGGTCGTCCGGCTGTTCTACGGGCGTGCGTTGTTTAGAGCCGCCGCCTTTGCGTCCTTTAATCTGGTTTGCCATATTACACCCATAAAAAAACCGCCGGGCGGCGGTCTGAACTGTGGAGATATTTTATTGCTGGTCTTCGACGTAAATCCCGGCTGAAAGCACTGCACCACCGATGCGCCGTTTACCGTACCCCAGTGGAACGGGATAACCCTGGGCGGTGGTGTTGGTTACGCTACCGAAGGCATAGGAGGCGCGGTTATCTGGATCCTGTTTGCTTGCAAGTCCTGCGGGCTGTGGAGAGAGCATCTGAATAACTCCACCCAAGGCCATTGCTCCACCAATCTGATATAGATAGGGTGAGGCAGCCGCAAAAGGTGTGAAATTAAGCACCGCCCCAACAGCTACAATCACAGCACCAAGAATAGTTTGAAGCATACCAGCACGCTTACTTCCAATTATTAGGGGTACTATTCGGATGACATCGCCACTAACGGGGTAATCCAAATCATCAAATCCAATATTTTTTTTACCCTTAAAAATAGCGTACGTTAATCCTCGCTTCTGGCTATTACTCATATAGCTTTCAAATCCGTTTATTGTACAACTTAAAGCTCTTCCGGCTTCGTGGACGGTACTAATTAATCGATGATGCACTTTACCAAAAGTCTTACCTAAGCTCCCGCCAAGCTCAATGCGAGTCATTACCTCTTGCATATAAACCTCATAAAAAAACCCACTGAAAAGTGGGTCGTATATTAATTTAAAGTTGAGGGGAGGATGTCAACATTACCGCTTTGATCGATAAATATTCTTAATCTCTTTGGTTGTTGAGATTTAACAATGAATTCCCGCTCTTTCCTTTGAGGCCCATGGCAAAGCCCCGATCCTTCGAATACTGCGCCAACAACGATTTCTCCTGGCACCACATAAGCTGTAGCCTTTTCACTTGTTTCAAGTTCAGCTACCTTTTTTCCATTAATATATGCCGTAACGGCACAACCGCCAGCAACAAATCCTTTATCTCTGATGATTGTCACAGGCACATTACCTTGTTTCATCATGAATTCAGTTGATACGCCGACATTCCTTGCCAAATCTGGTGATACAGGCGTTGTCGAACATCCAGAAATGCCAATAGCAACTAAGGCCAACATGAATTTTTTCATTATCTGTTTCCCTTCATTAATTTTTATGAAGGTTAGCACAGTGTCTTATATCTAAGCACCTTCATAGTGCGTTCTTGCCAGTATCCACCGTAAGGCACCCGGTTACTCAGCATGCCGTAAAGGTGGTGCATCATCATGTTGCCTTCCAGCATGATCCCCGCGTGGTTCCATTTAGCCGACTGCACCTGCATGATGATCAGATCTCCCGGCTGCGGGTTGCCGGTGAACTCCCGGAAGCCGCATTCATACCAGCAGTCCTGATAAAAATTATCCGCGTACTGGTCTTCCCACCACGGATAATCCACACGGTAATCGCGCAGTTCGATGCCATAGGTCTGGCGATAGTAGCTCATCACCAGACCCCAGCAGTCAAAATGACCGAGCACGAAAGGGCGCTCCAGCAGGGGCAGTTCACCCCGCGGCTGAATGGTCCGTAAATCGCCGTCCGGCCAGCTCACGATATGCCAGGGTAAAAGCGTGGCGTCACACTGCGCTTTGTCCAGTTCGCTCGGCTGCGTCGTGGCGTCGGGATGGCTGTGCACGATGGCGGTGACTGCGCCCCAGTCTTCGGCAGCAGCATAATCTTCCGCAGAAAGGTGAAAGTGTTCCTCAGGGTCAACGGCCAGATTGCGGCAGGGAAAGTAACGCTCGACGCGGCTTTTTTGCGCCACCACGCCGCAGCACTCGCGCGGGTATTCCAGTTCCGCATGCGCCATAATGGCCGCCAGGGTTTTCTCGCGCATATCAGCTCCTGATTAATGACGTGCCAGGAAAGCCACCAAAAGGCAGCTCGTTATTTTCCCCGAAGCGAAGTTTGCAGGCGGTCAGCGTGCCGTTGCACTCATCGCGCGACGGATCGTCGACAGGCTTATTATTTTTGTCGAAGTAGCGGGTCCCGGCATAATCACAGCCGTCGCCGGTGCGGTACTTATTACGAATGCACCAGGTACAAAGCGAGTGTAGCTGCCGCGTCGGGATCATCAGCCCCTGCAGATCCATCGGGCTGGACAGCGTAAATTCTACTGTTTCATTTGTTTCGCTGTTCTTCGCATCGATATACCAGACCTGCGTTTTCTCCTGCGTCGGATCGGCTGATGGATTGCCATCAGGGAAGTTTCGCGCGTCGAGGTAGGCGGCGAGGGTGTCGCGGATGGTGACTTTCGCCTGCAACAGATCGTCATACGCCAGGCAAAGAGCCGTGATTGAGCTGTCCAGATTAGCGACCGTCAGTTTAGGCTGGGCACTGGCCCCACTGGTTGACGCCTCTATTCCCTCAATCTGACAGGGCCACGCTTTGTATTCCTCCCCCTGCCACCAGACAGATTTAGCCGGAAGCTTTTTCTCATCGCCGCCAGCAGCCTGAATTTCTTCCGGCGTGTGCGCAATATTATGCGAATGAAAACGCATCACGTCGCTGATGCCAAACGCGGTACCGTCAACAACAAAAAGCCGGACAGTATTGCCCGGCTCCAGCTTCTGATAATCACTGTTTAAACTCATGGTGCAAATGCCTGTTCAAAAGTTGCGGTGATGGTGAGAAGCGTTTTGCCTCTCGCTGATTTTTTCAGGCTGTCGGGTTCAACACGCCAGAGCGCCAGCTCGCCGAATGGTGGCGTAAAAGAGAATGCTTTCGTTTTGTGACGTCGCAGAAAAGCATGTATCTCAAGCGCGGTGTCCGGCCGTCCGGTAAACGAGAAATCATAGGTCAGTGTTTCATCGTTAATACCGGAGCCGGACACCTGCGCATAGCCGTCACCGAACTGCGCCTTTCTCACCACATCCTTACTGCCGGTGGTGGGCTGGCTGGCCGCCTGAATGCGCCAGCCGAAATGCTCAATCGCCATTATTTACCTCGGCTTTGTAATACCCCAGAGGATCCCGCCGGGTCGACTTTCACGGCTAATACCGTCACGGACCGCTTTATCAATAACCTGCTGATAAGCGCGGCCAAGCTGATCGTTGTTACCTTTCGGCTGGGCGTCATCCTGCTGAGTGGTAACGCTGACAGGTGCGTAGACGCTGACACCAAAGGGAGATGCACCCGCCGGGCTTCCACTGCCGCCGACAAACCCGCCGCTGGCATAACCACGCATAAGCCGATAAAGGTTGCCGACGCCAAGCCGACTGGTTGCCTCTTTATGGAAAACGAACTCGCCGCGGTGAACAATGCCAGCAGGATCATACTTGCCGCCATGCCCCGTAAAGCCGCCACCGTCGTAACCGGGTGGGCGAAATGACGGTACCGCCAGAGACTGCCCGGTAGCAGGCGTTTGAGTACTGCCTGAAATCCAGCCCATCGCACTCTGAAGGGTGTATGCCACAACCAACTGGTTAGTGACCGACGCGATCATCTTCAGTATGGAGGTGGTGAAATCCTTGAAGCTGGCTTTGCCGGTGGTGGTCAGGGTGGTGAGCTGGTTCGCCAGACCACTGAACGTGGATTGTGAAACCTGCTGAACTGAGGAAAACACATTTGTTGCAGAGTCTTTATATTCGGCCCATCCCTGTTTTGCACCTGCCAGCCAGTCAGAACGCAGGGCATCTTCAGCATCGTATGTAGCCTGCTGATCAACCAGCACACTCCGCAACGCCTGAGGGTTAGCGGCATAGCTGTCCCGTAAACGCTGTAAATTAGCTTCACGTTCCGCCTCGCGGCGGGATAGCCCTTCCGCCTGGGCGCTAATTTCAGACCGTTTAGCGGCCTGCTGCTGCGAAAACTTCAGCGCCTGATCCGCCAGAGCGTTTAGCCGCTGCTGGGCAAGAACCTGATCGCCCAGGCGGGCATTGACTTCAGCCTGCGCCCGTGCTTTTTCTTTGGTGGCGAGTAATGATTTCTCATCCGCTGTCAGCGCCCGCCCGCGAGGATCGAGCTGAATTTTCTCCAGAACAGCAATTTTTGATTCCAGCTCCCACAATGCACGCCGCTGCGGACTGATTTTATCGTTTATATCCTTGTGTTGCCGGAGGGTTCGCAGCTGGGCTTCAAGCTCCAGTGTCTGCGCAGAACCGCTGTCGACATCACGATCGCCAGCGCTGGTTTTAACTGGTTTATCGTGAGTTTTAGGGTCGGCATAACGTTTTTCGATCCCTTCTTTCACCATTTTGTATTCAGCGGCGGTGTACTTGCTGCGGTCTTTCGCCAGATCTTTCAGTTCACGCGCGCGTTTTACCGCGTTGGATTCATAGCGCTCAATATTCGTATTCTTGCGGACAGAGGCATCGAGATCTTCCTGGTTAGCTGTGGCCGTTTTTTCACGAACCACAGCAATATCACCTTCAAGCGCGATCGCTTTCTCCAGCGCCGAAATTTGCGCTTCAGTGGCAGAAACTTTTTTCTGCTGCTCAATCGCCCCCAGCCGGTTGCGCTGCTGACCATAGCCGGTGTCAGACTGATTAGGTGAAGCTGCAGTCAGGGAAGCGAGAGAGGATTTTTGCTCAGCGAGTTGCTTTTTCAGCCCCTCCAGTGTCTGGGCTGGTGTGATCTGGCGGCCAATGTTAAGCATCGCATCCCACGCGCCGGATGCCGTATCCTTGATGTTATTCCACAGGCGCTCAATGGTACCGAGATTTTCCTCAATACGTGAAGACCGTGACGACATCGCATCGGAATAGCTTTCCATCGCAAGCTTCGCCGCACCACTGGCATCACCCTGTTTCTGGAGCGCATAAATTTGCTCATAAACAGCCGCTGTCAGAAAGTGATACTGCTTGTTAAGCGCCAGCACGGACGCAACCGGGGCATCAGCAAGTTTACTGAATTCTGCCACCGTTTTTTCGACTGACTGCCCGGTGGCCTTTTCCATGGCAATGGCGGCGGTAGCCACATACTCGAGCATATTGCCACGAATATTGCCTGTGCCAATTGCCGCAGCCAGCGCAGCAGCAGCCTTGCCAATTTCACCGGTGCTTTCGCCAACGCGGCGCGCAAGATCGGAAAGATTACTGGCTGTTTTGCCGGTGTATCCCCCCGTCAGGATGAGCTGCTTGTTGTATTCATCCAGCTCCAGCGAGCCTTTATACCAGGCATAAGCCAGAATTGCTGTTGCAGCGGCCAGCGCTGTCACGCCGAGGGAAACCGGCGTAATAAAACCGCGCACGTGTCGCAGCTTCTCACCCGCTTCTGCCGCTGCATTCAGCCCTTCTGCGGTATCGCCGAGATTGCTGCTGGCGTCTTCAGATGAGTCCGCCACGTCATTATTGAAGCCAAAAAGCACATCGCGCAACGCCTGGAACATGGGGGCCAGTCCACCGAAGGAATCTTTTACCTGCCCCCCCTGCTGCAGGAGGATCATGAACGGTGACTGCCCGCCTGCCAGTTGGGTGGCGATATCAGTAAACTGTGCCGGTAACGTTCGCATGGCGGCATTGTATTGCCCCATCGATATACCGGCCCGGCGCGCGGCCGCTTCCTGCTTACTGAATGATTGCTGTACCTGCCGGGTGGTATCTCCGGCGGCATCACTGGTCTGCCGTAACTGACGTTTTACATAATTAAGCTGTTCGTTAAACTTCGTGGAGTCCACATCAAGGTTAACGACCAGATCACCGACTGGCGTCTGGGCCATAACGTACGCCTCCTGATAATCCTTCGGCCGCAGCCATCAGCATGTCGTCATCTGGTTCAGATTCATGCATTTCCGAAGCAGACGCGGAAAACAGGCTGAATTGCGAGGGAGTAAGATCCGGATCCCCGAAAAACAGCGAGGACACCGTGCAAAGCAGCATGGAGAAGTGCGCATCCTGCTGCGCGTCCTGAAAATAGTGCTCCCCGTAGAACTGGTGCCAGTCGCCCAGTTCGCAGGAGGTCATGCCAGCAAGCATGGCGCGCCAGTCGGGTCGCCCGAACTCACGCGCCAGCTTCAGGACAAACTTCAGCTCACTGGAGAAGGCTTTTCCGCAGACAGCTGCTCCGCTTCAGTACCCTCTTCTTCTTCTGTCTCCCCGCCGCTGTCTTCCGCGACCGGGGGCAGCATGCCCGATAACGTCTTCACCATCATTTCAGCCTGGCCGATGGCGTCGGCGGGCCAGGTGCTGAGCACCTGCTGATGCAGTTCACTGGCATCCGGTCCGGCAGGATCGCTGTGCCAGAGAGACTGCGCAACCAGCCAGGCACCCGCCCGGATGCTCATGCCCACCAGCCGGGCCGTCATCTGCTGCTCATCCATCTCGTCACCCGATGACTTAGCGGCCTTTTCCTCTTTTGCCAGGTAGTCTAGAAATTCAATACGCTGAAGGGCAGAAAGCTCGCTGAGCGTCAGGGATTCATCGTTAAAGGTAAACGTGTCTTTCTTGAGAAACATGCCGCCTCCTGGGCTGCGTAAAGTTATGCTGCGGTAACGGTGACTTTGCACACGGCAACAAACTGGCCGTCGTTAGTCATGATGATAATATCCGCAGCCCCCGCCGCGATGCCGGTGACGGTAACGACAGTGCCATTGATGGTGGCCGTCGCTTTTGACGGGGCGGACGTGGCTGCACGGAACGATTTATCCGAGGCGCTGGCGGGCTGAACGGTGACGTTAAACGTTACGGTAGCCCCGACGGCCACGCTCGCAGTAGCTTTATCGAGCGTAACGCCGGTGACGGCAATGGTTGCCGCGCCGTTATCTTCAGCCTGTAGCGGCTTACCGTTGTTGGTCACTTTGACGGTACGGGTGATCATCTCTTTACTGGTAATAGCCTTACCCAGGCTGCTCACCCACCCGCGAAAGACATCAACAGTGCCGTTGGGGTATTTGATTTTGTAAGCCCGGACGGTACCGTCATTGAACCATTTAACCAGTTCTTTCTGACCGGAGTCGCCGGGCATCCAGCCAAGGGTGATAGTGCTGTCCCCTGCGGATTTCTGGCCCTGCCCGGTCGCGCCCCAGTCAGCATCTTCATCATCGATGTAGGTGTCATCAAAAGATTCTGCCGTCAGTTCGCCGGGCTGAAGCTCTTTGACTTTCGCCAGACGCGTCCAGTCGATATCCGCCAGCGGATTTGTAAACGCATTGCCGCTGCCGGTATAGATCCAGAGCGTGGTACCGGCACCCTTTACAGGTGCCAGGGGGTTTGGTGCTGCCATAGTGTCCTCACATGATATAGCTGACAGAGTAAGTGATATCTGCCGATCCCCACGTCATCGCTTCGTCGTCGCGCTGGTATTCATAGCCCAGTACGGTCATGGTTTCGATGAGGGGTGACAACTCAGGAACGGACTGAAGCACGGGGTAAACTTTCCCCTCCATCCAGTCATCGAGAGCCGAATCGGTTTCAGATGATTTAAGAAAGACCTCGATATGCAGGACGGCGTCCCACAAATCTTCGTCAATGGCGCTGGTATCTGACGATCTGGCATCAGTCAGATACACGGCCACGGCAGGTAAATCCTCCGGATCAATAAATCCTGGCCGCCCGTCGAACCAGACGACCGGATCTGTAATGCCACGTTTAAGCGCAGACAGCACGGCAGCGCGAATGAGGGAATTTTTCATCGTTTAAGGATTAGCCTGAGCTGGTTTTTAAGGGATGCCCGAAGCTCTTTCGGCATATCGCTGTCCACAACTACGGGCAGCTCCTGCCGGAATGCGTCAGTTAGCGGTACCGCAAGCGGGATGCTGACCACTTCAATCGGGTAACGTGATTTTGTGGTCCGCCTGAGAATGTGCCAGCGCCCGTTCTTCAGTTGCTGGATAAACGCCCCCGGAAAGCGAAAGCGCCCGACGGCCAGTACGCTCCTGACACCATATTTATCGCGTTTGCGCCGTGACAACTTCACAGAAGCAACGCCGAGCTTAATCGCCGGAAGATTGCCGCGGTTAACGCGGATAAGCGCCCGGGGCTTTCGGGAAGTGGCTTTACGGATGCGCGCGCGCTGGCGTACCAGCTTTTGTGGCACGCGGGTATCTTTCGCCACCACCCGAACACTCCGGCTGACTGCCCGCCCTGCCACACGGTTAACTGCCTGCGCGGACGCGCGCGGCACGGCGGTCTTACTGATACCATTCAGGTTATCGATAGCCTGCTCCAGTCCTTTGATGGACATACAGCCCCCCTTACTCAATCCAGATTTGAGGTTTGCCGTTAAAAGGCTGGTGTCGGGTCACTTTGTACTCCACACCCTTCCAGACAACCTCATCGTTCCGGCGCGGGCGGTAGCTCTCGTCAAACACCACCAGCGACAGCCCGTCGCCCACTACCGGACCCATCTCTGAAAGAAACTGGCTTTCGATGGCACTGTAAGCGGCACCATTAACAGTAACGGTGCCGCCCATCAGACGTACAGTCGCCACGTCCATTCGCGCCGCCATTCTTTCAAACGGGTTAGCCATTCAGACGAACCGCAACCGTCGTGGTGTTTGCGCCCGCAGCTTCCCATGCTTTTCCTGCCGGGGTGGCGCCAGCCGCGTCGAGCTGGATTTTGCCCCCTTTAAGGAAAACGCTTTTACCCTGGGCAATGTCATCAGCGGCGAGTTTTGGCAGGATCACGACACCCGTGGTGCGCCCGTCCCCGGTTTCATCTTTGGGGATATCAACAATAGCGACGGCCAGCAGATCACCGACAGCAACCGGATCGCCGCTGAGGATGGTGGCCGCCGTTTTATTGATAATGGCGATGGTGTTGCCGTCCTGAAGATAATTTTTCATATGGGTCTCCACGGCCCCGGACGGAGCCGTATTGCAGGTATAAAAAAAGCCCTTACGGGCCGGGAAAGGGATACAAATATTATTTACCGCTGGACTTAACCAGACCGCGATAATCCAGCGGGGCCACGCCGGCATCGATACGCACTTTGGTCGCCACGCCATCAGTGGTAAAGCCTTCCTGCTGGTCGATGTAAGGCGTATCGACACCGTTCAGGTAAGCCACTTCGATGGTGTCAGACCCTTTGGCGGCGGCGAGGTACCAGGCGGCGGCATCCTTGTCATCAAGACGTGGCTCGGAAATGATCTCCGCAAAATTCTGCACCGGGTTAATGATCCCCGCGTTTACATCAGCCCCTTTCACGCTGGCAGAGCGAATGGTCTGGCTGGCGAGGGTTTCGAGGACTGTCGGTACCAGAATATAAGCCGGGCGAATGTTCAGGGCGCGCTCACCTTCTTTCTGCGTGCGCATCAGCTGGCGGCCTTTATCCAGGCTGGTGACATCAATTGCCCCTGCGGCGATGTTCTTGTGATCGGCGCTGAACAACGGTTTACCGTCGGACATTTTCGGGTTTTCGGTAAGGATGGCATACACCAGATCGCCGATGGTCCCTTTTGCCGCACGGCCCATTTTCAGCGGAACATCCGTCAGCTGGTTCAGGTCATCATTGATGATGGCCTGGCGGGTGATAGAGAAGATTTCGCCGTACGTTGCCAGCGCAATGGTTTCGCCTTTATCACCGGTGGTGACGTATTTGTATTCCGCGCCTTCACGTACCTGACGCAGGGACGGGAAGCCGCCCATACCAACACGATGCGCCGTTTTAAAGTCGCTCAGGCTGCCTTTCTTGGTCCAGAGTTCAAACGTCTCTTCAGCCTCCTGCCAGCCCTGCAAAAGTGCCTTATTAGCCACATCAAGCAGGATATTGCCAAAATCAGAGGTACTGTGCGTCAGCGCGAAGCCGACCATCTGCATCGGGTTATAGCTGGATACCCCGAAGCCGCGCTCAGTCAGGGACATACGGGCATGTTCACGAAGCGTCATGCCGTTATAAACGTTGTCGCGATCGACATCTTCATAGCCTGCACGCGCCATCAGCGCCTGACGGATCCCGTCCCCGACAAAGTTACCGTTTCCGGCGTGAATGTGTGCGGTGCCGTTTTTGTTGGATGGGGTGGACTCTTTGCCCAGCGCAGTCAGTAACTGATCCTTGGCCTGATCAACTGAGCACTCAGGATCGGCCACGCAGGTGGTCAGGAGTTCCTGGTGCTTACCGCCGAACATGGCAAAAAGATTATTGATCCCGGTAACGCGCTCTTTCTGCTCAGCGATAACCTGCGCACGGATGGCATTTTCATCGGCTGCCGCCGGTGCAGGTGTGGCAGGCGACGTGGCCGGTTGAGCCGGGGTCTGCGGATCGCGCTGGGTGCTGTTGCGCGGCGGGGTCACTGCGTTACGAATGCTGTTCGGCATTTTTTCGAATTCCTCAATACGTTTAGAATGGATGCAGGCCATAGCCTGTAAGGACGGAACAACCTGATCGGCAAAGCCAAGCGCGACGCACTCTTCCCCGGTAAGCCAGGTTTCGTCCTCCAGCATGGCGGCAATTTCTTCATGGGCCTTACCTGTTTTCGCCATATACGCCGGGATAAGGACGCTCTCGACTTTATCGAGTAAGTCCGCATAGTCGCGCATGTCGGTGGCGTCACCTCCGGCAAATCCCCAGGGCTTGTGGATCATCAGCATGGTGTTTTCCGGCATGATGACGGGATTACCCACCATCGCGATCACCGATGCCATCGATGCCGCCAGCCCGTCGATATAGACGGTAATGGCTGCGCCGTGATGTTTAAGGGCATTAAAAATGGCGATGCCATCAAAGACGTCGCCACCGGGTGAGTTGATATGAAGGTTAATGTGGGAGACATCACCGAGTGCTTTCAGGTTGGCAACAAACTGTTTTGCCGTAACCCCCCAGTAGCCGATTTCGTCATAGATAAAAATATCTGCCGTGCTGTCCGCACTGGCCTGCATGCGAAACCAGGAATTATTTTTTCCTGCGCTCGCTTTCGGGCGGCGGTTCGCCCGGTTTCGTTGCCTCGGCACTGGTGCCTCCTTTGTCATTGGCCGGGTCGGTGTCAAACACCAGCCCCTGTTTATGGTTCTCGTCAATCTCCGCCTTGCGGCGGCGCTTCACATCATCAGGATTGCGCCCGCTGGCGCGGACCCAGTCAGACTCCGTTGCTGCCCCGCCGCGGATCTGCGTTTTCCAGGCGTTTGCCTCTTTAACCGGGTCAATCCAGGGCATCACCGGCCCGGCGTAGACCGCGTTATAAAGGGAGTCCATATCGACGCCGCGAGGCAGAACAATTTGCCCGGAGGCAATTGCCATCTTCAGCCAGGCCCGGTATACGGGACGCGTGACGGCGGCAATAAAGGCATCCTGAAGAATGAGATAACCGTCAGTGGACTCGACCAACTCCTGACGCTGGGCACTGTAGGTGCCGTTATAGTTTCGCGACGCGCTGGAAAAACTGACGCGCGAGCCTGCGGCGACCGCACGCAGCTGGCCGTTGCGAAAGGTCTCAAGGTTAGGGTTTGGCCGATCGGACTTAATCATGCCGATTTCTTCACCGGGCAAGAGATCGTCATACAGCATGCCCGGCTGAATATTCAGCTCGCGATCGTCTGCCTCGCTCCCGGTACCGCCATCCTCATAGCTCTGACCGTCACCCTTTTTGATGTACATGCCCAGCGCGGCGGCAATACGGGCAGCCGTCAGCTCTGAATCTTCATACTCTTTAAGGGCGCTCAGGCGGATCAACACGCCGGAAAGCAGAGAGGTACCGCGAATCTGGTGCAGGCGACGGGTGAACTTCAGGTGAAGCATGTTTGCTGCATCGATTTCTTTCGTATCGAACTGGCGACCAGAGACGGGGAGACTTTTATACACCTGGTACTTTTTAGGTCGGCCCCAGTCATTGAGAAAGACGCCCTGATTCATACCGCTGGCCTCGTCACTGGTCATCGGCACGAAATCCGGCTCCAGCGCTTCTATCCAGAAGGGAATGCCTGCCGACGGCTCAAGCCCTGCCGCATTGCCGCTGACGAGCTGGCCGAACACTTCACCATCACGCAGCCACGTTCGAAGCATCAGGCGCTCCATGACCGGGCGGGTATACTGTCCCGTCACCTCCGGCGACACAGACCATTCGGCCCACTTTTTGCGGATGTCAGCGGCAAGCTTTTCAGCAATACGGCCACTGGTCAGCAGGGGCTGGGGTTCAACGATAATGCCTTTGGACCCCACCACGCGCTCTTCCAGCTTATCGAACACCCCAATGACCAGATCGTGATTGTTATCCAGATGTCGCGCCTGCTCCCGGAGCGACACGGCCCCCATCTGGCTGAGCTGGTTTGCGGAACGGTTTTCCCGACGGGCTTTATGGGTCCGGGTTGGCGTGACCGCCTCGTAAGCCCGGATAACAGCGCGGGAACGTAGCCGGGCTGCTTTCCATGCGGGTGATACCAGACCAATGGCATCATCAAGAATTGTCATTTGAACCTCGCCAGTCTGTACCCCTGCCTGCGCCGGGGATTCAGCGCCAGTGACAATCGCCGCTCCCACTCCTGGCGTCCCTTACGTATTTCAGACAGGTTTTCCATCGTCATCTGCTGGCCGTTAAAGGTAATGGATTTACCCGCCAGTACAGCCGTTTCAGCGTCGGTATAAAGCCGCAACATGCTTTCTATTTCGTACTGCGTCACACCCACCCTCCTCCGGTTGCCGGTGCCCAGGCTGAACTTTGCTCAGCCTTTTCTTACTGGATTTGCGCGTCTGGCGCTTAGTTTGCGGCGCGGGTGCTGGTGCAACGCCCTCCGCCGCTTCGGGGAGGACGTCTTCCAGCCAGGTTTCCCGCCTCGCCCATTCAGGTGCTTCAGGCCACTTAATTTTTTCGTAACCGTGCAGGATCGCCAGCGCATCGGCATAGACCAGCAGGTCGAATGCCTCGTTCGCACCGCGACCCGGCTTGCTCCATTTGCCATCGGCAGAACGCTCCTCGTAAGTCAGTTCGTCATAAAACCAGGTCCCCAGCCATGACGGAAAATGCACATAGCCGGGGCCGGGCGAATCACGCCATAACGCGTTATTGACCCGGTCCTTCAAATCGTCGGTTTGCAGGAGATAAAGCGGAACATCACCGGCGGCTTTTGCCCGGCGGGTACTGCGCCCGGTGTTATCGGGGAACGTGCGGGTGATGAGTTTTGCGCGGCGCTGGCTGTCACCTTTAAACAGGAACACCCGTTTACCTGAACCGTCGCGGCGGCATTTACGCCAGAACTTGTACGCATTGTCGGTGACACCGTCTTCCCCGCCGGAGTCAACGGCCATTGCCATCAGACGCATGCGCTTCGTCGCATCCCCGGCGAGCGGCCAGGCTTTATCAAACACATCGCTTATCAGTAAATCCCAGTCTTCGGGATAACTCGCTGGATCGATGGGCAGGCTTTCACCGTCGGGGGTGGTGCGCAACGACTGGCGGATGTTGTACCTGTCCACCAGCCAGCGTTCACCCTGGGGGCCGTAGCCTGTCACCTGCACCACAAAGCGCCTGTTTCGTCCGCCCTGGACGTCAACCGTTGCCACCATAAACTGAACGCCGGCAGGTACTGAGCGCTTCGGAATCTCTTCCGCGCGCTGCTCCAGCAGTTCGCTTTTGCGCTGCTCCATGCTGGCACGCGGCAGATAAGGACGACCAAAGTCGGTATTCACCACCGTTTTCAGCGTTTCCTCACTGCCGGTGGACTGATAGTCCTGCTCGGCGGTAAGCAGTTTATAAATAAGCTGCGACCACGTCTGATAAGCGGCCGCCGGGCCTTCCATCCAGAAAGAAGCAATACGCGAGCGCCGCCCTTCACCCGTTACGTTACCCGCTTTATCAGCATGCTGACCGTCGCGAAGCCATATCCCTTTCATGTTAAGGGAACGCTTCATATCAGCGGTGATCTTTCCCTGACATGCAGGGCACTGCAGGCAGGCTGATTCACTCGCCACCACCGGATCGGCGATATCGCGATAACCGGTCATGTTATCCATCTCAGGCTGGAAGAATTCCCCGCAGTGAGGACAGGGCCAGTACAACCGGCGACGATCGCCACGGTTATACAGCGACAGAATACCGGTGGTCGGCGGTGCCTCATGGGCGGTACTGCTCCGCCATTTGGTATCGCGGATGTCCCGACCCGGCGAGCTTTCCACCAGCGTCATACCCGATGACATAAAGGTAGTGGTACGTTTCGAGGCCAGCGAAAACGCATCCCCCTCGCCATCGATATCTTCAGGGAAGCGATCGTAGTCAGTCAGGGCGACACATTTATAGTCCGACGACGACATGATGTTGACGGAGGGCCAGCCAATTTTGAGGTAGTTACCGGCGCGAAAGGTGCGGTCATACACGTTATTGTCGTTGCGCCGGGGACTGAGCCGGGTTTTCACCTCAGGGCTACACCGGAAGGTACGATCCAGGCGCTTCTTCGAGTGCTCCCTCGCCTTCTCTTCGGTCATCTGGATAAGCAGCATATCAGCCGGATCACAGACAACGTTGTAGACTATCCAGCCGTCAATCAATCCGATGGTTTTGCCCGTTCGCGCCGGGCCTACAAACACCACGGCATCATATTCGCGTGACGCCAGGCAGTTCATGGGTTCGATAACATACGGAGCAAGATCCGGATCCCACGGGACCGAGTTCCCTGCCCCCATCGGTACGCGCATATAGCTGCCGACTGCATCAGCCACCAGCATACGGCGAGGCGCGCGTAAAATACCGGATACATCCTGTCGGATCCCCCGGGCCGATGCCCGCTTTGCCATCAGTCCTCCTCTGGCTCATCCTCCTCTGTTTCTGCTTCCAGCACTTTCTGGGCCATCTGATCGCGGAGATCGTCAATGACACTCTGCACGCGCGCGACTGCGGCAGGAGTTAATGCACAGTCGCGCTCAAGAATATCGGGCAGGGTTTCCAGTACCATAACGACGGCTTTCGCCATCAGTGAAAATTCGCGGGCCACCTCATCAGCCGGGATAAGCTGCCCGGTGTCCTGCTCGAATTTGATGCGCTCATTCTCCGCTTTCCAGTGGGCCAGACGGTCAGAAGGTGGCATATCATCAAGGTTGACAGATACCGTCGGGATCATGAGTTCGGTCAGAACGTCAGTAACAAGGTAGAGTTTTAACTTACTGTTGCTGCCCGGCGCAGGGCTGACATTTTTGAGGCGGGCGGCAACGGTCTGACGGTGAACATCGGTGATGGCCGCCAGCTGGTTAATGTTCAGTTTGAGTGAGGCGATTTCCTGGTCCATGATGGTGAACACTTTTTATACGATTCGACATCTTTGCAAAATGCCTGTGAGTAAAATCAGGGAGATAGCCGAATGATGATGATGACCATAGATCGCAAAAACCAGCCGTTTTCCGCGACCCCGCCGCCCCGTGGCAGGCGACCCCGCCGGGAGGACCCGCTTAAAAGATAATGATTATCATTTGATTGACAACCATCGAACAATTTAGATGTTTGGACGTCCAAACGTCCATCATTGTCGATATAGCAACCCGCCTGGCTTGCTCTGTTCTTTGATAACATTTAGTACCACTGTGCCGATTACTTCATTCATCTCTTTCGACAGGGCTTCGCTGGTCTCAGCGGCGGCAGCATTGACAGCCAACTTGCTCGAGAGGTGAGCGCCGGGATAGTTTCCGATGGTAAGCATGTCATCTTCACGACTGGCTTTAATGTCTTTCAGTGAAACCGGATCGTGAACATCTGACTCACAGTCCGAACATTCAGACTTATCCACATTCTCGGTGGCAAGGCTACCAGTTGAATCCAACTTGATGCCCCACTGACTGCTTATATAGCCACCAGCAGCAAAGCCGCTATTCAGGGTCTGGAACGCTGACTTAACAGCCTGAGCGAGTTTAACGGCAACGTCACCAGCCTGGTCAGCATCGATCTGATGCAATGCACTGGATAGCACTGCTGACAGCGTTCGCTGCTCAATGGTTTCACCGTTCGCGGCAGTTGTGCCATGAATAGCGAAGCGTTCTGCTGCAATCCCTTCCTTCCGCATAAGCGCCTCTTTAACAATGGCTTCTACTCGTGGATCTAAGTCAGACATTATTTTGTTCCTTTTAAATGTGAGCCTGTCGCACGGGAAAGCCGCCCGAGACAAGCGGTTTCCCCAGGCTCACTGCTGAAAGTGTCTCGTTGGTGCGCGTGCGATACGCATAAAAAAGCCCCGCATATGCAGGGCTGCTATCGTTTAGCCTGGGTTGACCAAACCATGCTCATTTTTTACTGTAAAAAGATTCTCTTCCAGGAGGACGGGTCTTAAATCGACGATGCAACCACATATATTGCTCCGGTGCTAACCTGATTGCCTCTTCAATTGTCTGATTCATTCTCGTGGCGACAAACTCCTTTTCCCTGCCAGCCAGTTCTTCACTGATATCCGCTAAAATAATCAGCTCATATCCTTTCTGATCTGGCAGGCGTCGCGGAACAAATGGAACTACCGCCGGACGAGCACCTCTGACAAGCATGTAGCTACCTGCTGTCGTTGCAGCATCAGGGACCTGGAAAAATGGCACAAATACACTGTTCTGCGCACCATAGTCATGGTCTGGCGCATACCAGATGATTTCATCCTGCTTAAGGGCTCGAATCATTCCCTTCAGATCATAGCGGTCCAGCATCGTTTTATTAGAACGCAGACGACCGCGTGTCTGTAACCAGTCAAACAACGCATTGTTGTTTGGCCTGTAAACACCAATTCCAGGATTAAGCATACCGAAAATACGTGCACCAAGCTCAAGCGTCAGGAAGTGCATACCAATGAGAAGCACTCCACGCTGACCCGACCGGGCTTTTTCCATATGCTCATAGCCCGTAACCGTAAACCATTTACGTATTCTTGCATCGGACCAGAACCAAGCCATACCTGTTTCAATGACCCCCATACCGACTGACTCAAAATTTTTGATGAGCAGTTTTTCCTGCTCATCTTTTGCCAGATCGGGAAAGCAAAGCTCCAGGTTTCTGCGCGCAATGTTTACGCGGCGTGACATTATTCGCAGACCCAGTCTACCCAGACCACATCCGATCCGGCATAAAAGAGGGTAAGGAAGCAGAACAAGACAGCGAAGAATGAGTATTCCAAGCCATAACAGCCAGTAGCGGGGGCGAAAGAAAGAAAGCGAAAATTCTGGCAATCTGGTCATTGAGTTAAGCGAGTCCCTTTTGTCAACAATCGCGACTGTATGGAGCATCTTTCTGATTGTAATGAAATATGTGAAATTATTGCATCATTCCAGTTTAGTTATCTTATAAAAAGTCGGAAGATGTGGTTTATCTTTTTTTGCGATGTGGTTAACGTATCGCTGATTTTATACAGTTGCTCAAGCCACTTTTCCCGGAATGCTC
Source organism: Superficieibacter electus (assembly GCF_002915575.1). Classification (GTDB taxonomy): domain Bacteria; phylum Pseudomonadota; class Gammaproteobacteria; order Enterobacterales; family Enterobacteriaceae; genus Superficieibacter; species Superficieibacter electus. The sequence continues at coordinate 19,964 of NZ_PQGD01000029.1, forward strand.
ATTAAAGTATCTTTTCGATGCTCGCGTACGCTGTGCATAAAAAAGCCCCGCTATGCGCAAGTTGAGTTCAAAACAAATACATAAGCAGATGTTATGAGATGATTGCTTTCCGTTGTACATAGAGAGATATTGGCACCTCTTACCAATGGGGAACTATCATGACTTTGAAAACCAATCTTTTTCAGGGATGGTTTATCGGTGCGACCATCTTCACCTGCTTTACCACCGGTAACTATATTAGCGAGCAATACTTCGAAGGCTCACAGATACCATGGCTGTTTACCGCTGTGGCGGCATTGATTATTAACTGGTGGGGATGTGCAATCATTAAAGACTTCAGCGCCACGCCATCAGAAGAAGCCACCCCATCCGACAACCCTTCGGAATTGAAAACGCAGCTTTGATTTTGGAAACTGATAAGCATCATCAGGCGCACTCATAAATGCGCCTTGTGATGCCAGCTACACTCTCGCAGTGGCCGCGCTCATGCCCTTGAGTTCGTCAACCCGGTTCGTCTCTGCTCCCCGTTGGCTCAAACCAGTGCGTGATTGGCTGTCACGTGGTGAAACCAGTACTTCTTTTCTTATTAACCCTTACCAGAAGTAAAGCTGGCTCTTACGCGGAGACTCGGGGCCGCATCATAACTGCGGCTTGCAATGACGGTCTCACCGTTTAACTACTTCATTCACTATTCACCTCTGAAAAATTCAAAACTGTATCTATAAACCATCAGAAACTAATACAAACGGCGTTTCATTTAACAAAGTAAAGATACAGTTCGTGCTTATTTTTTAATAACAGTATCTATTTGCTCAGATTACTTTATGCTTCACTTGTTCTTTGTAACGATGACCACTTGGTCTCCCTTCTGAAGTTCCTGGATTTCACTTTGGAAGGGAAATTTTTTGCGTCTGAACCAGGACTAATCCCAATCGCATCTTTTCCCGCTTGTCACATAGGCCTCTTAAACCAGACTTTCTCCGTGCTACTGCCCAGGGCAACCGAAGCTGTGCCAACTGCCAGGTGTATTGCTTCAGTCACTGAGTAGTCACAGTCAACGTTAGTCAAAGCATAAAATGAATTACTCCTGCCCCTTGCCCTCTTAATGAGGGCTTTCTTTTATCGCAGACATTGCTCACGAACGTACTGCTGCAACCCGGTCAGTTGCTTTGTCACAGTTTCAATTCGCTCTCTGAGGGTGAAATAATCCCGTTCAGCGGCGTCAGTAAGTCGGGGGCCGGTGCCATCATCCACGCTGGTGGTGCCGGGCGCTCCGTTCGCTCCGCAGGTGGCGTTGAGTTGCAGCCGCTTACGGCCAGCAGCAACATCACGTTCAAGCTGGTCAATAGTCGCTTTGGCATCTGCCAGTTCTCCGTAGTATTTCGCATCGAGTGCGGCGACGTCGCGCTGGCGCACCTTCATATCATTAATGGTGTCGTTCGCCAGCAGCAGGTCGCCCTTCGCTTTATCGCGCTGCTCTTTATAGGCAATGGCATTATCGCGGTAGTGACTGACCGCCCAGCCAAGCGCCACCAGCAGGCCAGCGATAACCAGCGCGCCGATAAGTTTCGCTTTAAAGGTCATTTTCACCTTCCGCCAGGCACATGGAACGCTCCATCTCGCGCCGGTTCTGCAGTCCCTTCCATTTCATGCCACCAGCGTAAACCCAGCGGCGCATCTCTTCGCACGCACCGGCATGGTCGCCCTTATTGAGTTTCCGCAGCAAAGTGGATTTAGAAAACGCATCAGAGCCGACGTTAAACACAAAGCTGTAGAGCGCGGCGCGCTGATACTCGCCCACCGGCACCTTTACCAGCTGATCAACGGTGCGCTTTGCCGGTTGCAGGTCTTTCCACAGCAGGGCATCACATTCCCTGTCGGTATAGGTTTTGTGCCGGACGATATCGCGCCCGGTGTGACCGTCGCACACACTCCAGACACCCGCCACATCTTTGTAGGCTACATACTTTCGCCCTTCCACACCGTCATGACCACCAAGAAAAATAGTGGCGATGAGCATCGCACCGCCGCCCGCAGCAGCGATGAGTTTATTACGCAGACTGCTGGTCATTGGCATATCAGTCATCTCCAACTTTTACCGTCGGGCCGTATTTCTCCAGCGCCCTGACCTGGGCATTGGCGACCTTTCGTTTGAAGTACCAGTTAATAAGCCCGGTGATGACAATGCCCGCGATACCAGCCAGCACGCCGACGGCACTCCATTCATCAGGGCTCAGTTTTGTCAGAACACCGTTCAGGATGGTGCCGCCGGAAGTGCCGAGCGCGACACCGGTTACGAGTTTGCTCATATGGGACATGTCTCTCACCTCCGCTTGGGGGAAGTGTTTCAGGGGAAAATGGATAAAAAAAAGCCTGCACTGCAGGCTTGTGAGATATTTTTTTGGCTTGTGGTGCCGGGTGCCTCCCGGTAAGTTCGAGCCAGCGACTGAAACTTGCGTGTTAGGTTGTCTTACTGTTAACCGGTTGCTGATTACGCCCCTCCGCTCAGGGGGATTCACCACAAAAGAATCTTATACCGTTTCGCTGTAATCGCCTGTTTTTGAGGATATAAACGGCACTCTATCGCACAATATGTCAATGATGGCTAAAAAAAAGCCTGCTCGTAAAAGCAGGCAAAAGGGTTTTTTATTACCAAGATGAGCGTGGTGCCGGGTGCCTCCCGGTAAGTCCTAGCCAGCAACTTGAACTTGCGTTCTGATAACGAACAATAAACAGCCATAGATGCTGATACGCCCCTCCGCTTAGGGGGATTCACCACAAAAGAATCTTATCCCATTTCGCTGTAATCGCCTGTTTATGAGGCTAAAAAAGGCACCCTACCGCACGATGTGTTAAAGATGGCTAAAAAGCCTGCTTGTAAAAGCAGGCCAGAAGTAGCAAAGCAAATATGACTGTCGATGTAATTGGTATGTGGTGCCGGGTGCCTCCCGGTGGATCTGCCCCAGTCAGCAGATCCGCGATGTTGAATAATCAATGACCTTACTGGTAGCCCCTCCGCATAGGGGGATTCACCACTCACTAATTAACAGCCGAGAAACGGATTTCGTCAATGTCGATGGCGTCAAATTTCCGCTTACTGGTACGGAGCGGCCCGCCTAAGCGAGCCCCATAATAAAAGCCATACGATAGCGGCTGTTTTTATGCTCTGGTATTGTGGATTTGCCAATACATACACCATTAAGGAACCATAATGTCCGATTACGACAATCTGCTACAAGTCATTCGAATGCGGGTTTGCAACAACAGGAACATGTCTCCATCAGCATATTACAAAGACAGTACCCAGGATAACCAGATCCGTAATAGAACGGCACTGATATACATTCTTGAAATGATTCTTCATCAGCACAGACTCAAGCATGCAACTATTTTCAACCCTCTTGAGGGACCAGCTGCGTTGCATCATCTGATTTTTATGAAGACCAGGTGGTTTCCAGGAGATATAAGGAAATTATCTTTTGAGGATTCCCTGTTTGTTATTCAGGATGAAATAAAAATTGAAAATCTCACTGATGAAGCACAGTCGGCATTAAAAATTTTAGAACTGCCTAACTTCTCAGTTACTTTTGAGCATTTGCCGGAGAAGGACTGGGACTACATGGAAAACTCAATTCACCTTCAAAACCTAAAGATGAAAGCTTCTCAATAGAGTCATTCACTTCATTTAGCCGCTCTTCAAGAGCGGCTTTTTCTTTGAGCAGATTGTTGTAACAGGCGACATGCAGTCGCTGTTGAGAAAGCCATTGCTCAAGCTCTTCAGTATTCATTCCTGGGTTGAAAAGATAAGGTTGCTGCATACATTTCCCCTGAAATGCAAAAACCCCGCCGAAGCGAGGTTTTGATGTTATGCGTTATTGCCGTGTGACAACTCATAGCAGAATAATTGCGGTTTTGTAATTACACAACCCTTTTAAGCCTCACTGGAAGAACATTTTCTTTTCGGCATTCCCGGTCCATCTCAAGCTTGATATCGAGAGTGCACAAGCATCCCTGAATAAAGCTTTCCGCCGACTGCAGGCGCACTGAAACGTGATTATGGGAAATACCCAGTTTGGCGGCCATTGCTCGCAACGTCATATTTTCGATGTAATGCCATTCAAGCAGCGCACAAAGGTATTCATCGTGCTTTCTGAGGCGGATCATTGCCTCGTTGATAAACATCCCGTCATCATCACAGCATGACGGACGCCCGGCCCTGCTGGCAGGAAGCAGGCTAGAAAGGCCCGCCGCAATGCGTGGATAGCCGATATTTCCTTTTCCGCTTGCTGCCCATACTCCCCAGCGTTCAAGTACCATCTGAACATCACGCATTAGGCCGCCCTCTCATTTGTTGAAATTAAAATCTGCCCTGTCTCACCCCAGCGCTTGGTTACCCGCACAGCCCAGATATGTGCATCATCTGTAAACAGAGCATCCATAAGTGCCTTGAGCATGTTGTCTGCATCGGGCTTTTGCTGGTGCGCCTGACCTTTCATCGCTGCGCGTTTCTTCTGGCTCCAGCTGGCAGGCATGGGAATGACAAATGTGATGTGCCCGCCAGTTTCCGGCATCACCAGCCCGTTCAGGCGAACTTCATCGCAAAAAGCCCGGTAGCGCAGAACCACATCCCGTTTTTTCCATTTATCTGCACGCGTCATGCGCGGCTTACCCATTGGAATAATATTAAAAATCTGCATATGTCGACTGGCTCCCTTTCGAATAGCGACGCGCCTGAGCCCTTACTTGTGGCGCAGTTCTGGCTTTTGCCTCATCCTGATCGATAGGGAGGAAATGACCGTTGAAGAACCGGCGATACACTGTGCCCAGCTCGCCATTTCGCTGTTTGGTGATGTTGATCTCAGCGATACCTTTTGCCGGAGATTCTGGGTTATAGACCTCGTCACGATAGAGCATCATAATTAAGTCAGCGTCGGCCTCAATTTCACCGGAGTTTTTAAGGTCAGAGTTCATTGGGCGTTTGTTCGGGCGTGATTCAACGCCGCGCGAAAGCTGGCTAAGCGCAATAACAGGTGTCTTGTTCGCTTTCGCCAGGCGCTTGAGTCCTTTGGAAACGTCGCCAACAGCCAGATCGTACCGCGCTGTGCTTTGGATTTTGATAAGTGCCAGATAGTCTACTACCACCAGCGCGATTTCCGGATGAGCCATTTTCCAGCGGGTTGCGGTACGGGAAATTTGCTCTACCGTCAGATCGTTGGCATCGACCATCCAGATATTACGTCCAGTAAGGCGAGCTACACCTGTCGTGAGACGTGCCCAGTCTTCATTTTCAAATCGGTCAACAGCTTTTAAACGCGAAACAGGCATTCCACCAGCCGCGGAAACCATACGCTCGCCGATCTGAATATTGGCCATTTCCATGCTGAAAAAAAGTACGCCATGCCCCTGCTCAGACACTTTGTCAATAATGTCCAGCGCCAGCTCCGTTTTGCCCATCGAAGGCCGTGCAGCGATAAACACCAGATCGGTGATATCAATACCCCCAGTTTTTACATCCAGATCTTCAATGCCGGTAAGCAGCGAGCGCCCTTCTTCCAGCCCTTGCATTCTTGCTTCCACACGTGAAACGACTTCAGGCAGTAATTCATCAATATGAACGGGGTTCACGCTTTCGCCATTGATATCAATGACGGACATAATCTGCTTTGCTGACTCCATTGCCGCAACTGCCGCAGCACCATTGGTAGCCTCACGCATGGCTGCTAACGCTTCTGTCATAGCTTTCTCAGCGTCGCGGATTGCTGCATTACGGATCAGGATTAATACGTATGAACCCAGCGCTGATTTTGCCCAGGGAATATTTGATGCGGACATAATTACCGCACTCAGTGCCGGAAGTGTCTCGCAAAGTAGTAACGGATCAATAATCCCATTACGTGCCTGTCCGCAAATTCCTCGATAAATTTCACGGTACTGGTGAACCGAAAAAACGCTCGCAGGCATGCGTGACAGGATATCCAGTACCTCTGGATCTGCACCCCGCAGGCAAATCGCGCCGATAACAGCGCCTTCAAGATCGTCATTTCTCCAGACCTGGCTCATGCTACCACTCCGCTAATACTGCGATAGCTACCCCAGCCAAATGCAAGGCGGTTACGACCTCCATCCGTTACCCGGTCAACAATACGCTCCCCTATGGTTTCCTTTAGCTGGTCAAAGGTCAGATTACTGATGAGGATCGTTGGCAGAATACTTTCATAACGGGCGTTAATTACCTCCTGAAGGATAGTCATTTCTGCCGGGCTGCCGAACTGTACACCAACCTCATCGATGATCAGCAGATCCAGCGTTGTGAAATATTCAATGACCTCTTCTTCAGTGCTCTCGGCGTTGTGCCGCCATGTGCGTTTTACAGAGCGGGTAAGGCGCATAACGTCAGTAATTTCCACCCTGGCCTGGTGAGCGCGAATAATATTCTTTGCCATTGAGACAGCCAGGTGGTTCTTACCTGTACCGCAGTTACCCGTCATAACGAGACCGGTTCCGGCGTTGAGGCGATCCGGCCAACTGGCGGCGTAACGTTGGCATACAGACAGGTTTTGAGCAGCATCCTGATTCACGGCCTGGTAGTTATCAAATTCACAGGCTTCGAAGCGGCGCGCAATACCGGCATTGTCCAGCAGGTCACTCACACGCAGCTCCCGCAGCGCGGCTTCGGTCAGGGCAATCTGATCCCTGACGCACTTCGGACAGGACGAGTAAACGATATTTTCAGCGCCGCGAAGGGCTTTGCCGATCAGCGCCATGCGTTTGTAATCTCCGTGAATGTCACATGAGACCGTGGTGATCTCGCCAGCATCCCAGCTGCTCCACCGCCATGGTTTTTTATGCTCCACTGCAAACTCAAGTTCTTCGGTTAATGCGTCACGCTTAGCCAGCAAATTATCTCTTTCTTCACGCTGTTTGATGTTCAACATTCAAAATCTCCTGAGTTACCAGTTGCAGTCTGTTTTGCCATAGTCCTGTTCACTAAACCCGGATACCGGCAGCATTCCAGGACGCCCACCTCCCGGAGCGGACGGCGTCTGCCAGGACTCTTCGAAATGGCGATCGGGACCAAAGAACGTTACTGCCTGCTTGACGTATTGAGTGCCAGTATTGCCTGTTGCGCGGACGTATGCTGCATAACGCTTTACGCCTTCCAGCATGTCATCTGGCCTAACCCCCTCTTTCAGCCGTGCTTTCCATGCTTTGTAAGCTGATGCTTTGGGATTACCACCAGCGCGTTTAGGGTATACCTGCCAGGCTGTTTCAAAATCAGGTGAATAATCCTGCTTTGCATTGGGTAACGGCTCATCGGCTTTAGCCGGTGTGCCAATAGATTTAATATCTGTTGTAGTCTTTGTTGTAGTAACCATAGGAGATCGGGCGTTTTTGCCCTCATCCATCAGGGCAATCTGCATCTCTCGATCAGGGCAATTTGCACCGTTCGATGAGGGCAGATGTTCTTCTTCCTGAAGAAGGGGTGAATCAGGGTTAATGGTGTAAAAATTGGTACGATCATGCTGAGATTTGTTAAGTTGCTTTGCATACAGGCAGCCCTGCTTAACCAACGAGGTGAAAGCACGTTTAACGGTGTCTTCAGACCAGAACGGGAACTGCTTTGCCCAGGATTCATAAGTGTTAAACACCCAGCGAAGGCCGCCATAATCTACACCCTGATCTTTGTCGTTGATCCAGTAGTTAACCTGCTGCAACACTATTGCTTCGTTAAGACCGATGCGCACCGCTAATTCAGGGTTAATAACCAGTGGGCGGAAATTAAAAAGCAGGCTCATTCTGAAACCCTCCTGAAAATCTGAAACTCGAAGCTCCATCCAGCGCTAGGCAAAGTCGGGCCGCATGGATCGAGATAATCGATATCCAATGCCTTAGCCTGATCATTGGTAGTAATTGGGTGTGACATGTCACACCTCTGAGTCAGGATGTGGAAATAGTTTCGGTTTATCAGGCCTCAATTCATGGGCGGGAATTCCAGTTAAAGCCGACACATCAGGAACGTGCTCTAACCCAACAACACCAACCTTCCTCCAGCGAGAAACAGACGGTTGCTTTACACCTATAGCGCGAGCTAAGGCATTTACTCCGCCAGCAGAATCGATAGCTCTTTCAATTGCTGATTTCATTTTTTTAACTCACCCCATTAATTGCTATCAACAAATAATAGCAATACCTATTGGAATGAGCAATAGACTTGTTTATCATGCTTGACTAGAATGTGATAGCGGAGGCTATAAATATGCAAGAGAGTACACTTAAGACGCTAGCTGACAGACTTAACTACGCAATGCATGAAATGGGTATGAGTCAAGGCCAATTAGCTAAAGCAGCACATATGGCACAGCCAACCATATGGCGAATATCATCTGGCAACGCCAGAGGAACAACAAAAATTGTTGAAATAGCTAATGCCTTGGGGGTTCGTTCGGAGTGGCTATCAAAAGGTACGGGGCCGATGAGGAGCGACGACCAACAACCGACCTCCTCTATTGCTAACAAAAAAACTCCTAACATCTTCAGAGTCGACGTGCTCGATCTCACAGTGAGCGCTGGCCCAGGAATAATCAACAGTGAATTCGTGGAGGTCTTGCGCTCTGTGGAATATTCAGTTGAAGATGCGCGTCAAATGTTTAATGGCCGGAAACAGGAGCAGATACGCATCATAAACGTACGCGGTGATAGTATGTCTGGAACAATTGAGCCTGGCGATTTACTTTTCGTCGATATCAGCGTTCAGCAGTTTGACGGCGACGGTATTTACGCTTTCATCTACGACGACACATCGCATGTAAAGCGTTTGCAAAAGATGAAAGATAAACTCTTAGTTATCTCAGATAACCATACCTATTTACCTTGGGACCCGATTGAGAAGGAAGAGATGAACAAAATCTTCATTTTTGGAAAGGTGATCGGCAGCATGCCGCAGGCGTATAGGAAGCATGGGTAGATGAAATGCAAATGATAATCAAACTTCATGCAAAAAACTGAATAAATCTTAACCGGCCAGTGAGCCGGTTTTTTTTTGCGGCGCTATACAGTAGTCACCGCCAGCCCGTCAGATGGGCAATTCCCTATCGGCACCAGGACCCTATCTTCTCGAAATCCGCAGCATCTCGGCTCATCAAAGTCCATTTTGCTCTCAAGCCCCCATTATTTCCAGCATAGGTGGAGTACTCCCAAAATGAAGCACCTTTCCATCCAAATGCTATAAACACAATCATCAATAGTTTTTTTATTTTATTATCAAAGACATAAAATTTAATAGCAGTTATAATAGCATTATCTATTGCAAACAACGATAGCATTATCTATCATCATTCTATCGAATCGAGTCCAAGGTGATAGAAAATGTCTCAGAAGATAAAAACATTTAATGGGTTGTCCATCCACCCTTGTGATGCCTTCAAGAATATATCCTCGATCGTCGAGACTGCTAGCTTGTTATCGGCGGTTGATGATGACGAATATCGTGAAATTAGCGACATTCTTCTCGCATTTGTCTGCAATTATGCAACCGCGGCTCATGAATTAACACTGGAGAAGCTCAAATGATGACCCCTGTTAATATGCTTGAAAGCGTTGCGGCTGATATCTGTGAGAATACATCACTTCTTGAGGTTATTTATCGCATCAACGAATTACCACCAGAAGCTGATAATGCAATCGCATGCTTAATCCGTTCAATGCAGAAAACAAATGAAACCGCATATGAGTATATTGAACAGCTCAGCAAAAAGGTCAGGGAAAAATGAAAGAGTTCCGCAAAAAATTTAAATGTGACGACGGCCATTTTGATGATGCTAAGCACATTCTGGTCACATCATTTGATGATGAATGGCAGTATGCACTTTACAAAAAAATCGGAGACTATTTCATTCTTGTTGATTCATTCTCAGATATCAGTGAAGCCACAGAAGAATCAAGAAACGTAATACTTAAAAAATAGAACACCATTTTTACCAACTAAAAATAACACACCATGGCTGGTGGGACCATACACAACCTGAAAACAGGATTGAAAGTCTATGTCATTCATCAAAGACCATGCAGCATATAAATTAGCGCTGTTGTTTGCGGCAAACGGTCAGGAAGTAATTGCGTCAATCTATCTGCGTAAAGCATACGGGAGATAACATGAAAAAAGAATCTGAATTACAGAGCGCGAGTCTCGCTGGATATAAATTATTTGCTCTGCTTAAGGTTGCTGCATTTTCTGGTGAAGAGCTGGAACCAATTGAAGCTAAAGCTATTTTTGAACTGGCCTATGATTTATCTGTACCTGTAAGCAGTTTTATCTTGTCTCTGGAACAGGAGGCATTAAATGCTAACTAAAAACAGCACTATCGAAACGGCGGTCAACACCGCCGATAACATGTATCAGCTTCTGGATTTAATGTATACGCACTTTAAGTCTATGGATGATGATCAAAAAGAGTCACTGGTTGGGCTGTGCTATGAATTATCCTGCCAGATTTCCACATGGATGAATGCTGAAGAGAAGAGACGGAATGGATAATATGATAAGTATCTATCGCCGTCGGATATTAAAGGCTGCATTAATCCGCCATCACAGAAAAACGGGTAGCACCTGCCTTATTATTCGCTTGCCTAAAGGCAGCATTAACACGGTCGAGTTAACAGAGATTCTTCTGGATGGATTATTACGAAAATTCGAAAGGCTCGCTATCAGTGAGTATGGAAATGTCGAAGGCGTAAAAGCTATCAAGGGAATTTACAGCAGCTCTGTTGATGTAAATAGCAGCGGTGGATTCCTCACAGAAAGCGGGAAGGAGTTAATCGACGAACTTATTTCTGAGCTGGTTGAGTTCGTTAAAAAACAGAAACCAGTTAATGCGGAGACCGGCAATGACTAACCAACAAACAATGCTCTATCAGGGTGTACAGATTCCCCGCCCAGTATTGAACGTGGATCTGCATGTGCTTCCCAACTTTACTGGCCGTATTGTTCTTTATATCGAGAACGGGAAAGTTAAATGCGACCGCCGGTTACTCGAAGAGGAACATATTTGCGCTTTAGACACTTTTATTGAGATGGCGCGTGAAATGGAGTTACGGATACAGGAGGTATCGGGTGGCAATGACTGCAATAAGAATTCCTGAATGGGTTCATGGACAGGCGGTTCACATTCTCCGCCAATACCGGGCCGGGAGAATACATCCCCGCCGTATGCACAAGACCGGCCATCTGAGCCTCAAGGTTAATCTGCGCTGGCGGCTGTTGTCCCGCGACGGGGGCCAGAACTGGGCAGTAATGAGTCACGAACGATATAGCAAATTAAAGGACAGAAAATGAAAAATAACCGCACTAATTCTGCAATTGACCAGGCGATCAAAACGTATGAGACCCCTGCTGGTCCGTTATTCGTTGCCACCCGGCATGGCCGCATTAAAAAATGTTTTACTCGCGATACGGCGATCCGCTACCTCGCTTATTTTATGACTACTCAGGCATTTGGTATGTCAGGTTTTAAACAACGGCATCCGGAAGAAAGGATCGAACGTAACGGCGTTGAAATGTGGCAACAGGGAGAAACAACGCAAAAGTATTTGCACGCCCACCAGCGTTGCGTCCGTAGGCTGCGCCGCATCCTGAAGCATAAGCGAGAAGTACAAACGTGGTACGACAAATGGGAATCCATGCATAACCGCTATGTAAAAGAGGTCAATGAACTACAGGCTATCAAGCCAAAGGGGCTTCTCTGACAGTTTTTTGCATACTTTATAGCTTTCAGCTGGTGGCCGTATTTTTCGGCCAAACAACTGAAATTAGTTTTGATGAATCACTGAGGTTAGCTATGAGCATTGTTAAACACACCGGGCTGAACGCTGAACAATCATCGAATACTTTCTCAGACAAAGATCTGGAGAGTATGGCCCATGGCAATAATCCTCAATCAAACGCTTACCGCGAACTGCTTGCCCGTCGCTGTCAGCAAACAGATTATCAGCCTGCGATCGACATTTTGCGTGAAAGAGCTGCGCGCGAACTCGATGGCGGTTTCAGGGCTCACCACAATGCTCTGATTTATGCTGCCAATGAACTGGAAAATGCCCAGGCTTTTGGGCGGGAGAGCAGCCATGAATCTTGACTGTGTACCACTTTCGACCTATTGCCGGGATGCAGGGGAAACGGTTGATGCCGTTAACAAACGGATACAAAGAGGGTTATGGAAAGAGGGTGTCCATGTATTAAAAGTCGATGGCGTTAAAGAACGCTGGATTGACTTAACGGAGGTTTCAAAGTGGGCAAGAAAGAACAAGGATCATTATCTCTCCCAAGAGGAGTAACCATTCGCCAGCATAAAACTGGTGATACCCTGGTGATTACATTCACGTACAAAGGGGTTCTCTGCCGGGAGCCTCTTTCCAAAATGGAAACGAACGCGCGCGGTGTGAAGTATGCTGAGCGGCTGCTGGGGGAGATACAAAATCAGATTGTCAGCGGCACATTCGACTATCCGAAATACTTTCCCAACTCCAAAAAGCTGACGCTGTTCGGTGTTGTGAAGAAAACCAAAAATATTAAGTCCTATCTGGACGAGTATCTGAAAATCTGCGAAAACCGCAATCTGTCGCCGTCCACTATTGGTGGTTATGAAAAATGCCTTTCGGCACTGTCAGCCCTGCATAAACTTCATGTTTCAGAGCTGACTCCTGCAGTGCTAAAAAACTGGATAGCCAGTCGGAAAACAAAGCTTAAGACGATCAGGAATAACCTTTCATTTCTGCGAAGCGCTATCGATGAGGCCGTTACTGATGGACTGTTGACGATTAACCCGGTTACGCTGGTCAGCGCCAGCCGGTACCATGTGATTGATAGTTGTCCGAACTCCGACGATTACGAGGTTGATCCATTCTCGCCATCGGAGACCAGCGCTATTTATCAGCACTGTAAATATCAGGAGTGGGAGAATCTGTTCCGCTTCGCATTTAACACTGGTTTACGCAGCTCTGAGTTGTGCGCATTGAGCTGGTCTGATATCGACTTTATAGAAAACACAGCTCACGTACAGGCGGCCAGCGTCGTTGGTGTACTTAAAGGAACCAAGACAAAGGCTGGTACGCGTAAAGTGGAGTTGAACAGTGATGCACTGGTTGCACTGCAAGCCCAGAAGATATTCACTTTCATGAAAAGCGAGTTCATTTTCAGCGACCCAAAAACGGGTGAGCCCTGGGCGAACGCCGACGCAATACGCAAAAAAGCCTGGGTGCCAACCCTCAAGAAAGCCGGTGTTCGTTACAGGAATCCGTACCAGACGCGTCACACTTTCGCCACCCGGCATATCAGCATGGGCGTAAACCTGTTCTGGCTAGCCGGGCAAATGGGCCATAAGGGGCCAGAAATGTTGTTCCGCCATTACGGATCTTACCTTGCTGAATATGACGGTAAAACTGCCATTACAGCAGCTCTGTAGGGCGGCAAATATTGCAAAATGTTGGACAGAATCAGGACGTTACAGAGACAGTAATATGCACGTAAAATGCACTTGAGCGATATTGTGAAAAAAAATCTATTTATATCCAATGAGTTATATTGTTTTCGGACACGGGTTCAACTCCCGCCAGCTCCACCAAACATTGATGTACTGAAGTTCAGTAAAGTCTACTAAGCCCGCACAGCACAAGCTCTGCGGGCTTTTTTATGTCCATTGACGTCTAGTGAGAATTGCTGAGAACTACAAATTATGGCACCCTGAATGGGACCCAACGCAAAGGGGTCCAAAAATCGAGGGTCCCAAAATGGCAAAACTCGCTAAAAAACTCACCGACACTGAAATCAAGAACACCAAACCAGCAGGCAAAGAAATCAACTTGTTTGACGGAGATGGCTTAATTCTACGAATCTCCCCCCTCTCAACAGGTGGGAAAAAGAACTGGTATTTCAGGTATTCAGTGCCAGTGAGCAAGAAAAGAACCAAGATGAGCCTTGGGACATACCCTCACCTTACCTTGGCAAGAGCAAGAGCCTTACGTGATGAATACCTCTGCTTGCTTGCGAATGGAACGGACCCTCAAGTCCATAACAACGATAAAGCTAATGCATTAAAGAATGCCACAGAACACACCTTACAAGCCGTAGCGAGAAAATGGCTGGATGAGAAGATAAAGACCTCTGGCATCTCACAGGACCATGCGGAAGACATCTGGCGAAGCCTTGAACGAAATATTTTCCCCGGTCTGGGTAATGTGCCAATCAATGAGATCCGTCCAAAGCTCTTGAAACAGCATCTTGATCCAATTGAACAACGAGGAGTACTGGAAACTTTGCGACGGCTTATTTCCAGGTTGAATGAAATCTTCCGTTGGGCGGCTACAGAAGAGCTGATTGAATTTAACCCCGCAGATAATCTGGGCCAACGTTTCAGTAAGCCTAAAAAACAGAATATGCCTGCCTTGCCCCCCTCTGAACTCCCTCGTTTTCTGGCAGCACTGAACAATGCATCTGTCCGTTTAGAAACAAGACTACTGATTGAATGGCAACTTCTCACATGGGTTCGCCCCGGTGAAGCTGTCCGCGCAAGATGGTCTGATATAGATATGGATAACAGCATGTGGAACATCCCGGCTGAATTTATGAAGATGAAAAAACCTCATAAGGTTCCATTAAGCAAAGAATCTCTTCGGATACTTAAATCTATGGAATCAATCAGTGGGCACCGCGAGTGGGTATTTACCAGCATAAAGGCTCCCTTAAACCATATGCATGAACAAACAGCCAACGCAGCAATTATCCGTATGGGTTTTGGAGGTGAACTTGTTGCCCATGGAATGCGATCTATTGCAAGAACGGCAGCGGAAGAGTCAGGAAAATTCAGGACAGATGCACTTGAAGCGGCCCTTGCCCACTCAAAAAAAGACGAAATTATCGCTGCATATAATCGGGCGGAATATATTACCGAACGAGTAGCTCTCATGCAGTGGTGGGGAGATTATGTCCAGGCGCAACAGCTTAAAATTTTTGCTGCCTGAATGGACGAAAGGCTACTAATGAGTAGCCTTTCCAATATCCCCAAACGTGGGGCAAATAACAAACTGTACATAGTACAGGATTCATATCAGCAAAAACTATTGATGACATATATTATTAATAAATCATTTTTAAATAATGTCAATGACTGTGAATAATTTATTTTTATAATTAATGCTAAATCTGGCTATACCATTGTATTTTTTAAAAATAAAATCCACACCACTCCCCTCGTTACTTACAATTAAATGAAAATATAATTCATCACAACCCTGTTAAACAAAATTAATCTTTCACTTACAGGTAATCAATTTTAGAAAAAAAGAACTAAGAAAATTTTATGTCCGATAATAATCTCACACCTACATACTTACCATTCACTGTTATAGCTCATTATAATATTGATCTGAAAAAGTGTATTTCAGGGCTTCACTTGCACAATCGAAGATATATATTAGAAGCCCTACCCGCTCTGCAAGAGAAACCTTTAAAATCAATGCAAGTGAAGCATTTAAACAACCTTTTCATTTAGCTTCCTTTGAGCTACCGAAGCGATGAATTTGGTGTTTCTCCTGCACTATAAGAGAAACTTTTAAAATCATTGTAAGCGAAGCATTTAAACAGCTTTTTCATTTAGCTTCCTTTAAGCTACCGAAGCAATGGACTCGAAGCTTCTCCTGAACTGCAATAGAAGCTTTAAAATAAATGCAAACGAAGCTGTATGTATTTATATAATAACATCGTCCACTACGATTTTTTATTATTATACGAAATGAAGCAAGGGCTAACTCTACGAAGCCGCTGCGCTTGCTTCTCCGAGTTCCCCTTGCTTTTCAGCCCTTCGGTTAGAAAAGAACAGCCAGACCCAGTAAGCACA
This sequence comes from Superficieibacter electus, assembly GCF_002915575.1. Classification (GTDB taxonomy): domain Bacteria; phylum Pseudomonadota; class Gammaproteobacteria; order Enterobacterales; family Enterobacteriaceae; genus Superficieibacter; species Superficieibacter electus. The sequence continues at coordinate 35,848 of NZ_PQGD01000029.1, forward strand.
TATCCATTGAACTGCGCCCAATGTTTTGTGACAGATTACTATAGAAAGGTCGACTTTGGCACGGAGCGTTCAAGCTAACTGAGCTGAAGGTCCGCTGTGAGCGAAAAAACGGACATTGAGATTGAGTGTCAGAAGCACTGGTCACACTCTGTCTCCGAATCCTCTGTAGCAGGATGAATTGCACAATCAGAGCAGCGAAAAATATTGAAGATGTTGTTGAACTATGTAGGATATGTAGAAGCATAAGAAGATTTGTCAGGTTAAGGATTCCTGAGGGCGGTAGCATTTTAGAAGAAGAATGAATATCTTACATGATCCTTATAGGTTGGCGAAGGTGGTTTTTCGTTGAAAAAAGATAACCTTGATAGATAGTAAATCTGAAGAGACATAGGTTAATATGATGCAAGAGCATGCTTGGAAATATTTTGAACTACACTCTCAACAAAGAATGACGGTATTTAATTTCTATATTACGATAATAAGTCTTTTGATAGCAGGTAGTGGAATATGCTTACAGCAAGGAGGCAATCTAATTTATCTGACATCTGCCTTGGGTATATTTATTATATTTATAACCTTTATTTTTCATAAACTTGACTCAAGGGTGTCATTTCTTATAAAAAATGCAGAGAAAGCCTTGAGAAAAGCAGAGGATAATTATGATAATGAAGAAATGAAAATTTTCACCTCTGACCACAATAATGAAAACCTCAATAAAACCATGCGCTCACTATGGAGTTATGGGAAATGTTTCAGGCTATCGTTCGCTATCATATCATGCCTTGGCTTTATGATTTCAATAACTCCGATGGTTATAAATTTCATGGGCTAATTTTTTATAAATTTTATAGGACTGAAACAAAATGGACTATACCAAATGGCAATCAAAGTCAGAAAATAGCTTAAAGTTGCTAAATACATTATCTAAAGTTAAAAATAAAAACAAAAGAAATTTATTGAGGGGATATTTGAATAAATCAAGAATTAATAAGTTTGAAATCCAGAAAATTAGAAAAGATAATAATCTTTCTGATTGCATGATAATAGGAGCAGTAATAAAGGGAAGAGATGGGTTACTAAAAATAAGTGAAAAGCCAACGAGTAGTGAACTTTACACTATGATTACACCTAAACCATTATCATGGAGAGAAGAGCTAAGCTACCTATCTGGTTTTATAAATTCATTTGAAGATGTTTCATTAAGACATCTGGAAGTTATCAAATCGCTATCATATTTAGAGCAATTAGAAACAGACACGGCTCTTAGATTGATATTAAAGTATAGCGAAGAATATGGAGCATCTAATTTCTTATCATACAAACTAGCTTATCTCATAAGCTCACGTGATCTAACATCAAATGATCAAAAGATAGTCACAAAAATTGAAGATGAATTCGGACATAAAGATAGACCTGGATTTCATTTCAGCGCATTAGAAAACTTGAATTCAAGAATATCCTTATTTGTTGTTGCCAGAAGAAGAGTAAGCGCACTAATTGGAAGAGTAGATGGGAATATAAGAAAGGCTATATCGCTTAATAACTTTATACCTACACCATTATCTATCGATGACTTAGCGGAGTTCTTGTTAAGAGCCTCTGAATCAGCTCTAATTGATGCTATATACTCGCTAGTCGTGCTTTTTAATTTGGATGATGAATTTAAAGAAGCTAAGTTTGAATTAGAAAAAAGACTTAACTCTAAACTAATATCTGGAATCCATAATTTATTGTTATACACCTCCGAACTTAAAAATAATGAAATAGTGACTGATTATTACCGTTCTCTTAACGACGAGGGAGATTATTCATTAGATTTATATAGAAACTCTTCCGCATTTTTAGAACGTAAAGATCTAGCAAGATATAGAAACAAAATTGATAAGGTTATAGGGGCCAGATTATTAAATGAAATAGAAATCAAACACAGCCACTCAACTGCAGAATTCGAAGATGAAAAAAGATTATTATTAGCTAACGATGGTATAAGCACTAATGAGAAATTAGAAATAAAGCAGGATACATTCTATAGAACCTACTTATTTTTAAATATTCTTAGAAATAGAAATAACCTGTTATCATTAACAGGAGAGAATATAAAGTTTATTTTTGAAAATACTTTGAGGCTAGATACATTGCTGACCGAAGATGAAATGCAGACGCTTCTGTTAACATCATCGGAAGACAATAAAAGCTTAGTGACTGTACTGACACTTGCATTATATAGGAAAAAATCAGCAGACCCTGATACTGACTTTGACTTTAGAACAGATTTTATATCATACGTTAAAGAAAAATTTAGTGGCTCTATCGTAAAATTTATTTCTGATTTACTTGAAAGCAGCCCTGCAATAGCCAGCTATATAGTTGTATCACTAGATGAAGTCACTCTGGAGAAAATGTACGGCCTTGTATCTAATGCTTCAGAAGCCTCTTCGATACGACGTGAGATTTTAATGTCGGTTGGAAAAAAATTAAATCAAATCGAGTACATAATAGAAGCAGAATCAATAAATACAAGAGAAAAGGTATCGAAGCTTCAAAAATATTTTGATAGTAGTAGAATTTATGTTGATAGCGTATCGATGAAAAATTGGTTAGACAGTAACCCTACGATGTCCACAGAACAATATCGTTCACTATTCAGTCGCTCAGAGGCTATTATATCAACTGCGCAAAGTGATAATGAAAATGAATCAGATATATTATATATACAGCTAGTAAATAGTGGTGACTATCTTATACCTCAAATTGCAAAAGACGCTTTTGAACAATTTTGCCTTAATAACGAATTTGGTATTCAGTCTTACCTCGGCAGACGAATTAGACATAATACTCTAGATGGTGTAACAACAGATACTGTAGATGCGGTACTTCGGAAACCTGAACATAGAATAGTACTTGCAAATCAACAGATGCAAAGGATAGTTGAATCCTGGCTTGCATCTTATAAAGCTATTGTTGATAAACTCAGGCGTGAACACCTTCAATTTAAGTCTAGTAATTCCTTATTTAACGCATCGATTGACACTGATGATTCCGCGACCAGTGAAAATATTCGCCTCTTAACAAACACTCTTCGTTCAACCGGTAGAAGTGAATTGCTAAATGAGCTCATCATTGCGTTTTGCTGGAAGCAAATAACACCTCAACTTGAAAATGCCGCAAGGTTTATTAGGACAACACTATTACAACAAGCAAAGGATTCTATCGATAAACACTTCCAAAATCACAGCATTGGGGAGACGCAGATTGTAGCTGAGCTACACGAAGCGGTAAACGAAGTATTTATCAAAGTTTCTGATTGGTTCCAAGTTCCTGATACTGGATTCATCTCAGCTTCAATTAAAGATTTATGTCAAATAATTCTAATTGATCTAAATAGAAATAATAATGTAGAGTTTAATGGTGAAGCAATAGACAACAAATACACAGGTATAAGTGTTCATCGATTGTATGACTGTCTCGCCGTACTATTACAAAACGCGCATACACATGGAGAGGAGAATAGTGTAATACATATTGATGTCTCTGTGCTAAAAATAGACTTAGAATCAGTATTAGAGTCTGTATCTGTAGATATCACATCAAAAGTAGCAAAACATAACTTTGAAGAATCTAAACTAAGAATTGAAGAAGCAATTAGTGCAGAAGAAGATAGTACAGATATGGTTACGGAAGGTTATTCTGGAATTAAAAAGATAAAATTCATTACCAGAGCTAACGAAGGCAAACAGACTATGAGATTTCGTTTTGATAATGATAATTCGCAGCTGACCTTAGGGTTTTCGATCCACGCAGAAATAGCTACAGAAGAAAATGCAGTCACTTCAGGAGCAATTGCATGAAAATACTTTTGGTTGAGGATGAAGTACATAAAAGAGATGAGTTAATACAATGTGTTAAAACAGTTTACGGAATTGAACCACAAATAGTCGATTGCGTGAATGATGCGGTTTTGGCTGTTATTGACAATGATTTCGATTTGATTATTTTAGATATGGCCTTATCTACTTTTAGCGATAACTCAGGAGATAAGAAAAAAGGACATGACCAAGCTCAAGGTGGAATAGAAGTTTTGAGAGCATTAAAATCGCGTAAGAAAACAACAAAAATAATAATTATCACCCAATATCCTGATTTTTACATTGGCGGCGTTAAAGTGAAGTTGCAAAAATCAATAAGTGTTGTCAAAGAAAAATATAATCAAGATATAATTGGTGCCGTTTTATATACTTATAAATCTCAACCTACTTTGCAAAAGATAACATCTATACTGAGAAAACATGCATGAAAATAATGCTAATTGAAGATAATAAAAACAAAAGAGATGATATCAAGAGTTTTCTACTATCAAAAAATATAGTTGATAGTGATATTATTATAGCCAAGAGCATGACCGACTTCACTACAAATCTACATCATGATATTGGATTATTCATAATTGATTTAAAACTACCTAATATTGACGGTGGTGAAGCGCAATTTAATGGATTAACGATATTAGAGACTATCAAGAAATCTAGTAAACAAGAATCTCTTTTATTAGCTATCAGTTCATTTCCAGATGAATTCCCAAAGCTCAGAGATTTCTACGAATCACATGGTTGTATTCTTTCTACTTATTCTAACAAAAAAGGGTGGAAGTCGACACTTGAGCATTTACTGATTCAACTAAATAAAAATACAACTCTCGACTTTTTGATTTTTTGTGCATTAAAAGAAGAGCGAACTCCTTATATTACCATGATTAATGGTAAAAAATGTAATAGACGGGGAATTGATTTCTATGACATTGATATCGGAGAGAAAAAAGGTTCAGTCGTCCTTCTGCCATCCATGGGACTTGTTAATGCAGCTATCATCGCAGGGGCTTGTATTGATCGTTATAAGCCATCAATTGTAGCAATGAGTGGGATTTGTGGTGGTTTTACAGATAATGTTAAACTGGGCCAATTACTTGTTTCAAAAATGGCATACGAATACCAGTCTGGTAAATGGACTGATGATGGCTTTAAGCAAGAGCCTTACCAAGTATCCACCGATCAGAATACATTGACAAATTTAAGCATAATGATCGACCAAGATGATTTTCTTAAAGAACTTGAAGAAGGTTATAGTGCGACTAAACCTGATGAACCAACTCCACCTATTTTCTCCATTTTTACTAGTGGTTCAGCTGTAGTAGCATCTAAAGAGTTGTTAACAAACATACAAAATCATCATCGTAAATCAGGTGGCTTGGATATGGAGATATTTGCAATCCATCGTGCTACTGAGTTATCCATCAATAAACCATTATGTATTTGTGCAAAGACCGTCGTAGATCTTTGCGATTCGAATAAAGACGATGATTTACATATATACGGAAGTTACATTTCTGCTAAATTTATTATATTAGCCATTAAAAATCATTACAAATTAAATACATAATACTACTTTTATTAATCATTAACTATCTATGACCTGAGTTATGTCAGGAAAAGTGACACCAGAGATTGTTCATACCAAGCGGCCCGGACGGGCGATAACGTTTCTGCAGACGGCTGCAGGGGTACGGCGGGATACCGAGCATTTAGGAAACCTTGCCAGGACGCGGCTTGTGATCGATGACATCCTGTAGGAGCCTGAGTCGATTCATATCGCTCAATTTCCGCAGCCTGATCGGGACACAGATTGCGGTCGATTACATCCTTAAGAATTTTGAGACGGTTGATTTCTTTCCGCTGGCCTGCCCTGACGTATATATCATAGAAGTTGGTCGGCGGGATGGCTACTGTTGGCACACCTGTCATGTGATTCGAACGCTGCACGGTATCCCCAATTGCGTCATCCGACTCAGTGCATTCACCATCTCCAGCGCTTCACACATAAGCGCATCATAACCCCTCCCCCAGGTCTGCTCCCCCGCAGATTATGCAGGTAGATGTGAACAATGTCCGCACTTGGCACGTAGCGGGCTAGCTCACTGGGCAGAAGGTCCGCTCTGAGCGAGGAGCGGACGTTGGTCTTGGAGGGGCTCCGGAAATTATCTAAAAGCGAATGGTATGGATTACAGGAATGCTTGCAATTCCCAACAAACTAAAGACAGTGCGAAATCGCGATTTTTTCTGCTACTGAATAAAGTTTTCAACATTTTGGTCGTTAATTATCTTTTACGTAGTTGTTTTTCAGGAGAAGTGCAATGACATTTACCGTCGGTGAAAACTATCCATTCAGGGACATACAGAAGCGTTATAAATCCCTGAAACCGGGCGAAAAGGGACTGTCGCAGGGCGGGTTTTTAAATCCCTCGCGTGGCAATTCCTCTACATTAATTCGAGCCATCTTTGCGCGCAGAGGCGTCAATGGCCCTTTGGATAATCTATTGTTCATTTCTGGCGATAATGCGTACCGAAACTACTTCAACCGTCTTGTGAAAGTGCAAAAGGAATGTAGCCCATTCCTCTATTTTAAAGAAATCAATGGCGAGTGGTCTTATATGGGGCACAGTCAGGTGGAGCGTTTACTGGAACCCGACTCAAAAGCATTAACCCTCTTGCTTGACAAAATGGGGTGCACGCTGGAAACGGTTGGTGAGGTGGGTGGCAAACCATTGTGGCAGCTTTCCGCATTAGGAGGGCAAGGTTTTATCAGACCGCGTAGACTGGAATTTATAGCGGTCTTACAGCAGGATTGACCTGCTCCCCGTTGATTGACTCAGTGTAAAGTTAGTACGTCCGTTTTTGACACAGAGCAGGCAGTTCTGGAGACACCGATGTCTGCTATGAGCGAGGAGCGGAAGTCAGTCCAAATTAGCTAAAAAATGACTACTAAAGCAGTGGAAATTCAAAATGTGCGATCGATATCTGATGACATCCGACTAGATTTACTTGAATACACCTTTTTTAGATAGTTTTGTCGCACAAACTCGCCTGATGGTGTCCCGCACTCGACCATTGACTCACCTGAAGGGGGCAAACCCTCAGTTTGGATGTGGTAAACTCATTCGCGACCATTCATAGAGGAATCAGCGAGAAAGAAATGGATAAGTTTTCATTTGGTAAACCTTTCAAACTTAATGACTACGTTATATACCCGTGCCCAGGTTGCGGAAGAAGCAGTCTGAAACTCGATAAAGAAACATTTAACGCAAGGGTGACCGGTGAATCACATAGCATTATTGAATTTCTCGGCTTTGAAACAGAATTGATTAAAGAGGTTTTTACATCGGTTCTGGTTTGCGAAAATCATGAATGCGAGGAAGTTGTTGTCTGCTCTGGCACAGGTCATGTTGAGATGGATATTGCCGTAAATGAACGCGGCGAGCAGATACAGGAATACTTTAGCTATTACACACCCAAAGTATTCATACCAACCCTACAGTATATAGATATCCCCACAGAATGCCCATCCGAAGTATGTGAAAATTTACAAGAGGCATTTTCACTGACACTACTTTCGCCTGGGTCAGCAGCAAACAAGGTAAGAGCGGCGATAGAAAACCTTTTGTCTGAATACAATATTCCAAAATACAAACTAGTTAAGCCGAAAGGTAAGGCCAAGCGCGAGCGGCGCCTCATATCTCTGCACGAGCGAATTGCCATAGCTGCACATAGAAAGAAAATATTTGAAAAGTTAAATGAGCTTTTATTTGCCGTTAAATGGCTGGGTAATGAAGGGAGTCACGCAACATCAGGTTTAACTCAAAGTGATCTCTTTGATGCGTACCGGTTGACTGAGCACATTCTCAACGCGCTCTATCCATCAGGTGTAGACCTTCAGAAAAGGGCGCGGGAAATAGTAAAAAACAAAGGTGTGAAAAAGCAAAAAAAGAAGTTTTCCCGAACATCAACTGTTTAATGAAAAGAGTGTAGGCTGGACTTTCGCCAGCCTATTTAGGTTCGTACCAATCTACATTGCCCTCTTCGTCTCTGTATCTCTGCAGCCCTATTGTAAAGTCAACAAAAAGACCATCGCCCAGATCGGCTTCTTGCTCTACCCGATTGCCGGTGAAATAGTCATGACCAGACAGTTTGAAATTGCTCAGCTGAGGAGTTGGTGGCTGATCACCCCGCGGTGTCAAATCTATAAAAGGCTTGTATTTCGGATCATACTTTCTATACAGCCATTCTTCATATTGATAACGGCTAATTCCGTCAAACAAAATTTCGTACTCAACGCATGATGGATAGTACTTTTCTATAAAAAACTCAACTAAATTTGAATGTAACTTTGACAGAATTCTTTACAAGCAAAGTTGTAATATCCGTCTTGGGCTAAGTTAAGATGTGCGTTGTTAATAATCAACAAGAATTTCGCTGAGCTCTGACATGCAGTGCAATAGCCAAATTCTCGCAACAAGCTGTCGCCACTATACCGACCAGGGACAAATAATTCACTTAAACCTCCATGAATTTGATTGAATAACTTTAGAATAGCCACCACCGGCCGGCTTTGTTTTTTTACGTTGACTATCATCAGATCCTTACAGGCCATTGTGGTCAGAAGTGGTCTAAAAAAAACTAAGTTAGTAGAGTTTAGACCACTCCAGAGAATAGTATTTATTTTATAAAAACATACCTGCTGAGATAATTTAAAAAAGTTTTCGTATCTAAAAAATAAGCAGGATATGCATTTTTTAATTCACTAATTGAACTAACAGAAACCATAGCTACTTCACAGCCTTTATTTTCCGCGCAGTATTTTTCAGACTCGACATAAGCTTCTGCCGCCTTTGCATGATTGTGATTTTCGAAGCTCTTTATATTTATATTCCGCTTTACGGTGTCAACAACAATTATGCAAAGTCCTTTATCATATTCTTTGCTACCTTCAATATGGCTAACTACGGCATTATAAGCAGCTAAAATATCGAAAACATTCAACTCGACGGATAAATGGCTTAATTCTTCTGATATTTTTATATAACTCCCAGATGGTTCTTTTTCATATTCAACTTTATAAAAAAGCTCTGATACCAATTCAAAAAACCTAAGCCATCTTGCATCACCAAAACCAGATTTCAATGATTCCTTTCGAAACAAACCAACCATTTCAACTGCTGTAGCCCAGCTATGTTGAATAGCTGTTCTTATTTGCATTTCAATGCGTAATCCATTTAAAGATGGAAATTTTTTATTTTGGAATGAATAGACCATGTGAAAGCTTCTATAACCGGAATCTTTCACGTCTATCATGTAATCATCCATTCTAACTAGTTCATGTGAGAATTTAGATGATTTTATTTTATTAACTAAATCATACACTTGATCTAGATTATTTAAAATAGCCCGGCACCCACCAAGATCCTGCATCTTATTTAGCTTCATGTCAGGAAATCTAGAAAGTTTAGTAACAATGGAAGGCATCCTCTTAATTCTAGAGGATAGTAACGCATTTTTGTTTAAGGAAATAGCCTCTCTTTCCATATAAAACTGTATTTTACTTAAAGGGTATAAATGCAACATCCTCCACTCATGAAGAATTTGTACATCTTCCTCTTTATATTTTTCACCTGTACCAAACTGAGAAACTAATCTATCCCCAGCTCTTCCAACTTCCTTTTTTGAAACAGATAAAGTGTACATAGTAAGACGCCTTATAATAAGATTATGCTAATTTAGGAATTACAACTTACAAAGACCCGACAGCGAGCAAGGGTAACAAACCACCGCCAATTAAGAGGGGCTAGCCCGTGCCGGTATGGCATCAGGGTAACTGAAATGAATTGGATGCACCAGACGTGCTACAAGGAACCCGCTTGAAAAAGGGAATTAAAGCTGTTTTTTAGCCAATTGGCTGGTCGCTACTCATCAAATTGCGGATTTATGGCGTTTTAGTGCCCGAAACTGAATGTGATCATTCGTTGGAGTGGCTCGAAAAAATCCACGAAAATGCTCACATCAGATTAGAAGTACCGTCCATGAGGGCATTTGTGAATGCCACTTCGCGGGATGGAGGTGACCTGCTCCAGTTTTTAACTCACAGTTTCGTTAGTAACGTCCGCTGTAGGCACTGAGCGGACAAGCTTAGTGAGCTGAAGGTCTGCTGTGAGCGAGATAGGGTCATTCGCACCCTGAGAATTAGACTTTGAAGTGATTCAGGGTATGCGCTTACTGGTTACGAATATTAAGCGAAAATCACGTGAGGATCGCCACTTTTCTTTCGAGCCAGTAGGTGCTCTGAACCTACCCACATAATGTGTACGCGACCCTAAGCGATGTTCTGGTTTTCAAACTGTTCCGGGCTGAGACTGATCCTACCTACGAATATTGGACACGCGACTAAGAGAGTAGACTCTTTGCCAGCATGCCGAAAATACCTTCCTTTTGATAGGAATGATTATCCCTGAAAATCAACTATCGATCAGAGCAGCGGAGAAAGCAGGTCGTAAATGTTTTCTCAGATATGAATTTCTTAACTTTATTGGTACACCTATGAACAATAGTTTGATTCGAATTAACGGTTATACCTGAGCACAGAATAACTGAGATGATATGACCCAATTTTTCTCCTCACTCTAACAATCACACTATGGATAGAGTTGAAGCAATTTTTTATTGATGGAACACTGTTACTGAAAAACCTTCCCGCCATATAAAATTTCGAAAAATGCTGCCCTGCTCTCTAATTAGCATATACCTCAATTTATACTCCTATTAACACCTGATATTTTTCAGTCTCTGCTCCTGACAATCATGCCCCCCCACAAACAAGAAAGTTTATTAATGATAAATAAAAATAGCACTTTTTGATAAACATCATATTTCCTATATAAAACATCGAATTAAATTAATTAAATAAAAAGAAAACGCTTGCTTATTTTTTATTATTAAATATAAATTTGATTTTTATTTATTTGATAATATATATTCATTTCATAAAAAACAATAAAGGAGAATAAAAATGAAAAAACAAAACCACTCAACCCTGACAAGTTACCTCTCTAAAACAAAAAAGAATACAGATCTCTACCGTCTGTATAACCCTCACTTCTCAGTATTCTGTAAAAACAGCATTGAAGATCATGTTTTTTATCTTAATTATTTTTCCAGACATATGGTGACGGAAAGAAACATTTTGACCATATTTGCTATCCATACCTTTTTCTCTTATGGCATGGACAAAAAAGAGACCATAAAATCCTTTATTCGCTTCCTTAAAGAGGAGAATAACGACGCTTTTTATCAGTCATTTTCTTTTCGTGGCTGCAATATCATTTACACAAACAAAAAAAGAGAAGTGAAAGAGATCTCATGGTTTTCCTTTTCACGGATCTATGACGAGATCGTTAAGATAAAAGAATATGAATACAACAATAATACCTGGCACAAAATGGCCGCTTAAAAAAGGAGAACCCCCATGAGTAACTATATAGAAGATAATTTATTTGACAGCAAATCTAAAAAAGACGTCCAGAATTGCATTGCTACAGGCATTGACATTAACACACTAAATGAAGGCGGTGAAAACGCCCTTTTCGGTTGCGACAGTATCGGGGCTTTAAAAGCCATGATTGAAGCAGGCATAGAGCTGAACCATACAGATTGTTATGGTAATAATGCCCTGTTTAGCAGAAAAAGCCCACGGGCACTGGGGCTATTGATAAAATCAGGTATTAACGTTCACCACAAAAATAATAAAGGCCAGTCCTGTCTTCACTGGCAGCACTACGATATAGATTGTGCGGAACTCCTCATTAACGCGGGCGTTGATATCCACAGCACTGATAACGAAGGACAAACGCTTCTTTACAACCTCCACGATCATAACATTTTTGATTACTGGGTAAATAAAGGGTGTGACATAAACCACAGAGATTATAATGGCAAAGCGGTGCTGGAGCTTCCGACTGACGACGAGTGGTGGATATATGATTTCAGTATTAATGCCCTCAAACGCCATGTTGATAGAATAGACAGCACGCCAGTTTTATTTAAACATGTTTCAACTGAGGCTTTGCCTCTAATTGCTTTGCTTCATGAAAAAGGGCGTAATATCCTTATCGCTGAACACTGTTCCTTCGCATTATATGTCAAAAACATGAAGTCCTTCTTTACCTCCCTGAAAAAATATACCGATATCAGTCATGTTCAGTTTTATAATTGTTATCATGATGAACATATTGGTATCTACACCGGCATAGAGAGAGTGAAATGGTTTATTCGAAATGGTATCCGAATGGACGACGATATACTCAGACAGCGTTCTGACTCTGATAAGATTTTTTCTTATATCGCAGGGAGAGAGAAAAAAGATCTGTTAAAAGAAATGAAGCCAGAGATCCCCCGTGCACCTTTGCGAAAAAGACTCTAAAATTCTGGAGTAAACAACCCTTTTCTTAGTCTGAAAGATTTTATTTCATGATCATTAATCCGATATATCCTCGTGGGTATACTATTTGTCAAATGGTATACCTTTTTTAATCCAGCCAATTAAATTATTTACCCCGTAACAGCTTGACTTATTCACTTCATCGGTTATCTGTAGTAATAAACATGCAATAAAAGGATAACTATGAGCAGTGACATGAGTAATGATGATGATATAACCAGAGTATCAAAACGCGGTAAATTCCATACGGACAAACTTCCTGAGAATGAAATACGACATTACTGCGTCAGTGTCAGATTAAATGAAGAAGAGTTAATTATTCTCGACAGTAAAAGAGGTCAGTATAAAAAAGGAGAATGGCTCAGGATGGCTTCCCTGAATAAATTCCCGCCGGTTCTGCCAGAAATCAATCGTGAAGCATGGATTAAACTTGGCAGCCTTTCACAGGATTTAAACCACCTGCTGAGTCATCTCGACAGCAAAAGCTCTGACAGCGAACTGACCCGAACAGAACTCTTTGCCCTGCGCAGACAAATCAAAACGCTTCGCGATCACCTTATTCCTTCAGCCTTTCTGGATCCAAATCAATGAAAGGCATGCAGAAAATAAAGCGGGGTAAACAATTTACAGGTGTAGTTCTCTATAGCCTGAAGTCAGGCTCTCACCACAAAATCACGCCTTATGTCATCGGTGGTAATATGACCGGAAGTACTGCTGCTGAGCTTATCAGTGAATTTGAAGGCACCCGACTGCTGCGCCCCGACGTCGCTAAACCTGTCTGGCATAATTCGCTTCGACTGACCAAAGGAGAAACACTGTCAGTCAGACAATGGGCGGCATTTGCTGACGATTACATGACACGGATGGGGTTCACTGACACTCACCTTCGCTGTTATATCGTGCACGACGATACTGACGGGCAGCATATTCATATTCTTGCCAGCAGGATTGATATAGCCGATGGAAAGTTGTACCTGGGAAAAAATGAAAATCTCATCAGTACCCGGATTATCAGCGAACTGGAGAAAGTCCACAAACTCACTCAAACCACACCTGCCACCGGTAGTCAGCGTCAGGAGAAAAGAAAGCCTTCCCGCAATGAGCTGATGATGGCTGAACGAACGACAACTCCCTGCCCTAAGTCCACTCTGCAGAGCCTGATTGATAATGCGTTAACCGGCCGTCCCGATTTACTGACTTTTATCGATATGCTGGAACGGAAAGGTGTGACCTGTAAACCCAATATCGCGTCGACAGGAAAAATGAACGGCTTTTCATTTCAGTACCAGGGCATTGCCTTTAAAGCTTCTCAGTTGGGGAAAAAATATGGCTGGTCTTCCCTGCAAACACTGATTGATTTTACACCGGAGCATCTGACTTTACTGAAACAAGAGCAAAACCCAACAGAGCCTGCTTCTGTGCCAGTGCCATCATGCAGACCTGAAAAACAGACTGTAAACCGGGAAACAATCCTCGAGAAAATCCATCAGCTTGAAGAAAAAATTTGTCGGGAAAGACAGCAGGAAACCGTGGGTATCATTCAACTCAGGAGCAAACTGCACAGTACAGCTCGTCAGATACCCCCCCAGCGTCGTCTTCAGTCGTGGCTTTTATTACTCAGTCATATTGTTGTACTTCTCAAACGTAGGGGGCTGTCTCTGCTGAATGCCACCAGACATCCTTTCCGCCAGATCCTGCACCTGGAGTTGTTGACCCCTGTTCATTTCAGAGCAGTTCATTCTCTTAAGGAACAAACAGTTAGCAATCACACTCATCGCATACCATAATTCAATTAGTACATAAATCAAGGATAGTCAATAAAATATTGATCGTTTATATAGATCGATAATATAGTTATGATAGTTATAACCTATCATAAGAGATCCATCGATCGGTACAAGCAATTTTACTAAAGAGGATCATTCAACGAAAATGCTCAAAAAGACATCATCTTAAATCAGGCCCCGGAGTCGCAATGAGTAACCAGACCGTTCAGTGCCCCTTCTGCTTTACACAAAGTCCCCACGGCGTGCGGATTTGCAAAGGCTGCCATGCAAAAGTGGCCTATGGTGAAAGCCCGCTCAGTGTGGCATTCCTGTTTCAATTCGTGGCATTAGCTCTCGCTTGGTTAGTATTTTCATTGACCGGCAGCACTCCTACCTCAGTCATTACTTTTTTTGCCAGCGTCATTATTCTTCTCTGCATTATAAAAAAGAAATATGCAGACAGAGTCGTTTTTATACGGTGATATTAATTTCGCACCACCGCAAACATAAAAATTAAATTGAGAGAACTTATGAACAGACTCATTGCTTCTGTATTTTTTATTTTTACTTTCCTTATCGCTGGATGTTCAACATCAGGCAATCAGCATCTTAAAAATGAAACATCACAAAGTCTGCAGTCAAAAATTATCAAAAATAAAACAACCAAATCAGAAATAACGGCCAGTCTGGGTGAACCAGATACCCGGACCACGCTGGATGATGGCAATGAAGAATGGATGTACACGATGGATAACAATCAATTCGATGCCACCACATTTATTCCCGTGATTGGGCTATTGACGGGGGGTTCACAGACGCAGGCCAGAACGCTGGAAATCGAATTTAAAGGCGAAACAGTCAGCAAGTGGTCGTTCTCTGAAAATAACAGCAGAATGAACACGGGTCTTATTCAGTAATTCATCCTACAGCCAGGAATCAATTTATGAAAACCTCTGCCGTTATCACACTCGTTACCGCTGTCTTTTTGCTGAGCGGCTGTAACAGTGAGCCCTCTGAACAGGATCTTTATAATGCCATGAATAAGGTCGTGGAGCAGACGAATGCCATCGTTAAATCCATAGCAGGTAAAGATGTCCCGAAAGACGCACTGCGGGAATTAAAATCTGTCAAAAAGCATGACTGCGTAGAAGTATCGGATAAAAGCTATAAATGTAATGTGACGGTTGTTGTTGATAACGAAAAGCGTACTGCTGCTGTAATCCTTGTCAAAACGGATGATGGCTGGCAGGTCGTTGATAAGTAAACCTACCGTAAAACCATCACGACAGGCGGGACACCGAATGGGTGGCCCTGCCTTTTTTATTGCATCTGGTGTCCTGCCGGATACGCCAGCTCCATTTATCTCCAGTATCCCATGCCCTATCCACGCCGCTGTCGCTGTCACAGTCTTTTTCTGATCACTGAGCCAGGAGGAGTATAAGCCAGAGAGCCTGTAATGCGTTTCTTTTCATACTGTGCCAGCAAATCAGCATAAATATGCTCTGCTTCATACAGATTGCCTGAAATATAATTCACGAGTGAATTCAGGCAATGCAGCAACGTGTCGCTATTTGCAAGCTTCCTGAGCAGCGTTGTGTTCAGGGTCGAAACGACTCCTGTAAACATCTGCATAATATTATCAACGTGATAACAAGAGTTGCGGTACTGCGCCCGTGAATAAAAATACTTTAGATGATACCCAGCGAAGAGAACATAAAGTTTTTTATAAAAGGTATTGTTATTAACGCTGTTGTGATGATGGGTTATAAATTTATCAACAACATGTATAAATTTTTCTTCCTGAGATAAAACACTAATAGCACTCATGATTTCCTCCATTTTTTGTTTTTATAATTAAGTACTATCATCTTAAAAATTAAAATCAATAGTAAAATGGAATATTTTATTATTTATATATGTTTTTCTTCTTCCATAAATAAAAAACAGCTTTTACTGTGGAAATGTTTTGTCTTACCGATTGCATTACTGTTTCATATTTCAATTATCTGAGTTATTTCCCTATTGCAGATAAGAAACCACAGGAATATTTTTGAGAGCGTGCTACGCACTGGCTTACGCCCTTACTACCGATAAATGTTAATTATTTTTACCGAACAATTGAAAAACCGTAATTTTGTTTCCCTAGCAGCGCCGCTGAGTGCCCGCAGCACTCACTCGCTGAAGCAGAAAGGATTTTTCCGAAGGGTCCCGGCGTGAGCCGTAGTCAGCAAACGGGTAAATCATGTATCTGTGTTCGCTTTCCCGATCAACTCAGCCTCCTGATTTTTTGCGCGAAGCGTATTTGTGCTGACAGCTAACCCCATTTGTCTGAACTTCTGCGCGAAGCGTATTTATACTGACAGAAAACACTATAGCAATGTTCTGAAGCCCAATGGCGCAACACACAGTTGGGCAGGCTTCACTTAAGAAATGATATTATTTAAGAAAAGCAATAATAAAAGTGTTTTCATCAGGTACACCAAGGCCTTGAGTATCGATCTAATGCAAAACTGTGGTTTCTTATTTCTTTATCACTCTTTTATCTTGCAGATAAAAATCGAAAATTACATAATAAAATCATATATTTACACAAGATCTGCCGTTATTGATTTCAGCACCAAAAATTATCAATCACATAACAGGTGATGGTTAAATTTAGCACCCCTTGTTTTAAATTCTACAACCTGTTACCACCACAAAATAACGGATAAAAAATTCAAGTAAAATATAATTAAAATAATATTACCAAAGCCGTTGACAAATAAATTAAATATGCCATATCTGTAATGATAACAATAAAAAAGGAGCCATTATGTCAATCACAAGTGTTGTATTAACTAAAGAACAAAAATCCATTATTGCAGAAGCATTAGAGGTTATGCCCGAAGATCTGGAAGAAATAAAAATTAAAGCAAACAGCTATAAAAAAACGTCATTCAGAGACGATTTTTCAATGATCTTCAAAGGTAATATGGCTACACTCGCCAGAATGGATTTGACGCCCACAGCATTTAGAATTGTGCTTTATCTCTTCTCAGCCATTGATTATGGAAATATTATTCCTGATTTTTCACAGTCACGTACTGCCAAAGAGCTTGGGCTGAATAAATCAAATGTTTCACGTGCATTCAAAGAGTTATTTGGGAGGAAAATACTTATTCGTGACACCATAGATAATCAAGTATACCTGAATTCAAATTTGTGTGTTAAAGGAATTCCTCGTCGTTTCAATGAGGATCTGATGGATAAATTCAGAAAGTCCAGACTGGAGACAGAAGACTTTGCCAATTCGTTTAATTTTTATCGTGCAGGGAACAAAACCAAGCCAGTTAAAAACTCCAGAAGACGATATCCTGCAGACGGCATTCCATTTTAAAAAACATTACAGCGTGGTAATTTTCTACACGCGAGTGAAAACTTTAACAAAACAAAGGATATCTATATGCAACAAAGACTCTCCACTTATCTTCAAAAGAATAAATCATCAGCTGAAAGTCATAATCTGTATAATACTATTCACTATGTATTCTGGTTGCTTACATTAATCGCGTCGTATACACCAGATAAGAGCATAGTTTACCTGAGTTTTCATCGCGCTACATCCATTGCACAGCAAGAAGGGTTACAAAACACACCTGCCCATTTTATAAAACCATCGATAAATTGATTGATGTTAAGGTTATTATGCCTACTGAATTAAAATATCAGTATCGTTTAAACCCTGTATTTTTCAGTTTTCTAAAAAAACAAACAGCAGGAAATAAAAGCCCAGGATATTATTACCCCTATAATATTTACTATAGCAAAACCAGATGACCACGATCAAAAGAACATAATTTTCATATATTATAACCAGTTGAATTTAAATGATAGGGTACAGACTTGTGCTGTCTGTACCCATGATAATTTACTACAGACCTTACATCTTTTTATCCACATTATTATTTATGGCACTATTTTTTTCATTGACAATTTGCTCAATACACATTCGTAACTCATCATTAATGGTAATATCTGTACCACCCTCGACGAGTATAGAACACAACACATAAAGAAGCACGTGCTCAAACGCTATCTCTTCGACTGGATCTACATAATCACAATAGGCCTCAATAGCTTCATACAAGCTATTCGGTGAAGCTACAAATGCACATACAAAATCTTTATCTTCCGGCACTCTGATAGAATCATTCATTTTAAATCCCCTATTCTTATTAATATATAGTGTCACGGCGAACTATCATAATAATATTCCCCCATAACTATTTTTATTACTTCCTAATACGAAAGCCTGACCTAATACTACTTATGACATATCAGGTGGCCCTCTGCTCACTGCTGAATATCGCCATTTGTTTTTACATACTAAATTTAATATATTCATCGTTAACCCCGTAATCAGGCTGCATTATTACGTGAACGTTCAATTGCAGATGCGATCCATTCATCAATTTCACTTTCAACAAATGCAATTGCACGCGAACCAATTTTTATTGGTTGTGGAAATAAACCTTCGTTGATTAGACGATAAATCCAGGCTTTACCATAGCCGGTTTTATTCATAACTTCAGGAAGTCGGAGCAGGCGTATATTTTTATTGTTCATTTTGTTTTCCCTTTGTCGTTGTAATGGGGTCACTATACGAACAGTTGGGAAAAGAAAGGAGCGAGCTTCCTAACTGCAGGGTCATGGTCTGCCCTGCAGTAGTAGACTTCGGGAATTTGGGATCAGTTAGAATCAGAGAGTTTCATCACATCTGAAACTCTCATGTTTTTCAGGTGGGGATTTCGGTTCATGAAAAAATTGAACTGCCTAATGAAGTCTATCGTTGCAGCTTTCATCGCAAGTGGACGATCTGAGTCTTTAATGTGATACCCTAAACGGATAGTTGTTTCTTCATCTTCATCAGTATAAAGAAGCCGGGAGAGGCGATCATCTGAGATTCTTAGTTCTTTCCTTTTTGCCCAAAGTAAGATGTCCAGCATCGCAATCAACCTATAATTTATGATTTTTTTAATGGTTCCATAGCCGAAACGAACGATACCGGTTTCATTAACTTCCACTCCTTTGACCGATCTCCATTGTGGCAGGGCCGCTTTTATCGATTCGGCTATTTCATCGTCAGTACCACTACCAAGATCGATTTCAAGCAACACCGTTTTCTCGCATAAGGGGGACAAGAGTTGTGACACATAAGCTTCGTGATGAGGCGCATTAACACAATATTCATCGTTTCCTTCCTCCCAGGTGAAAAGATTGACACTAAGGGCCATCACACTAAGTTCAGCAAGCCTGGTGATATCGGTGATAAAAATGTGTGGAGGACTGTAGAGGGTATAGTTAACGGTTGGATAATCGAGTTGCTTCCCTTTGAATAGATGGGGGTTCCCACTGAAAATTTCAGTCATGTACACCCAAAGCCCTTTCTTTTCTTCTTCAGTAGGACATGGCTTGTACAGAAGTGCTCTTGCCCAAAGTTCGTGATACAAGGCATTTAAACTGATGTCTTCGAGCTTGCGATAGTTATCTATGTCAAGCCAAGCTTTGATTTCTTTAGTATGCTCTGGTGACCAGTTTTTCAAAATTCAAATCTCCTGCCTTCTTAAAGATTTAAGTCATACGAATACATTTCATTTAGTTTGAAAAAACTACCGTATTCACTAATCGATGAAAAGCAGTTCCTGCTTGCAAGTTAACCTAGACAGAAGGAAGTTGGACTGAGAAATTTGTTAACTTTTGATGCATCTTGCCAAGGTCTACATCCTGGCAGGGAAATGGCCCGACTACACCCTGCCTCTTACTTTACTCTGGGCGTATCTTGTCGTTGTTCTCGACCTGTTCGCCAGAAAACCCAGAGGGGTGGGCAATGAAATTCAATTCTCACCTGAGAGCAAACTTGCCATCAGAGCACTGGAAATGGCGTGGGAGCGCCATGGGTCAACAACGGGTAAAAAGTGATCCACATACCGCACCACCTACGGTCTAGTGTTGATCCACCTTGTTTACTCAGTATTAGTTTCAGCGATAACCCCGGCTTTCTGTTTTTGCTTCAGTCGATAGCCTTCTCCTTTTATTTGCACGACGTGTGTGATGTAAAATCCAGTTCAACATTGCCGATGTAATGGTAGCATCTCCCGCGAAGGTTTAGTCCTATAGTCCGGACGGCAGGTTACAGGCGTAAATTTACGGCAGGTGTTTCTGATGTTTCCATGGGTGGTTTGTTAAAATTTTACTTCCTTACATCAGAAACGCCTGTCCCCTCTGTTGCATTTCTCAGAATTTCTGATATCTAATGAATTTAAACATTTTTTCATGGGGGTGTTTATGGACTTAGTTACGTCATTATTACAAAGGGGATTATTAGAAAGGGCATTAGACCTTGCCATTTCTGAATCATTCTTCAATCCAAGATCACCTGATGATATAAAGCATGCTTTAAAAGCTGGCTATGATATTAATGCTGTTAACAGTAACGGCAATAATGCCATTTTTGGCTGTAGAACCCCTGAAGCACTGGATTTTCTGCTCAGCCATGAAATTAATGTGCACCATATTAACGAGCAGGGACAAAATGCTCTCTTTCATCAAAAAAATCCCGAAATACTAAAGAAGTTGATTGAACTAGGTTTAGACACCTCGCATACAGATGCTAAAGGCTATACCTGCATTTTTGCACATTACATGGATGCTGAAGGGCTACAAGTTTTACTTAATGCCGGTTGTGATATAAATCACGTTGATAACAAAGGAAGAAATATTCTCTTCCTGCCCCTCTCCCCGGAGGTTTTATCCATAGCAATAGATTCCGGATGCAATGTCAACCATATTAATCATGCAGGAAAAGGTTTTATTGAAGAGGAATATGACGATGAATTGCATAATATCATTCTCCGCCATATTCATAAATTTGAAAGAAGAACGTTGCATGTCGATTTCTGCAATACCAACTCAGTATTATTTTTATATGAGCTCTCTGAATATGGATTCAAAATAGAGCTCAATAAAGATCGTTTCGTAATTAACAGTTACATTAGCGATTACAAAGATATTTTAAGCACTCTTGATTGTATCAGTGACATTCAAGATGTTAATTTCTATAATTATGACGGTGGCCCTCTTTACAAAGATATCGATAAGAGAATTGTAAAGTGGATGATAAGAAATGAGTTCCTCATTGATCTAACCAAAATTTCTGATGATAAGAATTATGATGACATATTAAAATACAAAACCAGCCATGAACAAAAAGAAATATCTAGGCATTTAAAACCTGCTAAAAATAAATCTACTATAGTCAAAAACGGTGGAAGGCTGTGAGATTTTATATATGTATTTCATTCGCATTCATTAAACATACTGTCTCAGTATGAATAAAGAAATTCAGCATCAACTTTATTGGGTGTTGATCTATGATGCGTATGGTACTAAGGGTCAGACTCCCCTGCCCGGTGATGTAAAAGTTGTCGGCAATTTGAAAATATCCCTTATCGTTTAGTGAACTTGCCTATCATTCTCCGAACGATTTTTGTTATAAGCACTCGCGCTGAATCATGGGACTTATGGAAATATAAAAATGAGATTAAATCTTGTTATATGGATTCAGCAACTGCCCATTGCTGATAGCCAGTATAAATGTCAGGCCAATTCTGAACTCCAGATTGTGCTCTCGCGCCCAGTTTTGCATAAAAATAGTGGCTTTGTTGAATAAATCGAACTTTTGCTGAGTTGAAGGATCAGATCACGCATCTTCCCGACAACGCAGACCGTTCCGTGGCAAAGCAAAAGTTCAAAATCACCAACTGGCCCACCTACAATAAAGCC
>NZ_PQGD01000002.1 GCF_002915575.1 Superficieibacter electus
CGCTTACCGCTCATGGGCACCTCTCTTTAAGTCATCTTAAATGACTCCGGGGTGTCTGTTAAACCCGTGGCGATTCACCAGGCCATTCGCTTCAATTTCAGATAATAGAAAGTTCACCGCACCAGGGACTTTTACCAGCGTCATTGGCTGAAGATTGACCGTTAGCGTCTGTTCACCGAGATTCAATGCCGCCGCCATTGCGAAGGCAACTTTTTTACTCTGGATATCGGCACGATAGACCTCATCTGCGCTGAAAGACGCAAAATAGGCCTGCGGTCCCTCACCCTGCACGGTCCGAAGCAATGCCTCAAGAGAAACCACTTCCTGAGCCAGTGGATCAATCGTCGGCTGAAACGCGAAGCTGCAATCTGCGGTTGAAGTAAGACTTAAATCCTGCAGTTGCACCACATTTCCGTCGCTGACAAAATCCCAGGAATCATCGGCTGGAATTTCAAAGTAATTTTCCTTTTCTCTTGCCTCCACAAAGGTACGAAAGAACTGTAGCGCACGGTCATCGTAAATAAGCTGGTATTTGGATGTGCCCTTATCAAGCACAACCTGTAGCACTTCATCTCTGTCATGCTCACGTAAATCAAAAATTTCCATCCCTGACTTACCAAAACGCCTTGAAGGTGAGTAATCCCGCAGAAGTTCTACGACGTTATAGTGGCGTTCGTCCTCACAAATATGGCGGTAGATAGTAGTGACGCTCTCTTGCGGACCTTCAAGTAACTGAAAAAAGTGGGTGCCATTAAAAAGCAGAATGCCAGTTACCCCAGCCTGACTGTTCTTGTCGTTTGCGGCAGTAACCATTTCCTCAAGCGCTTTATACGGAACGTTATCGCAAAAATGGCTGCGGTAAATGATAGTTGTGAGCATGAAGGTTCCATAGACCAGATGAATGAAGAGTCACACTAGCAGATAGCCGCTTACTGATCTTGTATTACTTACACTTTTTCATCACGTTCCTTGCTCAAAACAGTCAGTTTTTTGCCGGTTTGTACACATTAAGGAAAAAATTGCATCAAATGCAGAGTGAGATTGTACAGGGCACATTAATTTTTTTCTAAAAAACACACACTCAAGCGATTGATAAATGAGAATAAAAAAATAGATGTAAAAATAATTTTAACGAACTGTACAATTCACTATGTACAAGTTTCCTGAATTTGTATAACTTTAGCCGTACTTGAGGTGACAATTTATTTTACAGGAGTGACATATGCAGCAGAATGGTTACATTCCAGATACCGCTAATGCCATTGCCCGTTATTTCAATAAAGCAGCCCTGCCAACTCAGCAGGAAACGCTCGGTGAAATTGTACGGGAGATTCTTATGGACGGACGTAGTCTGAACCGCAAAGCCATCTGTACCAAATTACTTAAGCGGCTTGAAACGGCTTCTGGTCCGGAAGAAGAAAATCACTATCACACCCTGATTGGTCTGCTATTTGACCGCTAGAGATATCAGACCTGAATTACAGATGCCCTATTTTAGTAAGTCATTTCGGGCGGAGGAAATGTTGCATGCTACAAAAAGGACCGGCAATTCCCAGCGGACCTCTTCCAGCAGAGAACTGACTTTCGGCCCTGCTTCCAGGTCAGGATGCAGCGGCAATTAGAGATGCAGTTATGAAAAGAAGTGAAATTGAACAACTGACAGACGAGCTTATTGGCGAAGCAGTATTATCACTGTTAGCCGATAACAGTCCGATTAATACTCAGACGCTCATCAATAGACTACGGTCCATTGAGTCAAGCGAATCCAATCATCAGCGACGCGATATCCTTTCAGGCATTATCGCGGAGATTAGTGGTACTGCAGAGCGTAAACATACCATTCGTGAATCGTCACAATGGAATGAAGATAATGTTCATCAACTGTTCGGCAGCCGTCGGCAGTCGGGTAAAAGCAAAAACCACTGACAGTTATCATTATATGGAGTAAATACATGAGCCAGGTGATGTTTCAGCAACCAGAGCAATATGAAAATCTGCCTAACATGGCGCTGACTCACTATTTTCGTACGGCCGGTGACCGGCTGGTTGAAGAATCAGCCATGCTTGGTGCCGCTATCAGAAGCATCATGGCGTCGAACGGTGAGTTATCTAATAAGGCTATTATTCAAACGCTTATCTCTTTTCTCGACACCAATGATGACGTGGTCACAGGTGATATCATTCGCAAGACATTAGAAATTATTGTTGATCACACGATGGATGATATCTGATCCGCGTGTTTAAAACTCTGGCTACCGGATAGCGGGCGTGAAATCATCACGCTCCGGGCAACCTTCTCTTCTCACCATTTAAACCATGATTAACCCCTGATAATTTGAGATGATATGTGTATCATCGCTAAGGTGAGCGTTACTGCGCCATCTTTAAGAAATGTCACTATCATTGAGAGTCACCGTTTTTATGGAAACCACCCACGCCAATGTTCTGTCCGTCTTCGATTTTGACGGAACGCTTACGCGTCATGATAGCTTCATCCCTTTTCTGCGTTATGCTTTTGGCAATCGTTTTTTCATTCGCAACATTGCCAAAATGACCTTGCCTGCGCTGCGCTGTATGCGCCGTAAGTTAACCAGAGATGAGTTAAAGGAAGTGTTAATCACAACCTTTTTAACCGACATTGAGGAGAAATGGCTGCGTGCAAAGGCAGAAACTTTTTGTCAGTTGTACTGGGACAAATTAATGCGTTCCAGTGGGTTGCTGGCAGTAGCTTCCGAGCGGGTGTCCGGCGCAGAAGTGACGTTATGCTCAGCGTCACCCGAACTGGTTCTGCAGCCCTTTGCGGATAAACTGGGGGTAAAACTTATTGGTACCCAGCTTGAAGTAAAAGACGGAAAACTAACCGGCCGGATCAGCGGTCATAACTGCCGATGCATCCAAAAAATTAACCGTCTTGAAAGCGTATATGGCTCGCTTGCGCAATACCATCTGCGAGCCTGGGGCGATACCCGGGGAGACTATGAGCTCCTCACCGCAGCGCGAGACGCTCATTGGCGTCATTTCCATCCTGCCTGGAAACGTCGCAAGTCCCCACTGGAAATGCTTAAAGCAAACCATCAGAACTACTAATTTATTACCGCATCGCCCCATACCGGGGCGATGCCACTAGAAAAGATGCATTGCTTTTGCTTTATCGTACCAGTCTCTGAACTCTTCCAGTAATAAATCGTAGAGCTTCTCATCTTTCATTTTCGCGAAGTCGTCTATGGCAAAAAAATTGCTGTTATCCACTCGCCTTTCAGTGAAAGTATCCAGTTTTTCAAGGATTCCGTAACTTGAACCGCCGAGGCCAACAAATTTCCAGAAGATAGGTCCTTCAGCTGAGCGTCGGATCGCTTCTTTGATTTCACGCGTCTTACTGATACCGCCATCCGTAATAAAGACGACGAATACCGGTAACGTGCTCCCCTGATAAAAATCCACAATTTCATTCATCACCGGCGGCTCATTATTGAGGCCGCCGAGTCCCGGCAATATTTCCAGCATTGTACTGCGGGAAGCATTCTGGATTCGGGAGATGTAGCCCTCAAGGTTATCCAGCGTCACATCAGGATATTTTTTGTGTCGCTGGGCGAATCCCCATAAATCCATTGCGCCATCATCATCGAACTGAACCGATAGCACGGCTATTCTGTCCAGCACCGCCTGCACGTTACCTTTCTTAAACTGTCGGCTCATTGAACCTGATGCATCCAGAACAAATGCAACCCGGGCCTGAATCGATTCCAGCTTAAACTTCGTCAGGCTGACAGTGGCATTTTTAGCAAGGCTAACCAGACGCGGTGCTTTTTCCTGCAGTTTTTTCTCGAGACTGATTTTAACCGGCGCAACTTCAGCAGCGGGCGCAGCAACGTCCACGCCGTAATGCTTCGCCAGGGGCTCCAGCCCACCGTTGAAACCCTGTCCAATGGCTTTTAACTTCCACTGCCCCTGATAGCGATAAATTTCAGCAATTATTAGCGCTTTTTCCTGACGACCGCTGACGTCGACATCAAATCGAGCCAGTTGATCGGCGGCAACGGAAAGTCGCGCCAGATTGCCCAGCGCGTCATTGCCATCGATTACAACGGTTAATGCAATCTTGTGGATGTGTGGCGGTATATCTTTTAACCGCGCCTGAAGCGTAGCGCGCTGCGGTGTGAGAGTCAGGCGCACCGCACCTTCTACCGACTGTAAATTATTAAAAAAGATAAAGTCAGCGTCCTGAGTCACCCTGCCGTTTGCATCCAGAAGAAAGGCGGAAGGATCAATGTCACTGCGAAAAGTGGTGTGTCCCTGAAAATCGAGCGTTAATATTACCTCGGAGGAAGTGAGCACAATATTTTGTCCTGCCTGAAGTTGCATAGCGGTTCCCTTCATAAATTGCTGGCAAAAAACAGCACCCTTGCGCTTACGGCAATAAGGCGTTCTTTTTTACCCACCATAAAATAGCCCGGTAATAAATACCGGGCTTTAAACTGCACTTTTAGATATTTACACCGTGCTGAGAAGCCAGCGCTCCCAGGCCACCGGCAAAGCCCTGACCTACGGCTTTGAATTTCCATTCAGTACCATGACGGTAAAGCTCACCAAAGATCATCGCCGTTTCAGTCGATGCATCTTCAGACAGATCGAAGCGGGCAATTTCAGTGCCATTGTCGTTATTGTAAACGCGCATGAAGCTGTTGCTGACCATGCCGAAGTTTTGTTTGCGGCTATCAGCTTCATAAATGGTCACGGAAAAAACCAGTTTTTTCACGTTGGCATCAACTTTGGTCAGATCGATTTTAATCTGCTCATCATCACCTTCGCCAGCGCCGGTACGGTTATCGCCCTGATGCTCAACGGCACCACACGGACTCAATTTGTTGTTGAAGAAAATAAAGTGACCATCAGACAGCACCTTGCCATCCTCGCCAACCATAAAGACTGACGCATCCAGGTCAAAATCCTGGCCATCCGTTACGCGAGCATCCCATCCCAAACCGACCATGGCAACGTTCATGGTTGGTGCTTCTTTAGTAAGGGATACGTTACCGCCTTTTACGAGAGAAACTGCCATTTTTAGCTCCTGCTGTTAATGAGGGAGCTGCGTTTGCAGCTCCGGTAGATAGGGGAAATTACGAGGCGTTAATGCCATATTGAGCACAAACGGATGCCAGACCGCCGGCATAACCCTGGCCTACGGCGCGGAATTTCCACTCCGCGTTGTGGCGATAGAGTTCACCAAACAGCATGGCGGTTTCAGTGGAAGCGTCTTCCGTCAGATCGTAACGAGCAACTTCAGTCTGGTTGTCATTATTTACCAGACGAATAAACGCGCCGGAAACCTGACCAAAACTTTGACGGCGGGCCTGGGCGTCATGAATAGTGACCACAAAGATGATTTTATCGACATCGGCAGGCACAGTATCCAGTTTGACGATCAGGGATTCATCATCGCCATCACCCTCACCGGTGCGGTTATCGCCGGTATGGGTAACGGAGCCGTCTGCAGACTTCAGGTTGTTATAGAAAATGAAGTCAGCGTCACCACGCACTTTGCCGTTTTGTCCGAGCAGGAATGCTGACGCATCAAGGTCAAAATCCTGACCATCGGTAGAGCGTGCATCCCAGCCAAGACCAATCAGGACATTTTTCATTGCTGGTGCAGCTTTACTCAAAGATACGTTGCCGCCTTTAGAAAGAGAAACGCTCATAAAAAATCCTCACTGGTTACGTTTTAAAGATAAAATAATTTACTCTGCATCCGCTTTTCCCGGGAACAAGACGCTGGCGATGATCCCGATAGCCAGTACCACCAGAACGACAATCAGGCTGGTTGTGGCGGAAAGACTATAGCCATGATGCCAGATATGGTCGGTGGCATTAAGACCCAGCTTGGCTGCGATAAAGAACAGCAGGACGATCACCGCTTTTTCAAGATGCGTCAGGTACTGCTTCAGCGCCTCAAGAACAAAGTAAAGCGTACGCAGACCGAGAATCGCAAACATCATCGCACTGTACACAATCAATGGTTCGCGGCTGACCGCAATAATGGCTGGCACAGAGTCAAAGGCAAACATAACGTCCGACAGTTCAACGACGGCTACACAAAGCATCAGCGGCGTGGCGTAAAGCGCGGCCTTTTTAACACGCCCCACAGTGACATCTTTGTTTTCCGGCTTTGCCAGCTCAACATCGACTTCTTTCTGCGTAAGCAAAAATGCGTGTCCGGCAAGTTTTGGCCACAGCGGGAAAAAGCGTCTGACCATGCGATAAGCCAGATGTTGAGAGTAATCTTCAACCTCATCATCATCATCACCGCTTTTAAGCATCATGACCGCAGTCCATGCCACGACAATGGCAAAAACCAGCTCGACGTAAGGCCCCAGGGAAAGTAACCCCGTACCGATAGCAACAAAGATCCCCCTGAAGACAATGGCACCAATAATTCCCCAGTACAGCACGCGGTGACGATAGCGATCCGGTACAGCAAACCAGGAGAAGATAGCCATCATGACAAATAAATTGTCGACAGAGAGCACTTTTTCAAGCGCATAACCGGTCACAAACAGGCTTGCCACTTCCGCACCATGATGCACGTACAGGAAACCAGCAAAAGCCATCGCCACAATGACCCAGAATACAGACCATAACGCCGCGCTTTTCAACGAAATCGGTTTGTCATGGCGGTGCATGAAGAGGTCAATAAAGATGGCACCGACTGCCAATGCAATAAATACAGTGACTGTTTCAGCCGGAAATCCAATATGTGTAGAAACCATGTTTTACCCTTTGCAGAAAAATCAGAGGCCAAATTCGGCAGGCTCAAAGCCTAACGCAATGGCAATTTCACGAACGGCTTTCTGCTCATCAGGATCAAAATTGCCATCGCTTTTGCCCACGGCAATGCCTACACGAATCGCCAACTGGGCGGCTTCAGGCTGATCTTTCAAAGCCAGAATGTATTTCATTGTTTCGCCTTTACCGATTTCCATATCAAAGTCAAAACTTGAAATAAGTTTATTAAAGAACTCAATAACTTCAGCAGTATCAAAAACTTTCAGTTCATCAGACGCTTTCAGAAAACCGATCATTTTCTGTTTTTCTTCCGCACTCACCCCATCGCTGGCTACGGCGATACGAGCGCAGACCGCCACGGTACCCTGCATAAATTTTTTATTTTTAAAACGACTGACCTGCTTTGTCAGCTCTTCACGACTGGTATTAAATGCACCTTTAACTTTATTGAAAAAACTCATCACTCTGTCCTCGTTATTTTGAACCAGTAGACCAGCGAAAGCCCCAGCCGAACGCACGGTCCATCTCCTGTTGTCCTTTGAAGAACTGATTAATACGTTCGATTTTAATCGCGCCGTTTTCATTGATCAGACGCGCGATAGCACACAGCGTTCGTTTGTTGTCACCTTCAGTAAGGCGCGTTTCAATCGGTGGCTGTTCGGGAACGTGGAGGGTGACAATCCCGTCCGTTTTATCCCAACTGGCTGCGCCCTGATAAATAAAGGTATAGATCAGTACTTCACTAATGTTTTTCCATTCCCGACCATTAATATGAATCCATTCTCCATCGCTAACATCTCCGGTGCGATCGTCGCCCTGAAGCTGGACATAGGGTTCAGAATGATAAGAGCCGAAAGCATTGCCCAATGCCTGAACCACCGTTTTATGCCCGTCCTGAAGCTTGATAAACGCGCCGAGATCGAGATCAACACCTTTATCGCCACCAAACATTCCCAGCAGTCCGGATGATTTACTACCACGGTGCCAGTTCAGGTTAATGCGGATTTCACCAAAATTGTCTCGCTTGGCAAGACTGATCGCTGGTTTCTCTTTAGTTAATGAGACCTTGCTCAGGCTGATTTTATTAGCCGGAGGGACGGGAGCGGGCGCCGGGGGCGTTGTCGGTGCTGGTGCTGGTGCTGGCGAATCGGCAATATCCACGCCGAAATGTTCCGCCAGAGGTTTTAGACCGCCATTAAAGCCTTGAGAAATAAAGCGGAATTTCCATTCACCATTTCGACGATAAAGCTCGCCCAAAATCAACGCCGCTTCCGTTCGGCCATTAAGATCAACGGTACCGCTGGCAACCGATGCACCGGCATGTTCGACCTGAATAGCAAGGCTCCCTAACCCTGAAACCTTCTGCGTGCCTTCACAGGTCGCAGTAAAAGCCACCTTTTGCACATCGGCTTTCAGCCGCGTGAGATTGACGGTAAAGGTGGTGGTATTACCTTCATTGATCAAACTTATCGTGCCATCGTCATTAGCTGGTTGGCCGTAAAAAACCATATCGGGGTCGCCCTTTACCTTGCCTTCGGCGTACAGTCGAAAAGCGGAGGTATCGACAGCCGAACCGGAAAGGATTCGTACACGCAACTCGCCGTCAGGAACGGAAGTATTGCCTCCTGGGCTCAGATTCATTAGCGTACCACCGTAGCCACAACTTCTGGCAGCATGTCATCGATAGTCCGCCCGCGACAGGCATTGCCCAACGCAGTGAAGTCCCAGCTGCCGCCATTACGGCGCAAAGAAGCAATAACGATACCCGTGTGGCTACCCTGCTCAGAAAGCTCGTAGCGTGCCAGCTCTTTATTTGACTGATCGACTACGCGGCAAAAGGCATTCTGCACTTCATTGAACGTCTGCCCACGGAAACTGTTCACGGTAAAAGCCAGATATTCAGTTTGCGAAGGCAACTGAGAAAGGTTGACGTTAATGACTTCATCATCACCGTCGCCCTCCCCCGTTAAATTATCACCGCTATGGATTACAGAGCCGCAGCGGGATTTAAGCTGACGAAACCAGATGGTATCAATTTTATTACCGCTGGCATCCAGCAGAATACAGCTTGCATCCAGATCGATATCGTCAGAACCGCCCAGAAGACCGCCGAAAAATCCTTTTTTCTTAGTGATAGGGTCCCAGCCAAGGCCAAACTTAAGCTGGCTGAGTGAAGAAGATTCTTTACTAAGCGACACCGTCTGATTCTTACTTAAAGAGACCATATATTTTCCTTAACAAGGGTTAACTGAAACGAGACATCTGCAGTGAAAATCAATCCGTAAGAAAATCATATCATGATGTAGTTCACTCACAAGACAATTTTCAAAAAAACTTTTCCATTCCAAAATAACCTATTGATAATATTGTTTTTATATTTTTCACCCCCCATTTTTTGGGAGGTAATCATATAAATAACCCCATTAATTAGGCAGGTGAATACCTTAAAATTTAAAATCATAATATGATTGACAATATAGCCTGTCATCAATAAACTGCTGCGATCCCCCTATTTAAGTAATGACCCGTAAAGAGCAAAAAATGAAAAATAAAATGTGGTTTATGGAAGGGCTTTCTTCTCAACGGGATATCATTCAAAGTGTAAATGATTTTTCCCAGGCGTGTGGTAAACCCATCACAATCTATGCTTCGCATCGCAATGAAAGGAATGAAATTTTATCGCTGGCCCATTTTTCTTTATCAGAGCCGAAAGATGATGATCGGCGGCTGGCATTTATTGAAGCTATAGTAAAAGAACACGGAATTAATGTTATTCATACTGGTCGCCATTGTCGTTGGTTCGAGCTTCATCGCCCCGCCATTGAAGCAACCGGTGTGACACTGACCACCGGTGCTTCAGACGTCGACGGTATCGATATTGCTGACGACAAAGTGACCTTTGCTCAGTTAATGGAGAAAAACGGGCTACCGGTTGTTCCCTCAGTTCGCGTGACCGCATTGAGTGAACTTAAAACACAGCTTGCACATTCTCCTTTCACTACATCACAGCTCTGTGTCAAACCGGTGAAAGGAATTTATGGCATGGGATTCTGGCGCTTTGACAATGAAGCCTCACCGATGACCATGATTAATTATCCTGAGCGTCGGTTGGTCACGACCTGGCAATATCTTGCCGCCTGCGAGTCTGCCGGATCTTTTGAACCATTGGTGCTGATGCCTTATTTACCAGGGCCGGAATACTCCGTCGATATGCTGGTCAATAAAGGCAAGGTCCTGGCGGCTGTGGGACGACGTAAAGAAGGCGCGCTTCAATATCTTGAAAAAAGCGGTGAAGCCTGGGAACTGGCGTGCGCCTGCGCGGCAACCATGAAAGCGGACGGACTTGTCAACGTACAAACACGCAATGATGAGTGTGGTAAGCCCGTTCTCCTTGAAATCAATATGCGACCTTCCGGCGGGATCGGTTATACCCGACTCAGTGGCGTTAACCTGGCGGGGCTGTATGCGGGCTTCACGTTGGGTTATCTCAACGAGCATGACGTTCAGTCAGCGGCAAATACGGACTTTGCGCCTGCGGTAGTCCGTGCCATGACCGGGGCTATCGCTTATGACCCTGTGCTGACCAATGCACTGTAATCCCTACGCATGGAACAGGCCAGTATGATTATTCACCATCACGTTCAGGACGTATCACTATGATGAACACCCTCGACGACAATGTTTATCGTCGCACTCTGACCAGTGGAACCATCAGCGTCACTCGTCATAAAGGCGCAGCGACGCTTGAGTCATTATTTGATATCGCCGAGCGCCGCAATCCGAAACGCGCATTTTTATTCGTCAGCAAAGTACTTGGCCGGCACATTCCGGTATCACCGGCCACCATGCGGTCGGTGTTTCGTCAGCTCAGCGCATCATTTCCCGAAAATCTTCCTGGCCCTGTGCTGTTTATTGGGATGGCTGAGACAGCCGTCGGATTGGGCGCGGGTGTTTTTGATGAACTGAGAACCCAGGTAAACGATGCCGTTTATCTGACCTCGACACGCCATCCCGTTGATGGTGAACTCCTGTGCGAATTTAAAGAAGCGCACAGTCATGCCACCGATCATTTGCTCTATCTGCCTTGCGACCCTGAAATGCGCCGCCGCGTTCAGCACGCTCAGACAGTGGTGCTCATTGATGATGAGGCCACCACGGGCAATACATTCATTAACCTTTTAGCGGCATTACGCAACGAAGGTGGCCTGACCTCTTTGCGTCAGGTTGTGACTGTAACCCTGACCGACTGGAGTCACAACGCGCTGACCACAGGTTGTCCGCTTCCCGTACAAGCACTGTCGCTGGTTAGCGGACAATGGTCATGGGACCCCCTTCCCAATGCGCCGGTGCCGGTAATGCCGAATGTCAACGTTACCGCAACCGGCCATTTTTCCCCGTCAGATAAGCAGACCTGGGGGAGGCTTGGCATGATGAAGCCCGCCGCCGATCTGGCTCCTGACATCACCGTACAGCCAGGCGAGAATATTCTTGTACTGGGTACCGGCGAGTTTGTCTGGGAACCGTTTTTACTTGCCGAACGGCTGGAAGGATTAGGCGCAAAAGTAAAATATAGCTCGACCACGCGTTCGCCGATTGCCACCGGCTTTGCTATCCAGTCCGCGATTTCCTTTACTGACAACTATGGCCTGGGTATTCCCAACTTTGTCTATAACGTCGCGCATCAGTCATTTGATCGCATTCTCCTGTGCGCTGAAACACCGGCTGAGAGCATTGATCCGCTGCTGCTTACCAGTCTGAAGAATGTCGCTGGTCGTGTAGAGATTATTACCTATGAATAAACCCATTTTTCTTACCGACCTTGATGACACCCTGTTTCAGACCCGGCGCAAAATGATTAATGAGCTGGATCTGAAACCATTTCGCACCGGTGCACTCGACCGCAGCCTGCAACCCCGCAGTTTTATGACCGAGGAGCAGGCCCTGCTGGTGGACTGGCTACTGGAGCATGCGGAGTTAATTCCGGTCACCGCCAGAGGCACAGAAGAGATTAGTCGGGTACAGATCCCGTTTCACTCCTGGGCTATCACCACGCATGGTGCGGTCATCCTGAATGCAGATCGTCAGCCCGATGAAGAGTGGAAAGCCCATATGCTGAGCTGCTTAAAGCCCTATGGTGAAAAACTCACCTCAATGCAGCGGCAAATTACCGAGCTGATGGAGGCACGAGGAATTAACGCCTGGGCGCGCCTTAATTATGAGTACGGTGATGTACCGGTATATCTGGTGATGAAGCATCGTGACAGTACGCGTCTGGATGAACTTAATGCGATGGGTGACGAAATCGAGACGCTGTTCTCAACCAATGGCTTTTATATTCATCGCAACAGTAACAACATTGCCTGGCTACCCGAGCCGGTGGAAAAAGGTCTGGCAGTCAACTGGCTGTTGCAAAAACTGCGTGCTGAACGCGGCGTTTTTCCGGTCATCGGTCTTGGTGACAGTCTGAGCGACCATCGTTTTATGAAGCTCTGTACCTGGTTTGGCGTTCCGCAGCAAAGTCAGTTCGCCGAGGCGATTGCGCACTCACTGTTTGGAGAAAATGAACATGCATGAAGTCATTCCTTTCTCTGGCTCTTATCTGCCCGAAGATGTCCATTTTCTCCTGCAGCCGATGCAAATGGAAATGACGCCGGTTGAGTTAAAAGAAGAGTATATTCAGTCCGGTAAAAAACATTATTCAGAGATGCTCAGCCAGGAGCCAGAACCTTCGGCATGGCATCTTGACCTGTTCCGCCGTTCACTCGATCGCGGTGCCCTGCGTCTGGCCACCGAAGTTCAGCAGCTTGCCAGCGCACTGGCTGCTCAGTTTGGCGATACACCGATAGTGCTGGCGAGCCTGGTCCGCGCTGGCATACCGCTGGGGGTCATGCTCCAGCAGGCGCTGCGTGATATGGGCAAAACCTCCTTTCATTATGGTATTAGTATTATTCGCGATCGTGGCATTGATACCGCAGCGCTTGACTGGATTGAAGCCCGCCACGGTACGCAGGGCATCGTTTTTGTCGATGGCTGGACGGGAAAAGGTGCCATTACTGGTCAGTTGGTGGCATCGCTGAAAGACCGCCCCGGCTATCCAGTCCTTCCTCGCCTGGTTGTTCTGGCCGATCCCTGTGGCCGGGCCTGGCTGTCAGCCAGCGATGATGACTGGCTAATCCCCTTTGGGATTATGGGCGCACCGGTATCAGGACTCATCTCTCGGTCCATCTGGACACAGGACGGTTTTCATGGCTGCGTAGTGTGTAACCATCTTGCTGCCTATGAATGCAGCCGCACGCTGGTGGATACCGTGGCCGACCAGCGTCGACGTCTTCATAATGTTCCCGCACTGTCACCGACGAGTTCAAACAAAACGCTGCTGCGTGAAAAAAGTGACTGGGTGGTCAGTTCGCTGGCCGCCAGTTACGAGGTAGACAGTATTAATCGAATTAAACCCGGCATCGCTGAAGCGACGCGAGCGGTGCTACGCCGGGTACCCGATCACGTTTTTGTTCGTGCCATTGACGATCCTGATGTGGCTTTACTTGTCGCTCTGGCGCGGGATAAAGGCATTGCGATCGCTGAAGTTGGCGACGACATCGGGCAATATCGCGCCGTCACCATCATTAAAAAGGTGCTTTGATGATGAAACGCCTCTCCCCCTGGAATCTTGGGGCAACCCTCTACATGCCCGCCACACGTACGGATATAGCAGATGCAATCCTGACGTCAAAAGTGGAAGGCCTACGTTCGCTGGTGATTTGTCTGGAAGACGCTGTCAGCGAGGAGGATATCCCCGAGGCCCTCAACAATTTACAGATCCTGCTTGAAACGCTGGCTAAAGCGAAAGCCGCCAGTGGCAGTGCGCACTGGCCTTTGGTCTTTATTCGCCCGCGTGACGTTAGTATGGGCGCGCGGCTGGTAAAAACGATGAACTTAAGCCCAATTGATGGGTTGGTTCTGCCGAAATTTACGCTGGCGTCGTTATCGGCGTGGTGGAATTTCATTGAGCATACTCATTTGTGCATGATGCCCACCCTTGAAACCGAAGAGGTTTATGACGTAGAGCAAATGCGCCAGTTAGCAATATTGATGTTCGGGCATCCTTGCCATGAGCGCATCATTGCGCTGCGGATTGGTGGTAACGACTTAATGAATGTGATTTCCCTGCGACGCCCACGCCACCTTACCCTGTATGACGGTCCAATGGGCTACGTTATCAAAATGCTGGTGTCAGTATTTGCGACTCGCGGTTTTGCCCTCACCGCCCCCGTCTGCGAGCATATTGACGACCATGACATTATGGACAAAGAACTGGCGCTCGATATGGCGCATGGGCTGGTAGGAAAAACGGCTATCCACCCAAACCAGATCACCAAAATCGAGGCGGCGTTGCGCGTATCTGACAACGATTACGCAGACGCCTTGCGCATTCTCAACTCCTCGCAGGCCGTATTCAAATCACTGGGTGCGATGTGCGAACCGGCAACCCACCGCCGATGGGCCTCGGCCATTCTGGAACGCGCCCAGGTCTATGGCATTATTAGCGATCGCGGTAACGGTGGAATCGTTCGCGTTCCCTTATCGCAGCAGAACCAGGGGTAATGTAGAAAATGCTATTAAGTTCCCGCCAAGAAAGAGTGTTCAGGCTGGCAACTATCCTTGGTTCGGGGAAGCCTGTTTCCGCAAGTCATATTCTTGAGCTTCTGGACTGCTCCGAACCTACCCTCACCCGGGCACTTAAAGAACTTCGCGAATCCTATTCGGCGGATATTAAATACAGTAAGGCCGTGCATGCCTACCAGATGATCCATTTTGGTACGCTGGATAAAAAAGCACTGCGTCGGATGACCGAATCGTTGACCGCTAATGCAGAGCTTAAAAAAGGCGATGCCACCCGCTGGGTCGATCTGGATAAAGACAAAAAAACGGCAGTTTCGCTTTCCCTGCGCATGAGCGTTCTGCGTAAAATTGATCGCTATGCTTTTGCCAATGACAAAACCCGTAGTGAAGTTGTTGAGCTGCTGACGGAAAAAGCATTTGAACTCCTGCAAAGTGAGCGCGTCAATACCAGGAAATAGCGATCGTTTTCCCCTGCCCGTAGCGCATGCTACGGGTTACACTCAGTTTTCATTTTTAATATCCAGAAAAATACTCGCGCATAACGCCTTAAAAGCATACTGTATTTTGGTCATTAGCCTGGCTATCGGCCTGTGATTCAAAATCAATAATATCAGGAGCTACACATGCGAAGACTTCCTGTTTATCTGCTTCTCGACACCTCCGGGTCTATGCACGGTGAACCGATCGAAGCGGTCAAGAATGGGGTTCAGACCCTGCTCACTACCCTCAAGCAAGATCCGTACGCCCTTGAAACGGCCTGGGTGTCTGTTATTACCTTTGATTCTTCTGCACGTCAGGCTGTGCCATTAACCGACTTACTGAGTTTTAAACTTCCCGATTTGGTGGCCAATGGCACAACCGCGCTGGGTGAGGCGCTGTCCCTGACCGCCGATTGTATTTCTCGCGAAGTGCAAAAAACCACGGCTGATACCAAAGGTGACTGGCGTCCACTGGTTTTTATCATGACGGATGGTTCACCGACCGATGACTGGCGCAAAGGTGCCAGCGAATTTAAAGCCGCCAGAACGGGTGTGGTGGTTGCGTGCGCGGCCGGACACTCTGCAGAAACCACCGTATTACAGCAAATCACTGAGATCGTAGTGCAACTGGACACGGCGGATTCAACCACTATTAAAGCCTTCTTTAAGTGGGTTTCCGCCAGCATTTCTGTCGGCAGTCAGAAAGTTGAATCTAAAAAAGAAGTCATTGGGCTGGATGATTTACCTCCCCCGCCGCCTGAAGTTAACGTCGTTTTGTAACAACATAAATAAGGAGATGTTATGTCAGTAAGTTTACGCAAGGGGCAAGGCGTTAGCCTGCGCAAAAACGAATACGATCTCTCTTCTGTCACCATCGGTCTGGGGTGGGATATCAACGAAGAGAAGAAAGGCTTTTTAGGCAGTATGTTTGGTAAAAAAGAAGAAGAGTACGATCTCGATGTTATCGCTTTCTTGTGTAATGCCCAGGGAAAGGTCGCTGATTTAGGCGATCACGAGAACGGCAAGCCGACGCTGGTTAATGGCGACATCATATTCTTTAATAGCCTGCGGCATAAATCAGGCAATATCTGGCTCACCGGCGATAACCGTACTGGTGCTGGCGATGGTGACGATGAGCAAATTATCGTTAAGCTCAATGCCCTCGAACCGCGTTATGAAAAAATTGTCTTTATTGTTCAAATTTATAACGGCGAACGTCTGAATCAACATTTTGGCAAAGTAAAGAATGCCTTTATTCGGGCAGTAGACGCACGCAATATTGAAATGGCACGCTTCGATCTCTCTGGCGGCGCGACATTTAATCATCAGTGCTCCATGCTTTTTGCTGAGCTGGTGAGAGAACCGGACGGCTGGAAACTCAATGCCATCGGTGAACCGTCTGCCTCCGATACATTTGTGACGCATTTAAAGAGCTATATCTGATATGAGAAGACTTCCGGTTTATCTGCTGATTGATACTTCAGGGTCGATGCGCGGCGAATCTATCCATGCGGTTAACGTTGGCGTCCAGGCAATGCTCAGCGCCCTGCGCCAGGACCCATACGCGCTGGAGAGCGTCCATATTTCAATTATCACCTTTGACAATGAAGCACGCGAGCATACGCCATTATCCGCACTGGAAAATTTCCAGTTTACTGACATTGTCGTTCCCAGCGCTGGCGGTACGTTTACCGGCGCGGCGCTGGAATGCCTGGTTAGCTGTGTCGATCGCGATGTGCGACGTTCTGATGGCGATCAAAAAGGTGACTGGCGGCCACTGGTCTTTTTAATGACCGACGGCACCCCGTCCGATAGCTGGGCTTATGGCGAGGCAATTAAAGAGGTCAAGAAACGCGCGTTTGGGTCAATTATCGCCTGTGCCGTTGGGCCTAAAGCACGTCACGAACACCTGAAACAGCTTACCGATACGGTTGTGGCGCTTGAAACGCTGGACTCCACCGCCTTTGCGGGTTTCTTCAAGTGGGTATCAGCAAGCGTTGCCTCGGGGAGCAGCAGCGCAGGCATCAACGCCAGCCCGGATACACTCCCACCGCCGCCGCCCGAAATTCAGTTGGTACTGTAATCGGCCTTTTGAGGTGAACTCGTGAGAAGACTGCCGGTATTTTTTGTCCTGGACTGCTCAGAGTCCATGATTGGCGACAATCTGAAAAAAATGAATGACGGTCTGCAAATGATCGTCAACGACCTGAGAAAAGATCCGCACGCCCTTGAAACAGCCTGGATTTCGGTGATTGCTTTTGCTGGTATCGCCAGAACTATCGTGCCGTTACATGAAGTCTTATCGTTCTACCCGCCGCGCCTGCCCGTAGGCAGCGGCACCAATCTCGGATCGGCATTGCGTGAGCTGACCACGCAAATTGACAGCCAGGTGCGAAAAACAACCGTTGAACGTAAAGGTGACTGGAAACCGGTGGTTTATCTGCTCACCGACGGGCGACCGACCGATGACGCCAGCGCGGAAATTAAACGCTGGAAAGAGAATTACGCCCGCAAGGTGAATCTGATCGGTATTGGACTTGGTCCCGCCGCCGATCTTAATACCCTGCGCCAGCTTACGGAGAATGTTTTCCATTTTAACGAAGCGCAGGAAGGCGATTTTACGCGCTTTATCAAATGGATCACCGCCTCGGTCACCGCCCACAGCCGTAGCGTGGGTGAAGAAGCCCCGCCGCCACCTGCCCAAACGGAATACCTGGTCAAGCTGGCGAAAGATGACGTTGCGCGCGCCTGCGATGAAACCTGCGTCACCCTTGCCGGTCGGTGTAGTAAATCACGCCGCCCGTACCTCATCAAATATGAGCGCCCGCCGGTAAACCTTTCTGGCCTAAATTTTAATTTAAATATCAACGGTTTTAACCTTGCTGGCTGCTATCCCATTGATGAAGACTATTTTGAATGGAGCGATCAGACGGCCTCGTCAATGCAGGTAAATACCAGCGAATTACACGGCGTGCCCGGCTGTCCCCACTGCGGCAACGCCAGCGCATTTGCGCTGTGTAGTTGCGGTAGATTGCTGTGCATCAATGGCCCGGACGACATTGTCTGCCCGTGGTGCGACAAGACCTTAACGTTCAGAAACTGTGATGATAACGATTTTGACGTCAACAGAGGGAAAGGATGATGGACGAGACGATTTCCCTGCAACAAAAGATCATCGCGCTGATCATCGCGGAAAAGGGGCTTACATTGACCCCGGAAGAACAGCAATCCCTGAGCGATGATTCCGAACTTCAGACTCAACTCAGCGCCATTATTGAAAAAATCAGCCCCTGCCGTGAACAGGATGACGCTGAAGTTTGTGCTCCCGATGTTGAAACTGAAGCTTTTGCCGACGACAGTGGCGGTGATGATGTTCCTCCTCCCGCACAAGATGCGGTCGCACCGTTAAGTCCCGCGCCATGGCAAAAAATGCCTTATCATGAACTGGATGAATCGCCCTCACCGCAAGATGCTTCCGGCAAACCGGCTGAAGTATTGAAACCAGGCCAGGTTCCCGCCAGTCCTTCATCTCCCGATGCCCGGCCCCTCAAGGCTCCAACCGCGCGAATCGTTCTGGCAAATGCCAGGGCCGGAACCGCTTTTCATTGCGAGGTGGAAATTTCTCTCGATAACGGTGAACCAGCAGAAATTCAGGATGTGATTTTCCCTTCCCCTATTGGGATAACGTTCGATAAAACCGACGCAACGCTTTCAGGCACCCCGACCGCCAGTGGCGACGTTGATATCACGGTCAAGTGGTCCTGTCCGTCTCACCCTGAGGGCGCATCAACGGTGACGTTTATCGTTAATCCTGATCCACGCACGCTGTGGAAAGATATCGATCCGCCAACCGAAGATCGTTACTACAAAAAGAATCTCGACCATCAGCTTCTTCAGCACGCTGGCGTGACCATTGCCGCCGCCAGTCGCCGGGGGCGTTCCCACGCCCATGTCGGTTCGTTTCGCGATGATGATTTTTACATTAATGTCAGCGAGGACAGCGGCTGGAGCGTGATGCTGGTGGCCGATGGCGCAGGTAGCGCCAGCAACTCACGTCAGGGGTCGCGAATCGCGACACAAACGGCTGGCAACTTTTTGTTTGATCAGTTGAAAGCCGAAAACGGCCTGGCACTGAAAACGCAAATCCTCCAGTGGAATAGCGACGATCAGCGGCAAATCTGGGACTATTTTTATCGCCAGTTCAGCCTTGCCTGTGCTCTGGCAGTCAATAATATTAACCATGAAGCTAAAATTGCCGGTGAAAAAAGCAAATCCTACTCGACGACGCTCCTGGCGCTGGTCTCATTTCGTGAAGGCGATGAACTGTTTGCAGCCGCGTTCTGGCTGGGCGACGGGGCGATTGCGGCGTATGGCCCACAAGGAAGAGTTCGCGTGCTCGGTATGCCTGACAGCGGCGAGTATGCCGGGCAGACGCGCTTTCTGGATGCCGGGACAATCCAGGACGCGGAATTTAGCAAACGTATCATTATCGGTCGCTGGAAAGACATTTCGCACCTGGTATTAATGACGGATGGCGTATCCGATCCCTGCTTTGAAACGGATAACGGCCTGCAAAACCCGCAAAAATGGGATGCGCTGCTTTCAGACCTGACGCCTCATCTCGATGATGCAGAGCGCGCGGCTGAAAACCTGCTTGAATGGCTGAACTTCTTTTCGCCGGGTAATCACGACGATCGTACTATCGTGGTGTCGTGGTGATCCGGAGCTGGTGAGAGACTATGGCTAATATCGTAACCTGTACGACCCGGGACGGTAATACCGTCCAGTATGTAGATGAAATCATCGGCTCCGGCTCAATGAAAGATGTGTATTTTTCTCCGGATAAAAGCTACGTCGTGGCGTTTTATAAGAAGCCTCAGAATGAACAGGCACGAGAGCGGATTGCAATGATCACCGGCCGCTACCGGCCTAATATCTTTGAGCAGGCGGGCGGCGAATACTGGAAGGATTTGTTTTGCTGGCCAACCAGTGTGGTGGAGCACGACGGTAAAATCGGCATCGTGGTACCGACTTATCAGAGCCACTTTTTTTTCAAATACGGTTCCAAAAATAATGATTTTCTCGGCATTCGCGGACGCGAAAAAGAAGGTAAATGGTTTGCCAGTGCCAATAATCAGAATAAATTCCTCGACCCACGCGAGAAAGGTAATACGCTCACCTACCTTAAGGTCTGTCTGTTATTAAGTCGCGCAGTCAGGCGTATGCACGCGGCCGGGCTTTGCCACAGCGACTTAAGCTACAAAAACGTCCTGATTGACCCGGAACAAGGCCATGCCTGTATTATTGATGTCGATGGTCTGGTCGTGCCAGGCAAATTCCCACCCGATGTGGTGGGAACACCCGATTTCATCGCCCCGGAAGTGGTTGAAACCAGCCATCTGGAAAAAGACGATCCGCGCCGGGTGCTGCCAAGTATTTTAACGGACCGGCATGCATTATCGGTTTTAATTTACATGTACTTATTTTATCGCCATCCGCTACGTGGGGGTAAAATCCACGATCTGGACGATGAAATGCGCGATGAATCCCTCTCGATGGGTGAAAAAGCGCTA
Organism: Superficieibacter electus; assembly: GCF_002915575.1. GTDB lineage: Bacteria > Pseudomonadota > Gammaproteobacteria > Enterobacterales > Enterobacteriaceae > Superficieibacter > Superficieibacter electus. Next base: position 20,453 of record NZ_PQGD01000002.1, read on the forward strand.
TTCATTGAACACCCTGCCGATCGCAGCAACGCGGTTAAACTCAGCCAGGTCTCGCCCTCCTCGCTTCCGTGGGCCGATCCGCAGAAAATCCCCTATACCATCATGGGGCCTTATCTGACCCCGCTGTTCGATCGGGCGTTTATTGACGGTCTGCACGAGCCGCAGCGCCGCCCGACCGCCGATGAATGGGAGACTGCGCTGGTTAAAACAGTGGATTTGATCCAGCCGTGTCAAAATCCGGACTGCGAACAAAAATGGTATGTGTTTTCAGGTAAAACCAGACCGGTTTGCCCCTATTGCGGTACACCCTATAAAGGCAAACTCCCGATACTGAATTTATACTCATCGCGCAAGGCGGGCAGCTTCCGACCGGACGATCATCGGTTAATGGTATGGAGCGGCCAGTCGCTGTTTGCCTGGCACGTAAACCGTCTTATTGCGCCGAATGAACGCACAACCGATGCCCAGAAAAAGCGCGTTGGCTACTTCGTTTTTCACAACGATCGCTGGTGGCTGGTAAACGAAGCTATTCCGGGCCTGATGGCATTACCTGAGAAAAAGATCATTGCTATTGGCGATAAACTGCCGCTGGACGACGGTACACAGTTTGTACTTTCTGGCGAGGAAGGCGGAAGGCTGGTGGTGGTCCAGTTGGTATCTAATTAATCATCTCTGCCGGGTGACACTGTCACCCGGCCCTCGGGTTATTCTGCCGCAGCTGTCATTCCTGGAATAAGGATCACCTTCCTGCAGTCTTGCTGCCGTTTCTCGAAGATCTCATAGCCTTTCGCCGCCTCTTCAAGCGGCATACGGTGAGTGATAATTTCTTCAGGACGCAGTAGCCCTTCTTCGATAAGTTTCAACAACTCCGGCAAGTAAGCATGAACATGCGTTTGCCCCATCTTGAACGTTAAACCTTTATCAAACGCGTCGCCAAACAGGAAACCATGAATAAAGCCGGCATAAACGCCGGGCACGCTGACAATCCCGCCACGGCGCACGGCGGCGATACACTGCCTTAAGGCTTTGCCGCTGCTGCCTTCAATTTTAAGATTGCTGAGCACGGTTTCCGTCAGGCTTCCTTTCGCCTCAAAACCCACCGCGTCAATAACGGCATCGACACCGCGATGATTATTCGTATTTTCAATAATCCATGCTGCCGGGTCGTCATTCTTATCAAAATTGACCGGAATAACGCCATAACACTGGCGGGCAAAATCCAGACGATAATCATGATGGTCGATCATGAATATTTTTTCCGCACCCAGATAGCGGGCGCAGGCAGCGGATAATAATCCCACCGGACCGGCACCAAATATCGCCACGGAGGAGCCTTTTTTAATCTCAGCATTTTTAACCGCCTGCCAGGCCGTTGGCAAAATATCGGTTAAAAAGAGAACCTTATCATCTGACAATACGCGCGGGACTTTAAACGGACCGGTATTGGCTTTCGGCACGCGGACATACTCAGCCTGACCACCGGGAACGCCGCCATAGAGTTTGCTGTAGCCAAATAACGCTGCGGGTGGGGTGATAGTTTTACGGTTTAAGGCTGCGCCTTTACCACTGTTAGTGGTTTCGCAGGCGGAATATTGCTCCAGTTGGCAGAAAAAACAGTCGCCGCAGGCAATAACAAAAGGAATGACGACGCGATCGCCACGGCTGACGGCCGTGACATCCTTTCCCGTCTCAACAACTTCACCCATAAACTCATGGCCAAATATGTCGCCGTGCCCGGTTCCAGGAATTTTACCCCTGTAGAGATGTAAGTCAGAACCGCAGATTGCCGTTGCGGTTACCCGCAGAATAATATCGTCACTGGCTTCAATTATCGGGTCCGGGTGCGTATCAACGCTAACCTTATGCGGCCCATGATAAGTTAGTGCTTTCATATAATTCTCCGGATAATGGCCCGCCGGGGCGAGAAGTTTTAAATTTAGTTGTCGGCAGGCAAAGTTCAAGCTATCAGGCTAATTAACAGTTCGACTAAGAGTATTCCGACAAAGCGACTATCATTAATGTGAAATACACGAATTAAAACGACACACAAACAGGGTCATTACCTAATGAAAATATCTCGCTGGCTAATTTATGCGTCGCTACTGGTTACCGGCTGTGGAGCAGCCAATTCCCCCTCCCCGGTAAAAGCTACCGGCGAAGCCACGTCCACAAAAATGAACGTTCTTGCCACGGGGGCGACGGTCATCCAGTCCCGGCCACCCATAGATGCTATCAGTACCTATTTGGATGGTTTTCATTTTTATAACGGCGAACAAAAAGGACAAATGGAGGCTCATCATTACGTTACGGTACTGAATGAGGATGTTATGCAAGCGGTTATATACGATGGTAATACGCGCGATGCCAAACTGATGGGAATTGAATACATTATTAGCGAGCGCTTGTTCAGGACGTTACCCGCTGAGGAAAAACCCTACTGGCACAGCCATCGCTATGAAGTAAAATCCGGCAGCCTTGTCGCACCCGGCCTACCCGAATCCGCAGAAAAGCCGCTGATGAGCAAGATTGTCAACACCTACGGTAAAACCTGGCATACCTGGCACACCGATCGCGATAAAACGCTGCCGCTCGGCATTCCCGCGCTGATGATGGGCTTTACGGACGATGGGCAGTTAGATCCCCGGCTACTGGCGGACCGGGATAGTCGCTTTAACATTAATTCGCAGGCGATTCGCCAGTCACGGCAGGATATCCCGGCACATCCGGTGGCTGACGGGGCTGATGCCTGGGAGAAAGGCACGGTCGTCCAGCTCAAACGTACAGAATCAAAGGGTAATGCGTTGCACCAGTAGCGCGCCCGGCATTCAGATTCATCCGCTTACCGATGAAATATCCATCTCTTTTACCCAGAGTTTCTATACTGAGTCGAGGAGGTTTTATCTATGCATTGGTTCCGTTCACTTTTTACCAGCCCCGAAAAGTTTTTACAGGTTATTAATCATCACGATATTGAAGAATCTATTGAGGGTGGCGAGCGCATTCTGGTCGATGATGACGGCAACGCCACAGTAAATGTCCACTGCCGCGCCGTGCAGGACGATTTTAATCGCCACGTTAACGCATTGAAAAGGGCCTGAGATGGGAACGGCTATTTTTATGGTACTGATGGTGTGTGGATACTGGTACAGCAGCCGGGATTTATCCACCCGCTTTAAATTTAAACGCACTTTTGGTTGGGATGTTTATTTTCTTGTTGCCCTGTATGGCTGTATTTTTGTCCTGCAAGGAATTATCGCCACTGGCATTTTATGGCTGCTGTTGCTTATTGCCTCCATCACGATGAACGCCCTGCCCGTATGGTTTGGACCAGAAGAACATCGATTCCAGATGGTGTTTATGAACTGGAGCTTTCTGGGCATTCAGGCACCAGTAGTCATTATGCTGGCTTTCGCCATTTTCTTTTGTCTTTATCGCTCGAACTGGGCAATGAGCGCCAGACTGGATAGCAAAGGACGCTTGTCTTTATATAAGGAACTGGCCAGCGCAAACAGTCTTGAAGGACTGCTCTATCAGTGCATGGAGAGCGGGCAACTGGTCTGGCTTACCCTCAAGTCACAACGAATCTATATTGGCATGATCCATGCCGCCACATTTGATTCCAGTAACGCCAGTAATGTGGTGATTATTCCCATGCTAAGCGGTTATCGTGATAGTAAAACCTTTGAGTTTACCGCCGAGCATAATTACAGCGCCTGGTATGCCGAACACGACATTACCCTGTCCTCTGAACCGCAATCAGCGCTGGATTTTCGCAAGGTTATTTTACTTGAACAGGTTGAGAGCTTTTCACTTTTTGACCCTTCACACACGCTGGCGCTGGGCATGCGCAAAGAAAGCGAAATGTTTAAAGAAGGATGAGTGATTCGCCCGCAAAAAGCGGGCGAAAAAGGAATTATGCGTTTAGCTGATAATCAAGGGTGATGTCAGCATTCAGCAACTGTGAAACCGGGCAACCTGCTTTCGCTTTCTGGATAATGGCATCAAAGGCCGACTGCTCAATTTGCGGCACTGACACTTTACTTTGCAGCGCCACTTTAGTAATCGCAAAGCCGCCATCTTTTTTATCCAGCGATACATCTGCGGTGGTATCAATGGAGGTAGGAGCATAGCCCTGCTCGCCCAGCATCAGAGAAAGCGCCATCGAAAAACAGGCGGCGTGCGCAGCACCAATCAGTTCTTCAGGGTTGGTTCCCTTCTCACCTTCAAATCGGGTGTTGAAACCATAGGGGCTTTGATTAAGGACGCCGCTCTCCGTTGAAACCGTCCCTTTACCGCTTTTGATATCCCCTTCCCAGTGTGCCTGACCTTTCTTATGAATCGTCATAATTGACTCCTTTTTGCTGTTGAGACAACAAGTATAGGACGCACGTATGAGTTTGCGGCAAATGGAGAGAGTTCTTAAAAACCGGCTGTGCAATTGCAAAACGCCTGGTTATGGTCAATGCTTTACAATCCAGTTCGCAGCGCGAGCTGTCCTTAAGGGGAACGTTTCGTCCGGTACCCACCGGGCTTGTCCTTGAAACCATCTACAGGATTAAGGAGTAAGAATGAAATCGAACCGTCAGGCACGCCATATCCTTGGACTCGATTATCGAGTATCTAACCAGAAGAAAGTGGTCATTGAAGGCGATAATGTCACGCCAGTCACCCATACGCATGCGACCGGGCGTAAGCGCCGTAGCGAGTAACTCCGCTTTCTGAGCAGGATAAACGACGCCATCTTCTGTGAAGATGGCGTTTTTGTTTGCGCTTTGCGCAGAGGTGGCCATGTTATGCTGCCAGACGCGTTGAGTTTATCGCTGGTGTTTCAGATAGTTTTTATATTAACTAAGTGTATGTTGTAACTAAAGGCGGTGTTTCTGCCACACGTACCATCGCCAGTCAATTGATCTTACGCCCCGCCGTTCCCTCTGCGGGGCATGAGATATCACAGCCCTTCGGTGCTTTCTTTCTTCGCTTCCTGCCGTTCAACGTCCCGATACCAGCGCGGGTGGTGCTTCTTCGCCCAGCGTCGGCTGACCTTCCCCTCTATCATGCCTTTAATTGAGCCTTTGACCCAGAACGCCATATACATATGGATCAGAATGGCGTGGATCAAAATAATCGCTGAAGTAGCATGCAGCAGCAGACCATAGCGGATCACCTGCACCGGAAAGTAATGGGCAAACCATGGACGCCAGATTATAACCCCCGTCACCAGTAGCACGAACGTCATGCTCATGATGGTCCAGAACATCATTTTTTGCCCGGCATTGTACTTCCCTACTCTGGCGACCTTATGCTCGTTGCCCTTAAGCACCTCAACGATCCCTTTCAACCACGGAATATCCTGCTTGTCCGGAATGTTATGGTGTACAAAGCGCGCAAACATAAACATCAATGCAATGAAAATCGCGACCCCGAAAAAAGGATGCAGGATGCGTCCCATCTGCGGTGTACCAAAGGTCTCCGTCAGCCACTGGAGCGTGGGGAAGAAAAACGAAATCCCCGAGAGCGCCACCAGAAAAAAGCAGATCACTACCGTCCAGTGACAGGCACGATCGATAAATTTGGTGCGCACAATCATTCTGGAATTACTCATGCTCTTTCTCCTCGTCATCGACCTCTTTGTTCGGACCGATGCCGATATAGTGATAAATCAGTCCGGCAAAGGTGGCGACGAAGCCCAGAGCGGAGAGCGGCTTCAGCACGCCCTTCCATAGCGTCACAGCGGGATCTATATGCGGATCTTGCGGGAGTTCGTGATAGAGTTGCGGCCTGTCAGCGTGATGAAGAACGTACATCACGTGGGTCCCCCCGACGCCCTGTGGGTTATAGACGCCTGCATGCTGATAACCACGCGCTTTTAACTTATTCACGCGCTGTTCGGCCACCTCCAGCATTTCCTGCTTGCTGCCAAAATGAATAGCGCCGGTAGGACAGGTTTTGACGCAGGCAGGCTCCTGCCCGATGCTCACCCGATCCACGCACAGGGTGCATTTATAGACACGATTATCCTCTTTATTCAGACGCGGCACGTTGAATGGGCAACCGGCAATGCAGTAACCGCAGCCAATACAATGCTCCGACTGAAAATCGACAATCCCGTTGGCATACTGAATAATCGCCCCGGCAGAGGGACAGGCTTTAAGACAGCCCGGATCTTCACAGTGCATGCAGCCATCTTTGCGGATAAGCCACTCCAGCCGGCCATTCTCTTCGGTTTCGCTAAAACGCATCACCGTCCAAGATTTGGCGCTCAGATCGGCCGGATTATCGTAAACCCCCACGCAGTGCCCCACCTCATCGCGGATGTCATTCCACTCTGAACAGGCCACCTGGCAGGCCTTACAGCCCACACAGGAAGAAACATCGATGAGCTTGGCCACTTCCAGCTTGTGATCGCGCACCTGCGGAGGCGGCGTCACTGGATTGGTAGCAGAGCGTTTAATAATGTCTTGTGTTTCCAGTGCCATTTTTCGCTCCCTACGCCTTCTCGATATTGACTAAAAACGCCTTATATTCCGGCGTCTGCGAGTTCGCATCGCCAACATTCGGCGTGAGCGTATTGGCGATGTAGCCCTTCTGCGCCACCCCTTCAAAGCCCCAGTGCAGCGGAATACCAATGGTTTCCACCTGCTGACCATTCACCTGCAACGTTTGCAGACGGCGAGTCACCACTGCTACCGCGCGAATAAACCCGCGCTGGCTGCTCACCGTAACGCGATCGCCATTAACAATGCCTTTCGCTGCCGCCAGCCCTTCGCTTATCTCCACGAACTGCTGCGGCTGCGCGATGGCGTTCAGTCGCGCATGCTTGGTCCAGGTATGAAAATGCTCGGTCAGACGATAGGTGGTGCCGACGTACGGAAAACGGTCTTTCTTACCCAGACGCCGCGCATCCTCGTCATACAGGCGTACGACCGGGCTGGACACCACATTTGGATGCAGCGGATTAGTGCCGAGCGGCGTTTCCATCGGCTCGTAATGTTCCGGGAACGGCCCTTCAGCCAGCTTATCAAGCGCAAATAGTCGTCCCAGACCTTCCGGCTGCATAATAAATGGTCCGGTGCGGCTACCCGGTGGCGCGGTAGTGAAATCGGGAATATCGTTACCGCTCCATTTGCTACCGTTCCATTCAATCAGCATCCGTTTCGGGTCCCAGGGTTTGCCGTTAATATCTGCCGAGGCGCGGTTATAGAGCACGCGGCGGTTGAGCGGCCACGCCCAGGCCCAGCCGAGCGTATTCCCCAACCCGGACGGATCGGCATTATCACGATTCGCCATCTGGTTGCCCTGTTCTGTCCAGCTACCGCTGTAGATCCAGCAGGAAGACGCTGTGGTACCGTCGTCGCGCAGCAAGGCAAAGCTATTGAGTAATTGCCCTTTCTTCGCCACCAGCGCACCGCTGGCATCAACTAAATCGGCCAGCGCCACGCCGTTATTCTCTTTCGCCACTTCTTCAGATTCCGGGCGATGCGGCTGTTTATACTCCCATGACATTTTCAATAATGGCTCTGCGCCAGCACCGCCTTCGCGGCGGTACAGTTCACGCAGGCGGTGGTAAATACCGGCCAGGATCTCGCCGTCATTTAACGCCTCGCCTGGCGCATCCTGCCCTTTCCAGTGCCATTGCAGCCAACGTCCGGAGTTGGCGATTGAGCCATCCTCTTCAGCAAAGCATGTAGACGGCAGACGGAACACTTCGGTCTGAATAGATGCCGTCTCCACATCATTCATCTCGCCGTGGTTTTGCCAGAAGGTTGACGTCTCGGTCACCAGCGGATCGATGACGATCATGAACTTCAACTTGCTGAGCGACTGCACTACCTTGTTTTTATCCGGGAATGACGCCACCGGATTAAAACCCTGGCAAATGTATCCAGTGACGTTGCCTTTGCTCATCATGTTGAAATACTTGATGACGTCGTATGACTGGTCCCATTTCGGCAGCCAGTCAAAACCCCAGTCGTTCTCCCGCTGCGCCGCCTCACCATAAAACGATTTCATCAGGCTGACGAAAAACTTCGGATAGTTACTCCAGTAGTTCACCTGATCCGGCAGGGTTGCTTTGGGTGTGCTGGCCGTCAGGTACGTTTGCAGATCGGTTTGTTTTTCCGATGGCAGCGTCAGATAACCCGGCAGGCTGGTAGACAGCAGCCCTAAGTCAGTTAACCCCTGAATATTAGAGTGCCCGCGCAGCGCATTAACCCCGCCGCCCGCCATCCCCATGTTTCCCAGCAATAACTGGATCATCGCCATGGTACGGATGTTCTGCGCGCCGACGGTATGCTGCGTCCAGCCCAACGCATACAAAAAGGTGGTGGTACGGTTTGCCGCACTGGTCGATGCCAGAGCCTCACAGACTTTAAGGAAATCTGCTTTTGGCGTGCCGCAAATATTCTCCACGACGTCAGGCGTATAGCGCGAGACGTGTCGTTTAAGTAAATTCCAGACGCAGCGTGGATGGCTCAGAGTGTCATCGCGCCGGGCATAACCCTGTTCATCAAACTGATAGTGCCAGGAGGATTTATCGTACTGGCGCGTTTTTGCGTCGTAACCGCTAAACAGACCGTCATCAAAATGGAAATCATCGCGTACCAACAGGCTGGCATTGGTGTAATGCTTCACGTAATCAGCATTAATCTTTTGATTTTGGATCAGATACAGCAGTACGCCGGAGAGGAATGTAATGTCCGTACCGGAGCGAATAGGCGCATAGATATCCGCCACCGAGGCGGTACGCGTAAAGCGCGGATCGACCACGATCAGCAGCGCGTCGTTATTGTTTTTTGCTTCCATCGCCCAGCGGAATCCCACCGGATGGGCTTCGGCGGCGTTACCGCCCATCACCATCACGACATTAGCATTTTTGATATCAACCCAGTGGTTGGTCATCGCACCGCGACCAAATGTTGGAGCAAGACTTGCTACCGTTGGTCCGTGTCAGACGCGCGCCTGGTTATCTACCGCCAGCATTCCCAGCGAGCGAACGAATTTTTGTGTCAGCATGCCGGTTTCGTTACTGGCGGCCGAAGCGCATAACATGCCAGTGGTCAGCCAGCGATTGACCGTGACGCCGTCTTCGTTTTTCTCAATAAAATGGGCGTCACGATCCGCTTTCATCAGCCGGGCGATGCGTTCAAAGGCGTCATCCCAGCTAATACGTTGCCATTTGTCTGAGCCTGGCGCACGGTACTGCGGATAGCGCAGACGGTTTTGACTATGAACATAGTCCAGCAAACCCGCGCCTTTCGGGCACAATGCGCCACGGCTAACCGGATGATCCGGATCACCTTCAATATGGTATAGCGCTTCTTTGGCATTCATAGCGCCATCACCCAGGCTATACATCAACAGCCCACATCCCACGGAGCAATATGTGCAGGTGTTACGGATCTCTTTTGCGCGCAATAATTTATAATCGCGCGCCTGAGCCAGCGCTGTGGTGGGAGCAAATCCCAGCACTGCCGCCGTCGTCCCGGCCATACCGCCCGCGCAGATTTTAAAAAATTTTCTGCGACTGACGTCCATTGCATTCCTCATTATTCTGAAATGTCGTGCGGCACGGAAACTAACAGCAAACCCGCTGATTTTTTTGCGTCAAATCAATTCTGCCAGCCGGTGCCCCCTTAATAGTCGCGACGGGCGAATTTGATTAATCCTTAGGAAGTAATGGACTGAACAGTCATTCCACGCCCGGGAACAAAAGGGTTATTTCTGGCGATGGGGGTTTGCCAGACCAAACCAGATGGCAGCGGCCAGCAGGAGCAGCATCCCGCCGGCAGCACTGAGCGCCACGCTGTGTGAGGTGATAAACGCCTGCCTGGCGGCAGCAATCACACTGCTGGCGATCCCGTCATCCAGCGTCGCGGAAAGCTGCACCGCCTCAGCGATAGATGAGGTTGCCTGCCCGGCCTGCGCTGTCGTCAGTCCGGCGGGCAGGCTAATGGAGTCTGCATAGCTGCGGCTGAGGATCACGCCAAACAGCGCAATGCCCAGCCCGGCACCGAGTTCATAGGCCATCGTTTCAATGGCCCCTGCCGCCGCGGCCTTTTCTTGCGGCGCGGCCGCCATAATAGCGGCCGTCGAGGCCAGCAAGGCACTGGCGGCGCTAAACCCCAGTAACGCCATCAGGCATCCTGCCTGTACGGGCTGGGCGCTGAAACTGGTCATTGACAGTCCGAGAAAACTGAGCGCGCTGAGTGCCATGCCCCCGGTCGCCACACAGCGCAGCCCCAGACGCGAAACCAGGATGCCCGCCACCGGTCCACTAAAGCCACTCGCCACCATCACCGGCAGCATGAACAGCCCGGCGGCAAATGGCGTCATACCGTGGACAAACTGAAGCTCCTGCGCCATCAGCAGCTCAAATCCCACCAGCGCAATCATCGCGGTCATCGCCATCACCACCCCGCTGACAATAATGCGGTGAGTAAACAGCCGCAGATCGATCATTGGCTGCGCCGTCCTTAACTGAAGACGTATAAAAATAGCTAATAACCCGGCACCAGCCCCTAAAATCATCAGCACGAGACCGCCGGCAAGTTGTCCTTTCATTCCGGTTTTAATGCCATACACCAGCAGCAGGATCGCGCTAATCAGCAGCAACGCGTGTGGAAGATTCAGCGGCTGTTCAGCCCGTCCCGGCTGACGCGGCAACAGGTATGCGCCCAGCAACAGCACCGCCAGAATAATCGGCACGTTGATCAGGAATATCGCACTCCAGTGAAACTGCGCCAGTACCATTCCGCCGATAAGTGGACCGAAGGCAGCGCCTCCCGAGCCGACAGCGGTCCAGATGCCGAGCGCAATATTACGCTCGCGAACCTGCGTAAAAGTCAGGCGAATGCCGGCAAGGGTCGCCGGAAGTATCATTGCTGCTCCGCCAGCCAGCAGCACACGCGTCATAATCAGCCATTCGGCACTATGAGCAAATGCAGCCAGAAGTGAGGCGATACCAAATAAGGCGCTACCAAGCATCAACAGGCGCTTATACCCTATCCGATCGCCCAGCGCGCCCATTGGTAAAACCAGCCCAGCCATCACCAGCGAATAAATATCAATGATCCACAGCAATTGGTTACCGCTCGCGCCCAGCGTCACGCTTAACGTCGGCGCAGCAACATGCAGCACCGTGGCATCGATAGCCACCGGAATGTAAACCAGGACGATAACGACTAATGTCAGCCACTGACGAGACATAAAACTATCCTCAACTTTGAAACTGGACAGATGTCCAACCTCGCCGATCCTACGGAAAGTTGAACACTTGTCCAGTTTTTTTGGTATCCTCTTTTCAACCACAGTAAGGCTGGAATAAATCATGAGCTATTTAAGTCGTGAACAACGCCGTGAGCACATATTGCAGGCGGCAATGCGGGTGGCGCTGAATGAAGGATTCGCCGCCATGACTGTACGGAGGATCGCCTGCGAAGCAGGTGTGGCGACCGGTCAGGTGCATCATCATTTCACCTCCGGTGCGGAATTAAAATCACAGGCGTTTATCCGCACTATTCGCGCATTACTTGACATAGATGTGCTGGATCAGGATGCCAGCTGGCACGAACAGTTGCATTCCATGCTCGGCAGTAATGACGGTCGATTTGAAAATCATATCCGTCTGTGGCGTGAAGCGCAGATCCTTGCAGCGAAAGATGATGACATTAAAGGTGCCTATACGCTGTCCATGGAAATGTGGCATGAAGAAACGGTGAAAATCATCCGTCAGGGCTGTGAAGCGGGAGAATTTACCCTTTCCGACAGTGCGGAAAATATTGCCTGGCGACTAATTTCTTTGGTCTGCGGCCTGGACGGCCTCTACGTACTCGGTATGGCAAGCCTTGATGAACCGGCTTTTGAAAGCCATCTGACACGGTTGATCAGACTTGAGCTGGGCTAACGCAAGACGCGGGTATGGCATTTATTTTGTACAGGTGTATTTTTAACGTTGTCTTTACCATGGAATAATCTGTTACGGAGATAACATGCGCCAGAGAATTATTACCTGCCCTGTCATTCAAAACGAAGGGAAATACCTGCTGTGTAAAATGGCATCCGATCGCGGTGTTTTTCCCGGCCAGTGGGCGCTACCCGGTGGTGGAATGGAACCTGGCGAAACGATGGAAGCCGCGCTTCGCCGGGAGATCCGTGAAGAACTGGGTGACGCGTTAATAATTACGGAAATAAAGCCATGGGCGTTCCGTGATGATATACGCGTCAAGCGCTATGCAGATGGCACCCATGAAGAGATTTACATGATTTACCTTATCTTCGACTGCACCAGCATGAACCGGGAAATAACGTTTAATGAAGAATTTCAGGAGATTATCTGGGTGCCCGCTGAAAAGTTAAAACAGCTGGATCTCAATGACGCTACCCGCATTACCTTTGCCCAAAAAGGGCTTCTCTGACTAACACGGCTTTATTCCCCACGCTTTTCGGTGGGGAAATAACGTTATTTTCCCGCCTGCGGATGCGTATCAAATCCGGCCATGACAGCGGCCAGGGCGTGCTGAGAAAAACCATAGCGGTGATCGGTTACCCCTAATCCAAAACGTTTTTGCAAGATGTCATACAGCGCCGGCACATCAGCTAATGTCAATTGTTCAAGCGCGTGTTCATGCTGCCAGTGAGTAAAATGAAAATTGGTCAGGGTAAGTTTGCCGCCATCAGGTAAATGACGACACATCAATAAATGATGGAGAAAATGTGATTGTGGCCAGTGGGCCGACCAAAAATTACCCATCATAAAATCCGCCAGATACTGCTTCGTTAAATCGAAACGATACATTGACTGCCAGCGCTCATGGTGGCAAAACTGTAAAATCCAGTCGTTCCCTTCCTGCTGTAGACGATAGCGGCCGTGGGGTGTACTTTGCTCCTCATCGGCCAGCAGACGAATTGGCGCAGTCAGCGTCTGGCTGCCAAAACCCACATCGGCGATCCACGGCTCCCCGTTAAGCGTCACCAACAGCAGCCGATGTGTACGCGGCGGCATCTGCGGTGGATTGGCCAGAATGACTCGCCCCAACAGGCTACGAACGTCGAATCCCACGTCTTTCAGCGCACGCTCAAATAACCCGTTCTGTTCGAAGCAATAGCCACCACGCCGCGCGGTGATAAGTTTGTCTTGCAAAGACTGCTCGTCCAGCAGTATTTCTCGCGGCAGCAGGACATCCAGGTTTTCGAATGGAAAAGTACAGTTGTGCTGTAAATGTAACATTCGTAGCGTGGCGATACTTATATCTGGCAATTGCTCAATGCCCATTCGGGAAAGATACGCGCGCAAAAATGGGGTCATCACAGGCTCCAGTAAAGGGTTTTATTTGTTATACCCTGGATTTTCAATCGCAGTTGAGAATTTGTGCGATCGCTACCGACGCTCACCTCGTTGCACGATGGCCAGCGCACCCAGCATTAGCATCAGCCCGCAGAGCAGCGTCAGCGTTGCCATCGCCATGCCTTGTCCTGGGGAACCCTGCTCAAACTGACGCCAGATAAAAACGGCGACGGTTTGCGTCCCCGCGGGAGCAAGCAGTAACGACGTCACCAGTTCACGCGACGCAATAGCAAATACCATCAGCATGGCAGCCAACATGGCTGGCGAAACCAGCGGCAGGACAATTAAACGCAGCGCCTGCAGAGCCGAAGCTCCATGAACGCGCGCCGCCGGTTCAAGATTACCTCCAAGCTGGCGCAGTGCGCTGCTGACATAACGTACCGGCCAGGGTAAAAGCAGACAGCAATAGGAAAGTAATAATATTGCCCAGGTATTATAGGGTGATACCGGCCAGAACGATCGGTTCCACAGCAGGATCAGTCCCACGCCAACCACAACACCGGGAAGTGCAGCGGGCATTAGCGACAGCGCGTCAATTATTCCGCGCCCTTTTATTTTCTGCACCACCACCAGCCATGCGGCCAGCAGCCCGATCGTGCCCGTAACCAGCGCGGCGCAAAAGGCCAGCGACAGACTGGTTCCCAGCGCGGAAAGCGCATCGCCCTGTTGACTAAACAATGCTGCATAATGTGACAACGTCACGTTATGCCACGACACGCCACCCGATAACGTAGACATAATCCCCGTTAATGCCATTGATAGCACAGGCAATCCGGTTGCCAGCAGGGCCACCATGCTCATCACCAGTATAGCCGGCAGCAGCAGAATTCCCGCCCCGGCACCGTGATTTTCACCCGGCTTACCGGTGATACTGGTAACCTCTTTCTCGCCTACCAGTCGTCGCTGTAACCACCAGCCTCCCAGCGCGACGATGATTAATACCAGCGACAATAGTGACGCCCCTGGCAGATCAATAGGCCAGTCCGCCAGCTTTTTTTCAATCCCTACCGTCAGCATTACCACTCCCGCCCGCGATCCGAGCGCGGCGGGAACGCCATATTCTTCAATCGCCAGCGTAAAGGCCAGCAGCATCCCCGCCGCCAGCGCCGGCGACACCATCGGCAGAGTGATATGCCAGAATGCCCGTCCTGCGGTGGCCCCATGCACCCTGGCCACCAGTGCGAGCCGCTGGCCGCTGGCCAGCAGGCTGCGTGAAACGGCAAAGTAAACCACCGGGAAGATATTCAGGGTCATCACCAGCACAATGCCGCTGCGACTGAACAGCAAATCATTCAAATTAACGCCGGTCAATTGCTGAAGATACCCCTGGGTCTGCAACACCAGCGTCCATGAAAGTGCGGCAATATAGGGCGGGGTCAGGAACGGGATCAAAAATAATGTGTCCCACAGTTTTGCCAGTGGCAACCTGAATAATCCGCGTACCACCCCCAGCGGCAGGCCAATCAGTGCGCTCAGCAACGCCACACTTGCCGCGATAGTCAGCGTTCCGCCAAGCATCGCCGGCAGTTGCGGATCGCGAAGCAGCGGTGAAACGCCGGCAAAGGCATCCTGCCACGAACCGGCGCTAAAATGCGGAAAGATAGCCTGCAAAATAATAAACAGCAGCGGTAAGGCAACCAGCACCAATAACATCGCCAGCGTAAAGGCCGGAATGAATTTTTGTTTCACAAGTCTGTCCTGCAGGCAAAGTCGCCTGTGCCGATAACGTTATTGCGCAAAGAGTTTATTAAAGCGGGACAGCACACTGCTGCGCTCACTGCTTCCATCACTGGTCGTGGGCAGGATTTTCAGTTCATCCAGCAATGGGCGTTTTGCGTTAACATCACTACGTGCTGGCATCAGCCAGGCATCAGCCACCAGCGCCTGACCTTCAGGTGAAAGAACATAATCAATAAACTCTTTCGCCTCTTTAGCTTGCTGCGTGGTTTTGAGGATCATCATCGGCCGCGGGGCAATCACCGTCCCGCTGGTCGGGAAAATCACTTTCAGCGATTCCCCCTGGCTGATATTACCGTATGAAACGTAGTCCACCGCGCCAAAAACTGCCGCTTTCGCTCCCTGCATCACCGGCGTCACCGCCTGCGCATTGGGTCCACTGACTACCATACCGTTCTTTTTCAACGCGCTGAATAAGTCCCAGGATTTCTCACCCATCCCATTTTGCAGGCCAATCAGCAGATCCAGCGATGCTCCGGATAGTGCCGGGTCCGGAGTCGTGACGTTATCCTTAAAATCCGCACGAGTGAGGTCCTGCCATTCTTTGGGCTCCGGTGTACCGCTCTTGCTATTCCAGACGATAGCCAGCGCCGACACGCCCTGAGCAACAAAATCCGATGATTTTAAATTTGCCGGAACGTTCGCTGCATTAGCACTTTGATAAGGCAGTAACCAGCCGCGATGATGCAAATCTTCCGCCGTATCCCACGAGGCAGAAATAAGCACATCGGCCTGCGGATTTGCCTGTTCGGCTTCCAGTCTGGCCATTACTTTTCCGGTCGTTGCCTGGAAAACATTCACTTTCACACCCGTTTTCTTTTCATAACCGCTGGCAAGATTTTTTGCGAGCGTTCCGGGACCGGCGGTGTACACCGTCAGCGCATGAGCGCTGGATATCATGGCAGATGACAACATAATAGCGACAGCAACTCCTTTGTTGATGAACAGACTGGATGTCATACGGGTTCCCCTGAGGCTGAAGTAACAGAACGAATAGCGGCGATACCGCCGCCAGAAAGATACACAATGCGGTCGGCCAGCATTTCGGCTTCATGGCGATCATGAGTGACATAGATAGCCGTGGTCCCGAGCTGACGTAAGAGCTGGCGAATTTCAAGGCACAGCGATTCGCGCAGTTCGCTGTCAAGGTTGGAAAGCGGTTCGTCAAACAGCAACACGCGCGGTTCGGCAACGATGGCCCGCGCCAGTGCCACCCGCTGTTGCTGACCGCCGGACAGCCCGGATGGTTTACGATCGGCAAAAGGGGCAAGTCCCACACGCTCAAGCGCCAGCATAACGCGGCGCGCACGTTCAGCACGCGCTACCCGACGCATCCTGAGGGGGAACGCGACGTTCTGCGCCACCGTCATATGTGGCCACAAGGCATAATCCTGAAAGACCATGCCAATATCCCGTGCTTCCGGGGGTAATGACCACCCGCGCATTGCCACGCGGTGTTCGCCAAAAAAGATCTCCCCGCCGCCGGGCTGCGCCAGCCCGGCCAACAGGCGCAGAAGCGTACTTTTACCGCAGCCGGAAGGGCCAAGCAGTGCCACGATACTGCCCGCATCGACATGAAGATCAATCTGGTGTAGTACGGTTTGATTGCCGAAGGCGAATGAGACGCCTTGCAGCGAAAGTGAGGTGAATGCGTGCATCAACGCCCTCCCATGACAGGAGGCGTGTCATCACCGACGGTCAACACCCGACGGGTCGCACTCACCTGTGAGAAACACAGGGGAGCCAGCATATTGTTATCCTCTTTGGGACTTTATCTGGCGGTGACTATAGAGGCGGTGCATGACCGGGAAATGACAGTTTTGTGGCGGTTTGATGTGTGGAGTAATAACGTCAATCGTAAAGTGGCGCTAAGGCAAAAGCGGCCAGAAAAAGCAGAGGTGATCGTCACACCCGGGCCCGGTAAGCACTGCGCCACCGGGCAAAACGGTCACATTGTGTAGCCTGGTTTTTTAATCAACTCGTCCATATGGGGCGCAATTTCACTATCCCATACCTGCTGCCACTTCTCCTGGGCAACTTGCTGAAGCGCAACAGAAACGGAGCCTTCTTTACTTTGCAGATGGCGGACAATAACCTGCGTAATGTCAGCGGCCAGCGCTGATTTTTGCTCATCGTTAAGATCGCGGGGAAAGCATTTGATATCAATGTGCGGCATGGTCTTCTCCTTTGTGAACAGACGCTCACACTAGCATAAAAATCGCCGGGCGATTTGTCATTACGCCGACTCACGTTCAATCAGGTGAAAACCGATATCAATAATGCTTTCGTCACGTTCAACCCCCTCAATACGGTCAGCCAGCAGCGTTGCCGCCCGACAGCCAATGTCCCGCCTGTCGATACTAACGGTAGTGATAGCCGGTCGATTACTGGCGGCAAAATCCAGATCGCCAAACCCGATGACCGCCAGATCGCGCGGTACGATCATGCCACGGCTCTCTGCTTCCATAATAGCGCCCTGTGCAAGCGTATCCGAGCTACAAACGATAACGTCATAGTTCTCCTGTGTCAGAAGCTGTGCAAGTCCGCTACGCCCCAGCGCCAGTGAAGCGGGTAGCGGAACATCTACCTGCCCCGGTTCACCAATACCATGGCGACTTAGTACCTCGCACAGTCCCTGCTTTCGCTGGGCCGCACGGCGGTCGGCCGTCCATAATAACCCTGCCCGGCGGTAGCCTTTACGCAGCAAAAACTCACCGGTTGCCATACCAATTTTCTCATGGGAAAAACCCACCAGCATATCCAGCGGCGTCGGCGTCAGGTCCCAAATCTCCACAACCGGAATGGCGGCGTTAAGAATGATTTTCTTAAGCGCCGGAGAATGATGGATTCCGGTGAGCACCACGCCATCCGGACGGCGCGATAACAGTGTGGCGACCAGCTCTGATTCTGTTTGCTGGGTATAACCTGCCACGCATAACAGCATGTGATACCCGCGCAACGCCAGCTCATCGCTGAGCGTCTGAATAGTATCGACAAACATATTGTTATTGATCTGTGGTACCACCACCGCAATCAGCCTGCTCCGCCGTGAGGCCAGGCCGCCTGCCAGCGCATTGGGAATATAGCCAGTAACCCGCACCGCCTGCATGACCTTCTCAACCGTTTTTGGACGAACCAGTTGCGGCGTATTCAGCGCCCGGCTCACCGTCATTGAGGATAATCCTGCCGTACGGGCCACGTCATCCAGCGTAGGTGCGCGGGTTGGTTTCGAACTTTTCACGACAAAGCCCTTTTAAGGATGGTTAGGGTGTTTATGACATTATTCATGATGCACCGTCTCATTGCCATACGCCGCCTGGTTTTCAGCCATAAATCAACTTGTTAGGTATTTCTCTTTTTTGAAAATGTTATCGCTATCATTTTAAGTTGTGCATACTCACAAAGAAGCCAGGAATGTGATCTCTTCAGGGAAAATAGCGATTATCATGAGCATCTTTGTGATCGACTGTACAAAATTACCTCACAATAGTGGCAACCAACAATGGTTAAAGATGGAAATGTTAGCGCAAACATTTTAATTCATCAGGAGAAAATCATGACGACAAGTGCTAATTCTGACGCCGTTTCCTATGCCCGTGTTTCGGGCGTAAAAACCGCTGCTGAAACCGGCGATCGTATTGAATGGGTAAAACTCTCACTGGCTTTCCTGCCACTGGCGACCCCGGTCAGCGACGCAAAAGTGCTTACCGGCCGCCAGAAACCCTTAACCGAAGTCGCTATCATCATTGCAGAAATCCGCAGCCGCGACGGATTTGAAGGGGTCGGCTTTAGCTATTCAAAACGTGCAGGCGGCCAGGGAATTTATGCGCATGCCAAAGAAATTGCCGATAACCTGCTGGGTGAAGATCCCAACGACATCGACAAAATTTACACCAAACTGCTGTGGGCTGGCGCGTCGGTGGGCCGCAGCGGAATGGCGGTTCAGGCCATCTCCCCCATTGATATTGCACTCTGGGACATGAAAGCGAAACGCGCCGGACTGCCGCTGGCGAAACTGCTTGGCGCTCACCGTGACTCCGTCCAGTGCTACAACACCTCCGGCGGTTTCTTGCATACTCCACTGGATCAGGTACTGAAAAATGTGGTGATTTCACAGGAAAACGGCATCGGCGGCATCAAAATTAAGGTGGGACAGCCCAATACGGCGGAAGATATTCGTCGTCTGACCGCAGTACGTGAAGCGCTTGGAGATGACTTCCCCCTGATGGTTGATGCTAACCAACAGTGGGACCGCGAAACGGCCATCCGCATGGGCCGGAAAATGGAGCAGTTTAACCTAATCTGGATTGAAGAACCGCTCGATGCTTACGACGTTGAAGGTCACGCTCAACTGGCAGCCGCGCTGGATACGCCGATTGCTACCGGCGAGATGCTCACCAGCTTCCGCGAGCATGAACAATTAATCCTCGGCAACGCCAGCGATTTCGTACAGCCTGACGCGCCACGTGTGGGGGGCATTTCACCCTTCCTCAAAATTATGGATCTGGCCGCTAAACACGGGCGTAAACTGGCTCCGCACTTTGCGATGGAAGTCCATCTACATCTTTCCGCCGCCTACCCACTGGAGCCGTGGCTGGAGCATTTTGAGTGGCTGAATCCGCTGTTCAACGAGCAACTGGAACTGCGCGACGGCCGGATGTGGATCTCTGAGCGACATGGCCTGGGCTTCACGCTGAGTGAACAGGCACGTCGCTGGACACAACTGACCTGCGAGTTTGGCAAACGTCCTTAATCTATCTGTGCGGGAATACCCTTCCCGCCTCTACCCTACAAAATAAAACTCAACCCTGTTAAGGAGTTGGTAATGACAACACTTATTAAACGCAGCAACGTGCGTTACGGTATATTATTATTTTTATTTCTGGCCACCGTATTTAATTATGCCGATCGCGCCACCCTTTCTGTTGTTGCGCCGATTATGAGTAAAGAATTAGGTTTTGATGCTGAGGATTTAGGACTCGCGTTTTCAGTGTTTGGGATTTCCTACGTTATTATGCAGATTCCCGGCGGCTGGCTGCTGGATAAATACGGCTCACGGCTGGTCTACGGCACCGCGCTGATTGCCTGGTCATTGATCACCATGTTTCAGGGGACCATTTTTTTATTTGCCAGCCCGCTAATGGTACTGGTGATCCTGCGCCTGATGATGGGGGCCATCGAAGCACCTGCCTTTCCCGCCAACAGCCGCCTGAGCGTGCAATGGTTTCCGAATAAAGAGCGTGGATTTGTTACTTCGGTCTATCAGGCCGCGCAATATATCTCTTTGGGGATCATTACGCCGCTGATGACAATTATTTTGCATAATCTGAGCTGGCATTATGTCTTTTATTATATCGGTGCTATCGGTGTGGTACTTGGTATATTCTGGCTGATCAAAGTCAGAGATCCTCTACATCATCCAAAAATCAACCAACAGGAGATGGACTATATTCGCGATGGCGGCGGCGAACCGACGCTGGGGACAAAAAAAGACCAGCCAAAACTTACCCTAGCGCAAATTAAAAGCGTCTGCGTTAACCGGATGATGATTGGTGTGTATATCGGCCAGTTTTGCGTGACCTCCATTACCTGGTTCTTCCTGACCTGGTTTCCAACTTACCTGTATGAAGCCAAAGGGATGTCGATTCTGAAAGTTGGTTTTGTCGCCAGTATCCCGGCAATCGCAGGGTTTATCGGCGGCCTGCTCGGTGGTGTTTTCTCCGACTGGCTGCTCAAGAAAGGCTACAGCTTAACCACCGCACGTAAATTCCCGGTGATTTGCGGCATGCTGCTTTCCTGCGTAATTGTGATTGCAAACTACACCTCTTCAGAAGTGGTAGTCATTGCCGCTATGAGCCTGGCATTCTTTGCCAAGGGCTTTGGCAATCTCGGCTGGTGCGTGCTCAGCGATACCTCACCTAAAGAGGTGCTGGGGATTGCGGGCGGCGTATTTAATATGTGCGGCAATATGGCAAGTATCGTCACACCCCTGGTGATTGGCGTGATCATCGCCAATACTCACTCTTTTGACTATGCCATTTTATACGTTGGCTCAATGGGACTGATTGGCCTGATCTCCTATCTGTTTATTGTCGGCCCATTAGACCGTATTACCTTAACGCCTTCCGCTGCCTGATCCTGATATGGCGACCTTTCGCCACGCTGTTCCGGAACCGAACTCTCCGGAACAGCGCTTTTTTGCGTTGATAAGACCCGATCATGACGTCAATTTGACCTCTTCCCCGGTAAAGATGGTAGCCCCGCTTACCTGTCCTGCGGTTTGGAATGTTAAAAAATTATTAATTAATGCCGCAAGCGCCGGGCGTATCATGCTTTTTCAGCCTTTATTTTATTTAAGTCGCGACGTCGCGCTGTATATTTAATACAGGCTTCAGGTTCGTTGCATATTTATTACAATCACAAAGTTAAGCCACAAAAAATAATTAACTACTGCCACTTTCGGTCGATAATCGTTTAGTACAGAATGCGCAATGCTATTAACGCCGCAGAATCGAGAATGCCCTCGCTAAGAATGGGCAGTAGCCGAATCATTCATTAGGGAATTATCAATGAAGAGTAACATGTTTGTTACACAAAATGAGTATTTACTTAATAAAGACGCGACCCTGATGTCGACAACAGATCGCAATAGCTATCTTACCTACGCCAACTCTGCCTTCATTAATGCCAGCGGATTTGAAGATGCGCAACTGATTGGCCAGCCCCATAATATTATTCGCCATCCTGACATGCCGGCCGAGGCGTTTGCCGATATGTGGTTTACTATTCAGCAGGGCGAAAGCTGGACGGGACTGGTGAAAAACAGGCGGCAAAATGGCGATCACTATTGGGTCCGTGCTAATGTGACCCCCGTCTGGCACAATGACCAGATGACCGGCTATATTTCGGTGCGCAACGTGCCCTCGCGCGCAGAGATTGATGCCAGCGCCAGATGTTATCAACAACTCAAGCAACATCAGTTAAACGGTTTTCGCTTCTATAAAGGCGTACTCATTCGCCGTGGGGCTCTCGCCATATTCTCTTTATATAAGCGGCTAAGCGTCTCCGTCAGAATTAACCTTGCTCTGTTTGCGGCTGCTTTTTTTTCGCTGGCAATAATAAATATTCCTTTAAATACAGTCTTCAGATCTGCGCTGCTGATCCTGCCGTTTTTTATTCTCGCGATTTACCTTAAGCATCAACTAAGCCAGCCGCTAAAAAAAATTGTCAGCCAGATGCAGCGAATCGTCGCCGGGCGTAAAACCGATTATTTTCATTTTGATCGCATTGACGACATTGGCATGATGATGCGTCTGGTTAATCAATCAGGACTTAATCTTCATTCTTTAGTTGACGATGTAAGTACCCAAATTACCGGCATTCATGATATTAGCCTGCGGGTAACTGAACAGGGAGCCGCCCTGCATCGTCGCTCAGAAGAAACCGCGGCTCACCTGCAGCATACGGCGGCGGCGGTTGAGGAAATCTCCAGCGCCGTTGAGCAAACTGCCGCAACGGCAAAAGAAACGATGACGATGGCGCAACGCACCAGCCATAGCGCAACCGAAAATGGCGTTGTGATGAAACAAACGCTGGAGATGATGCAGACAATTGCTCGCGATAACCATCAGATTGTCGACATCATCTCGCTCATCGACAGTATCGCTTTTCAAACCAATATTCTGGCATTGAATGCCGCAGTCGAAGCGGCACGGGCAGGAGATGCGGGGCGTGGATTTGCTGTGGTCGCAGCAGAAGTCCGCCACCTGGCGCAGCATTCTGCGTCTGCCGCGAAGGAAATTAAGACGTTAATAGAAAAAAATGTCACCAACGTCCACCGCGGTGTCACCATGGTAGAGCAAACCGAAACCCATCTTTCCGGCATGATTGAGAGTGTGATCCATATGTCTTCGCGCATTACCGAAATGGGTCATGCCACTGAGGAGCAAATGCTGGCCCTTAACCTGATTAATGATTCGCTATCACGCATTGGTGGGATGACGCAGGACAACGCGTTGATGGTGGAGAAAGTCTCCGGAGCAGCAGAAGCCTTGACGCGTCGAACCTCCCGCCTGCAACAGGCGATTGCCGTTTTTGGCGGCTGACTGACTTTACGGCATCCTTCTGATAAGTGTAGGATGCTTCGCCCCCTCCCCACTTATCTCTACATCAGAATAATGAGAAAGCGCGGACGGCATGCCTTACTCAGGCATCAGCATATCCTTGCACGATTTAGACAGGTAAAACAGGAAAACACATGAACACAACACGTCCTACCACGGCGGAACAGCATGCTGCAAAACGCCGGTGGTTAAACTCGCACGAAGAGGGATACCACAAAGCGATGGGCAACCGTCAGGTACAGATGATTGCGATCGGTGGCGCAATCGGTACCGGGTTGTTTTTAGGGGCCGGAGCCCGACTACAAATGGCCGGGCCTTCACTGGCTATCGTCTATCTGGTCTGCGGCATCTTCTCTTTCTTTATACTGCGTGCACTGGGCGAACTGGTGTTACACCGCCCGTCCAGCGGTAGCTTTGTCTCCTATGCGCGCGAATTTCTCGGTGAAAAAGCCGCTTATGTGGCGGGCTGGATGTATTTCGTTAACTGGGCGATGACCGGCATTGTCGATATCACTGCCGTGGCGCTGTATATGCATTACTGGGGCGCGTTTGGTGACGTGCCGCAGTGGGTATTTGCCCTTGGCGCGCTGGCGATTGTCGGCACCATGAACATGATTGGCGTGAAGTGGTTCGCCGAGATGGAGTTCTGGTTTGCACTGATTAAGGTGCTGGCGATTGTGGTTTTTCTGGTGGTTGGAACAGTATTCCTCGGCAGCGGCAAGCCCCTGGACGGAGGAGCCACCGGCTTTCATCTCATTACCGATAACGGCGGCTTTTTTCCGCACGGTTTGCTGCCTGCATTGGTGCTGGTGCAGGGCGTGGTCTTTGCATTTGCCTCCATTGAACTGGTGGGGACTGCGGCAGGCGAATGCAAAGATCCGCAGACGATGGTGCCCAAAGCCATTAATAGCGTGATCTGGCGTATTGGTTTGTTTTACGTAGGATCGGTGGTTCTGCTGGTGCTGCTGTTGCCATGGAATGCCTATCAGGCGGGGCAAAGCCCGTTCGTCACCTTTTTCTCGAAGCTGGGCGTGCCGTACATCGGCAGCATTATGAATATCGTGGTGTTGACGGCGGCGCTCTCCAGCCTGAACTCCGGTTTGTACTGCACCGGGCGTATTTTACGCTCGATGTCGATGGGCGGTTCTGCGCCGAAGTTTATGTCGAAAATGAGCCGCCAGCATGTACCGTATGCCGGTATTCTGGCTACGTTGTTTATCTACGTTATTGGCGTTTTCCTCAACTATCTGGTGCCCTCGCAGGTGTTTGAGATTGTGCTCAATGTCGCCTCGCTGGGCATTATTGCCTCGTGGGTATTCATCGTGGTTTGCCAGATGCGCCTGCGTAAAGCAATCAAAGAAGGGAAAACGCCAGACGTCGGCTTTAAAATGCCTGGCGCACCGTTCACCTCATGGCTGACGCTGCTGTTTCTGCTGAGCGTGTTGGTGCTGATGGCGTTTGATTATCCGAATGGGACGTACACCATCGGGTCGATTCCGCTGATTGCCGTGCTGCTTGTGGCAGGATGGTTTGGCGTGCGTAAGCGCGTGCAGGCTATTCATAGCCTCGCGCCGGGTGAGTAACCAGTCCCCCTATTGTAGGCCCGATAAGCGCAGCGCCATCGGGCATCAGAGGGACAACATTCTCACCTACCTTTTCTGCCGGGCGGCTCCTTGCCCGGCCTACAAAACCCGGAATACTAACCAGTATCACACTGTACGTAGGCCCGATAAGCGCAGCGCCATCGGGCATCAGAGGGACAACGGTCCCACGTACCTTCTCTGCCGGGCGGCGTCTGCGCCTTGCCCGGCCTACAAAACCCGGAATACTAACCAGTATCACACTGTATGTAGGCCCGATAAGCGCAGCGCCATCGGGCATCAGAGGGACAACATTCTCACTTACCTTTTCTGCCGGGCGGCGTCTGCGCCTTGCCCGGCCTACAAAACCCGGAATACTAACCAGTATCACACTGTATGTAGGCCCGATAAGCGCAGCGCCATCGGGCATCAGAGGGACAACATTCTCACTTACCTTTTCTGCCGGGCGGCGTCTGCGCCTTGCCCGGCCTACAAAACCCGGAATACTAACCAGTATCACACTGTATGTAGGCCCGATAAGCGCAGCGCCATCGGGCATCAGAGGGACAACATTCTCACTTACCTTTTCTGCCGGGCGGCGTCTGCGCCTTGCCCGGCCTACAAAACCCGGAATACTAACCAGTATCACACTGTATGTAGGCCCGATAAGCGCAGCGCCATCGGGCACCAGAGGGACAACATTCTCACGTACCTTTTCTGCCGGGCGGCTCCTTGCCCGGCCTACAAAACCCGGAATACTAACCAGTATCACACTGTACGTAGGCCCGATAAGCACAGCGCCATCGGGCATCAGAGGGACAATGCTTGCCGTTACAGAGTAATACGGATCACCTCATCCGGCTGGGTGGCTTCTTTCTCGCGAGTGGACTCTTGCTTGACGGTCACGTACAGCGTCTGACCATCGGCGGACAGCGCCAGGCTGTTGGGGAAGGTCGGCGTGTCAAAGGTTTTCACCACTTTATAACTTTTCGTGTCCACAACGCTGACTTTACCCGCCTTGCGGTGGGTAACATACGCTTCATTACGCGCAGGGTTGAACAACACCGCCAGCGACTCCGGGGCAGCAATTTTTTCGATTACCTTGCCATCACGAGTATCGACCACCAGCACCTGCGGCTGTTTGGAATCGGTAATAAAAGCGCGATGCCCTTTTACATCCAGACTCAGATTAAGGAACATGTGCTCCTTACCATCCTCCAGCAGCGTTTTGCGCGTCAGGATCTTGTTGGTGGCGGTGTCGATGGTGATCAGCTCGCCATCAGCATTGGTCACGTAAAGCCGTTTCGCTTCGCTGTCCAGCGCCAGGCCGGTACCCATCGCGCCGGTATTGGTGATGGTGGTTTTTAGCTTCAGCGTTTTGCCATCCACCACCCACACCACGCTCTCTTTACCCAGCCCGGTGATATACACCGTATTGGTTTTTTCATCCACGGTCAGCTCACGCGGCTGCAGCGGACGTACGGTCTCGGTGCGTTTGCGCGCGTCCAGCACCAGACGCCCTTTCACCTCGCCGGTTTTGGCATCGACTGCCGTAACCGCACCGTTAGTCGTGTTGCCGAACCACAGCGTACCGGTTTGATTATCGATCGCCGCGCCAAAGGGTTTGAGATCGTTGTGAATCGCCTGGGTCACTTCCAGCGTGGCCGGATCAAGACGGTAGATAACGCCGCCCTTATCGTTCTTGCGGCTCTGTACGGTAGCCACCCACAGCGCATTGTCCTGCGGGCTGATGGCCATTTCATAAGCCCCCTTACCTACTGCTTTACGCAACATTTCTTCGGCAGCGTGAGCATTAAATGTCCCGGCCAGTAGCAGAGACGTGAACAGAATGGAATGGCGCAGACGTGGCGCAGACAGTTGACGTAAAGACATAACGACTCCCTTTGATGAGCAATGTTAGTACCGCTTCACAGGCTTCCTCGGGCAAACTCATGGTTTCGCCTCGGTTTAGATGAGAATAATAATCATTATTCAGTTGAATGTGGAGCGTTAATTTTCCACCTTTCCGGCAAAAGCTCATTTACTTCCTATACTTGCATTTAACGTAATGTGCCGTTTTGATTTTCAATTATTTACAAAAGCTTTAACATAACGGCGTTTTTTCACTTTGATCTGCCAGTAAGAGTCCGTTAATGAAAATCCCGATCGCCCGTCAGGCCGCACTTCCGGCGCTGATATTACCCGTTCTCGCCCTGCCCGCTCCGTCCTTCGCCGCCGACGATCAGACCCTGATCGTGACAGCGACGCCGCACACCGTTTCGGAACTGGACACCCCTGCTGCCGTCAGCGTGGTGAACGGGGAGGAGATGCGTCACGCTGAACCGCGTATTAATCTTTCTGAATCGCTGGGGGCGGTACCGGGATTGCAGGTACAGAACCGGCAGAACTACGCGCAGGATCTGCAACTGTCGATACGGGGTTTTGGTTCACGCTCTACCTACGGTGTGCGCGGCCTGCGGCTGTACGTTGATGGCATTCCGGCAACCATGCCGGACGGTCAGGGGCAGACGTCCAATATTGATATCAATAGCGTTGAGAGCGTGGACGTCCTGCGCGGCCCCTTCTCGGCGCTGTACGGCAACTCCTCCGGCGGGGTAATGAATGTCACTACGCAGACCGGTGAACAACCCGCTACCATTGAAGCCAGCAGTTATTACGGCAGTTTCGGTAGCTGGCGCTACGGTCTGAAAGCCACGGGTGCCACGGGTGACGGTACTCAGGCGGGCGACGTCAATTACACGGTGTCCAGCAGCCGATTTGCGACCCACGGCTATCGCGACCACAGCGGCGCGCGTAAAAACCTCGCCAATGCCAAACTCGGTGTGCGTATTGATGATGTCAGCACCCTGACGCTGCTGCTGAACAGCGTTGATATCACTGCCAACGATCCGGGCGGCCTGAGCAGCGCGGAATGGCACGATAATCCACGCCAGTCGCCACGTGGCGATCAGTACAATACCCGCAAGGACACGAAACAAACCCAGGCCGGATTACGCTATGAGCGCCAGCTTAGCAGCGACGACGACCTCAGCGTGATGATGTACGCGGGTGAGCGGGAAACTACGCAATATCAGTCCATTCCACGCGCGCCCCAGCTTAACCCGCATCATGCGGGCGGTGTTATTAGCCTCAATCGTCATTATCAGGGCATTGATACCCGCTGGACGCACCGGGGCGAACTGCTGGTTCCGGTGACCTTTACCACCGGCCTTGATTACGAGAATATGAGTGAAAATCGCAAGGGTTATGAGAACTTTGTGATGGTTAATGGAACGCCGGAGTACGGGGAAAAAGGCGCACTGCGTCGTGATGAACGCAACCTGATGTGGAACCTCGACCCGTATCTGCAAAGCACCTGGCAGTTGACCGATAAGCTGTCTCTGGACGCGGGAGTACGTTACAGCTCAGTGTGGTTTGATTCCAACGATCATTACATCACCGCAGCCAACGGCGATGACAGCGGCGACGCCAGCTATCATAAATGGCTACCGGCAGGCTCCCTGAAATATGCGGTGACCGACGCATGGAATCTGTACCTCTCTGCCGGACGCGGCTTTGAAACGCCGACCATTAACGAACTATCTTACCGTTCCAATAATCAAAGTGGTCTGAATTTCAATCTTAAACCGTCTACAAATGATACGGTGGAAATCGGCAGCAAAACACGCGTTGGTAACGGACTGATTACCGCGGCTCTTTTCCAGACCGATACCGATGATGAAATTGTGGTCGATGCCAGCAGCGGCGGGCGTACCAGCTATAAAAATGCAGGCAAAACCCGCCGTCAGGGCGCGGAGCTGTCGCTGGATCAGCAATTTGCGGAAAACTGGCGCGCGAAAGCGTCATGGACCTGGCTTGATGCCACCTATCGTACTAACGCCTGCGGCGCGAACGACTGTAATGGTAATCGCATTCCGGGTATCGCGCGCAATATGGGCTTTGCGTCGCTGGGATATGAACCGGAAACCGGCTGGTATGCTGGTAGCGATATTCGTTATATGAGCGGGATCATGGCCGATGATGAAAATACCGCGCAAGCCCCGTCGTGGACGGTGGTGGGTCTGAACACCGGGTATAAATTCAGTTACGGGCACTGGATGATGGATATTTTTGGCCGGGTGGATAATTTATTCGACCGGGAATATGTCGGCTCGGTGATCGTTAATGAATCCAATGGCCGCTACTACGAACCAGCACCGGGACGTAATTATGGTGTCGGATTGTCGGTTGCCTGGCAGTTCTGATTCTGTTTTTCCCGGCGGCGAGCGCCGCCGGGCATCATATTAAAACGTTGTCCAGTTTCCTTCACTGCCGGCTGTCACTAATGCCGGCTGATGTCTGGCGCGCTGTACGCGGGCGCTGTCATCCAGACGAAAGGCCGCCACCAGTTCTTCCAGCACTCTCGCCTGCTCTTCCAGCGATCCCGCCGCCAGCGACGAGGCATTGACCAGTGAGGCATTCTGCTGCGTGGTACTGTCCAGCTCCGACACCGCGCGGGCGATTTGCTCAATACCCCGGCTCTGTTCTTCTGATGCAGAAGAGATTTCGCCCATAATATCGTTGACGCGAGTGACGGAATGCACCACCTGCTCCATGGTCTGCCCGGCTTTTACCACCAGACTGCTGCCGGTATCAATACGCGATACCGACTCAGCAATAAGATGCTCAATATCTTTCGCCGCCTGGGAGCTGCGCTGCGAAAGGCTGCGCACTTCGCTGGCGACCACCGCAAAGCCGCGCCCCTGCTCACCCGCGCGCGCCGCATCCCCCGCGGCGGTCAGAGCGAGGATATTGGTCTGAAACGCAATACTATTAATGACGGCAGTAATATCGGCGATTTTACGCGAGCTGGTGTTAATGTCGCCCATGGTCGAAACCATATCACGCATAACATTGCCGCCCTGGCTGGCGGTCTGCGACGCTTCCGCCGCCAGCTGGCTGGCGTGGCGGGCATTATCGGCGTTATTTTTCACCGTGGCGGTAAGTTGCTCCATGCTGGCGGCGGTCTGCACTACTGCGGCGGCCTGCTGTTCGGTTCGCGATGAGAGGTCGGTATTACCCTCGGCGATTTCCGAGGCGGCACTGGTGACCCGGGTGACGCTATGGCGTACCTCACCAATCATCGAACGCAGTTTGTCATTCATCACGCCCATTGCGGCGGTCAGTTTACCGAACTCATCCTGACTGCGGGCCTGAATGCTGGCGCTCAAATCCCCGCTGGCGATACGCTCAGCCAGCTGTAAATTCTCCCGCACCGGGCGGGTGATTTGTCGCGTTACCCACCATGACACGGCGATCCCGAGCACAATAGCGATGAGTCCAACCAGCGCCGCAATCGTCGATGAGGTATTCGCCAGATTATCGTTATGTGCCTTCACCAGGGCGATAATTTGTTTGATCGCCGCACTGGAGCGGTCGCCCGCCGTTTTTACCTGGTCTTCTGTGACTTTAAGATCCTGCACCGCCTGATAGTAGTACAGGCTGTTGTCACGATAGCTGGTGCTCTCTTCCCATAGCGACTGAAGCTGCGTTTGTGCTTCAGAAGGCAGCAGCGGCATCAATGTTTGTACCGCGCTTTGGGTGGTGGACGATTGTGTCGTCAGCGCATCACGCGCATCTTCGCTGGCGCTAAAACGCAGGGCCAGCGCGCGGTCGCGTAAGTTACCGATGGCAAACAGCACATCATAAAGCTGATAGCTAAGCGAGGTATCTTCCAGCGGTGTGCGGATAAGCGTTGCATAACGTGACTGCAAATCCTCTGTTCCAGCCTTATCAAGCGCATCCCTCAGCGCCACTAAATTTGCCATTGATTTCTGCATCGCAGCAACGCTGGTTTTAAAGCCATCAAGATGACCTGCCATATCATCAATAACGGTTTTTTCAGCGGGGGTCCACGCGAGATGCTGTGCCGAGGCGGTGAGCTGAAGCGCATGATCGACGTAACCGGCCATCACCTGGCCTGATTTTTCATCGCTGCTATAAAAATATTTCAGGCGGTTAATTTTGGCCTGAAAGACTTCAATGTTGATGTTGTAAATAAGATTGGTTTTTTCGTACACATCGCGTATTTCGCGAAAGCGCAGAACGCTCAGCGTGGTAGCGATAGCCACCAGCAAAAGCACCACGCCAAAGCCCATGGCGAGTTTTTTACTAATGGTGATATTACGTAATCGTTGGCGAAAACCGGACATCCCGTACTCCCTGGATAACAAGTAAGCGTATAGCGTGTCTTGTTATCGGCAGGCGACGGGGTTAATTCAGCGTCACACGGGCAAAAACCACACCAGCGGCGCAGAACGCGAAGCAGATCACATTCCGCCGTGCAATAGTGCACGGCGTTTTATCGGCTACTTCAATCATTCGTTTTCGGCAGAAACGCGGATCACCACCTTGCCGAAGTTTTTCCCCTCCAGCATGCCAATAAAAGTTTGCGGCGCGTTTTCCAGCCCCTCGGTGACCTCTTCGCGATAGCGAATTTTTTCCGCTTTCACCCACTCGCCCATTTGCTGCTGGAATTCATCAATACGATGACCGTAATCCTGGGCAATAATAAAACCCTGTACCCGCATGCGTTTTTTAAGGATCGTCCCCATTAGCAACGACAGGCGATCGGGTCCCTCCGGCAGATCGGTGGCGTTATAGCCGCTGACCAGGCCGCAGACCGGCACGCGGGCAGACGTGTTAAACAGCGGCAGCACGGCGTCGAAAACCTTGCCGCCAACGTTTTCATAATAGATATCGACGCCGTCAGGACAGGCAGCGGCAAGCTGGTCGGCAAAGTCCTCTGCCCGATGGTCGATACATGCGTCAAAACCCAGCACGTCGACGGCGTGACGACATTTCTCTGCGCCCCCTGCAACGCCGACCACCCGGCAGCCCTTAATCTTGCCAATCTGGCCTACCGTTGCGCCGACCGGCCCGGTGGCGGCCGCCACAACCAGCGTCTCACCCTCCTTCGGACGGCCAATATCCAGCAGGCCCATATACGCGGTAAAGCCCGGCATTCCCAGCACGCCTAACGCCCACGAGAGATGCGGCACGCTGTCATCCAGCTTCACCAGCCCTTTGCCGTCAGAAATTTCATATTTCTGCCAGCCACTGTAACCAAGCACCCGATCGCCGGGGGAAAAGTCAGGATGGCTGGATTGCTCTACCACGCTTACGGTCGCCCCTACCATCACCGCGCCAATGTCCACCGGCGGCGCATAGGAAGGCTGATCGCTCATTCTTCCGCGCATATAAGGGTCGAGTGAAAGCCAAAGGGTACGCAGTAAAACCTGACCTTCGCCCGGCGCAGGCACCTGATCTTCTTCAAGACGAAAATTATCGGCGACAGGCGCGCCGTGCGGGCGCGAGGCCAGAACCCAGCGGCGGTTACGTTGCGGTTGTTGACTCATAGTTCGCTCCTTCTGGTTGAATGCATCCCTTGATACTAGACCCTGAGCGGAGGTGTCGCTTCACTTTACGCGGCAGAGGGGTTTAAGCGCACCACCAGATACACGCACGACTCCGCCGTTTCATTAATAAACCGGCAGTCGTTTGGCGGCCCGAGTTCAAGACAATCACCGGCGCGCATGTTGTGGCGGGTGTCGCCCTCCACGAAAACCAGTTCGCCCTGTTGTAGCCAAATCAACTGACGGGCCAGTGCATAGGAAGAGGCAGGCATCGGTACATCGCTCCCGGCGGGAAGCTCAATCTGCACCAAATCAATCGGCAGATCGCTGCGCGGTGACACATGACGCCGTAAATAGCCGGTCTGTGGATCGTGCCATACGGGCTGTTTTTCCCTACGCAACAGCTTACCTTCCTGCATCTCAGCACGGGCAATCAGCGTTGACATACTGATACCAAACGCCCCGGAAAGCCGGCCCAGCAGCGTTGCCGTTGGGCTGCTTTCCCCGCGCTCGATTTTGTGGATCATCGCCCGCGACACGCCCGCCCGCTCGGCCAGCTCGCTGAGCGACCAGCCACGCGACTCACGCTCGATGCGCAGACGGGTGCTGATCCGCTGATTAATAGTGTCTTCGGGACTGTTCATTGCACTCCACTCATAAAAAGAATGACAACCTGGCGTACAGTATTGTAATAATATCGTACTACTATAGTGTACGAGCGTTGAGGTGCAAAATGGTTCTTCGATACGCCTGCCAGGATGACTGCGCGGCCATAGCTGAGATATACAACCATGCGGTGCTCCATACCGCCGCGATCTGGAATGACAAAACCGTCGATGTAGATAACCGTATCGCCTGGTTTGAAGCACGTAAACTGGCGGGCTATCCAGTATTAGTCAGTGAGGAAAATGGCGTGGTGACAGGCTACGCGTCTTTTGGTGACTGGCGCGCGTTTGATGGTTTTCGTCATACCGTGGAGCATTCGGTGTATGTTCACCCCGACCACCAGGGAAAAGGGCTGGGAGGCGAACTGCTCAGGCAATTGATCGCTGAGGCGCGGCGTATTGGCAAACATGTGATGGTCGCAGGCATCGAGTCACAAAACCAGGCGTCGCTGCATCTGCACAGTAAACTCGGTTTCATCACCACAGCGCAAATGCCGCAGGTCGGCACCAAATTTGGTCGCTGGCTGGATCTGACCTTTATGCAATTGCAACTCGACCAGCGCAGCGATCCGGACGGCGCGGCATGAACCAGTCACTTACCCTCACCTTCCTGGTGGCGGCCGGTATTGGGCTGGTGGTACAGAATACACTAATGGTGCGGATCACCCAGTCCTCTTCTACCGTGCTGATTGCCATGCTACTGAATTCGCTGGTGGGCATTGTGCTGTTTGTCAGCATTCTGTTAATTAAGAATGGCGTAGCAGGGTTTAGTGAACTGGCAGCCAACGTGCGCTGGTGGACGCTGATCCCCGGCCTGCTGGGATCGTTTTTTGTTTTTGCCAGCATCAGCGGCTACCAGTACGTCGGTGCGGCAACGACCATTGCCGTGCTGGTCGCCAGCCAGTTGATCGGTGGGCTGGTGCTGGATGTTATCAGAAGTCACGGCCTGACGTGGCGGGAACTGGTGGGGCCGGTAAGCGGCGCGGTACTGCTGGTGATTGGCGTCTGGCTGGTGGCGAGGCGATCGTTTTGATAAAGCAGGTAAATGTGTTGTTTTATTAAATATTATCAGGTGAAACTGTGTAAACCGATTATATTACTTCGCCTGATTTTATCTCTGTTTACATAAGATTAACTTTTGTGATGAAATTTCATTTCAAGATTTGAACTGAAAAATTTTATCAAAGAAAGGGTTATTATTTTCACCGAGATAGCGTGAGTGTAGCGTATTTTTTAACCGTCATTCGTTTTCTTCCTGCAGAATACCCAACTCCATATATGCTTCCTGTCAATATAATAGCAAATCAAAAACGCTAACACTTTACAGAATCAGCCAATTAAACATAATTAAAAAGTGAAATGTGCCACTCCTTAAATACTCCCCCGGAATGACACATTATCGATAACATTAAACCCGCTACAAAATCGTGCCGCCCTTAGTGAGATGTTCGCGGCGTGCTTCCCGGTCTTCCTTGTGCTGATGTCCGTGATGCGCAATAGCATTACGTAACCGTTGCTGCTGGGCGTAGCGATCCTCGCGCGCGAGTGACGCGTCATCGCTCAACTCCACCAGCAATTCATTCATATGGGTGATGACGTCCTCGGCAATAGCGGCGTCAACGCGAGTGCGAACTTCATCCAGGTGCGGCATACATTCTCCTTCGTATTAATTCAGTTTCGCTTTCGAAAAATCACTGCCCATCAGGCTAACACTATAACCGGTCACATTGCTGCGGGTGGCATAGAAGGTTTTACCGTTCGCCAGGGCTATCCATGGAGCCTGTTGATAATAAATGTCCTGCGCCTGCGCGTAGAGCGTCGCCCGATCGGCTGGTACGCTGGTCAGACGCGCTTTTTGCACCAGCTCGTCGTAGCCTTTATCGCACCAGCGTGCGGCGTTGGAGCCAGTTTTAATACTGTTGCAGCCCAGCAGCACGTCGGCGAAGTTATCCGGATCGCCGTTGTCGGACATCCAGCCAAACAGCGCGGTGTCGTGCTCGCCTTTACGCATGCCGGAGAGATATTCACCCCACTCATAAGACACAATTTTGGCTTTCACGCCCACTTTCGCCCAGTCGCTCTGGATCATCTCGGCGATGCGGCGCGAGTTCGGGTTATACGGGCGCTGAACCGGCATCGACCATAGTGTGGCCTCAAAGCCTTTCTCCAGCCCGGCCTGCTTGAGCAAATCTTTCGCTTTTTGCACGTCGTAGCCATAGTCTTTGAGGTCTTTATTAAAGCCCATCATATTAGGCGGAATCGGTGATTTTGCGACCGTGCCTGACCCCATAAAGACGGCGTTAATAATGGCTTCTTTGTCGGTGGCATAATTTAATGCCTGACGTACCAGCACATTATCAAACGGTTTTTTCGCGGTATTAAATGCCAGATAACCGACGTTCAGCGCATCCACAGAGTGCAGTGTCAGGTCTTTATTCTTTTTAATTGCGTCAAACTGAACCGGCGACGGCGCAGGAATAATCTGGCACTCGTTGGTTTGCAGTTTCGCCAGACGCGTCTCAACGTTTGGTGTAATAGAGAAAATCAGATGTTTAGTCGGCACCTCACCGCCCCAGTAGTTCGGGTTAGCAATATAGCGGATCAATGAATCGACCTTATATTGTTGCAGGGCATAAGGACCGGTGCCGATTGGCCAGGTATCGACGTTCTCAGGCGTGCCTTTTTTCAACATGGCGTCGGCATATTCTGCTGACAGAATAGAGGCGAAATCCATCCCCCAGTCAGCGAGGAACGCGGCATTAGGTTCGCTGAGCGTGAACTGAACGTGATAATCATCGATTTTCTTCACGTCGGCGATCAGTTTATCCAGCCCAACGTCGTTGAAATATTCGTAATTGCCCTGGGATACATTGTGGTAAGGATGCTTAGCATCTTTTTGCCGCATGACCGAGAAAATCACATCATCTGCGTTAAAATCACGCGTCGGTTTGAAGAATTTGTTGCTGTTAAATTTTACCCCCTGACGCAGGGTAAAGGTGTAGGTCTTACCATCCGGGGAGATGGTCCATTCCGTTGCCAGCGACGGGATCGGCGTATTTTTCTCGCGATCGAAGTCAATCAGGCGGTTATACAGCACCTGAGAGCTGGCAACGAATGTCGGGCCGGAGCTGGCAATTTGCGGGTTGAAAGATTCCGGCGAGGCTTCGGAACAATAGATTAGCGTATCGTTATTTGCCGCCCAGGCGGCGCTTGCCGGTAATAATGTGCTCAACGTCAACGCGAGCAGTGTTTTTCCCATCGACATGGTTATAAGCCTTTCGGTTTTATTATATGGAGCTTAATAACAGCATAGCGATCTGCAACTGGCAAATAACAAATCACTATCAGGTTATGCTTAAGCAGCGTTTTTCGCTGATATTATAGGCGTTTCTGGTGATGAGATCGGGCTGCAACGTCAGGAAACATCCCCCTCAGCGTCAATGCCACGAGAATTACGCAGTTTTAGCCTCTCTTCCGCCGTTTATCCGCCAGCACATTGCGTAAAGTAATGTGGTGAAAAAGCAGGTGAGATAAAAACGTGGCAAAAACTCTTTTACGCAGCGGCGATTTAGACGATTTTCAGGCGGTAGGCGGCGGTGGTCAGGCCGTTTTTGATTCAGCGCTGCAAATTCGTGAGACGCTGCGTCTGCGTAAACAGCAGGCAATGGTGGATTGTCTGGCTATTCCCCAACTTAACGATGATGGCGATCGCGTTAACTGGTATTCCCCGCTCGAAGGACAGGCCGTATCATGGCTGGCGGCAGATAGCGAATCGCGCGCGCGTGCCCTGCAGTATCTTGAAACAACACTTTCTGCTGCTGTCTCCCTGAGCCGCACATGCATGCGCTCGGGTAAAACCGCTCAACAACTTTTCGGCTCCCTGCTGGAGAAGGCGCTTCAGTTTCCTGGCGAAAACCATCTGTTTCTTGTGGCAGGTAAACCTGTCATAACCTTCTGGGGATTTGTTAACCTGA
Source organism: Superficieibacter electus (assembly GCF_002915575.1). Taxonomy (GTDB): domain Bacteria; phylum Pseudomonadota; class Gammaproteobacteria; order Enterobacterales; family Enterobacteriaceae; genus Superficieibacter; species Superficieibacter electus. The sequence continues at coordinate 57,289 of NZ_PQGD01000002.1, forward strand.
ATGAAAACGCCCGGGAGGATGTGCTCGACTGCCTGCGCCAGTCCGCCATTAATGAGCCGACAATCATGTCGCTGCCTGATGAGAAAACGGCCACCCCGCCGGTTGTCACCCTGAGCCAAATCGATGAACCGCTATTATCGCCACCCGCGCTCGTTGCAAAACCGCCTGCCATGGTGCTTCCTGAGCCACCAGCCATGGCAGCGGAACAACCGGCGCGGGCGACACCGCGACGCCGGTTCCCGTTCTGGATCGCCACCCTGGTCGCTGTCGCGATTGCTATCGCGGTGGTACCGCTGCTCATCCCGACGTCGGTGACGCAAACGGAAATGCCAACCGTAGACGTCACCGGGAAAACTCGTGCGCCGCTGCCGGAAATAATTGCCCAACTACCGTTACATCAGGCGGACGTGGTTAAACCCGCACCACCAGAACCCGCGAAGCCGGTCGTGATCGCCGCCATCCCGAAAGAAGCGCTGGTAATGGATGCCAGCCAGGTCAGAGCTGGGATGACCCGCTTCCTCAATGGCAACTGGCAGGTGCAGGTCGCAATACAAGATCCAGCCACCGGCAACGCACCTGGCCTGCGCTTTCAAATCCAGAACAACAAAGGCACTGCGCGACTGGTACATGGAAAAAATATTGTCTGCCGCGCGGAGATTTTCTCTGGCCTGCATCAAACCGGCGAGTTAATGATTAAAAGTCGTAACAATGCCCGCTGTAGCGATGGCTCCCGCTATCCAATGCCGGAAATCACCTGTAAAGCAGGTATGAATGACGTTGCACAATGCGTTGCCCGCTACGATGCCGCTCATGCCGTGCCGGCAACGTTTCGAAAAATAGGGGCCTGATCTCATGCTGGTAAATCTCTGCGACTACAAACAGAGCGTCACGTTAATTGCTAACAGTGGTGTACAGTTTCTTGATTTTGGCCTGACACCGCAGGATGCACCGCACAGCGGCCGTTTTGTCCGTAAAACGGCCAACGGTCCGCTGTTGCGTCTGGATTACGATCTGCTAAACGAGCGCTATATGCTCGCCGGGCGCGATGGCGCACCAGCAGAAGTGGTAAAACCCGAGAGCACGCTGTCATTGACACATTCTCTCGCGCTACTTGACGGCGTCTGGCTGCCGCTGCCGTTCTTACGCTTTAATCCGCCGCGCACCTTTGTTGAAGGGCCGGATAACTGGGGACGGATGCAGATCCGTAAATTGCATCAGCCGGACAGCGCGGGTAACACGCACCGCCTGACGCTGGCGCTGGATACACAAATCAGCGAGCACGCTACTGCGGCCCTCGCCCCGGTTGAAAATGATCTGCTCAACGGTACCCGCTTTGCGCTGGCATGGCAGGATGACGAACTGGCGGATTTTGTTGACCAGACCTGGATCGATGGCTGGCTGCGCGAGGTGTTTACCCACGCTGTCACTACGCAGGAAACACGCAGCGAGACGGAGGTCGCGCAGGCGCTACGCGGCTTTGAGTATCAGGGCCACTGGCTTAATTTGCTCGCCCTGTTAGGCGAACAGATTAGCGTACCGGAAGTGAAGCTGGTGACGGCCACCCTCAGCACACCTGCCATTGCGGTGGATTTGATCCTGGATGTGGGTAACACCCATACCTGCGGCGTGATCATTGAAGATCACGGCGACGCCAACGATGGCCTGCGCCAGACGGCGGAGCTACAGGTGCGCTCCCTGAGCGAACCCCAGTTTTTTAACGATCCTTTATTTACCAGCCGCGTTGAATTTTCCGAGGCGCGTTTTGGTAAACAGCATTTTTCCGTGCAAAGCGGCCGTGAAGATGCATTTATCTGGCCGTCGATCGTTCGTGTTGGCGACGAAGCGCGAAAACTGGCAATGCAACGGCTCGGCACCGAAGGCAACAGCGGCATTTCCAGCCCGCGACGTTATTTGTGGGATGAATCGCCAGTGCTTCAGGACTGGCGTTTCAGTCAGATAAACCCGCGCACGCAGCGTGAGCCGCTGGCGACGGCGTTCCCACTGATGCATCTGATGAATGATGACGGTCAACCGCTGTTTACCCTGCCGCAGGATGAACGTCTGCCGGTATTTTCTCCTTTATACAGCCGTAGCACGCTGATGACGCATATGCTTTGCGAGCTACTGGCGCAGGCGCTGGGACAAATTAATAGCGTCGCCACCCGCTTGCGGCTCGGCTTTCCTGCCTCCCCGCGCCAGCTACGCACTATCATCCTTACGCTACCCTCAGCCATGCCTAAACAGGAGCGGGAGATTTTTCGCCGCCGGATGTTTGAAGCCATCGCGCTGGTGTGGAAAGCGATGGGCTGGCATCCACAGGATGACGACTTTGTCAGCCAGAAACAGCGTGACAAAAGCCTGATCCCGGTGCCTGAGATCCAGATGGAGTGGGATGAAGCCAGCTGTGGTCAACTGGTATGGCTGTATAACGAAGCGATGTCGCATTTTGGCGGACAAACCGAAGCCTTCTTTGCCTCCCGCATCCGGCCCGATCGGGCAACATCGATGGATCGCACGCTGCGGGTGGCGTCTATTGATATTGGCGGCGGTACCACGGATATGGCCATCACCCATTATCAACTGGATGACGGCACGGGCAGTAACGTAAAAATTACCCCGCATTTACTGTTCCGCGAAGGCTTTAAGGTGGCGGGCGATGATGTGCTGCTGGATATTATTCAGCGTTATATTTTGCCTGCCCTGCAAACCTGGCTACAAAAATCGGGCATTGTTGATGCCGCGGCGCTGATGGCGACACTGTTCGGGGATTCCGGACGCATTGATACCCAGGCGGTGCTGCGTCAGCAAACCACGCTACAACTGTTTATGCCTGTCGGCCACGCGATCCTTTCTGCCTGGGAACAGAGCGATGCTAACGATCCGCTGGCAGGCATACATGCCACCTTTGGCGAGTTGCTTGAACAACCGCCGGGCCGCAATGTGATGAATTATCTCACCCAGGCTATCGAACATGCGCTGCCTGCAGAGGCAGCGACGTTCGACATTCTGGCCGTACCGCTGGCGGTGAGTTTTGCAGAGTTACAACGGGCGATGCTGGCCGGTGAATTTACGCTTGCCGCTCCGCTGCATGCGTTGTGTGAGGCCATTTCGCATTACGTTTGTGATGTCCTGCTCATCACAGGCCGTCCGGGACGTCTGCCCGGCGTTCAGGTGCTCATCCGCCATCTTCAGCCGGTGCCAGTGAGCCGCATGGTGTGGCTGGATCAATACCAGGTACATGAATGGTATCCGTTTAGCCAGCAGGGACGAATCGGTAATCCCAAATCCACGGCAGCGGTTGGCGCAATGTTATGTAGCCTGGCGCTCGACCTGCGCCTGCCTCGTTTCAACTTCAAAGCAGCGGACATTGGGGCTTACTCCACGGTGCGCTATCTCGGCGTGCTGGATAACACGGTCAATACCCTGCGTGATGAAAACGTCTGGTACCATGACATTGATTTGGATAAAAGTGGTGGCAAGCTTGATACCCGCCTGCACTTCCCGCTACGCGGCAACGTTACGCTGGGTTTTCGTCAGTTGGCAAATACCCGCTGGCCTGCCACGCCACTTTATACCTTAAGCATCAACTCGCCTGAGCTGGCGAAAGCTATTGCCGGCGATGGCGTGCTTAATGTGCGTTTGCAGTTAACCGGTGGTGACAAAGCTTCCGGACCAGAAGCCTTCACGCTCAGTGATGCCTGGCTGCAGGACGGCACGCCAGTGGCTGCCGATGCGTTGACGCTGAAGTTAAACACGCTGGCCGACCGTCGCCATAGCGGCAGCCATTATTGGATCGACAGCGGGAGCATTTACCTGAAATGAATCAATTACAGTCAGTAAGCGAATGGATTGAATCCACCCGTCAGCGCTCCGCACTACTTGATAATGACGCCGATGCGCTACAGATGGGGATTGCCACGTTAAGCGCGCAGTCCGGCAGGCTGGCGCAGACGCAGAAAAGCGCTGCCAGCGTGGCATTGTACGGGCATTCGCAGGCGGCAAAAGCGCATCTTTTAGCCATGCTGTGCGCTAATGAGCGTGGACGCCTGACGGTGTCTCCTGGCGAAAAGATCCTCGACTATTTTAGTCATATTAATCCGGGCCATTTATTGACCCGGATGGCGCTGCGTTTCAGTCCTCATCACGCTACGCCAGATGAGGAATTTCCCCTGCGCCTGGGACTGATTTCAGAAGCCGAACTGGTCCAGCTGTTCATTGTTCATGCCGGAGCGCAGGCAGCTTCACGGAGCGTGGACCGTGCGGTTATTGAGGCGCGTCTCCATTCATGGCGGGCGCTGCGCCAGCCCCATAGCGTTCCCGGCTTACAGGCCAGTGACGTAGCCGCCATTGCCCGCTTCTGGCGTGGCGTGGTGCCGTCGTCGGTACAACACATTGATGACACTCTGTGGTATCAGTTCGCCGACCTGCTTCCTTTCCTGGATCTCAGTACCCGGGCCAGCGCCTGGTCTTTACTCTGGGGCGAGCAACAGGGGTTGACGCAGCAGTGGCTGGCACTGGCGCAGGTATTGCACCAAACCGGCAATGCCCGTGAACTGGCCGCGCCGCTAAGTTTACTGGTGGATGCCTTTGCACTGCCAGCAGAAGGTTTTTTAGTGGCAGAAAGCGAAGCTGAAGGTGAAGTGGTGGTACATGCGTGGACAGATAATCCACGACGCAATGCAATCAGTTTGCCGATAGCCACCCTGTCATTGCTGACCTGCGAACTGGTATTACCCTGTGAACATGGCGCGTTACCCGGCGTAGATATCATTGATATTCCGGCACCCGCACCTCAAAGTATGCCACCGCTTTGGGTGAGCAAATGCCGCTGGCTCCTGGATCGCTATCGTCAGCATCTACAGCCCGATGTACTGGTCGTATGCAATGCTGTGGCTGAACGTTCTCAGACACCACTGGCAGCAGCTGCGTTTCGCCAGTGGGTCGATGAAACGCAGCCGGCTCAGGACGCATCCCTGCCAGGACTGGTATGGGCGATTACCCCACAGGACGATCGTTTTACCCGCAAACGCAATCTTGATGAAGCGGTGCAGCAGTTATTGGGCAATCCGGGTCAGCGCTGGGGCACGCTTCAGGCGCTGGATGCCGCAAGCGTACAACGTCTACTTGAGTGGCTGGCTCAGGCAACCTCGCTGCCCCTGCGTGAAGCCCGTCTGCAGTTGCTCAGCGAACGTTATCAGCACCAGCTTAGGGCGCTAATGCTGCCCTGGCTGACGGCGCAGGGCAATATGACCGACACAGACCTCGCAGAGATGGTCAAAGAGTTACAACGTCACGTTTCAGTGCAAGGAGAAATCCTGGCAGACCTGCTGCCCGATGTGACCCTATTCGACCCACTATGGCATGTCCAGCTGTCGCGTGAAGAAAAAGTCAGCGAGCTGTTTAATGAAGTTATCGATCTTTTTGCGGAAGATACGAGCATGCCGCAAGGGAGCGATGTGGCGCAAACCACTGGGCAAAGAGCGCACCTTCTGTGGGTGCAATATCTTCGTCAGTGGAGTCGCCAGCAAGATACTGCCCGGCGGCTGGGATTAACACCGGTTACGTTACAACGGCTGGCAGATTGTCTGATTGTTACCAGCTATCGGCTGGATCTGGCAGGCAAACTACAGGAAGCGATCCACCTTGACCGTCCCTGCGGCGCACAGCTACAGGCGGTCGTGGGGAACTTTATTGCCTGGCTCGGCTATACCGATGTCCTGCCGGAGCAACGTCCGGCAAGCCGCATCGCCAAAGGTAGCGTTATTTTTGCCCCCACCACCGCTAACCTGATGGTCCGACTGGATCGTCTGGGAGAGCAACCTGTGCATGCGGCCACCCGCTATGTGTACGATTGGCTGGTAGCACTTTATACCCGCGCCACTGAAAATCAGCATTACCTGAATCCGCTGGATATTACCCCTGCCGACCGGGAACAGCTGAAAACATGCCTTAACTGAACCTTGCCCGGCGGCAAAGTGGCCGGGCACAAGTATTAAAACATCGACAACAGGAGTGCCATCGGAAAACTAAAAGGCCAGGTCGCGCCGACCAGCAGTGCAGCTATCAGACGGATGTTGCGACGCTCTTTGGTGAGAAACCAGGTTACGAATGCACAAAAAACAGCCATTACCACATAGAAAACCAACATCTTTTGATAAAACGTCATACTCAATGTCTCCTCCCTGGAGAAAAACGCCGCGAAATATGCCCCTTTTTTTGACTTACATCAAGTTTTTCTGGCGCAAAATCCTAAACCCAAACTAAAATCAAATCTGCGCAAACAAAAGTATTGGGTTTTTGACCCGATTTTTCTGCGCGCAGCCTACCATTTGGTCAAACTTTTGAGGGTTACTACACTATGGAAGTTTCGGACAAAACAGTGGTGATGATTAATGTTTTTGCAGCGCTGGGATTGTTTAGCCTGCTTTCATTGCGTTTTGGATGGTTCCTCTGACGATTTTGTCACTTCAGTGACGCAACGCCCGGCGCATGCCGGGCGTTCATCCCCTTCCTCTACGATTCCTTCGTAATAATTGAAATATGACCGTTACGCTCAAGGATCGCGAATTTTATATCCGCAATTTTATAAATTCCCTGGTTGTTGCGCGCTGACGCCATAATGTCATCACAGGAAATGTCGGCCAGTTTCATCTTCTCATAAAGTAGCTCACCATTTTCCACCAGAATGACCGGGGAGCCGTCTATCATTGATTCCGCCCCGGATACATACTTTTTGACCATGCCAAAAAGCATATCGATAACAACTAAGGTGATGATGGTTAACGCCGCCCCGGTGATGGAAAAATCATTCCCTAACAGCGCCTGCTGGGTAGCTTCGCTGATGATAAGCAGCAAGATAAGATCAAAAGAGGTCATTTGTAATAGCGTGCGCCGGCCCGCGATTTTAAACACCACCAGCAGCACCAGATAAATCGCCACCGCTCTGATTATCATGTCCATATTCTGTTCCTACGGATAAATAAATTGAGAAAAAGTCACCGCTTCAGCGCCGTTAAGGGTAATCGTATTATGGCGGTTGCCAGGAGTAAGCGGCTCCAGTCCAATCCAAACGCTATGCTCGCCCGGCCCGCTGCCTGGATATTCAAGGAGCAGGCTATTATTTTGACTTTGAGTACGCTGTGGCTGCGGTTGTAGCGTGCGGATCTCGTAGCGCGCCATGATGTCGCCACCAAGAGAAAGGGTAAATCCCCGCCCCGGTTCACCGCGAACCCGCACTTTTATTGACATATCGCTGGTTTGTCGGGCAAAGCGTTCATAGTCAACGGAGAGGCGTTGGTTGGCACTGGTAGCCGTGGTATCACTGAACAATCCGCTGGAGAAAAGCCCACAAATGCCAGCAATGAGGATGAGAAGCAACAGTAAAAAACCCCACCGTCGGCAGCCTGCTTCAAAGCGCAGCCAGATGTCGTTATCGTACACGGGCTGAGGCGCATTATGATGAATGATAGAATTATTTTTACGCATCACTTAGCCTGCAAAAGTGGCCGGAGGTAATGGAAGTATGGCTCAGAAGCAGAAAAGTGTCGTTGCGCTTACGGAAAACATTTTTCTCCCGTAAGCGCATGAAAGCTTAGTGTTTAATCATGATATGGCGCACGACGGTGTAGTCTTCCAGACCGTACAGCGACATGTCTTTCCCGTAGCCAGAACGTTTTTGTCCGCCGTGAGGCATTTCACTGACCAGCATAAAATGGGTGTTAACCCAGGTACAACCGTATTGCAGACGCGCACTCAGCCGATGCGCCCGCCCGACGTCGCGGGTCCAGACCGATGAGGCCAGCCCGTACGGCGAGTCGTTCGCCCAGCCCAGTACCTGTTCCTCATCGCTAAACTTCGTGACGCTCACCACCGGGCCGAAGACCTCGCGCTGAACGATCTCATCTTCCTGCTTTGCGCCTGCCAGCAACGTCGGCTGAAAATAATAGCCTGTTCCTTGCGCTTTATTTCCACCGGTAACAACTGTGATATGCGCCAGCGCCTTCGCCTTTTCCACCGCCTCGCTCACCCGATCCACGTGCGCCTGTGAACTCAGCGGCCCCAGTTCCGTGGCGTCATCCTCCGGCGCGCCCATTTTCAGACTGGCGACTGCCGCGCCGAGTTTTTCAACCAGCCGGTCATAAATGTCCTGATGCACATACAGGCGGCAAGCGGCAGTACAGTCCTGTCCGGCGTTATAAAAACCAAAGGTCCGCACCCCCTCAACAACGGCCTCCAGATCAGCATCCTCAAAGACGATCACCGGCGCTTTGCCGCCCAGCTCCATATGGGTGCGTTTTACCGATGAGGCGGTGTGGCTGATAATATGTTGCCCTGTGGCAATAGAGCCGGTCAGCGAGACCATCCTCACCTTCTCATGACCGGTCAGCGGATCACCCACGGTTTTGCCCCGTCCGAACAGGACGTTGATCACCCCGGGCGGGAAAATATCTTTTGCCAGCTCGCCCAGCGCCAGTGCGGTAAGCGGGGTGATCTCAGAGGGTTTAATGACCACGCAGTTGCCCGCGGCCAGCGCCGGAGCCAGTTTCCAGGCCGCCATCATGAGCGGATAATTCCACGGCGCGATGGAGGCGACCACACCGACGGGATCGCGGCGGATCATGGAGGTATGCCCTTCCAGATATTCTCCTGCCGCCAGGCCATTCAGGCAGCGGGCTGCCCCGGCGAAAAATCGAAAGACATCGACCACGGCCGGTATTTCATCATTCACCACGCAGTGTAGCGGCTTGCCGCAGTTTTGCGACTCCAGCCTGGCAAAGGTATCGGCGTGAGCCTCAATGGCATCTGCCAGTTTGAGCAGGCATTCGGCGCGGGTCTTCGGCGTTGTCTGTCCCCATCGGGCAAAGGCCGCATCAGCCGCGTTTACCGCCGCATCCACCTGCGCCGCTGAGGCTTCGGCAATCTCCAGCAGCACGTCTCCGGTAGCAGGATTATAAACAGCCTGCTTTTCGCCTTCTCCGGCCACCAGTTCGCCATTAATCAGTAAATGATGTTGCATAGTGTTGTCCTGTTCAGAGGGTCCGAAAACCAAAATGCAGCAAGCGTGCCAGGTGTGCCCGGCACGTCGATATAGTTAAAAGGATAGATGGCAACCGGAAGGAGCGGCGGGCGCAGAATGTTACCGCCGCCACATTACTGAACAGTGGTGCACGCCATGAGTGCAGAAACTATTTCAGCATCTGGCGGATAAGATCCCCCAGCGTATGCACGGCGCTGTCCTCTTTTTCACCCCAGCCCCAGGAGGTATTGAAGCGAAAAAAAGGCCGCCACGCACCGGAGGTGGAAAACATCTTACCTGGTGCAATGCTGATATGATGTGCCAGCGCCCGTTCACTCAGCTCGCTGGCATCAAGATGCGCTGGCAGCTCGAGCCACAGAAAATAGCCGCTGTCGTTATGATGAATCTTCACCTCTGAGGGGAAATAGCGCAGCATCGCCTGCCAGGCCAGCTGTTTACGTTCTGCCAGCTGGCGGCGCAGCCGTCGTAAATGGGCGTCGTACCGGCGGGTGGAAAGGTAATCCACCAGCGCCAGCTGCATCGGGGAACTGCTGGACAACGTGCTCATTAATTGCAGTTGTTGAATACGTCGGGCGTGTTTGCCCGCCGCGACCCAGCCAATACGGAATCCCGGTACCAGGCATTTGGAGAATGATGAACAGTGAAGCGTCATGTCAGTGCGATCCCAGGCTTTGGCGGGAAGCGGTTTTTCCCGGCCAAAATAGAGTTCGCTGTAGACATCATCTTCAATCAGCACCACATTGTGTGCGGCCAGTAGCGCAACCAGCCGGGCCTTCTTTTCTGCGCTGAGGGTAAAACCGAGCGGGTTCTGGCTATTGGTCATCAACCAGCAGGCTTTCACCGGCCAGGTCGCCAGCGCCTGTGCCAGCGCGTCGAGATCGATGCCATCTTTCACATCGCTGGCCACCGCCAGGGCTTTTAACCGCAGCCGTTCAAGGGCTTGCAGCGCACCGTAAAAACAGGGGTTTTCGACAATCACCCAGTCGCCAGGCTCGGTCACGGCCTGCAAACTGAGATTAAGCGCCTCCAGCGCTCCGGCGGTAATGACAATGTCATCCGGCGATACCGGAATGCCCTGAAGTGCATAGCGACGGGCGATGGCGTGGCGGAGCTCACGATTTCCCGGCGGCAGATTTTCAATCACGCTCATGGCGCTGGCGGTTTTACTCACCTGTGCCAGGGAGCGGTTGAGCTGACGCAGCGGAAACAGATGCGGATCGGGAAAAGCAGAGGCAAACGGCAGCACCGAAGGTTCGCGGCTGGCCTGCAATACCTCAAAAATACAGGTGTTGATATCGACGGATTCGTCGCTTATTACCCGCGCTGGTGGCGCGGGCTTTTTGCTGACCGCACGCGGTGCAACGTAGTACCCCGACTGCGGACGGGCCACAATCCGCCCCTGACTTTCCAGCATCTGATAAGCGTGGCTGACGGTCATAAAACTCATTCCGCTGCTGACCACCTGTTCACGCAGAGACGGCAGACGGTCGCCGGGTTGCCAGACGCCTAAATCTATCTGCTCAATAAGCTGCTGTGCCAGACGCTGATACTTTTTCATTGCCAAAAGGTAAGCCTGTAGACGAATTGTTAAAAATAAATTATATCAGTTGCTGATAAATAAAACATTTTTAGCAACTGTTATAGATAAAAAGAACACTTCTGTGTCTGACAGTTGCCGCTTGCAGTGTCTACCCTATGATCATCGTTATTCTGTTTCGGGGTAGTCCATGTTTGGTCTCGATGCGTTTCATCTTGCGAGGGTCCAGTTCGCTTTTACCGTATCCTTTCACATTCTTTTTCCGGCGATAACTATTGGCCTGGCCAGTTACCTGGCGGTGCTTGAAGGATTGTGGCTAAAGAGTAAAAATCCGGTCTGGCGATCGCTCTATCATTTCTGGCTGAAAATCTTTGCCGTTAACTTTGGGATGGGGGTCGTCTCCGGCCTGGTCATGGCCTATCAATTTGGCACGAACTGGAGCGGATTTTCCCAGTTTGCGGGCAGTATCACCGGGCCGCTATTGACGTATGAAGTGCTGACCGCCTTCTTTCTGGAAGCAGGGTTTCTCGGCGTAATGCTGTTTGGCTGGACTAAAGTGGGACCAGGGCTGCACTTCTTCTCTACCTGCATGGTGGCACTGGGAACCCTCATTTCAACATTCTGGATTCTGGCCTCAAATAGCTGGATGCATACGCCTCAGGGGTTTGAAATCGTTAATGGCCAGGTTATTCCGGTCGACTGGTTTGCGGTCATTTTTAATCCCTCATTTCCGTATCGACTGCTGCACATGACCATCGCGGCTTTCTTGTGCAGCGCACTTTTTGTTGGCGCATCCGCTGCCTGGCATCTGTTAAAGGGAAATAACACGCCTGCGATCCGCACCATGTTTTCGATGGCGCTGTGGATGGCGCTAATCGTCGCTCCCATTCAGGCCATGATTGGCGATATGCACGGTCTTAACACGCTTGAACATCAGCCCGCAAAAATCGCGGCAATTGAAGGGCACTGGGAAAATCGCCCGGGCGAGGCAACGCCGCTGCTCTTGTTTGGCCTGCCGGATATGGAGCAGGAGCGCACCCGATACGGGCTGGCGATCCCGGCGCTGGGCAGCCTGATCCTGACTCATAGTGTTGATAAACAGGTTCCCGCGCTGAAGGACTTCCCGAAGGAAGACCGACCAAATTCGACTATCGTTTTCTGGTCCTTCCGCGTGATGGTCGCAATGGGCCTGCTGATGATGCTGCTGGGGGTGCTCTCACTCTGGCTGCGCTATAAGCACCGGCTGTATGTCTCCCGACCTTTTCATTATTTTGCCTTGTGGATGGGGCCCGCCGGACTGATTGCCCTGCTGGCAGGCTGGATCACGACCGAAGTAGGCCGCCAGCCGTGGGTGGTCTACGGTTTTCAACGCACGATTGATGCGGTTTCTGCCCACGGTGAGCTGCATATGAGTCTGACGTTGCTGGCTTTCTTTGTCGTGTATTCGTCGGTATTTGGCGTTGGTTACGCCTATATCGGCAGTATGATTAAAAAAGGACCCCAGCCGTTTGATGAACTCCCGACTCAGGGTACTCCTGCCCGTCCGCTGTCAGCGGCGCGCGAAGAGTTTGATACAAAGGAGAATGTATAATGAGTATCGATCTCTCTGTTATCTGGTTTGTGATTATCGTCTTCGCCACGTTGATGTATATCGTGATGGATGGTTTTGATTTGGGGATTGGCATTTTATTTCCTGCCACCCGCAGTGCCGAAGATCGCGATGTAATGGTTAATAGCGTCGCCCCCGTATGGGACGGCAACGAAACCTGGCTGGTACTTGGCGGTGCAGGACTGTTTGGCGCATTTCCACTGGCTTACGCGGTAATTATCGACGCATTGACAGTACCGCTGACCCTGATGCTGATCGGCCTGATTTTTCGCGGTGTCGCGTTTGAATTTCGATTTAAAGCGACGCCCTCGCATCGTCCTTTCTGGGATAAGGCGTTTATCGGCGGCTCGATCCTGGCGACATTTTGTCAGGGTATCGCCGTGGGCGCGGTGATAAATGGCTTTCGGGTGACAGGACGCAGCTACAGCGGCGGCGCGCTGGACTGGCTGACGCCGTTTAATGTGTTCTGCGGGCTGGGGCTGGTGGTCGCCTACGCGCTATTAGGCGCAACCTGGCTTGTCATGAAAAGCAGTAATCCGCTTCAGGACCGCATGCGTTATGTTGCAAAGCGACTTTTGCTCGCGCTGCTGGTGATTATCGCCGTGATCAGCGCCTGGACGCCGTTAACCCATCCGGCGATTGCTGACCGCTGGTTCAGCCTGCCCAACCTGTTTTTCCTGCTGCCGGTTCCGCTACTGGTGCTGGTGTTGAGTGCCTGGCAGTGGCGCTGCCTGAATAATCCACATAGCCATACCCGCCCTTTTTTGCTGACGCTGGGATTAGTGTTTCTCGGCTTTAGCGGGCTTGGGATCAGCATCTGGCCGCATATTATTCCGCCGTCCATTACGCTCTGGCAGGCCGCCTCCCCCGCGCAGAGTCAGGGCTTTATGCTACCCGGCGCGCTACTGATTATTCCGGTGATCCTGGTCTATACCTCGTGGAGTTATTACGTTTTCCGCGGCAAGGTTCAGCATGGTGAGGGGTATCATTGATGCGGCAGCCGTGGATTAAACGCCTGTTCTGGCTGGTGATTATCTGGGGCGGCAGCGTGCTGGCGCTGGCGGTGGTAGGCATGTTTTTTCGCCTGTTGATGACCGCCGCCGGCTTTAAGTCGCACTAGAACAGGTAAGACATTGCCGCCGTGAGGCGATAATGCCGGGTGGCGGCTGCGCCTTACCCGGCCTACGAAATCACTACGAATTCAAAGAGCTATAATAAATCTGTAGGCCCGATAAGCGCAGCGCCACCGGGCAGAGACGCAGGAATACCGCCGATTTCAGTAAATTACAGATTTGCGTAGGCCCGGTAAGCGCAGCGCCACCGGGCAAAGATACTGTTCCATGCTATTTCCGTACGGGAAGCGTCTTCAGCAATTCTTGCGGACTGACCGAGGCGACAACGCTGCCCGCCAGCGGAATTTTCAGGATATGGTTTTTGATTTTGCCAATCACATGCATTTCGCACGGTTTGCAGTCAAAGCGCAGAGTTAATACGTCGTCACCGTGCACCAGTTGCATCGGCGTGGCGCGTCCGGCTTTCACACCGGTGACCCCTTTCGCCTGTTTCGGGCACAGGTTGAACGCAAAGCGCAGGCAGTGTTTGGTGATCATCACCGGTACATCGCCCTTCTCCTTATGCGCCTCATAGGCGGCGTCAATAAGGCTCACGCCGTAACGCTGATAAAACGCGCGCGCTTTATGGTTGTAAACGTTCGCCAGAAAACTCAGATGTGTTTGCGGATAAACCGGTGCGGGCTGCGCTACCGCTTTACGCTTGCCACGCTGATACCCCGCCAGCCGCGCCTCGTCCAGTTGCTCCACCGTTTCACGGCGCAGCTGGTTAAGCAGACGAGCTGGCACAAACAGTGCGCCGGGCAGCGTAATAGTGACATTGAGGGGGTAATAATTCGTCTGCCCCAGTTTGACGAGGCCGTCCTGCAGGCTGGCAAGCGCTTTCTCTGCTTGATTAGCCTCATCAAACTGCCCCTCAAGCATATGGGTCACACTGATGCCATCTTCACAAGTCAGTGTCAGAATAAGCTGTTCCTGCCAGCCACTGAGTTCGATGTTTACTCCAATTCGCCGATCGCTGGAGGTTTTTAACAGCGCCTGCTGCCAGTGGTGGTCGAGATTGCGGTTCAGCGGATGGTGTGGGCGCAGCGTCTGCATTTGCGCAGGCATTTCATTCGGCCAGACGCGGTAGTGCTGCTCCGCTATTTTTTCGACGGTATTGGCGCGAAAACCGACCACTTCACGCTTGATCATAACGTTAAGACCGTCGCCATTTGCCAGTGGCGCGGTAACGCTAACGTCCAGGTGATCGTTGGCGACGCTCAGCACTTCACCTATCGGCAGGCCAATAAATTTCGGCGAATCAAACGCGCCGATGTCGCCCTGACGCTGATTAACAAAATAGTCGGTGCTGCCGCGATGAAATGTCTTGTCTGTTGAAGGAATAAAGAAATGTTCGGTGCGCCCCGCCGACGCCCTTGCCAGATCGCCACGCGTTTCGATGAGCGCGTCCAGCTTCTGCCGATAATGCGCGGTAATATTCTTCACATAGCTCATGTCTTTATAGCGCCCTTCAATTTTGAAAGAACGCACGCCAGCATCGATCAGTGCTGCCAGGTTGGCAGTCTGGTCATTATCTTTCATTGAGAGCAAGTGTTTTTCATACGCGACAACGCGTCCCTGGTCGTCTTTGAGCGTATACGGCAGGCGGCACGCCTGAGAACAGTCGCCACGATTGGCACTACGTCCGGTCTGCGCATGGGAAATGTAGCACTGGCCGGAATACGCCACGCATAATGCGCCGTGAACGAAAAACTCAATCGTGGCATCGGTAGCCTGATGAATGGCGCTGATTTGATCCAGATTAAGCTCACGGGCAAGGACGATTTGGCTAAAACCGACGTCAGCGAGAAATTTGGCCTTCTCTACGCTGCGAATATCACACTGGGTGCTGGCATGCAGCTCAACAGGCGGGATATCCAGCTCCAGAATTCCCATGTCCTGCACGATAAGTGCATCGACGCCCGTCTGATAAAGACTGGCAATCAGCTTTTGCGCTGGCTCCAGCTCATCGTCATGCAAAATGGTGTTAAGAGTAACAAAGATTTTCGCGCCATAACGATGGGCAAACGGCACCAGTTCCGCAATATCGCGCAGCGAGTTACTGGCATTATGCCGCGCACCAAAGCCAGGGCCGCCAATGTAGACGGCATCCGCACCATGCAGGATCGCCTCACGAGCAATAGCGGTGTCACGGGCCGGGCTTAACAGTTCAAGATGATGAGGGTGCAGGCGCATACAATCGTCGTTATCCAGATAAAGAAAATGACGGCTATTGTAGACAGAAGACCACAGTTTCGAAATGGATTTATGGTGTTTGCGCGTAGTGGATCAAGGAGTGAAAAAGCACCGTTTCAGCCGTGCTATTACGATAAGCGTGCGTCTGGTCGCCTGCAAAACGGACGCCGTGATTAGCGCTCACGGTTTGCCACTGCCCCGCAATGCACAGATCCAATATGCCATTTATTACCACGACATGTTCAATAACACCTTTCTCATGCGGCGTTGATTCGCTGAACGCGCCCGGGGCAAGGGTAATCGAGAGGTGATCAAAACGCAGCGCCTTATCGAAAGGAAAAAGCGGTGTAATGACCATCGCCTGCTGTTGCGGATCGTAAACCGGGCGGGGATCATGGTGTTCAGGGACGATAAATACCGAGAACGGCACATTTAGCCCGGTGGCGATTTTCCAGAGCGTAGCCACCGTCGGACTTGACTCATGACGTTCAATCTGTCCGAGCATGGCTTTCGAGACGCCGGTTTCGTTTGCAAGGCGAGAAAGACTCCAGCCCCGCTGCTGGCGCAGGCGTTTTAGCGTTGTCGCCAGATAATATGCAATATCCATCGGTTCTCCTTTGAAGCAACCAGTTTATCACTTGTCCGCTATAGCGCACAGTGATAGATTTCACGGACGCTATAACGCACGGAGTAATTATGCGCCCCTTCTCACTTTCCTTTTCACCGCTGCTGGCGGGCTTTGTCGCCGTTCTGGTGGGGTACGCCAGTTCTGCCGCCATCATCTGGCAGGCCGCTGCTGTGGCTGGTGCCAGTGACATGCAGATCGCGGGCTGGATGACAGCGCTGGGTTTGGGTATGGGCATCAGCACCCTGGCCCTGACCCTATGGTATAAAACGCCGGTACTTACCGCCTGGTCAACGCCCGGCGCGGCGTTGCTTGCTACCAGCCTGAAGGGCGTTTCCCTCAATGACGCGGTGGGAATATTCATGTTTGCAAATGCGCTAATCCTGCTCTGCGGCCTTACCGGGTTGTTCGCCCGCCTGATGAAGATTGTGCCGCCGGGGCTGGCGGCGGCCATGCTGGCGGGCATTCTGCTTCGCTTTGGTCTTCAGACCTTTACCCCCATGCCGGATCATTTAGCCCTGTGCGGCGGCATGTTTCTTGTCTGGCTTCTGACCCGGCGGGTTGCCCCGCGCTACGCCATCATCGCTACTTTACTCGCAGGCTTAGTGATTGCTAGTCTACAGGGTGACGTTGTCACCGAAAATATGCATTTGGCGCTGGTCATGCCAGCGTTTATTGTGCCCCACTTTTCTCTGCCGTTATTAATGAGCATCGGACTGCCTCTGTTTCTGGTCACGATGGCATCGCAAAACGCACCGGGCGTGGCCACCATGCAGGCAGCGGGCTATCCCGTCGCCGTCTCACCGCTGATGATAGTTACCGGCGGCATGGCGCTGCTGCTGTCGCCTTTCGGCGTCTATTCCATCTGCATCGCCGCGATCACCGCCGCGATTTGTCAAAGCCCCGATGCCCATCCGGACAAAAACAAGCGCTGGCTCGCCGCCGCCGCCGCTGGTGGGTTTTATCTGCTGGCTGGCATACTGGGCGGCTCCATCACGGCGCTGATTGGCGCGTTGCCGGTCAGCTGGATTCAGGTTCTGGCAGGACTGGCGCTGTTTAATACCCTGACGGGCAGCCTGCATCTGGCGCTGGCTGGCGAGCGTGAGCGCGATGCAGCGATGATCACTTTTCTGCTGACAGCAAGCGGCATCACTCTGCTGGGAATAGGCTCTGCCTTTTGGGGATTGATGGCGGGCGGCGTATGTATGCTCCTGACGTCACGTCTGCGCGGCACGCAGCTGTGATGGCGTGACGCCATTAACGCTTTTAAAACGATTGCTGAAATGGCTGGCCGAACTAAAACCACAGGCCAGTGCAACGTCAGTGAGCGGCAGCCCGGAGTAACGCACCAGTTGCAGGGCCTTTTCCATCCGTCGCTGCATCACATACTGATGCGGTGCCATCTGCATGGACTGGCGAAACATACGTGCAAAATGGTATTCACTGAGCGAGGCAACCTGCGCCAGGTCATTGAGTGTTAGCGCCTGCGGAAGATGTTCATCGATCCAGGCCAGCACATTGCGCAACACGGAGGGAGACAGTCCGCCTTTTACAGCAGGCAGGTGCCATTGCACATTACTGTAGTGGCGGATCACGTGAGTCAGGAGCAACGTTGAGGCAGTGCTGAGCATCATCTGATTCGCCTGCTCGCGCCAGCTATTGCCCAACAAAAACTGACGATATACGGTCGTTATCTGCGCATCGCTGCCAAAGGTTTTTTCATTAAGCGTCAGCGAATGCGGGCTGCGATCCCAGATTTTTTCACCAATATCCCGCAGATGGGCATCCGTACAATAAAGATGCACAAAAGAAAGGTCGTCGCGAATATCCCAGCTTGATTCGCTCTCTTTCGGCATCAGACAAAAACGATCCGGCCCGCCGCCGTTTTTCCAGCCACCAGCCGTTTTATGATAGCTCTCATAGCCGTCGGCAACATACAGGCTCAGCGTATGATGGTCGCAATACTGAGTAATGTTGTCGCGTTTATTTGACCACGCCGCGAGACGGATACCTGAATTCAGCGACACCGTATCATGCAAAACAGCCTTATGATTGCGAAGATTTTCAAATGCGCCATAGGTTTCTGCCATCGCGTGTATAACCTCTGTGGGATCATTATTGCAGTCTATGGACACACTCCGGCATATTCCAGCGCCGCGCGTCCTGCGCGTGAAAAAAAGCGCAAGAATTTGCAAGTCTGGCGCAGGCTGCTGCAAGCTGAAGACCAGGCAAGTGCGCATACTGCCTTCATTAAACATAACAGAGATGAATGTATGAACGCACTGCTTTATGGCCTGGTGGTTGTGATTTGGGGAACGACCTGGATTGCGATTTTTCTTCAGCAGGGCGACGTTCCTGCACCGGTATCGATTTTCTGGCGCTTCGCCGTCGCCAGCATGACGTTATTGCTCATCCTCAGCCTTACCCGCCGCTTACGCCAGTTGTCCGCACGCGATCACTTTTTTTGCCTGCTGCAAGGAGGATGCGTATTCGGTTTTAACTTTTGGTGTTTCTATACCGCCGCCGGATGGATTAACACCGGCCTTGAATCAGTGATTTTCTCGATGGCGGTATTATTTAATGCGATTAACAGCTTTATCTTTTTTGCCAAAAAACCGCCGCGTCGCTTTTATCTGGCAGCCACGCTGGGGCTGACGGGTATTATCACCCTCTTCTGGCAGGACCTGGCTGCATCAGGGATCAGCCATCATCTGCTCTTAGGCACCGGCCTTTCGCTGGTGGGGACTTATGGCTTTTCCTTAGGCAATATGATTAGCCTGCGCCACCAACAAAAAGGCCTTGAAACTATGACGACCAACGCCTGGGCAATGCTTTGGGGGACGTTAATTATGGGAGGGGTTGCGCTGGTGCGTGGCGATAATTTTACTCCAGACTGGACGGTAAGTTACCTCGGGGCGCTATTTTATCTGGCGATATTTGGGTCGGTGATTGGATTTGGTGCGTATTTTACCCTGGTAGGCCGCATCGGGCCGGGCAGCGCGGCGTATAGTACGTTGCTCTTCCCACTGGTGGCATTAACTATTTCCACGTTCTATGAAGGCTATGTCTGGCATCTCAACGCGGTACTGGGACTGGCTCTCATTCTAACCGGCAATCTGGTCATGTTTGCTAAACCGTTAACCCTGCCGCGCCGCCAAAAGTTACAACGTCACGTTTAAACGGGATTAAAAACCCGGCCAGTAATATGCCGGGTTTTTCAAATGGTTATTTCGCTGCGTCAAACATCGTAGCATCTGTCGCCATATCGTCCACAACCTGTTTTAACGTATCAATGGTCATCGGCGTGTTTTCGTTACTCAGGCTTTCACCCTCGCCCATGCGCACGACTCTTACCACCGGTTTATTGGTGGCAGCATCAATCAGCTCGCCCTCAAAATAGAGATGGGTATCCATCGTACGGTGGCCGGTTGCCATTTGAGTTCCTGCCACCAGCAGCGCTACCGGAATGACTTCATAGAACTGCAGCCCTTTCTCACTGGTATTCACCCCGGTAATTGCGCCGCGGAATATAAGTGTACGCGGCCCGGGGGTGGTCACCAGTGGCTTACGCTCAGCCGCGGCGGCCTTGAGTTTGCTATTGGTATAGGTCAGCACACCATCCAGCACGTCTTTACCCACCTGGGTCGTCGGCTTAGGAATGGGGTAATAGGTGACCGGACGATAATCAATGCTGTCATAATTCGCGGCGTTAAAATCAGGGGCAACCCAGCGCAGCACGGGTTTACCCGTTGCTGAAGTGGTCTCCTGCAACCCTGAGTAGTCATTCAAAAATCCAGAATACTTCTCTGGCTGCGTTACTTTTGATGCACAACCTGCTAACGCCAACATGCTGCAGAGCGCGGCAACCTTAAAAAAAGCCTGAGTACGCATGAATATGTCCCTGATATGATTATTCAACTTGTTAAGTTATAGCAAAAAAGCAAGTGCCTGTTGTGACAAAAAGGGTGCCCGCGTGAAAATAGTTGGCTGATGGATGACTGACGTCAGAGTTGCGACGGCGGTATATTATTCCGTGGTTGCATAATGTCCTGAAGTGGACAAAACCAACCTCCAGCCGAATGATCTGAGGCTCGTAAAACATCAAACGTCTCCTGCCATTTTACTGGCGAGGAGACGTTTACGTTGGGGAAAACTACTTCATTTACTCAAGATTGGCATGACGACTGAACATCTGCGCGTCGGTTTGCGCCGTCGTATCCTTAAGGGCGATCACCACACTGTCGTAAATCAACCAGCTCAATTGTTCAAATGACGATCCTGTTGGCTGGATGGTCTCAGCCTTGGTTGAGGCGTCGTCGCTTTTGGCGGTGATACCCGGAATACGAATAATCGTTGTCGCCAGCCGACCAATGGTATGGTCAGGGTAAATGGTGAGAGTGGCGATTTCCGCGCCCTGCTTGTGCGCTTTTTGCGCCATTGTCACCAGGCTTGCGGTCTCGCCAGACCCCGAACCAACAATCAACAAATCGCCTTGCTGTATGGACGGCGTGGTGGGTTCGCCGACAAACCAGACGTTAAAGCCCAGATGCATCAGTCGGTTAGAAAAAGCCCGCGCCGCAAAACCGGACCGGCCTGCACCGGCAACAAAGACCCGGTTAGCACGCAGGATAGCCTCTCCCAGCGCCTTAACGGCCTCACCATCAATAGCGTGTGCATCTGCCGTGAGTTCGGCCAGAATTGCCTGCAAGTGTTGACACTGTGTCATATATCCTCCTTACGCCGCCTGCATAGCCATTTTGATTAATCGCGCTTCTTCAAGCGGAACCTGTGCGCGGGTAATTGCTGAGCCAACGATAATGACATCCGGTTTCAGGGCGACGTACTGGGCAATGGTTTTACTATTTATGCCCCCGGCCACCGAAATGCGCGCCTGACGAGCGTGCTGTTTCATGACTTTTAAGTCTTCAATAGGCTGACGGCCTGCCGCCTGCTGATCGGCTCCGGTATGGACGGCGAGATGTTTGACCCCCGCCGCTTCCAGTTCCTGAATGCGGCCAGGTAAATCCTCGACACAAATCATGTCGATGACCAGGTGACGTCCTGCCTCTTCGGCAGCGCGCAGACAAGCCTTAACCGTCAGAATATCGGTAACACCTAATGCGGTAACATAATTTGCTCCGGCATCAAAAGCCAGTTTGCTTTCAAAGTAACCTCCGTCCATGATTTTTTCATCGGACAGAATTTCCTTTTCAGGAAAACGTTCATGAAAAACGCGTACCGCCTTCATGCCTTCGGCAATCACAAACGGCGTGCCAATTTCAATGATGTCAATGTATTGGCGCAACGTCTCTGCCAGTGCGAGCGCCTCATCCAACGGTAATTCATCAAGAGCCAGTTGCAGTTTGATTTTCAGTTCCTTTTTTCAGTACAAAGATGCCAGTCCCGACGCTGACGCCGGAAAGGAGAGAAGCGGTTTAAGATGTTCATCAAGTTGCAGAAACGTAAGACACAGGCCATTCATGTCGAGCGAGGTGACATAATCGCCCGTGTAGCAACGCCAGACGGTATGCCCCTCGCGGCGTAGCGCCTCGATAACATGTCCAGCCATCAGGTACTGTTCCATTAACGGCGTTGCGCCAAGGCCGGAGACCATCACGGCAAATTCATTGCCCGCCGGCAAATTAAAATCTGTCAGCAGTGCGGCCACCATGGTCTTAGCAATGTTTTGCGCACTGTCCAGCGGCGCAACGTATTGGCCCGTTTCACCATGATGACCAATACCGAACTCAAAATTTCCGGCATCAATGGTAAAATTGGGTTTTCCCGCCGCCGGGATCGTGCATGGTGCAAGGCCAATGCACACGCTGCGGGTGCGTTGCGCGGTCTGCGTGGCAATAGTGGTGACCTCTTCCAGCGTTCCGCCTTGTGCGGCGATTGCGCCAGCGGTTTTCCACATCAGTACGCCGCCAGCAATGCCATGGCGTTTCTCCGCCTCGCTTTTCGGGGCGGAGGCGATATCGTCCCGTGCTTTGACCACCGCTACGCGCCGTCCCTCTTCTTCTGCCAGTCGGATGGCCATCTGAACATTCATGGAGTCCCCGGCGTAATTACCAAACAGGCAGGCGACGCCGTTACCCCGATCTGCACCGCGTATCGCTTCCAGAAAAGCACCAGGGCCAGGCGAAGAAAACACTTCGCCCACGGCGACGGCATCCAGTAATCCCTCCCCCACATAGCCAATAAAGGCAGGTTCGTGACCGCTACCGCCACCGCTGACTAAGCCAACGCGAGCAGGTTCATCCGCGGCCCGTTTGCTGAAGATTACCCGCGGGTTCGCTACGCTTGCCTGTACACGATCGCCATGTACTTGCAGAAATCCGCTTAGCATGTCATCCACGACGTTATCCGGATCGTTAATCAGCCTCTGCATGGTTAGCCTCCTTTTTGATTAATGACATTGTCGTTCTGGTAAAAGCCTGTAACAGCAACATGCAGGAGCCGGCTCCAGCATCCGGATGCCCTACGCTACGCTCGCCAACCCGGCTGGCTCGTCCCACGCGAGGATACATCTGGCGGGTAGCGTCAAATCCATCTTCGGCGGCCTGCTGCATCTTCAAAAGGCTTCCGGCACAGCTTTCCCCCGCTGCCAGCGCAGCGTTAAATTGCTGTGTCGCCGGTATCAATACGTCCAGCAGCGTTTTATCGCCGGGTACCGCCGCCGTGAGCGTTTGCAAATCGATTAGCGCCGCTGAGAACATGGTGCGTAATAACGAAGTATTGATAACATCATGTTCCGCTGATTCACGGCTTAGCCTGCGGAACCAGATGCCATAAAGTGGCCCCATTGATCCGCCAATTTCTTCCAGTAAAACCTGGCTAATAATCAGGAAGGCTTCGCTCATATTCATCGCGGGATCTATTTTATTGAGCGCCAGGGTAAAACCTTTGTTCATATTGATTCCATGATCGCCATCGCCTGCTGCACCGTCTATTTCGCTGAGCCATACTTTCTTCTCCTGAATGGTTTTCACCATCGCCAACGCAATAGCCAGCCCGTCTTTATTAGTAAAAGACATAAACACCTCTTATTTTTTTAATTCAAATCAGGACATCATTTCTGCATAGTGGAATAATATACGGTCATGCAAATGAGTATTCTCTTGTATGCCGGTAAAGTGAGTAATTGCCTGACTAACATTGTGTTCAGCAATATATTTTTGCAACGCTACGCTTTGATCATCATCTGGATCGTTATAATGTAAAGCCGCCGCGATGCCTTTGACTAAATAATCCGCAGGCAATCCGGCCGCTTCACATTGTTCGCATGGGCCAGTTAACCGATCGCCCGCTGCCAGTTTACGCACAGGCGAGCGGCAAACGCGTTGTACAGTGTCAACAATTCCCGGGGTGCTAAAACGATTAATGACAAACTGGATATAAGCTTCCAGTTCCGCAAGTGGAAAAGCATATTTAATGTGCAATAGCCTCGCCGTTTCACGCATACTTTCTTTAATTTCTGCGACCAGACCAGTATCAGCAAAGATCTGCTGCATGGTGTCGTAACCTTTTACACGGCCGACAAATCCAGCCCACGCATGACCACCGTTAATTATATATAATTTACGCTCCAGGTATTTTTGCAAATTATCAGTATAAATAGCCCCGCGCAGTGGCTGGTGCTGCGGGTCAAGCAGTGCCTTGCGGTCGATGACCAGTTCATAGTCAACACCAACGTCAATGACATCTTTACCATCGCGCTGGGCGGTAAGCACCATTCGATCGACAGCCGTGTCCGGAAAGGCGGCCAGTTCATCTACCGCCTCTTCTCCCAGCGTCAGTAATTCACGACGCAGGAGCTGACCATTGAATAACGCGTTTTCGCAGACGATAACATTTATTTTCTCTTTCCCAGCTCGCTGCCTGGCCTGTAGCCCGGCCAGCAGCAGCGGTGCGATTTTACAAAGATTATCGGCCCAGACGGCGGTGGTTATCAGATCGGCATTCACGCATTGGCGAATAATGTCGTCTCGCTGTGTCAGTGGCGAAAGCGCTTTTTTTACCGGAATAAATTTTCGCTGATATGCATTTTCAATCGCATAAATATCATAACCACCTTGCCGATTTATTTGTTCATTAAGCTGGCTATTGGTATCAACAAAAATAATATCATAGCCGGACTCATAGAGCAGATCGCCGATAAAACCCCGACCGATGCTCCCTGCACCAAAATGTAAAGCTTGCATGCTTACGCTCCTTTAAAATAACCCAACAAGAGACCCAATAATTGAAACAGCAATAATTAATACCATAATGATGGTAAAGTTCTGGTTACGCTTGAGCAACCACCAGTAAATACCAAACACGGCCAGTAACGGTAAGATACCGGGTACAATATTGTCGATGACCTGCTGAAGGACAAAGGGTTTATTCTGTGAACCAAAACTGAATTCCAGTGGCGTACTGAGCTTCACGTAGGTGGACGAAAGCGCGCCCATCATAAATAGCCCCAGCGTGCTTGCACCGGTGATAAGCGTACGAATGTGGCCTGAATGGAGGATCTCTCGAATTGACGCCTGCCCAGCACGATAGCCATACGCCGCCAGTTTTCGCCCGACGACGATCTGTATCAGCGGCAGCAAAAGCAGGAAAAATGCCCCCAGTACACTGCCGTTGGTCGATAGCGTTACCGCCAGCCCGAAAATAATCGGCTTAAGTGTCGCCCAGTCGATGGAGTCTCCTATCCCGGCCATCGGCCCCATCAGACCAGTTTTAATCCCGGTGATGGTATCGTCATCAATATCCGCGCCGCGCGCTTTTTGCTCTTCCATCGCAATAACAATACCGTTTATCGGTGCACCGTAAACTGCTTCGGTGTTATAGAAGACCAGGTGCCGCTTGATGGCCTGTTTTAAATCTTCCGGGTCCGGATACAGTTTTTGCAGAATGGGCAGGATCGCGGTGGTAAAACCCAGCGCCTGTAAACGTTCATAAGAAATGCCCATTTCTGCCACAATGTAGTAATAGAGCCAGCTATTTTTGACGTCTTTTTCAGTAATCAATTTGGTTTCCATCATCGGCTCCTTATGCGTCTCTATGATTCTGGTAATACGAAATAAGCAGCACTGCACTCAGGCCGAAAATAGCCGCGCCGAAAACCGGGATGCCGCTGAACTGAACGAGGAAATAACCGATAAAAAACCATGGCAGCAGCGCTTTCTTGCCGATAACAAAAATAGTCAGCGCAAAGCCGAGCGCGGGTAACAATCCTCCCGCCACGCTGAAACCATGAATCAGCCATTCGGGAACGCTGGCCAGAAAAGTATTAATGCTATCTTTACCGTACATATTGGCAAGGAACGGTACCGGGAAGCGGATAAAGAAGCCTAATACCGTTGGCCAGACAACCGCACAGAGTTTTATTTGCCGGACGTTTCCCTCCTCCGCGTACTTATCCGCCATGTGCACGAACACAGCATTAACCGTTTTACGGAACTGATCGAGAAACACGCCCATCACGCCGACTGGCACCGCGATAGCAATCGCCAGCGTCGGTGACAGGCCGGTATTGAGTGCCAGTGGGATTGCGATGAGGCCAGCCAGGCAATCGTCCGCCGGTAAGTTGGACCCGGCTGCCACCAGACCAATATAGAGGATCTGGATCGCCGCGCCGATAATCACAGCCTGAGTCACATCGCCCATGATTAAGCCGATAATGACGGAAGAAAATAAAGGCTGGCGTATAGCATGGGTAATGGCGTAGCCGATATCAGTTTTACAAATCCAGTACCAGATACCTGTGAAAATTGCGATTTCAACCATGATTATCCCTCCAGTCGGGCAATGGCTTTATCCAGCGTTAATCTGACCTCTTCAGGCGTGACCTGAAAATACACTTCGGCCCCCCGTTCCTGTATAAACTTTAAATCCTGCAAATCTTGATCGTCGATAGAAATACCGTTGACAACACTACGCCGATTAACGCCTCCGCCCAGCCCACCGATTTGTACTGCCGGGAAGTTAACCTCCTGTTCAACCAGATGGCGCAAATTACCAATTGATTTAAATAACACCAGGACGTTGCTTTTACCATTACTGTACTCGCCGGCGTGTATGCCCTTAAGAAAATCATCTTGTGACAGAACGTGTACCGCGACGCCCGGCGGTGCAGCCATTACATAGATATCGGCTAAGAAACTGTCTTTAGATAGTTTATCGTCAACAATAACAATTTCGGTGGCTGCAATAATATTTCGCCATTTTGTTATAACCTGACCATGAATAAGGCGAAAGTCGATTCGAACCAGTTTTATATTATTCATACTCTCTACCATGGGTTAATGAGGTAATGTTTATAATGCTGTCGTTTCCGGCAGCGATAATCTTTGCGATAAGATCCTCAAAAGCGACATCATAACGTTGCATTTCTGCTTCAATTAGCATCGGCAAATTCATGCCACAAATGACCTGATAACGTTTTTGTTTAGCGAATATGGTTGCCACATTGGACGGCGTACCCGCATAAATATCGGTGAAAATAACCACATTTTGTGGTGCATCATGGAGTAGTTCAGTAACATTCTCCAGCAGTTGCTCAGGAGCCATACCCGGCTCCAGAGAAAAACAGTAAATGTTATCAACTTTTCCTAAGATCATCTCACAGCTGTTTACCAGTTCCTTGCCAAAATTACCGTGTGAGATAACCACCAGCCAGGGCGGCATTATTTTCTGATCCATAAAATAATCCTGAAAAAAATAGGGTTAACCGCGAGACTTTCCTCCGGTAATATTAATCGTCGTTCCGGTGATATAACTGGCCTGATCCGATGCCAGCCATATCACCAGATCGGCGATTTCCGTCAGTCGTCCCGGTCGCCCCAGAGGGATTTTATGACTGTAATCCTCATCAATATCCGTGACGGCCACGCCACGGGTGTAGGCCAGGGCTTTGCGGTGCGCCATGTTGCCCATAGGTGTTGGCTCGTTAATACCAGGCGCAACCCCTACGACACGAATGCCGAATGCGCCCAGTTCTTTCGCCCATGAAAGCGTAAACCCATGCACCGCCGCTTTGGTGGCCGCATAGCAGCTCTGCCCTTTGGACCCTTCAATGCCCGCTTCAGAAAGAATGTTAATGATGACGCCAGACTTTTGTACAATCATCTGACGAGCGCTTTCCTGCGCACAAATAAACGTCCCTTTTTGATTTATATTGATCATAAAATCGAAATCGTCATCGCTAAGTTCATATTCTGGTGCCTGCCCGTAATAATCGACCAGCAGTCGCGCACGATTGACCGCCGCGTTATTCACCAGGCCATCAATACGGCCATAACGCTGAACGACACCGTGCATCAGGCTGCGCACAGCATTGCGATCGGTGATATCACATAGTTGATAATCAACGCCTGCGACTTTCTGCTCTTCTGACGGGAGCTGTAAGTCGGCCACCACAACCTGGGCGTTATTTTGTGACAACCCTCCTACTATTTTTTCTCCAATGCCGGAACTGCCTCCGGTCACAATAATGATTTTCTGATTCAGTGAAATCCACTGTGTTGACGCCATCTGGTTTACCTCCGTTATGCAATAGCTACGAAGATTAATACAAATAGCGTGCCATTTTTATTTCCCTATATTAATCAGGAAGTTGTTTGTTGTGTGTATTCATGATTCGGGTTTAAACACTGTTATGATGGTTCTTCAACACTAACGTATCTTCAGACGCTACTGTGATCCAGGGTTCCATCAATTCATAAATCATTAATGCTTCGGTCGTCGTCAGCGTAATACGATATTTGGTAATAAGCGTACGAAATGCTTCCGGCACGAGCGCCATATAGGCATGCTGATGAGGCGTAAGCTCAAATTCGTCACGATGTGAAAGCCCGTCGTGGGTTAATAATCGCTCAATCATTGCCGCCAGATGCATGAAGAGATTAATACGCAAATAGCTCTCAAAGTGGATGCCATAGGTCAACTCAAAAAACTTCACCACGTTCTCCACTTCGTCGATAATAATACGTGGATTGAGGAAAGAAAGGTGGCCGGCCACACCTTCAAGGGTGAACAGAATGACAATTTCATCGATCATGCGCTGCATTTCCTGAATAGGCATGATTTGCGAAAAGTAATTTTTCCACAAAAGCTCAGGTTTTTCGCCGATCAGCTGGCGGGTGTTGATTTGGGGTAAGTATCCGGCATCTATTTCGGTCGTAGTGATTAACAATCGCGTGCCGTAAAGTGCACTATCCGCTTTGGAAATTTTCCATTTCAGATCGTCATATTCCATCGTTACGATATCAATGGACTCATCGCTAATATAGCGACGGGTAATCTCCTGTAATTGGCGGGCAACCCCTTCACCTGAGATACAGGAAATAATAATTTTATTCCCCTCGACAATGCCCGAATAGTAGCGGGCTTCTACCTCCCATGCGCCTTTGATATTGTCCACAATCTCCTTCATCGCCAGTTTGTGCTGGATTTTTCCGGCAATATCCAGTGCCATGGCAGTACTGACATTGTTCATCACTAACAGGTCACCCTGGATATGCAGTTTTATTTCGCTATAAATATCCTGTAGCGACCCCATATCCACCAGGATGATCATACCATTTTGTTCTTTAAGGCGAATAATCCACTCTTTTAACCGGGATATAATCCCTTTAGTATTCACCGACAGAGGCATATCAAATGCTTTCAGATAGAAGCCGCCGAGTAATTTATTGGCAGTACCTGCGATACTTGAGGCGGTGGAGGAGCCATGTGAGACAATGATTCCCTGAATTAATGGCTCCGGCTCTACCTGATGGCTGAAGATTGCGCTAAGCAAAGGCTCCATTAAACAAATTTGCGCGGGCGTAAAGTGCTTCTCAAACAGTGTGACACACTCCTGCGCCAGCAAGCGTGCACGTAGCGGCGCGTAGCCGGTTACCTCATTAAGGTATTTAACCCTCTCTTCCTCTACTGGCTCATTCAGCGACCATTGCAGACAGTGAAAAACCGCTTTTTCCATCACCGGTCCCACAGTAATACCCGTCAAATCGTTAAATTCCACCAGGCTATCTTTAGTGAGTTGCCAGAGGGTTCCCTGATAAAAACGATTGGCTGGCAGTCTTCCGGCCTGCTCTTCCAGCTTGCGAATAAATAACGGCACATTAGCGCTGCGGCAAAAATTCTCCAGCAGATTTTCATCTGGCCCGCTGTAGAACGAAGACAAAGAGGACATATCAGGCGCGTTATCAAGGGCGCTGAATGTCACCCGGTCTTTTTCGTTATGTCTGCCCGTCGGGCCATCAATGCAAATACCGGTCTGGTTTCGCCGCGCCCAGGCAGAAGCGCAAAGTACTTTAATATGATTTTTTAATTCGCCAATATTACCTTGCACCGGGGTGGCAATTAACTGGCGGATCAGGGCATTATCGACGTGAATGTCCTGACGAAACCGTCTGGTCTCGTGGGAGAAAAAGCTGGAGATCAGGGTAAGTTGCTCCATAAATGGCCGTGATTCCCATGAGGGCAACTGGATATTTACCGGAATACGGCGACGGAAGGTGGTCAGCAGGACATTCCCGGTATTTTCAGTGGTCGCAAAAACGAAACGTACGCGGGCCTTACAGGGCTGACTGTTATCACCGAGGCGGTAAAAATAGCCTTTATCCATAAACAAAAATAGCTTTTCCTGATTTTCCGCCGAGAGGCGATGCACTTCATCAAGAAACAAAAAACCGCCATCAGCATCATCAAGCAGGCCGGTTTTATGACGATCCGCACCGGTAAAGGCTCCCTTTACATAGCCAAAAAGTGTACCGGAAAGCAACTCCGGATTGTTGGCATAGTCGGCACAGTTCAGTTCAACCAGTCTTGCCCCGGTCGCCACCGCCCCGGTTTCACAGGCATATTGATGAAGCAATTGTGCCAGATAACTTTTCCCTACTCCGCTTTCGCCTGTCAACAAAACAGGCAACCCTCCCTCGGGGTAATTCACCGCCGCAACACAGAGTTCGACCGCCGTCTTAAGGCTGCCCATTGATCCGATGAGTGCGTTGAACGCCGTGGCGGTGTTTGATCTATCCTGCTCCAGACAGTGTTCAGTCAGCCAGAAACGAACCGGGCGTGTTGCCTCTTTGCGCAGATAACCGTCTTCGCAAAGTTGATTGAGATAAAGGCTGATAACGCTACGGCTGGCGGAGGTAAAGTTCTCGCAGTCCTGAGTTGTAAAACTGCACAGAGGCGTCCGCCATGTGGCATTGAGTTTATGATAAAGATCTTCTTTCGCTGACATAGTGCCCTCTTGAGTATCCTTAACCCTGTGGGCACCATGTTGCTAAAGCTGGCCCCGCGCAAGCAGCGAGCGATGTGAAACCAACCTGGCTCACATTTTCCACTGTCGCGCCGGCCAGACCTGAGCGTTACTTCATATCCACCTGATAAAAAATGTGTTTGCCAAACGGATCAATTTCATAGCCAGTCACCTCTTTGCGTACCGGTTCAAAAATAGTCGAGTGGGCGATCATGACCGCAGGCATTTGATCGTGCATCATCTGCTGCGCCTGTTTATACAACGCAGTGCGTTTTTCCTGATCGGTTATCACTTTGGCGTCGGCAATCAGCTTATCAAACGGCTTGTAGCACCATTTTGCCGAGTTTGACCCGCCATTGGCTGATGTGCAGGTAAACAGAGGGCCGAAGAAGTTATCCGGATCGCCGGTCGCAGTGGTCCAGCCCATCAACGCCGCCTGATGCTCGCCACTCTTCACACGCTGGAGGTATTCACCCCATTCATAGGTTACGATTTTGGCTTTAACGCCGACTTTTGCCCAGTCGGCCTGAATCATCTCCGCCATCCGTTTCGCGTTCGGATTATAAGGACGCTGCACCGGCATGGCCCATAAGTCGATGGTTGTTCCCTCCGGTAGCCCGGCCTCTTTCAGTAGCGCTTTCGCTTTTTGCGGATCGTAGTCGTAATCCTTCAGCTCGCTGTCGGCACTCCATACGCCGGGCGGCAGAAGGTTTTTGGCCGCCGTGCCGGTGCCGTGAAATACCGCCTCAATAATGGCTGGCTTATTGATCGCCAGCGCCAGTGCCTGCCGGACCTTAACGTTATCTAGTGGCGCTTTCTGGGTGTTAAAGGCGAGGAAACCGGTATTCAGCCCGGCTTTGCTCATCAGGTTGAGATCGTTATTGGCTTTCATGCGCTCTAAATCAGCAGGATTGGGGAACGGCATCACCTGACACTCGTTTTTCTCAAGCTTGGCGAAGCGTACTGAGGCGTCCGGGGTAATGCTGAACACCAGCCGATCCAGCTTCGCTTTTCCGCCCCAGTACTCCGGGAAGGCGGTGTACAAAATACGCGAATCTTTCTGATACTGCGCCAGCTTGAACGGCCCGGTGCCCACCGGCTCCATATCCACCCGCTCCGGCGTGCCCGCTTTCAGCATGCTATCGGCATATTCAGCAGACAGGATCGAGGCGAAATACCAGCCCAGGTCGGCAACAAACGGCGCTTCCGGGTGAGCGAGGTTAAAGCGCACCGTATAGTCATCCACTTTATCAATACGGGTAATCAGCGTGCCGAACTCCAGACTTTCAAAGTTAGAGTAGGTACCACCAGAAATCTTGTGATAAGGATTGTTGGGATCTTTCTGGCGCATAAACGAGAAAATCACGTCATCGGCGTTAAAATCGCGGGTTGGTTTAAAGTATTTATTGCTCTGAAACTTCACCCCCTTGCGCAAATGGAAGGTGTACGTTTTACCGTCCTCGCTGACATCCCAGCTTTCTGCCAGGCTCGGTATTAACTCGGTAGTACCCACCTTGAAATCCACCAGCCGGTTGTAGACTGGCACGGCGCTGGCATCCACGCTGGTGCCGGAAGTATAAAGCTGCGGGTTAAAATTTTCCGGCGATCCTTCCGAGCAATAAACCAGTGTTTTCGCCGCCACGGTTGAACTTACCGTTAACGCGGCAAGGGCCAGAGCAAGGGTTGAGAATTTGCTTTTCATCATTTTTTCCTGTTTTCTTGAACCAGAGGCGGATGACGTACGTGTCGTTTGCTGTCCCATAGATACCACTAAAAACACCTTGCAAGCACCTGATAACATAAATAAAGAAGGAAAAACCATGTCCTCGCCGTTAGCCAGTCAATTAACCCAACGCTTCTTTCGCTATCTTGCCATCAGCAGTCAGAGTGATGCGGCGGCAACCACTCTGCCGACAACCACCGGCCAACATGAGATGGCACGGGCGTTGGCAGCAGAGCTGACACAACTGGGGCTTGATGACATTGTTATTGATGAGCACGCCACGGTCACGGCAGTCAAAAAAGGCAATGTGCCCGGCGCGCCTCGCGTGGGCTTCATTACCCACATCGATACCGTGGACGTCGGGCTGTCACCGGATATTCATCCACAAATCCTGCGTTTTACTGGTGAAGATCTCTGCCTGAATGCACAGAAAGACATCTGGCTGCGGGTGGAGGAGCATCCGGAAATTAAGGCCTACCCCGGCGAAGAAATTATTTTCAGCGACGGCACCAGCGTGCTGGGTGCGGATAATAAAGCGGCGGTCACGGTGGTGATGACCGTGCTGGAGAATCTGACGGCGGAACAGCGACACGGTGATATTGTGGTGGCTTTCGTGCCTGACGAAGAGGTCGGTTTACGTGGGGCAAAGGCACTGGATTTGCAGCGTTTTGCGGTGGATTTCGCGTGGACTATCGACTGCTGCGAACTGGGTGAAGTGGTTTACGAGAATTTTAATGCAGCTTCCGCTGAGATCCGCTTTACCGGCGTGACGGCACATCCGATGTCGGCAAAAGGCGTTCTGGTCAATCCCCTGTTGATGGCCTGCGATTTTATCAACGAATTCGACCGTCTGGAGACGCCGGAGCATACCGCCGACCGCGAAGGTTATATCTGGTTCAACGGCATGGAAGCCGTGCAAAGTTATGCCGTAGTGCAGGCCAGCATCCGTGATTTCGATCTGCCCCGCTTTGAACAGCGCAAACAGCAAATTGGTGAGGTGGCGCGTCATATCGCCGAACGACATCCAAGTGCGAAGGTGGAGTACCATATTACTGATATCTACAGCAATATCAGCAATGCGATTGGCGAGGACCGCCGGGCAGTGGATTTGATTTTTGAGGCGATGAAGGATCTTGGTATTACGGCTAAACCCACGCCGATGCGCGGCGGTACAGATGGGGCGGCGCTTTCGGCGAAAGGATTACTGACCCCGAATTTCTTCACCGGTGCGCACAACTTCCACTCAAAGTTTGAGTTTTTACCGCTGAAGTCCTTCGAGGCCTCTTATCAGGTTGCGCGGCAACTATGCCTGCTGGCCGCGCGTTAAGCGGACTTACGCGCGAGCATGGTGGCAAAACGCAGCTTGATGCGATTACCACTGGCGTCGGTGCGATGCAGTTCACCGACGTCTTCGTTATATTTTATGAATTCCCAGCCAGCGTAGTAGTCACGCAGTTCGCCACGCCTGAACGCAAAAGGAAAGCCAACGGTACAGGGGTAATCGTCGGTATCCATCGCCGCCACGATAAGGTTATAGCCGCCGGGTACGGTACAGCGCTGCATGTTGGCAATCAGACCCGGGATCGTCTGCGCCTCAAGGAACATCATCACCACGGTCGAGAGAATAAAATCATACTCCCCTTCAAAACGCAGCGTGTTCAGATCCTGAATCGCAGGATGCAGGTTTTCCAGACCTTCTGCCGCCCGGATAGTTTCCAGCGTGTTGATGCTCATTGGGTTACGATCCCATGCGGTGACGTCATACCCATTTGCTGCCAGCCATAAACTGTTGCGTCCATTGCCGCAGCCTAAATCCAGCGTTTTACCCGGCGACATATGCGTTGCCGCTTCAACCACATCCGAATGCGTGCGAGTTAAGCCATATTTTTCAGTAAAGTAATTTTCGTCGCGTACCGTCATGATTTTTCCTGAGCGTTATAAGATGTATTTTTTATGCATTTTAAGAAAATCTGTTCTTAATAGCCAGTGCTATAACCTCTGCTACCTTTATCAAAGGTCTGTCGGGAGAAAAGCATGCAAAAATATCGCCTGCGCGAGGAAACTCGCCATTACAGCTATCAGGAAAATGGGGAAAACTGCCGCGTTACGCTTTATCAGATTGTCGCATTGCGGGACTTTGCGGATGTGATGGCGGGCGATGAAGGCGGCTGGATTGAGAGCGAGGCAGCGTTAAGCCAAACGGGCGATTGCTGGATTTACGACGTGAATAGCGTGGTATTTGCCGGAGCGAGGATAGAAGGCAACGCCCGCCTGACCCAGTGTTGTTGCATCAGCCACCGGGCGCAGATACGGGACAATGCCTGGCTGGATGCGGCACACGTCAGCGATAACGCCATCATAAGTGACAACGTCACTATCCAGAACTCCACTGTGCGCGGCGAATGCCTGATTCGCAACGATGCACGGGTGCTACACCATAGCGACATTATTGCCGTTCGCGGCCTGACGCTGGAACACGACCAGATCCTGCAAATCTATGATCGGGCCACTGTCAGCGCCTCCCGGATTGTTCATCAGGCGCAGATTTACGGCGATTCCATCATTAATCATGCATTTATTGAACACCGGGCCGAAGTGTTTGGGTTCGCGCTGCTTGAGGGGAATGAGGAAAATAACGTCTGGGTGTGCGATTGTGCCAAAGTATATGGCCATGCACGGCTGATTGCCGGAACGCAAGAAGATGCCATCCCGACGCTACGTTATAGCGCACAGGTAGCCGAAAAGGCAGTCGTCGAGGGCAACTGCGTGCTGAAGCACCATGTACTGATAGGCGGCGAAGCGTGGCTACGCGGCGGTCCGATCCTTATCGACGACAATGTGGTGATTCAGGGGCGCGCCAGAGTGAGTGGAGATGTTGTCATTG
This sequence comes from Superficieibacter electus, assembly GCF_002915575.1. Classification (GTDB taxonomy): domain Bacteria; phylum Pseudomonadota; class Gammaproteobacteria; order Enterobacterales; family Enterobacteriaceae; genus Superficieibacter; species Superficieibacter electus. The sequence goes on from NZ_PQGD01000002.1 coordinate 92,275, forward strand.
AGCATTTTATCGAGTTAACCGACGACGCGGTGATTGAAGCGGCAGCAGGCGATGTGCTCCACCTGCGCGATCACAAAGTGATTAACGGCACACAACATATCACCCGCACACCGCTGGTGGGGTTACTCTGAGAAGATACGGGCGTAGATATTCTGATCGTCATACGCGCCATTAAGATATTCAGCCTGCTTCAGGCATCCTTCAAGGCTAAAGCCATTACGCACCGCCAGCGCATTGCTGCTGGCATTATCGACCCGGCATTTTATGACGAAGCGGCGCAGCTCGCCGCGTTCAACGTAGTGTTGCATCAGAGCCTGTAGCGACCGGGAGACAATGCCCTGCCCCTGCGCATCTTCGTCCAGCCAGTAGCCAATATACGCCGTTTTATTTAACGGTTCGATCAGGTTAAAGGACAGCACGCCTATCAGAGCCTCGTGATGAAAAATCAGATACATTTTGGCGTATCCACGCTGATGCAGCATTACATTGCCCTGCACGGTTTGACGAGTGTCGGCCTCTTCATTCACAAACTGTGGCCAGTTCAGAGTTTGCTGCAACCAGGCTTTATTTTTCAGCGTAAGTTGATATAGCGGCGCAACGAAAATCTCATCGACGGCACGCAAACTGATGGCGTCATTAACCGGGATAATGTCTGGCGTGTTAACCGGACTGGCTTTCATAAGACCTCCTTAATGGCCGGACAGATTAACCGCCCGGCAATGTCAGCTAGCGCATCACGCGATCGTCTACGTAATTGCGTTTGTCTGCTGCTGGCGGAAAATATTGATACAGCCAGGTTTCACTGATCGCGTCGCCCTGGCAGCGCAGGAACAGGCGCATCTCCACCGGATCGGTGGCGTCAGATGTCGGATACCAGTCGAACAAAATACGATAACCGTCGAAAGGTTCGACGTAGAGGATTTCGACCTGTTTCGCCTCGCCGCTGGAGAGCGTGATCACCGGTTCAATACCTTTTGGCGCGGCCGCCTTCAAATCGCCGCCGACAAAATCAATGGCAAAACGGCGCGACCATTTCTCAGGAAAATGCTCACCCGGTGCCCATCCTTCCGGGAAAGAGCCCATTCCGGTTCGCGTTGCCATCACCCGGGCCAGCGGCGAGCGAACTGGTGGTTGGGCGCTCCAGTAAAGACGGTATTTAAAGTCCAGCTCGTCGCCTGCGCGGATCGCTTTTTCCGGCTGCCAGAAGCAAACAATGTTATCCAGCGTTTCGCCCGTCGTCGGGATTTCCATCAGGCTGACCGCCCCTTTCCCCCATTTACTGCGCGGCTCGACCCACAGGCTCGGACGTTTGTTGTACCAGCCCATGACATCCTGATAGTGTGAGAAATCACGGTCGAGTTGTAAAAGACCAAAGCCTTTCGGATTGTTATCGACAAAAGCGTTGAACTGCAATTTCTGTGGATTATTCAGCGGCCGACAAATCCACTCGCCGTTACCACGCCACATCGCCAGCCGGTCAGAGTCATGGATTTGTGGATGAATGGTGTCGCACATCCGGCGCTCATTGTTGCCGCAGCTAAACATACTGGTCATTGGCGCAATACCGAGTTGTTTAATGTCTTTGCGCGCATAGATATGGTTTTCCACATCCATAATGACCTGGCTTTCTTCGCAATGGATAACGAACTTATAGGCTCCGGTCACGCTGGCGCTGTCCAGCAGAGCGTAAACCGTGAACGTCGTCGCGCCCGGTTTGACGGTTTCAAACCAGAACGAGGTGAAATCCGGGAATTCTTCCGGTGTGTCAGTAAAGGTATCGACCGCCAGACCGCGTGCGGAGAGGCCATACTGGTAAGTGCTGTCTACCGCACGGAAATAGCTTGCGCCAAGGAAGGACACGATATCTCGCCGCGCCAGCTCCGGGGCTTTAAAGGCACGGAACCCGGCAAATCCCAGATCGGTCTGCCCTACCAGTTGCCGGGTATCAACGCCCGCATCGTTGTACTGGAACAGCTCGGGGCGAAAATGGATTTCCCGCGCATGCTGGGTGGCAGAATCCAGCGAAAACATGCGCACCCGACGGCGGAAGCCCATGCCAACGTGGAAAAACTGAACGTCCAGTTCACGACCTTCGACGTTATTCCATAAGGAATGCGCCGCATCATACTGGATACTGTTGTAAGCCTGCGGCGTCAGTGTCGCCAGGGTATTGGGTAACGGACGCGGCGCGCCAACCCACGGCTGTTTCGCCAGATTGCGGGCGTCTGACTGAAGGACGGAAAAGTCAAAAGGCCGGGTCTGGCCGTCGGCGATATCCGACTCCTCAGCGAAGGCTGCACGCGAGAACAGCGTCGAAATCCCGGAAGTGCCGTACACGGCGGCGACTGCCATAGTATTTTTAAGAAATCTTCTGCGATTCATGCCTGGAAAATCGTCCTTTAGTCAACAAATGGAGCCGCCCTTGCCGGTGACGGCAGCGCACCCGAAAGCGCCCACTTTAGACAAAATCCGTTAATAAACCAATTGTTGACGCTGGAAAAAATGCCTCAGGCAGCAAAAATTTTCTGTCGATGAGAGCAAACCGAATCATCGGTAAAGTTGTGTATAAAAAAGACCCTTTATTGTTAGCAAAATGCTTTACAGAAGCCCGCAACGCTTTTTACTACGGTCTTGCGCCTGTTGGTAAAGCGCGAATTCATCCATGACCGGGCAACCTAGCGCCTGTTCAAATGCCTGCCGCGAAGCGTTACCGTGGCGGTGCGCGTGGTTTTCATCCCCCAGGTTGGACTGAAAGATACCGGCGGCGCTGACGGGTAAAAAATCCTCGTAAATAATCGGCTGCGCGATTACCCAGCCTCGCTCAATCAATGGCTGCGGATCGTCACCGGGATGAATAGCGTTACGATGTGCCTCCCCCGAGGGCGTCAGTCGGTAGCGATAATAGGCCAGTCCCTGACGACGCAGTAAAACATCGCTATCGGGGAAGCCTTTAAAGACCTCCTGCAAATGGAGCTGATGCGTCAGATTATCCTTACCAATACCAGCTTCACCCAATAGCCGGTCATATAATTCACGGCCCTTCGGCGTCAGTGCCACGCCGCGTTGTTCAATTTCGCCAAAACGCGCGGTATGGGTTCCCTGATGGCTACCGGCAAACAGTACCGGCTCCTCCAGCGCTCTAAAACTGGTCTGGCGCAGTAAAATCGGCACCTCACGACGAGGCGGGCCTTCTATGAGCGTTTTGGGTTCAATGCCGCTGCCCGGCATTAGCGCCTGCACCCGATCAATATCCAGAGTACGCGGCGTAAGATGGTTGATGTGACAACCGGGAAAGCAGACCACATCGGCGATCAAACGGTGCTCGTTGTTCAGCGCATGATAGGTCTCTTCATCAACCGTGGCATGACGATGCCAGCGAAAGGTCTCTAGTGCTTCCTGTACAAATTCCTCACCTTCGGCCTGGGTAAACGCCCCCTGCTCATCAAACCTGTCAAGCAGAACCCGACAGCGCGGCGTAAAAATATCCCGGAGTGCGAGGGCTGATATCGCCCGTTCCCGCAGCTTTGTATCGTCAATCAGTTCAGGACGTAATAAAGAAGTGAAAATTCGAAACGGATTACGCGCCAGTGCTGCGTCATCAATCGGTCGAAACGCGGTTGAATGCACCGGAACTCCCGCCTGTGAAAGGTCGTAATAACCTACAGGAAACATCCCCATAACGGCGAACAGTCGGCGCAGCGTGCTGAGCTCATGGGCAGTACCGACGCGGATCGCACCGTGACGTTCAACATTTAATCGTGCCAGCTCATCCGCGTTCGCCAGGTGCTCATGCAGCGCCGGATTATTCTCCAGCACCGCCAGATTCACATCTGCCACCAGCTCCAGTAACGTGCCGTACTGAGGCACTTCCTGCTGGTACATGGCCGACATAGCCTGCGAAAATAGTTCCCGAATATCATCAGCCGTGATGGTGTTCGCCATGATGTCTGCCTCCAGTGAATACTCTCTGGAGTGTAGAGAAGCGCCTTCAAAACGGGGGGAAGAATTTACGAATTGTGATCGCCGCCGATCTTCCTGCGCGGCAGTGATTATTCACCTTTTATATGACCCCTGCTTATGAATAACACTGCAAATTTCACTTAAAATTAACTTACCTGGCCCCGCCATTTTGACAATAGGCTGATTTATGGGCTAATTAGTTGATAAACCACAAAACGAAAATGTTAATGAAATTTTGCTAGCAAGTTATCAAAATTAGATAACTCTACTTGTCACCCTGTCGCTCTGTTTTTAACATTCGTTTATGGAAAAAAATGGCCTTTTTAATCAGCGCATTCGCTTGCGTCACTTGCATACGTTCGTTGCCGTCGCCCAACAAGGGACGCTGGGGCGGGCGGCTGAAACGCTTAACCTCAGCCAGCCAGCACTGTCAAAAACGCTCAATGAACTTGAGCAACTGACGGGTGTGCGGCTTTTCGACCGTGGACGCCTGGGCGCACATCTTACACTGGTCGGCGAACAGTTTCTGACCCATGCCGTCAAGGTGCTGGACGCGCTGAACACTGCCGGGCAATCACTGAACCGCAAAGAGGGCGTGAATAATGATATTGTGCGCATCGGCGCGCTGCCTACGGCGGCGCTGGGCATATTACCGGCAGTGATCGGCCAATTTCATAAACAGCAAAAAGATATCACACTGCAGGTCGCCACGATGAGTAACCCGATGCTACTGGCGGCGCTAAAGTCCGGCGAGATTGATGTGGGTATCGGGCGTATGTCCGATCCTGAGTTGATGAGCGGACTGAACTACGAATTGTTGTTTCTTGAATCGCTAAAGCTGGTGGTGCGTCCCGATCACCCTCTGCTACAGGAAAATATTACCTTCAGCCGCGTACTCGAATGGCCGGTAGTGGTCACCCCCAGAGGAACCACTCCACGGCAGAATGCCGAGGACTTGTTGCTCAGCCAGGGTTGCAAAATGCCGGCAGGCTGCATCGAAACGCTCTCCGCCTCGCTTTCCCGACAGCTGACGGTGGATTACAACTACGTGTGGTTTGTGCCTTCCGGCGCGGTGAAAGATGATTTACGCGTCGGCTCGCTGGTTGCCTTGCCCGTGACCACTCAAGGCACTGGCGAACCTATCGGCATCTTAACCCGTATTGACGCCACGCTCTCAGCGGGGGCGCAAACATTGCTGAGTGCGATTCGTAAAACGTTGCCAGAGTGATTGCGTGGAAACATGCCTGGCGCTTGTACAAGCCTACAAATTACCAGTACGTTATTAATATAGATAGCTTGCAGGCCGGGTAAGGCGAAGCCGCCACCCGGCACAGCAGGCTACAGGCCAGCGCTTAAAACGTCTCCCAGTTATCTCCTGATGCCACTGCCGGGCGCTGTGGCGCGAACACCGGTGTCTGCACCGCTGGCGGGCGTTGTCCGGTGGCACCGTTATTCAGGCGGAAAGCGCCAACGGCTTCAGTCAAACGTGCTGCCTGTTCTTCAAGCGACGCTGCGGAGGCTGAGGCTTCTTCCACCAGCGAGGCGTTTTGTTGAGTGACATTGTCCATTTCACTGATTGCCTGGCTGACCTGCGTTATCCCCCGGCTTTGCTCATCGGACGCGGCGGCGATTTCGAGCATGATATCGGTCACACGCCTCACTGCCTCGACGATTTCTTTCATCGTGCCGCCTGCGGCGACCACTTCACCGGAGCCGCGCTCGATCAGCGTCACCGATTCGCTAATCAGCCCTTCAATCTCTTTTGCCGCCTGTGCACTGCGGCTGGCAAGGGTCCGGACTTCACTGGCCACGACCGCAAACCCTCGTCCCTGCTCACCCGCACGCGCCGCTTCCACCGCCGCATTTAGTGCCAGGATGTTGGTCTGGAACGCGATACTGTTAATGACGGCGGTAATTTCCGAGATTTTTTTCGAGCTGGCGGAGATATTCCCCATCGTCGTCACCACGCCCGAGACGATCTGTCCGCCCCGGCTGGCTTTGCCGGACGCATCTTCCGCCAGTTTACTGGCATGGTGCGCATTATCCGCATTCTGCTTCACCGTTGCGGTCAACTGCTCCATACTGGCAGCGGTCTGCTCGATCGCAGCAGCCTGCTCTTCAGTACGCGCTGAGAGGTCGGTGTTGCCCGCCGAGATTTCACTGGTCCCACGGTAGATTTCATCCGCACCCATGCGGACAGTGCCGACAGTACGGACCAGAGAATGCTGCATTTTTTGCAGATCGCGGCTCAAGTGTCCGATTTCGCTGCGGCCCGTGACTTCATCTGCCAGGGTCAAATCGCCTGCGGCGATGTTTTCGATACGCTGCGCGGCGCGCTGGAGCGGAGAAATGACCGTGCGACGCAGGACGACAAAGGTTAGTAAGGTGAGTATCAGCGCAATGGCAAATGCTGCCGCCATAAACACCATTCCCAGTTGGCTACGATCATGCGCCTGCTCTCGCAGACTATTCGCCCTTTCAGTACGTAACTGAATCGCCTTCAAGAGCACGGCGTTATAGGCTTCATCCAACGGACGAGCCTGTTCATTTTCATGATTAATAATGGCTTCAAACATGCCGTTTTTGGCAAATTTGAGCATCGGCTGCATGCCTTTGATGTAGTCAGAAAAACGGGCATTCAGCGCCTCGTCCAGCGCTTCATCAGCAGGGGTTTTAACCTCGCGGTTCATGTAAAGCGCAAAACCATCTTGCGATTGTTTGATGCGCTTTTCGGCTTCGGCAATATTGGCCTTCATCGCCTCCATTTCGGCGATGCGACTGGCCGCTCCGGCGTGGATCAGGTTGATACGCGCGGTGCGCAGATGATTCGCGCTGTTAGAAAGCCCCATTCGCACCTGAATTTCTTCGGTGACGTCCTTTTGATCGCGATCGGCCTGCATCAAAAAATAGCCGGCTAACCCTGCGCTCAGGGCGAATAAAACAAGGATGCCACCGAGGATGGTGGAGAACAGAGGAACCAGGCGGATATGATGTAAAAAACTCAGCTTTTGCGCAGGTTGCAGCGCTGTTTTATTGTCCATGGCTATCGACTCTCAGTGAAAGAAGCGTACAAACACGCCCGTCTGATAGTCATCGGCATTTAAGCGCAATTAATTACGGTGAAAAGCGGTACCTGGCTCACAGTTCATAACATTGGTAGATTTGCCAGCGGCAGGAACCGCTGGCAGATGAGTTATTTATCGCCAAAATGGATAACGGTACGGATTGATTTTCCCTGATGCATCAAATCAAAAGCGTCATTGATTTTATTTAGCGGCAAACGGTGCGTGATAAAAGGATCAAGTTTGATCTTGCCCGCCATCGCATCCTCAACCATACCCGGCAGTTGCGAACGTCCTTTCACGCCGCCAAAAGCGGACCCGCGCCATACACGGCCCGTCACTAACTGGAACGGACGTGTGCTGATCTCCTGACCCGCACCTGCCACGCCGATGATCACGCTCTCACCCCAGCCCTTATGGCAGCATTCCAGCGCCGCACGCATTACATTGACGTTGCCGATACATTCAAAGCTGAAATCGACCCCACCGTCGGTCATTTCCACGATCACCTCCTGAATGGGACGATCGTGCTCTTTCGGGTTAATAACGTCGGTTGCGCCCATTTCTTTGGCGAGGGTGAATTTGTCCGGATTGGTATCAATGGCAAGAATGCGCCCGGCTTTCGCCTGCACCGCGCCCTGAATGGCTGCAAGGCCGATGCCGCCGAGACCGAAAATGGCAACCGTATCACCTTCTTTGACTTTCGCCGTATTACGTACCGCGCCGATGCCGGTCGTCACGCCGCAGCCCAGCAGGCAGACTTTATCCAGCGGCGCTTCGGGATTAACTTTTGCCAGTGAAATCTCGGCACAAACGGTATATTCGCTGAAGGTACTGGTACCCATATAGTGATAAATCGGCTCACCATTGTAAGAGAAACGCGTCGTGCCATCCGGCATCAATCCTTTGCCCTGTGTGGCGCGGACCGCCTGACAGAGGTTCGTTTTTCCCGATTTACAGAACTTACACTCGCCACATTCTGCGGTATACAGCGGGATAACGTGATCGCCCGGTTTCAGACTGGTAACGCCCTCGCCCACTTCCACTACGATACCGCCGCCTTCATGACCGAGCACTGCCGGGAATACGCCTTCCGGATCGTCGCCCGAGAGCGTAAAGGCATCGGTATGACAGACACCCGTATGAGTAATTTTGATCAGGACTTCGCCTTTCTTCGGCGGCGCAACGTCGATTTCAACAATTTTTAGCGGCTGGCCCGGGCCAAACGCTACTGCTGCACGTGATTTCATATTTTCTCTTCTCTTGTTGCGATGTTAATCATTTATTTTAGATACGAACGCAGTAAATGGCCGATTTCTGCCATCCGTACTGCACGCTGATCGGACGTCGTTTCGCCACTGACCAGTTCGTCTTTGAGGTGAATTTCAACCATCTCGCCCATCAGGCCGTTAGCCGCACCGCGGATGGCTGCAATTTGTTGCAGGATGGCAATACAGGGCTCACCAGACTCCAGCGCCCTTTCCAGCGCGTCGACCTGACCACGGATGCGTCTGACACGCGTCAGTGCGCGTTTTTTATCTTCGGGTGACTGCGGCATGAAAAACTCCGTAAGGTACTATAGGGGGGTATAGTAACAAAACAGGTATACGCTTGCAAACCATGAGGGCCGCAACCCCTTGCATTCAGGCATAAAGGCGATCACGTCAAAAGTGGCAAGTAAGACGCCAGAAAAATGACGTCATAGTGACTGATCTGGCGAGGAGAACACTCAGGTAGTTAAGATAACGTCACATTCCCGGTGTCGGGCAGGATGCAGGCGCACCGGTGGAGTCGACACACGCACCGCCAGCGGTAGTGATTTTAGTGCCTGGCGCAGGTGCGGCATGTTCGGCAGCAGCAGGATCATCTGCCCGTGTGGCCTCCGTATAGGTGGTCTGTGAACAGCCTGTTAACACCAAAAGCACACCTGCCATTACGATTTTTTTCATCACTTCTCTCCCTAACTGAACAGAGACGACATACGCTAAGTGTGGCTGATGTTTACCCATTTTCCAGTCACCGCTGCGTTATAAGTGGCTGGCATGATAGATGTCTGTCAAACGTTGCCTGCATCGGCTTTGTACTCAGGCCAGAAAAAGCCCTGCGAATGCAGGGCCAGAAGAGACGGTATCACGAGCGCTTTTTCGGCATCATGCGTAACAGCGTATTATCTTTCCAGAAATAATGATGAAGCAGCGCAGCCAGCGCATGGAGCCCAATCACCCAGTAACCGAGTTTTGCCAGTAAAATATGGTAATCCTTTACCACGTCTACGACATCGAAGTTAGCCTGGGTCGCATAAGGCATGACGACGCCAAACGCCATCCACGGATGACCACGGTTATACATCATCACCAGACCCAGAATGGGTAGTGCGATGAACAGTAAATAAATCACCAGATGGCCCAGATGCGCCATACCGGTCATCATAGGTTTGGGTTTAGGTACAATCGCCGGCGTTTTATATTTCAGACGCAGCAGCAGGCGCGCCAGCATCAGGACCAGCACCGAAATGCCACAGGAGACATGCACCATGTTAAACCACAGCCGGGCGCTCCTTGGGGCCAGCCCGCGAAATTCCATTGCGCAGTAAGCCACTACAACTAACAGAAAGACCAGCCAGTGAATGGCAATTTGCACGCCGGAATACTTATTACTCATCAGAGTTTCCTGAATTATCAACAACAAGAAGCCAACATAGCGGGGTTTCGTTAAAAATTCATTACTTTTTAGCGGGTGAAGCTGATGAAAGTCAGGCAGTGAAACCGCAATGTACTTTGTCGACTGGCTTAACTTTTTTACCGTTGCGCTGTGCTATAACCTCCTTTTGTCCTTTGCAGGAGAAAAAGCATGCTTTCTATTCCCACAGAAGAACTGATCCCGTTGATGGCCGAAGCCACCCGCAGAGCGGCTACTTTTCCGGTCTGGCCTCAGGGTGACGCGCCGGGATCAGTGACCAGCAATGCACAATTTATTCTGGAAGAAAATCACACCGGTAATTCGGCGTTCGACCGCGCGGTCACCGGTGTTTGCGCCCCGCAGATCACGGTCTTTGCTCCCGCAGAACCGAACGGAACGGGCATTCTGGTCACACCGGGCGGGTCATATAAGCGCGTGGCAATAGATAAAGAAGGCAGCGCGTTGGCCCCTTTTTTTAACGCCCGCGGTTATACGCTGTTTGTGATGACCTACCGGATGCCTGACGACGGGCATGCTGAAGGCGCTAATGCACCGCTTGCAGATGTACAGCGTGCCATGCGTACGCTTCGCCACCGTGCGGCGCAATGGCAACTGGGGATCAACCGACTCGGCGTGCTGGGTTTTTCCGCCGGAGGCCATGTTGCCGCGAGCCTTGGCACGCGTTATGAGGAACAGGTTTATCCGTCATTGGATGAAATTGACGCGCTGTCGGCACGTCCGGATTTTATGGCGTTACTTTATCCGGTTATCACCATGCGCGATGAAATTGATCATCCGGGGTCGCGTCAGGCCCTTATTGGCCCTAATCCGGACGCGGCGCAGATAGCCCATTACTCGCTGGAGCAACGGGTCGATAAGCAAACGCCGCCCACGTTCCTGCTTCACGCGGTGGACGATCCGACGGTAAACATGGAAAACAGTCTGGTGATGTTTAATGCGTTACGTCAGCACGGCGTGCCGGTGGAGATGCATTTGTTTGAACAAGGCGGACACGGTTTCGGCATTCGTGATGCGCAGGGACTGCCAGTGTCTTGCTGGCCAGAACTTTTGATGGACTGGATTGAGAGTAAATCGTGGGCTTAGCGCTGGCGCGGCGTGTTTGCCGGGTAGCGGTTGCCACTTACCCGGCTTAAAATCAAGTGACTATCAATGCAGTGAAGATCAATCACAGGCCCGGCAAACGCTGCGCCGCCGGGTCTGCGCCAGCAGGGGATCGCTGGCAAATACACTAGCTCGTCAGGACTGCAAATAAACCACCTGGGTTTGCAGATACTCCTCCAGCCCGTGACGGCCATCGGCTCCACCAATACCGGATTTACGCCATCCGGCATGGAACCCCTGCATGGCTTCAAAGTTTTCACGATTAATATAGGTCTCACCAAACTTGAGCCCTTTAATGGCTTTCATCGCAGTATTAAGATTCTGGGTATAGACTGCCGACGTCAGGCCATAATCGCTGTCGTTGGCCATTGCCAGCGCCTCTTCAAGCGTGTCAAAAGCAATGACCGGCAGAACAGGCCCAAAGGTTTCTTCATGTACAATCGACATCTCCTGCTGAACATCAAGCAGCAGCGTCGGTGGGTAGAAGTAACCCTTACCTTCTCCAACCTTACCGCCCAGTATCACTTTTGCGCCCTCTTCAACCGCACGAGCCACTTTTTGCTGTACGCGCTCGAGCGCCGCGGCATTGATAAGCGGCCCCATGGCGATGTCATTACGTTTGCCGGGATCGCCATATTCCACGGCGCTGAGCGCCTCGCCAATCCGGCTGACAAAGCGATCGTATATGCCTTTCTGGACATATACGCGTTCGGCACAGTTACAGACCTGCCCGGTATTAATGACCCGCGAATCCACAATCGCCTTAACAGCCAATTCCAGATCGGCATCATCCATCACAATGGCTGGCGCTTTGCCCCCCAGCTCCAGGCAGACTTTCGTAATATTTTTTGCCGCAGCAGCCATAATTTTCTCGCCTGCGGTCACACTTCCGGTCATGCTAACCATTGCCACTTTAGGATTGCCCGCCAGCTCCTGTCCCACCGTTTCGCCGCGTCCAAGCACCAGGTTAAAGACGCCTTTCGGCAGCCCAATGTCATGAACGATTTGGGCAAAAGCGATGGCATTATTCGGCGTAAACTCGCTGGGTTTGATCACAATCGTGTTGCCAGTGATCAATGCCGGAGCCAGCTTGCGCGCAATAAGGAAAAACGGAAAGTTCCACGGCAGAATACCCGTCGTTACGCCGAGCGCTCGTTTGAAGACAAGAATATTTTCACCTGGACGATCGCTTTGCAGGATTTCACCTTCATAGCGACGTGCCCATTCAGCCATGTAATCGATATAGTCAGCGGTGAAGGAGACTTCCACTTCAGCAAGCTGCTGCGTTTTTCCGCCTTCCGCCACGATTAGCGCGCTGATTTCACCGGCGCGTGCGCGTATGCCCGCCGCGATTTTCTTTAACCAGCCAGCACGCTCAATAGCGGGTAACGCTTCCCAGGCTGGCTGCGCCCGGTGCGCCGCCTCTATCGCTTCGCTTGCCTGCCGGGCGCTACCATCCGGAATTCGGGATAACACTGCCTCGGTTGCCGGGTTAATGACATCGATCCAGTTTTCGCCCTGCCAGTCTGTGAACTGCCCATCAATATACATTGCGTGCTGCACGGGTGTTGTCATGACTACTCCTGTGATTGCATTGTTTTAAATAAGTAAATTCTTTGTTAAAAAACAATACAACTACAGAACGTAATTCCTACTGTTAAGGACTCATTATGTGAGGTATCTCAAAAAGTGCGCCGCCTGAGGAAAATGCCCGTTTATTGAAAAACGGGCGGCAGATTAAAGCAAAGAACGGTTCTTAAGCGCATCAATTAGACGCTCATCATCTTTGAGCGTGTGCCAGGCCTGCTCTATCTCAGCCGGAATATTGACGTGGGTGATGAATCCTCTCCCCTTTGGCCCATAGCCATCGGCATCATCACGCAGACGCGGTATTTCTCCGAGGATCAGCGACAGATAACGCTCAACCGGCCAAAGGCCTTTTACGTTATCCACCAGCGCGAGTCCATTTTCGCTATTGCGCAATTGCGGCACAATGCCTGGATAACTCACCCAGCGCCGCTGCATATGGTTTTCACGGAACTCATGAGCAAAGGTGGCCATTGTCCGACGCTGCATGGTAGGGTCCTGCACTACCACAATGTCTGTACACGTAAGGCCCGTAACCTCCAGCATCTGGCGTGTGAAGCGCGCATTCTCGCCACAGTTGGTGGATTTAGTCTCTGGCATCACGCGCTCAGTCGGGATATCCCAGAACTGCTGCGCTATCTGGGCCAGTATTTCCGCTTCGGAACGCCCGGTGGTCTGAACCTTGTTGTAGCGCGGATGACGGGCTATCGCCGCGTATAAGAAGGTGGTTGAATGTCCAATGCCACCGCTAATCAACAGCGGGCATGATTGCCCTGCAGCCAGCGCACAGGCCGCATCAATAGTCGGAATAACGCCGTTTCCTGCCAACACGACCAGGTCGATATCTCCGTCGACAGACTCACTCTGCGCCAGCCATTGTCCCAGCAGATTGGCGGCCTGAAGGGTGGTCGCGGGCAGTTGTGGAAAAATACCTGTCATTTACTTTACTCCTTGCGGTAACTCCCTGGAGCGTAACATTTGTCACGTTCCTTCACAGCGGATCACTCTTAAAACGACAGTGTAATCCTTTCTGTTTTCCCCCGCTGCTGGTCTATATTTTCATTCACTTGAATTATGAATCGTTCCGGTTGTACACTCGAACGCCGGGTGCTGAAGATACTGAAATACAAGGTGGAAAATCATTATGCGCCTGCCAGGACGTGATCCTTACGCGCCGCGCGAGTGGGCACCTCATGAGAAACCCATGCTGCTGGGCTCTCCTTCGACGCCCCTGCACAGCACGCCAAAACGCATTGCTTACGGCATCGTTGGCCTGCTGGTCTGCCTGACCGGGGCGCTGGGAAATGCGGTTGTAACCGCTAATTTGCAAAATTTGCAGGGTACGTTTGCTGCCTGGTCAACCGAAATCGCCTGGTTGCCTGCGGTATATGTCATGACCAATGTGTCAATCAATTTGCTATTGGTGAAATTCCGTCAGCAGTATGGACTACGTGCCTTTACCGAAGGTTTTCTGGTGCTGTATGTGCTGGTGACCTTCTTTCACCTTTTCGTTAACGATCTCAGTTCGGCCCTGATGGTGCGTGCTGCGCATGGCATGGTGGCAGCGGCGCTCAGTTCACTGGGAATTTATTATCAGATTCAGGCCTGGCCTGCGCGCCATCGGCTTAAAGCGCTGACCATTGGCATTACCGGCTCGTCGCTGGCCATTCCTCTTGCGCGGCTCTTTTCCAGCGATTTATTGCAACTGGACGAATGGCGTGGACTTTATTTCTTTGAACTCGGGCTGGCGCTGATCTCGCTGGCCTGTGTGATATTACTCAAGCTTCCGCCCGGCGATCGCAAAAAAGTGTTCGAAAAGAAAGACTTTCTGACGTTTATTCTACTGGCTCCCGGCATGGCGCTGTTGTGCGCCGTCCTGTCGCTGGGACGGCTGGAGTGGTGGTTTGAAACGCCGTGGATTGGCTGGGCACTGGCGGGGGCGCTGGTGCTGATCATCTCAGCGATCGTATTTGAACATAACCGGCAAAACCCGCTGTTAAACACTCGCTGGCTATCGAGCGGTAGCATTTTACGCCTCGGGCTGATCATGCTGCTCATCCGCATTGTGCTGGCAGAACAAAACACCGGGGTAATTGGCTGGCTCCAGTACGTTGGATTACAAAACGAACAAATGACCTCGCTGGCGTGGGCTATTTTTGCTGGTATTGTGTGCGGTATCACCGCCAGTTGTCTGACTATCAAACCGCAACGTCTGGCGTGGCCGATACTCACCTCGCTGGCACTGATGATTATCGCCTCGTGGCTGGACAGCCATTCCACCAGTCTGACCCGCCCGAATCAATTATTATTCAGTCAGTTTCTGCTCGGCTTTGGCAGTGCTTTTTTTCTTGCGCCCGCGATGCTGGCAGGCATTGGTGGCGTCGTGGCGGAGCCGCGTAACCTGGTCAGTTTCTCGGTGCTGTTTGGCATGAGCCAGAACATCGGCGGCCTGCTGGGGTCGGCAATCCTCGGGACCTTTCAGACCTGGCGGGAAAAGTATCACTCCAGCCTGCTTGCCGACCAGTTGACTACCCTTAATCCACTGGTTAACGAGCGCCTGCAACTCTACAGCCAAAGCCTGAAAAGCGTAATTGGCGACAGCGACCTGCTGAGTGTACAAGCGGGTCAACAGTTACAAACCGCCTCCACGCTTGAGGCAAATATTCTGGCTTATAACGATACTTACTTACTCACCGCCTCTGTTGCCGCCGCAACGATGCTGTGGATTTTCTGGCGCTTGCTGCGCTTGCGTATTACCGCACGCCTTGGTCTTAAACGCGCTACGGGTGCCAAATAATGTTATTTCAGGAGAAGTTATGAGCCAGCAGGACGCCGCCAAAGAGCGGGCGAATACGCGCAGCAACGTGCGCGTGGTCTCAATTTTTGCCGCCGCCGCGATTGCGATTGTCGGGGTGCTGGCGATCCTGTACGCCTGGCAGTTACCGCCCTTCACCCGTCATACCCAGTTCACCGACAATGCCTACGTTCGCGGGCAAACCACCTTTATCAGCCCGCAGGTGAACGGTTACATCACTGAGGTAAAGGTACAGGATTTTGTCCAGGTCAAACGTGGCGACGTGCTGATGCAGATCGATGATCGCATCTACAAACAGCGCGTTCACCAGGCCCAGGCGCAACTGGATATGAAAGTCGCTGCGTTAAACAACAACCTTCAGCAGCGCAAAAGCGCCGAGGCAGTCATCGCCCGTAATCAGGCGGCGCTGCAAAATGCGCGCGCGCAAAGCCAGAAAACCCAGGCCGACCTGCGCCGGGTGAAAGACTTAACCGCCGACGGTTCCCTGTCAATTCGGGAGCGTGACGCCGCGCTTGCCAGCGCAGCGCAGGGTAACGCCGACATCGCGCAGGCACAGGCGACGCTGGAAATGTCGCGTCAGGATTTGCAAACCACCATTGTGAACCGTGCCGCGCTGGAAGCCGATGTCGAAAATGCCAAAGCGGCCCTCGAACTGGCACAAATCGATCTGCAAAATACGCGCATTGTGGCTCCTCAGGATGGGCAACTCGGGCAGATTGCCGTCCGGCTTGGCGCGTATGTGGCAGCGGGAACGCATCTGACCTCGCTGGTGCCCGCGCAACACTGGGTGATCGCGAATGTTAAAGAGACGCAGCTGGCGGAGATCCGCGTTGGTCAGCCGGTGCGCTTTAGCGTTGATGCGCTCAATAACCGCCATTTCGATGGCCGGGTACAGAGTATCTCTCCGGCAACCGGCGTCGAGTTCAGCGCCATTTCGCCGGATAACGCCACCGGCAACTTCGTCAAAATCGCCCAGCGCATTCCGGTGCGCATTGAAGTGTTGGGTAAACCGGAGGAGATTGCCCATTTGCGGCCAGGGATGTCGGTACAGGTGACGATCGATACGCGTGAGGCCCAGCGATGAAACAGCGCCCCATCGCCCTGCTGCTGGCCGCCGTGCTCCTCGCCGCCTGTCAGTCCGTTGACGTTAAACCTGCTAAACCGTCGCTGCATATTCCGCCGCAATGGCGGCTGGCCGTAGGCCCGGCCAGCCCGGTGGAAGGCGTATGGTGGCGTCATTTTCACGACAGCGCCCTCAATCGCTACGTCGACCAGGCGCTGCAATACAATACCGATGTCTTGATTGCCCGCGAGCGCATTAATGAGTATCAGGCGCGGGTCTATGCCTCACAGGGCGATCTTTTCCCGACTCTTGATGCGGGGTTGAGCGCCACCCGCGCCCGTTCGCAATCTGCCGCCACCGGCCAGCCCGTCTACAGCACGCTGTATAAAGGCAACCTGACGGCCAGCTACGATGTTGATATTTGGGGTGCCAACCGCAGTGCTACCGAAGCGGCTGAAGCAGGTCTCGACGCGCAGAAAGCCGCGGCGGCGGCGGCTAACCTGACCGTCGCCTCGTCGGTCGCGGGTGGCTATGTGACGCTGTTGTCCCTTGATGAGCAACTGAAAGTCACGCTGGCGACCCTTGAAGCGCGTGAAGCTTCTTTTCGACTGGCACAGCGCCAGTTTGAAACCGGCTACAGTTCACGCCTGGAGCTGATGCAGGCAGACTCAGAACTGCGTGCCACGCGGGCGCAGGTACCGCAAATTCGCCATCAAATAGCTGAGCAGGAGAATGCGCTCAGCCTGCTGCTGGGCGCAAATCCGCAGAGCGTTGTTCGTGGCGGGACGTTTGATCGGCTTACCCCGCTGACTCTCCCCTCGCAGCTGCCGTCCTCGCTGTTGAACCGGCGTCCGGATATCATTCAGGCCGAGCGCCAGCTTGTTGCCGCCGACGCGACGCTGGCGGCGTCGCGTGCCCAGCTATTGCCGTCTATTAACCTGACTGCCACCGGCTCCGTTCAGGATCGTACCCTGCCCGGCCTGCTGGATAATCCGCTCCAGCTCTGGAGCATTGGCGGCAGTATTCTCGCGCCGCTGCTAAATCGCCAGGCGCTGAATGCGCAGGTCGATGTTTCTATGTCGCAACGTAATCAGGCGCTGTACAGCTATGAAAATACGGTACGTAATGCGTTTAAAGAGGTGAACGATAGCCTCGATGCAATCCGGCGTTTACAGGAACAACTACAGGAGCTGGAAGAACAGGAGACGGTGGCTCAGGAGACATTGCGCATTGCACAGAACCGCTATCGCAATGGTTATTCATCTTATCTGGATGAACTGGACGCCCAGCGCACGCTCTTTTCAACCCAGCTTAATGTGGTGCAGGTGAAAAACAGCCTGTTGCAGGCGCAAATAGATTTATACCGCGCGCTGGGCGGCGGCTGGAATGGTGGATAAGGTAGTGTAATGTAGTCAGGGACAGGGCTGAGGATCACTTTATAATCAGTAAGAGTGGCCGCTTCCTGTCCATCTCAATACTCATAGACATCATGTAATATTTATATGAAGACCTTACTTGGTATAAGCATCACCTCTATTACGCCAAAAACCAGTACATAAAAATACGCGACAACCACCAGCCACCGCTTCTTACCTTGCTTAAACAGGATTGCAACGAAAACCAAAAATAATATATGCCACCATACCTTGCCCATTCCATAAAACAACACCAAGATTACTAATAAAAAAGCACCACCAAACATGTCTAACTCTATTACACGATTCAAAACTATGCCTACTAACAAAACCAATAAGTATGTTGCAATGAGTAATGCAGATAACGTTGAAAGGTACTTCATTACATTCTCCAGATTGATGGCGCGTTTAATACTCCTTTATACCCTCTAAAAAAACGAAACCCGCCAGTTGTTTCGTATATCCCAGTTTAAGGAGGTCTCTTTTTATTGGCAAAAGAATTTTTTTCCACTGCTTTTGGACTCAGATACACTGACTTCAATTTCAGACTGTTCAATCACTGATTGCGTGTTATCAACATAAATGACATCAAACCATTGCGCACTTATCTTAATTCTGTTCGGCTCAATCAATTCGAAATCCCAGCGCGTTGTAAAACTACTGGACAGAAAGTTCATAAAAAAATCGCTTCGCACCGCAATTCAATTGCTTAAAAATATCAATAATATCGTTGTAGATATCGCTGATATCTCCTCTTTTACTTAAACACAAAATTAAATCACCAAAAAACAAATGAATATCGGTTTCGTAATCTGAGCATGTGGAAGAAATAGCCTCCGATACAGAAAGATCCTCATTATCTTTCTGACCTAAAGGCGTTGTTCGAACCATCTCCAGCTTAAACATTATTTTAACCTTTCGTTATGAAATGGCACAGTTGTTAAGGATTGCATGGAGATAGATAAAAATCCCATCGCTAATTTTCAGATGTTTTATTATCCATAACCAATAAACAATCCTTTCTCATAATCTCATTGATAGAATAATACAACCTATCCCGTAATACAAAAGCCCGATCCTCGTTTTGTTTGATTCGCTTAATGAATAACTCCTTTTCTAAATAAGTATTAATCCTAAATTCCAACGTAGGTGATGATAACCAGCAATGACAAGGAAGTTCTATTTTTTCATTATACTTAATACTGATAACTGTAACCCCTGCTATATCAAAAATGGCATTGACGGGAAGAATTATACTCATTGCAGCCCCTTATTTGTAATATTCCGACATAGCAATGATCTCATCGCATAATGTTTGAGGTTTGGTTTTTGGTATTTGGTATTTATTACCGCTCGACTCTGGTTAATCATCCACACCTTACGAGATTACGCTCTCGCCTGCCTGAGGCGAAGTTGACCATTGAAATGGCGCTCAATGCAGAGCTGACCAACCATCTTGGTCATGCGGAGCATAGTGCGAGGTGCAGGAGCTACGGAAGTAAATTTATCAGGTTAAACAGATAATTAAAGGAATAAAAGTCGGGATATCCGGCGTATTGAAAGAAGCATAAAAATAAAAGCCGGGAAGATTTCATACTGCCCCGGCTTAGAGAGAAAATATTAACTTTCTGGATACCTATCTAAATACCCATCACTTGATGGATACTTTGTAAAAAAGGATATATTATTACCGTCAATTTCAACATCAAATATCCTTGAACCATTTTCTTTTAAACCAATATCATGAGAATATAAGTTTAGCTCAACCTCATCCAAAAGAGATATGGCCATATTTTTAATAATCTCGTTGCATTCGTTAATCAGATATAGTATTTCTTCAGGGAAATTAGCATCAATAATAACCCCTTCATAATAATAATCAATTTTATCAATCTTGTTATATTCTATAAGGGCATATTCTTTATTTTCTTTAAATGAAAAAATATAATCTTTCATCGTTATTCTCCACATACTTTGAAAGAACCAAAAAGCCTTTCCTTGTTAGCATTAAATAAAGACACCCGGCCGCGTTATGCGAACCGGGTTTTAAGGAGTATAAATAACTAACAGACTTAAGCGCTAATCTGCTCCATCGCCTGCAATACCCGCTTGTCTGATATCGGATACGGCGTACCCAGTTGCTGGGCAAAGTAACTGACGCGTAGCTCCTCGATCATCCAGCGGATTTCTTTCACGTCGTCATCCTCGCGACGAGCGGGCGGCAGTTTATTGAGCCACTGCTGCCACGCCTGCTGGACCTGTTCAACTTTCAGCATCTGCGCACGGTCACGATGTGGATCGACCGCCAGTTTTTCCAGCCGTTTTTCAATCGCCTGTAAATAGCGCAGCGTGTCGCCGAGACGTTTAAAGCCGTTGCCGGTGACGAAGCCGCGGTACACCAGGCCGTTCATTTGCGCTTTGATATCTGACAGCCCAAGCGCCATGGTCATATCCACCCGGCCTTTAAGCCGTTTATTGATGGTAAACACAGCGGTCAGGATCTGTTCAACCTGTTTAGCGATCCCAACCACCGTGTCGTTGAGTTCAGCACGCACCTTTTCATGAAGCTTAGTGAACCCTTCTTGCGTCCATACCGGGCCGCCCGCCTCGTCGATCAGTTTATCGACGCCGCAGGAAATACAGTCATCGATCAGATCAAGCACTTTGCCATAAGGATTAAAGTAGAGCCCCAGCTTGGCTTTGTTCGGTAGCTTCTCGTGCAAATACTTGATGGGCGACGGGATGTTCAGCAACAACAAACGCCGCAAGCCGCGCCACATCGCCTGCTGCTGTTCCAGTGGGTTATCAAACAGTTTGATCCCCACGCTGTCGCGCTCATCAACCAGCGCGGGCCAGGCTTTGACTTTATAGTTGCCGCGCTTCTGCTCGTAGCTTTCTGCGAGGGTGCCAAAACTCCAGATGTGCAGGCCACTTTGCTCAATACCGTCATCCGCTACCGCCGACAGCGTTTCCTGTACTTTACCTTTCAGGCTTTCTTTCAGCGCCGTGAGATCGCGACCTTCAAGCAGCTTTTTGTTTTTGTCATCCACCACCCGGAAGGTGATTTTCAAATGATCTGGCACCTGATCCCAATGCCAGTCTTCACGATCAATCGTGTTGCCGGTCATTCGCCGCAGCTCGCGCTCCAGCGCCTCCAGCAACGGCAGTTCCATCGCACTAATGCGGCCTAAAAATGCTTCGGCATAATTAGGTGCCGGGACAAAATTGCGCCGCACCGGCTTGGGCAAGGATTTAATTAAGGCGATCACCAGTTCTCTTCGCAGGCCGGGAATTTGCCATTCAAAACCGGCCTCTTCGACCTGGTTTAATAGCGGCAGCGGGATGTGCACGGTAACGCCATCAGCATCAGCCCCCGGCTCAAACTGGTAGCTCAGGCGCAGCTTGAGGTTCCCCTGGTGCCAGAAGTTAGGGTAATCCAGCTTGCTGATCGACTCCGCACCTTCTTTGATCAACATACTTTTTTCAAAGTTGAGCAGGTCCGGCGTCTCGCGGCTAACCTTTTTCCACCAGCTGTCAAAATGACGGGCGGAGATAACATCAACCCCAACCCGCTGGTCATAAAATTCGAACAGCGTTTCGTCATCGACCAGAATGTCGCGACGACGCGATTTGTGCTCCAGCTCTTCTACTTCCGCGCGCAGTTTCAGGTTTTCGCGGAAGAAAGCATGGCGCGTCTGCCAGTCGCCTTCCACCAGCGCATGGCGGATAAATAGCTCGCGACACAGTGCCGGGTCAATCTGGCTATAGTTAACTTTTCGCGCCGCGACGATCGGCAGGCCGTAGACGGTCACTTTCTCGGTGGCCATGACTGCGCCCTGCGCTCGCTCCCAGTGCGGTTCGCTGTAAGATCGCTTCAGTAAATGTTGCGCAACCGGCTCCACCCATTCGGGATCGATTCGCGCGGCAATGCGGCCCCACAAACGGCTGGTTTCCACCAGTTCGGCCACCATCGTCCATTTGGGCGGTTTTTTGAACAATCCAGAACCGGGGAAGATAGAGAAGCGGGCATTGCGCGCGCCAGTAAATTCCTGCTTGTCGGCGTCTTTCATGCCAATATGCGAGAGTAAACCGGTCAACAAAGCGATATGAATCTCCCGATATTCCGCCGGCTCGCTGTTGACCGGAATGCCCAGCTCTTTGACCACCTGACGCAGTTGGGTATAGATATCCTGCCACTCACGCACGCGTAAATAGTTAAGATATTCGGTACGGCACAGGCGGCGAAACGCATTAGAAGACAGTGCCTTCTGCTGTTCGCCGAGGTAATTCCACAGATTCACAAACGCCAGGAAATCAGATTCTTTGTCGTGGAAACGGCGATGCTTTTCGTCAGAAGCCTGCTGCTTGTCCATTGGGCGCTCACGCGGGTCCTGAATAGACAATGCGGAGGTGATGATCATCGCTTCCCGCACGCAGCCATGTTTTTGCGCTTCCAGCACCATCCGTGCCAGACGCGGATCGACCGGCAGCTGCGAGAGCTGCCTGCCCATTGGCGTCAGTTTGTAGGCCGTTTGCTGTGCATCGGTGGTAATCGCCCCGAGTTCTTCCAGCAGGCGAACGCCATCCTGAATGTTGCGCTTGTCCGGCGCTTCGACAAATGGGAAAGCGGCGATATCGCCTAATCCCAGCGCGGTCATTTGCAGAATAACTGACGCCAGGTTGGTGCGCAGGATCTCCGGGTCGGTAAATTCCGGGCGTGACAGAAAATCATCTTCTGAATAAAGCCGGATACAGATACCTTCCGACACACGGCCACAGCGACCTTTACGCTGGTTGGCCGAGGCCTGGGAAACCGGCTCAATCGGCAAACGCTGGACCTTGGTACGGAAGCTATAGCGGCTGATGCGCGCGGTACCCGGGTCGATGACATATTTAATGCCCGGCACCGTCAGTGAGGTTTCCGCGACGTTGGTGGCCAGGACAATACGTCTCCCACTATGCGACTGGAAGACGCGGTTCTGCTCGCTGTTCGACAGGCGCGCATACAGCGGCAGCACTTCGGTATGACGCAAATTCAGTTTGTTCAGCGCATCCGCCGTATCGCGGATTTCGCGCTCGCCGCTCATAAAAATGAGGATGTCGCCCGCGCTTTCACGTCCCAGTTCATCGACGGCATCAAAAATAGCCTGAAGCTGGTCGCGTTCAGTATCGTCCGCCTCTTCAACGATCGGACGATAGCGCACCTCGACTGGATAAGTTCGTCCGGAGACTTCAATGATCGGCGCATTATTAAAGTGGCGGGAAAACCGTTCCGGGTCGATGGTTGCCGATGTGATAATAATTTTCAGATCGGGACGTCGCGGCAGCAGCTCGCGCAGGTAGCCAAGCAGAAAGTCGATATTCAGACTGCGTTCATGGGCTTCGTCGATAATGATGGTGTCGTACTGCATCAGCAGGCGGTCCTGCTGGATTTCGGCCAGCAGAATACCGTCGGTCATCAGTTTGACCATGGTGTTTTCGCTGACATGATCGCTAAAACGAACTTTGTAACCCACGCAGCCGCCTGGCTCAGTTTGCAGCTCTTCGGCAATACGATTGGCAACCGTGCGCGCCGCCAGTCTGCGCGGCTGGGTATGACCAATCAGCCCCTTCACGCCGCGCCCCAGCTCCATACAAATTTTGGGTAATTGCGTGGTTTTACCGGAGCCGGTTTCCCCGGCGACAATCACCACCTGATTATCGCGCACGGCCTCCAGAATAGCCTGTTTTTTCTGGCTGACTGGCAGGTTGTCCGGGTAGGTGATCGCCGGACGGGCGGCAAGGCGCAGCGCAACCTTCCGCGCGGCCTGCTGGATTTCGCCAGCAAGTGTCGCAAGAATACCTTGCTGAGCTTCAGGATTTTTAACTTTCTTCGCGCCGTATAGCCGTTTGGCAAAACGCTGTTTGTCGCGGAGCATCAGCGCGTCAAGCTGCTGGTGCAGGTCCGCAGGCGTCAATTTCTGTTGTTCTGTCATCGTGTTATGAGGCAATAACATGCCATAGATAAAGGTACTTTTAAGATAGGTATAGCGTAACACACTGGCGGTTTGACCGCCTTATTCAAAAAAATCGAATATAGAATTCGATATATTGCGCTATCACTGCGGCGCAATTGTGAATAGAGTGTCAACAAGTAGCGGGCTATCCCCCTTCAAACACATAAAAGGAAACACCCATGAGCAAAGTATTGGTTCTTAAATCGAGCATCCTGGCAGGGTATTCACAGTCTGGTCAGCTTTCTGACTACTTTGTTGAGCAGTGGAGTGAAAAACATCCCGGTGATGAAGTGACCGTACGCGATCTGGCAGCAAATCCTGTACCGGTGCTGGACGGTGAACTGGTCGGTGCGTTACGCCCGAGCGACGCTCCGTTAACCCCACGTCAGCAGGAAGCGCTGGCACTTTCTGACGAGCTGATTGCTGAACTTCAGGCTCACGATATTATCGTCATCAACGCGCCGATGTATAACTTCAATATCCCGACCCAGCTGAAAAACTATTTTGATCTGGTCGCGCGCGCAGGTGTAACCTTCCGTTATACCGAGAAAGGTCCTGAAGGTCTGGTCACCGGCAAACGCGCGGTGATCCTTTCCAGCCGTGGTGGTATTCATAAAGATACCCCGACCGACCTGGTAGCCCCTTACCTGACGCTGTTCCTTGGCTTCATCGGCATCACCGATGTTAATTTCGTCTTCGCTGAAGGTATTGCCTACGGCCCGGATGTTGCCGCACAGGCGCAAAACGATGCGAAAGCGGCCATTGACGGGCTGGTTGCTGCCTGAGTGTTTACGTTCCTTCCGCGAAAGGCGGGAGGAACGTTACTTAGCAAATGAAACGCTAAGCCGATTTCTCGCTCAGAAGACCCGCTATCGAATGACCTGGTTCACATTTTAAATCGCTAGCGGGGACTTAAACCATCTCAATATAATCGCAAAGAGTTTGGATGCTTGTCTGACTCCCCAATATAGTTGGTTCGTCTGAAGGTTAAATTGAGCCTTCACAAATCACCAAAACTATGACAAAGGTTATATTTAGCATCATACGTCCAGGATGTAGTCAAGCTTAGTCCACCCTGCCTTTATTTTGGTAGTTGGCATTCAAATATAGGGGGGAGAAAAACCTCCACATTTCCGCTCACATTCCCTGTATAACGGTCCACTTAAGCTCTGGATATAATTAAGCCTTCAGAGGGTTTATCGGCTGCAATATAAAGTTCAAAAGTGCATATATCGTTTTCGATAAAAGTTCCCAGGGTCAGGTGATTTTTCTGTTCTGGTGTGATTCAGTCTTTTCCTTCCGCAATGCGTTTTCTGAGCGCATTCCTCGTAGCATCACGAGCCACTAGTTCCAGTTTAGAAACATGAAGGCGTTTCTTTTGGTCTGGCATTCGTATGGTTTCCATCCTTCAAAGCTATCCTGTGGTTTGAGCTGGCCTATACGGCAGGGTAAGATTCCGAATGCTCACAACCCTCTTGAATACCGTTTTCTGTCACATAGAATGAATAAAAATTTGAAGCCAGCTACTAATTAAACGCCAATATACTATGCCATATATACAAAATACGTGTAGCAAATATATACATATACAAGGTTAAAAAATAACTTAAAGGCTTTTGATATATTAAATTGATTAGATAAATACCATTTCACTGGTTGTTTATTAATATTGGAACTATTATACTTTATGTGAAATGAGGCTAACCGTTTGGTGCCCCCATCTATTATTGAAAATATTGAATAATAAATAAAAGCATAAACGCCAAGCATATGTACTATTTTTAATGATAGTATATCTCGAACAGAATGAAATATAATATATATTGACAAAAGATACAAAGCGATGCCTAAAAAAATCTAAATATAAGATTGTTGTATACCGGGAAAAACGGTTCTAGCATACGAACAAAGTTATTCATACTATCCTCCAGTAATAACAGTAGATACACCTAATAGCACCATACCCAATGTGTAGGGAAAAAGCATGAACTACGTTTGTGTTAAATCACACTTTTTTCTCTGCTCAAAAACCATGTCTTCACAAGCTTATACATAAGTTAGCGTTACGTCCGTTGTATTACTAACTCGTGTACCAGCGGCACTACGTGATCCTGCCTTAGACCGTTCCCGCTGTCGTGATTTACTTGCCAATGAAACATCACGACAACGATAAAAATTTATATCTGTTTTATTAAATCCGCATAGAAAGATACAAGTTTAGGCAATTTTTTATTATCTAATCCATTATACCAGCTATAAAAAAGGTCAGGTTCCTCAGCATAAAAAATACATGCTTCATCCGTACTTGAATCCATGGAGTCAGGGATATAACGCCCCAGGAAAAAATCATCTATTTCTGACAATGGGTAATCATCAAAATAATTAACTTCATCCTGTGTTAAATCCATATCAATGAACGGCAAGCAAGTGCCGAATTTGATAATACATTTACATTTATCCCCATAAGACAAGATATTTATTCCACTATTTAATAAATTTACTATACTTTCAACTTCAGATAAAATCCTCTTTTTATTGATCATGATTTCTTTATTAAACTCATATAAGTCTTTAGTATACCCGTAGTCAAAAGCTAATAATTGGCGCGGAATCAATGCATATCTAATTAAAACAATTTTCGTTAGAATCTCTTTCTTGATAATATCACCATGTCATCTCATTAGAAACATTACCACGGCAGTCGGGGCTGTTTGAAAGCGGCTTCCGTCAGCAACTTTTGGCGGGCCTGCCACCATCACTTCACAAGCTTATACACAAATTCGCGTCACATGCTGCGGCACAGCGTGATCTTGCTCTGGTTGCCCTCTGACGCCCATTTCAAGATAATATGGATAAATCTTTATTAATTTACTTATTCCCCCCCGCCCCCTAATATAATCAAACATCGGTTAAACTTTTACGTTTAAAAATACACGAGATAGTTAATCTTTAAAGGATAGCAGCTTAGTTTTATCTATTATCTGAGATATCTCGTAAAAATACAGACTGAGCCAATATGCTCTTACATAAGAAAAATATTCGTATTTATTTATTTCGATAAATTTTGTTATTTTCTTCAGATCGTCAAAAACCATCTTCTCATCATGGATATGTTTCCTCGATAGATTCACCATTTCTTTTAGCTCATTGTATATTTTATTAAACAATTCCGCTTTTTCCACAGCATCATCTTCGTAATTAACAAAAAGACAAGACTCAACATCAAACAAGAGGAAGCCATCAGAATCTTGCTCTTTTTCACAAATAGACTTAATGAATTCAACCATCAAACTACTTTGCAATGATTCAACAATCGAAATCAAAACAGGAGTATGCAATAGAATATCAAGATAGTGTCTTTCAATTTTTTTATATGTATTTACTACAAATTCTTCATTATTTATATCCATAGCATCAACAATCGGCCAAAATAAACTATCTGGAAGATTATACCACATATTAACATTCATGATATTACGGCATTTATCTTCAATCATTGCGGATATAATATGTAAACTCGTTTTTATCACCATATACAGTTACTGCGATCATTATTATAGACTTCTAAATTCTCCTGAAATTGGACTTCCCGTCCACTTTTTGATCTATAATAGAATCTATTATACCTTGCTCCTTGTGAGGAAATTACATACAAACCGTTAATTTTCCCATCTATAACCTCACTCCAGTAAATAGTGAATTCTGATGGCCTGCCATCAAAAACCTCTTCTGTTTTTTTTATAAAAGCAAGCGGTATAAATTTTGATGATTTTCCATAAATCAAATAAGCCAAAACAACATTCCTGTCCGCTATTTGTATAAGTTTTACATTAATTCTTCCGGAACTGAAGCAGCCAACAACAGTTTGTTGTTTAGCCACCAGAAAAAATGGAATTAAATAAACCATTGCAACCAACAGCTTAAGCCTCATTTTTATGGCTCCAAAATAGAATTACCATATCATTTATGAATCCCTGATAAAATCCCTCTCATCCAATGCAATCGTTACGCAATCGTTACGCAAACGCTAACCAGGTATATAAAACCCATTCGCAATTGCCTTCTCGAAGAGTTTTTTTCTGCATTCGGGTAATGTCGTGCCGAAGCGTATATGGCAATAGTTAATTAAGCGATGATTTTCTTGAGTTGTGAGTCGTGAAGGCCTGAGCATTTCACCCGGCGTGGGTGCTTCAAAAAAAGCCTGAAAGTTTACATCATGCTTAACAAACAGGGTGGGTAATTCTATCACGTTATGTTCTTCCCAGGGATAGTACTCCATCTCAACGCCCAGAGTGCCCATAAAGAAAAACAGGCAACACAGAAAAAAGAGCTTATCTTTGCTTAACACTGCGGATGATGTTATTTAAAGTTTCATGACTATGTCATCTCAATCAGTGACGCGTCATACATAGAATTATCTTTCTCAGCAATCAGAATAATATCACACAGGATGGAATATTAAATTAATAATCTCAACCAATAACATTGACCTCACAAATAATTCACATCAAAACATTCGCAGTAAAAATTATTAATTTCAAATGAAAGACATTCATTAATTATGAAATAGCGATACGCTACCGCCCCACCCTGATATTCCCTTACCGTCATCTGCACGATACAATTTTAACGCTTAATTTGTTCATATAAAACAGGAATTAAAAACCACAGGGTTTAAGCACTTTTCCTTTCTTTGAAAACAATGAATAGTGCTTTATTTAATCACTTGTCGGAATCAAATACGACGCTTGCCAGACAGTCTGGTCGCTTCTCCTTGAAACCAAACCCCAGCGCCCAGTGGTTGAATACCGTGCGGTATCCGGTCTGTTCTTCCAGAGAATGCCCATGCGGCACCTGGCTGAGCGCTAACCCGCCGTAGTGCTTTTTCACATCCTCCAACGTGATACATCCTTTGCCCTCCAGGCTAAGTACCAGGAAGCTGTTGCGCGGCGACGTAACGGGCATTCTGAAATCGACGTGAGCGATGCGCAGTTCATCATTAAGCGCCGGGCCTTCACCAGTGTAAAATACTGTATATTCGTTCTGCTGTTGTAATCTAAGCCGGGTATTTAAATCCTGTTCAACGCTTTCCGGTGTCATGGCGGATCTGTTGCGCAGGATGTGTATTATTTGCCATACGCTTTTCGTCGGGCTGGCAGCAAACGCGGTCTGCTGACCCAGGCTTAAAAACAAAAGCACGAAAACAGCAATTTTCATTATTCTTTCCTGCTGAAGGCGGATTTTGCGTGCCGCCGTCAGGCTAAATAGTGATGACCAACGCAAGCAACCATAACATCCACGCAAGCATCGTTGCCTTCAATGTGAGATGCAGTTGCCGCCGCGCACCCTGTTCTCGCTCAGTTAACGTTAAGGTGCTCAGTCGTTCACGCTGCCAGACAAAGGCCAGCATTTTTCCGCACTCTGCGAGGTTATCCTGGCCGATAACGCGGAAATACCCTTCATCCAGCCAGAGTCGCCAGCAGCCAAAAGCAATATAAGCCGCGTTGAGAATGAACAGAATTTGCAACCCTCCGGCAGGCAATTTTATCATTGCCCACAGTAACGGCAGCGCCCCCAGGGGCATAAAAAATTTCCAGCTCGCCAGAGAATGCGTCAGCAGCGTTCTGGTCGTCAGATTATCGCCGTTTTCTGCCATTGCTGTAGCACCTCCAGTTGACCGGGTTTGATGACAATCTGCGGGCGACAGGCGCGGATCGCCGCCACCGCCTCTTCTGCGGTCCGGGCCTGACCTGTACGCAACATCCAGGCCGCAACCACCAGCGCGCTGCGCGAAAGCCCCAGCGCACAGTGAACCAGCACCGTACCATGTTCAGCGCGCAATCGTGCAAGTTGGTCAACCGCCAGCGTCAATTGCACGTCCTCAGGTACCACCAGATCGAGCATTGGTACACAGTAATAAAACTGGTGCGCAGTCGACGCTGCGCGGGGAAATTCGCAGGTCAGATCGAGTACAGCCTGCTGGGTTGTCGGCTGACGCGGATAACTGCCAAGAAAAATGCCGTCCGTCACGGGCGCGACGGTGGGCACGTTGCGGGTAAACCACAGGGCCGAAAGATGTGTTCCCACACGCCAGGGAAGTAACAGCCAGTATGCGGCGGGAGCTATACGTCCCTTTGCATCTTTCTGCATTGCCGGTGCGCCAAATGCCATATAGGCCAGCGTTACCATAAGCAACGATATTGCTCCCCAGCTCAGGCAGGGCGTGGTCAGACACAACATCGCACCGGCAAAATAGCGCAGGGCCAGTTTTTTACGTCCGCTGTCAGGGCGGCGCAAACGCCAGTTTCCCCGATCAGGTATCAGCCAGCTAATCAGCATTCCGACAGCCAGTCCGGTAATCACGTCAATGACATGATGTTGCCAGGTGGTCACAACCGACACGGCAATCAGTAAAAACCAGCCGTCAGACACTTTTTGCCAGACGCCAGTAAGACGCTGATGAAAATGCCACCAAATTACCCAGCACAGAATAATATGCAATGACGGCGACTGATTAAACGGTAAATCGAACTGCTCAAGCTGGCTGAATAGCCAGCCGGCTGCGCCTTCTACGTGTGGCCGGGTGAAAGTAAAACGCAGCGGATATAGCAAAAAGCCCAGGCAGGCCAGTGCCGATGCCAGCAGCAGCCTGCATGCCAGCCGCCGTTGCTCACTCAACGTTCGGCAACACAGGAGCGACAGCCCGTAGAGCAGATCCAGACTCCAGTAGGGAATAATGCTCAGCGGGATAAAAGGGATATGCCTCTCCCAGCCAAACACGATGCTCTCCACATCGTTGCGGCTGGCGGTATAAAGATTAACTTGCCCGTACGTCAAAAAGAAAAACGGTCCGAGCAAGATTATCCAGCCTATCCCCTGAAGCACTATACGCCGCTCCATTCTTATCATGCGCGACGTACCGCCATGGAAACGGTAAAAATGCCCCATTGATCGATTAACTGAGCGCATTTATCAAATCCGGCTTCGCGCACAAGCGCATCCATCTCACCCTGAGTACGAACGCGCATCACCCAGGGCTTGCCGTCTTTGTGGCTGGTCAGCGACCAGGCGATGGTCTTCAACTGCGGATGCCAGGGCTGACCGGTATAAATTAATACGCCTCCGGGAGGAATAGCCGCCGCTAATCCGGCAAGTGATGCGCGTACCGGTGCGTTGTCCGGGAACAGTTCATACAAGCCGGAAACAATGCCAAGCGTCGGAGCCGGTTCAAGCGCTGCCAGTTCGTCGCGGTTAAAGGCATCGCCACGTTCAAATCGCGCCACCTCCGTCATACCACGTTGGGCGATCATCTCCTGCCCTTTTGCCACGTTCAGCTCGCTGTAATCGCGCAGTAAAATGCTGCTGACTGCCGGATTGCCCTGAAGCGCATCCAGCACGTAACGCCCGTGACCCGCCGCGACATCCACGATGCATACGGGTTTGCCCTCTTCAACCAGCCGCTCTACCGCCCGTTTAATGAGCGTATCCAGATGGATTTTACGCTGGCGAATACCCTGCCAGCCCACGCTATTAAGATAGTTTTTATCAATCATCCGGCCCAAAGCGCTACTGCCCTGCGGCTGGTTACGATAGACATAATCCAGAGTACTGCCGGAGTCAAAACCGGTTTCGAATCCGAGTTTCACCCCACTGGACTGGGTGCCCAGGGCTTTCATGCCGTAACGTAGGCCCCGGTACGCCAGATCGTCAACCGACCAGGGTTCCGGTCCGCCACTGAGAATGCGCCAGGCATCCGCGCCGGGGCTGTGACGGTCTTCGTCACTATAGTCAAATTGCGCCAGCGGAGCTGCGTAGAGACGGTCGATAAAATCACGCATTTTATCAAACGCCAGGTGCCGGTCCTGTTCGCCCAGCGTGTCGTGATAAAACCCCGGCAATATATGCAGTTCTTTCTGCGGGCTGCGCAGACGCTGATAAAAATCGATCTGCGGCTGGCGGTGGACGACAAAATCCGCACCGGAAACCAGCATCTGCACCGGGACAACGATAGCGGCAGCGTCGCTGACAATCCGTTCCGAGGTCTTGTACAGTTCAAGTAAAATATTTACGGCGATCGCGCGTGTAATGAGCGGATCGTGATTGAAGCTTTCTACCCGCTGGGCATCGTGGGTCAGATATTTGCCTTTAACGTAAGAATTAACGTAGAACAACCCGCGAAAACGCTGCATCAGGCCCAGCCCCGGACGGGCAAAAGGTACATATAGTTTGACCTTAAAGGCCGGTGAAGCAAGGATTAAGCCGCGCAGTTGCGGCGCATAATCATGCACCCAGGTCGCAGCCAGTACCGCCCCTACGCTTTGCGCCACCACTACGACGTCAGCTAAGGTAAGCTGGCTATCCTCAGCGGCAAAGCGGACAAATTCGTCAACATCCTGCACCGAGCGTGCCAAAGACGGGCTATAGCCGCGCGCGCCCTCAGTGTGCCCGTGGCCCCGCGCGTCCCAGGCATAGAACGCGGTATCCGGCATCATCAGCTCATCAACGATATGTTGCAGACGACCAGAATGTTCATGCCCCCGATGAAACATAACGATGACTTTACGCACCGGCGTCTCGCTTTGCGCCGGCCAATGGCGATAAAACAGCGTCTGGTTATCGCTGGTCTGAAAAGTGTGTTCCTCAGGCGTGCGGTGGATGGTCATTCGCTTCAGTCCCCTGTGAATGAGGTTGCAGGCGCAGTAAGGTCTGCAAAAGATTATCCATAAAAATACGTTTGTCCGGGTGTGGCGCGAGCGCTTCCCCGACAATGACATCAATAAAGAGCGGCAGCGGAATGCGGTTCCCCTTCGCCATGACTTTTTCCGTACCCGCAAGCCATACCGGGATCACGGTAGTTTCCGGTACGCGCTCAAGCAGATGCCAGATACCGGATTTCAGCGGTGACAGCGTGCCCGGCTCGCCACGCGAACCTTCCGGGAAGAGGATCAGGATTTTATTTTGCCTCAGCGCCTGCTCACAGCCTGCCAGCGGATCGGCTTCAGCGCCCTTACGCGTCACTGGAATAATATTGAGGATATTGAGGGTGAACCATGCCAGCCAGCGATTACGCAAAAAATAATCCGCAGCGGCCACCGGGTGCACCTGCTGCTGAGAGCGTAAGGAAAAGAGTGAGAGCAAGGCAAAGACATCCATATGACTATTATGATTCGCCACCACGATGGCCGGTCCGGCCGCGGGAATATGATGGCGATGCTTAACCCGCAGGCCAAGCCACAGCCAGATAACCGGCCAGACAATGATCATGGTAAATAACAGGCGCAGCGCTTTTTTACCCATAAGTTCAATAATAAAAATAACGGATGAAGTGGAAAAATACCGGCGCGGTAAAAATCAGGGAATCCAGCCGGTCGAGAATGCCGCCGTGTCCGGGCAGCAGCGTGCCGCTGTCTTTTACGCCAATATCACGTTTTACAGCCGACATAACGACATCGCCACAAAAACCGGTCACGCCGATGAAAAACCCGGCGGCCAGCGCCATGCTCCAGCTCATCGGCGTTATTAGCGGGCCGAGAATCATGGCAACCAGGGCGGTACTGGCAACGCCACCGACCAGCCCGGCGAGGGTTTTATTGGGGCTGACGCGCGGCGTAACCTTTATTCTTCCCAGCGATTTCCCCCATAGATATTGGGCTATGTCATTAAATTCGGTTAAACCCACCAAAAACAGCACCAGCAGCGCGCCGGTTTGCCCGCCATCATCAGGCAGAACCAGCAGATAGCTCACGTGACCAAACGCAAAAATGGTGGTCATGAGCGCCCAATGGTGCTGAGATGCGGCCCGCAGGAAGCCGTCGGTGTTGCCGGTCAGCACCATGCGGGCAGGCAGAAAAAGAAACGCATAGACCGGAATGAAAATAATAAACATGCCATACCAGTTGCAGCCGATGAACCAGTAGCTGATCGGGATGGCAAGAAACATCCACAGCAGCGGCATCCGGTCTGAGCGGCGGGAAGGGATCAGGGTCAAAAATTCTTTCAGGGCGAGAAAGCTCACCAGTGCAAAGAGCGTCAACGCCAGCCAGCGGGGGCTTATCATCGCCAGTGAAAAAAATAAAATAATGATCCACCAGGTGCGGATACGCAAAGTCAGCTCCCGCCAGTCCTTTTGCGGGCGGCAACACACCAGTAGCCCATTAATCAGTGAGGCGAAAATCAGCAGTGAGAAAATCACCGCCAGGGCGATAAACAGTAATGACATCAGGACGGCTCCCGTAATACCGAACGGCAACGGTTAATGGCCGTCCAGATCAGCAAAAGCAATGCCGCACCCCATACTACGTTATTCCAGGTATTAAGCTGTGGCCATAGCGCAATAAAAAGCCCCCAGCCGCCAAATACCAGCGCGCGATCGCTTTTGCCAAATGGCCCGGCATAACTGCGTACTGAATGAATAGTTTGTGCAAGGATGCCGCAGAACTCGGTCATGATGGTGCAAAAAAGCATCGCCATTATCAGCGGTACGCTGCTTTGCGGCAGAAACATAAACGGTAAATAAAGCGCGATATCGGAGAGTACATCGCCAGTTTCATTGAGAATAGCGCCCAGCCGCGTTTGCTGGTGATATTCACGCGCCATCATTCCGTCGAGAGCATTAAGTGCCATACGGATAAACAGCACTACGGGTAATAACATAAACCAGTAAGGATCGCGCACAATCGCCAGAACGATGCCAGTAATCACAGACATCACCAGCGCCAAAAGCGTGATTTGATTGGCACTGATGCCCGCTTTATGCAGGCGGCGCAATAGCGGACGTAATAATGCCTGAAAGCGGGGTTTAATATCGTAAAGCGTTATCATGGCCGACTCCCTGACTGTGGCTAATCACTTATTAAAGCTGAATTATTTTTGTAACCACTTCCCGTTGATGCCCTGAACATACTCTCCGGGCCGGGCGCGCTCAACCAATTTTTGCCCGGCCATTTTTGCTACTTCATCCATCGGAAGATTATTAGCATCCGCCAGCCGTTGATAACTTTCACTCCGCGCCTGGTTTATATGCTTCACCAGTGCCTGTGTTTCGGCATCCTCGCGTAGCGGTGCGATGTAGCCGCTCAGGGTTTCTCCCACCCGCCCCTGCGCGCGGGCATCATTCAGGGAAAGGGCGCTGGCATTTTGACCGAACATACTCAGTGCCAGAAACAACAGAATAAGCTGTTTTTTCATCGTCGCCTCAGAACAAATCGCTGCGTGATTTCAGCAGCGTTTCAACGTCTTTATCTACCTTAATATGAATTTCATGTTCAATTTTAACATTCATATTAATGGTAATCGGCGTATCCGGCGCGGCGACTTCAATACGTGGCGTACAGCCGGTAAACAGCGCGACGGCCAGAACAGGTAATAACGCGATCGCAGTTTTCATTATTATTCCTCACTTTCCTTGCTTATCCGGGAGCGTCGCATTTTTTTCAAGCCATGACTGTAAGTTATCGCCAAAGCGCAGACTACGCCACAGTGTGAAGACATTCTCCTGATGATGATAGTTCAGGTTGATAGCATTGCTTTTTCCCTCAACCCGGCTAAGGCCGCTAATCGTTGCCTGTAACGTCAGCAATCCCAGGTTATCTACGTTAATTGTGGTCCACGAACGGGATATTTCGATATAGCGCAGCCAGTTAATTGCCGCGCCAGCCGCCATATTATCGTTGACAATAGCATCCGCGGTATCTTTATCGATGCGCAGGGTAAGCGGACCGGGGTTGGTTAACCAGCCGTCTTTAATAAGCCATTTTTCATTATTCAGCCACAGAGGGAGCGCGCCACTGACCGGACCGGACATTGTGAATTGTTTCGGATTAATGGCGCTAATTAGTTCGCCGGCGGAAATATTCTGCACCCGCAATAGCGCCGCATCGTGCTGGGGCATACGCAACTGTAGCAGGGTAATTTTGCCACCCAGAATATCGACGCTGACATCGCTGAACAACAGCGGATCATCTTCGCTCCACGGCCAGCGTCCCTGCAAATGGGCAGTAACATTCTTGGCGGTAAACTGGTTTTCGATTTCGGCGATGCGTAATGAAACCGGCCCGTGGGTCCCCAACTGCCAGCTACCCTCGCCATAACGGAACGGCAGAACAAAATCGACGCCGTTAATTTTGTTGTCCGGTAGCCATGCGCTTCCCGCATTAACCACACCGTGTCCGCCAGCGGTAAACCCTTGCCCGGCGGCGGCAGAGAAGGCAACCTGGGCGTAAAGCGTGCCGTCGCGCAGATCGATTTTCCAGTCCGGCGGTAGCAGCGGCTGAAAGACGGTGAGCGACTGTTCAGGCCACCATGCCTGCCCGCGCAGACGTTCGCCGTCCCAGCGTCCGTTGACCCGCACCGGGCCGATGGCCTGCGCGTGAAGATCGCCTTTAAACTGGAACAATGTAGGGTCGCTGCCTTCTACGCTGAAATTGAGTAAAGAAGGCGGCAGGACGCTACCACCACTAAACGTGGTCTGCCCCGCATTTAGCGTCAGCGCACCTGTAAAGCGCGGATGCAGCCGATCCCGTTGCCAGATGACGGGTTTATCCAGCACAAGGCGCGGGGTATTCATCTGCATGGCACCATAGCGTAACTGGTTAAATCCCGTCGAGAGGGTTTTCAGGATGATGCGCTCATCCCGCCACTCACCGGTGCCGGCCACATCCCAGCGCGCCTGCATTGGAGTAAAACTGCCGTCACCCCAGTAGCGCCACTGCCAGAGGCCGTTATCCGGCAAAAAATCCTGTGCCTTGCCATCAAGGTGGAGAATGAAATCACCCATTTGTGATTCATGCGCACGCAGGATCGCCTGTAAACGCCCGTCAATACCCCGTTGAGACACCTTCACGCCTGCCAGCGGCCAACGGATTTCATCAAGATTGAGGGAGTCGATGACCCGACCGCGCGAACGTAATAGCGCGCCCGGCATCAATGCCAGCTGCGGATCATCAAGCCTTCCGCTAAGGTGCGCAGGCAAAACGGCATAAAAAATCAAATCGTCATGTTTTGCCTCGCCAGTGAGTTGCATTGGCATATCACTACTTTCAGGACTAAGCTTACCCGGCCCAAAATTAAGTACCGCATTGCCCTTGCCAGCGTTACCGGTAGTGATCACATTCATCCGACCGCTGATGACGGCCTTATCAAGCCCCTGCTGCCAGTTTTTCACGTTCACACCCAGACGCCCGCTGAGCGGAAACGCCTGCCAGGGCCAGTTCCAGCGACCATCACTGATAGTGAGTTGTTGTGCTGTCAGTTGCCAGGGAAGATCGACAAGGGCGTCACCTGATTCTCGCGCCAGCGCCAGAAGTTGCCCCTGCCCGTCGCGCCATTCCAGGTCGATATCCACCGGAGACGGGATCGCTGGCACCTGCAAGGTGGCACGCGTATGACCTTCAACGGGTAAACCATCCGGCACCAGCGGCATGACGAACTGTCCACTCAGAGTTATTGGCGGCTGATCGGCCTGTACGCGCAGCGCAAACTCATCAACAACCAGTGCCTGACCACGCAATTGCGCCGCCAGAGAGAGAGCCTTGCCCTGATAACGAATGGCCTGTTTTTGCGCACTGAGATCAAGTGCGAGCGATCCCTGCCATTGTTGCCAGGGGGACAGGATCAGGTGATCAATATTCACCCAGCTATAGGGAAGCATGGATTGCCATTGCGCCAGGGTGCGAGGGGCGACGACAGAGGGCTCTGTTTGAGGCAGTTTACTTAAGCACGCTGAATTGATCGTCAACTCAGCGATAGTAAGACGCCAGCGACTGGGATGCGTTAATTCACCCTGCTTCACATGTGCCAGTTCACAATCGGCCACAATATAACGCATATCAGGAATACGCAGTGCGCGCAGAGATAACTCAGGTGCGCGTTCCAGTGCAATTCGTGTGCCTTCTGGCAGCCAGATGCCCGCAAGCTTAGGAACCCACCAGCCAAGCGTCATCAAGAGCGCGAGCGGCAGAAGTATTATGAGTAAAAGGAGCGCAAGTGCGGCTTTATACCTACCCTTCATGGGCAATTCATATCCTGGTTATTCGCGATTACTGGTCCGGGAGCCGCTCATTGTGACAGGTAACGCCACTGAGATGAACCCACGATCGCGAGCTTGCATCTTTAATAGGAGTAAGTATAAGCGGCTTTCCCCGTCTCGCCTGGCAGGCTATTTATGGACAATGGCTGTTAATCATGTAAATAAAGGCAACCACTACTGTCATTATGTGTTTTTTATGTCATTATTTTGTTAATAAAGAGGATGTATGACGGCAAAAGACGGTTGATCCTTCCCGCAGGAGCAATGCATGTTCTCAGGGTTAAATGAAAACGAAACCAAAAAGCTTGCTGCATTTGAATTGCTTCGCAAGGAAAACGCACTGCGCGATGAAGCACTTGGTGGCTTTGCACAACTGGCAAGGCAACTTATTGACGTTTCCGGCTGTTTTGTGACTATCTTTGACGATAAGTATCAATACATAAAGTATGCGTTCAACCTCTCTTCTGTTCCTGACACATTGCCTGTCGACGAGACGATGTGTAAATATTCGGTCGGGACCTGCCAGCCGGTGATTTGCCCGGATGCGCGTCTCGATCCACGCTTTGCCCGTCATCCGCTGGTTATTGAAGGGGCAATTGTGTTCTACGCTGCCGCACCGCTAAAAACCAAAGATAACTTTGTACTTGGCACCCTGTGTGTTTGTGATACCCACCCCGTCACACCGTCCCCCCATCAGATCGACCAGTTTTTACAATTAGCCGCCCTTGCCAGCGCCTATCTTGAGTCGTGGTATTCCGTTGGTCGCATGGACGCTCTGACGGCCTTACCTAACCGGCAAAGTTTGCTCGAAGAAATAAATAGCTTAGCGTTATTAGGAAATGCAGGTAATTACACGCTTATTATTTTTGACTGCATTGATATTAACCGGGCTTACGAATTATCCCGCTATCTGGGGATTGCGGCCGTTGAAAACATGCTCCGCAATTTCGCCCCGCTGCTACGTATTCGCCTTGAGCTCGACCCGTCGATCACGCTTTATGCATTTGCTACTGCCCGTTATGCGTTGTTGATGCAGGAAGAAATGGCCGACGAGCTCATTCAGAAAGCCGTCGTTTTTCCGGCGACGCTTGCCAAAATTACCGGCGATATTGAAATATCGCTGAGTATGCACGTCGGCTATCTCACCTTTGATCCTGCGACGGTACAACCCCAGGATGTGCTGCGTAAAACGGTAAGCGCTTTGCATGAGGCTATCCGCCAGAATGTGCCGGTAAGAGCATTTGATCCATTGATGGATGAGAAAAGAAACGATGAGTTCAGACTTCTTTATGATCTTGGTGAAGCCCTAAAAACCCAGGGGCAGCTTTATCTGGCTTTTCAGCCGAAAATTTCATTGCGGGACGGTTCAGTGATCGGGGTGGAAGCCCTGTTACGGTGGCAGCATCCAACACTCGGTAATGTGTCTCCGGCAATAATCGTTGCGCTGGCGGAACGGACCAGCCTGATGTCTGAAATCACGCAATGGGTTATCCGCCGAACGTTGTCCCAGATAAAAGTGTGGCAGGCAGGCGGCGTGAGTGTTCCGGTATCGATTAACATTACCGTTAGCGATTTTTCCAGCACGGGTTTTTCGCTGAAGTTGACCCGGCAAATTATTGCCGCCGGACTCACTCCAGCAGACATTCGCATTGAGTGCCTTGAGACGGAAAAAAT
The DNA here is from genome assembly GCF_002915575.1 of Superficieibacter electus. Taxonomy (GTDB): domain Bacteria; phylum Pseudomonadota; class Gammaproteobacteria; order Enterobacterales; family Enterobacteriaceae; genus Superficieibacter; species Superficieibacter electus. The sequence continues at coordinate 131,674 of NZ_PQGD01000002.1, forward strand.
GCTGGAGAGCCCGGCCGCGCTTAGTGAACTGGATATATTAAAATCTGTCGGATTCATTATTCTGCTGGATGACTTTGGTGCCGGGAATAGCAATATCAACTACCTGCGGCGAATACCTGTCGATATCATCAAACTTGATCGTTCATTGATAAGCCAGATCACGTCCGACCCCGGAAGTCGTATTATTGCCCGCAATGTGGTGGTGATGCTTAAAGAACTGAATTACACGGTGCTGGCCGAAGGTGTCGAAGACAGGGAAACCGCACTGCTGCTGAAATCGTTTGGCTGTGATGAAGCTCAGGGTTATTACTTTGCCATGCCCATGCCACCTGAAGAAATCCCTACCTGGATTGCCGCCAATTCAACCCCAGGAAAACTGTAACGTTATCACCTGCTGCCCTCACCTTCGACGGTGATTATTCTGCGAAAAAGACTAAAATTGAGGGATAACCCCGCCCATTCAATTATTTTTTATAAATTGTCAGATTATTTTAGAAATGTTAATCTGATCGCAGAAAATCATCGGAGAAAGTCTTATGAAACTCGCCGTTTACAGTACCAAACAGTACGATAAAAAATACCTGCAACAGGTTAACGACGCTTATGGCTTCGAACTGGAATTTTTTGACTTTTTGCTTACCGAAAAGACGGCAAAAACGGCTAATGGTTGCGAGGGGGTATGCATTTTTGTTAATGACGATGCCAGCCGCCCGGTCCTCGAAGAGCTTAAAGCACACGGGGTAAAATTTATCGCGCTGCGCTGTGCGGGTTTCAATAACGTTGATCTTGATGCCGCGAAAGCGCTGGGCCTGCGCGTCGTTCGCGTGCCCGCCTATTCACCGGAAGCGGTCGCGGAACATGCGGTTGGCATGATGATGACGTTAAACCGTCGTATTCATCGCGCTTATCAGCGCACGCGTGATGCTAACTTCTCGCTTGAAGGGCTGACCGGTTTTACTATGCATGGTAAAACGGCGGGGGTTATAGGCACCGGAAAAATTGGTCTGGCAACACTGCGTATTCTGAAAGGTTTTGGCATGCGGTTGTTGGCGGTAGATCCTTATCCTAACGCTGCGGTGCTGGATATTGGCGCAGAGTACGTTGATCTTGACACTCTGCTCTCACAGTCCGATGTGATTTCGCTTCATTGTCCCATGACGCCTGAAAACTATCATCTGCTCAATCATAGTGCCTTCGACAGGATGAAAAACGGCGTGATGATCATTAATACCAGTCGTGGTGGCCTAATTGACTCCCAGGCGGCAATTGATGCGCTAAAAACTCAAAAAATTGGCGCACTGGGAATGGACGTTTATGAAAACGAGCGCGATCTGTTTTTTGAGGACAAATCAAATGATGTCATTCAGGATGACGTCTTCCGCCGCCTTTCTGCCTGCCATAACGTCCTGTTTACTGGCCATCAGGCATTCCTTACCGCCGAGGCTCTGATCAGTATTTCTGAAACCACGCTGGAAAATCTTCGTCAGCTTGAGAACAATGATGTCTGCCCTAACGCGCTGGTGTAACCGTAATGCTCCTCGCCTGCGGGGAGCAAGCAGACGGCGGACAAACGTCAGCCTGTGGATGAGTGCCTGAAGGCAATTCGCTCGCACAGGTCCATGACTAATGCCTCAGGGTGGATTTACAGGCCGGGCGAAGCGAAAACGCTCCCCGGCAAAACGGTGCTCATGCCAGCAAAATCTGGTTTGTCATTTGTCTTGTTTTCAGAATAACCCCGAAGACCTCGCGCGTAATTTCCCTACAATAACTCGTATTAGTCATATGAATGAACAGGTATAGATCCATGAAGAAAGGTATTGCGCTACTTTGCGCCTTATTACTGGCCGGGTGCGTGACAGACAAAGACACTTCCGTCACGGCGGAGAAATTACAACAACAGCGCTTTGTGCTGGAAACGGCAAACGGAGAGCCTGTTAAAGCCAGTGACAAACCGCTTGAACTGGCCTTTGGCGATAAAACCACTGCGCTGGAGCATGTTCAGGTATCAGGCTCAATGTGCAATCGCTTTACTGGCTCCGGTAAAATGTCTGCCGGCGAGCTGAAGGTAAAAGATATGGCGATGACGCGAATGATGTGCAGCGATCCCCAGTTGAATACCCTCGATCATACGATAAGTGCAATGCTTAGCGCCGGGGCACAAGTCGATCTGACCGGCGATCAACTGACGCTGGCCACAGCCAATCAAACGTTAACCTTTAAACGCGTTAATCAGGCGAGTTAATAACTTCCACACGTACCACTGGCAAGCGACTGTTCAGTGCAGCGTTTGCCATTTGGCAGAGCACACATGCCGGTGCTTGAGCCGTCAAGCTGACGCGCCACGGAAAGAGAGCCCCCAATCATAGCGCAATTTGCCTGGCCCGAACTGGACAGTGCCGCTTTCATTCCTGGTGCAACGTGTGCCGCCGTTGCCTGCTGGACAGGTTCATTGCTGCTGCACGCTGTTAATACCACCGCGGCAAATCCGATTAAAAAAGCTGCTCGCATCTTTTCTCCCCTTTTGTTAGGCCAAAACAAATCGTCGCCCGGCGCTTATCGCAGACGTCGCCAGAGCATAATAAGCAGACGAATCCGGTTCGTCGAGAGATGAAACCCGCATTTACGGCCGATGAAACATTTTCTGGCAATTTTTCTTCATTAAAACTGCGCCCGTCATTAATGCGCACAAGGCTAAGGACACAAAAGCAAAAATGAAGCGCCGTAACCTTTGCTAAAATAGGGAGATTCTTTCAGGGTTTTTCTATGCCCTTTTTTGAGCAATGTATGAGGTCATATGATCACGATTGACGGTAATGGCGCGGCCGCCTCGGTTGCGTTCCGTACGAGTGAAGTTATCGCCATTTATCCCATTACACCCAGTTCCACGATGGCTGAACAGGCTGATGCCTGGGCGGGAAATGGCGTAAAAAACGTGTGGGGTGATGTACCGCGCGTGGTGGAAATGCAGTCTGAAGCGGGAGCGATAGCGGCTGTGCACGGCGCGCTGCAAACCGGCGCGCTGTCTACCTCGTTCACGTCATCACAGGGATTACTGTTGATGATCCCGACGCTGTATAAACTTGCAGGTCAACTCACGCCGTTCGTACTGCACGTCGCCGCGCGCACCGTGGCAACCCATGCGCTGTCAATTTTTGGCGATCACTCGGATGTGATGTCGGTACGTCAGACCGGCTGCGCGATGCTCTGCGCGGCGAACGTTCAGGAAGCGCAGGACTTTGCGCTAATCTCCCATATCGCCACGCTGAAATCCCGCGTGCCATTTATTCATTTCTTCGATGGTTTTCGTACCTCACATGAAATCAATAAAATTGTTCCGCTGGCAGATGACACCATTCGCAACCTGCTCCCTCAGGCTGAAATTGATGCCCACCGTGCACGGGCGCTGAATCCTGAGCATCCGGTGATCCGCGGTACCTCTGCCAATCCGGATACTTATTTTCAATCGCGTGAGGCCACCAACCCCTGGTACGACGCAGTATACGATCGCGTCGAAGAGGCAATGAATGATTTTGCCAGTGCCACCGGACGCCAGTATCAGCCGTTTGAATACTACGGTCATCCGCAGGCAGAACGTGTCATCGTACTGATGGGCTCGGCGATTGGAACCTGTGAAGAAGTGGTCGATGAATTACTGACGCGCGGCGAAAAAGTCGGCGTGCTGAAAGTGCGTCTCTATCGCCCTTTCTCCGCAACCCATCTGCTGAGCGCCCTGCCGGAAAGTGCGCGCACGATTGCCGTCCTCGATCGGACCAAAGAGCCGGGCGCGCAGGCTGAACCACTCTATCTGGATGTGATGACTGCGCTGGCCGAAGCCTTTAACCGGGGTGAGCGCGAACGTTTACCGCGAGTGATTGGCGGTCGCTACGGTTTGTCTTCCAAAGAATTTGGCCCGGATTGCGTGCTGGCCGTATTTAATGAATTGAATGCGGACAAACCTAAATCACGCTTCACCGTCGGCATTTATGATGATGTGACTAATCTGTCTTTACCGCTGCCGGAAAACACGCTGCCCGCAGAAGCCAAACTGGAAGCGCTGTTTTATGGGTTAGGCAGTGACGGTAGTGTTTCCGCCACCAAAAACAATATTAAGATTATTGGTAACGCAACGCCGTGGTATTCCCAGGGCTATTTTGTCTACGATTCTAAAAAAGCGGGCGGCTTGACCGTTTCCCATCTGCGCGTCAGCGAGCACCCGATCCGCTCGGCCTATTTGATTTCGCATGCCGATTTTGTCGGCTGTCACCAGCTCCAGTTTATTGACAAATATCAGATGGCGGAGCGCTTAAAACCCGGTGGTATTTTCCTGCTCAACACCCCTTACGCACCGGATGAAGTCTGGTCACGTCTGCCGCAGGAAGTCCAGGCGGTATTGAAGCAGAAACAGGCCCGCCTGTGGGTGGTGAATGCAGCCAGGATCGCCCGTGAGTGTGGGCTCGGTGCACGAATTAACACCGTCATGCAGATGGCGTTCTTCCATTTGACCAATATTCTGCCCGGCGATACGGCGTTGACCGCGCTACAGGGTGCCATTGCTAAAAGCTATAGCAGTAAAGGTCAGGAGCTGGTAGAGCGTAACTGGCAGGCGCTAGCGATGTCGCGCGAGTCGCTTTTTGCGGTGCCACTACAGGAGGTCGATGTTCAGAGTGCAAAACGTCCACCGGTCGTATCGGATGCTGCTCCGGATTTTGTAAAAACCGTTACCGCCGCAATGCTGGCGGGCCTTGGCGACGCGCTCCCGGTTTCCGCCCTGCCGCCAGACGGTACCTGGCCGGTCGGGACGACCCGCTGGGAAAAACGTAACATTGCTGAAGAAATCCCTATCTGGAAGCCAGAAATTTGTACGCAATGCAACCACTGCGTCGCCGCCTGCCCGCATTCGGCCATTCGCGCGAAAGTGGTTTCTCCCGAGGCGATGGAACAGGCACCAGATGCCCTGCAATCGCTGGATGTAAAATCCCGCGATATGCGCGGCCAGAAATATGTTCTTCAGGTGGCACCGGAAGACTGCACAGGTTGTAATTTGTGTGTAGAGGTCTGTCCGGCGAAAGATCGCCAGAACCCGGAGATCAAGGCGATTAACATGATGTCACGCCTTGAGCATGTGGAAGAGGAAAAAGTAAACTATGACTACTTCCTTAACCTGCCGGAGATTGACCGCAGCCAACTGGAACGTATCGATATTCGCACATCGCAGTTAATTACGCCGCTGTTCGAATACTCCGGTGCCTGTTCCGGCTGTGGGGAAACACCGTACATCAAGCTGCTAACTCAGCTTTATGGCGATCGCATGATGATTGCCAATGCGACCGGCTGCTCATCCATTTACGGCGGCAATTTACCCTCAACGCCCTACACCACCGATGCCAATGGCCGCGGCCCGGCATGGGCGAACTCTCTGTTTGAAGATAACGCCGAGTTTGGTCTGGGCTTCAGGCTGTCAGTCGATCAACATCGCCAGCGAGTGATGCGTCTGCTGGACACTTTTGCCGATCAACTCCCCGCGGATCTTTATGCCGCACTGCATGAGGATGCCACACCCGAGGTACGTCGTGAACAAGTGGCCGCTTTGCGTCAGCATCTGGCAGGCGCTGATGGTGCGCAGCAATTACTTACCGATGCCGATGCGCTGGTCGAGAAATCAATCTGGCTGATTGGCGGTGATGGCTGGGCTTACGATATTGGCTTTGGCGGGCTTGATCATGTGATGAGTCTGACAGAAAACGTCAATATTCTGGTTCTCGATACGCAATGCTACTCCAATACCGGCGGCCAGGCCTCCAAGGCCACCCCGCTGGGAGCAGTGACTAAATTTGGTGAGCATGGAAAACGCAAAGCACGTAAAGATCTTGGCGTCAGCATGATGATGTATGGTCATGTTTACGTGGCGCAAATCTCTCTTGGTGCGCAGCTCAATCAGACCGTGAAAGCGATTCAGGAAGCCGAAGCCTATCCGGGACCCTCGCTGATTATTGCTTACAGCCCCTGTGAGGAGCACGGTTACGATCTGGCGCTTAGCCATGATCAAATGCGACAGCTCACCACTACTGGCTTCTGGCCGCTTTTCCGCTTTGACCCGCGTCGTGCAGAAGAAGGTAAGATACCGCTCGCGCTGGACTCACGCCCGCCGTCAGATGCGCTGGCTGAAACGCTTCTCAATGAGCAGCGGTTCCGTCGTCTCAATGCTCAGCAGCCTGAAGTGGCGGAGCAACTCTGGAAAGATGCGGCGGCGGATTTACAAAAGCGCTACGACTTTCTGGCTCAACTGGCAGGTAAAGCAGAGAAAACAGCCAGCGAATAGTCTCGTTGCCGCGTAAAAAAAAGCCCGAACTCACATTCGGGCTTGTCATAAATACCGTTTGCCTGACGGACAGGCTAACTGGTCAATAAAACAGTGACAATAAAGGCATATAACGACGTAATAATACGAGAGAGTCGGCGCGCTGTATAATTTTTATTTTATATGATTCAAGATAAACCATTCACCAAAATTATCACTGTTACCTGCGATATAAGTACTTAAGATTTTACTCATCACGTAACAAATGTTATTTACCATATAAGAATAGTCTCCTTTAGCATGTATTTGCTTCCTTCACAGGAAGTAAGTGCAAAAAAACAACTAAAGGATTATTTTAATGAAAAGAAAAGTACTGGCCCTGATGATCCCGGCATTATTAGTTGCAGGCGCAGCTAATGCCGCAGAACTTTATAATAAAGATGGCAACAAAATCGACGTTTACGGTAAAGTAGACGGCCTGCATTATTTCTCTGATAACCATAATGCCGATGGCGATCAGACTTATGTGCGCTTTGGTTTCAAAGGTGAAACGCAAATTAATGACCAGCTGACCGGTTACGGCCAGTGGGAATATAACGTTCAGGCAAACACCACCGAAAGTGATGGCTCCAACGCATGGACCCGTCTGGGCTTTGCCGGTCTGAAATTCGGTGAGTATGGTTCCTTCGATTATGGCCGTAACTACGGTGTGCTGTACGATGTTGAAGGCTGGACCGATATGCTGCCAGAGTTTGGTGGCGATTCTTACACCCAGGCAGATAACTTCATGACCGGTCGTGCCAATGGTGTCGCAACCTACCGTAATACCGATTTCTTCGGCATGGTCGATGGCCTGAACGTTGCGCTTCAGTACCAGGGTAACAACGAATCCAATAGCAGTGATGAAGAAGGTACTAACAACCGCGCCTCTGGTGACGATATCCGCTATCAAAACGGCGACGGTTTTGGTATTTCTACTACCTATGATTTAGGCATGGGAGCAAGCTTCGGCGCAGCCTACACCACCTCCGATCGTACCAACGATCAAGTTAACGCTGGCGGCAAAGTGGCCGGTGGTGATGAAGCCGATGCATGGACCGTGGGTCTGAAATATGACGCCAACAACATTTACCTGGCAAGCATGTATTCAGAAACCCGCAACATGACCCCTTACGGTAGTGAAGGCGTGGCAAACGAAACCCAGAACTTCGAAGCAACCGCTCAGTATCAGTTCGACTTCGGTCTGCGTCCGGCCGTTTCTTTCCTGATGTCTAAAGGCCGTGACCTGAATGGCAATGCCGACACCAGCAAAGATCTGGTCAAATATGCTGATGTAGGTGCAACTTACTACTTCAACAAAAACTTCTCCACCTATGTTGATTACAAAATCAACCTGCTGGATAACGACGACAGCTTCTATTCGAGCAACGACATCAATACCGATGACGTCGTCGCGCTGGGTATGGTTTACCAGTTCTAATCTTTATAGCCCGCAGTCACTGCGGGCTACTTCACTGCCGAACACAGTATTTTCATTAGAATAAGTTATCAGTTGCGCAATCGCCCTGCCTTGATAGATGATATCCTTTATTAGTGATTAGCCGTAGAGGATGCGCGTCATGGAACATCATCCCGTAAAATCATCCAGAATTGCTTCCGTCGCCTGGGATGAAACCTCATCCACGCTGGAAATTGTTTTCCGTAATGCCGATATTATTCAATATCAGAATGTCCCTGCGCGTATTTTTCGTGACTTCCTTATCGTTGTTTCGAAAGGCCGTTTTTACGATGGTGTGATTAAAGGCAAATATCCGGAAAAAAAACGCAACGGACGCTAGCAAAGACATAACTTTACCCTCGCTAAGCGTATCGCCTGTAAGTTATTTGACTAAACTTTAAGCGGGTACTTAACGAGGAGATTGTTATGACCAGAACAATTCTTGTCCCCATTGATGTATCTGAGAGTGATTTAACCCAGCGTGTGGTATCTCACGTTGAATCACAGGCTCATATTGATGATGCCCGGGTCCACTTTTTAACCGTGGTACCTTCATTTCCTTATTATGCTTCGCTGGGTCTGGCGCAATCCGGCCAGCTTCCTTCAATGGATGATTTACAGCGGGAAGCCATCAGCAAACTAAAAGAGATTGCAGCGCAGTTTCAGATACCGGATGACCGAAAACAGACGCACATAGCTGAAGGTTCGCCAAAAGATAAGATTCTTGAGCTGGCGACGACGCTTTCTGCGGATTTAATTATTCTTGCCTCACATCGCCCGGATATGTCGACATGGTTACTGGGTTCGAATGCGGCTGCGGTTGTACGTCATGCAAAATGCTCAGTGCTGGTGGTCCGCTAGTACTCTCCCGACCCGCTGCCTGCTGGCGGGTCGTTTTACACTGCTTACTTATTTTTGGGTAGAGACATTTCGCCCAGTCGTTATATAATAAATTATATAACGAGCATTGAGGTGTCTAATGACCAATCATTTCGGAACGGGGATTGTTGATGGCCTTAACGGCCAGCATCCACGGAAGGTGGCCGATTTCACCGGGTTTAATGATGATTACAAACGTGGCTATGTGTTGGGGTATTGTCATCAGTTACGCGAGCAGTGTGGTGAAAAAGAGCTGGCGGCCTGGCAGGCTGGCCTGTTAACTCGCCAGTATCATCTCGATAAAAACATCATGATAGAATTTTTTACCGAGTTTGGTTCTGATGCCTATCTGCACTATTTTCGCCAGGGATATCAGGAATGCCTGCTCCCCCCTCGTATACAACCCCGCAGTATTCCCCTGCGCGGTTAGCAGGAAAACGTCTCTTTTTACGTCCCGAGTTGCAGGCATAAGTGTTAACTCCAGGCTCAGGCGCAAAACGCGCTGGCATTCGCCGCCGTAATCCGTACCATACACGCCATAGATAACCGTGCTACTGGCCGGTTGCGCCTTCAATAGTTGAGTAGCGAGTCAATGAGTCAGAATCCAGACGTAAGTAAGAAAGAACAGTACAATATCAACAAGCTTCAGAAGCGCCTGCGCCGCAATGTAGGCGAAGCGATTGCTGACTTTAATATGATTGAAGAAGGCGATCGGATCATGGTCTGCCTTTCAGGCGGTAAAGACAGCTATACCATGCTTGAGATCTTACGCAACCTGCAGCAAAGTGCACCGGTCAATTTCTCGCTGGTGGCGGTGAATCTCGACCAGAAACAGCCGGGCTTTCCTGAACATATTTTGCCTGAGTATCTGGAGAAGTTAGGGGTTGAATATAAAATCGTAGAAGAAAATACCTACGGGATCGTAAAAGAAAAAATCCCTGAAGGTAAAACCACATGCTCGCTTTGCTCGCGTCTGCGTCGCGGCATTTTATACCGTACCGCAACGGAGCTGGGGGCGACCAAAATTGCGTTGGGCCATCACCGCGATGATATTCTGCAAACCTTATTCCTCAATATGTTTTACGGCGGAAAAATGAAAGGAATGCCGCCAAAGCTGATGAGCGATGACGGCAAACATATTGTCATCCGCCCGCTGGCCTACTGCCGTGAGAAAGATATTGTGCGCTTTTCAGAGGCGAAAGCATTCCCCATCATTCCGTGTAATCTGTGCGGCTCACAGCCTAATCTCCAGCGTCAGATCATTGGCGACATGTTGCGTGACTGGGATAAGCGTTATCCAGGCCGGATTGAAACCATGTTCAGTGCCATGCAGAACGTGGTGCCTTCGCATTTAAGTGATATCAACCTGTTCGACTTCAAAGGTATCAATCATCAGTCAGAGGTGGTCAACGGCGGTGATTTGGCGTTCGACCGCGAAGAGATCCCACTCCAGCCGTTGGGCTGGCAACCGGAAGATGACGATGCCCTGCGGGACGAGATGCGTCTGAATATCGTAGAAGTGAAGTAAAAACCCGCGCTCAGGCAGCTATTGCCTGAGCGCCATACGCACTATTTCAACAAATGTACGCGCACCGATTTCCCTTTAATTTTTCCGTTTTGTAACTGTTTCCATGCCTGGCGCGCGACGCTCTGACGAACAGCAACGTATACATGTGCCGGATGTACATCAATTTTACCTATATCTGTGCCCGTCAATCCCATATCACCGGTCAGCGCTCCCAGAACGTCCCCGGCCCGCATTTTAGCTTTCTTACCACCCTCAATGCATAGTGTTGCCATTTCAGCTTCCAGTGGGGTGATATTGACGCCTGAAGGCGCGTTCTGCCAGTTAAGTTTCAGGTGCAGCATTTCGGCGAGAATATTGGCGCGCTGAGCTTCTTCGGGCGCGCAAAAACTGATCGCCAGTCCGCTGTTGCCGGCGCGGGCGGTTCGCCCGATACGATGAACGTGAACTTCCGGGTCCCACGCCAGTTCATAGTTGATGACCAGTTCAAGTGATTTGATATCCAGCCCGCGCGCGGCTACGTCGGTTGCCACCAGTACGCGAGCGCTACCATTAGCAAAACGGACCAGCGTCCGATCGCGGTCGCGCTGTTCCAGATCACCGTGCAGTGCCAGCGTACTCTGCCCTGCGTCATTAAGGGTGTCACAGACCGCCTGACAATCCTTTTTGGTATTACAGAACACCACGCAGGATGCCGGGCGAAGCTGACTGAGGAGTTTTTGCAGTAAAGGGATTTTTCCACCGCGTGAAACTTCATAAAATCGTTGTTCAATGGCGGGAAGCGCCTCAACGCTGTCAATTTCAATCGTCAGCGGATCGCGCTGTACTCTGCCACTGATCGCCGCAATGGCAGCAGGCCAGGTCGCTGAAAAGAGCAGTGTTTGTCGCGAGGACGGCGCAAAGCGAATCACCTCATCAATGGCGTCGCTAAACCCCATATCCAGCATTCTGTCCGCTTCGTCCATTACCAGCGTCTGCAAGGCCGCGAGCGACACCGTCTTTTTTTGCAGATGGTCAAGCAACCGCCCGGGTGTAGCCACGATAATATGCGGCGCATGTTGCAGAGAATCACGTTGCGCACCAAAAGGCTGGCCGCCGCAGAGGGTGAGAATTTTAATGTTTGGCAGAAACCGCGCCAGACGCCGCAGCTCATTCGCGACCTGATCGGCCAGCTCCCTGGTGGGACATAAGATCAGTGACTGAGTTTGAAAACGCCCGGCATCAATATGCTGTAACAGCCCCAGGCCAAAGGCTGCCGTCTTCCCGCTCCCGGTCTTTGCCTGCACCCGCACGTCCTGCCCTGCGAGGATAGCGGGCAACGCTGCCGCCTGTACGGGGGTCATCGAAAGATAGCCCAGCTCGTTAAGGTTCTCGAGCTGGGCGGGAGGCAAAGCATTCAGCGTGGAAAAAGCGGTCACAATCTTATCTCGTTATTAAGTAAATCATCAGCAGGCGCGTATCCTCGCAGATATGCGGCTTTGATGCGACAATTTAATCGGTACCTCGTCCGGCGGCGGGTCCGGCATCGGTTGTGGACGAGGAATAGGATCGGGAACCGGAACAGGATCTACCGGGACCGGATCGGATTGCGCAGATGGGATAAGCAAAAGCAGCGAGAGAATCGACATGTTTAACTCCTCGGTTACGGGACATCTCTTTAAAGGTAGATGCTGTAGTGCAGGAGGCAAAAAAAAGCCGACTAATCTAAGCCGGCGTCGTACGAATCAATTGTGCTATGCAGTAATTCAAAAAAGGAAGTAAGACAATATGGAGCGCAACGCCCATCGCTTGACGTTGCATTCACCTGCGGGAGTTATATTGCACCGAATGGGTAGATATTTTATTGACTTCGCTCAATGAAATCGCCGTTTTTATGTTCAATTTATGTTAAAAAAGTTAAAATTTACAACCATTTACTACGATGCAACCACCAGGTAACACCGCCGATTAAAATGACCAGCATGATACAGAAGGTGGCAAAACCATAATGCCAGTTTCCTCCCGGAATCCCACCCAGGTTAACGCCAAAGAGTCCGGTCAGGAAAGTGCTGGGCAAAAAAACCATTGCCATTAATGACATGGTATAAGTACGCCGCGACAATGATTCCTGCGTAATCTGCGTTATTTCATCGGTCATTACCGCCGTGCGGGAAATGCAGGCGTCGATTTCGTCCAGCCCACGTCCCAACCTGTCGGCAATATCCTGCATCCGCCGCCGCTGGTCGTCGTTCATCCACGGCAGGCGTTCACTTGATAGCCGGGCAAAAACGTCACGCTGAGGGGCCATATAGCGGCGCATAACAATCAACTGCTTACGCAACAGGGCTAAAAAGCCCCTCGGTGGGATCTCCTGGTCGAGCAGATTATCTTCCAGATCGATAATCCGGTCATGCAGCTCTTCAATAAATTCACTGGCATGATCGGTCAGGGCATCACAAACATCGACCAGCCAGCCACCGCAATCTGTCGGGCCAGTCCCCTCCTGCAGATCGCTCACCACGTCATCCAGCGCCAGCACCTTTCGCTGGCGCGTGGAAACGATCAGCCGCTCATCCATATACACGCGCATCGCCACCAGCTGATCGGGACGTTCATCATTACTGCCGTTAATACAGCGCAACGTGATAAGCGTCCCTTCGCCCAGACGGCTCACGCGGGGACGCAGACTTTCACCTGCCAGCGCATCCCGAACATTGTTCGGTAATAAGGGGGTCGTCGAAAGCCATTCTGCGCTATCCGCATGGGTATAATTCAGATGGAGCCAACACGGATGCTGCCCGTCAATTCGGTCGCCGTTTTGTAAAGGAGTGACCCCGCCTTTACCATCCAGTTGCCAGGCAAATACTGCATCAGGCACATTAACATCTGATCCCTTTAAGACGTCCACAGCGCCTCCTTTATTTATTATTACTGAGGTTAGTCTAGCCATCTACGGCCGTTAAGCAACGGTACACGAAGGATAACCAGTGGGGACTGGAGAGAGGAAAGTGGCTCCTCATTTAAAACATAGCCGCCATTAATCAATGGTCATATTTTATCAACACATACATTTAATTAGCTTGCTAACAAAAAATAAAACGCGTTACTGCCGCAGGGATTACCATGCCTGCTGAAAAAATATTTTGCCCGTAAACAGAATAATTAGCTTCATTCATGTTTTTTACTGCTAAATTAGACTTATCTTATTTATATTCTGGGCGGTATGATGATGCACGTTTCGTGGAACCCACTGTTAATTGGGATTTCCTTTATTGTTGCTGTCATCGCGTCCTTCGTGGCACTGGACTGCACAGGTAAAATTACTCACGCCAAACGCAGAGCCGATCTTTTTTGGCGTCTTTGTGCCGGTGCGACGTTAGGCCTGGGCATCTGGTCAATGCATTTTATCGGCATGTTGTCGATGAAAATGCCCCTGCCCATTCGCTATGATTTTCTACTGACCCTGATCTCCTTGCTGGTTGCGATTGCCAGTGCCACCGCGGTTCTTCATGTTGTAGTGACCTCCAGCGTTGTCTCGCCAAAAAGGTGGATGTTGGCGACGGCTATCCTGAGTGCTGGCGTCGTGTCGATGCATTATATTGGCATGTCAGCGCTGATGTTTTCAGGAACCCTTCGGTGGAGCGTACCGCTTATTGCCTTGTCCATATTGGTTGCTATAACGGCCTGTGGTATGGCTCTGTGGCTGACATTTCGTCTGCGTCAGCGCCGCAGAAATGCGCTTTTCCGGCGGATCATCGCAGCCCTCGTGATGGGCATCACCGTCGCTGCAGTGCATTATATTGGCATGAGTGCGACGACGTTTGCGGGTCACGCTACCGATTTAACGGGTGGACTCAGTGCGCAAGGGCTTTCACTTTGGGTTACCGCCACTACGTTACTGTTGTTAGGGGCTATGCTGGCATTCTCAGTGTTCGACTCCCGGGTGCGCACCACCCGCTTGACGGAAGATCTTGAGCTGTTGAATTTTCAACTGGAACGTCAGTCACGCAACGATGCGCTTACCGGGCTGGCGAATCGCATTCAAATGGAGGTCCGTATTGAGGAATACCTCAAAAATGCGCAGCGGGGCCGCGTCACCTTCGCAGTGGTAGTTATTGATTTAGACCGCTTTAAGTTGCTGAATGATACCCTTGGCCAGGCAGCGGGCGACCGTGTCTTGATGGCCGTCGCAAACCGATTGAGCGCACGCTTAAAGCCTGCAATGCTGCTGGCGCGTCTGGGCGGCGATCAATTCATGCTGCTGGTACCGCATACCAGTGAAGGCGAAGTCTGTGACCTGATCACCGCGATGATGGATGCCGTTCGCCGCCCGCTTTATGAGAGTGGACAATTACTTACGCTTTCTCTCAGCGCAGGTATCGCGTTATTCCCTGCTCATGGAGAAAGTGGACAGGCGCTTAAGACTAATGCCGTTATTGCCATGACCAGCGTTAAACATCAGGGGCGTAACCACTGGGCAATGTACAATCCATTGACGATGCAACAAGGCAGTATTACTGCTTCGCTTCAGCAGGATGTGTTACACGCTCTGACGCGGCAGCAATTCGAAGTTGCCTATCAGCCTATCTACCGTAATGGCACTGAAGCAATTGAGGGGGTTGAAGCGCTTTTGCGCTGGCGTCATCCGCAACATGGTCTTCTACTTGCGGAATCATTTTTTCCGCTGCTGGAAAAAACGGACCAGCTTCTGCCGGTAGGTCACTGGGTAATAGAAGAATCCTGCCGCCAACTTAAAGCCTGGAACGATGGTGGCCATACTGAGCTCACCTTATCTATTACACTTTCAGCCCCGCAGTTTGAACAGGAAGAGATCCATCAACAAATCTGTGATGTGCTGGAAGCTTGTTCATTACCCCCCTCCCGTCTTACGCTAAAAATTGCAGAATCTATCGCGCTCGCCGACGTTGAGCGCAGCATGCGGGTGATGAACGAATTCATGCTTTCAGGCATTGCGCTGGCAATTGATAATTTCGGAACCGGGTACGCCAACATTATGTTGCTAAAAGCGTTACCTGTTCAGCAGCTAAAAATTAACCGCAGTTTAATCAAAGATATTCGTTACAACGGCAAGAATATGGCTATTGTCGCCAATATAATTGACGTAGCCCATTCCATGCATATGAGCGTGGTAGCACAGGGTATTGAAACTGCAGAACAAAAATTTTTACTAACCAGTATGGGTTGTGACTACTTACAGGGATTTTTATTTTCCCATCCCATGCCCGCCAGCGAGGTTGTGTTATTACCCGGCTTCAGGACCTCTTCTGTTAACCTTCCACCTTTGCAGACGTTAATCACGCCGCTGGTACCTGACGTGAAAACTCAGATCTAAGTGCCTGCTATTTTTTGTAGTTACCCTGCAAACTATTCTCTCACTGCTATACTGAAGTTCTGACAAAACAACAGAGTAGCGAGGATTAACATGAAAAAAGCGTTGATTATACCCCTTAGTGTTCTGCTGGCCGCCGCTGCGCTCTCAGGTTGCACCCGGACAAGCTACGCTATTCATACCAATGATGGTCGTACCATTATCAGTGATGGCAAACCGCAGGAATCTGAAACTGGACTGCTGGGCTATAAAGACGCTAACGGCGTGAAGCAACAGATCAATAAATCTGAAGTAAAAAACGTTTCTGAAGTCCCGCATTGATATGAACAGCCCCGTCAGGGGCTTTTCACCCTTAGCCGCTTTGCGGCTAACCACTCTCGCATGATTATCTTTCATTAGAAAGCGATAGATAATCGCCAAAAATAATAAAGTTATTAATAACCTATCTTTTTGCCCTTTTATCCCTTAAATTAGCAATCCTTGTAATGATAATGCACATTGCATTCTCTCAGGAACATCTGGATTTCATGTTCCTGAGAGTTTTTTTACTGCCCACCTCTCGCCTGTTCGCTGAATGCGCATGTCAAACGATCGTTATGTCCAGCATTGAAGTGCTTAAAAAGCATCTGTTAACATTTTTACATAATTACAATCCTGCGAAAAATACCGTTTGGTCTATGCTTAAATACATTGACAGCAACGTTTGATGATTAATTGTCAGAGTAAAGAACATTCTTAAAATTACAGGCTTAAACGTTATATGCGAAATAAAGATGCTATAAAAATACTACGCCAACGCCAGATGAAACGGTGCCGCTAGCGGAAGAGAAAGTTGCTCTTACTAAACAAAAAATCATCGATCGCCGCATCCAAATTTCTCGTAAAACGGTTACTGATGAGCAAGTAGTCGAGACTGATCTTGTTCATGAAGAAGTAATAATAAACCGCGTTACTAAAAATGAAATAATACAACCTGATCGCATTCCGGCCGCCCGGCAAGAGGGTGATGTTTATATCATCCCCGTCATCCGGGAGGAAGTGGAAATAATTCGTCGTCAGGTGCTGGTAGAGGAGATTCACTTACAGAAAATAGTTACTAAAGAACCTTTTCAGGAAAGCGTCTGGTTAAGACGGCAGGAATTGAATATTTCCACGGACGAAGAATAGAAACTGAACATCCCGTAACCTAAGCACGAGGAGAATCTCAGATGGCTCATGAAAAAATCGTTACCGCCTTCGAGCAACCCCAGCAGGCAGCAGTAGCAAAAGAAAAACTCATCGCGGAAGGTATCCCAGAAAGTCATATTGATATTATTTCGGGCGAAAGATTACGAGTTGAAGACAAAGAAATCCGTCACCCCAGCTTTTGGCAACGTTTGTTTGGTGATGACGTTGATGATGATTACGCTACTGAATACAACAAAGCTATTCAGCTCGGTGGAGTCCTGTTGACCGCCCGAGTAGATAAAGATGAAGCAGACCGTGTAGAAGCATTGCTGGACAGTTACGCCAGTGACTACTCCTCACTTCGAGGCAATTATGATCCTGCCACCGGGCGCGATTATTTAGGCGAGGTTGATAGCACTTCTGCGGCTGATGTTGGCGGCGTCCGTTCTGTCGACAATCCGGTTTCTGGTGTCGGCGTTGGCGGCGTGAGTGGCGTGGCCCCAACGGGCAATACCCCGCCAAATGTTGGTGGCGTACGTGCCGTTGATACCGACACCCTGAGCGCATCTGAAAGAACGCGTGACTGGAGTACCTCTGACGAGATTACTGATACTGACGATCTTTCTGAAACCCGCGATTTAACCCGCGAGCACGCGCTCTCCGATGATGTTAACCGTGAAACGCTCAAGCTGGCGGAAGAAGAAGTTGATATCAGTAAACGTCGGGTCAGCGATGGTAAAATCCGTCTGCGTCGTTATACAACGGAAGAAGATGTTTCTGAGGATATTTCCCTGACCGAACATCACGCTAACGTATTCCGTTCTGCCGTTGACGAGCCGGCGTACCTGCATGATGTTGACTGGTCAGATAAAACGATTGAAGTCGAAGAATCTCATGAAGTGCCGGTCGTTAATAAAACCGCGCATATTCGTGAAGAGGTTGGTATTGATACCGAGCGTACTGAACGTACTGAAACGGTACGAGATACAGTCCGTCGTCAGGAAGTTGAAGTGGACAAATCGGCTACCGATAAAGATCGCTTTAATGACGATAAAAAATTCTGATAATCTTTTATCAGATGTTATTTCAGCCCCCGTTTCGCGGGGGCTGAACATTTACTCTACGATTTCAATTAAATTGCCGTCCGGATCGCTAATGACTGCTTCATAGTAACCATCGCCAGTGGTACGCGGCTTAGAAATAAGAATACCCTGCTCCTCTGCCCGTTTTGCTAATTCATTCACAGCCTGCTTACTGCCCAGACTGATAGCAAGATGAGCCCACCCGGTCATATTATTATCCGGCACCACCCGCGACAGCCCGGGTTTAGTCATTAGCTCAATAGCAATATCGTTGTTAATCCTGACAAAATAGGATTCAAAACCGTGGTTGGTTTTGCTGCAATATTTATCATTAATTTCGCTATTAAAAAAGGTAACCCAAAAATCAGCTTGCCGCTCCAGATCCTGGGTCCATAATGCCATATGAGCAATTTTCATATTAAACCTCTTCACGTAATTTCATATTTTTATGCAATATCATACTGAGCAATAAAACCACTACCATTAACGCCGCGACAAAAACAAAGGCGTGAGGTAATGAACTATGATGGGCGATAAAACCAATTATCGCCGGGCCAGCGAGTACACCGATGTATCCCATCGTGGTGACTGCCGGTACGGCCACACTCTGCGGCATGCTTTTTTGCTTTCCAATCTGGCTGAACATTACCGGGACGATATTGGCGCATCCAGCGCCAATGCACAGATAGCCCGCCAGAATCAGCGCAAGACTACTGGCGGTAAAAATAAGGCAGAAGCCAGCAAACGCCAGCAGTGCGCCAGTGACGACAACCCGTAAATGTCCCAGCCGTGTAATGATGGCATCACCACTCAGCCGCCCGACGGTCATTGCCAGCGCAAAGCAGGTAAACCCAAGCCCTCCCTGAGATTCGGCAACATTTCTGACTTCGACCAGATAAACAGCACTCCAGTCCAGTACCGTCCCTTCGGCGAGAAAAACAATAAAACAGATCGCACCAAACAGCAGGACTTCCCCTTTAGGAATGGCAAATGCGGGCCCTTCTGCCGGGCTGGCGTAAGAAAGTAGCTGGCGGAAGCTGATGAGTAGCAACAGGCCTACCAGTAAACTTATCAACAAAGATGCCGTTAAAATGGATAAACCAAGACTCAGCAAACCGGTCATGACTCCCGCCCCGGCGATACCGCCGACGCTGTACATCCCGTGAAAACCTGACATGAGAGGGACGTTCTCATTTTTCTCGACAAGGATGGCCTGAATATTCATCGCACAATCCGTTAGCCCTATGCCCGTACCGAAGAGTAATAACAGTAATCCAAGTACCAGAGGGGTGTCAGCCAGGGTTAGGAAAGGCATAGAAATCAGGATGATAATGACTGCACAGCTAATTATACGTCGGCAACCAAAACGGGATGACAGAGGCCCCGCGAGTGGCATAGAAACAATAGCACCACCCCCCAGGCAGAGAAGAAGTATCCCAAGTAACGCGTCATTGGCTCCAGTATTCAATTTGGCAAAGGGCACCATCACCGCCCAGGCCGCCGTTGCCAGCCCGGCAATAAAAAAGATACACCGTGTCGCGATTCTTTCATTCATTACGCGTATTTTCCCTATGTGGTTGTCTGACCAGCTGCAAACGCTCGATCATGATACTTTATGCTCGATTATGCAGCCTTGTCATTATAGCAACAAGGCTTTTCCCTCAATTCTCTGGCAGAAATGTTTCCGTACAATGGGATGGACAGCATCAGCCAGCCTTATGGTGCGGCGCGCCGGAACGAGTGTAATCTGGTGAGGGTGAACAGCGCCCTTGATGTCATACCGATGAGGGAAAGGTTGTTGGATGGGATAATACCAGCGGCCCAGAAGCATACTGTTATCGGGTGGGTGTCAGGCACTCATCGCGCGTGAATGCCATTCAGAAACAGATCAATCAGATGAGCGATACGTGTCGCTGAGGCGTTCTCCTGTTCGGCAGTCAGAGAAGTGGCCGTTATCACGTAGACGATATCGTCGAAAGTGATATCGCTGCGAAGCGTGCCAGTCTGCTGGCCACAGCTCAGCAGTCTGCACCCTTCTTCCGTTATCGCCTGACAACCAGGCGTTCCACTCTGCAGCACGGTGCCGAGTGACGATGCCATCCCCTGCCATGTTTGTGTATGTCGCACCAGCCCTTCCAGAAAGACGCGCATGGCGTTGAGTGGATCGCGCTCTCCCCCCTCGCGACTGGCCTGTGCAAAAGCGAGCAACCGCGCATTCCAGGTGGCCGCCAGCAACGCCTCTCGCGACGGAAAGCGCCGATAAAGCGTGCCAATACCCACGCCGGCGCGTTTAGCCACTTCTTCCAGCGACGCACCTGCCCCTCGCTCCAGAAAGAGCGTTTCAGCAGCGGCAAGAATACGTTCGCGGTTACGCTGCGCATCGGCACGCAATCCCGTTTCGTTTTTCATTGTGTGCTCTTAATGTTGATTGCTAAACGGAGGCTACTATCATATGTTAAGTGGAACAACCCTCCACTTAATAAACAGGTGATGAAATGAGCCAAAAATTTGCCAATAAAGTTGTCGTCATTACCGGCGGCAGCGACGGGATCGGCCTGGCGACCGCGAAACGCTTTGCTACTGAGGGTGCCCAGGTGTACGTAACGGCGCGTCGGCAGGAGCCGCTGGATCGGGCGGTTAGCGAGATTGGTCATGATGCCATCGGTATACAGGGGGATGTCGCCGATCCCACCAGCCTTGACCGGCTTTATCAACGTATCATGCGCGATCATGGCAGAATTGACGTGCTTTTCGCCAATGCGGGTATATCTGAATCCGCGCCTCTTGACACCATTGATGACGCCCATATTGAGCGGGTATTCAGCGTTAATGTCAAAGGCACACTTTTCACCGTTCAAAAAGCGCTGCCGCTCATGACACCGGGAAGTTCAGTGATCCTTACCGGCTCAGTAGCGGGCAGTAAGGGCATTGCCAGCCTGTCGGTCTACAGCGCCACCAAAGCCGCCATCCGCTCGTTTGCCCGCACCTGGACCACCGATTTGAAAGCGCGTGGCATACGGGTGAACGTGGTTTCGCCGGGCATGATCCTCACCCCCGCCATGCAGGCATATTTACAGGCCAATGACGGCATGGAAGAGGCCTTAATTAACATGACCCCGTTCGGCCGGCTCGGCGAGGTGGATGAAGTGGCCCGCGCGGTCCTGTTCCTGGCTTCTGAAGACAGTGAATTTATTGCAGGCGACGAGCTATTTGTGGATGGCGGGATTATGGCAGTCTGACACGCTGGCGTATGACAGGGATTGTCATTTTGCACGACACACTGATGAATAATGTGCGGGCTGGCTCAGAACGCTCCTGCTCCAGTCGTAAAACGCGCGAACCGCAGGCGGAAGGTAGCGGTTTTGCGGATAGACCAGTGATAAAGGCAGATCGTAAACGCAGTTCTCCATACAGGCCACCAGCGCCCCGCGGTGTAAATATGGCGCAGCCAGATAGCTGGCAATGCGAATCAGCCCCAGCCCCTGAACGCCAGCCTGAATGTAGGCATCGGTATCATCAACAACCAGCGACTCGTTCATTCGCACCACCCGATCGCCATCATTTAACGTAAAAAACCAGTCGGTCGTGCGTCCGGTACGATGGCTCAGGTAACCAACAGCCCGGTGGTTTTCCAGATCGTCCGGGGTTTGCGGTTTTCCATGCGCAGCAATATAGTCCGGTGCAGCCAGAACCTGCCAGCTAAAATTCACCAGCGGACGTGCAACGAGAGTTGTAGAATCCTCGATCCTGCCGGCGCGGATCACGCAATCAAATCCCTGCGCAATAATGTCTTCTACGTTGTCGCTGGAACACAATGTTAACGCCAGTTCAGGATAGCGCTGCAAAAACGCCGGGATGTGCGGAATAATGCAATGCCGTGCAAGCGACTGTGGCATTCCGACTTTAAAACGGCCTTCAGGCCGCGCAGCCTTACCTGGGAAAGAGGCTTCCACGGTTGCAATTTCCGTGAGGAGCCTTTTGCATTCTTCATAGTAGCGTCGGCCATCTGCGGTGACGCTGAGCTTGCGGGTAGTACGTTGCAAAAGCTGAACCCCAAGCCGGGATTCCAGCGCCTTAATAACCCGCGATACCGTTGACCGTGGAACACCGAGCACTTCTGCCGCCCTGATAAAACTGTGAGTGTCGACCACACACACATAGACCTGCATTGACGCCAGCGTATCCATTTCTCCCCCGTTGATTATCCCATTTTTATGAACAGTCTAACCCACTCCTGGCCTCTTATCGAACGCAGTTCACAGCCTTACTCTTTACTTACACGCTAATTAATAGGATGAGGCATATATGAAAGTCCATAATTGTCAGGTTGGTGAAAGGGTATTGGTGCTTGGTGCAGGACAATTGGGCGCAGCGCTACTGGAAGCACTGATCCTGGCGGTAACCCGGCTTGAAGGTACGGTCTCTGTTATTGTATCGCCCCGATCCTGGGATAAAGAAGGCAATCTACGGACCGGGACACATCAACGTCTGGCGAAGATGGGGGCACAATTTATCGCTGTTGATATCGCAGCCAGTACAATTGAAACGTTAACCGATCGGTTCAGCAAGTTTGATACCGTGATCAACTGCATGGGTTTTGTCGCAGGCGCAGGAACACAAATAAATATCACCCGCGCCGTACTGGCGGCAGGCGTTCGCCGCTATTTTCCCTGGCAGTTCGGCGTAAATTACGATGTAGTGGGTAAAGGCAGCGGTCAACCTGTCTGGGATGACCAATATGACGTCAGAACACTGCTGCGGGAACAGAACGCAACGCAATGGGTCATTGTTTCAACCGGCATGTTTACCAGCTTTCTTTTCGAGCCGGCATTTGATGTGGTGAATTTGTCCAACAACACCATTAATGCCCTCGGAGGATGGGAAACCCAGGTCACCGTTACCTCGCCTGCGGATATTGGCCGCCTGACCACTGCCATTTATTTGCATCAGCCGCCGATCATCAATGAGGTGGTTTTTGTGGCGGGGGAAACCCTCTCTTATGGAAAACTGGCGCAAACCGTTGAACACGTAACCGGGCAAACCTTTCACAAAGACGTGTTCACCCTGCCCGCTCTGCTGGATGAACTGCGTTTACACCCGGACGATCAGATGCTTTGCTATCGCGCGGCGTTTGCCAGGGGAGACGGCGTATGGTGGCCAATGCGCGACACCTGGAATGCACAGCATCATTTTCCGACGCAGGATGTCGCTTCCTGGCTAAATACCCGGATTTAACTTTCCCATCCTTCAGGACACCATTTTATGCGAACCTTTTCTACGCATTAATTTATGGCCTGTTGTCATTTTTGCCTGGACATTAACGCGTCTCGCAACTTGATATATTGCAAGAACCGCCCCGGACCTCAATACAACAGGCTCTGTGTCAGACAGGCTGGTCTATATCACCAACCGAGCGTAGTTGCTCCTTTTGTGGTCTTAACGATTTCACTGGTTTTAATGACGCGGTGGTAACCATAAGCGTCAGCATATTTTGTCAAACCCGTTGCAGCGTCCACCTCTGGCTCCCCCTGGGTTTCGATATTTTGTCCCGTTCGGGTGGTCATCGTCCAGTTTGTTGTGCATCCGGTTAACATCAGTACTGTCAGACTAAACAGTGTAAAAAGAACAGACTTTTGCATCTCAGGTTTCCGTTTATAGCATTGTTTTCTGGACACCTTAACGAAAACGTAGAAAGCAGGATGGATAATTATGGCTTTCTTCGCCAGTCACAACTGGCAAGATTGTAAATAAAAATATCATAATCACCCACTGCAGGATGGCAAGGTTTTTGGAGATTTCAGGAAATAATTTGAAAAGGATGCGTACATTGCCTGCGTTTTATTAAATAATGAGTAAAAGCGTGCTTTGATACACTGTAAAAATAAAGCTGGCGCTGAAATTGGCACCAGCCTTAATGGGGACTTAGTGCTTAATAATATACATGGTACGGCTATATGCCACATCTTCCGGGTTATTGATCGGATAACCTTTTAACCACGGTTTGATCAGCCGTCCATTGGTATACTGGTATATCGGGGCAATCGGTGCCTGCTCGGCAATGATATGCTCGGCCGCATTATAATCGGCATTTCTTGCCGCGGCGGTCGTCTCAAGCGTGGCCTGATTAATGATTTTATCGTAAGCCGGATTTTTAAAACGGGCGATATTGCCGGTGTGCGTCGACGTCAGCAATGATAAGAATGTTGAAGGCTCGTTATAATCGCCTACCCATGATGCGCGGATCACGTCAAAGTTACCGGTATTGCGCGAATCAATATAGGTTTTCCATTCCTGATTCTGTAGCTTCACCTCTACACCGAGATTTTTCTTCCACATTGACGCTACGGCAATAGCAATTTTTTGATGATTTTCCGAGGTGTTATACAACAGCGTAAGCTTAAGCGGTCGATCCGGGCCATAACCTGCCGCCTGAAGCAGCGTTTTCGCCTGCGCATTAAGCTCTGCCTGGCTCAGTTGTTCAATCTGCGTTTTTTGTGGGGTAAACCCGGCGGTGACATCCGGCGTAAAACGCCAGGCGGGTTTCTCACCGGTACCCAACACTTTTTCCGCCATCAACCGCCGATCAATCGTCATGCTCAGCGCCAGCCGAACCCGCGCATCCGCGGTGGGGCCTTTTTCAGTGTTGAAGGCATAATAATAGGTTCCCAGCTGCGGCGGGGTATAAACCTGACCGGGAATATCCTTAAGTAACTTCTGGTACAGATTTTTGGGGAAGGATTCTGTGATATCAATACCGCCCGCCAGGTAGCGTTTGGTGGCTGCAGATTCCTGGTTAATAGGAACGAAAGTGACTTTTTTCAGGATAGTATTGGCGTGGTCCCAATAATGGCTATTCGGTTCAACGACCAGTTTCTCATTAACTACCCGCTCTTTTAACACATACGCGCCGTTACCAACCAATTTACCAGGACGCGTCCACTCTTTTCCGCT
Source organism: Superficieibacter electus (assembly GCF_002915575.1). Lineage (GTDB taxonomy): Bacteria > Pseudomonadota > Gammaproteobacteria > Enterobacterales > Enterobacteriaceae > Superficieibacter > Superficieibacter electus. The sequence continues at coordinate 156,403 of NZ_PQGD01000002.1, forward strand.
TTCTGCATTGGCTTTTTGTACCGGATAAAAGGCAAAGTTGGCCGTAAGATTGGCAAACCAGGGGAGCGGTTTATCCAGTTGCACCCGCAAGGTGCGATCATCTACCGCACTCACGCCCAGTTTATCCGGCGTTGCTTTACCGTCGATGATATTTTGGGCATTGCCAATACCGGCAAGCGCGGCGAACCAGGCAAAAGGAGACAGCGTTTTGGGGTCAACCAGCCGTTGCCAGCTATAAACAAAATCCTGTGCGGTCACCGGCGTGCCGTCCGACCATTGGGCATTATCGCGCAGGGTAAAGGTCCAGACGCGGTTATCACTGGACTGCCATTTGCTGGCAACGCCAGGAATAATATCCCCTTTTTCATTCTGATTGACCAGCCCTTCGAACAGATCGCGAATAACCTGAATTTCAGGCAGGCCAACCGCTTTTGCCGGGTCCAGGGTAGCCGGTTCATCTTTAATATGCCGCACCAGTTCCTGTTTCTGAGCAAGTGACGTGCCCGGTGGAACCGCAGCCAATGACAACGTTGAAAGCGAGCTAAAACATAACGCACAGCAGATCAAAGAAACAGGATACTTCATGAGCTTCCCCGGCAATAAAATCAGTAAGAATTAATTATTTGTTTTGCTAAATAGAAATGCAATCGACTTATTCCAGTAAATTGACGTAGCCGCAAATTACTATACTGTGAAAGTACATGGACTGAATGAGGTGAACGATGACAATGACTCGCCCTCGTGCCGAGCGTGGTACATTCCCGCCAGGCACTCAACATTATGGACGCACATCTCTTGGCGCACCGCTTCTGTGGTTTCCCGCCCCCCTGGCTGAGCGCGATGCCGGATTAATCATTGCCGGAACGCATGGCGATGAAAATTCGTCCATTGTCACACTTTCCTGTGCGCTGCGTACTCTCGCCCCTGAACTGCGGCGTCATCACGTGATCCTGACGGTGAATCCTGATGGCTGTCAGCTTGGTTTACGGTCAAATGCCAATGGCGTCGATCTAAACCGTAATTTCCCGTCGGCAAACTGGCGGCCTGGTGAAACGGTTTATCGCTGGAACAGCGCCGCACAACAGCGTGACGTTGTATTACTGACCGGTAATTCGCCCGGATCGGAACCGGAAACGCAGGCGCTTTGCCAGTTGATTTTGCACATCCACCCCGCCTGGGTTGTGTCTTTTCACGATCCGCTGGCCTGCATTGAAGACCCGAACCACTCAGCGCTGGGTGAATGGCTTGCCAATGCATTTGCCCTTCCGCTGGTAAGTAGCGTGGGTTATGACACCCCAGGATCATTTGGCAGTTGGTGTGCTGATATTGCTTTGCCCTGTATTACCGCAGAATTTCCGCCGGTTTCGAACGATGAAGCCAGCGAAGTCTATTTATCCGCGATGACCGGACTGTTGCGCTGGCAACCTCAAAGATGAAGCTCGCCGGTCGTAAAGCATAGCGACGGCTCTACATCCACAGCAAGCCAGGTGGGGCCGTCCAGATCGGCAAAGCGGACCTGATTGATCAACGGCAGCGCGGCAGTAATGGCGCGAGAGGTACAAAGCATGCAGCCCAGCATCAGGTCGAATCCTTGCTGGCGCGCCTCTTGCGCCAGCGCCAGCGCCTCGCTCAGTCCCCCTGTTTTATCAAGCTTGATATTGATCATGTCATAACGGCCAGACAGCGTAGCCAGATTTGCGCGGGTGTGGCAGCTCTCATCAGCGCAAATCGGTAACGGATGAATAAAGTTAGACAATGAGTCGTCCTGCCCGGCAGGAAGGGGCTGTTCAAGCATCGCCACGCCTAAATCAGCTAACAGTTGACAGCGGGCAGCCAGCCCTTCACTGTTCCATGACTCATTGGCATCGACTATCAGCGTCGCCTCAGGTGCGGCAGCCCGCACGGCGACAATACGTTCACTGATGAGGTGCTCGTCCATTTTGATTTTGAGCAAACGCGCGCCTTTCTGCCACAAGGTTGATGCGCTGGCAGCCATCTGTTCTGGCGTACCAATGACCACAGTTTGCGCAGTACGAATATGCTGTGGCGTTGCTATGTGCAGATAATCCATTAACGTTCTTCCCGCCTTCCGCGCGGCCAGATCCCACAAGGCACAGTCAATGGCATTTCGCGCAGCACCGGCGGGAAGTAATTGCTGAATTTGTTGAGCCGTTACGCCATCTTCGAGCTGCGCATGAACCGTCATAATTTGCGCCATCACGGAGGCAATACTTTCACCATAGCGAGGATAAGGAGTACATTCACCAATGCCTTTTATGCCCTCTTCTTCCATTTCCACGACCACCACTTTTGCTTCGCTGCGACTCCCTCTGGCAATCACAAATGGCGTATGCAGCGGCCACGCTTCCTCATAAACTCTCAGGCTTCTCATTAAAAATCCTCGCTAAAAGCGTTTGCTGTGTTAACTACTGATGTCATACACTAGCGTCGGCGTTAATTATATGTAAATAGGAAGAAAATCATGTCACAACTCGTGCATTTCCAGGGCAATCCGGTCGCCGTTGCAGGCGTTATTCCTAAGCCTGGTACCCCGGCTCAGCCTTTTACACTGGTAGCCAAAGACCTTTCCGATGTCACCCTCGCCCAGTATGCGGGCAAACGCAAAGTGTTGAACATTTTTCCAAGTATTGATACCGGCGTTTGTGCTGCGTCTGTCCGTAAGTTTAACCAACTTGCGACTGAAGTGAATAATACCGTCGTCCTGTGCATTTCCGCAGACTTGCCTTTCGCCCATTCCCGTTTTTGTGGCGCAGAAGGGTTAAGTAATGTAGTTACCCTCTCCACCCTGCGTAACCCTGAATTTTTACAGGATTACGGTGTAGGCATCGCCGAAGGTGCATTAAAAGGGCTTTCTGCGCGTGCAGTGATCGTGATTGATGAAAACGATAATGTAGTCTTCAGTCAGTTAGTCAATGAAATTACCACGGAACCAGACTACGCGGCGGCGCTGGAAACATTGAAAGCGTAAGAAATTATCTCAGGTGGCCCTGGCGGGCCGCCGGTCTCTTTGCGAAATCTCCGCGAGGCATGTCCTTCAGAACAACCGATGGCTGTTGCCCGCGCTTTCAGCGAGCAATTCTCTTTAAAATATTCCTCAATCCAACGGATAACATTTGCAGAAAAGGCATCTCGCCCTGTGAGGGAGACCTGCGCGCGCTCATGCTCTGGCAAAAAATTAATTAATTGAAGAATTAATAATGCGCTATCATGAATAGTCAGATGATTGGCCGCGATTATTTTTTCGAATCTTTCAAATAAAGTCTCTATAATAAGCACTACTAAAAAGTAAAAAACTTAAAAATGATGATGTAAGTTTATTTATAATGATTTTTCTAATTCACCCGTCTATTACTGCTGACGGGTGAATATACTTAATTGCTACTCTTCGCTTTTTTTCTGACTTAAACCGTATTCACGCAGTTTGTTGGCGATCGCCGTATGCGAGACGCCGAGGCGCTTTGCCAGTTTACGCGTGCTCGGGTAGTTCTGATAAAGCTGAACAAGAACGGCGCGTTCAAAACGACTGGTAATGTCGTCAAGCGTGCCTTCCATCGCCTCCTCATCAGGTAAATCTGGTTGCGTATTGCTGGCTGGTAATAAAATATCCTGAGAACGCAGTTCATAACCTTCAAGCTGGGTTAACGCGCGGTAAATGGCATTTTTTAATTGCCGCACATTCCCAGGCCAGGTGTAGCGCGTTAAAACACCCCCCACATCGGCGGCGAGTTTGGGCCGGGAAAGCCCCTGCTCGTCGGCAAAGCGGGCTACGAACAACTCTACCAGCGGCATAATATCCTGCGTCCGCTCACGAAGCGGCGGCAGATTCAGCGTCAGCACGTTCAGGCGATAATACAAATCTTCCCGGAAAAGTCCTTTTTGTACCAGCTCCTGAAGATTTTTTTGTGTTGCGCAAATCACCCGCACATCAACATGAATTTCATGATCTTCTCCCACGCGGCGGAAAGTGCCATCATTGAGGAAGCGCAGTAATTTAACCTGCATGCGCGGCGACATTTCGCCAATTTCATCGAGCAAAACTGAACCGCCGTTAGCCTGCTCGAAGAAGCCTTTTTTACCTTCCGGGGCATGACCAAATAGTTCACTTTCTACCGCATCTTCAGGAATAGATGCGCAATTAAGCGCCAGGTAGGGCATGGCTGCACGCGGGCTGGCCTGATGACAGGCATGGGCAATAAGATCTTTTCCGGTTCCGGTATCACCGACAATCAACAAGGGGGCGCTGAGCATGGCCAGTTTGCGCGCCTGTTCCACCACATGGCGCATTTTCGGGCTCACGGCCACAATCTGGCTAAATGCGCTCACATCCTGAGCGCTGACATTCTGCAACTGCCGCCCCATACGTACAGTTGAACGCAGCATCACCACTGCGCCGGTTAATAGTGGCTGCGCGTCTTCCCCTTCGAGGAATACCGGCGTGATCTCCAGCAGGAAGTTTTGCCCGTTCACCACAACATGTTCGGTATGAGATTCCGTAGGTTTGTTATCCAGCCAGCGCTGAAAATTGAAGTCGCCAATCAACTGCCCGATGGTGTGGTTACGTAAACGCGCCTGGCTTTGACCCAGTATCTGGCAACTGGCCGGATTAGCCAGTTCGATTTTGCTTTTAGTATCCAGCGACAGCATGGGATCGGGCATAGCTTCCAGCAACGCACTCAGCGCCAGATGTTCTCGTTCTGAAGGCATCCATGGCACGGTGCGCACATCGGTCACGCCCGCGATGCGGCGGATCTCTGCCATCAGACGGCTGAAGGAATCAAACTCCAGTTCGGAAAAGTTAAGGTAAATTCGCCCAACCGGATCGATCTCAATACCTCGCAGGTCGATACCGCGTAATACCAGCAGATCGAGCAATTCGCGAGCCAGACCGAGACGATCTTCACAAAAGACTTCAAGACGCATGGGATTTTTCCCTGAACAGTCAACGATGATAAGAATAATAAGCTACCCGAGGAGAATCGGGAAGAGAGCTGTCAACAAATATTGACAGCTTAGTGTAAAAAGGGTCCGCTGGGGAGTAAAAAGGCTCATTCTGAGCGATGATAAATGTTATACCGTGGCACGATGCCTGGCGGCGCTTCGCTTGCACAGGCCTACGGGTGTACAGCGCAGCGCCAGCGGGCAAAAACACAATGCCTGGCGGCGCTTCGCTTGTACAGGCCTACAGGTGTACAGAGCAGCGCCAGCGGGTAAAAACACAATGCCTGGCGGCGCTTCGCTTGCGCAGGCCTACGGGTGTACAGCGCAGCGCCAGCGGGCAAAAACACAATGCCTGGCGGCGCTTCGCTTGCGCAGGCCTACGGGTGTACAGCGCAGCGCCAGCCGGCAAAAACACAATGCCTGGCGGCGCTTCGCTTGCACAGGCCTACAGGTGTACAGCGCAGCGCCACCCGGTAAAAATATAATGCCTGGCGGCGCTTCGCTTGCGCAGGCCTACGGGTGTACAGCGCAGCGCCACCCGGTAAAAATATAATGCCTGGCGGCGCTTCGCTTGCGCAGGCCTACGGGTTGCATATAACTTATTGATGTTGCTCTTTTTTGTAGGCCGGGTAAGCGCAGCGCCACCCGGCAAATGTTCACCATAGCCGCAATAACAGGTTTGTCTTTACCCCCTTATTGCGGCTTTTCGTTCTGCGTTTTATTACGCTGAAGCGTTTCTTTAAGCTGCCCCACAAGCTGACGGCGAAAATCGCCCAGCCGGGGCTTATCACCGTCGATCCATGGCAAAGGACGGCACAGCTCCATCGCTTTAATACCCAATCTGGCGGTCAGCAAACCTGCACCAATCCCCTGGGCCGCTCTTGTTGACAGCCGGGCGGCAAGATCCTGAGACATCCAGTCCATACCCACTTCCCGCACCAGTTCACTGGCTCCGGCAAACGCCATATTCAACAGCACCAGGCGGAACAGGCGCAGGCGACTGTAATAGCCAAGCTCAATGCCGTACAGCCCGGCAATACGGTTGATAAGGCGCAAATTACGCCATGCTATAAATGCCATGTCCACCAGCGCCAGCGGACTGACGGCAATCATGAGCGTTGACTCGGCGGCCGAACGGCTGATTTCCCGCCGCGCCTGCGCATCCAGACCAGGTTGCACCAGATGCGCATACAGGCTTACCACTTCCCGATCGTTTTGCGTTTCATGGATAGCGGCGTACCAGCGCTGCAAGGCAGGATGCGACTGATCGATACCCGCCTGACGCGCCAGCGCCTCACAAAAAGCGCGACCTTTACCCGTACCGTGGCTGGCAAGCAGTTCACGCGCCTCATCACGTTCATGCGCACGTTGACGAAGCCGCCACAGGCGTCGCCATTCACTTGCAAGCGACCCCACCCCGGCACCAATAATCAGAGTGCCAGCCGCGCAGCCTCCGAGCGCCACCCAATCCTGGGTTTGCCAGGCGTTCATCGCCCATTGTATCCCCTGCCCAACCACGCTTACGCCAAACAGGGCCAGCCCCGCCATCACCATTTTGCGCCACAAACTGCGTTTTGGTCGCAATGCTGCATCCACGACCGCTTCCACCGGTCCGTCTTCGGATAAAGGTTCCTCCGTCACCGCGGGGGCGAAGGTTTGCGAGTCCGCTTCACTGAAGCGCTGAGCCGCTTTAAACGACTCTTCGTGTTCCGCGCTCAGCGGGCCGCTGAAATCGATACGCGGTTTGAGTGGTTCGTTCATCGCAGTTTATCCCCTATCAAAAATTCAAGCGCAGCGTCAATGCGGATATGCGGTAGCGGTTTATCGACATCCAGCACCGGAGGACGAAATGCTTCAAACTGGAACCCCTGCTTTTGCCAGAAAGCCTGGCCTGGCAGGCGGGCAGGAACTTCGCCAGGATAGACGGTCAGCGGTTGACCGTCCTCCAGACGATATCCTCTTAAGGCCGGGACTTTTTCACCCTGCGCGTCAATCAGCCCGCTCTGCGTAGCCTGTACCGATGCCAGGCCCAGACAATCCATGGCTATCCCTTCGAAGGCCGCATTCTGCCAGGCATCCTGAATTAATTGCTGTAGCAGCGATACCATGTTCGCATGCTGATCGAGCGTCACATGGTCTGCCTTAGTGGCGGCAAAAAGCAATTTGTCGATAACCGGCGAAAAAAGGCGGCGAAACAACGTGCGCTGGCCGTAGTGAAAACTCTGCATCAGTTGGGTCAGCGCCAGCCGCATATCATTGAATGCCTGTGGACCACTATTGAGCGGTTGCAGGCAGTCAACCAGCACAATCTGCCGGTCAAAACGCAGGAAGTACTCCCGGTAGAACCCTTTGACCACCTTCTCACAATAATAATTGAAACGCTCACGCAGCATGCCAGCATTGGTCTGCCTTCCCGCCTGCGCGAGGAGTGATTCTCCTGTTTCATCTACATTTGGCCATGGAAAGAATTGTAAGGCAGGGGCACCCGCCATATCACCGGGCAGGACAAAACGCCCGGGCTGAATAAAATGCAGCCCCTGCTTTTTACACTGATGTAAATAGTCGGTCCACGCAGCGGCAATGTCCGCCAGTCTGTTTTCGTCAGCGGGTGCCAGCGGGTCAAGATCCCGGCACAGTTCGCGCCATGCGGCGGACCATTCGGCACGCTGTCCCTGTAAAAGGCCGACCATTTGCCGGGACCAGCTCAGATAATCCTGCGCCAGCATCGGCAAATCGAGCAGCCATTCACCGGGATAATCCACGATTTCCAGGTAGAGCGTGGAGGTTTCTCTGAAGTGACGCAATAGAGAATCCGTGGAGCGAAAGCGCAGCGCCAGCGTAATTTCACTCACGCCACGGGTCGCTGTCGGCCAGGCCGGCGGCGAGGCGTATAATTGCGCCACTCCCTCATCATAGGTAAACCGTGGTACGCCAAAATCCCGCTGCGGCACACGCTTTACCCCCAGCAGTCGTTCCTCGCGTACGGCGCTCAGTAGCGGTAAACGTGCACCAGCGTGCAGGTTAAGAAGCTGATTGACCATGGAGGTAATGAATGCCGTTTTTCCGCTGCGACTCAGGCCGGTGACAGCCAGGCGCAGGTGACGGTCTACACCACGATTCATCAGCGCATTTAATTCATTCTTTAGTCGCTTCATCCCTTTCCTTTATCCCGTCAGGCCGTTTTCGACGCGCTTTCAGCCGTCTTTAACATCGGGCGGGTTGTTGATAACCTAATCGCTGTTGTTGTAATCAGACACATCTCCAGTAAGATAGTTGCAGTCAACACTATGACGGAGCAGTCTGGAAGTATGTCACCCACTATTTATGATATTGCACGCGTGTCCGGTGTATCAAAATCGACGGTCTCACGTGTGCTGAATAAGCAGACCAATATTTCCCCCGAGGCGCGGGAAAAAGTGCTGCTGGCCATTGAACAATTAAATTACCAGCCTAATAAACTTGCTCGCGCCCTGACCTCGTCAGGCTTTGACGCGATCATGGTTATTTCTACCCGCTCGGCGAAGACCACTGCCGGTAACCCTTTCTTTTCCGAAGTCCTTCACGCTATCACGGCAAAGGCAGAAGACGAAGGATTTGACGTTATTTTACAGACATCCCACAGTTCTGAAGATGATTTACAGAAATGTGAGAGTAAAATAAAGCAGAAAATGATTAAAGGCATTATTATGCTTAGTTCACCCGCCGATGAATCCTTTTTTGTCAGGCTCGATAGCTATAATGTCCCGGTCGTTGTTATTGGTAAAGTTGAAGGTCAATACCAACATGTTTACTCTGTCGATACCGATAACTTTCGCGACAGTGTTGCATTGACAGATGCGTTAATTCTGCGTGGCCATAAAAATATTGCCTGCCTGCATGCGCCGCTCGATTACCATGTCTCAATCGACCGACTTAATGGCTACAAAACCAGTCTACAGAACCATGATTACCCGCTGCGTACGCAATGGATTGTCGATGGCGGTTATACGCATGAGAGTGCGCTGGACGCGGCTCGTAATTTATTAAGCCAGCCACAGTTACCTGACGCTATATTTGCAACCGACAGTTTAAAAATAATGAGTTTATATCGGGTGGCGGCTGAGAAAAATATCAATATTCCACAACAACTCGCTGTGGTCGGTTATAGTAACGAAATGCTCTCTTTCATTCTCACCCCTTCGCCGGGGGGAATTGATGTGCCCACCCGTGAGTTGGGTGAGCAGAGTTGCGATTTACTGTTCAAGCGGATTGCCGGAAAGGCCAGCCCACAGGCTATTACAGTCAGCACGCAAATCGCCCTTACCGCATCGCTGGCCTGAGACATTGCCCGGAAAACGTTTTCTTCCGGGCAGTCTTTCTATCAGAAAGCGTAGTTCACGCCCACGCCTGCATAGTGGAAACGATCGCGCTCGCCTTCGTCATGATCTTCCCATTCATAAGCATACTCCAGGGACATGGATAAGCCGTTCTGGAAGTCGTAGGCATAGAGCAAGCCAAGACGGTTAAAGTCATGACCTTCACGTTCTGGATCGTCACTCCAGTCCCAGTTTGACCAGCGATCCAGCCCAAGACGGGTATACGGTGTCAGAGTGGTATTACCTAATGAGATCGGCAAATAGGCGCGAATTTCCTGCGTTGAAAACTCACCGTTGTTGCGGCTTTCGTCAATATTGAAGCCGCGTTCCAGATAGTAATTCACGGTTAAACCAACCGTTTCATTAAAGGTATAATTAAGACCGGTTTCCGTTTCCACACGGCTGTCAGAATAGCCAGTGGTGTTCAGATCGTTGACAAATTGATACATCGCGAACCAGCCACTGAAACGCAGGTCGTCTGTCAGTTTCACATCCCAGTCCGGAGCGACTTTCCAGCGCTGCATATTCGCCGTATCGGCATCTTCATTCACATAGTGGTAGCCATAGTTACGAAAACCGCCGGTTAAACCGAAACTGAAATTATCGCTTTCCAGAAACTGATAATGGACTTCGAGTTCCGGGCGATCAAACCAGGTCCCGCGTTTTCCGGCGCTGTAATCTACCGGGCCTTCCTGATAATAGGCGATAGCAATACGCCAGGGGCCATTGGCGGCATTAAAATATATAGATGGCTCAGCCAGACCATCCATATCCTCACCCTGACCCTCCACGTTTTCTATTTCATACATTGCGCCGATATTAAAATGCCAGTCATTATTTTCTGCTGCTTGCGCACAGGTAATTCCCGCGCACATTGCCAGCGCGGCACCTTTTAGTAGAGTACTCATAATTAAAAATCCTTGTATAATAGAGGTAAAGCCGGGATCTTTCCCGGCACAACAATATTATTGAATCGCTGCTTCGCTTTCAGTATCAAAGAAATGACACTTGGTCATATCAAAATAGATATTAATATTTTCTCCGGCATAATAATCATTGACGGCTCCGGCACGAACCACAAACTCGTGCCCCCCAACGGTGGTATACAGCATAAACTCAGCACCGGTTAGTTCAGCAACGCTGATTTTTGCCGCAATACACTTATTCTGGTGCGTTTGCGGATGAATATCTTCCGGACGAATGCCCATAACAATTGCTTTATGCTCATATCCCTGCTGCTGTAAAACAGTCAGTTTATCTTCTGGAATAGTTAATTTCAGAGTTTCGGTGACAAACATATTGCCATCAATAGCCCCACGAATGAAATTCATCGCCGGTGAGCCAATAAAACCGGCGACAAACATATTTGCCGGCTGGTTATAGACTGTCTTCGGTGCCCCAACCTGCTGAACAATTCCGTCTTTCAGGATCACAATCCTCGTCGCCATCGTCATGGCTTCGGTTTGATCGTGAGTCACATAGATCATCGTTGTATTGAGTTTTTGATGCAGCTTACTGATCTCAGCACGCATCTGCACACGTAGTTTGGCGTCGAGGTTTGAGAGTGGTTCATCCATCAAAAAGACGCCTGCTTCACGGACAATCGCCCGCCCCAACGCTACACGCTGACGTTGTCCGCCGGAAAGCGCGCCCGGTTTGCGCTTGAGATAATCACGCAAACCGAGGACATTCGCCGCCCAGTTGACCCGCTCATCAATGATTTTGGCGTCGATTTTTTGCATCTTCAGACCAAAAGCCATATTGTCGTAGACGGTCATATGCGGATAGAGCGCGTAATTCTGAAAGACCATCGCGATATTACGCGCCTTGGCCGGAACATCGTTCATTCGCACGCCGTCGATCATCAGATCGCCTGAACTTATCTCTTCCAGACCGGCAATCATGCGTAGCGTAGTTGATTTTCCGCAGCCTGACGGGCCGACGAAAACAATGAATTCTTTATCCTCAATCTCCAGGTTAAAGTCTTTCACCACATGAACCTGGTTATCATAGATTTTCTGGATGTGCCGCAATGAAAGTAGTGCCATCGTAATTTCCTTATTGTGCGTGTTGCCAGAATGCCGACAGGCACGGCCACGTAAGTTGGTCGGTAGAGGTAAGACGAAGCCCGGCATGCTGAAGACCCGCCCCAATGCCAATGGAATGCATTCCGCAGGCGTTGATGGCATCTATCCCCGCCTGAGCGTCCTCAATACCGATGCAGCGCTGTGCCGACACCCCCAGCCCGTCACAGGCAGCGAGAAAAATCTCCGGGTCGGGTTTGGAATGGGTGATGCGCCCGGCATCAGCACAGAAAGTAAATAATTCCGCAATGCCCAGCATGTTGAGGATGGTGGGAGCATTAAGGGACACTGACGCCAGCCCGGTCGGGATCTGGCGCTCTCTGAGTTCAAGCAGCAGTTCGTGAATGCCAGGGAGGATGGACTGCGCGGTAAGCTGGCTGAGCGAATCAACGTAAATACCATTTTTACGGCTCGCCAGCGCGTCGCGCTGCGGCTGGGTAAACGCGGCCTCACACCCACCAAAATGGAGGATACGGCGTAGTGATTCTCCCCGGCTAATCCCTTTGAGGGTATTGTTAAAGGTTTCGTCGATCTCAATCCCAATTTCGCAGGCCACCTGCCGCCAGGCCTGGAAATGCAGATGCGCTGTGTCGGTAATGACCCCGTCAAGATCGAAGATCACGGCTTCCAGTTTCATTCTCCCTCCGTGGTCGCGGTCCCAGCCGCGGGTAAAATAAAGCCACTCAATGTAAACGTCGTCTCATCGTGCACGGTGACCCACTGGTCAAACAGCCAGAAACTAACGGGTGCAGACGTTTTCACGGTAACGTGCTGGTGGGTCAGCGTGCAGGACATTGCCTTGCCCTGCCAGTGCAGTGGAAAGGTCATTCTTTGCCAGCTTTCAGGCAGGCGTGGCGTCAATTTTAAGGCACCTTGATGGACGGTCAGTCCGGCAAAGCCCTGCATAGCTCCGAGCCAGATAGCACCGGTTGCTGCCGCATGGATGCCGTCGTCACTGCTGTGCGGCTCCTCACCCAGATCAATGTCTATACCGTCATGCCAGAATTGATAAGACTGTGACAAATCGCCGCAGCGTGCTGCAACAATGCCGTGAATGGCTTTGCTCAGCGATGAGTCATGAATCGTTCGCGGTTCATAGAACGCCAGATTTGCCCTGCACTCCTGGGGAGTAAAGCGATCGGGCAGCATATAGTTCAGCATCACGACATCGGCCTGTTTAAGGATCTGCATCTCGTTAACTTCAGCGCGCGAGTAATCCAGCAAGATCGTTTGCTTTCCGGCTTTTAACTTGTATTTGGTCAGATCAATAGCCGGTTTTGCCAGGAAGGTGTCATCCTGCGCCAGTACACCATTCTTATCGCAGACTGGCAGCCAAAGCCGTTCTAAAAAGCGTTCGGCGCTGGCATAAAATGCCTCATCTGCTCGCGCAAAATGGCGGGCGAAATGGACGGCCTGAGCCACATTTTCATGCGCCAGATAGTTGGTGTAAGCGTTGTTATTAACGTGTTCGGTGTACTCATCCGGGCCGATTACATCGTGGATCTCCAGGCGACCATGGCATTCTACGGTACGGCTTATCCAGAATTTTGCCGTGTCGATCAGCAGATCAACGCCTTCATGCGCCATAAAGCTTTCATCGCCAGTGGCGTGCCAGTAAGCCACGACTGCCCAGGCCACGTCCGCCACAAGGTGATGCTCCGCCAGCGCCGAGGCCACTTTTTGACGCACGCCGGTACGAATATTGATAGCGGCGAATTCCGGCGTTTCTTCCCCGCCGCGACGCGCGCTTTCCCACGGAAACAGCGCGCCCTGCCAGCCATTACGCCGTGCCTTTTCGCGTGCGCCGGGCAGATTATGCCAGCGATAGCGCAGCAGCTGGCGGGCAATCGCGGGCCGGGTGAACAGATGAAACGGCAGCAGGAAAACTTCGGTATCCCAGAAAACATGCCCTTTATAGCCTTCGCCGGTCAGCCCTTTCGCCGCAATACTGCTGCGCTCATCGTGTTCCGGCGTCATGATATGCAGATGATAAAGCGCATAATCGAGCGCCTGCTGATCGCGCGGATCGCGGGATTCAACTTCTATACGGCTCTGCTGCCAGTAATCGCGCCAGGCTTCTCTGGAGGCGGTATATAAACTGTCATAACCGAGCGACGCGCAACCACGAAGCGCCTCCAGGTTTTGCCGACTTAACGTGTCCACATCGACACGGCGATCGTCAGACCAGGTTATCCAGTTCAGTTTCTCCAGCGTGACGCTTTCCCCGGCGGCTACAGTGAGCGAGCTGTTTTGCAACAGGCGGCGATTCTTCGCCGTGACATTACATTGCGCCTCACCGCTGACATGGCAAAATGACGAGATCACCACTTCTGCCGCATCATCCTGCGTGCTGTAAACGCCCTGAAGATAGTGATGGCCGAAAACACGCACCTGAGTTTCATCAAGGTGTTGACGCCCGGCGTTGGTTTGCGTGGCATCAATGCCCGTCACCAGTGTGATACTGGCTTCGCTATCCAGCGGCGTAATGATTAAGCGCATGGCGAAGAGCTCAGGCTGTGCAGCAGAGGCAAAGCGTCGGCTTTCGATGGCAAATTGAGCGCCACAAGGCGACTGCCACACTACAAATCGCCGCAGTTCACCTGTGGCAAAATTCAATTCACGATGCCATTGCTCAATATGCCCACTCAAAAGCGAGAAAGGAACGCCGTTGAGTTCAATCTGCACCCCGATGACGTCCGGCAGGTTGATCAGTTCGTTAGTTTCACCTTTGCCTGCCTGATGATACAAACCGGCCAGGTACATTCCGCGTGTCTGTAGCGTGTAATCCTCTTCATGAGTTGCCCGGACACCCATGTATCCATTGCCTGATGCCATTAAAGAGGCATATTTGTTCAGACTGTGCGGGCCAAAGGCCGGTTCGTTAAGCGTTGTGGCGTCCATCATAACTCTACACATTTCCCTGTTTCGGCGGCCTGATATAGCGCGGCAACCAGTTGCTGAATGATGCGTCCTTGCTCAGCATCGGCAATCATGATTGGCTCACCCTGCACATGGCGGATGAACGCTTCCATACTGCGAAAATGACGCCGATCGTCGGCCGTTTCACGCTGCATTAACGTACGCAGTTCGCCGTTGTTATCATCATAAATATGCAGCGGGAATAACGTCGCCCCGGCACGATCGCCGCAGAAAGAGACGTTCATGATCGACTGCTCTACGATGTTCAGCGCAAACGATGTTTCCAGACGTAAAATGCCACCGTTGTGAAATTCAATGGTGCCAAATAACGCATCTTCTACCGTGTAAGTTGCAGGGTCCCATTCGCCAAACTGACCGTTGTTTTTGCGGGTACCAATTTTTTGATAGCTGTGAGCCGTAACCTTTTTTACCGTCGGGAAACCAAGTACGTACATCGCCGCATCCAGCATATGCACGCCAAGGTCAATCAACGGCCCGCCGCCCTGAAGCGCTTTATTGGTAAAAACGCCCCAGCCCGGTACGCCGCAGCGACGCAGCGCTTTTGCGGTAGTGACGTAAATTTCCCCCAGCTTACCGTCCAGCACCTGCTGGCGCAGAAGCTGCGCATCTTCGGCAAAACGATGATGGAAATCATAACCCAGTACTTTGCCAGCCCGATGCGCGGCCTGGCACATTTCATCAGCCTGCTCCGGCGTCATGGCGGGCGGCTTCTCACACATCACATGACAACCTGCCTCCAGCGCCTGCATCACATGTTCATAGTGAAAGCGATTCGGCGAGCAAACGCTGACGATATCCGGGCGAACTTCACGCAGCATCGCCTGAGGATCGTCCCAGGCCTGAGCGTTGCCATATCTCTCCGCCAGCGCCTGCGCCTGGGAAAGGCGGCTGTCTGCGACAGCCACCAGTTCCAGATCGTCACGGGTGCAGTAGTACGAGGCGTGAACTTTATCCGCCACCTGCCCGGCTCCAATAATGGCCACGCGCAGCGGAGAAGTTTTCGTTGTACTCTTCACGAACGACCTCTTAGCAGTTACGCAGCCAGGCAAGAGACTGACGATAAGCTTCGGCCGGATTCTCCGCCCTCACACGCCCTTCATAGACCACGTAACCCTGATAATTGTCGCTACGCAGCTGATCAAAGAGTTGTTTGAAATTCAGCGTGCCGGTACCCGGCTGATAGCGATGATTATCCGCAATGTGTACATGCCCCAGCAGATCGCGGTTGTCGTGCAGTGCTTTCGCCATGTCATCTTCTTCGATGTTCATGTGATAGAAATCACCGATGATCTGCACATGTTTCAGATCGTTTTCCACAATGTAGCGACGCGCATCGGCCAGAGTATTGATCATGTGATCCTGGTAGCGGTTGAGCGGCTCCAGGTAGACGGTCGTCCCGGTGCGGGCGGCCACTTTATCCAGAACACGCAAGGAGTCGCTGACCATTTTGCGGTCACCTTCCAGGCTACGTGGTGACACCATCGGCGGCAGACGGAAGGTAAACATTCCCCAGGCGGCAGGGACAATAATGCCTTTGCCCCCGACCTCGCTTAGCGCCTCCAGAATGCGTTCAATCTGCGCTAAGCCATTCAGGCGGCGCTCTTCAATGAAGTCGCCAATCCAGCCGTCATAGCCGCCGCAGGCAGTGGTGACCGGCAGACCGGTCTCTTTGATGGCAGCTTTCACTTCTTCCAGGTTATTGACCAGCAGTTTGCCGTCGATTTCAAAACCATCGAAGCCCATTTCTTTGATATAGCGGAATTTCTCAAGGATATTTTCCGGGAAGAAAGCCTGATTCTGTGTTCCGATTTTCATTGTTTGTTGTCCTTAACCTTAAAACGTCACGCCCATTTTGATGCTCAGATCCGGATGCTGGTCGACATACTTCATATAGCTTTCAGCGCTGGTGGCAAATGTCACGACCGGCTCAATCAGATCGTCACAATCCAGATAGCCGTTCATCAGCATTTCCCAGCAGGTTTCTTCGATACGCTTGCGGTTCCAGCGCGGGTAATCCGGATTTGGTTCGCTGCATGCGCGCGCAAAAACGATTTTGGCGTTATTAAAATGCGCTTCGCGGCCCAGGTTAAAGCCAGCGCTGAAAGGTTTGGCGAACGCGACATAAGAGATAGTGCCACCATAGGCCAGACCACGCAGCGCGGATTGCAGCGCATCCGGGTAGCCACTGGTTTCAATAATCACGTCAGCGCCCAGCTTATCGGTGATTTTCTTGATTTCCATCCCTACATCAGTGCCGATCGGGCTCATGCAATAATCCGCACCATGGCGACGCGCGATCTCGCAGCGACGTTCAATCGGATCAACACCAATAACGATTGACGCGCCTGCTTTTTTTGCCAACTGAATAGCAATCTGACCGATGGCACCAAGGCCAATCACTACAACAAAATCGCCTACGCGAACATTGCCTTCGCGTACGCCGCTCATCGCAAACTGCGCCGGGTCATAGCACACGGCATTCTTCCAGGATGCCCCTTCCGGCATTTTACGCAGCTTGTAATTATTGACCGCGTTAACGATGACCGTTTCAGAGAGTGGACCATAGGCACAGACGCAATCACCCAGTGCATATTCAGTGACACTGTCACCTTTCTCAATTATCGTACCCACAACCATGTTACCGAGCTGGAATTTGCCAAACTCAATACCCCGTGCAGCCCCTTCAGGACGCGGCATAAACATTTGCCATTCTGCATTGAAGTCTTCATCGATAAACGGGCTTGCTGCCCGGAAATCGACCACTTCGGTACCGTGTTTCGGTGCACCAAACATGACGCGGATTTTAACTTCATTGGCCGCAACACTGCGATCATCATACTCAACCAGTGCCGCTACGCGCGGTTCAGTTGCTACTAACTTCTTCATTACAATATCCTTATTCAACAGGCCGCCTTAGCCTTTGACGCCACCGGCGGTTAACCCACTCTTTATAAAACGTTCTGAAAGCGCATACATAACCACCACTGGCAGCGCAGTGACCAGTGAGGCTGCCATCATGCGTCCCCAGATATAATCCGGGGTGCTAAACAGCGTGTTCAGGCCAACCGGCAACGTAAAGTTGCTGGAACTGGAGAGGAAAATGGAGGCGAAAAGATAGTCGTTCCACGCCACCATGAAGCAGTACACAAACACCGAAACCAGACCAGAAATCGCCAGCGGTACCGTGATACGAAAGATGATCTGGAAACGGTTCAGGCCATCCATCATCGCTGCTTCTTCGATTTCATCCGGGATGGTGTCAAAGTAGCTTTTCAACATGAAAACAGCGGTGGGCAACGTCTGGGTCACCATGGTGATGATTAACGCCATTTCCGTGTCATAGATGCCGAGCGCAGTGATAATCTTGAACAGCGGCACCACCAGTAAGATCCCGGAGAACATGTAAACGGTGTAAAAACTGGCGTTAATGGTCATCCGTCCTTTGAAGCGCAAGCGGGACAACGCATAGGCTCCCAGCGTGCCGAGGAACACGGCCACCACAGAAGAGGAAACCGACACCACCATGCTGTTACGGAAGTAATCCACAAACGGAAAAATCAGCGGGTTGAAAATGTCGACGTAATGCTCCAGCGTCCAGTGCTGTGGCAGCAGTGTTGGACTCAGGGATATCGCCTCTTTTGCGCCTTTAAACGAGGTCATTAACATCACAAAAAACGGAAACAGCGTGATGATAAGAAAGACCGCCAGTCCGATATAAAAGCCAATACGGCTCAGCGTGCGTTTATTTGTTGCCATTGAGATTCACCCGCTTCCTGGTAAGCAATATGACCGCAAAGATGATGACGAACAGCACCACAGAGATTGCCGCTGCTTTGCCAAGATCGTTAAAGGCAAATGCTGTTTTGTAGAGATAAACACCGAGGATGTCGACTTTAGTGGTCAGCAGATACACGTCGGCAAACATGTAGAACATCCAGATGGTACGCAATGTTACGACCGTCGCCAGCACGGGCATAATCGCCGGAAGAGTCACAATCATAAACCGCTGCCAGGCGCTGGCACCGTCCATCTCCGCCGCTTCATACAGCGACTTATCAATGGTTTGTAAAATGGCCAGGAATGAAATAAAGGCGTACGGGAAATAGCGCCAGATGGCAAAGAGCACCACCAGCACAAAGCTGCTGCCGGGGTTGTCAAACCACAGTGGAGCCTGATCGTAAAGATGCAGCAGATCGACACCGAGGTAGTTCACAATGCCGTAGCCGTTGTTAAACATATATTTCCAGGCGAAAACCAGCGAAATAGACGGCGTCACGTAGGACAAGATAACCAGCGAACGGGCCGTTTTGCGCAGGCGAAACTCGCGGTTAAAGAAAATCGCCACGCCCAGTCCCAGTACTGTACTGCCGATAACCACCAGCGCGGTGTACCACACGGTCATCCATAGCGAATGCCAGAATCCCGGATCGCCCAAAATCCGGATGTAGTTATCCAGCCCAACAAACGTCGAGCTTATCCGCGGGTTCAGCGGCAAACGTAAGAAACTGATTTCGATGTTAGATATCATTGGCCAGGCTACAAGGCCCCCCAGCAATAACAAGCTGGGGGCCAGTAGCAGCATGGCAAAAGGCATATCTGAACGGCCAGAGAACAACCTTTTCATACTACTTTCCATTTTCGCCATTAACGTTGTTGAACCAGATCATCCAGCTTCGTCTGGCTGTCTGTCAGGGTTTGCTTCAGGTCCTTCTGACCAACGGTGACGTTATGAACCAGAGTACTCACTACGCCCGAGCCGGTAACATCGCCCATGCGGGTAAAGTTTTTGTCCGCCACCGCGCCAAACACCTGCATATGCGGATATTGCGCAATCAGCTCGTTTGGCAGATCGCCAAACGCCTTGATAACCTCGTTATCTTTCCACTGCGGTGTATCAACGATGGTTTTGGTGGCTGGCAGTGCGGCACCTGGAGACATCATGACCCAATCCGCCGCGTTGTCCGCTTTCTCCATAAAGGTGACAAACTTCTCTGCCGCAGCGGTTTCATCTTCAGTTTGACCGTTACTGATAGTCAGCGAGGTAATGGTGCCGTAAACTGCCGCAGATTTTTCGGTAGGCACCATGAACCCCAGATTCGCGGGATTACCCTCTTTGAAAACGGCAGGAATAAGATAGGTTGAATAGATTGCCATTGGCGCAGAGCCGTTCATGAAAGCATCTTTGATCTCCATGACGTCGTTAGAACCAGGCATGGTGGTGGCAGCCAGGTCACGATAAAACGCCAGTGCTTGCGCCATTTCCGGGGTGTTAAGCGTAATCTTGCCGCTGGCGTCAAAAACGTTAGCCTGATTAGAGAGCGCAAATTGTGAGAAAGCCTGCTCTGTCATGACGCTTTCAGCAGTAGGCAATGCAATGCCATATTTTTTCTGCGCCGGATCGCTCAGCTTTTGTGCTGCCGCCAGCAGTTGCTGCCAGTTATGCGGCTCTTCAATGCCGGCGTTTGCCAGGACATCCTTTTTATACCACACGCCCTGTAACCAGGCGCTGATTGGCACGCCGGTCCAGGCCGAACCATCTTCCGTACGCACTATGCGCAGTACGCCATCATAGAACTGGTCTTCCCCTACTGCTTTAATCGCCTCGCCAATAGCTTTACGATCGATAAGCTGTTCTTTATCCATCACCTTGGCATAGTCGTGGCTGGTCTCGATCACTTCCGGCAACGAACCAGAACGAGCCAGTGTGATAATTTTGGTGTTATAGGCATCCTCTTCTACCGGGACTTGCTTAACCGTAATTCCCGGGTTTTCTTTCTCAAAACGTTCAATCAGTTTAGTAATAACGGCCTGGCGCTCTTGCTCAACCGAGGAGTGCATAAACTCGATGGCCACTTTTGGTTTATTATTGTCATCACAACCTGAAATAAGGGCGCAGGAAACCAGCGCTGCCACCAGCGCTATTTTTGATTTAGTCATAAGATGTTCCTTTATTGTTTTTTGATCCAGATAACCTGCCATGGTTGCAATGTTATCGATGTATCCATAACCACATGTTTATTAATTAAATCAAAACCACCCTTAACCTTCGCCTCAATACACTGTTGATGATCGCTAATATTAAACAGAGCAGTGATTTCCTCACCATTACTGGCGGTACGAGTAATTTGCATGACGCTGGAATTAAGCGTTTGAATGGCAAACTGGCTGTCCGGGTGAAAAGCTTTATTTTGTCTGCGAAGCACGATTAGCTGTGAAAGAAGATGATAGGCCCTGCTGCGCAATGACTGAGAGGCAAACAGAGACTGTTCCATTTCGCCTGCGTCATATTTCTGACGGTTAATGGCCCGGTTATATCCCAGCTTTTCTACGCCCGCATAATCATTGCGCGATCCCAAAATACTCTGAATATACACTGCGGGCACGCCAGGAAAGCTCAATAAAATAGCGTGAGCAAGAATGAATCTGGCGAGACGTTGATCATCAGTGTCATCGCGACGACTCAGGGCATCCATATAGGTTACGTTGACTTCATAAGGGCTACGGCTGCCATCCGGATTATTCTTCCAGTTAATTAGCGCCCCTTCCTTCTGAAGCGTATCAACCAGTTGCAAAATATCATTTTCCGGCAAAATCCCTCGCAGCGGGTTCAGACCAACGCCATCATGTGAAGCAAGGAAATTGAACCAGGTAGTTTTGTCGCCAGGCAAGACCAGACTCTGCGCCCAACGGCACAGTGCTGTAGCATCCTGGCGATGAACTGCATGTAATACCAGCGGTGGCAAAGAGAATTGATAGACCATATGGGCTTCATCTTTGCCATTGCCGAGATAGGAAATGTTGTCTTTATGCGGAACATTGGTTTCGGTAATGATGACGGTTCCAGGCGCAACGTCGTCGGCAATGGCGCGGAAAAGTTTGATCAGCTGATGCGTTTTTTCCAGATGAATACAGCATGTTCCCGGCGTTTTCCACATGAAACCGACTGCATCGAGACGAATATAGTCCGCACCCTGTAAAAGATAGTGCAGCAGGACATCTACCATCTTCAGGAGTACTTCCGGACAAGCGTAATTGAGATCAATTTGATCTTCGCTAAACGTGGTCCACAGATGGCGCACCGATCCATCGGCCAGGGTGAAAGGCGTTAACAATGGCAGTGCGCGCGGGCGCGTTACCGCTGATAAATCCGTTTCAGGGTCCATTTCGATAAAGAAATTTTCGAATCCTGGCTTTTGTTGTAAATAGTTTTGAAACCACTCACTTTTTGCTGACATATGGTTACAGACGAAATCAAACATTAATTTTGCTTGTGTTTTCAAATCGTCTATATCTTCCCAGTCACCCGTTTCAGGCGCGACACGGTGATAATCAACCACGGAAAACCCGTCGTCAGAAGACCATGGGCAGAAAGGTAATAAGTGGACATGTGAAAAAACAGATTTAAACCATTTCTGGTAAAAATGATTGAAGACGGGAAGTGGTTTTTGATCCACGTGATGGAACTGATCGGCATAAGTAATTAACACTACATCGCTTTCATCCCACCCCTGCTTGCGCCGTTGGCTAATTATGGATTTACTCTTTTCAAGGGCGCTGAATAACACCTCCCGATGTGAGGATGTAAATCCGTCAGCGTAAACATCCGTGAGTAACTGATTAATTTTTTCCTTCATTTTTCTTTTCCATGGTAGCGGTCCCACGAAAAAGGAGACTACTCCAGTGAAAATTAGCTGTCAATCCGGAGCATGAGGCACAGGAGACGAAAAATAGAGATTCCGCAGGTTAAATTTGCAATTTGTGAGCTGCCGCAAATTCAGGGAAAAGGATGTGAAAATATTGTTATGGTGACCTGAAGGGTCACCGGGGTGTTTGCCGGCTGGAATAGCGGCGGGAGACTTTTTTGGCGGCGTGCTTCAATAGTGGCTCCAGTGCTACGGCCAGCAGCATTTTCAAAGGTCGGCGGGCGACTGATTTAATCGCCCACCCAGCGACACCCGCCGGCCCATAGCGCAGCGCGGTCAGTAACGCCAGCTTCCCGACGATCTTAAGACCAGGTTTCACGTGGGTGCTTGCTTTCTGCCACTTGCTTTTCATTTCTGGCTCCTGTTATTTAAAGCTGACGGAAGCGGCTACGTAGTGAAAACGTATCAGAAGTCACATACCGCTCCATTTCGCGCAGACGTTTTTCGCCTGCCGCAAGCTCGCTTTCCACCATGGCCAATAGCTCGCCGCTATTAAGTGCCTGTTCCCCCTCAAGCCCACTGTCGGGCACCGGGTCCAGCATAAATGTCATAATGATGTACGCGACGACCACAAAAAAGAACAGCCCAAACACCATTGCCAGTACGGTAATTAAGCGGACCAGCTTGACCGGCACATCGAAATAATGGGCGATCCCGGCGCAAACACCTTTCACCATGCCCTGCTGCGGGCGTCGCCACAATTTTTTATTCAGGTCGATAACTGCCATTAGCGATCCCTCCAGTTTGGATGTTCTGCATCAAGAATAGCCTCCAGCGCCTGGATGCGTTCCTGCATTCTTTTGGCTTCATCGCTTAACTGCACCAGGTGCTGTTGTTCATTAGCGGATAAGGTGCCGTTGCGGGAACGGTTGTTGTAATGCAGCCACAGCCAGACAGGCAGAACAAACAGAATGAACAGGGTTAACGGTATGGCAAGAAAAAGCGCGCTCATGTGTACTCCTTACAGGTATTGAGCGGCGGTGCGCTCAGGCACCGCCAGAATGTTATTGGTTATCCTGCTTCATTTTGGCTTTCAGCGCGGCCAATTGCTCGCTGATTTCATCATCCGCCTGCAAATCGGCGAACTGCTGATCCAGCGTTCTCTGTTTACCAAACCCATGGCTTTCCGCTTCGGCTTCCATATGATCAATACGACGCTCAAAGGATTCGAAACGTGCCATTGCTTCATCAATTTTTCCACTGTCCAGTTGGCGACGCACTTCGCGTGAAGAGCTTGCCGCCTGATGACGCAGCGTCAATGCCTGCTGGCGTGCACGCGTCTCACTGAGTTTGTTTTCCAGCTCGCCGATCTCTTTTTTCATCCGGGTCAGGGTCTCATCAACCAGAATGGCTTCATCTTCCAGGGTCGCAATCAAATCGGTCAGCTTCTGCTTTTCAATCAGCGCGGCGCGGGCTAAATCGTCTTTATCTTTACGCAGCGCCAGTTCCGCTTTTTCCTGCCATTCCTGCTGCTGAGCGGTCGCCTGTTCAATACGGCGGCTCAGCTGCTTTTTCTCTGCCAGCGAGCGGGCGGAGGTAGAACGGACTTCAACCAGCGTGTCTTCCATTTCCTGAATCATCAGGCGCACCAGCTTCTGTGGATCTTCCGCTTTCTCCAGCAGTGAATTTATGTTGGCGTTCACGATGTCGGCAAAACGAGAAAAAATACCCATAATTAACTCCTCACGATGATATTCATTATATCGGGCGTTGCCCTGTTGATAAACTTATTGCAAGCACCGTGCCATATTTTTATGTCATTGATTTATAAATAATCGATTGATTAATCATCACCCAGAATATAAAGTGTAATGGTTAATAACACTACATAATGGTGAATTTCATCATGGCTGAGCAGAAAGATAACCTGTTAGGAGAAGCGAATAATTTTATCGACGTCCTTGAACAGGTCTCACATCTGGCCCCCCTGACAAAGCCGGTACTAATTATTGGCGAGCGTGGTACGGGTAAAGAATTGATTGCCAGTCGTCTGCATTTTCTCTCCTCTCGCTGGCAGGGGCCGTTTGTATCCCTGAACTGCGCCGCGCTTAACGAAAACCTTCTGGATTCAGAGTTGTTCGGTCATGAAGCGGGGGCATTTACCGGAGCGCAGAAACGGCATCCGGGGCGTTTTGAGCGCGCCGATGGCGGCACGCTGTTTCTCGATGAGCTGGCAACCGCGCCGATGCTGGTACAGGAAAAACTGCTGCGGGTGATTGAATATGGTGAGCTGGAACGCGTGGGCGGTAGCCAGCCGCTACAGGTAAATGTGCGCCTGGTGTGCGCCACCAACGCTGACCTGCCGCAATTGGTCGAAGAAGGCACCTTTCGCGCTGACCTGCTCGACCGGCTGGCTTTTGACGTGGTGCTACTGCCGCCGCTGCGCGAACGCCAGAGCGATATCATGCTGATGGCTGAACATTTCGCCATTCAGATGTGCCGCGAAATTGGGTTGCCTCTTTTTCCCGGCTTTACTGAACATGCCACACAAACGCTAATGGGCTATCGTTGGCCGGGTAATATTCGTGAGCTGAAAAATGTCGTTGAACGCTCAGTGTATCGTCATGGCACCAGTGAAACTCCGTTAGAGAATATTATTATCGATCCTTTTGCTCGCGCCCTGGCGCCTGCGCAGGAAAATACTCCACAGGATCTGCCCGGTTTGCCACTGAATTTGCGTCAGTATCAACATGAGCAAGAGCGGGCACTGCTGGAAAAAAGTCTGCAGCAGGGTCGCTTTAACCAAAAACGCGCGGCCGAACTTTTGGGCATCACCTACCATCAACTGCGGGCATTGCTCAAAAAACATCAGATTTAACCCTGCGAACGCCAAAGCTGACCATATTTACAGCGATTGTCCGCAGACATTTTTACGCAGCAGGTGTAAGTGCGATACACTTTGCAGATCGAATCTGAAAACCCTGAAAATTATGCGCCTGGTTTTGTCATCTTTGGTCGCTGCTGTCGGCCTCCTTTACGGCCTGGCCCATGCAGCCCCTGAGCCGTCGGCTTCTCCTGTCTCCGATATTCGCGACAGCGGCTTTGTCTATTGCGTCAGCGGGCAGGTCAATACCTTCAACCCACAAAAAGCAGGCAGCGGCCTGATTGTGGACACGCTGGCAGACCAGCTTTACGACCGCCTGCTTGAGGTCGATCCCTATACTTACCGGCTGGTGCCTGAGCTGGCAGAACGCTGGGAAGTGCTGGATAACGGTGCTACCTATCGCTTTTTCTTACGCAACGGTGTGGCGTTTCAAAAGACAGCATGGTTTACCCCCACGCGTCCCCTGAATGCTGACGACGTGGTATTTACCTTCCAGCGCATTTTTAATCGCCATCATCCATGGCACGCGGTTAACGGCAGTAGTTTCCCCTATTTCGACAGTCTTCAGTTTGCCGACACGGTGGAAAGCGTACGTAAGCTGGATAATCGTACCGTCGAATTTCGTCTTACCCGGCCAGATGCCTCGTTCCTGTGGCATCTGGCGACGCATTATGCCTCAGTGATGTCAGCAGAATATGCCGCCGAATTAACCAAAACCGACCGTGAAGAGTTGCTTGATCGCCAGCCTGTCGGCACGGGGCCTTATCAACTCAGTGAATATCGATCGGGTCAATACATCCGTTTACAGCGTCATTCACGCTTCTGGCGCGGCCAGCCGCTGATGCCTCAGGTCGTGGTTGACCTCGGCTCTGGCGGGACGGGTCGCCTCTCACGGCTTTTAACAGGTGAGTGCGATGTACTCGCCTGGCCGGCTGCCAGCCAGCTTTCCATTTTGCGTGACGATCCGCGCCTGAGATTAACGCTGCGTCCCGGGATGAACATTGCCTATCTGGCGTTTAACACTAATAAAGCACCGCTGAATAACCCGGCCGTCCGTCATGCACTGGCGCTGGCAATCAATAATGAAAGACTGATGCAGTCGATTTATTACGGTACGGCAGAAACAGCGGCCTCAATTTTGCCCCGCGCGTCATGGGCCTATGATAGCGAAGCAAAAATTACCGAATACGATCCCGCTAAAGCCCGGGAGCAGCTTAAAAGCCTGGGTGTGGAAAACTTATCGCTTCAGCTATGGGTACCAACCTCATCGCAGGCCTGGAATCCCAGTCCGTTGAAAATGGCGGAGTTGATTCAGGCAGATATGGCGCATATTGGGGTAAAAGTCACGATTATGCCAGTCGAGGGTCGTTTTCAGGAAGCGAGACTGATGGATATGAATCATGATATGACGCTGGCTGGCTGGGCCACCGACAGTAACGATCCGGACAGTTTTTTCCGCCCGCTCCTGAGCTGTGCCGCCATCAGTTCTCAAACCAACTATGCTCACTGGTGCAATCGCCAGTTTGATAATGTCTTGCTCAAGGCCCTTTCCTCGCAACAGCTTGCTTCGCGTATTGACGCTTATGATGAAGCACAACATATTCTCGCCAGTGAACTGCCGGTATTGCCTCTGGCTTCCTCACTACGCTTGCAGGCCTATCGCTACGATATGAAAGGATTAGTGCTGAGCCCGTTTGGCAATGCTTCTTTCGCAGGTGTCTCACGCGAAAAGGAAGAGGGGCAAAAACCATGATTATTTTTACACTGCGTCGCCTGTTGCTGCTGTTGATTACCTTATTCTTATTAACGTTTATAGGCTTCAGCCTGAGCTATTTTACGCCGCATGCCCCGCTTCAGGGCGCATCGTTGTGGAATGCCTGGGTGTTCTGGTTCAACGGTATTTTGCACTGGGATTTCGGCATCTCCAGTATCAACGGCCAGCTGATCTCCGAGCAGTTAAAAGAGGTCTTTCCGGCCACCATGGAGCTTTGTATTCTCGCCTTCACGTTTGCCCTGCTGATCGGAATACCCGTGGGAATGCTGGCGGGTATCACGCGCAATAAATGGCAGGATAATGTGATAAGTGCGCTGGCTCTGCTGGGGTTTTCGATTCCGGTTTTCTGGCTGGCGCTGCTACTGACGATGTTTTTCTCACTGACGCTGGGCTGGTTACCGGTCTCGGGGCGTTTCGATCTGCTGTATGAAGTCAAAAACGTTACCGGCTTCGCTATCATTGATGCCTGGCTTTCCGACTCGCCGTGGCGTCATGAAATGGTGTTAAGCGCCCTGCGCCATATGATTTTGCCAGTGCTGACGCTGGCCGTTGCCCCCACCACGGAAGTGATTCGGTTAATGCGTATCAGCACGATTGAGGTGTTCGACCAGAACTATATCAAAGCGGCGGCCACTCGCGGCGTCTCTCGCCGGACCATTCTCTGGCGTCATGTCCTGCATAATGCGCTACCGCCGGTGATCCCCCGTCTGGGGCTGCAATTTTCGACCATGCTGACGCTGGCGATGATCACTGAAGTGGTATTTAGCTGGCCAGGTCTGGGGCGCTGGCTGATTAATGCCATCCGCCAGCAGGATTACGCAGCCATTTCGGCAGGCGTGATGGTGATTGGTGCTCTGGTCATTATAGTGAACGTTATTTCGGACATCCTGGGTGCTATGGCTAACCCTCTGAAACATAAGGAATGGTATGCCTTACGATAGCGTCTACAGCGAAAAGCGCTCTCCGGGCGCACTGCGCAATGCGTGGCGCAAATTTTACTCAGACACCACGGCCATGATCGGTTTATATGGCTGTGGTGCGTTGCTACTGTTATGTGTGCTGGGTCACTGGTTTGCCCCTTATGGCATCAATCAGCAGTTTTTAGGCTATCAACTCTTGCCGCCATCGTGGTCGCGTTACGGAGAGGTTTCTTTTTTCCTCGGTACGGACGATCTGGGGCGCGACGTGTTGAGCCGACTGCTTAGCGGCGCGACACCGACCGTGGGTGGCGCGTTCGTGGTCACGCTGGCAGCCACATTGTGTGGGCTGGTGCTCGGTGTTGTGGCCGGTTCCACCCACGGCCTGCGTTCGGCGGCGCTGAACCATATTCTGGATACGCTGTTATCCATCCCTTCCTTACTGCTGGCGATTATTGTCGTTGCCTTTGCTGGTCCGCATTTGTCGCATGCGATGTTCGCCGTCTGGCTGGCACTGCTGCCACGGATGGTGCGCTCGGTCTATAGCCTGGTGCATGACGAACTGGAAAAAGAGTATGTGGTGGCTGCCCGTCTTGACGGTGCCACGACGCTGAATATTTTGTGGTTCGCTGTACTGCCTAATATTACGGCGGGGATGGTCACTGAAATCACCCGCGCCTTGTCAATGGCGATTCTGGATATCGCCGCGCTGGGCTTTCTCGACCTTGGTGCACAGCTGCCTTCTCCGGAATGGGGCGCGATGCTGGGCGACGCGCTTGAGCTTATCTATGTTGCGCCGTGGACAGTAATGCTGCCGGGCGCGGCGATTATGATAAGCGTACTGCTGATTAACCTGCTGGGCGACGGCCTGCGCCGCGCAATTAACGCGGGGGTGGAATAATGCCATTACTGGATATCCGCAACCTGACCATTGAATTTAAGACCAGTGAAGGCTGGGTGAAGGCAGTTGACCGCGTCAGCATGACGCTGGCCGAAGGGGAAATCCGCGGACTGGTGGGCGAGTCTGGCTCTGGCAAAAGCCTGATTGCCAAAGCAATTTGCGGCGTCACTAAGGATAACTGGCGAATTACTGCTGACCGTATGCGCTTTGACGATATCGATTTACTGCGGCTGTCAGTACGCGAACGGCGCAAGCTGGTAGGGCATAATGTGTCGATGATATTTCAGGAACCGCAATCCTGTCTTGATCCCTCAGAGCGCATTGGGACCCAGTTGATGCAAAATATTCCCCGCTGGACCTTTAAAGGCCGCTGGTGGCAGCGTCTGGGCTGGCGCAAACAGCGCGCCATTGAGTTACTGCACCGGGTGGGGATTAAAGATCATAAAGATGTGCTGCGCAGCTTTCCTTATGAGCTTACCGATGGTGAGTGCCAGAAAGTAATGATAGCCATTGCGCTGGCAAATCAGCCGCGTCTGCTGATTGCCGATGAGCCGACGAATGCCATGGAGCCAACCACTCAGGCACAAATTTTCCGCCTGCTGAGCCGGCTGAATCAGAATAACAACACCACGATCCTGTTAATCAGCCACGACCTGCAAATGCTGAGTAAATGGGCCGATAAAATCAACGTGATGTACTGCGGACAGACAGTGGAGACCGCCCCAAGCGAAGAATTGATCGCAACGCCGCACCATCCTTACACGCAGGCGCTTATCCGGGCCATTCCGGACTTTGGCAGCGCCATGCCGCATAAAAGTCGGCTCAATACCATGCCGGGGGCTATTCCCCTGCTTGAACACTTGCCGATTGGCTGCCGGCTGGGGCCTCGCTGCCCGTATGCTCAGCGCAAATGTATTGAAACGCCTCGTCTGACAGGGGCTAAAAACCATCTGTACGCCTGTCATTTTCCGCTGAATATGGAGAGAGAGTGAGATGGTTGAAACCTTGCTTGAAGTTCGCAATCTGAGTAAAACGTTTCGCTATCGCACCGGCTGGTTTCACCGACAAACAGTGGAAGCAGTAAAACCATTGAGTTTTACCCTGCGCGAAAAACAAACGCTGGCGATTATAGGCGAAAACGGCTCGGGTAAGTCGACGCTGGCGAAAATGCTGGCGGGGATGGTAGAGCCAACAACCGGTGAGCTGCTGATTGACGATCACCCCCTGCATTATGGTGATTATTCTTTTCGCAGCCAGCGTATCCGGATGATTTTTCAGGACCCGTCAACATCGCTTAACCCACGCCAGCGTATCTCGCAGATCCTGGATTTTCCGCTGCGCCTTAATACCGATTTACCCCCTGACGATCGGCGTAAACGTATTATCGAAACGATGCGTATGGTAGGCCTGCTTCCCGATCATGTTAGCTATTATCCGCATATGCTGGCTCCGGGCCAGAAGCAACGTCTGGGGCTGGCCCGCGCACTTATCCTGCGCCCGAAAGTGATCATCGCCGACGAAGCGCTGGCCTCACTGGATATGTCCATGCGCTCGCAATTGATTAACTTAATGCTGGAACTGCAGGAAAAACAGGGCATTGCCTATATCTACGTCACCCAGCATTTAGGCATGATGAAACATATCAGCGATCAGGTGCTGGTTATGCATCAGGGTGAAGTGGTGGAGCGCGGGAGTACCGCTGACGTGCTGGCCGCGCCGCTCCATGATTTAACCAA
This sequence comes from Superficieibacter electus, assembly GCF_002915575.1. Taxonomy (GTDB): domain Bacteria; phylum Pseudomonadota; class Gammaproteobacteria; order Enterobacterales; family Enterobacteriaceae; genus Superficieibacter; species Superficieibacter electus. The sequence goes on from NZ_PQGD01000002.1 coordinate 186,596, forward strand.
GCGCCTTATCGCCGGGCATTTTGGTGAAGCATTGACCGCTGATGCGTGGCGCAAGGATAAGTGACGCGTTTTGCAGAGAGAACAAAATGGCTCCCGCTCTCAGCCGAATGTAGACACGGCAGGTTTAGCATGCCCGGTGAGCGCCACCGGGCACGTCTGTGCGTTGATTCAGGCTACCGCGCGTTAACGGTTTCCCTTACTCAACCGGTGTGATTTGGAGGGTCGCCATAGACAGCGCGCCGCCACACACCACCAACCCTACGCCGCCGTCGTCGAGACGCTGCGTTGTGGCATCTTCAGCATACAGCCTCATACCGTCCACCGTCGCGGTAATGGTGTGCCCCTTCACAGCAACATCAAAATTAACCTCGCGCTCGTAAATGTTTTTCAGCCCCTGCTCCGCCAGTACCGTTACGCTGTCGTCACGAACGCGAATCAGCTGGATTTTTTCGTCCTGCGTCATTTGCAGCGCGTAATAACGTCGCATGCCCTGGATTCGAAATGCCAGTCCACCATAGTCGCCCAGATGCAAGGTAATTTGACTTTGCAGCCGGTAATCACGCCATTGCCGGGTACCGTGGCTGACCAGCCCTTCGCCATACTCTTTAGAAATGCGAAAACGGGAGGGATAATGACGTGAGATAAGATCCACGCCGTTGACCCACGCCCGCCACCAGAAATCGCTCTCGCCCTCTGGCTTTTTCAGCGTCAGCGTTGGTGCGCCATCCCAGCGCAGGAAATCGACGAGTATCCTGCCATTATTAATGTGACATCGCCGCCAGGGCGTAGGAGCTGCCCGTCACCGTAGCAGGACCGGAGCTGGCTGTGCTCATCATAAACCCGATAGCACAACTGCACCTTCACAACGCCGGCACAGTCTTCTGGCATTAATACCCGTGCCTGTAAGCACTGACCCGGATAAATCAGCGGTGTAGCCATTAATTCATAGGACTGCATCCCGACAATTTCGGGCGGCGCAAAGGTCTGCGTCGTGACCATACTGTGCTGACCAGGCACCTGAGCGGTATAGCGCAGACTTAAATACCTGCGGTCATGATAGCGCTCATTACTGACCTCGATATCCTGCGCCAGGCTGCGGAAACCTTGTACGCTGCCGGGGAGCGAGAAATGATACTGCGCCCCTTCTTTAGGTGCGGCAGGCGGTTGCTGTCCGGCAAGTTTATGCCCAAGTGACACCAGATAATCCGTTACCCGCACGGCGTTATTGATTGAAAAACCACCGTCAGCGGAGGAAATTAACATCCGATCCGCCAGCGGCCCACGCCAGTCAGGTCCGGCGTCGATGCCTTGTAATCCCAGCATAATGCCTGACAGACAGCCTACGTTACCAGCGTTACAGTCCGTATCCCAGCCGGAGGTATTAATTATCATCTGCGCCCGCTGAAAGTCGTCCGGCGCGTAAAGAATGGCCATAATCATGATGGCGTGATTCGGGATCACGTGGCAGTTACTGGGATATTTTTGATAGCCGTAATGATCTTCAATACGCTGACGGGTGCGATGCCAGTCATTATCTTCGTTGCGCCAGCGATATACATCGTTGATGAGCCGGGCAATCTCACAATCAGGCGGAATGACCGCAAGCCCGGTGGCGATCAATTGTTCAATATCCTGGCAGATAAAAGCTTCTGCCTCCATCGCCGCCCATAGCATCGCAGCGTAGACGGCTTCGCCGTCATGGCTGACGCTGGCGGCTTTTTGCGCCAGCGAGGCGGCAAGTCGCGGCGGTCCGGGTGGAACCAGCGCCCAGCCGTCGATAAAAATTTGTGCCCCAATTTGCTCGGCAATGGTTTTACCGTTGGTGGCGATGGCCCCGCTCAGCGGCGCGGGAATGCCTTTTTTGAGGTTAAGCCAGGCAGTATGTTCCGTGGAGTTGCCGTTGCCGCCCCACCAGAGAATAGTGCGCTTATCGATAATATAATTAAGCCAGCACTGACCCATCTGTTCTGCGGTTAACTCAGGCGGCAAGGCGTAGTCTTCCAGGGCGCGAATAAACGTGAAGGTGCCAGCGACGTCATCATCTGTCACCACCAGCGGACGGTTAAATTTGTCATGAACATAATAGTTAATCGGCCCCAGCTCCTGCATGATCCGCTGGTAAGTCCAGCCTTCGAAGGGGCGGCCCAGATAAACGCCAATTAACTTTCCCAATACGCCCGCATAAACACGCTGATAATAATCTGTAGGTAATTGCATTGTCCTTGTCTCGCTAAGTCGTCCATTTCAGGCGAGCCATAGTACTGAGTGAACAAGGGAGATAATTAGAGGGTGATCACATTAATCTATGGAGTTTGTCGTCCAGATCCGTTTAACCAGCAGGATACAGGGACAACAGTGCCCCATACATAAGGCAGCACTGCGCTATAAAGCCTGATTTTTTGTAACCCTTTGACATAGTAGGTTTTGTATGCGGTGTAAAGCGATGCCGCTACCCGACGGCGTCGGGTTAATACCATGTCAATTCAGTGACCAGGTTATGGGTGCAGTTGACCTGTGTGCCTCCCGCGAGCGTGCTTAAACCAGAGATGGTCCAGTTAATCACGGTGTCAGCACCGTCTAACCATGTACTGTAGCTGTTGGTAACGCCTTTATCGCAACTACTGCTTTCGGATTTTATCGCCAGTTTCGCGGTGGTGCGATACCAGCCGTCCGCTCCCGCCCAGCCGTAAACGTTGTGGGTGCAGTTACTGATATTTTGTTGCGGCCTTAGCTGTACAATGACGCTGTCGTTTTTGTATTTGCTGTGCAGGGTGTAGTTGGTAGTGCCAGTGGCCCAAAAGACGTAGCTGGAAACCGCAGGTGAGTTACAGGAGGCCTGGGGAAAAGCAATATAGTAGGGATACGTTTTACCACCTGAACCATCAATACCGAAATAAACCTGTCCCAGCATATCACCGGAATAATCGAAAGCGTTGACTGGGGAAAGCTGCGGAACATAAAAATTACTGATAAACGTCCATCCTGCCGGTATGGCCATACCGCTACAGGTTATTGTAGTAGAACCGGTATCGTAACTGCTACTATATGAGGCTTTCTCTATACATGAACCGGCATTGCCTGACCATTGACGTGTAAAACCCCACTGTGTACCATTAGATCGGGGAGCATCAAGATAGTAATTCCTGACACTATAATCACCCTGGCGACAATTACCTACGCCTGCCGTACATTGATATTGTATAAATATATTTAATCTACCGCCCTTTGCACTGGCACGACAAGTTGGCCCACCTTTACCTTGACTACAACTTTCGTAAATCAGAAATTGTCCCAACGCGTCATCATTGCGGCCTGCGTCATAATTGGTACCACAGAAAAATTCGCCAGTCCTGCTACCATCCGTAAAAGTGATATATGCATAGCAGTTTGTCCCTCTTCCATGATCGCCCTGCTGCCACCCACGTTCCTCCATATGTATTTGGGATATTCCCATATACATCTCTCCCACTACCACACACTGCGTATTCGCTGCGCCGCTGCTGGCATAATTGCACGATACGTTCGCCGCCTGCGCGCCATACAATATCCCCGCCGTCAGCCACAGCAGCGTGACCAGTAAAAGCATTCTTTTCATTGTTCGTCCTTGTTAGGGATAACTAAGGGTGAAATTCACCGTCGCCGAATACGTCCCCGGTTGTACGGTATCGCTCACCACTATCACCTGCGCCTGTAGCGGGATATCGTTAACGCCTGACGCCAGACGCCAGGCATAGACGCCACGGTTGAGAGTAATAGTCCTGCCGTCCTGTCCCGATATTGCAATACCGATTCCGGTCGCCGTACTGCTGGTGTCAAGGCTTAACACATCCGTATTTTCCACCGTGGATTGCCCGTTAAAGCTCACCTCTGCCGTGGATGCCACCTCCGGGTAACATTCCTCAAGATGAATCACAAATGGCACTGCCGGCCCGGTTTCACTGACAGCGAAGGTTTCCTGTGACCAATTGCCCATATCGACTTCAATCTGGCTGGCCTCCGGCGGCAGAACGCAGGGGCTTAACACCAGAGTGCCTTGCACAACAAAACTGGCGCTAACCGCAAAACCTTGATTCGCCCACAGGCAGACGCAAAGAAAGAGCCAACGCTTCATTACTGGTACTCCATTTGCAAGCTCATTTGCGCGCGAAACGTCCCGGCCTCCACCGACTCGCCTGGCATAATAAACGGCATTATTGATAGCCCTCGCGCCACTACGTCCGCTGGCTGCCCCTGATTAGTGATGTCACTGTTCAGCGGCAGCGGCGTGACGGCATTGCCAACAAAAAACTGCACGCCCAATCCCGGTACTGAGGTCTGCGCGGTCGTATCATCCAGCGCGGTCGCGACGATTTTCATCTTCACCGTCAGCGCCTGATTCACTTCGCTACAGCTAAACACAAACCGCAGCGGCAGCTTTTTATAGCTGCTGTTATCAATTTTGCTCACTGCCACCACGCCAAAATCCAGATCGCTGACCGTTAGCTGGCACGGTGGTGGCGGATCGATAATGATGGTTAGCTGCTGCGTCGAGGAGTACGTTGCCGCCAGGGCGTTCAGACTCATTAACAGCAAAATCATCAGGCTCGCCCGTTTCATTGCTGCGCCTTTTTTTCCTGTAACGGCGTTAATGTGCAGGGAATCTGGCTGCAATTGAGCGTCAGTTCCGGACGCCCACCGTAGTCGTTGATATAACTGATGACAGCATCGCTGGTCAGCGTCGAGACGTTCCATGGCGCGGTCTGTTTTTCAAAAGGCGCGAGCATCAGCGGTTCGAAACCCTTTAGCGTTCCGGCTCCTTTCTTCGCCGCAAGATTTACAATGGTGATATGGTAAGGCGTCGGGTTTTCCAGCTGTAATTCGCTACCGACTTTGCGCACCACCAGCTTTTCCTGCCATGGCTGCTCCGGCAGGGTCATGATCGCCGCTGGCCGATAAAATAACTTCACTTTGGTGTGCAGCGCCACCTGAAGCACATTCTCTTTTTTACTCCGCGGCGGGATCTCGCGAATGTTGAACCAGAACAGGCTTTCCCGATCCTGGGGCAGTTGCGCCGTCGCAGGTAATGCCTGAATCCGCACCTGAGAGGTACTGTTGGCATCGACACGCTGGATGGGCGGCAGCACCATTAGCGGCGAGGTGATTTTGTTGCCATTTTGATCTTCCAGCCATGTCTGCGCCAGATATGGTCGGGCTTTATCACGGTTGATCACCTTCAAACTGACCGCCTTTTCGCTGGCGTTATAGACAACCCGCGTCTGCTCAATAGTGACCGAGGCCTGTACACGGCCAGCCAGCAGAACAAGTGCTGTCAGAGCACAGGCAAGGCATCCTTTTCCATTCATTACGCTACTCCTTAATGTCGTTTTCATTTACTTCTGCACAGGGTAGTAACAGCGTTTGTGTTAGCTCCTGGGCAGGCAGTACCGCCGGTAAAGTCGCCTGGCAAAAGATATGCCCCTCCTGACGCACCAGCACGCGCTCTCCTGCTTTCACTCCCGCCAGAAAAACATTGCCATCATCAGCCAGTACGCCCAGCATTTTACGGCGGGCATTCAGCACCTCGGCACCAAATGGCGGAAACTCGCCATTGACAAGACGTAAAACCGCCAGCACCCGCTCGCCGGTGATGACATCAAATTCACGATAGCCGATCGCGCCTTCGGTCAGGGTCGCCTGTACCACCGAACGGGAGGCTTCGGCTTTGTCCGGCAACTGGCGTAAATCCAGTCCAACGGAACGGCGGGTATACATGCCCATATCCGCAATGACCGCCTTCCCGAAACGGTTGGAACGAGTGGCGCTCCCCCATTCCCCCATCGCCACGTCCGGCACACCTGACGTATCCAGCAGCAAACGGCTGCTGCCGCGTGAACTTACAGGATGCAGCGCCCCTCCTTTGGCAGTGAGCGTCGCGCCGCCTTCCAGCGAGAAGCCGGCTGAGGCGTAGTCGCCATCAAGGTAACTGATGGTTAAATCGCTTTTGCCGATCGCCCCTTCCTGGCTGTAATAGCCATCAGCGCTGATATGATCTCCACTGTCTACACCGGCATTGATTTGATAGTTGCTATGCGCATTAATGCGTCCGTAGTAACCCAGCCGCTGTGCACTATTCTTGCCCAGCGTGCTGTTGTAGCTCACGTTGTCGTTGTCGCCGATGGGCATTGAGAAGGAGATATAAACGCCGTCATCACTGAATTCGCTGCTCTGATTACGGTAGCCGGTAAGGGACATGCTGATATTTTTAAACCGCCCGATTTCGAGCGTTTTAGCCAGCGACAGGCTGTAGTTATTTTCATCCGACTGGTTCCAGTAGGTGCGACGAGAGTAATTCAGATAAAAACTCAGCCCGTAGTCGGGGATATTCTGGTTAAAAGTGATCGTATACATCTCTTTATTGCGATAGTTGTAGCCGTCGCGATAATACTGATCTTCCTGTCGGTCACCGGCGTATTCAGGCGCGTCCAGATAATCGCTCATGCTCATGTAGTTGCGATCTGAAAAACGGTAACCAGCAAATGTGATATTGCTGTGATATTCATCGAAGCGTTTGGAATAGCTAAGTCGCCAGGAGTTACCGCGAAACGTTCCCTTGCCGTCCACATCGGCATTAGCCCGTGTGACGTCAGCTGACAACGCACCGAGGATTGACAGATCGCGTCCAACGCCCAGCGCCACCGCCCGGTAATGCTCATCACCAATGAGTCCACCGTATAACGACCAGCCATTACTGACGCCCCATGAGGCTTCGGCGCTGGCGAACATCGGCCCGTTAAGCTTGTGTTCCCACATCTGCGGACGCCCCAATGCCAATTTGTAACGCACAAGGCCAGGTCGCGTCAGAAAAGGGACGCTGGCGGTATTGACCGTAAACTGTTGAACGTCGCCGTTCTGCTCCTCCACTTTCACGTCCAGTTCACCGGAAACCGACTGGCTCAAATCCTGGAGGCGAAAGGGTCCGGCGGGAACCTGGGTTTGATACAGTATTCTTCCCAGTTGGGTGATGGTAACTTTTGCGTTGCTGTGGGCCACGCCAACAATTTCCGGCGCGTATCCCTGTAAATTGGGCGGCAGCATAGTGTCATCAGACACCAGACTGGCACCGATAAAGCTGAAACTGTCAAAGACATCAGATTGCAAATAATCCTCGCCCAGGGTCAATTTTGAGCGCAGCAAGGGGATTGGGCGGTAGGCATAGTAGCGTGAGCCTGTCCATTCAAGCTGCTGACCAGCAGCTGACTCGTCGCTATCACGATCATCGTGACTGTAATCCAGTTGCCAGTCTGCACGCATGCGCCAGGCATCCAGATTCAGCCCCGCAACGCCGTTGCCAGTCAGATCCAGCATCTGTGCGCCATCCTGCTGATCGTGACGAAACTGACCGTCAATATGATAATCAAGAATGCCACCGTTAATACCTGTGTCCCAGCGCGCAGGCGGGTCCCAGTCCTGATCGGTATATTCCAGAAATGCTTGTGGAATACTGACCTCCAGCGTTGACTGGTTCAGATTGCCCTTCACCATGACACCATCAAGTTGGCCTGGCACCATGCAGACGGGGTTATCCTGCCAGCGTAAACCTGCAACCACATCTGGCTTAAGACCAAATTGATCCACCAGTTCCCGCGTCAAACAGGGAACTGATGCACTGCCTGTCGGTTTATTTTTGGCAACAATAAAATCGATAAAATATTCATCAGGTAACGTTGTGCCGTTTATTTTTACCGCCAGCCAATACTGACCAGGGATGACATAGCCCGACATTGAAAACTGTCCGACACTAATATTTTTGCGATCCTTCACATCAAGAAAATCAGTATTAAAATCGACACTATCATCAGCAATTACTGCGGCAGCATGGCTGAGCAGCGACAAACTTATCGCTATAGCAAGTTTGCGCTTTTTATTATTCATTCTGTCCCTGCGCATTTATCCCATGATATGACAGGCGGAGCAAACTCCGCCTGGGTCCAGGAAAATAATCACACTACAAGTAATAATTACTGATACTGGATAGAGAAATTCACGTCGCTGGTATACAAACCCGCTGTGGCGGTACCACTAGGAATACCCTGCAAGTAAGCGCCGAATTCCAGTAAATGCGTGCCGTTAAACGGCGTCCAGACCTCATCAACTGAAACGCCCGGTTTAACGACCGGGGCATTCTCAACCACTTTGACTGACTGCATATCGGTCATGATCAGGCCAACGTCGGCCATATTAATTCCCGCCTGCTTGACCGCAAAGCTGTTAGCCACTGCGGTTGGGCCTGCCTCACCAGTGAAAGAGGTTTTTGTGGTAGTCAACGTAGCGGAATTACAATTGGTGAGTTTCAGCGTAAATGCCGTCATACCTGATTTAATTCCCTGATTCAGGTTACTATCAGACACCTGACCCATTGGTACATCTTTGTTAAGTTCTGAAGGCGGCATATCGCAGGGCGACTCGGTAATTTCTCCCCAGAAATGCACTTTGCCATAGTTCCCCTGCACAGCTTGCGCACTGGATATCATTCCCAACGCAAACACGGTGGAGAGAGCAATAATTGAAATTTTCATTCGCACAACCTTATGCTTAATCGCTAATTATTCACCATGCAATTCAATCATCACCTGAATATGAATAAGATATCACTATATATTCAAATAATGTATGCACAGTAGATGCCATCAAAAATGACGCGATAAAGCATACGTAGATTTTGGACTTTAGTAAATATTATTTTTAGCAAAATAATAAAAATATGGATTTTACTCGATTAGATATTATAAATAACATTACTCTGCTTGCGAATGCCATTCAAATAGTTTTCGTGAAGAAACTTTATTTTCAGAATATATTTATTTAATACATTCTTTTGTCTATTTATAAGAAAATTGCAGATTCACAATATAAATCATTCAAGCGCTCTCGTACCATGCCCATCGCCGCACACTCCTCCGATGATTAGTGAGGCACTGTGTCAGGTATAGCCTCCACCTGTCTAGTAGCTTATAATGGCCGTTTACGGTTTCGTACTGCTGTGTTAAAGCAACAAACCGCCTGATTTTTAGGCAGAATAAGCACCAATCAACTAAGGATTAAAAGCTATGGGTTTTCTTACCGGTAAGCGCATTCTGATCACTGGCGTCGCCAGTAAACTCTCCATTGCCTACGGTATTGCACAGGCTATGCATCGTGAAGGGGCTGAGCTGGCGTTCACCTATCAGAACGACAAACTGAAAGGCCGCGTGGAAGGTTTTGCCGCGGAGCTGGGTTCCAGCATTGTGCTGCCGTGTGACGTAGCTGAAGATGAAAGCATTAACGCGCTGTTCAGCGAGCTGGCAAAAAGCTGGCCTAAATTTGACGGTTTTGTGCATTCCATCGGTTTTGCGCCTGGCGACCAGTTAGACGGCGATTATGTGAATGCCGTTACCCGTGAAGGCTTCAAAATCGCACACGACATCAGCGCCTACAGCTTTGTTGCGCTGGCAAAAGCGTGTCGTGAAATGCTGAACCCGGATTCTGCCCTGCTGACCCTGTCTTACCTGGGAGCAGAACGTGCCATTCCTAACTATAACGTGATGGGTCTGGCAAAAGCGTCTCTGGAAGCTAACGTGCGCTATATGGCGAATGCCATGGGTCCGGAAGGTGTGCGTGTTAACGCCATCTCTGCTGGTCCTATCCGCACTCTGGCAGCCTCTGGCATCAAAGACTTCCGTAAGATGCTGGCGCACTGTGAAGCGGTTACTCCGATTCGTCGTACCGTCACGATTGAGGACGTCGGCAACTCCGCCGCCTTCCTGTGCTCTAACCTCTCTGCCGGTATCTCCGGTGAAGTCGTTCACGTTGATGGCGGTTTCAGCATCGCTGCGATGAATGAACTGGAACTGAAATAAGTTTCTGCCCCTCTTCGCGCTCGCGAAGAGGGTTATCGCTCTTCTATATTCCGATCGGCTATTAAATATCACCCTTCATTCTTTTATCCCTGCACGGGCTTACGCCAGGATATCCAGGTTAAAACGATCCGCTGCACCGCGCCTGCATTTGCACGGGTCGCCACCTTCAGATCAAGGAAAGCCCATGGAACAACGCCGCGTTTCCGGTAAAAATCACTGGTATCATGAGACACAATCCAGTACCTGTCCGTCGGACGTTCTGCCATTAGTTCCCGAAGCCGCTCATGTTGAGGACCGCTTCCTGCTTGAGCTTACGCTTCCCGAATCGCTTCTTACTGCAAGTGAAGGCTGGATAAAGCCTGCCCGGGAACTGACTACCCTTCTTTTTCCAAATAACGTTACGGTCACGCGCCTGCAAACATTCAGTGCCTACGATAGACTCAGTACTGCCCTGACCGTCGCCCAGGTCTACGGGGTACAGCGTTTATGTAATCACTATGCAGCGCGGCTAACGCCTTTACCTGGCCCCGATTCATCGCGTGAAAGTAATCATCGTCTGGCGCAGATCACCCAATATGCAAGGCAGCTTGCCAGCTCTCCGTCCGTCATTACAGCCCAGGCGAAAACGCAACTTGAAGATGTTGGGCTCACATCCTATGACATCGTGCTAATTAATCAGATTATTGGCTTCGTCGGCTTTCAGGCCCGGGTGCTGGCAACGCTTCAGGCGCTGAACGCCCAGCCGGTGCGCTGGATACCCGGCATGCCAGTACAAGAAGATGCGCAGGCAACCCATTTTACCCGTCCGGATGTGAAATGGCTTCCGACACTGGCTGGCATTGAACCGCATTACGCCAGCGCAGAGCAGACCGCAGCACGGGAGAAATGGCAAGGGCTTTTCCCCCTGGAAGGTCTGGTTCCCCTGCTGGTCTATGACTGTCGCACGCTGGATGCGACCGCCAGCATCATTAGCGCCCTTCCGTCGTCCACCTTCACGCCACTGGCCGCCCTGGTCACCTCACGCATTAACGGTAGCGCAAGCTGTTTTAGCGCCTGGAGCGATACTGTTGACGATGAGATTGGGCTTTATTTTCAGGATGAGGAAACCTTAAAGAAATGGTGTGAACACCGCCCCCTGGAGCAGGTTATTATTCAGTCTGTTCAATTATTAACCCGCGCGCCGGATCGCTTTAGCGCGGCACAATTTACCCCGCTAATTGAACATGGTCTTTCCGTCGAGGAAGCGATTAACCTGCTGGCATGGAGTGGATTATGTGGCTGGCTTAATCGGCTAAGGATTGCGCTGGGTGAAACGATCTGACCCGACAGGGTGTAAGGGAAAGGGTTAAACAGCGCTTGCTGGAAGGGTAAGATTCGCGTAAAACTGTCAGCCGCTCTTAGGCCACGAAAATACATCATTATGCTTCAGGATAACCCGCTGCTTGCGCAGCTTAAACAGCAACTACATTCTCAGACCCCTCGTGCTGAAGGGGTTGTTAAAGCCACGGAAAAAGGCTATGGCTTCCTTGAAGTCGATGCGCAAAAAAGCTACTTCATTCCGCCGCCGCAGATGAAAAAAGTCATGCATGGCGACCGTATTATCGCTGTGATCCACAGTGAAAAAGATCGCGAAAGCGCGGAGCCGGAAGAACTGGTCGAGCCGTTCCTGACCCGTTTCGTTGGCAAAGTACAGAAGAAAGATGACCGTCTTACTATTGTGCCGGATCATCCCCTGCTGAAAGAAGCGATTCCCTGCCGTGCCGAGCGCGGCGTTACAGATGATTTTCAAAATGGCGACTGGGCCGTGGCTGAGATGCGCCGCCATCCGCTTAAGGGCGACCGCAGTTTTTATGCTGAGCTGACGCAGTTTATCACCTTTGGTGATGACCATTTTGTTCCATGGTGGGTGACTCTGGCACGTCACAATCTCGAAAAAGACGCGCCGCAGGGTACTACGGTGGAGATGCTGGATGAAGGGTTACTTCGCCGCGATCTGACTGCGCTGGATTTCGTCACCATTGACAGTGCCAGCACTGAAGATATGGATGATGCACTGTTCGCTGAAGAGCTCGCTGACGGCAAGTTGCAATTAACGGTTGCTATCGCCGACCCAACGGCCTGGATTGCAGAAGGCAGCACGCTTGATGAGACTGCTAAAGTACGTGCTTTCACCAACTATCTGCCGGGCTTTAACATTCCAATGTTGCCCCGCGAGCTGTCAGACAATTTATGTTCCCTGCGTCCGCAGGAAGTCCGCCCGGTGCTGGCCTGCCGGATGGTGATCAATGCCGAAGGTGCCATCGAGGATGATATTGAATTCTTTGCGGCAACCATCGAGTCGAAAGCCAAACTGGCTTACGACAATGTATCTGACTGGCTGGAGAATAACGGCTGGCAACCGCAAAGCGAAAATATCGCGCGGCAAATCACCCTGTTAAACCGGATTTGCCTGAGCCGCGGCGAATGGCGTCATAACCACGCGCTGGTCTTTAAAGATCGCCCTGACTACCGCTTTGTGTTGGGGGAGAAAGGTGAAGTCCTGGATATCGTTGCCGAACCTCGCCGCATTGCAAATCGTATTGTTGAAGAGTCAATGATCGCAGCCAATATCTGCGCCGCCCGCGTACTGCGCGACAAACTCGGCTTCGGTATCTATAACGTTCATACGGGTTTCGATCCCGCGAACAGTGAGCAACTGGCCGCATTGTTGAAAACCCACGGTATGCATGTTGATACGCAAGAGGTATTAACGTTGCCGGGCTTTTGCAAACTGCGTCGTGAACTGGATGCGCAGCCAACCAGCTTCCTTGACAGCCGTATTCGTCGTTTCCAGTCGTATGCGGAAATCAGCGTCGAGCCGGGTCCTCATTTCGGCCTCGGACTGGAAGCTTACGCGACCTGGACCTCTCCGATTCGTAAGTACGGCGATATGATTAACCATCGTCTGCTGAAAGCCGTCATTAAAGGTGAGACGATTGCGCGCCCCCTGGCAGACGTTACCGTGCAGATGGCAGAACGCCGTCGCCTGAACCGGATGGCCGAACGTGATGTCGGCGACTGGTTGTATGCTCGTTTCCTGCAGGATAAAGCCGGCACCGATACCCGTTTTGCAGCGGAAATTATCGATATCAGCCGCGGTGGAATGCGCGTACGGCTGGTAGATAACGGCGCAGTCGCCTTTATTCCGGCTCCGTTCATTCATGCTGTCCGCGACGAGTTGGTGTGCAGCCAGGAAAACGGTACGGTGCAAATTAAAGGTGAAGTGGTCTATAAAGTCACGGAGGTGATTGATGTTACTATCGCCGAAGTTCGTCTTGAGACCCGCAGCGTGATCGCACGTCCTGCCGTTTGATTGTTAATCAATAAACGATACGGCTTTCCGCCAACACGGAAAGCCATTTTTATATTCATTTCGCGAATGCGACCTCCCTGCCATTTTTCTAAAATTTTCCGCCAAAACCAGTAAAAGCGTTCACACTAAAAGTGTCGACACGTACCGTGCCGGGCATAAATACGCTTAATTGAGACATATTTATTGTGCGGAGAGGATATGAAAAACGAGCCTGAGCATAATCTGTTGTCCCGGTTTACCGGGAGCGCCAGTCCACGCTGGCGGTTTAAAGCACACAGTAATGCGCTCTATCTGATGGCAAACGAAAACGCCTCTCTCACCCAGGTGATTACCCTTACCGCAGATCAGGCATCGCGAATACGGGAACTCAGTGTTATAACTTCCAGTATTAAAATAACACTCAACATTTATAATTGTGAGGTACCCATTCATCTTGTTGGTCGCAAGGTCAGCGCCGATGAATGGGCCGGAACGTCTTCAGCATGGAATGATACGTCGTCGGTAGCCCGGGATTTGGCACAAAGTCTCTCTTTTGCCGAGCAGGTTGTCTCTGAAGCCAATTCAGTGATCGTCATCCTTGATCGCCACGGAAATATTCAGCGCTTTAACCGTCTGAGCGAAGAGTATGCTGGTAAAAAAGAACATGAAGTCATCGGGCAAAGCATATTTAATCTTTTTATGACGCCGGGCGAAGCTAATGCCTCCCGCGAATATATTAACGATTTTTTTAATAACGGTAGTTCCTATGAAGTCGAGCGCTGGATCAATACTCGCAAAGGCCAGCGACTGTTTTTGTTTCGTAATAAATTTGTCCACAGTGGCAGCGGCAAAAACGAAATTTTCCTCATTTGTTCCGGCACCGACATTACCGAGGAGCGGCGGACCCAGGAACATTTACGGGTGCTGGCTAATACCGACAGCGTCACTGGCTTGCCGAACAGAAATGCTATCCAGGAGTTGATCGCACAAGCCATTGAATTACGTGGCGACACCCAGGTCGGTATTGTTTATCTGGACCTTGATAATTTTAAAAAGATAAATGACGCCTACGGCCATGTATTTGGCGACAGGCTGCTTCAGGCCGTATCGCTGGCGATTTTAAGCTGTCTTGAAGAGGGGCAGATGCTGGCTCGCCTGGGAGGTGATGAATTTATTGTGCTGGCAACCACCACATCTCAGGCCGCGCTGGAAGCAATGGCTTCGCGAATCCTTCACCAATTGCAGCAGCCCTTCCGTGTCGGCCTTATTGAGGTCTATACCAGTTGTTCGTTGGGCATTGCAATTGCGCCCCAGCATGGAGAGGATCGTGAAAGTGTCATTCGCAACGCCGATACTGCCATGTACACCGCCAAAGAAAATGGTCGGGGGAAGTTCTGCGTTTTTGCCCCGGAAATGAACCAGCGGGTATTCGAATATTTATGGCTCGACACTAACCTGCGTAAAGCGCTGGAAAACCTCCAGCTTCACATTCATTATCAACCCAAAATAGACTGGGACGGCGAGGTTCATAGTCTGGAAGCGCTGGTACGCTGGCAATCACCTGAACGGGGATTAATCCCTCCGCAGGAGTTTATTGCCTATGCTGAAGAGTCTGGCCTGATTGTCCCCCTTGGCCGCTGGGTTATGCTGGAGGTCGTTCGCCAGTTGGCGGACTGGCGTGAGAAAGGCATTCACCTGCGGGTAGCGGTTAACGTCTCAGCTCGCCAGTTAGCCGATCAGTCGATTTTTAGCGATCTGAATCAGGCTCTCAAGGAATTTCAGTTTGATGATTGCCCCATTGACGTGGAACTGACTGAAAGTTGCCTGATTGAAAATGCCGAACAAGCGCATTCGGTTATTCAGCAATTCAGCGAGCTCGGTGCTCAGATCCATCTTGATGACTTTGGAACGGGTTATTCTTCTCTCTCCAAACTGGCGCACTTCCCTATAAATGCCATCAAGCTGGATCAAAGCTTTGTGCGTGACGTGCATAAGCAGGCCGTTTCGCAGTCACTGGTGCGAGCCATAATAGCCTTTGCGCAGGCGCTTCAGCTACGGGTCATTGCTGAAGGAGTGGAAACAAAAAAAGAAGATATCTTTCTTACCCGTAATGGCGTAAATGAGAGACAGGGCTTTTTATTTGCCAAACCAATGCCAGCGGAGGCTTTTGAAAAGTGGTATCGTGAGTATCAATCGAAAACGGTCCATTAATAGCATATTTTTTTACTTTTCTTTTATCATCATTTTTTGCATCATTGAATTTATTCACTTTTCGATAAAGGATACCTTATGGCCGAACTCAATCCGCACAATGTGGCACAACGTATAGACACTGTGCTTGATATCCTGGTCGCCGGTGATTACCACTCTGCTATCCATAACTTAGAAATTCTTAAAGCTGAGCTTCTGGAGCAGGTAAAGCGCGAACGGCCCGGTGAGCAAGGCTCGCCAAAATCACCATGGGAAATCTAGTTACCGGCCAATTGCGTATAGTTAATAACAAGGGACGTGACGTTACGACTATGAATGCCCGACAACACAATATTATTCAGCTGGTGACCGATAAAGGACGAATGAGCGTCTCTGAACTCGCAAAAACCTTTAATGTTTCTGAGGTCACTATCCGTCAGGATCTGACATTACTTGAAAAGCAGAGTTATTTACGTCGCCAGCACGGCGCAGCCGTACCGCTTGATAATGATAATGTCGAAACGCGCATGCTCAGTAATTTCTCACAAAAGCGTGATATTGCTCAGTTTGCCTCAACGCTTGTTGCTCCCGGTGAAACCGTATTTATTGAAAATGGCAGTTGTAATGCACTGCTGGCACGTATTCTGGCGGAAACCAAAGCCACTACCATTGTTACCGTCAGCAGCTATATTGCCCATTTACTGAAAGACAGTCCCGGTGAAGTTATTCTCCTGGGCGGTATTTATCAGAAGACAAGCGAAAGTATGGTGGGCCCGCTCACTCGTTTTTATGCGCAGAACGTTCACTTCAATAAAGCTTTTATTGGCATAGATGGCTGGCAGCCGGATACCGGTTTTACCAGCCGCGATATGCTGCGCGCAGATGTGGTGAATGCGGTACTGGAGAAAGGCGGCGAAACCATTATTCTTTCCGACAGCTCTAAATTTGGGGCCATCCATCCGTATCCTTTGCGGCCGACGACGCATCTTCACCGGCTGGTCACTGACGACGGACTAAATGAGGAAATACGGTTGCAGTTAACTGAAAGCGGTCTTAGTGTCGATATTGTTCATCCTGTCTGAGTCTACACAGCCTGCCTCTGTGCAGGCTGCTGCCCTTCTCTGAGATTTATCCTGGTCACTAATTAAGAGTTTTTACCTGTCTGATCAAAGGGAAAAACCTAAACTTAGCTTAACGAAACGACAGGCCAGAACAATCACCTGCGTGATTTTTTACACCTGCAAACAAAACTCATGGACGGCCCCAATATTATGGCCAGCAGCTATAATAAAAGGGAAATTCTTCCATGAATCAATTATTCAGGAGAAGGTATGATGAACTTAACGAGTAAAAAAATGGCCGCCGCGGTTCTGGCAGTTACTCTGGCAATGTCTCTGAGCGCATGTTCAAACTGGTCTAAACGCGACCGTAATACGGCATTGGGTGCAGGTGCGGGTGCTATCGGTGGCGCAGTGCTGTCTGATGGTAGCGCGTTGGGTACTCTGGGTGGCGCGGCAGTAGGTGGTGTTATCGGCCACCAGGTTAGTAAATAACCTTCCCCTTCACACACATATTACCTTTTTAAGCACTATTTATACGAGCCACAGTTTACACTGTGGCTCGCGTGTTTTTATTAGCCGCCAGCCAGTTTTACTTTCATGCCTTTGGCTTCCAGCAGCGTTTTAATCAGATCCCGCTTATCACCCTGAATCTCAATGACGCCGTCTTTCAGCGCTCCGCCACAGCCGCATTTTTTCTTAAGCTCTGCGGCCAGTTTATTAAGGGTGGCATCATCAGCATCAATCCCTGTAATAACACAAACGCCTTTTCCTTTGCGTCCGCTGGTCTGCCGCTGGATGCGTACAATCCCATCACCCTTTGGTCGTTCAGATGCGATCGCAGGCTCATTAATGCGGCCCGTTTCGGTTGAATAAACCAGCCGGGAATTCGCTGAGTCGTTCATTATGCCTCCTGACGCAGTGATGCATTGATGGTCTGTAAAGTCACTAACGGATCGGGAGATTGAGTGATTGGGCGGCCGATCACCATATAATCCACGCCAGCCGCCTGTGCCTGTTCCGGCGTCATGATACGTCGCTGGTCGCCTGCCGCACTACCCTGCGGACGGATGCCCGGCGTGATCAGTTTAAATGCCTGGCCCAGATCCTGCTTAAAACGCACGGCCTCTTGTGCAGAGCAGACCACACCGTCCAGACCGCACTGTTGTGTCAGGCGTGCCAGCGTCGCTGCATAGTCAGCAGGCGACAATGTTACTCCCAGCCCGGCAAGATCGCTGCTTTCCATACTGGTTAACACCGTTACCGCAATCAGCAGTGGTGCCTCCTTGCCAAAAGGTATCAGCGCTTCACGCGCCGCGTTCATCATCCGCTCTCCGCCGCTCGCATGCACATTGACCATCCATACGCCAAGATCAGCCGCAGCGGCGACCGCACGCGCAGTGGTATTGGGGATATCATGAAATTTCAGATCGAGAAATACGCCAAAACCTCGTTGCTGAAGGTCACGTACCAGCTGAGGGCCAAAGCGGGTAAACATCTCTTTCCCGACTTTGAGACGGCAATCCTTAGGATCGATGCGGTCAACGAATGCCAGTGCATGAGTAAGGTTATCATAGTCGAGTGCGACAACAACGGGCGAAAGCGTTGTAGAGCGTGAAGAGGATGAAACAATAGACGTCATGAGCGAACCTTCCTGATGATGGCGCACAGCAGGCGCAAAAAAAGGTAAACGGCGAGCATTCTACCTGCGGCTTCATCAAAATGACAGGCTGCATTTTTCCCTGCAATGCCAGTTAAAAACGGGAGGTGGACAATAGCGAGGAATAACATTAAGTATGTTGTAACTAATTAACGCCTTTTTTTATTATTGTCCGTCAAGTCCGCGGATAGGTTTCACCGTTGACCAGGCCCGGCAGGAAGGACAATGCCAGTAGAGGGTATAAGCAGTAAAGCCGCACTTCTGGCAGCGAAAGCGGGGTTTACTCCGCACCTGCTCGCCAACCATGTCTCGCAGCACCATCAGACTCTCTTTGGCGCGGCCTTCTTCGGCTTCATTGAGGTGGTAGTCCATCAGCTTATGGAAAACGCGCATCGTGGGGTGCTGTTGAAGGTGACGAGTAACATACACCTGCGCACTCTCCTGCCCCTCACGCTGTTCAACGATATCAGCCAACATCAGCTCTGCCGTCGCGCCCACGTTTTCTTCCACACAGCGACGCAGGAATTCGGCCCATTCGTCGTTCTTACCCAACTGCTGGTAGCAGGTTTGCAGCATTTCCAGCGTTTCACTCACCAGTTCCTTATCCTGATTAATGACCCGCAGCAAACTTTCAACGGCTTTGGCATAATCGCCCTTCGCCATAAACACGCGCCCCATCATGATGGAAATGCGCGCACTGTTGCGATCGGCCGCTGCGCCTTTTTTCAACAGCGCCATCGCCTTATCCATATCGTCGTTGCCCATCTGCTGGAGCGCCAGTTCACAGTAAAAATGGGCAATTTCGCCGCGATGTTTTTCTTTGCCCAGTTTCACCAGCCGTTCAGCCACATCGATCGCTTTTTGCCAGTCGCTGGTCGCCTGGGCGATTTGCAACAATTGCTGTAGCGCGCTCACCCGAAAGTCCGTTTCATCCACCAGTTGGCTGAACATGTCCTCAGCGCGATCGTACATCCCGGCCGCCATATAATCGCGACCAAGCTGTTGTACCGCCAGCAGGCGCTGATCGTAGGTTAACGACGCGCTTTCCATTAAAGTCTGATGAATACGAATGGCACGATCGACTTCGCCACGAGAGCGAAACAGGTTTCCAAGGGTGAGATGGGCCTCGACGGTGCCAGTGTCCTCTTTTAACATATCGAGGAACAGATCGACCGCCTTGTCCTGTTGGTTGCTTAACAGGAAGTTCACGCCCGTCACGTAGTCACGCGACAGGCGATTGGCTTCTTCCTGTTTAGTTTGTTGTGCACTTCTGCGCCCCATGTACCACCCATAAGCAGCAGCAACGGGTAAAAGCAGAAACAACAACTCCAGCATAAATGATTATTCCTTCGCTACCGGTACGCCCGGCTCTGTCAGTACAGGCGTAGTCAGGCTTTGATTTTCCAGACGCTTGATCCTGCGTTCAGCATACAACAACGAGACGCGAAGGCGCAGCCAGAAAAGGCCACAGATTAGCCAGCCGATAGCAAAACCAGCGGCAAACAGTGCTGCCAGCAGCGTGGAGATACGAAACTCTCCCTGCGCCAGCAAATAATTGAAAGTCACCATCTGATCGTTTTGAGCACCTAACGTGACCGAGATGACGAAAATCGCTAATACCAATAAGAAAATGAGTAAATATTTCACATTACTTCCCGTTATGTGGTGTGAGCGTTTAAATAATATGCAGCCTGGCGCTTCCAGCCTTATAAAGTACCATTTTCACGCTATAGACGGAATGGAAAAGCGTCACACCTGAGCTGGATTTAAGGGCGGATCAACCGTTTTTCAACCCCAGTTAGCTTTTCTGCACGCGTTCTTTGATTTCCCGGGCCTCTTCCCCTGGCGGCGTCAACGGGCCACAAATACGCTGTGCCAGCCAGACGGCGAAGGTAACCAGTAGCCATGAAATCAGCGTAGCAACGACTAAATCACGCGGCCAGTGCATTCCCAGCAGCATGCGACTCCCCATCACCGCCGTTGCCCAGAGCAATAAGACAGCGATAGTTATTTTACGCCGGCGAGGCCATAGCAGCCCGACACCAAGCAATGCCCAACTTGCGGCAAAAAGGGTGTGTCCTGACGGAAAAGCAAAACCGGTCTCTTTTTGCCAGTGTTTACGCAAAAAAGTGGGGATATTATCCTGTTCCGTCAGCAATTCTTTGACCATCTCACCGCGCGCTTTACGTTTTAAAGTGTAGAACTCATCGACAGGAATATGATGGGTTTTTTCCAGCCACAGCACAAAGGGACGCGGTTCCTGAACCTGCTGTTTGACCCATGATTTAGCCCCCTGGCCTACCAGAATCGCCCCGCCCAGTATCGCAAAAAGCATAATCGCCGGGCGCAGGCGAAAACGCAGGCACCAGAAAAACCAACCGCAAAGCACAATATGCGTAATAATCCCCCAGGGCTGGGTAACCGTCTCAGTGACCCAATAAAGCATTTTTAGCCAGTAACTGTCACGTCCTGGCTCCCACTGCCATCCTGAGATCCACACCGCCACAGGCATGATGAGTAACAACGCCGCGCCTGCTGAGGTACGCCTGGCAATGGTAAACATAGTCTCTCCTTTTAAAATGACTTCACAAATCATAACTGAAATTCAACGATGCGGCGCGAAAGGCGCATTTGTTCGCTTAATGTGCGTTCAAAAATGGCTTATTAGGTGAAGTGGAAAACATTGTGGCAAAATAGCGACATACAGAAGGCACGAAAGGTGCCCGCATAATCTGGAGAACCACATGCAGCTTAAACGAGTGGCAGAAGCCAAACTGCCAACCCCCTGGGGGGATTTCCTGATGGTGGGATTTGAAGAACTGGCAACCGGGCAGGATCACGTGGCATTGGTCTATGGCGATATTTCCGGTCAGACGCCCGTTCTGGCGCGGGTGCATTCAGAATGTCTGACCGGTGATGCGCTCTTCAGTTTGCGCTGTGACTGCGGTTTTCAGCTGGAAGCCGCATTGGCCCATATTGCAGAAGAAGGTCGGGGTGTGTTGCTTTATCACCGCCAGGAAGGTCGTAATATTGGGCTTCTGAATAAAATTCGTGCCTATGCATTACAGGATCAGGGTTATGACACTGTAGAGGCCAACCATCAGCTCGGGTTTGCTGCCGATGAGCGCGATTTTACGTTATGTGCCGATATGTTCAAATTGCTGGGCGTTGAGGAAGTTCGCCTGCTGACCAATAATCCTCTCAAAGTTGAGATTTTAACTGAAGCGGGAATCAATATTGTTGAACGGGTTCCGTTAATCGTTGGGCGCAACCCCAACAATGCGCATTATCTGGACACCAAAGCGGAAAAGATGGGGCATTTGTTAAACAAGTAGCTTCAGAGCGTCTCTCCGTGGTGATGCCGGGTGGCGGCTGCGCCTTACCCGGCCTATAAATTAAATATATCAGCCCGTTACCAGCAGAGCATGGAAATTTCAGGCCCGCGCAAGCGCAGCGCCGCCGGGCAGAGTGAAATACGCTCTGCGCGGGCGACGCGGCAATGCCGGGTACCTCACCTGATTGTTAATTAAGCATATTGCGGATGACATAATGCAAAATGCCGTCATTCTGGTAATAGGTCAGTTCCGTTGCCGTATCAATTCGGCAACGACAATGAATGACTTGCGACGACCCATCGACCCGCGTCAGGTTTACGGCGATGTCTGCACCAGGTTTGATATTCTGCAAACCCGCCACGTCAATACGCTCTTCCCCGGTCAACGCCAGCGTTTTACGCGTCACACCCTGAGGAAACTCGAGGGGTAATATCCCCATGCCGATAAGGTTAGAACGGTGGATACGCTCGAAAGATTCAGCGATGACCACACGAATACCCAGCAAGCGCGGCCCTTTTGCAGCCCAGTCACGGCTGGACCCGGAGCCATATTCTTTACCAGCAATCACCGCAAGGGGCGTACTCTCCTGCTGATAGCGCATGGCGGCATCGTAGATAGAGATTACCTCGTTACCCGGCAGGTGACGAGTCATCCCCCCTTCCACACCTGGCACCATTTCGTTGCGAATGCGGATATTGGCAAACGTACCACGCATCATCACTTCATGATTACCACGACGAGACCCGTATGAGTTAAATTCACGGCGTTCAACCCCGTGATTCAACAAATAACGTCCGGCCGGGCTATCAGGCTTAATGCTACCCGCCGGCGAAATATGGTCAGTGGTTACCGAGTCACCCAGCATGGCCAGAATGCTGGCACCGTGGATATCCTCGACAGGTTTTGGCTCAGCCTGCATATCTTCAAAAAACGGCGAGAGACGAATATAGGTGGAATCACTCTGCCAGTCATACGTGTCAGAACTTTCAACCTGGATAGCCTTCCATTCCGGCGTGCCTTCGAAGACTTCCGCGTACTCTTTGCGGAACATCTCTGTTGACACCTCTTCCACCGCCCGGGCGATTTCACGGCCGGTTGGCCAGATATCTTTCAGGTAAACCGGATCGCCTTTTCGGTCATGCCCCAGCGGATCGGTGGTTAAATTGATATTCATATTACCGGCCAGCGCGTACGCCACCACCAGCGGCGGTGAGGCCAGCCAGTTGGTTTTAATCAGCGGATGAATACGCCCTTCGAAGTTACGGTTACCGGAGAGTACTGCGCCAACGGTAAGATCGCCTTTCTTGATCGCCACTTCAATCGGTTCAGGTAAGGGGCCGGAGTTGCCGATACAGGTCGTACACCCGTAGCCGACAAGATTAAAGCCCAGTTCGTCGAGGTAAGGCGTCAAACGTGCATGCGCCAGATAATCGGAGACCACCTTCGAGCCAGGAGCCAGTGAGGCTTTCACCCACGGCTGGCGCTTGAGTCCAAGCTTAACGGCCTTTTTCGCCAACAGACCTGCCGCCATCAACACGCTGGGGTTAGACGTATTGGTACAGGAGGTAATTGCGGCAATGGCGACCGCGCCGTCAGGCAACTGATACTGATGTCCGTTCAACGTATAATCGACAGGCTGGCGATCTTTTTGCGAGGTGTTCACTTCCAGCTCGGCACTGGCGGCAAAGGCTTTAGGCACATCTCCCAGCGCGACACGATCCTGCGGACGTTTAGGTCCCGCCAGGCTGGCTTCCACATCCCCCATATCCAGTTCAAGCGAGCTGGTAAATACCGGCGCATCTCCGGTATTGCGCCACATCCCCTGAGCTTTAGCATAGGCTTCCACCAGCTCAACGTGTTCATCACTACGCCCACTCAGGCGCATATATTCGAGTGTTACGGCATCAATAGGGAAAAAACCGCAGGTGGCACCATATTCCGGTGCCATGTTCGCTATCGTCGCCCGATCGGCGAGAGGCAACGTATCGAGACCGTCACCGTAGAATTCGACAAATTTTCCCACCACGCCATGTTTACGTAGCATCTGGGTGACGGTAAGAACCAGGTCGGTTGCCGTAATCCCTTCATTTAATTTTCCGGTAAGTTTAAAGCCGACAACATCAGGGATCAGCATTGATACCGGTTGTCCCAGCATCGCCGCCTCTGCTTCGATGCCGCCGACACCCCAGCCGAGCACGCCAAGGCCGTTAATCATGGTGGTGTGGGAGTCTGTCCCCACCAATGAGTCAGGATAAGCAACCCATTCTTTGTCCTGCAGTTCGCTCCAGACGGCCTTACCCAAATACTCAAGGTTAACCTGATGGCAAATGCCGGTTCCCGGCGGCACCACGCTAAAGCGGCTAAAGGCCTGCTGACCCCAGCGCAGAAAAATGTAACGTTCGTGGTTGCGCTCCATTTCCAGGCGAACGTTCTCGCCAAACGCCTCATCATCACCAAAATGATCCACGGTCACCGAGTGATCAATCACCAGATCGACCGGCGAAAGCGGGTTAACTTTCGCCGTATCACCACCCAGACGCTTAACGGCTTCACGCATGGCGGCAAGATCCACGACTGCGGGTACGCCGGTAAAATCCTGCATCAATACCCTGGCCGGACGCCAGGCAATCTCACGGTCGGCATGGCCTGTTTTAAGCCATCCGGCCAGCGCATGAATATCGTCAGCAGTAACAGAATCATCATCCTGCCAGCGCAGAAGGTTTTCCAGTAAAACTTTCAACGACTTGGGTAAACGGGTAATGTCCCCAAGCTCTTTTGCAGCCAGTGGCAAACTATAATAGTGCCAGGTTTTATCTTGTAGCGTTAATGTATCCTTACTGGCTTCGCGTAGGGTTAACGACATAGCTCCTCCTTAATGACAGGGATTGCGATACCCTGATCTTTCCCAGGGTCTGCATTAAAGATAACACATACATGTCGTAACGTTTTGATAACAACTCAAATTGATAAATCGGTAAACGCGAGGAGTCAAAAAAATGAAAACCCGGCACGGGGCCGGGTTTTGGAAGATTACTGCGTTAGCATCCAGGCCATCTGCGCCCAGAAGAGCACAGAGAAGGAAAGTGCTCCCAGCCACGACCAGTATTTAGTATCGCTATTGTGATTCATTTTTTTACACCATATAAAAGAGTGGTTGCCCCTGTCGTAACCGGCAGGGCTTATATTGCTGTGGTGTATTTTTATTATGCTATTAAAAGACGCGCATTCAGGGGCGCTATTAACCCCAGAATTTCCAGACCAGCAGTGCCAGTGCGACCCAAAACAGCGCGGAGCCAATAAAGACGGCACGCCACGCTTTACGCTTGAGTTGCGGATCTCGTTTCGGCTGCTCACTTCCAGATGACATTACTACCCTCGTAAAATCGGCACTACTTATCATTTTCTGCACCAGCAATCGGCGTAAGCAATCTTAATTGAGATAAATCCTAATCAATAAATAACAAAAAATCCAGTGAATTTCCGGGCAGGTGAAGAGAATAATTGTAATGTTCCAGTGAACTCACATTAATGAGGCTGGCCCATTGTGCATTACACGCTGCCTTGTCAGCCAGGCGGCATTTCTTCTGAAGGGTAATAGCCTGTTATCCGCCGAGTGGCTCCCGCCGCTGTTGCTTTCGCAGTACTGTACCTGACAGGACCAGGAAATAGTATAAAAAGTCCCGACTACCGTCGCCGGGACCCGGTGGTTAGGGCAGCATCAGAAGCAGCGTTTTGATCTCAAAGGGCGCAAACGTCAGAGTGACATGCCCGTTGGCGATTGCGATTTCCTCCTCCCCTTCTTCCATTAAGTTGGTCAGCAGGGCGCGCGTGACGCCAGCGGGGATCTGAATATCTGCCGTCGCTTCACCACCGTCAAACTCCCAGACGCGCAGCACCAGCGCCCGTTGAATCTCCGCTTTTTTCACCGTCTCCAGACAAATATGCGGCGAGTTGCAGCTAATAAACCCCGCACTGAGTTCTACCGCCGTTTGCGGCTGCACGCCGTCGGCTATGTTTATCCGTAGCGGGTTGTTGAACAGGTAAGCCTCGCGATTGACCTCGCCTACCACCTCATCGCCGCAGTGGGGGAACAGCGCGTAAGCAAAGTCATGTTCGCCTTCATCGGCATTGGTGCCCGGATAAGTTTGCGAACGCAGCAGGTTCAAATCCAGTACCCCGTCTTTGGCATAATGACCGTATTTGCTCTCATTAAGCAGCGCTACGCCATAGTCTGTCCGGGAATAGTCGATCCATTTATGCGCGCAAATCTCAAACTGTGCGGCGTCATAGACATTGTTTATCCGGGCGCTACGACTGAATTTGCCGAACTGAATATCACAGCTCACCCGCTCGCTGAGAATATTTACCGCAAACGAGGTACGCAGCATTTTATCGCGCTCATGCCAGTCAACGTGCGTTTCAAAGGTTAAGCGCTTACTGTCAGGCAGCAGGCTGATTTTCTGCGTTAAGCGGGAATTTCCGTAACGGTAACACTGCTCAACCACCGCCGCTGCCCCTTCCTGGCGGGCGGTGGCGCTGACAAGCTGGAAGTATTCCGGCGTACGCTGACGATAGGTAATATTAATATCCCAGCAGTTTCCACCGATATCTTCATACACGGCCAGTTGGTTTCCCACGGTGCCAGATTGCAACAGCGAGCGGCCGACCTGCTTATCCACCAGGGCGTCAATATGCCCCTGTTCGTTAAACTCAACGCGCAATAGATCGTTTTCCAGCCTTTGTGGCTGAGCGGTAATCTCAGGTACCGTATCGGCGATCACCTCATTCATGATCCGATAGCCAAACGCCGGTACCGCGACGCGCACTGACTTATCAGCCAACTGAAGCCACTCTTCCCGGGCGAACCCGCTCAGATTATGAATAACGAATGCGCCGGCCCGCACACCCGCCTGCCGGTGCAGCTCTGCAAGACTGGCCTGAATGCGCTGCTCTACCTGGGCCAGCAGAATTTCATAGCGGGCGACGGATTCATCGTAGACCCGGCGGATGGAAGAGCCGGGCAGAATATCGTGGAACTGGTACAGCAACACCTCCCGCCATATCTCCTGCAAGGTGTCGGCAGGATACTCCTTCTGGCCATAGAACCACTGGCGGCTGGCGAGGAACTCCAGCTCGCGCAGCGCGTTCTCCAGCTTGCGGTTAAAACGTTTATTACGCGCCTGGGTAGTCAGCGTGCCCTGATGTTTTTCCAGATACAGCTCGCCATGATAATGAGGATAGTGAGTGCAATCTTTCGCAATATTGCGGAAGAAATCAATGGCATAACCCTGTTTTACCGGCGCGATACCGCTGAGGTTTTTCATCCGCTTTAGCCGTTCAAGATGCTCTTCGCCGGGACCGCCGCCGCCATCACCAATACCAAACAACATAAGTGCCTGGTCGCATACGCCTGCCTCGTGATAAGAGGTTTCAATACGCTGAATGCTGCCCGGTGATGCCGGACTGTTATAGGTCTCCTCCGGGAGCATATGCGACAGTACGCTGCTGCCGTCAATGCCGTGCCAGATAAAGGTATGGTGCGGGAATGGGTTGTGCTCATTCCAGGACAGTTTTTGCGTCATAAAATAGTCAATGCCCGATTTTTTCATGATCTGCGGCAAATTGGCGTTATAACCGAAGACATCCGGCAACCAGAGCATCCGGGTGACCTGACCAAATTCCTGCTGGAAAAACTGGCGACCATAGAGGAACTGCCGGACCAGCGACTCACCTGAAGGAACATTGGTGTCGGGCTCCACCCACATGTCGCCCTGAATTTCCAGCCGCCCCTGCTGTACCTGACGCTGAATGCGGGCGTACAGTTGCGGATAGTCCTCCTTCATCCACTGAAATAACTGCGGCTGACTGGCTCCGAAATGGTAGTCCGGGTAACGCCCGAGCAGATCCAGCGCGGTAGCAAAGGTACGTGCACCTTTGCGTTTGGTTTCACGAATTGGCCAAAGCCAGGCGAGATCCATATGAGCATGACCAATACCAACCACGCTTACTGTCGGGTCGCCACCTTTTTTTGCCAGCTCAACCGCCAACGCCTGTCGACAGGTCGCCACCGCATCGTCGTTATAGGTCGTCAGACCGTTCAAGGCGCTGCTCAGGCAGAACAGTACGCGTTTAAACCGCGCTGATGCGTTATCCAGGCAGCGCAGCAGATCGCGCAGTACGCCAGCATCATAATAAAGCGCGCGCAGTTCGTGGTGGCAGGTGGCAATATGTGCCAGCGCCAGTTTTCCGCTGTGCAAAGCGCCAAACAGGTCATTACAGGCGAGTTCGAGCCATAAATCGACTTCGCTCACATGCGCCAGCGGAAACACCACCTTTCCCGCCCGCCCCAGGCTGGGGTCAAAGGTGGAGTCAACGTTAGTTAATCCGCTGAGCGGCGCGCCGTCGGCATCAACAACCAGCGCTTCACCGCCGCAGTCAAACAGCATTACCGCCGCATCACCACGCGCCTGCGCAGGCACCACGCCGCGGACATTGACCCACGCGCAATCCCAGAGCTGGCCCCAGCACTCGCCAGGAATAAAGGTATGCGGCTTACCCTGCCGACGCCGGGCAAAGGGCACAGGCTCCGGCGTAATAAAGCCTTCAACTGTTAATTCATTCACTGGTGTATATATATTTTTTTCTATTTGTTGGATCTGATAATCAATATCACGTAGTAATTTCTCATGAAAGCTGATCATGGCATATTCCTTTATAGGGGATGGTACGCAGGACAGGATATAACCAACGCAGTAGATAAGTTTTAAATAATAAAATCTGTGAACCATAGCCAAAATAAAAGGTTTATGCGTAACAAACTGCAGGATATATTCGTGATTTTTATGGATCTGTCTGGCTGCACGATATTAACATTAGTAAAGTTAATTTACTGGCGGGAAGATGTACGCGAAATGAATGGGCTATCGACACTGTATCTGCACAATTACATCATCGAAACGCTCTTATTATGAGGGGACAGGCGAATGCCACAGCAGAGGCTTTTCAAACTAATAACACGTCGTTGTACGCTGATTTGCAGGGTGACAGCCTACCACGTCATTTATATCCATACGTTATTTGCACACTACATGCCTGTGCAAGCAAAGCGCCGCCAGGCATGATTCCAGCATCCGATGTTGAGCCGTATTTACTTCTCGGGCAGTTTAATGTCTTTAAACATCTCTTCGATGTCTTCATTAGACCGCAATGCCACGGCAGTATCCACCACGTCACGCGTCAGGTGCGGTGCGAAGCGCTGAATAAAGTCGTACATATAGCTGCGCAAAAACGTGCTGCGGCGAAAGCCAATTTTGGTTGTACTGTGGCTAAAGACACCGTGTGCATCCAGACGCACTAAATCAGGATCGGCAACCGGGTCAACGGCCATGCTGGCAATAACGCCTACCCCCAGCCCCAGTCTGACGTAAGTTTTAATCACGTCTGCATCGGTAGCGGTAAAGACAATTCGTGGCGTTAATCCGGCGCGATTAAAGGCCGTATCCAGTTCGGAACGCCCGGTAAAGCCAAAGGTGTAGGTGACCAGCGGATACTGTGCCAGTTCCTCAATAGTGACGGAAGATTTGGCGGCCAGAGGATGTTCTGGCGTCACTACAATAGAGCGGTTCCAGTGGTAGCATGGCAGCATCACCAGATCGTCATAAAGGTGTAGCGCTTCGGTGGCGATAGCAAAGTCGGCATTGCCTTTTGATACTGCTTCGGCAATTTGCGTCGGCGAGCCCTGATGCATATGCAGTGAGACGCGTGGATAACGCTCAATAAAGCCTTTGATCACGCCGGGTAAAGCATAGCGTGCCTGAGTATGCGTGGTCGCGACATACAGCGAACCTTTATCCGGCCAGGTATGCTCGCCAGCCACAGACTTAATCGCATCAACTTTCGACAAGACTTCACGGGCAATGCGAATAATCTCCTGCCCCGCTGGCGTCACCTGCGTCAGATGTTTTCCGCTACGGGCGAAAATCTGAACCCCCAGTTCATCTTCCAGCATACGCACTTGTTTACTGATGCCAGGTTGAGAGGTGTAAAGTCCTTCCGCGGTGGAAGAGACGTTGAGATTGTGGTTTACCACCTCAACGATATAACGAAGCTGTTGTAGTTTCATGACGCGCCATCCCGGTAAACGCAGGGTCAATCGCTTAAGACGATTTAAGACTAAAAAAGGAGCTAACTATAACCACTATATCATTTATAGCTACCGTGTATAGGTATGATTAAAAAATAATAATGATAAATAGAAAAGGGCCGACAAGCGGCCCTTTCGACATAAGAAAACACGGAACTCGTTGAATTACTTCTTACCTTCAACCCACTTGCCGTCAATGTAAAACGCCGACCAACCGGTGGCTTTGCCCTCTTTTTCCGCCGCCACGTACTGCTGTTTGGTTTTACGGCTGAAGCGGACAACGGTTTTATTGCCTTGTGGATCTTGCTGCGGCGCGTCGGCGAGATAGCGAAGCTTCTCAGGTAGACGATCGCGGAAGCGGTACAATTCTTCGACCAGCGGCGCGCGGGTTTCACGTGATTTAGGGAAGGTGTTCGCTGCAAGGAATACCCCCGCGGCACCATCACGCAGAACAAAGTAAGCGTCCGACTTCTCGCACGGCAGTTCCGGCAGCGGTACCGGATCTTCCTTCGGCGGAGCCACTTCTCCGTTACGTAAAATTTTACGCGTGTTCTTACAGTCGTCGTTAGTGCAGGCCATATATTTACCAAAACGCCCCATCTTCAGATGCATTTCAGAACCACATTTTTCGCACTCAACGATCGGGCCGTCATATCCCTTGATGCGGAACTCGCCCTCTTCAATCTCATAACCGTCACAGGTCGGATTGTTACCGCACACGTGCAGTTTACGCTTTGGATCGATAAGGTAGCTGTCCATCGCGGTACCGCATTTCTGGCAGCGATGTTTCGCTCGCAGCGCATTGGTTTCCGCGTCATCGCCTTCCAGTACGTTGAGCACTTCATTTTCCGGCACCAGGTTAATGGTGGTTTTGCAACGCTCTTTTGGCGGCAGCGCATAACCGGAGCAGCCGAGGAAAACACCGGTACTGGCAGTACGAATCCCCATTTTTCGGCCACAGGTCGGGCAATCAATGCTGGTCAGCACCATCTGATTTGGCTGCATCCCGCCTTCAGCCGGATCTTTTTCCGCCGTTTCGAGTTGTTCGCTGAACTCGGCAAAAAAGATATCCAGCACGTTTTGCCATTCAGCTTCGTGTCGGGCAACCTGATCAAGACGGTCTTCCATTTGTGCAGTGAAATCAAAATTCATCAGCTCACGGAAGTTATCCTTCAACCGGTCGGTAACAATCTCACCCATTTTCTCAGCATAAAAACGGCGACTCTCTACCCGCACATAACCACGATCCTGGATGGTGGAAATAATAGAAGCATAGGTCGACGGGCGGCCGATACCGCGTTTTTCCAGTTCTTTTACCAGCGAGGCCTCACTAAAACGTGCTGGTGGCTTGGTAAAATGCTGCGCCGGAACGAGATCAATCAGCGACAGTTCATCACCCTGATTCACCGCGGGTAGAATACGATCTTCATCCCCTTTTCGCTGCGCTGGCATGACTTTAGTCCAGCCGTCAAAACGCAAAATGCGGCCACGGGCTTTGAGGCGGAAATCACCGGCTTTCACCGTCAGCGTAGTGGAATCATACTGTGCAGGCGTCATCTGACAGGCGACAAACTGACGCCAGATCAGCTGATACAATTTCTGCGCATCGGTTTCCATATCCTTTAGTGACTCAGCTTCGACCGACACATCTGAAGGACGAATGGCTTCGTGCGCTTCCTGTGAATTGTCTTTGCTGGCGTACTGGTTCGGATCGGCTGGCAGGTATTTTTTGCCAAACTGGCTGCTGATATAACCACGCACCATCTCCACAGCATCTTTACTCAGATTCGTGGAGTCGGTACGCATATAAGTGATGTAACCTGCTTCATACAAACGCTGCGCCAGCATCATGGTTTTTTTCACACCATAACCCAGACGAGTGCTGGCTGCCTGCTGAAGCGTAGAGGTGATAAACGGTGCGCCAGGTTTACTGCTGGTCGGTTTATCTTCGCGCTCCAGAACGCTATAGCGGGCTTTTTCCAGCTCGCTTACCGCGGCCATCGTCGTATCACGATTTTCCGGGCGGAACGGCTTATCATTCTGATGTGTTACCTGCAGCGGCAGAGAATCACCACCAGGCGTGGCTACGTTTGCATCGATTTCCCAGAACTCTTCCGGAACAAACGCCTTGATGTCACGCTCACGTTCGACCACCAGACGCACGGCCACGGACTGAACGCGCCCGGCCGATAATCCACGGGCGATTTTTTTCCACAACAGTGGAGAGACCATATACCCCACGACGCGGTCCATGAACCGGCGCGCCTGCTGAGCATTTACACGATCGATATTCAGCTCGCCGGGCTTGTCGAACGCCTGACGGATCGCGTTTTTGGTGATTTCGTTAAACACCACGCGACTATAGCGTTTGTCATCTCCCCCAATCACTTCCCGCAGGTGCCAGGCAATGGCCTCCCCTTCGCGGTCAAGGTCGGTTGCGAGATAGATGTGGTCGGCTTTTTCAGCCAGCTGTTTTAATTCAGCGACAACCTTTTCTTTACCCGGAAGCACTTCATATTGCGCCTCCCAGTTATGCCATGGGTCAATGCCCATGCGGTTGACGAGCGCGCCGCGTTCATCCTTTTTGGGCTTTTTGGCCGTTTTGGTGGAGGCAGAGTCAGCGCTCTTTTTGGCGGCTGAGCCACTGGTCGGCAAATCGCGGATATGACCCACGCTGGACTTAACCACGTAGTCATTACCCAGATACTTATTGATCGTTTTGGCTTTTGCCGGGGACTCAACGATAACGAGAGCTTTACCCATATTCACCTTTACCTAATTTGATTCTTCCAGGAATACATCGCACGTTGATTCACGTACTGCTGACGGAGCCGTTGATATGGCGGCACGTCCAGCAGAGATCAACCCCTCAGCCCAACTGCCTGTATGTACATCGGCACAGGTGGCTGAGTTAGTTGCTTTTCTAAGCTACGGTGATATAGCACGACGAACTTTCGGTCGAATGTCAAGCAAATCTGTTGCCAGATTATCGAAAGGGTCTCACTGTACCTGATAAAATACGTTACGCAACTTTATTAGCATGCAAAAACAAATCCCGCCAGCCGATAGCTTCACGGATTCCCCTGTTTTTCTGGGGGAATATTTGCCCGCGAGCCGCGCAGGACGTAGACTATCGCCAGTTTGCTGAGGAGTAAAAAAATGAAAAGTGAAACGCAACCTATCGATCGTCAATCATTATTGCAGGAAGCAAATAAACTTATTCGCGAGCATGAAGACACCATGGCGGGTATCGAAGCGACCGGCGTTACGCAACGTAACGGCGTGCTGGTGTTTAGCGGCGAGTATTTTCTTGATGAACAGGGTCTCCCCACCGGCAAGAGCACTGCGGTATTTAATATGTTTAAATATCTGGCGCACGAACTGTCAGAGAAGTACTACCTGGTTGACTAGTTTAATGCTGGACCGGGTAGCATCCGCTACCCGGCCTGGGGATTAGCTTAGCGGCTGTTGCCCGCGCTGCCACCAGCGCTGTAACAGACGGTCGGCACTGTCTGCCGCGCTACCGGTGAAACGGTCCATCAATTTTTTACGTTGCAGGAAACGAACGTTCAGCACTTCACGACCCTCCATGAGCCCCAGTAGCCATTCATCGCTGGTGCTCACCACATCGATCAGGCCATTATGTAATGCCTGTGAACCGTACCAGTGCTCACCCGTTGCCACCTGATCAATGTCCAGTGACGGACGCATCCGCTTAACAAAATCCTTAAACAGTAAATGCGTTTCGTTCAGATCTTCACGGAATTTTTGCCGCCCTTCTTCAGTATTCTCGCCAAGCAACGTCAGCGTGCGCTTATATTGCCCGGCGGTATGCAGCTCAATATCAATGTCTTTACTTTTCAGGAAGCGGTTAAAGTTGGGCACCTGTGCTACCACGCCAATAGATCCAATGATCGCAAACGGCGCGCTGACGATTTTATCGGCAACGCAGGCCATCATATAGCCACCGCTGGCGGCCACTTTATCAACGGTGACGGTCAGCGGGATCTGGCGATCGCGAATGCGCTGTAATTGTGAAGCCGCAAGTCCATAGCCATGTACCACCCCGCCTGGGCTTTCTAAGCGCAATACAACCTGGTCTTGCGGCTTCGCGACCGACAGCACCGCGGTAATTTCTTCACGTAGTGAATTCACCTCGTGCGCATCCATACTGCCTTTAAAATCCAGTACCCAAACGCGAGGTTTACCGGAGTCAGCCTTCTCACCCAGTTTTGCCTGCGCTTTAGCCGTTTTGGCTTCCTGTTTATGCTTTTTCTTCTGTGCTTTATGCCACTGCTTTTGCTGATGTTCATCCAGCAAAGACGCAGACATACTTTCCTGCATTTCTTTGTATTGCTCACTAAGATTGGTCACGCGCAGTTCACCGCGCTGGCGTTTTCGCTGCGTCAGATTGACAATCAGTACTGCAATGACGGCTATCGCCACGACCACCGTCACGATTTTTGCCAAAAAAAGACCATATTGAGAGAGTAATTCCACACTTCCACCTTGGTTAAATTCATTTAACGTCTGGTCCCAGTGTACAACACCCTTTCCGCCTCGTCTCGGGTCGTCATTTGGTGTTGGGAAGCAGATTCAGGAAAATATTCATTATTATGAAATCGTTGCAAAATATGAATGACGTGGCACGCTTTCCTGCCGTCCGATTGAATTCAGACGCTTTTTAAGGCATATACACAACATCATGCAAGTTGCATCAAGACGGCAAGTGAGTGAATCCCCTGAGCGTAACCAGGTACGTGACTGGAGTTAACGAACGCAGCCAGAAGGATGAAGTGTATTAACCCTTTTTAATTGCCCGCTGTGATCAGGAGAGACCGCCGTGCACTACCAACCGCAACGAGATTTATTACACCACCATATTATCCTCGTCACCGGAGCCAGTGACGGCATTGGCCGGGAAGCGGCACTCACCTACTCACGTTACGGTGCCAGCGTCATTCTCCTTGGACGCAATGAGGAAAAACTTCGTGCCGTTGCGCAGCGCATCGCGGAAGAAGGCGGCACGCCTGCGTCCTGGTTTACGCTGGATCTCTTAAGCTGTACACCGCAGGAGTGCCAACAACTGGCACAAAAGATTGCGGTGCATTATCCGCGCCTTGATGGCGTGCTGCACAATGCTGGCCTGCTGGGCGACGTGGCCCCTATGCGAGAGCAAAAGCCGGAGGTCTGGCAACAGGTAATGCAGGTTAACGTAAATGGCACCTTTATGCTGACGCAGGCGCTGCTTCCTTTATTACTCAAATCGGACGCGGGGTCGCTGGTATTCACTTCCTCAAGTGTAGGCCGCCAGGGGCGTGCACACTGGGGGGCCTATGCGGCATCCAAATTTGCCACTGAGGGCATGATGCAGGTGCTGGCCGAAGAATATCAACATTCTCCTCTGCGGGTGAATTGTATTAATCCAGGCGGCACACGTACCGCAATGCGTGCCAGCGCTTTTCCGCAAGAAGATCCGTCAAAACTTAAAACCCCTGCCGATATTATGCCGCTGTATTTGTGGCTGATGGGCGATGATAGCCGCAGAAAAACCGGCATGACTTTTGATGCTCAGCCAGGGCGTAAACCGGGAATATCACAATGAGCGATGAACGTTATCAGCAGCGTCAGCAGCGTCTGAAAGACAAAGTGGACGCCCGGGTTGCTGCCGCGCAGGAAGAGCGCGGTATTATTATTGTTTTTACCGGTAACGGTAAGGGAAAAACCACCGCGGCATTTGGAACAGCTACCCGCGCTGTCGGCCACGGCAAAAACGTGGCGGTAGTACAGTTTATTAAAGGGAACTGGCCCAACGGCGAGCGTAATCTGCTGGAACCGCATGGCGTGGAGTTCCAGGTAATGGCAAGCGGATTTACCTGGGATACCCAGGATCGCGCCGCCGATACCGCAGCCTGTCTTGAAGTCTGGCAACATGCCCGCCGCATGCTGGCGGACCCTGCGCTGGATATGGTGATACTGGACGAACTTACCTATATGGTGGCCTACGACTACCTACCACTGGAAATGGTTCTTGAGGCGCTACGCGCGCGTCCGCTAACACAAACGGTGATTATTACCGGCCGTGGATGTCATCGGGATATTCTGGAGATAGCGGATACTGTCAGTGAACTGCGTCCGCTAAAGCATGCTTTTGATGCGGGAATTAAAGCACAACCTGGGATTGACTACTAAGAAAACAGGCCCGCGCAAGGTGCGGCGGGCCATATGATTTAGCCGTTGCTGCGACCGCCGCCGGAGCGCCGTCCACCGCCCACCTGGCTATGACGTTTCACCGCACGACGGATCTGGTTCGCCTTCATACGGCGACGATCTTTTTCTACGGCCACTTTTGATTCGGTTTCTGGCTTCAGGCCCACCAACTCACGCAGGTAGTTCGTTTGCCCCAGATCCAGCTCGGTCCAGCCGCCGCGCGGCAGACCTTTCGGCAGAGGAATATCGCCGTAGCGCACGCGGATCAGACGACTGACCTGCACGCCCACCGCTTCCCACAGCCGGCGCACTTCACGATTGCGACCTTCAGTCAGGGTAACGTTGTACCACTGGTTAATGCCTTCGCCGCCGCTGAATTTAATGGTTTTGAACGCCGCCGGGCCGTCTTCAAGCTGCACGCCGCGACCAAGATCGCGCACTTTCGCGTCGTCTACCTGACCAAATACGCGTACCGCATATTCACGCTCCACTTCGCGACTCGGGTGCATCAGACGATTGGCCAGTTCACCGTCGGTGGTGAAGAGCATAAGCCCGCAGGTATTTACGTCCAGACGACCCACGGCAATCCAGCGCGCGCCACGTAGTTTCGGCAGGCGATCAAAAACGGTCGGGCGTCCTTCCGGGTCGTTACGGGTGCAAAGCTCGCCTTCCGGCTTGTAGTAAGCCAGCACGCGACAAATTTGTTCAGCCGATTCTTTAACCGAAATAAGGTGACCATCAAGGCGAATTTTTAACGCGGGGGTAACCTCAACACGATCGCCAAGAGTGGCGATTTTGCCGTCTACGCTGACGCGTCCGGCTTCAATGATAGATTCAATTTCACGACGGGAGCCGTGGCCGGCACGCGCCAGCACTTTCTGTAGCTTTTCGCTCATAGAGCTTTCCTTTAGGTGTCGCCTTCCCAGGCGTCGACTGGAGAGTTAAAATCTTTTAAAATCAACGAATTACGGTGATTAATAAGTGGTATTATACCCACTTTTCACTGCGTTGTAACCTCTTTTATTTTCAGCATAAATCAGAGTCTTTCGCGCAGTAATACGCACCCCCTGGGCGTTATAAAAAATATTTCTTAGAAATAGCAATAAATTCTGCAAAACTTTCACACTGGCTCAGGCGGTCTATCACGTCATTATCCAGAATGTTCGTCAAATAATCATAGATATGCATGCTATCAATAAACGCATCTTCACTAATTGCCAGCATAAAAACCAGCTTAACCACCTTTCCGGGGTCCCACTCAATACCTTGTGGAAATATGGCAACAGTCACCATCGTACTTAATGCGACCAGCCCCAACGGATGAGGTATCGCCAGTTTTTCATCCAGTAAGGTCGAGGCGCGGGCTTCTCGTTCCAGTACCGAAGGTAAGTAATGCTTGTCGACTTTGCCGTTGATTTCCAGGGGCACGGCCAATAACTCAATAACATTCTCTTTAACATGCTCATTTCCCGGCATGATAAAAAAATGCTCGTCGGAGAAATAATTCAACATTGTCATCGGCGGCGCGTTATCGGCTATCAGATAATATTTGATCTTCTCCAGTTCCCAACGCTCCGGAAGCGGGCTAAGCGTCACTACCCGGCGATTTTTTTCGTCAACGTCAGCCATACTAATAACAATATCTTCTTCGAGAAATGACATGGCGTGGTACTGCTCAACAGAAATACATTGTGCAATAGTAATATCGGTGTAGATCTTTACGATTTTCTGGCAAACCAGCCTGGTCGAGGCTATTCCTTGATCGCTCACAATTAACGCCGTTATTTTCTGATTACCTGCACCATAGTGAGGCGTATCCAGAATGGCTCCGATATGCATGACCAGATAACCAATTTCATCATCGGTTATTGTAGCGCTAAAAAAATGCTCCAGCTCGCTGAAAGCTGCCAGCGTCATTTCATACATCAATGGGTAGTGCCGTTTTATCTGTTCAATTAAGGGATTAACAATAGTAATGCCATTATTTATTCTGATGCGCATCGCTTTAATATGGTTAAGCAAATTCTTGCGCATGACCTCATCATAATTGATTTCACAAAACCATGCGCTACTCACATAACTCAAGAAATGATGCATAATACTGTGTTCAATGTCGTAAAAGCCCATTTCCTCCATATGCTCCGGTAGCGCGGTACAAAAAGCCGCAAGGTGCATGGCTAAAAAATTGATTTCCCCGTCGGGCAATGTTTTTTGCGAAACCGTTAAAAGAGACAACAATTCTCGTGAAGCACTTCGCCACCCAGGTTCACCGTGCGCAAACTCATAATCAAAGAGCCACTGTCCGCTACGAATGCGTTCACGAATAATGCCGCAGACCAGCGTTAAAAAACGCAGGTTTACATCACTTAAGATGAAACCCTGTGCGGTGAAATAGTGGCTAAGAATTTTTTTTATGTCCTGCATGGTGGTAGGAGAACAAAAAATATCCTGATACTCTTCATCGGCTTCACGGGCACTCAACAAATGTTCATACAGACAGCGGCGAAGCAACTTTTCGCTGCCTTCCAGCCGGAATCTGTCGCCACCTTCCGCAATAATGGCTATATCGTAAAGGGCAAAATGCCGCTTAAGCAGGGCAATATCATTTTTAAGACTGTAAATGCTGATAAACCATTCTGACTCCAGCATCGCCAGTGAAAGTCCGTCACGATGAGCCAGCAGCGCAGTGAGCAATGCTCGCCTTCGCTCGCTGGCGGTACGTATTTCCTTCCACGGGCGACGGGCTTCTTCAATCAGTTGCGCCAGCGTGTCCCCGTCGTCTGTGTGAATAAAAATACCCTTTTTGCGATCGTTGATAAGACGGTTGCCACAAGCACGAAGAAGATCGTCAATCTCTTTCAGATCGCTTCGGATTGTGCGCGTGGATACATTCATCTCCCGGGCGAGGGACGTTTGCGTGACGCTACTGTCCACCACCCGTATGAAAATATCTCTGATCCGCTTATGGCTGAACCGTCTCATGGTTTTTTCACTCTATCCCGACATAGCATGTCTGCACATCCGCAGGCTTGAGTACCCCTTTTTCTGCCATCGGGGTTTGTTCATCCAGCATCACGTTACAGGCGTTATCCATCGAA
The DNA here is from genome assembly GCF_002915575.1 of Superficieibacter electus. Lineage (GTDB taxonomy): Bacteria > Pseudomonadota > Gammaproteobacteria > Enterobacterales > Enterobacteriaceae > Superficieibacter > Superficieibacter electus. The sequence goes on from NZ_PQGD01000002.1 coordinate 225,496, forward strand.
GGTATCCGGACCTCTGAAGCCAGCGTTGGATTATAAAAACGTACAATGTATCCCGGCTTTCGCTCCGCGCATTTCACCACGCTTGCCAGGGCGTCCTCAGGCCCACAGGGCAACGTGAAAAGGCTGTAGTCTGACGGATAACAGCGTTCGACATCGGCAAGGCAGAAACGCAGACGGCCATTAAGAAAATCACTGTCCTGCCAGACAGGAAACGTCGTTAGCCAGGCTTTAGACACGCTGGCCGATTGTGATGCATCAAACGAACCGCGGTACATGCGCCAGGCAAAAGAGAATGAACGTTTACCTGACAGTTGCGCATCAGGCGTCGCTACCACGGTTTCGCCTGACGCCCGGCCGGGACGATAGAGCAACTTCTCTTTCCCCATAAAACCGAAGGTCCGGAAAAGGGTGAGTGAAATAGTGTCGAAGCTGTCGCCAACAATTTCATATTCGCGCACGCCATTGGTATGTAAGGTAAACCCGTGTTCATCGTCATGCAGATTGACATAGCTCTGCATCGGTTCAATCGCAATGGGCTTTTCTTGCCAGTTTTCCTGCTCCCATACGGACAACGCCTCACTATATTTAACGGGTCGCTCCACTACACCGAAAAGTTGATCGGCATAAGACATATTGGCCATGATATCGGTGGCAAAATGTACACAAAGCCGATGGCTCAGCACGGTATTGTCCACGTCCACCTCGAAACGGATCAGATCATCTTGCTGCAATGCCACGTTTACTGAAATGCGCATCGCTGTTGTCACCTCCCCCTTTGCCCGCTGGATGAGGTCTACAGGGAGATTAAGCTCATACTCAAGCAGTAGTGACTGTTGCAGATCGCTGCGCTGGCAGCGCTGATTTATCAGACATCCGCGGGAAGAGATAATCATGTCTTCACGAGGAGGTGAGTAGTTATAAGCGTCTCCGTCATCGCCATTGTCGACAAAATGCATTTGTCGGGTATAGCGCTTGCCGGTGTGCTTATGCACAATGGTCAGTAAGCCGTCCTCTTCCACCGTAATGCAGTAGTAGGCATTTTCGATACTGCGGGCAGTATCACTTACCGCCTTGCTGGCACCGTCACAACTGAAATCAGCATACCAGCGGGTATAACCAAGGGCGGGAAGCTGACTGCTGTTAACCCTAATCCGCGTCCGGTAAACTTTTTCCGGTTTATGCCAGGCGTGACCAGGGTTCAGGCGGATCGTCTGATTTAATACGTAGTCCGTCAGTTCCCTTTCCTCCTCAATGACATAAGGCAGCGCCTGACCTGTCGCGTCACACAGAGTAAAAGGAATACCCGGTAACCAGGCCTCAAACGTCAGTTGTGGCGATGAGCGCCAGGATAACGGATTAAACACAGTGAACGTATAATCATGTTCGCGAGGAATACGAATGCTGATAAGTCGCGTATGCATTTCCAGCAGGTTTGTGGCCAGATCCCGCGCCTGCTTGTAACGAAACCAGACATCCTGATTAGTTTCGTCACTATTACAGCCGCCAATGCTGTCGTGGGCCGCATTAAAAAACATCAGTTTCCAGATGTCTGCGGTGATACGGGCTGGATAGTCATGTCCCAGGCTGCGACTTATGGCCAGCACCGGCTCCAGCGTATTGACGACCAACGCCTCAATTTCATTATTCAACTGCTTTAAATCGGCACGACATGAAAAAATCGTTTTGTGGATACGGGAATGTTTTGCTTCGGTAAGTTCCCCGTGAAGCTGCGGAGCGTCCCCGGCGACCTCGTTTTCAACGGTCTGCACAAAGTTGAGCGGGCTATCAATAACATAGTGGCGCTGCGTATCGCATTCATTAAATTGCTTCACAAGCTCTGGCAGATTTTCCCTGACCGGAGCCTGGTCGAAACCATGCGGGAAAAGCAGGTGTGAGCGTGTACTACGTGCTTCAATGGGCGACATTTTTTTATCAAGAAACGCTTTCATAGTTTCGGGACTTTCATCAAGTAATCCGCCGTAGTGGTAGCCCCATGGCATCTGTACAGTAAATACCCGATCGCCATTCGTCCCATGCCAGTAAAACTCGCAATCGTGCAGCGTGTTATCCGCAATGCCCCGCCAGAAGAGCGCGTGATTAATACCAAACTGACGGTAGATCTGCGGCATATTTCCGCCTTGCCCAAAACTATCCGGCACGTAACCCAGGCGCATGACGCCGCCATGCTCCCTGGCGATTTCGATCCCGTAGTAAAGGTTTCGTACAATCGACTCCTGATGGATCACCAGTTGATCGGTTTGTGTATACCATGGGCCAATCAACACGCGTTTTTCCGCAATTAAACGGCTCAAACTGGCCTTATCTTCCGGTGCCCACTGGAGGTAGCTCTCCAATAGTGCGCTTTGCGCATCCAGCAAATAGCAGGGAAAATCAGGGTTGTTATTCAGAATACGAATAACATTTTTTACATGATTAAAAAGATAAACCCGCGATCGCGAGGAGGTGAAATACCACTCCTGATCCCAGTGTGTATGACTGTATAAATGCACTATTTTGTTTTTCATAACAAAACCTCAGTAACGAGCTCCAGCAGCTTAATCAAATTTAATTTCGATGTCTTCGCTCGCAGAACGATTGGCGGTAGTAAGATCAGTATCTTCATTGAAATTCACTAGTACATTTGCCCCAATCGCGATAACAAGAGTGCCAACTAATGCGCCGATAAAATAAGCCCAGGGATTACCGACGGTGAACCCACCATATAATCCCCCCAGGGGCGGCATGACCGGATATGCTTTTAACAAGGCGACGGTCACCGCCCCTAAAATACCCGCCAGGACATTAACAGGAATGAGTCGCGCCGGATTTTTTAGCGTAAATGGAATCGCACCTTCTGATATACCGAGAATACCCATAATGACAGCACCATTACCGGCTTCTTTTAACGTGTGACTAAAATTATGCGGTCGCATAAAGCGTGCTGCGGCGTAACCAAGCGGCGGAATAATAATGGCAACGTTCACCAAAATAGCCGGTAAATAAACGCCACTGAGAAACAACACGTTGGCCGTCCCCCACGCCGCTTTATTAACAGGCCCACCAAGGTCAAAACAGATCATGCCCCCCAGTACCGCCGCAAGCACCACCGTGCTGGTGCCATCTTCGGTCATTTTCTGCACCCAGGCCATAAGCGCAATGTTAATCCAGCTCAGCACATCACCCAACAGGAGGCGCATTATCAGCACCTGAAGCCCCACCGTGATAAATGGCAAAATGATCAACGGGACTGAAGATGCAGCCGACCCCTCAATGCGGATTTTTCGAGCCACCCACTCAGAAGAGTAGCCCGCCAGCAGACCGCCGAGAATTGCACCAAGAAAGCCCGAGCCGGTTAAAGAAGCAATAAGGCCAGCCGTAAAACCCGCTGCCAGACCCTTCTTTCCGGCAATTGAAAACGCGACGTAGGCCCCAAGGACATAGTTCATTAGCCCAATAATTTTAAAGCCGATGTCCTGTGTCAAATACAGCCAGTTTTTAATGCCATCACTGCTTGCAAAGGCATCCAGATTGGACTCGCCGAATGCCAGACCGACTATTTTTGCCACCGCCACCATCAGCGATCCGGCGATAATGATCGGCAGTGCATAGGAAATCCCGGTCATCAGGTGGTTTTTAATTTCATTTAATATTTTTTTCATGATTTATCCTTCCCTGAGCCGTTACGGGCTTCAACTGCCGCCACGCATTTAGCGATAACCTCAGCGGCATGCCCCACGCACTGGCCAATTTTGACCCGAATAATTAATTTGCCGGTAAAACGTTCTTCCTCTTCAATTGCACGGTCGGCGGCGATAATGACAAAATCGGCTGCCGCAACCTCTGCAGCGGTTATTCGATTAAGTATGCCCATCGCCCCTTGCTGTTCAATTTTTACCGTGTGGCCGAGATGTGCACCTTCTTTCTCCAGCGATTTTGCCGCCATCGGCGTATGCGCCAGGCCGGCAATACATGATGTAACGCCAACAATATTCATGCTTCCTCCTGAACTGAAATTCGCAATTGCATAAACTGGAATAATTCCTCTTCATCGGTAGCAGAGAATAATTTTTCTCTGAATTCATCATCAACGATTTGACTGGCAAGATTGTTAATAATCTGTAAATGAAGAACCTTCGCTCCGGCTTCGGGTACCAACAGGCCAAAGACAATTTTAACGGGAAGCGCATCCAGACTTTCCCAGTCGATCGGATTAATTAGCCGGATAAAAATAACCCCGGCCCGGGACACATTGGCCGTTTTAGCATGGGGAATAGCAATCTGACTTTCAAAACCCGTGGAATATTGATTCTCTCTGGCCCAGAAATCCGCCTCAATTTTGGCCGCATCGCTCGCCCAGCCTTGTGAAACCGCATGGCAGGCCAGGAAATGGAAAATCTCCCTTTTATTACTGAAAGTCTGATTAAGAAAAATGTTTTGTCTTGCAATGAGCATGTGTCGCTATCTCCATTTGCATCGTTAATCATATTGCCTGATTAACAGGATAAACGTTTTTCTTCCTTTGTTCTGACAGGCATTTTCCCTGACAAGTGGAAATAAATTATTCGGACCATGGGAAAAAAGTGAGGCAGTTCAAATAATGAAGTGACTCTGTGATACGTCTCATAAAACAGGTGCTGAAGAATATTGCTTTGCAGAAATGGATGTCAGACGGGTATTTATCAGATTAATATATTATCTCTGTATTTAATTGAAAAAATGGCAGTGAAGGTTTTCACTGCCATTTCCGGGGTGATTAAAGAAAAGGGTTGACGTCACCCACGCCTTCACGCAGCACGACCGGAGCATCTTCGGTCAAATCAATCACCGTTGTTGGCTGCTGGCCGAGATACCCGCCGTGAATAATCAGATCCACGACCTTCTCAAGCCGGTCTTTAATTTCTTCCGGATCGGATTCAGTAAAGTCGCTGCCCGGCAACATCAACGATGTTGAAAGCATCGGTTCACCCAGCGTCTCCAGCAGCGCCAGCGCAATCGGGTTCGAAGGAACACGCAGACCAATAGTCTTACGCTTCTCCTGCAACAGGCGACGTGGTACCTCTTTTGTACCTTTCAGAATAAACGTGTAGTTCCCCGGCGTGTTATTTTTGATCAGGCGAAACGCGACGTTATCGACAAATGAATAGGTAGATAGCTCTGACAGATCGCGGCACATCAGGGTAAAGTTGTGCCCGTTAGGCAGATGACGAATGCGACAAATGCGCTCCATTGCGCTTTTGTCTTCAATTTTACAGCCCAGCGCGTAGCCGGAATCGGTGGGGTAAACGATGACCCCACCTTTACGGACAATTTCCACAGCCTGATTAATTAGCCGCGGCTGCGGGTTATCCGGATGAATATAGAAAAACTGACTCATACTTCCCTCTCAATCGGTGTTCTGCGGCTGTTCCCACTGATGCCACACCCCTTCCACGCCTGCGGGTAACCAGAGTTTACGCCCCAGCTCGATCCACGAGCAGGGCTGGTGAAAATCTGACCCCTGCGAGGCCAACAGACCAAACTGCTGAGCATACGCCGCAAGCTGAGTGCGCTCATTGGGACCTTGCTGGCACTGGGCGACTTCCATCGCATCTCCACCGCATTCGGCGAAGTATGCCAGTAGCCTTTTCAGCCACTTGGCAGAAAGGTCGTAGCGCCCGGGGTGGGCGACGACGGCTTTGCCGCCAGAATGATGAATCACATCAATAGCTTGATCTATTGTACACCACTGTGGGGGAACGTATCCGGTTTTCCCGCGCGCCAGGTACTTTTTAAAGACGTCGGCCATATTACTGGCTTTACCCGCGCTCACCAGAAAACGCGCGAAGTGGCCTCGGGTGACTGCCCCGCCCGCCGCCAGTTTTAAAGCCCCTTCCCATGCACCGGGAATGTGCGCTTTTTCCAGCCGTTCAGCAATAAGCCGTGCTCGCTGCTCGCGTCTGACTTTTTGCTCTGCCAGAAAAGCGACCATAGACGGATGATGAATATCAATATTGAGCCCGACAATATGGATCTCGTGGTTTTCCCAGACGGTAGAAATTTCCACCCCGGTAATCAGCCGCAGTCCCAGTCCGGCGCGGGCAATTTCCGCCTGCGCCGCCGGAATGGCATCAATACTGTCATGGTCGGTGATGGCCAGCGTACCTATACGCATTTCAACAGCGCGGTGGACCAGCGCCTCAGGGGAGAGCATACCGTCTGAGGCGGTCGTATGGCTGTGCAGGTCATAAATTATGGCGTAATTGGTTTCGCTCAAAAAACGGCTCCGTCTAAGTGTTAACGTGTTTTGCCGCTCATCATAACGGCTGACGAGGATTTTCTGAAATCAGCGCTTGACATTATTTTCATGAACTAGTTAACTAGTACGAAAGTTCACGAAGAAAAGGTATCTGAGATGAAAGGCATTTTTACTCTGCACGGTTGGTGGCGTACTCCCTGTTAATGGGCTGTATCATCACGTCTGCACATCGCAAACAGATACCTGGCCCGCCACCTGAGCGGGCTTTTTTTTGACCAGAACAAATGAGAATAACAATGCAAACGCAAAAACACACTCTCGAACTGCTGACCAGCGACGCAGTGTACCGCGAAGATCCTACCGCACTGTTCCATCAGCTCTGTGGCGCACGTCCGGCGACGCTGCTGCTGGAATCCGCTGATATTGACAGTAAAGACGATCTGAAAAGCCTGCTGCTGGTCGACAGCGCTCTGCGCATCACCGCTTTAGGTGACACTGTCACTATTACCGCACTGAGCGATAATGGCGCGGCGCTCCTGACGCTGCTCGACGCCGCCCTGCCCGCCGGGGTTGATAATCAACAACAGGATAAGGGTCGCGTCCTGCGCTTTCCACCCGTCAGCACATTATTAGATGAAGATGCCCGACTGTGTGCGTTGTCCGTTTTTGATGCCTTTCGTCTGTTACAGGATCTGGTTGTAGTGCCAAAAGAGGAGCGTGAAGCCATGTTTTTTGGCGGCCTGTTCGCCTATGACCTGGTCGCTGGTTTTGAAGATTTGCCGCAGTTGCAGAGCGATACCGCCTGCCCTGATTACTGCTTCTATCTCGCCGAAACGCTGCTGGTGATTGATCATCAAAGTAAAAAAACGCGCATTCAGTGCAGCCTGTTTACCCCGAATGCTGAAGAAAAAAACCGCCTGACCCAACGTATTCAAGCGCTGCATCAGCAACTGAATACCCCACCACAGCCGCTGCCGGTAGAAAAAATGGAACAGATGCGCAGTAGCTGCAATCAGAGTGATGAAGAGTACGGTGCGGTGGTGCGTCAGATGCAGAAAGCCATCCGCGCAGGGGAAATCTTCCAGGTGGTGCCATCCCGCCAGTTCTCACTGCCGTGCCCGTCGCCCCTGGCGGCCTACGATGTGCTGAAGAAAAGTAATCCCAGCCCGTACATGTTCTTTATGCAGGATAACGATTTCAGCCTGTTTGGTGCGTCGCCGGAAAGCTCGCTGAAATATGACGCTGATTCACGGCAGATTGAAATTTACCCGATTGCCGGGACCCGTCCGCGCGGCCGCCGTGCGGATGGTACTCTCGATCGCGATCTCGACAGCCGCATTGAACTGGAAATGCGTACCGATCATAAAGAGCTGTCAGAGCATTTAATGCTGGTGGATTTGGCACGTAATGACCTGGCGCGCATCTGTACGCCAGGCAGCCGCTACGTCGCTGACCTGACCAAAGTGGACCGCTACTCGTTTGTAATGCATCTGGTCTCCCGCGTGGTCGGCGAGCTGCGTCATGATCTTGACGCGCTGCACGCCTATCGCGCCTGTATGAATATGGGCACGCTCAGCGGTGCGCCGAAAGTGCGCGCCATGCAACTCATTGCCGGTGCTGAAGGTAAACGCCGCGGCAGCTACGGCGGCGCGGTAGGCTACTTTACCGCTCACGGCTCGCTGGACACCTGCATTGTTATTCGCTCGGCGTTTGTCGAAAACGGCATTGCGACCGTTCAGGCGGGCGCAGGCGTGGTGCTCGATTCCGTCCCGCAGTCTGAAGCGGATGAAACCCGTAATAAAGCCCGCGCGGTCCTGCGCGCCATCGCCACCGCTCATCATGCACAGGAGATTTTCTGATGGCTGACATTCTGCTGCTCGATAATATCGACTCCTTTACTTATAACCTGGCAGATCAGCTACGTGCCAGCGGGCACAACGTGGTGATTTACCGTAACCATGTCCCGGCGCAAACGTTAATTGACCGTCTGGCAACCATGGACAACCCGGTATTGATGCTCTCACCAGGCCCCGGGGCACCGAGCGAAGCGGGCTGTATGCCAGAACTGCTCACCCGGATGCGTGGTAAGCTGCCGATTATTGGCATCTGCCTGGGACATCAGGCGATAGTGGAAGCTTACGGCGGCTATGTCGGCCAGGCGGGCGAAATTCTGCACGGCAAAGCGTCCAGCATTGAACATGACGGCCAGGCGATGTTTGCCAGCCTGCCTAATCCGCTGCCGGTTGCGCGTTATCATTCGCTGGTGGGCAGCAACATTCCGGCCGGACTGACCATCAATGCCCATTTTGACGGCATGGTGATGGCAGTTCGTCACGATGCTGACCGGGTATGCGGTTTCCAGTTTCATCCGGAGTCAATCCTCACCACCCAGGGCGCGCGTCTGCTGGAGCAAACGCTGGCATGGGCCATGCAGAAACTCCAGCAGACGCACACGCTGCAACCGGTACTGGAAAAACTCTATCAGGCGCAGACCCTCAGTCAGCAGGAGAGCCACCAGCTTTTCTCCGCTGTGGTGCGCGGCGAGCTGAAGCCAGAGCAACTGGCGGCGGCGCTGGTGAGCATGAAAATTCGCGGCGAGCATCCCAATGAAATTGCCGGTGCCGCCACCGCGCTTTTGGAAAACGCCGCGCCGTTCCCGCGCCCTGATTATCCGTTTGCCGACATCGTGGGCACCGGCGGCGATGGCAGCAACAGTATTAATATTTCCACCGCCAGCGCTTTTGTCGCCGCTGCCTGCGGGTTGAAAGTCGCGAAACACGGTAACCGCAGCGTCTCCAGTAAATCCGGATCGTCAGATCTGCTGGCCGCTTTCGGCATTAATCTGGACATGAATGCTGATAAATCGCGTGCTGCACTCGATGAACTGGGCGTCTGCTTCCTGTTTGCGCCGAAATATCACACCGGGTTTCGCCACGCAATGCCGGTCCGCCAGCAGTTAAAAACCCGCACCCTGTTTAACGTACTGGGTCCGCTGATTAATCCGGCGCATCCGCCGCTGGCACTGATTGGCGTGTACAGCCCGGAACTGGTGCTGCCGATTGCCGAAACCCTGCGCGTGCTGGGTTACCAGCGGGCAGCCGTGGTGCACAGCGGCGGCATGGACGAGGTATCCCTCCACGCGCCCACCGTGGTCGCAGAGCTGCACAACGGGGAAATCAAAAACTATCAGCTTACTGCCGCTGATTTCGGCCTGACGCCATATCATCAGCAAGAACTGGCCGGCGGTACGCCGGAAGAAAACCGTGACATTTTAACACGCTTACTACAAGGTAAAGGCGACACTGCGCACCAGGCTGCCGTGGCGGCGAATGTCGCCATGCTCATGCGGCTACACGGTGAAGAAGATTTGCAGGCTAACGTACAAAAAGTCCTGAGCGTATTACGCAGCGGCGCGGCTTACGATCGCGTCACCGCACTGGCGGCAAGAGGGTAAATGATGCAAACCGTTTTAGCGAAAATCGTCGCCGACAAGACGATATGGGTAGAAAACCGTAAACAGCAGCAGCCGCTGGCAAGCTTTCAGAATGAGGTGGTTGCCAGCCAGCGCGATTTTTACGCCGCCTTACAGGGCGCTCGCACCGCGTTTATTCTGGAGTGTAAGAAGGCGTCTCCGTCAAAAGGGGTGATCCGTGATGATTTCGATCCTGCGCGTATCGCCGGGATCTATAAACATCATGCCTCCGCCATTTCGGTATTAACCGATGAAAAATATTTTCAGGGCAGCTTTGATTTTCTGCCCATTGTCAGCGGCATCGCGCCGCAGCCAATTTTGTGCAAGGATTTTATTATCGATCCTTACCAGATCTACCTCGCACGCTATTATCAGGCCGATGCCTGCCTGCTGATGCTCTCCGTGCTGGATGACGAACAGTATCGCCAGCTGGCTGCCGTTGCGCATAGCCTGAAGATGGGCGTGCTGACGGAAGTCAGTAACGAGGAAGAACTGGAGCGGGCGATTGCGCTGGAAGCGAAAGTGGTCGGTATTAATAACCGTGACCTGCGCGATTTGTCTATCGATCTCAACCGCACCCGCGAACTGGCCCCGCGCCTGGGTCACGGCGTGACGGTGATCAGCGAATCCGGCATTACTACCCACGCGCAGATCCGTGAGCTAAGCCGTTTCGCCAATGGTTTTCTGATTGGCTCGGCGCTGATGTCGCATGACGATCTTAACGCCGCCGTGTTGCGGGTTCTGCTCGGTGAAAACAAAGTCTGCGGCCTGACCCGCGCTGAAGATGCGCAGGCGGCTCATGAGGCAGGGGCAATCTATGGCGGATTGATTTTCGTACCGTCCTCGCCGCGTGCGGTCAGTGAGGCTCAGGCGCGTAACGTGATGGCGGGTGCGCCACTGCACTATGTCGGCGTGTTCCGCAATGCACCAGTCGAGCAGGTGGCGGCGACGGCGCAGACGCTGGCGCTTGCTGCAGTGCAACTGCACGGCGACGAAGACCAGGATTACATCACCCGCCTGCGCGCCGCCCTGCCCGCTGACGTGGCGGTCTGGAAAGCGCTGAGCGTAAGCAACACCCTGCCTGCGCGCCATTTTAACCACGTTGATAAATACATTTTTGATAATGGCCAGGGCGGTAGCGGTCAGTCATTCGACTGGTCGCTGCTGGCGGGCCAGGACCTGAGCAATGTCCTGCTGGCAGGCGGGCTTGGTCCCGACAACTGCGTTAGCGCCGCAGGCACCGGCTGTGCCGGGCTTGATTTTAATTCTGGCGTAGAATCTGCACCGGGTAAAAAAGATGCCAGCAAACTGGCCTCGGTATTTCAGACGCTGCGCGCTTATTAAGGAAGTGACGATGACTACATTATTAAACCCGTACTTCGGTGAGTTTGGTGGCATGTATGTGCCGCAGATCCTGATGCCTGCCCTGCGCCAGCTGGAAGAAGCCTTCGTCAGCGCGCAGAAAGATCCTGAATTTCAGGCGCAGTTTACCGACCTGTTAAAAAATTATGCCGGCCGTCCGACCGCGCTGACCAAATGCCAGAACCTTACTGCCGGCACAAAGACCACGCTGTATCTTAAGCGTGAAGATCTGCTGCACGGCGGCGCGCATAAAACCAACCAGGTGCTCGGACAGGCACTGCTGGCCAAACGGATGGGCAAAACGGAAATCATCGCCGAAACCGGCGCAGGCCAGCATGGCGTTGCCTCGGCACTCGCCAGCGCGTTGCTGGGGCTGAAGTGTCGCATCTATATGGGGGCGAAAGATGTTGAGCGCCAGTCGCCAAACGTGTTCCGTATGCGGCTGATGGGCGCGGAAGTCATTCCGGTATATAGCGGCTCCGCGACGCTGAAAGACGCCTGTAACGAGGCCCTGCGCGACTGGTCCGGCAGTTATGATACTGCGCACTATATGCTCGGCACCGCCGCAGGTCCGCACCCGTTCCCGACTATCGTGCGTGAATTTCAGCGCATGATCGGCGAAGAGACGAAAGTGCAGATCCGCGAAAAAGAAGGTCGTCTGCCGGATGCCGTTATCGCCTGCGTCGGCGGTGGTTCGAACGCCATTGGCATGTTTGCGGATTTTATTGAAGAAGCCAGCGTTGGACTTATCGGCGTAGAGCCTGCCGGTCACGGCATCGAAACGGGCGAGCACGGTGCGCCGCTAAAACATGGTCGCGTAGGTATCTACTTCGGCATGAAATCGCCGATGATGCAGACCGAAGACGGACAAATCGAAGAATCTTATTCCATTTCTGCTGGTCTGGATTTCCCGTCCGTTGGCCCGCAGCACGCTTACCTGAACAGCACCGGGCGCGCTGATTATGTCTCCATCACCGATGACGAAGCGCTGGACGCATTCAAAGCGTTATGTCGTGAAGAAGGGATCATTCCGGCGCTGGAATCGTCTCACGCGCTTGCCCATGCGCTGAAAATGATGCGCGATAATCCTGAAAAAGAGCAGCTACTGGTGGTTAACCTCTCCGGTCGCGGCGATAAAGACATTTTCACCGTACACGACATTCTGAAAGCGCGAGGGGAAATCTGATGGAACGCTATGAACAGTTATTTGCCAGACTGAAAGACCGCCGGGAAGGCGCATTTGTGCCATTCGTGACCCTTGGCGATCCCTCTCCCGAACAGTCGCTGAAGATTATTGATACGCTGATTGAAGCGGGTGCGGATGCGCTTGAGCTGGGTATTCCGTTCTCCGATCCGCTGGCGGATGGCCCGACCATTCAGAATGCGACCCTGCGTGCGTTTGCCTCGGGCGTCACGCCGGGCCAGTGCTTTGAAATGCTGGCAACCATTCGCCAGAAGTATCCGCATATTCCCATCGGCCTGCTGATGTACGCCAACCTGGTCTTCAGCCGCGGCATTGATGAATTTTACGCTGCCTGCGCCCGTGTTGGCGTGGATTCAGTGCTGGTCGCTGATGTTCCCATTGAAGAGTCCACTCCCTTTCGCCAGGCCGCGCTGCGCCACAACGTTGCGCCTATTTTTATTTGCCCGCCGAATGCGGATGATGACCTGCTGCGCCAGATAGCCTCACATGGCCGGGGCTACACCTATCTGCTTTCGCGTGCTGGCGTGACCGGTGCGGAAAAACAGGCTGCACTGCCGCTGCACCACCTGGTGGAGAAGCTGACCGAATACCATGCGGCACCGCCGCTGCAGGGATTCGGTATCTCCGCGCCGGAACAGGTGACCGCCGCCATTCATGCTGGTGCAGCAGGCGCAATCTCCGGCTCGGCAATCGTTAAAATCATTGAAAATAACCTCAACGCGCCTGAGAAAATGCTCAGTGAACTCAACGGGTTTGTGCAGAAAATGAAAGCGGCCACGCCGCATATCTGATGTTAACGCTGTCCGGCCTGCGGGTCGGACAGGGCTTCCCCCTTCACGCAGTTCGCATATTTACGCACCAGGCGAAAAAGTGCATCCACGTCCTGCGGCGACCATTGCCTAAAAATCCGGTTCATTAATCGCTGGCGGGCCTGATTAATATTGTTCAGCAGAGCGTCACCCTGCGGCGCAACGGTCACCTCACTAACGCGTCTGTCATGCGCCGCTGGCTGCTTGTTTACCAGCGCAAGACCTTCCAGCCGTTTTATCTGACGACTCACGGTGGTGTAGTCCCTGCCCAACCGGGCCGCCAGCTCAACAACGCCCACTGGCCCATACCGACCGATGGTGACTAACAGAGGGAAAAGCGTTTGATCGAGACGGACATTCGCTTCGTTCAGCAGAATTTCGTCGCGCAAGGGATGATTCATGACGCTGATGATATCCAGTAGCGCGCCATGAAAATCGGTAATGTCATAACTTTTATGTGCATCTTGCATATAAAATCCAGCAGAGTATAGTGCCGTGGGTAGATATGTGCATTTTACACATAACAGCCAGACGGAGGAAGACCAATGAAAGCAGCAGTGGTGTATGACCCTACTACAGGCCCCGTATATGGGGACTTTCCTGCCCCGCAAGCGAGTGCCGACAATCGGCTTATTCAGGTTCAGGCGGCAGCAATCAGTCATGTGGCTAAAAGCCGTGCGGCGGGTAAGCATTATAGTTTCAGCGCTACCCAGCCTTTTATCCCCGGGATTGACGGCGTGGGTCTTACCGAACAGGGCGAGCGCGTCTGGTTCGTTATGCCGGTCGCGCCCTGGGGCAGTATGGCGGAATGGACGCTGGTACCCGCTGAACATTGCCTGCCGCTGCCTGAAACGCTTTCCTCTGTCGATGCAGCCGCAATGGGTAATCCTGGCATGTCGGCCTGGGCGGCGCTGGTGAATCGCGCCAGATTTCAGCCGGGAGAAACGGTATTGATTAACGGTGCCACCGGTAGCGCAGGGCAATTGGCAGTACAAATCGCCCGCCACCTTGGGGCGAAAAAGATCATTGCCAGCGGACGTAATCCGGCTGCACTGGAATGCTGTGGTGCAGATCATACGCTGCTGCTCGGGACGGAGGATATGCCAGAACAACTGGCAGAGCATGCCAGCGAACAGATTGATGTGGTGATTGATTACCTATGGGGGGAGAGTGCCCGGCATATCCTGACCACGCTGGCAAAACATAGTCCATCGACTCACCCCGTGCGCTTTATACAGGTTGGCTCACTGTCCGGCGCTGATATTTCCCTTCCGGGGACAGTGCTGCGGGCATCCCCCCTTCAACTGATGGGGAGCGGCATCGGCAGCCTGTCGATGGCAGAACTGGTTTCAGCGACGGCACGGATGTTTGAGGCTGCTGTTCCGGGCGGGTTTACGATCGCCACGACACCCGCTCCCCTGGCAGAAGTCAGCGCAGCCTGGGCCGTGGACGACAGTAAAAAACGCACGGTATTTACCTTGCCCTGACATCCGCACAAAAGAAGGGGTTGATTCTGAAGATGATAAAGATTATCTTTCTCACTACCGAATAGTTGAGCTAAATACTCAGGTATTCGGTACGACATTGCTCACATTGCTTCCAGTATGACTTGCCCGCCTTTAATGCGGGCTTTTTTTTAGCGGCTGGCATGCGCCACGGAAAGCGGAGCGCCCCGCTTCTCGTTTTTCATCAGGTCCCAGGTAATAAAGAACAAGCCCACCATAAAGGGGATCTCATAGAGTTCTTCAATCAAATCCTGATACTGTCTGGCGTGCAAAAACCACGGTGCAAGCAGGCGATGATGTTCTACTGAGTCAGAAATCAAGAAAGTGATCACCACCACAAGCGCCATCCACAGCGATATTTCCGCGGTGCGCAATTTCAGGGCAATCTCTTTGCGTAAGGTTGAGGACAGAAGAATCGGCAGCGCCAGTGCGGCGATCAGGATCACCGAAATCGTCCTGAATACCAGTTTGGGTTCATGCGGGAAATAGTCCCGTCCCCAACTGGTGCTTCTTCCCAGCAATACCACCCACCATACTACCGCCCACAGCCAGAACTGCCTGGACCCCTTTTCAAGCGATAATGGCTTAATATAAGACGCGGTAAAAACAGCGCCAAACAGCAGCCACAGCGCCTGGCCGTTTTCAATCCATTCCACGACTTCACCGTGAAGCAGAGGCAGATGTAAATCTGCCGCAAAGGGAAACAGGACTGCCAGCAGGAGCAGAAAAAATGCTGCTGCGGAAAATTGCGTTTTCAGTGTCATATGCCGTCACTACTTAAGGACAAATTAAGGAAAAACTCAAACGGCGATAATAACCCTTCTGTATGAATGCGCATTATCAAAGTGTGCCTGTTATGCTCTTCATCGCATAAAAAGCCTTTATAGTTAAATCTGAATAGATATAAAACAAGGAACTGGCCGCTCGCGGCCAGTTTGTAACAAAAAATTAAAAACGATACCCGGCTGAGAACATGAATACCCACGGGTCGAGACGGGTGTCAACATTCTGCTGTACGCCCCCCGCTTTAAACTTCACTTCGGTATCAATATCCATATACCAGACCGACATGTTAATCAGCCAGTCACGGTTAATAAGGTAATCCAGCCCGACCTGGCCTGCCGCCCCCCAGGAGTCTTTCAGGCTGAGATCGGACAGCCCGGCAGCCTTGCCGGTATCATTAAAGCTTTCATCAAAAAAAGTCGTGTAATTCACGCCCGCGCCGATATAAGGCCGGACCTTGCTGCTGGCATCGCCAAAATACCACTGCGCCATTAAGGTAGGCGGCAAATGGTGCACCGTCGCAATATCGCCTGTTGGCCCGGTGCCTACTTTATGACGAAACGGCGTGGCGGCGAGCAGTTCTACCCCCACGTTATCCGTTGCCATCCAGGTAAATGTCAGGCCAAGCTGGGTATTATTATCAACGTTGAAACCACCAAGGCTCTGCAGCACGTTATCTGAACCTTCAGTTGGTCGTACCGTTGCTGACCCGGCGCGAATGAAAAACTCACCCGCCTCGTGCGCCCATGCTGTACCACCAGAGAGACTGCTTAAGATTAATGCCGCCACCGCAATTTTTTTCATATCCACTCCATCGTTATGGTTTTATCAGGCGCGGCAAATATACCTACAAAGAAGTAAAAGTGATCCAACTTAGATCACATTTAATCCTGAGATTTAACCTTTATTGATCTGGATTAATTTTTACAGACTCGACACAATCCCGTTTCGCCAAACCACGTCAATTTTGATGACAATGAGTGCCAAAAATAATTTGCCATGGTCCTATTGCGCCTGACGCATCAGAGGCCTACCTTACTTCTGGTGATAATTTGAGTGCGTTTTCAGGTGTGTTATGAGCGATATAAACCCGTGCATGACGTGCGGTGCCTGTTGTGCGTATTTTCGTGTTTCCTTTTACTGGTCCGAGGGCGACGATGCTTATGGTAACGTCCCGGTGGCCCTTACCGAGCCGGTTTCCCCCTTTCTGCGCTGCATGCGCGGCACCTATCAGAAAGATCCCCGCTGTATTGCGTTGCAGGGTGAACCCGGCGAGGCGACATGCTGTACGATCTATGAAAATCGACCGTCAACCTGCCGCGAATTTGTCATGTCAGGTGAAAATGGCGAACTTAACGAGGCCTGCCTGCGTGCCAGAGCACACTACCACTTACCGCCCCTTTACAAAGACCCACCAATACTTACTTTTCCTGATGCTGCCACTGATGAGTTATCCAGGGTACAATCATGCGCTTAATAACACCTGCCAAACTCAAGGAGAGTGCATGTCTATCACGGCAAAGTCCGTTTACCGTGACACGGGTAATTTTTTTCGTAATCAGTTCATTACTATTTTGCTGATTGCTTTGTTGTGTGCGTTTATCACGGTGGTACTTGGCCATGCTTTTTCACCTGGTGAAGAGCAGCTTTCAATCCTGAGTGAGGGTGACAATCTGGCCGGTAGCGGTGGATTATTTGAACTGGTGCAGAGCATGACGCCGGAGCAGCAACAAGTATTACTCCACGCGTCGGCAGTCTCGACATTTTCCGGGCTGGTTGGCAATGCGCTACTGGCAGGCGGGGTACTGCTGCTGATCCAGATGATTTCGGCCGGGCAGCCCGTCAGCGCCCTGCGCGCCATTGGTGCCAGCGCCCCGGTGCTGCCTAAGCTGTTTTTGCTGATCCTGCTCACCACGTTTTTGGTGCAGATTGGCGTAATGCTTATTGTGGTGCCGGGGGTAATTCTGGCCATCGTACTGGCCTTTGCCCCGGTAATGATCGTGCAGGATAAAATGGGAATTTTTGCCGCAATGCGTGCCAGTATGCGTCTGGCCTGGGCCAATATGCGTATTGTCGCCCCGGCGATTATTTGCTGGCTGTTGGCTAAAACGCTGCTGCTGATGCTGGCCTCGCATTTTGCGGTGTTGACGCCACTGCCGGGAGCTATTGTCGCTAACACTCTGAGCAATCTGATTTCCGCGATGCTGCTCATTTATCTTTTTCGCCTGTACATGCTTATTCGTCCTTAACCCTGTCGCTCGTCTGATGAGCGTCATTATCACGGAATCGTTGTATGAAGCAGTTTCTGGATTTTTTACCTCTGGTGGTCTTTTTTGCCTTCTACAAGCTGTACGATATCTACATGGCGACCACGGCGCTGATTATTGCCACCGCCGTGGTACTCATTTACAGCTGGGTCCGCTATCGTCGGGTCGAAAAAATGGCGCTGATTACCTTTGTGCTGGTGGCGGTCTTCGGCGGGTTAACGCTCTTCTTCCATAACGATGAGTTTATCAAATGGAAAGTCACCGTTATTTACGCGCTGTTTGCTGGCGCGCTGCTCTTCAGCCAGTGGGTAATGAAAAAGCCCTTGATCCAGCGCATGCTGGGTAAAGAACTTACGCTGCCTGCTGCGGTGTGGTCGAGACTGAATATTGCCTGGGCGCTGTTTTTCATTCTCTGCGGCCTGGCGAATATCTACATTGCTTTTTGGCTACCGCAAAATATCTGGGTTAATTTCAAGGTCTTCGGCCTGACGGCGCTGACGCTGGTATTTACCCTGTTGAGCGGAGTGTATATTTACCGACACATGCCGCAGGATGACAAACCGTAAGACAGGTACGCCATCTTTCTCGCCGGGCGGCGTCGCCCGTCCGGCTGCACTATTCCCTTCACTTTTGCAATAAATGCGTCAAGTATCCCTCTTGTTGCTTACGCTGATTTCGCACAAAAAATAGCGACTCGCGTGACGTCATACTGAATAATATTGTCGATAATTACCGGGATTCGCCATGGAACACGTATTAGCGGTTTTCAGATTAGCCGAAAACATTCCCTTGCCTAAAGTGAATGGCATCGGAAGTGGTTATTTCCCTCATCACAAATTCGATAACATCCCTTATCTGGTCAGCGGCAAACATCACTATGATGATGACTGTCTACACTATCCAGGCGAATCTATAATGACCACGATCACCTTTGTGAGCTGGGAATTTATCGGTCACATGATTAAAAGCGGCGACAGATTTGAAGTAAGAGAGATGAGCAAAATCATTGGCTACGGCACTGTTATCAACGTTCTCAATGAGGGGCGGTGAACACGATATGAATATCGTCCTGAATCCCAACTAACGCCATGAGAGCCATCCGGACCACCCTCCAGCTTTACAGCACAGATGAGGGCGGAAGACGCCTCCCGCTGCTTGCCGCCCGACCGTTTGGCTGCCCGCTTTATTTTAAAGATATTGAAGCCTTAGCCGCTTATGGCTGGGACTGCCGAATATTTGTCAACCTAATTGGCAGAGATATTTATCCAGGCGAAACCATAAAGGATGTAGAGATCGCATTTTTGTCAGCCGATATCGTATTGCCTTATCTTAAAACAGGGACTGAATTTCTTCTCTGGGAAGCAGGCTATATAGGCAGGGGGATCATTACTCAGATACCGTGAAAGCTGTCGCAATAAGCCCCACGCTTTTTCTTGACCTACCTCTTCGCTGGCTAATGGTGCGCGGAGGCATAATCTCTCGCGCTTGCCCATTCTCACTATTGCCCTTTCGTAGTAGCATTTGCCCGAATAGCAATAACGCAATGTTGGAACCACAATGACAACCACAAACGATGCGCCGCAGGGTGAACTGGTACTACGTACGCTGGCAATGCCTGCCGACACCAATGCGAACGGAGATATTTTTGGCGGCTGGCTGATGTCGCAGATGGATATGGGCGGCGCAATTCAGGCCAAAGAAATCGCTCAGGGTCGGGTCGTGACCGTGCGGGTCGATGGCATGACATTTTTGCGCCCGGTGGCGGTCGGCGATGTGGTGTGCTGCTACGCTCGCTGCGTGAAACGAGGCAATACCTCAGTAAACATTAACGTTGAAGTGTGGGTAAAAAAGGTTTCTTCGGAGCCGATCGGCCAGCGTTATAAAGCGACTGAGGCGCTCTTTATTTATGTGGCAGTAGACAGCGAAGGTAAACCGCGACCGCTGCCCGCCGTGTAACGGTTCGCCCGGTATTGAAGCCGGGCGGGTATGTTAAATAAAGCCCAGCAGCGAAAAGAAAAAATAGCCGATAATAATGACGACAATCGGTGTGATGTACAGCGGCACAATTTGCAGGAAGATGGTATGACGCGGCACCACAATCCGCGATTCAATTTGCTGACGGGTCATGCCATCCGCGCCTTTCGCGTTTTCCAGGATCATCTGGTCTTCAACCCCTTCCCGCAGGAAACGGGCCTGACGACTCATCCGCGCACCGGAGGCCTGCAATGCCAGACCAATGAAGATTAGCGCAAAAATGACCCAGAACGTCACGTTGAGACCATGACTGAACTCCGGCTGTGGCGAGTTGTACCAGAAAAAATTCAGGAACGGCGTATTAAAACGCATCATTTCAATCATCACGTGTGCAAAGTCCAGCATTACAGCGTTGATCCCTGCCTGCTTTTCGCTGTGCGCATACATGAATTTCAGAACCGAGATTAGCGTAGAAACGACTGCTGGAATGAATATTACCCAACCCGCAATCCGTTTAATGATTGCGATGCGTCCAGCTTGTTGATACGTCATGGATTCCCCTTATAGAGACGCTTTGTTATCGCTGCTAATTCTACCCGCTGCTGCCAGTTTTCGCCCGATTTTTAAAAGCAATATGCTATAACAACCCATACTCAGACTTACTACGCCGTACGATATGACTCCTGAGGAGGGGTGCAATGACAGTTAAGCGACAAATTCTCGCCGCAATTTTTGATATGGATGGTTTACTTATTGATTCCGAGCCATTGTGGGATCGGGCGGAACTGGAGGTCATGGAGAGCCTGGGCGTGGATATTTCGCGGCGCGATGAGCTGCCCGACCTGCTGGGATTACGCATCGATATGGTTGTGGATCTGTGGTACGCCCAGCAGCCATGGAATGGTCCAGGCCGTGAGGAAGTGACGGCGCGAATTATTCGCCGCACGATAAACCTGGTGGAAGATGCGCGTCCGCTGTTGCCCGGCGTACGTGAGGCAGTAGCGCTGTGTAAAGCGGAAGGCCTTAAAATCGGCCTGGCGTCAGCCTCCCCGCTGCACATGCTGGAAAATGTACTGACGATGTTTGATTTGCGCGACGATTTTGATGCACTGGCCTCCGCCGAGAAACTGCCTTACAGCAAGCCGCACCCTCAGGTCTATCTCGATTGCGCGGCAAAGTTAGGCGTCGACCCGCTTACTTGCGTCACACTGGAAGATTCGGTAAACGGGATGATTGCCACCAAAGCGGCACGTATGCGCTCAATTGTGGTTCCTGCCGCAGACGCTCAGCACGATCCGCGCTATGCGCTGGCGAACGTTAAACTGGCATCGCTAAATGAGCTGACAAGCCAGCATCTGCGCGGTTAATTACAGCAGGCATCCTGCCTGGCGGCGCGGCGCTTGCACAGGCCTACAAATCGTAAATACTACATTGATATTTAAGATTCCACAGGCAGGGCAAGGCGCGGTCGCCGCCCTGCTACGTAAATTGTGACATTGAGTTACAACGTCACCTCTTTCACATACTGTATAAAAACCCTATACTGGATGAATCGACAGTTTAGCGAGTCCAGTGATCATCATGACGGCGGAAGGCCACCTTCTTTTTTCCATCGCCTGCGCGGTTTTTGCCAAAAATGCCGAGCTTACGCCCGTGCTCGCGCAAGGCGACTGGTGGCATATCATTCCATCGGCCATTTTGACCTGTCTTTTGCCGGATATCGATCATCCACAGTCTTTTCTTGGCCAGCGGCTGAGGTGGATCTCCAAACCGGTAGCGCGAGCGTTTGGTCATCGTGGTTTTACCCATAGTTTGTTGGCCGTGTTCGGCGGCCTGACGCTGTGTTATTTAAAGGTGCCGGAAAGTTGGGTTATCCCTGCAGACGCGGTTCAGGGACTGGTGCTGGGCTATCTGAGTCATATTCTTGCCGACATGCTCACGCCCGCAGGCGTCCCTCTGCTATGGCCCTGTCGCTGGCGTTTTCGTTTGCCTATCCTGGCCCCGCGAAAAGGTAATCAACTTGAGCGCGTCCTGTGTATGGCGCTGTTTGCCTGGGCTATCTGGATGCCGCAAAATCTGCCGGATAACAGCGCGGTACGCTGGTCATCCGGAATGATTAACGCCCTGCAAACAAACTTTTATCGTATGATAAATCATCAATTAAGCCATTAGTGGCGCGATTGACATGTAAAGTTATAAGCCATTCCATTTGGATATAAGACCCCCATCACACTTCTGCTACTCTTGCGCCATCTGAGTCGGCGTTTCTAAGCCGGCCATAATAAACAGGAGAACGGGGATGAATTTTCCATTAATAGCGAACATTATCGTGTTCGTGATTTTGTTGTTTGTGCTGGGGCAAACCCGTCACAAACAGTGGAGTCTGGCAAAAAAAGTGCTGGCGGGTTTGCTGCTGGGCGTGGTCTTTGGTCTGGCGTTACAGCTGATCTATGGCGATGACAGCCCGGTCCTGAAAAGTTCAATCCAGTGGTTTAACGTGGTTGGCAACGGCTATGTCCAGTTGCTGCAAATGATCGTCATGCCGCTGGTCTTTGCCTCAATTCTGAGCGCGGTGGCCCGTCTGCATAACGCGGCACAGTTGGGAAAAATCAGCGTTCTGACCATTGGTACGCTGCTGTTTACCACCTTAATTGCGGCCTTAGTGGGCGTGCTGGTCACCAATCTCTTTGGCCTCTCTGCTGAAGGGCTGGTTCAAGGGGCAGCCGAGACGGCGCGTCTTAACGCCATTGAAACTAACTATGCCGGTAAAGTGGCCGACCTGACCGTCCCGCAGCTTATTTTGTCGTTTGTGCCGAAAAACCCGTTTGCTGATCTGACAGGAGCCAATCCGACCTCCATCATTAGTGTAGTGATTTTCGCGGCGTTCCTTGGCGTGGCGGCACTTAAGTTGCTGAAAGACGATGTCGAAAAAGGCCAGCGGGTTCTGACGGCGATCGATACGCTGCAAAGCTGGGTCATGAAGCTGGTACGTCTGGTGATGCAGGTGACGCCGTACGGCGTGCTGGCACTGATGACCAAAGTGGTGGCCGGATCTAACCTTCAGGATATCATCAAGCTCGGGAGCTTTGTTATCGCTTCTTATCTGGGTCTTGCCATCATGTTTGTGGTCCATGGCCTCCTGCTCGGCGTCAACGGCGTCAGCCCGCTGCGCTACTTCCGTAAGGTGTGGCCGGTCCTGACTTTTGCGTTCACCAGCCGCTCCAGCGCCGCAAGCATTCCGCTGAATGTTGAAGCGCAAACGCGTCGTCTGGGTGTGCCGGAGTCTATCGCCAGCTTCTCCGCCTCGTTTGGCGCAACGATCGGGCAAAATGGTTGTGCCGGTCTGTACCCGGCGATGCTGGCGGTAATGGTTGCGCCAACGGTGGGCATTAATCCGCTGGACCCGATGTGGATTGCCACGCTGGTCGGTATTGTCACGGTAAGTTCCGCAGGCGTAGCGGGCGTAGGCGGCGGTGCCACCTTTGCCGCACTGATCGTCCTGCCTGCTATGGGGTTGCCGGTTACGCTGGTGGCACTGTTAATTTCCGTAGAGCCGCTGATTGATATGGGCCGCACCGCACTCAACGTAAGTGGTTCGATGACCGCCGGTACGCTGACCAGCCAGTGGCTTAAGCAAACCGATAAAGCCGTTCTGAACAGTGAAGATGAAGTAGAACTGGCGCATCGCTAGTAACATGCCGGGTACACTGCCCGGCCAATTGCCCTCGCCCGGTTCGCCGGGCATCGCCATCTACTCGTCGATTTCACCTTCCTGACGCATCTGCGTTGCCCAGCGCTGGGCGGATTCCGGCACGCTGAATGCCTGTGAGCGGGCAAACTTCTCGCCCATCAGAACAAACGCAACATACTTCCCGCGCAGCAGCCAGACGTCCTGAAAACCCTCCATCTTCACCGCATGTTCAGGCGGCGCGGGCTCAACACGAGGCACGTAGCTGATGACAGGACGATTTTGTTGTCGAAGCGTTTTCATAAGCAGTTCATTCACAAGAGATCACTAACAAAACGCTATGATAGCCGAAATGTCACCCTGACGTCGCGTCAGGTGTGCATTGACTTATCTTCTTTCCCCCTTCGCCGTGCCTGCCTTTGAGATTGTTCTATAGTTAGAGAGGTTTTTAACCTAAGAACGACCATTTTCAGAGATGAAAACAAGAGGCTTACGCAATGTCGAAAGATGATAAAAACAGCAAAAATCACCCTTCTCCCGTCCATGATGAAAGAGAAGCGCAGCCGGGTCTGGATTCTCTGGCACCGGCAGATGGTTCGCATCAGCCGGACCCTAAACCGACCGCACCCGGAGAACAACCTACCGCGCCGGGTAGTTTGAAAGCACCTGATGTCGAAAGTGATAAACTTACCGCGCTGGAAGCCTTCCGCAAAGGCAGTGAAAACCAGGCATTAACGACCAACCAGGGCGTCAAGATTGCCGACGACCAGAATTCATTGCGCGCCGGCAATCGTGGCCCGACGCTGCTTGAAGACTTTATTCTGCGCGAAAAAATCACCCACTTTGACCACGAACGTATTCCTGAGCGTATTGTGCATGCCCGCGGTTCTGCCGCGCATGGCTATTTTCAGCCCTATAAAGATTTGAGTGATATTACGAAAGCTGATTTCCTCAGCGATCCGCAAAAGAAAACCCCGGTATTCGTGCGGTTCTCTACCGTACAGGGCGGCGCAGGCTCGGCAGATACCGTGCGTGATATTCGCGGCTTTGCCACCAAGTTCTATACCGAGGAAGGGATTTTCGATTTAGTGGGTAATAACACGCCGGTGTTCTTTATTCAGGACGCCCATAAATTTCCTGACTTTGTGCATGCGGTGAAACCGGAACCACACTGGGCTATTCCGCAGGGCGGTTCAGCGCACGATACGTTCTGGGACTATGTTTCACTGCAACCAGAAACGCTGCACAACGTCATCTGGGCGATGTCTGACCGCGGCCTGCCGCGTAGTCTGCGTACTATGGAAGGCTTTGGCATCCACACCTTCCGCCTTATTAACGCAGATGGAAAGGCGACCTTCGTCCGTTTCCACTGGAAACCGGTGGCGGGTAAAGCGTCGATGGTGTGGGATGAATCCCAGAAGCTGACAGGCCGCGATCCGGATTTCCACCGCCGTGAGCTGTGGGAGTCTATCGAGGCTGGCGATTACCCTGAATTTGAACTGGGATTACAACTGATCCCGGAAGAAGATGAGTTTAAGTTTGACTTTGATTTGCTCGATCCAACCAAACTTATTCCGGAAGAACTGGTACCGGTACAACTGGTTGGTAAAATGGTGCTGAATCGCAACCCGGATAACTTCTTTGCCGAAAACGAACAGGCCGCTTTCCACCCAGGGCATATTGTTCCGGGGATAGACTTCTCTAACGATCCGCTGTTGCAGGGGCGTTTATTCTCTTATACCGATACCCAAATCAGCCGCCTTGGTGGGCCGAATTTCCACGAGATCCCGATTAACCGCCCTACCTGCCCGTATCATAACTTCCAGCGGGACGGGATGCATCGCATGGATATTGATACCAACCCGGCGAACTACGAACCGAATTCGATTAACGATAACTGGCCGCGCGAAACGCCACCGGCAGCTAAACGTGGCGGTTTTGAAAGCTATCAGGAACGTGTTGATGGCAATAAAGTGCGCGAGCGCAGCCCGTCATTTGCGGAATATTATTCTCACCCGCGCCTGTTCTGGAATAGCCAGACACCGGTCGAGCAGCAACATATCATCGACGCCTACAGCTTCGAACTGGGTAAAGTGAGCCGCCCTTATATTCGCGAGCGGGTGGTAGATCATCTGGCCCGTATCGATCTCAAGCTGGCGCAGGGAGTGGCAGAAAACCTGGGTCTGACACTGAGCGATGAACAGCTCGCCATCACCCCACCAGCAGATGTGAACGGCCTGAAAAAAGATCCCTCATTGAGCCTTTATGCTATCCCCGGCGGCAACGTTAAGGGCCGTGTGGTCGGCGTATTACTGAACGATAAGGTGAAGGCGGCTGATTTGCTGGCACTGCTAAAAGGGCTGAAAGCGCAAGGCGTGCATGCCAAACTGCTGTATTCCCGAATGGGTGAAATCAAGGCGGATGACGGTTCGGCGCTGAATATTATGGCAACCTTCGCGGGCGCGCCTTCGCTCACGGTTGATGCGGTGGTAGTTCCTGGCGGCGACCTTACCAACCTGAAAGCTAACGGCGATGCGAATTACTATCTGCTGGAAGCCTACAAGCACCTTAAACCCATCGTGCTGGCAGGCGATGCCCGTGAGTTTAAAACCGTGCTCAATGTCGATGCTCAGGGTGAAGAGGGTATTGTTGAAGCCGACAGTATTTCTGCGGCGACGGTAAAAGAACTGATTACTCTGCTGGCTGCCCACCGGGTATGGTCACGTAGCAGTAAAATCGCCAGTATTCCGGCGTAACAGAAGACCGCAGCGCTGGCGCTGCGGTCTTAACTCGCTGACAACGTTACACCGTGGCCTTTTGCCTGGCGGCGCTTCGCTTGCGCAGGCCTACGTGTTATGGACAACCTGTTGAAGTTGAATAACCGGTATGACTGACAAATGTTATTCCGTCGCACCTTGCCTGGCGGCGCTTCGCTTGCGCAGGCCTACGTGTTATGGACAACGCCTGATATTGATAACGTCATAGGCCGGGTAAGGCGAAGCCGCCACCCGGCATTACGGCGCAACATAGCATTCGCTACGGTCTTCTCTTCTACAGGTCGCTAAAGTTCCCCAGTCTGAATCCCCGAGCTTTCACCGCCGCTTTCAGTGAAGGCGCAGTCAGCACGTCAAGCTCGTCCAGACGCGGATAGCAATACTGGCTTTGCTGGAGGGGTTTATCAACCAGTCCCGGATGACACATAATTTCGATCGACCGCTCGTCGCGAGTAACAGCGTTGTCCAGAATGTCCAAGAAAAACGCTTCCTGCACGTTTTCGGCATAGAAATTACTGGCAAAGCTATCGCTGCTACGCTCGTCGGTGAGGGCAATCTGGTTTTGTTCCACCACCTCACGATCGATGCGAACCGGCAAGCCTTTATCATGCGCGAACTTCGCTACGACGGCATACACTTGCGGGATCAAATGCACGTGGTGATGGCTGTCAATATGCGTTGGCGCGCGGCCAAAAACATCTAAAAAGCGCTGATACTGACAAGCCAGTTCACATTCTACGTCTTCAGTACTCAATGCGCCCTGCTCCGCTACCTCCCACACCCATTTACCAAACTTACCGTCGCGAGCAAGCGACGGCATGTTGGTCAAAGGGCAACCAAAGCTAAGCACAAAATGTAGCCCTACACCCAGTTGCGGGACGCTTGTGCTGAGTTCTGCGCCGTGCTCGATCGCGGGCGCGTTCATCATTGCCGTCGTGGATGTCACCACGCCATGACGGGCGGCCTCAATGATGCCGTAGTTTACCCCTTTGCTTAAACCAAAGTCGTCGGCGTTAACAATCAATAAACGTTGCACGAGGTGCCTCCTTTCTTTCACACAGTTATTTAAGTGCAGCGATGGCCTTCGCAAACCGGGGCAGATGCTCCTGATGCGCCAGTAGCAATTCCTGAATTAATACTTGCGCATCAGTATCGGAGCGCATTAACGGGTTCAGGTTGAGTGCCAACAACGCATCATTAAATTCGCCGCTCAGTGCCGCCTTGCTTGCCGCAATCTCAAAGCACTTAATGGAGTGGATCAGACCCAACACATTTTCGTCAAAATGGGTAATGCGTGGGTGTGGCGTCGCCCCGTTGCGCCCCAGCAGGCAGGTCATCTCGACCGTCCAGTCGTGCGGGATATTCTGCACGCATCCCTGATGCGGAATATTGATGTAGTGCTCGGTTTGCTTATCATTGTAAATGGCGTTAATGACTTCACACGCTGCGTCAGAGTAGTATGCCCCACCGCGCTGTTCCAGTTCCGCCGGCTTAACATTGAGGTTTGGATCTTTATATAATTCAAAAAGCTGTTTTTCGAGCTGCTGTACGACCTGAGCCCGCGCCCCGCCTTTGTAAAACTCACCTATTTCGATTGCCAGCATTTCTTTATGCTTGAAGTAATACTGCAAATAAGAACACGGCAGCAGATTGAGCGCGCGGATAAGCCCTTCATTAAACGGCAGGCCAAAAATGTTCTTAACGGTTCTGGCGGTCAGAGTACCGGAGGCCACACCGTCGATCAGTTCCGCAAAGCGCGACTGACCGTTAACCAGCACCTCTTTAACAAAGACCATGTGGTTCAGACCAAACAGATCGATGGACAGATCGTCGCTCTCTTCCAGTTTCAGGACATCGCGAATGAACATTTTCATGCCAACAGGCACGTTACACACGCCGATAAAACGTCTGAAATTGGTGTGGCGGTATACCGCTTCGGTCACCATACCCGCCGGGTTGGTGAAGTTAACAATCCACGCGTTCGGGCAAATTTCTTCAACGTCTTTAATAATATCGAAAATGACCGGAATGGTACGTAGCCCTTTAAACAGGCCACCAGCGCCGTTAGTTTCCTGTCCCAGATAGCCATGGCTCAGCGGAATACGCTCGTCTTTTTCGCGTGCTTTCAACTGACCAACGCGCAGTTGCGTCGTCACGAAATCAGCCCCCTGCAACGCCTGACGGCGGTCCAGCGTTTTATAGACCTTAAGCGGTACCCCAGCTTTTTCTACCATCCTTTGACAAAGGTTATGAATAATATCCAGCTTCTCCCGGCCTTCTTCTACATCCACCAGCCACAATTCACTTACGGGCAGTTCATTATAACGTTTAATAAAGCCTTCGAGTAATTCCGGCGTATAACTACTGCCGCCACCAATGGTGACAACTTTTAATGTTTTCATATAATCTCCCTTCCAGTAAATGATTATTTACATACATCATTTAGCAGAATCATTTTTGATAAATTGATAATTAAAAATTATGCAGCGTTTTTCATTAACCGCCACAAAACTGTTTGCGATATGAACCCGGGGTAAACGAGGTTAATTTTTTAAACGTCTTAATAAAAATACAGGGGCTACTAAACCCGGAATCAAACGCGATATCAGCAACCGAAAAATTGGTCGTTTCCAGTTGCTTTTTACAGAAATTAATTCTGATTTCATTAATGATTTGTACCGGCGTTTTGTTGTAGTACTTTTGCGTAGAGCGCGTGAGATAAGCCTGGCTTTTACCGGAAATCGCAATCATCTTCTCCAGCGCATTCTCACCAAACATGGCCTTATCATGCATTTCTTTCACGGTGCGTCGGAGCCAGACGGGGATATCATCATCCTCAACCTGCTCTTTATAATGCTGTAGACGATTAACAATGTAGAACGTTAACAGCTTATTGAATTCATCAAATTCATTATCACGAAAATCGAGTGACGCAATAACCGATTCAAGATAAGTGAGAAATTCCTTCTTAATATGATACTTCTGAGATGCAACAAAACAAAAGGGTAACAAATACAGGTAATGCTCATCAAAAAAGGAACGGCTGATCCCCATATTTAAAATACGCGTCATGCCGAATTCATAAAACGTTTGATGATGCGAGCCGATGGGGATAAAGACGAAATCCCCTCGTTCGAGCAATACCCGTTTACCATTGATTTCCTGATAGCAGCTGCCCGTCAGAACAATGGTAAACTCGTAGTAATCGTGCTGATGTAACCCACTGACGCTCTCAACTTTATCAAAAATGAACATATGAAAATCTTCACTGTTCAAAAATTGACTTGCGCGTACCGTTTTGATTTCCATCGCACTCTCCTGTTACCCGGCTTTCCCAAGCCTATTGCATTTTCTCATGCAGCTCAATGAGCTCGGCGATAAGCTCACGGGCAAGCATAGAGGTCATGAGATGGTCCTGAGCATGCACCAGTACCAGACTAACTTTCATTATGCCCTGACCTTGATCGCTCTCAATGAGCTGTGTCTGAACACGATGCGCCTCATTAAGGGCCAGCCGGGATTGCGCCATCAGCTCGTTGGCCGCGATAAAATCACCCTCTTTCGCTTTTTTCAACGCGGCATAAGCCTGACTGCGGGCAGAGCCTGAGTTGATAATCAGCCCCATGACTACCTCTTCCAGTTCTTCGGCTGCGGTATCCGCCTCAGTGATCTCTTCCAAATCAAACATACAAACTTTCCTTTAAGCAACGAGCGGAGTGTCCTCCGCTCCGGTGGAGATTAGAACGACAGCGCGTTACGGATGTCTTCTTCGCTTTCTTCTTCCTCAATGACCGTCTGGGCTTTGTTGGAGATGATCACGAAAGGCAGATAGAACAGCGTCGCCACGCCCAGGTTAAACAGGGCCAGAATCAGCGCACCAATACTACCGTTTGAGTTAAAGAACGCACCCAGTCCAGGCGGCATTGTCCATGGCGCGAAATTGGTTGACGGTGGGATCAGGCCCAGTGAATAGGCCGCCAGTGTGATACCTGCCAGAATAGGCTGGATCAGCACAAAGGGGATCATCATCAATGGGTTCATGATGATCGGCATACCGAACAGAATCGGTTCATTGATATTGAACAGACCTGACGGCAGCGCCAGCTTCGCTACCTGGCGGTGATCCGCGCGTCGTGAAGCGATGAAAATCGCCAGAATAAGACCTAATGTGGCCCCCGTACCGCCAAGGAAAATGTACGATTCCAGCATCGGTCCGGTCCAGAAATGGAAAGTTTTACCGGCAGCAATCGCCGCATCAACCGACCCATACTGGGTATAGGTCGCCATATTTTCCATGCCCCATGGGCCAAGAATACCGCTGTTCAGCGCCGTCAACGCCAGTCCACCGTGAACACCAAAGAACCACAGCAGCGCGTTAAACACCACATAAGCCCAGCCTACGACGCTCCCCATTGAGGCCAGCGGTTTAGAAACGCTGTCCATGATAATCTGGTGGAAATTGCTGCCGATGAGTGTCAGTCCCCAGGCGACAAAACCCATAATGAGCAGAATAATAAAACCTGGAATCAGGGCGGAAAACGAGCGCGAAACTGATGCAGGCACGCTATCCGGCAATTTGATGACCCAGTTACGGCGCACGATAAAGGTAAAGATCTCAGCGACCACCAGCCCGATGATAATACCGGAAATGATGTTCTGCCCGCCCAGCCAGTTCGCACCGACGGCATACGCCTCTCCAACAGCAAAAGGGGTGACTGTCATAAAAGAAGCAATAGACAGCAAACCTGCTGCCAGCGGGTCAACTTTACGTTCCTCGGCCAGCGCCATCCCGATAAAGAACGGCGTCATCAGCGACATAATACCCAGCGTACCGTTATAAACGCTGCCACCAATGACCTTAAAGCCTTCTAATGTTTGAATAGTTGAAGCATCCAGACGGATGCCTAAGGAGTAAAAAAATGAACCCTCACCAAAACTCAAGAATACATTATTAATCAGAACAAACATTGCGCCTGCAAGCGTTAATGGCATTAAGCGAATAAAGCCATTTTTAATCGCATTAACATGCACCTGCTTGCCTAATTTCACAGCAAAGGGCAAAAGTACCTTCTCGAGTGAATCTATAGCTTTGCTCATACATAACATCCTATAATGCCGCAATAGAATATTGCGGCGCTGAAATATGAAATTACTCTTTGACGGGAAAAATAAATAAAATTAATGTACTGCTGCTTTTTTTATCGCTGCGACGGCGGATTTCAATACCCCCAGACCGTCGACTTTTCCATACAGAATCGAGTCAATAACCTCAATGGGTTTGTTCGGCACGACATTTTTAATGTCTGATAACATATAAGCAATTTGCGGCCCGAGTAAAATAACATCAGCTTCAGGCCCTTTA
This sequence comes from Superficieibacter electus, assembly GCF_002915575.1. GTDB lineage: Bacteria > Pseudomonadota > Gammaproteobacteria > Enterobacterales > Enterobacteriaceae > Superficieibacter > Superficieibacter electus. The sequence continues at coordinate 256,931 of NZ_PQGD01000002.1, forward strand.
TCTGCTGCCAGTGATTCAGGAAAAGCTTCAATGGTTACCGGCACTTCATATTTTTCTGCCTGAGCACGCATTTTTGATACCAACAGAGAAGTGGACATCCCTGCGGAGCAAAATAAATAGATTTTTTTCTTCTCCATAAAACCCTCCATAATTTTACGAACAATTTTTGTACGGCGAATTATTAATCTCGCTTTGTCGTCGATGGCAATTCTAAATAATATTGTTTTGCCTGACATAAGTATACGAGGTTCTACTGGACGGTGATAATGCCTGAGGCACTTGAATTGTCTCTCATTGACCTGTTGCCTTGATGCCCCTCACATTTTGGCCAAATAATTCGCGCGATTAAAAAAGAATTTCCTGCACAAAAAGAAACCGGCTCAGGGGCCGGTTTCTTCGTTGTCTCAGGCAGAGAAAGGATATTACTGCTTCGGAGCCTGCGGATCGGTATCGTACTCAGCACAGGTCTGGTAACCAGAGTTGAGCACCCGGCCGGTATCATCAAGCGCGACAAAATAAGTTTCTGTTTTACCATCGCGTTGACCCAGGATATAGGTCTGGCAGGTACCACGGGCATGGACCATGGACACTTCAGAAGAAGGGCGGCCTGCAATCTGCTGTACCTGCTGGCGCGTCATCCCTTTCTTAATATCTTTTACTACCGGCTGTGTAAATTGGTCTTTGGTACGATCGTAAGCCGTACACCCTGCCAACATAGTCAGTACTGCCGCTGCACTTAAAATTCCTGCTACATTCTTGTTCATATTCCGTCCTCTTGTTTATCAGCGTGTTATAAGCCTGGAATAGATATCCGGATTTTTCAACCTACATGAGAAAATCCTCTGTCTTTCGGAAATATCCTTAAAAAACAGCGGATGAGGGCGAAAATGCACCAATCACCCTCCTCTGGCGGCTCAATTCTTGTCGTTTTACCGCTGAAGAGGTAGGTTTAAGGTATCGTCCAGAAATGTCGATGACATAACTGAATTTACTTACGGGGGGGTGACATGGCTTTGCAACAGGACATTATTCATGCGCTTGGCGCTAAACCACAGATTGATGCACAAGAAGAGATTCGTCGCAGCGTGGATTTTCTGAAATCGTATTTAACGACGTATCCCTTCATTAAATCGCTGGTGCTGGGGATCAGTGGCGGGCAGGACTCCACGCTTGCCGGAAAACTGTGCCAGCAGGCCATTAATGAATTGCGCGCAGAAAACAGTGCCGATGACCTGCAATTTATTGCAGTGCGGCTACCTTATGGCGTTCAGGCTGATGAGCAGGACTGTCAGGATGCAATCGAATTTATTCAACCCGATCGCGTATTGACGGTAAACATCAAAGGAGCGGTGCTGGCCAGCGAACAGGCGTTGCGTGACGCCGGCATTGAATTAAGCGATTTCGTTCGCGGTAATGAAAAAGCGCGTGAGCGGATGAAAGCACAATATAGCATCGCCGGAATGACGAAAGGCGTGGTCGTTGGCACCGATCATGCGGCCGAGGCGTTAACCGGCTTCTTTACCAAATATGGCGATGGCGGAACGGATATCAACCCGCTGTTCCGTCTGAATAAACGTCAGGGCAAACAGCTACTGGCGCAGCTTGGCTGTCCGGAGCATTTGTACAAAAAACTGCCAACAGCAGACCTGGAGGATGATCGTCCTTCTTTACCGGATGAAGCCGCACTTGGCGTAACGTATGAAGACATCGACAATTACCTTGAAGGTAAAACGGTTGATGAAGGCACCGCCCGAATTATTGAAGGCTGGTATCTGAAAACTGAACATAAACGTCGTCCGCCTATCACCGTGTTTGACGATTTCTGGAAAAAGTAATTCTCTGCGGGCCGAGCTTTGCTCCGGCCCGTTCACCCCGCCTCTTTTTTCGCCAGATTTATCTTGCTATACTGTATGCGTAAACAGTATCAGGAGTAAATGTGGCAAGGCGTCCCTCAGCACCGCGACTCGATTTCGAAGCTGCGGCTATATATGAATATCCCGAGCATTTACGTCCCTGGCTTGAGGCGTTGCCTAAATTGCCCGGTGTCTACTTTTTTCATGGCGAAAGTGAAGCCATGCCGCTGTATATTGGCAAAAGCATTAACATTCGCAGCCGGGTACTCTCGCATCTGCGTACCCCTGCTGAAGCCGCTATGCTGCGCCAGTCGAGGCGGATCACCTGGCTGCGTACCGCAGGTGAAGTTGGTGCATTGCTACTGGAAGCGCAGATGATCAAAGAGCAGCAGCCGCTCTTTAATAAACGTCTTCGACGCAATCGCCAGCTTTGTTCGCTGCTGATGGTAGATGGCAAACCGCAGGTGGTTTACGCCCGTGAAGTTGATTTTTCCCACCAGCCGGGGCTATTTGGCCTGTTCGCTAACCGGCGTGCGGCGCTCGGCGCATTGCAGAGCATTGCCGATGAACACAAGCTCTGTTACGGGCTACTCGGTCTGGAATCGGTGACGCGCGGGCGCGCCTGTTTTCGTGCCGCTCTGCGACGTTGTGCCGGAGCCTGTTGCGGTAAAGAAAGCATTGAGGAACACAATCAGCGACTGCATGATGCCCTGGCACGGTTGCAGGTCGTATGCTGGCCGTGGAAAGGCCCGGTGGCAATGAAAGAAAGCGGCCCGGATATGACCCAGTATCATATTATTGATAACTGGCTATGGCTCGGGTCGGTCAATAGCCCGGACGAGGCGACATCCTTATTACGCACCCCTGCCGGGTTCGATCAGGATGGCTATAAAATTCTCTGCAAGCCCCTGATGGCGGGAAATTTCGAAATCAGCGAATTAATGTCCCGGTAGCCAGGTAATCTCACTAAACAGCAGTTGCCCCTCGGTTTTCAGTAACCGCAGGGTATGAGATCCATCCTGCCAGTAAGCACCCTGCTCAGCAGTTAATAATTTATCGCCGAGCTGCCATGCGCCATTGAGGACAAATACCACGCCTCCGCGCGAACCGAAGGTGGTGAACGTGCGGTCAGCAACTCTCACCTTCGCCTGGCAGCGATCGCGGCGGGTTATGATGTTGAAATCCATCGACATATGCCCTTCCGTAAGATGGGCGCGGACCGTTTGCTCGCCGGAAAAACGAAACGGCTGAAAGCGCCGCAACGTATGACGAAATTCACTGCCGGCATCCAGCGTCATTTCTCCACCTTCAAGCAAAGTAATTACCCGATCGGTTCCCGGAAAAACCGCGAACTCACCGCTTGCCGCAATGGAGGCAATACTGGCCCGCCAGTTAAAGTCGCGAGTCGCAGGAGGAAAGCAACAGAGCTCGCGGGTTTCGCCGGCACCGTTGCGCCATAAATTGACCGGCATTGTGCGCATATCAAAATAATCCATCATCACTCCTGAAAGGACAGTGCGTAGTGCTATGCCGCCCGTTGCTGACAGCGGCTTATCATTATCGGTTATGGGTCAATTATCGGCAGCGTAACGGCTGGCCTTAACATAACCTTGCCACAAAGTGAAAAACGCATACGGAGCCCGGAAAGGCAGGAATGTTGATCCAGCCTCAGGAGAATACCGCGTCGGTAGCCGGAGGCAAGTGATAAAAAGAAAAACCGCCGGGCCTGCCCACGGCCTGAAGAGGCTATGGGCAGGACCGGCGGTCTTGAATTTTGTCAGCGAGTTTACTCAGCTGGCGGAGCCATTTTACCGTCTGCGGCGTGATGTTCTGTCAGACGCTTCTCAAAATTGGCATTAAACTGTTTTTTCTGCTCCGGGGTCAGAATGTTATAAATTTTGTTCTGTGCCTCCATGCGTGCCAGCATCTGAGACTTATGCTGTGCCTGCATTTTGTCGATCTGGGCTTCTGCTTTCGCCTTATCGAAGGTGTCGCTGGCGATCAGGGCGTGGGTGGCACGCAACTCCTCAACCGGCGGGCGTTTCATTTCAGCACGCTGGGCTTTCATAATGTCGCGAACCTGCTGTTTTTGCGCATCCGTCAGGTTCAGGTCTTTGAACATCATGTCATGATGCGGCCCCATTGGCCCTTTGTGCTGTAGCGCTGTTTTGCCTGCGCCCGGAGCGGTGGTGGTGTCTGCTGCATGGGCCAGATTCGCTGCGCCAAACGCCAGGGTAGAGGCAACAAACAGAGCAGTTAATTTACGCATGGTTTTATCCTTCTTTCAGTTATTCTTTCGGCGTATTTGCCGTATTGACAATATTAACTTTACGCGCTTTTTCGTCAATAAGTCATTATCAGAGTAAAGCATTGAAAGGGTAAAAAACGTTTATTCATCAATTATGGAGAAAATATGAAAAAAAGATGGAGAGTGATTGCAAAAATAGTTAATGCACTGATTGTGAAGTAATTATGAAAAGTATAAAACAACGCTGATTAATAATAAAGCACTTTACCAGGATAAATCCGCATTACCGATAAAAATAATAGCTCCGGTAAAATTGGCCGGAGCGTAAATTAAAGTCGCTACTTTACGATAACCTTTTTAGCATCAATCCCGCACGCAAACCTGGCGCAACGTCAGGATTTGGGAAAAGCACATATTCGTTTTCATTTCCGACCCGCCAGTAGCGTCCGTCTTCTTCAGCCAGCAACGTTCCGGGGGGAAATGCAGTGAAATTAAGTGTTTTCGCTGACATATGCAGGGTAAAATTCGCGCCATGTCGGGTCAGTTGCTGTACAACCTGATAACGCAGCGGTTCAGCATAACTCCCCTGCGTCAACTCACCAGCAGCCAGATGACTAAGTGCCCGGCCAGTAGTGGCAAAAAGAGAAAGATCATTTTCGCCAAACGGCAATGCCTTGCCCAGTTCCAGCGTACAGGCCAGTGCAGTAAAACGCTCACTGCTGAAATGACTGAAGGTTCCACCAGGCTGCTGATGAAAAACCAGCGCTTCCAGCCCCGCCGTTCCCAGCCAGCGTAAAAATGCCGCATCCCAGGGTTGGTTTCGCACGGGCAACACGCCAAAACGGACATGATGCGAACCCCGGATTGCCGTATGCAGATCCAGATGCCAGCGTAACGCTCGTTCATCTTCGGCAAAAAAGTGGCTAACCGTCTCTTCCAGTAACGCGGCGCGGGCCGTCTCGCCGCTGCGCGGAAATTGCTGCCAGCGACCGCCGAACATCCGGTTGAGATCGGCGTGCAGATAGCGTTTCCCGGCCCGCAGCGCGGCGGGATTGCCGAGGATAATCAGCAACCGCCAGCGCAGGGGAATGCTGCCCGCCATCAATTCATTCAATAATCGATCCACCATCTCCACTGGCGCGGTTTCGTTGCCGTGGATACCCGCGGAGAGGACCAGCGCCTGCGACACCGGCTGGTGCGGCGTTAACTCCAGTATGCCCTCCTCCAGCCAGCGCCAGCGAAACCCGGGGGTATCACCCCGGGTGGCCAGCGGTGCGGTGCCCGCCAGCGTCAATGCCAGAAAATGATTCATCTTGCCTCCATTTAGCGCTGGAAGGGATAAACAGACCCCAGTTTTAAGATCTGCGTCAGGTTATCCAGCGCCTCGCGTCCTTCGCGCAGGAGGTGGGGATCGGCCAGGTCGGCCTGCACTAACCGGTCGCGATAGTAGCGATCCACCCAGCGGTTTAACGTAGTGAAAAGTGTCTCATCCATCATTACTGCCGGATTCACCAGAGCCTGTTCTTCCTGGGTCAGGACCACACGCAGGCGCAGGCAGGCCGGTCCCCCGCCGTTAGCCATGCTCTCACGCAAATCGAACACCTTGAGTTCATTGACAGGGTTATCTTCCTCCAGTAGCCGGGTCAGATAACGCCAGACACGCGGATGCTGCTGCGACTCCTGCGGCAGCACCAGTAACATGGAGCCGTCCGCTTTACTGAGAAGCTGACTGTTGAAAAGATACGTCACCACGGCCTCATCCACGCTGACATCGCTGGCGGAGACCTGAAGCGGTATAAAACCCGGAATACGCTGGCGCAGTGTTTCCATCAGCGCGGGCTGATCGGCAAAGGCTTCTTCATGGCAGAACAACACCTGGCGATTACTGACGGCGATAACGTCATTATGGAAAACTCCCCGGTCAATGACCGCCGGATTTTGCCGGGCGAAAATAACCCGTGCAGGATCAATCTGATTAAGTCGCGCCACCGCCTGACTGGCCTCCAGCGTCTGACGCGCCGGGTAACGTTCCGGGCGGGCGACGCCGCTCTCTTCCCGCCCGTAGACAAAAAGCTGGATGCCCGGCTGACCATATTCACCACCGAGGCGGTTATGATTTGCTGCCCCCTCATCGCCAAATAGCGCCACCTGCGGCAGGGCGGCGTGAATGGCGAACCGGGCATTATCAGGAAAAATAGCGCGTAATACCGCTTCTGTCGTCGGCGCTTCGCACGAACGGTGAAATTTGTTATTAAGGTTGGCAACTGTCAGGTGAACTTTACCGTCTAAAGCATCGGCAGAGGGACATACCGTGGCGGCATTTGCGACCCACATTGAAGAAGCGGAGCTTACCGATGACAACAGCCATGGTGCCTGCGCTGCGACGGTTTCAATAATATGCGCGTCGCTACCGCTAAATCCGAGCTGACGAAGCGCTGGAATATTGGGCCGCTCTTGTGGCGGGATAACGGCCTGTAAAAATCCGGCGTCCGCCAGCGCTTTCATCTTTAACAGCCCCTGCTTCGCCGCAAGCTTTGGATTTGAAAACTGAAGCCGGTGTTTTGTTGAAGCCTCATTGCCAAATGAGAGACCTGCGTAATGGTGGGTCGGCCCGACCAGACCATCAAAATTGACTTCCCTGGCGCTCATGGCTGCTCCTTATGTGTAAAATCCAGCCCCGGACTCAACGTGGCGGGTAAGGCCAGCGCAGAAGATTCGAGGCTTGCCAGCGGCCACGCGCAATAATCGGCGGCATACCACGCGCCGGGCCGGTGATTACCGGACGCCCCCACGCCACCAAAAGGCGCGGTGCTGGCCGCCCCGGTTAGCGGTTTATTCCAGTTGACGATCCCGGCCCGCGCTTCGAGCAGCAGTTGCTCAAACTTCTGTCGATCGCCTGAAACCAGACCGCTCGCCAGCCCGTAGCGGGTAGCATTTGCCAGGCGAATAGCCTCTGCGAAATCATCGTAGCGCCAGACGCACAGTAATGGGCCAAAAACCTCTTCATCTGGCACGTTGGCCACGCCGGTGACATCAATGATGCCAGGCGTCAACAGCGAGGTACTGGGCTGGAGCAAGCGTGGCTCCAGCAGCGTCACGCCGCCATTTTCCGCATGCTGCTGCCACGCCTGAACAACGCGCTGCGCGGCCTGTTCAGAAATCAGTCCGCCCATAAATGGCTGTGGCTCAGCGTCCCATGCGCCCGGACGCAGACCGCCCGCGATCTCAACCAGCCGGGTAAGGAATCGATCGCCCTGTTCACCGCGTTTTACCAGCAGACGACGTGCGCAGGTACAGCGCTGCCCGGCCGTTATAAAAGCGGACTGAATGGTCAGATGCACTGCCGCATCAATATCCTCTGGCTCATCGACGATCAGTGGATTATTGCCGCCCATCTCCAGCGCAAGAATTTTCTGCGGCTGGCCCGCCAGTTGCTGATGCAACTGTGCGCCGGTGGCGGAACTGCCGGTAAACAGCAGGCCATCAATCGCCGCCAACTGACTTAATGCCGCCCCGGTTTCCCGCCCTCCCTGCACCAGATTCAGCACGCCGGGCGGTAAGCCGGCCTGCTCCCAGAGTTTCACCACCGCCTCGCCGCTGCCCGGGGTCAGTTCGCTGGGTTTAAAAATCACCGTATTGCCCGCCAGCAGCGCAGGCACAATATGGCCGTTCGGCAAATGCCCTGGAAAGTTATAAGGCCCGAACACCGCCAGCACCCCGTGCGGACGATGACGCAATGTGGCCTCGCCGTCAGGCATCCCGGTACGTTGCTCCCCTGTGCGCACATGATACGCTTTGATGGATATAGCAATCTTATTGATCATCGCCGTCACTTCGGTTGCCGCCTCCCAGCGCGGTTTTCCGGTTTCTCTGGCGATGGTTTCAGTTAATGCCTGCTGATGGCTTTCCAGCAGCGAGGCAAATTTTTCCACGATCGCCTGACGCGCGCTGAGCGGCTGTCTGGCCCAGCCGGGAAACGCCGCCCGCGCCGCGCCGCCGGCCTGGAGCACCTGCTCTGCATCGGCGTTATAACCCTGCCACACCACCTCAGTTGATACCGGGTTATGTTTAACGCGTCGCGCACCGCGACCGGTCACCCAGTCACCGTTAATCCACTGGCTCATTGTTTTTTCTCCTCAGCACACAGACGTACCAGCCGTACCCGGTCGCCCGAATGGCATTTCAGGGCATCCATTTGCGCCGCGTTGAGGAGCAGTCGCTCACACTGCGGGTCAGCCTCAATCAACATGGCGCGAAAGTGGTGATACTGTTCGTTAGCGACCAGGCAAAGCGGCTGCTCGCCCGCTGCTGGCTGGCCTTCACCAACCTCCACCAGTCGGCTTTTACGAATGGCGCGAACGCGGTCGATGTCGCATTCAAGCGTTGGGCCACCGTCAAAAATGTCGATATAGTCGCGATAGCGAAAGCCTTCTTTTTCCAGCACCGCACGCGCTGGTGCGGTTTGTGGATGCACTTCGCCAATGACTGCCCGGGCCTCGGGCGAGAGGAAGTCGGTATAGATAGGATGCCTGGGCATCAGTTCAGCAATAAACGCTTTCTGCCCAGTACCACACAGGTAGTCGGCACGGGAAAATTCCATCGAAAAAAAGCGCTTGCCGAGGCTCTCCCAGAAGGGGGAGTAGCCGTTGTCGTCGATCACGCCGCGCATTTCGGCGACCACTTTTTCATTGAAGCGATCGCGAAAGGCGGCCATAAACAGAAATCGTGATTTTGACAGCAGGTAGCCGTTACCGTCTTTACGCCAGGCAGGGTCGAGAAACAGCGTACATAATTCGCTGCTGCCGGTATGGTCATTACTCAGAAATAGCGCTGGCAGCGCGTTATACACATTGAGCTCTTTGGACGCATGCACCAGGGTGCCGACCCGATAGTTGTACCAGGGATCGTTTAAGCCCACCGCCACTTCGATGGCACAAATCCCCGCCACCTCGCCGCTGTCAGTGTCTTCCAGGACGAAAACATAGCCCTGTTCACCACGGTCAATCGAGTCCTGCCAGGTGTTAAGTGCGCGGTCAATTCGCGCTGAGAGCGTGGCTTCATCGGCAGGCAAGGAGGTCAGCCCGCCGCCGGTTTTACCGGCGAGTGCCACCAGCGCGGGCAGATCGTCATGAGCAACCGGACGGATGATCATCATGATGAACCTCCTGATACAAAGCGTTCGCAGGCGCGGGTGAAGCGGTCAAGACCTGCTGTAATCTCTTCTTCGCTGATGATCAGCGCAGGCGCGAAACGAATCACGTTGCCCCCTGCTATCAGCACCATCACGCCCTCTTGTGCCGCCAGCATACTCAATTCTTTAGCCCGCCCGGCGTAGCGATCGTCCAGCACGCAGCCAATCAGCAGGCCAAGACCGCGAATGCCTTTGAAAACGCCGGTCTGCTGACCGATAGCCTGTAGTCGTTCGCAGAACCACTGATGGCGCTGTTTAACCCCGTTCAGTACCTCCTGACGATTGATCAGGGTTAGCACTTCTCCGGCCACCGCGCTGGCCAGCGGATTGCCGCCGTAGGTAGTGCCGTGGGTACCGACAGTCATCACGCTGGCACAGGCTTCGCTCGCCAGTAGCGCTCCGATAGGGAAGCCGCCACCCAGCGCCTTAGCAGTGGTCAGCAAATCCGGTGTGACGCCATAGTGCATATAAGCGTACAGCTCACCGGTGCGCCCGACCCCGGACTGAACTTCATCAAAAATCAGCAGCGCCTGATGGCGATCGCACAGCTCACGCAGGCCGCGCAAAAACGCTGGTTCAGCAGGCACCACGCCGCCCTCACCCTGAATCGGCTCAACGATCACCGCGCAGGTATCGTCGTTGATCAGTTCCCGGGCCGAGGCCAGATCGTTAAATACGGCGTGACGGATACCCGGCGGCAGCGGCGCAAAATCACGGGAATAGGCGGGCTGCCCACCGGCTGAGACGGTAAACAGGGTTCGTCCATGAAACGCATTATTAAAGGCCACAATGCCGCTTTTGTGCGGGCCAGTATGGTCGTGGGCATATTTGCGCGCCAGTTTGAGCGCCGCTTCGTTTGCCTCCGCACCGGAGTTACAGAAGAAAACGCGGTCCGCAAAGGTCGCGTCGATTAGGCGTTTCGCCAGTCTGAGTACCGGTTCATTGGTATAGCCGTTGCCGGTATGCCAGAATTTATCAGCCTGTTCTTTGAGCGCACGATTGAGGGCCGGATGTGCATGCCCCAGCGCGTTGACCGCAATGCCGCCCGCAAAATCGATATAGTCTTTGCCCTGTTGATCCCACAGGCGGGAACCTTCTCCGCGCACCGGAATAAATGAGGCCGGTGCGTAAACGGGCATCATCCATTCATCAAAATTATCACGCGTGATTGACTGAGACATAGCGACCTCATCCGGTAAATAAAAAGTTTAAGAAATGTTAATATTCATGAGTGTTTGCGCTGTAAATGTAGATTGCAGGCATCGTGCCAGCCAGCGAAAAAAATGCATAAAACGGATGCGTGAACGGAATATCAACGGGTTACAACCGAGCGGTATGCACTACATTTGCATACAAAGTGCATAAATAGGCTAAAACGTGGATTTACCGCCTGATAATCAGAAATATTATTCATACGTAAAATATAATTCTGGAAATGTGATCGCCTGCGAAATTTCTTGCAGATGGCCGCCTCATTAAGGTGCGTCGCGCACTGATATCGCACGCTTACTGCACCGCGGTGAGCCAGGCGCGGGATCTTCGCGCGGCGCGACGTAATTTCTGCTACCATCGCCACTCAACTCATCCAGCACAGTGGCAGCGACTATGAAATTCGTCTCTTTTAATATCAACGGCCTGCGCGCCCGCCCGCATCAACTTGCCGCAATTGTCGAAAAGCATCAGCCGGATGTGATCGGCTTGCAGGAAACCAAGGTACATGACGACATGTTTCCTCTCGAAGAAGTGGCAAAACTCGGCTATAACGTTTTTTATCACGGCCAGAAGGGGCATTACGGCGTGGCGCTATTGACCAAAGAAACGCCGGTCTCGGTACGCCGTGGTTTTCCAAATGATGGTGAAGAGGCCCAGCGCCGCATTATTATTGCCGAGGTGCCGTCGCCGCTGGGCAACGTGACCGTGATCAACGGTTATTTCCCGCAGGGGGAAAGCCGCGACCATCCGCTTAAATTCCCCGCCAAAGAACAGTTTTATCAGAACTTACAAACCCTGCTGGAAAGCGAGCTGAAGAAAGAAAATCCAGTGCTGATTATGGGTGACATGAATATCAGCCCGACCGATCTGGATATTGGTATTGGCGAAGACAGCCGTAAACGCTGGCTGCGCACTGGCAAGTGCTCGTTCCTGCCGGAAGAGCGCGAGTGGATGCAGCGCCTGCTGGACTGGGGGTTGGTAGACACCTTCCGTCAGGCTAACCCGGAAACCGCCGATCGCTATTCGTGGTTCGATTACCGTTCAAAAGGGTTTGACGATAATCGCGGTCTGCGTATTGACCTGCTGCTGGCAAGCCTCCCGCTGGCGGAGCGCTGCGTGGAAACGGGCATTGATTATGACATCCGCAGTATGGAAAAGCCCTCAGATCACGCGCCGGTATGGGCAACGTTTAAGGTCTGAGCGATGAAAACCCTCGACGTGGTAGCCGCTATCATCGAACGTGATGGCAAAATTTTACTCGCCAGGCGGCCTGCCCACGCCGATCAGCCTGGCCTGTGGGAATTTGCGGGCGGTAAAGTCGAGCCGGGCGAAAGCCAGCCGCAGGCGCTGGTGCGCGAACTGCGCGAAGAACTGGGTATTGAGGCGACGGTAGGGAATTACGTTGCCAGCCACCAGCGTGAGGTTTCAGGGCGGCTTATCCATCTTCACGCCTGGCATGTGCCCGCGTTTAGCGGCACGTTGACCGCTATTGAACATCAGGATTTGATCTGGTGCGTCCCGGCCGACGCGCGGGGTTTTCCACTCGCCCCCGCTGATATCCCTTTATTAGACGCGTTTATGCTTTTACGCGCCGCCACACCAGCGGATGAGTGCTGAGGGTTTTCTCGTCCCGCTGGCACTGAAGCAACACGCCTTCTGTTTTTATCACCGCACCTTCGGAGTAGTTTTGATCCTGATAGACGCAGCACTGGTTACAGGGCTGCGCACGCTGACCGCCAGTGCTGAACACGTCTGGCGGGACATTGACCTCAACATCCGGGCGAATACGCGGTTCAGCCTGCGCGCTGGCGCTGACCAGGGCAAAAATAGCAGCAGCGATCATCATCTTCATATTATTTAATTCCTGAATGTATTTATTACGTACTATAACCAAAGCCAGATAAATATGCTGCCATCACTTTTTATTATGATGCGCGTCCCATTATAAATTCGCCCGCTACAGGAATTTTTTCTTGCAACCCGCACGGGCGCGAATGTTATAGTCGAAAAGCTGTCACTTTTTCTTCGCAACCATAATAAATACAACCCATCACATCATAAGAGGCTCTTATATCTATGGATCAGACACGCTCTCTGGAAAGTTTCCTTGCCCGCGTACAACAGCGCGATCCGGAGCAAAAAGAATTCGCTCAGGCCGTACGTGAAGTCATGACCACGCTTTGGCCGTTCCTGGAACAAAATCCCCGCTACCGCGAACTGTCACTGCTGGAAAGACTGGTTGAACCCGAACGCGTGATCCAGTTCCGCGTCGTCTGGGTCGATGACCGCAATCAGGTGCAGGTTAACCGCGCCTGGCGCGTACAGTTCAGCTCCGCCATCGGTCCGTTTAAAGGCGGCATGCGCTTCCACCCTACCGTTAACCTGTCGATCCTGAAATTCCTCGGCTTCGAACAGACCTTTAAAAATGCCCTGACCACCCTGCCCATGGGTGGAGGTAAAGGCGGTAGCGATTTCGATCCGAAAGGGAAAAGCGATGGCGAAGTCATGCGCTTCTGTCAGGCGCTGATGACGGAATTGTACCGTCACCTTGGTCCGGACACCGACGTACCGGCGGGCGATATCGGCGTCGGTGGCCGCGAAGTTGGCTTTATGGCCGGGATGATGAAAAAACTCTCCAACAATACCGCTTGTGTGTTCACCGGTAAGGGTCTCTCCTTTGGCGGCAGCCTGATTCGTCCGGAAGCGACCGGCTACGGGCTGGTCTATTTCACCGATGCGATGCTAAAACGTCACGGTCTTGGTTTTGAAGGTATGCGCGTGGCGGTGTCTGGCTCGGGCAACGTGGCGCAATACGCCATTGAAAAAGCGATGTCGTTGGGTGCGCGGGTCATCACCGCTTCCGATTCCAGCGGCACGGTCGTGGATGAAGCGGGTTTTACCGCAGAAAAACTGGCCCGCCTGGTGGAGATCAAAGCCAGCCGCGATGGTCGTGTGGCCGCCTATGCCAAAGAATTTGGTTTAACCTATCTTGAAGGGCAGCAGCCGTGGAACGTGCCGGTGGACATCGCCCTGCCGTGCGCGACGCAGAACGAACTGGACGTCGATGCGGCTCGTCAGCTTATTGCCAACGGCGTAAAAGCGGTGGCGGAAGGCGCAAATATGCCGACCACCATTGAAGCCACCGATCTGTTCCTTGAAGCGGGTGTTCTGTTCGCGCCGGGCAAAGCGGCCAACGCCGGCGGCGTCGCCACATCAGGACTGGAAATGGCGCAGAATGCCGCGCGTATGGGCTGGAAAGCGGAGAAGGTGGATGCCCGCCTGCACCATATCATGCTCGACATTCACCATGCCTGCGTGGAATACGGTGGTGAAGGTAAACAGACCCACTACGTGCGCGGGGCGAATATTGCGGGCTTCGTAAAAGTCGCGGACGCCATGCTGGTCCAGGGTGTGATTTAACCTTGTTGCGCCTCCGTCAAAAGAGGCGCTTCACTACTGATAACCGTCCCAGGCACGATCCAGTACTTCCACCGCTGGCCGGGCAAGCGTCACGCTCTGTGCAGAAAGCGTGCTGGTTCTGACCCGGCTGGACGTCAGTTCTCCCCATGACCAACTGACGCGGGTATTGTTCTCCAGTTTGGCTATCGCCTGCGCGGCGTTATCACCGTAGATAAAGGGAAAATCAGCGGCAGTAATAAATTGGCTATTACCAATGCGTAGCTGTGCAATGGGATTAAAGCGCATCTTACCGACCGAAATCAGATACCCTTCCGGCACCTCCAGCGCGGTTAACTCCGGCACTTTCTGAATATAAAAATTCTCATCATTGATGAAACAACCGTGAAAATCGGCTTCGTTATCGTTGACGCTTTCCCGGGTTTCACAGGCAAAATGCCAGCCTTCATCTCTATTGCCAATATAGCCATCGGCATTGACGCCCGTATGCGTTAGCGTATAGCGCGTATTGCCTACGCTACCCTCCTCTTTAGCTAAAAGATCGAGAGAGCCGGGGACGTTACGGCTGGTAGTAAGCTGGCAGATCATTCTTCCTTGTGGAAATAACGGGCGGGAAGAAAACGTCATTACCACCGGCGCGAGTGAATAATTCATCAGCGAATGGATCTCACTGGCAACGTAGATATCCGCGCAATGCAGGGAGTGTGAATTCGCCTGCTGGTTCAGCCAGGTGGTTTCCTGTAACGTTGCGCGCCGAAATGCTGTGGCGGGAATACCGGCATCCGTTGTGGCACTGGATAACGTCGGGCGCAAGAGCAATACCATTAATATATATTTTTCAACCATGGATTTAACCCAATATATATCTATTCCAGCGCAGTGTGGAATATCAGCCCAAAAGTCGGCAGGCATAATATCAGGGTTAAAAAAAACGCCTTTGAGCCGCGTGCTCCTGAAGGCGTTTTTCAGAATATATTAAGATGGTATTGCGGCATTCTCGCCATTATCAGGTGGGGACGTTTTTTTCGTGCTGCGTTTACGAAACCCTTTTTTCTTATCCGCTGCCGGCGCGACAATACCACGAAACTGGCGGACCGGCGTGCTGCGAGCCTGATGGATCAGATCGTGCAATGTGCCGACCAGCGGCTGCATGAAGTCCTGATAGCGGCACTGCTTCTCACTGATTTGCGTCAGTACCGATTCCCAGTGGGCAGTCATATCCGGCCTCGCCGCCATCTCAGGCAAAGAGTGGATCAACGCGCGGCCGGCTTCCGTCGAGTGAATATAGCGCCCCTGCTTATGCAAGAAGCTGCGCTTAAACAGCAGTTCGATGATCCCGGCGCGGGTAGCCTCGGTGCCAAGTCCGTCGGTGGCGCGCAGGATCTTCTTGAGATCTTTATCCTGTACAAAACGGGCGATCCCGGTCATGGCAGACAGCAGCGTGGCGTCGGTAAAGTGACGTGGCGGCTGGGTTTGCCGTTCCACGACTTCGCCTTTTTCACACAGTAATTCATCGCCTTTCGCCACCACCGGCAGCGGAGTGCCGTCGTTTTCTTCATCACGCTCTTTAGAGCCGAGCAGCGTGCGCCAGCCTGCATCGGCGAGGAAGCGGGCTTTGGCAATAAATTTGCCGTTAGCGATCTCCAGTTCAATCACGCACTTACGGAACACCGCATCCGGGCAAAACTGCATCAAATACTGACGGGCGATCAGACCGTACACTTTGGCTTCGTGGTCGTTGAGATTGACGGCGGAACTGCGCGCCGTAGGGATAATCGCATGGTGGGCGTCGACTTTTTTATCATCCCAGCAGCGATTGCGTTTATTAGCATCGACCACAGGCTGCGGCAGCAGGCCCGGCGCATGAACGCCAATCGCATTCATTACCGCATGACGTCCGGCAAAGTGCTCTTCCGGCAGATAGCGGCAGTCTGAGCGCGGGTAGGTAATGAGCTTATGGGTTTCATACAGCTTCTGGCAGATATCCAGCACGTTCTGCGCGCTGAGGTTAAAACGCCGGGCGGCCTCAATTTGCAGCGAGGAGAGGGAAAACGGCAGCGGCGCAGGTTCTGATTCCCGTTTATCGTTATACGATGTCACGATTGCAGGCTGACCGGCGATGCGGCTGACGACGTGATCGGCCAGCGGACGATGCAGCAATCGCCCTTCTTCATCCTGATACGGTTCGCAGGCTTCACTCGGCTGCCAGAGCGCAGTAAAGCGCTCGTCCTTTGGCGTGACGATATGCGCTTTTACATCAAAGAAATCTTTGGCAATGAAGTTTTCAATTTCTTCATCACGGCGAACTACCAGCCCGAGCACCGGTGTCTGCACGCGCCCTACCGACAGCACGCCCTGATAGCCCGCGTTGCGACCAAGGATCGTATAAGCCCGGGTCATGTTAATACCGTAAAGCCAGTCGGCACGCGCCCGTGCCAGCGCGGAAACGCACAGCGGGATAAACTCGCTGTTGGCACGCAGACGCGAAATTGCGCGTTCCACGGCCTGCGGATTCAGGTCGTTAATCAGGCAGCGCTGCACCTGCTGGCGTTTTGCCGGCGCGAGTTGCAGGTAATCCAGCACTTCATCGACCAGTAACTGCCCTTCACGATCCGGGTCACCCGCGTGGATCACTTCCTCGGCTTCATGTAGAAAGCGTTTGATAACATTGAGCTGTTTGGTGACCGACGGCCTCGGCTGAAGCTGCCACTTCTCCGGCACGATAGGCAGATCGTTGAGGTTCCAGCGCGCATAGCGGCCATCGTACGCATCAGGCTGGGCCTGTTCGAGAAGATGGCCGATACACCAGGTGACGACCTGCCCATTACCGCACTCAATAAAGCCATCGCCTTTACGATGCGGCTTTGGGAGCACATCCGCAATCGCCCGTCCCAGGCTTGGCTTTTCCGCAATAAACAGCCGCATCGACTTAACGGATCTCGATCATCGGTCGTCCCGCGCGCGCGCGTACCAGTTCGCCGATCGCGCTGAGCGTGATGCCAAACTCTGCGGCGGCGGCCTGTACTTCCGCTTCCCCTTCCGGCGTCACCGCCAGCAGTAGCCCGCCGGAAGTTTGTGGATCGCACAGGAGATCGCGCCATGCTTGCGGCATATCGCCCATTAAATGACCATAGCTGGCATAGTTGCGCCCGGTGCCGCCCGGCACCGCACCACGCTGAATATATTCCTCCACGCCCGGCAGTTTTGGTACATCTTCATAGCGGATCTGCGCCTGAACGCCTGCGCCCTGGCACATTTCGCTCAGATGCCCCAGCAGACCGAAACCAGTGACGTCGGTCATCGCTTTCACGCTCTCAAGATCGGCAAATGCTGCGCCGGCGAGGTTCATACGACACATTACTTCGGTCGCCAGCCCCTGATGCTCCGCTTTGAGCAATGATTTTTTCTCAGCGGTAGTTAAGACGCCAATCCCCAGCGGTTTGGTAAGATAGAGTTTGCAGCCCACCTGCGCGGTGCTGTTTTTCTTCACCCGCTCGGTCGGCACGATACCGGTCACCGCCAGGCCAAAAATAGGCTCAGGGGCGTCAATGGAGTGCCCGCCCGCAAGGGCAATACCAGCCTGCTGACAAGCATGACGACCGCCTTCGATGACCTCACGGGCAATCTCCGGAGCCAGTTTCTCAATCGGCCAGCCCAGAATCGCGATGGCCATAATCGGTTTCCCGCCCATGGCAAAAATATCGCTGATGGCATTGGTGGCGGCGATACGGCCAAAATCAAAAGGATTATCGACGATAGGCATAAAAAAATCGGTAGTGCTGATGACCGACGTACCGTTGCCTAAATCGTAAACCGCCGCATCGTCGCGGGTTTCATTACCGACAAGCAGTCTGGGGTCGATAAACTTTGCCTGATCGCTGTGCAGGATAGTCTCCAGCACCTTCGGGGAAATTTTACAACCGCAACCTGCTCCGTGGCTGTATTGCGTTAATCGAATAGCTTGCGCGCTCATGGACCTCTCCTGTCAATGCACTGCCGCTATGGTAGCGCCAGAAGCGGGCAGTGATAAGTACTACTGTCTGAATCATGCTGCTTTCGCTCATAATCCAGACAGTTTTTCCGTTGATGTCAGAAATAGCGGACAAAGGGAGCGGTGTCGGCCAGTTCAATCGTTGTTGAAGCTTTTAACTGCGGCGTGCCTAAATAGAGAAAACCGACAATTTTGTCCTGCGCACGACATTCCAGCCCTTCACGAACAACAGAACTTTCCGTCAGCGGACCACTGCGCCAGATACCATTAAACCCCTGTGCCAGTGCCGCCATTTGCATTGCCATTACCGCGCAGCCAGCGGACATTTCCTGTTCCCAGCGCGGGACTTTATGGTGCTCTTCGCATTTCGCCACCACGGCAATAATCATCGGCGCACGGAACGGCGCATTCCGCGCTTTGTCGATGGCTTTTTCATCTGATCCCGCATCGAGCGCGCCTTTTTCCAGCAGCGCACTGAAGCGCTGACGCCCTTCACCTTCTACAATATAAAACCGCCATGGTTGCAGGGTACCGTGATCTGGCGCGCGAATACCGGCGCGCAGAATATTTTCCAGTTGATCGCCTGCCGGAGCCGGATCGATCAGTCGTGAAGCGCTACGACGGTTGACGAGCAGTTCAAGTGCATCCATTAATTAACTCCTGTTATGTTAATTCTTCACAAAATTAACATGTACAGGCGTTTTGTTACAGCACCGCCAGCGATTCCTGCTGACAAGTGGCGACGGTGTATTTAGGATAGCCACACGATTTTGCCGAAACGGCAAATTTTTCATTCTGTTTGGTCAGGGAGATTGCATGCGAACCCTTTGGCGATATATAGCCGGATTTTTTAAGTGGACATGGCGTTTACTCAACTTTGTACGCCAGTTGGTCCTGAATGTAGTGTTTATTTTCCTGCTGCTGGTGTGCGTCGGGATCTGGATGCAGCTGACCAGTGGTCCGGAAGAAAATACCCAGCGTGGCGCACTGCTGCTGGATATTACCGGTGTTGTCGTCGACAATCCCTCGCCCACCAGTAAGCTGAGTGCGGTAACCCGCGAGTTGTTTGGTGCTAACTCTGACCGGTTACAGGAAAACTCGCTGTTTGATATTGTGCATTCGATCCGTCAGGCAAAGGAAGACCGCAACATCACCGGCATCGTGCTGGATCTGAAAAATTTTGCCGGTGCCGATCAGCCGTCAATGCAATATATCGGTAAAGCGCTGCGCGAGTTCCGCGACAGCGGCAAACCGGTCTATGCGGTGGGCGATAGCTACACGCAGGGGCAATATTACCTCGCCAGTTTTGCCAATAAGATCTGGCTCTCGCCGCAGGGTACGGTCGATTTACACGGTTTTGCCACCAACGGCCTGTATTACAAGTCCCTGCTGGATAAGCTGAAGGTCACTACGCACGTTTTCCGCGTTGGTACCTATAAGTCGGCGGTAGAGCCGTTTATTCGTGACGATATGTCCCCGGCGGCCCGTGAAGCCGACAGCCGCTGGATCGGCGAGCTGTGGCAGAATTATCTCTCAACGATTGCGTCAAATCGCAAGATTTCCGCCCAGCAGGTATTTCCCGGCGCGCAGGGCGTGCTGGATGGCCTGCGTAAAACCGGTGGCGATACCGCGAAATATGCGCTCGACAATAAACTGGTAGATGAACTGGGTTCCAGCGCCGAGATGGAAAAAGCGCTGAGTAAACAGTTTGGCTGGAGCGATAAAGACAAAGATTTCAGCGCCATCAGCATGTATGACTATGCGCTGAAAAAACCGGCGCAGGAAGGTGGCAAAATCGCGGTCATCTTTGCAAACGGTGCCATCATGGACGGCGAAGCGACGCAGGGTAATGTGGGTGGCGATACCACCGCCGCGCAAATCCGCGAAGCCCGCCTCGACAACGATGTAAAAGCAATCGTATTGCGGGTTAACAGCCCTGGCGGCAGCGTCAGCGCCTCAGAAGTGATCCGCGCTGAGCTGGCAGCGGCGAAAGCAGCGGGCAAACCGGTAGTTGTGTCAATGGGCGGTATGGCGGCGTCCGGCGGTTACTGGATCTCCACACCAGCAAACTATATCGTCGCTAACCCAAGCACCCTGACTGGCTCTATCGGCATCTTTGGCGTGATAAACACCGTAGAAAACAGCCTCGATTCTATCGGTGTGCACACCGACGGGGTGGCAACCTCACCGCTGGCGGATGTTTCCATTACGAAAAATCTGCCGCCGGAAGTGCAGCAGATCATGCAGTTGAGCATTGAAAACGGCTATCAGCGCTTTATCTCACTGGTTGCCGCTGCCCGTAAGAGTACGCCAGAGCAAATCGACAAGATTGCTCAGGGCCATGTCTGGACTGGTCAGGATGCGAAAAACAACGGTCTGGTCGACAGCCTTGGTGATTTTGACGATGCCATCGCTAAAGCCGCCGAACTGGCGAAGCTTAAACAGTGGCAACTGGACTACCTGGTTGAAGAGCCTGGCATGTTCAATATGGTCATTGACAGCCTGACCGGGTCTGTGCGCGCCATGCTGCCACAGGCGATGCAGGCGTATCTGCCTGCCCCGCTGGCAGGCGCGGCAAGCGTGGTGAAAGAAGAAAGCGACAAGCTCGCCGCCTTCAACGACCCGCAAAATCGCTACGCGTTTTGCTTAACCTGCGCCAACATTCGCTAGTCACTTCACGATGCGTCGCCCTGGCGGCGCATCGTTTTTTATCCAGAAACATACTTAATAGCCTCTCCTGATTGCCACGTCAGATTTGATACATTCTTCTGTATCTCGTTGCTTCCGCTGTTCTCACTCTTTGGTTAATATCGGCATCAACGACTATTTTTTATTCACGCAAAGGAGAAGCTTGTTAAATGCTGTAACCGTCAGGATACTGCCGTTTTCATTATCTCCACGCTATACTCCCCGCATTCACAGACGCGACCAGGCCGTTATGCAAAAGAAATCCATTTACGTCGCCTATACTGGCGGCACCATCGGTATGCAACGCTCCGAGCAGGGCTATATTCCTGTTTCCGGGCACCTCCAGCAGCAACTGGCGCAAATGCCGGAGTTCCATCGTCCGGAAATGCCGGATTTCGCCATTCATGAATATCTGCCGCTGATGGACTCTTCAGATATGACGCCGCAGGACTGGCAACATATTGCTGAAGACATTAAGGCGAACTACGACAACTATGACGGATTCGTGATCCTTCATGGCACCGATACCATGGCTTTCACCGCCTCCGCCCTCTCTTTCATGCTGGAAAATCTGAGCAAACCGGTAATTGTGACAGGGTCACAAATCCCGCTGGCCGAGCTGCGCTCGGACGGACAAATTAACCTGCTCAATGCCTTGTACGTGGCCGCCAATTATCCCATTAATGAAGTTGCGCTGTTTTTTAATAATCGCCTCTATCGTGGTAACCGTACGACAAAGGCGCATGCCGATGGTTTTGATGCCTTTGCCTCTCCTAACCTGGCACCTTTACTGGAAGCCGGAATTCATATTCGCCGTCTTGGAACGCCGCCATCGCCACGAGGAACCGGCGAACTTATCGTCCATCCGATCACACCGCAACCCATTGGGGTAGTGACGATTTATCCGGGTATTTCCGCAGACGTAGTACGTAACTTTCTGCGCCAGCCGGTTAAAGCCTTGATCCTGCGCTCTTACGGAGTGGGTAATGCGCCGCAGAATGCCGAGTTTCTTCAGGAGCTGGCCGACGCCAGCCAGCGCGGAATTGTGGTGGTGAACCTGACACAATGCATGTCAGGTAAGGTTAATATGGGCGGCTATGCTACCGGCAATGCGCTGGCCCATGCGGGGGTCATCAGCGGTTTCGACATGACGGTAGAAGCCACGCTGACCAAGCTCCATTATCTGCTCAGCCAGGGGCTGAGCACCGATGCCATTCGTACGGCGATGATGCAAAACCTGCGCGGTGAGCTGACCCCGGATGAATGAAGGAGTGACAATGAAGCAACGAGCACTATTACTGGTCGATATACAAAATGATTTCTGCGCGGGTGGCGCGCTGGCCGTCCCGGAAGGTGACAGCACGGTTGATGTCGCGAATACGCTGATTGACTGGTGCCATCGACGTGGTGAGAACGTTGTCGCCTGCCAGGACTGGCATCCGGCAGACCACGGCAGTTTCGCCAGCCAGCAAGGCGTTGAGCCTTTTACCGACGGCATGCTGGATGGCATTCCCCAGACCTTCTGGCCCGATCACTGCGTTCAGGATAGCGAAGGCGCACAGCTCCATCCGCTGTTAAAGCATAAAGCAATCGAAGCCGTTTTTCGTAAAGGGCAAAATCCGCTGATTGACAGTTACAGTGCTTTTTTTGATAACGAGCACCGTCAGCAAACCGGTCTGGATAGCTGGCTGCGTGAGAAGCAGGTAACCGCACTGATCGTTATGGGACTGGCCACCGATTACTGCGTCAAATTTACCGTACTTGATGCCCTGACGCTGGGTTACGCTGTTAATGTGATCACTGATGGCTGCCGCGGCGTCAATATTCAGCCGCAGGACAGCAATGTGGCCTTTATGGAGATGGCCGCTGCTGGTGCAACGTTGTACACCCTCGACGACTGGCTGGAAACCCAGGTTTGATGGCGACGGGTATGACGCAATTACATTAACTTACGGGCCCGATGCCTGCTACCATGGCAGCGTCACCCTGTATTAAGGTCCAATATTATGGCTTATATCCCCAAAAACTATGCCCGACTTGAGGTCGGCTATCGCGAAAAAGCCCTGAAGCTTTTTCCATGGGTGTGTGGACGCTGCTCGCGCGAGTTTGTGTATTCCAACCTGCGCGAGTTGACAGTGCATCACATTGACCACGATCACTCAAACAATCCGGAAGATGGCAGTAACTGGGAGATGCTTTGTCTCTACTGCCACGATCATGAGCATTCAAAATACACGGAAGCCGATCAATATGGTTCAACCGTGGTAGCAGGTGAAGATGCGCAGGAAAGCGTAGGCGCGGCGAAATACAATCCGTTCGCCGATCTGAAAGCCATGATGAACAAAAAATAACAGCCCCTTTGCGCCCGGTGTAACAACAATGCCGGGCGATAAACAGGCTTATATTCAGGAGCGGAAAGTGGCGATGGGTTTTGGCGTGATGCCAAATTCTTCTTTTAGCTGCTGCTTCGTTTTCATCACCATCTGCCCCTGTGTGTCGATAGTCATGTGCTGGGCGTCAGTGTTATGCCGCGCCTGCCAGAGCATTACCAGTTGCAGACTGTTTTCCTTCTGCTCCGGCGTCAGTGCGACGCCATCAGGCCATTTTCCCAGCTCAACGGCAGTGACCAGGCGTTGATAAACTTCCGGCGTCATACTCTCAATAAGTGTGTCGAGTTCCACTCTCGTGCTCCTGAAGATGGAATAATTAGCTGAATCGATTTTTCAGCCTTTAATTTGCTCGCCGTCAGTATCATCCGTAAAGCTTAATGATGCTGAGTTGACGCAAAAACGCTCTCCGGTAGGTTGCGGACCATCCGGAAAAACATGTCCCAGATGCGCGTCGCAATTTCCACAGCGGATTTCAATGCGCTGCATACCGTGTGAGTAGTCATTGAGTGAGCGGATTGCCGTTTCGCTAACTGGCTCATAAAAACTCGGCCAGCCGCAGCCAGACTCATATTTTGACGCAGAATTGAACAGCGGTGCGTCGCACACCAGACAGTGATAAACCCCTTCACGTTTATTATGCAAGAGTCGCCCGGTAAATGGCGGCTCGGTACCATGATTTTGCGTCACATAAAATTGCATTTCGCTCAGCGTCGTTTTTAGCGTTTCGGGTGATGGTTTATTAGCCATTTTGATACATCTCGCTGTAGTCGCACTTACATTTGTAAGCCTATTCTAACAAAACATTAACATCAAGGTGTGGCTATTTGTTCTAAACTTATCCGTTGTGCGTGGCTACCCGGATTATTGTGATGGCATTCACATTTTTATCCGGCTGGCCCTTTAAAATTCCGGGCGCAGCCCCCATGTGGTTTTCAGCCCAAAGGAAAAGTCGAGCGAGTCAGTCGTCCAAAGGTTAAGCAGAGGATTGATTTGTCGCAATGATTGACACGATTCCGCTTGACGCTGCGTAAGGTTTTTGTAATTTTACAGGCAACCTTTTATTCACTAACAAATAGCTGGTGGAATATATGACTATCAAAGTAGGTATCAACGGTTTTGGCCGTATCGGTCGCATTGTTTTCCGTGCTGCTCAGGAACGTTCTGACATTGAAATCGTTGGTATCAACGATCTGTTAGACGCTGACTACATGGCGTACATGCTGAAATATGACTCCACTCACGGCCGTTTCAACGGTACCGTAGAAGTGAAAGACGGCCATCTGGTTGTTAACGGCAAAACCATCCGTGTTACCGCAGAAAAAGATCCGGCTAACCTGAAATGGAACGAAATCGGCGTTGACGTTGTTGCTGAAGCTACCGGTATCTTCCTGACCGACGAAACCGCTCGTAAGCACATCACTGCTGGCGCGAAGAAAGTGGTTCTGACTGGCCCGTCCAAAGACAACACGCCGATGTTTGTTAAAGGCGCTAACTTTGACAAATATGAAGGCCAGGACATCGTTTCTAACGCTTCCTGCACCACCAACTGCCTGGCACCGCTGGCAAAAGTTATCAACGACAACTTCGGCATCATCGAAGGTCTGATGACGACCGTTCACGCGACCACCGCGACTCAGAAAACCGTTGATGGCCCGTCTCACAAAGACTGGCGCGGCGGCCGCGGCGCATCCCAGAACATCATCCCGTCCTCTACCGGTGCTGCTAAAGCAGTAGGTAAAGTACTGCCAGAACTGAATGGCAAACTGACCGGTATGGCGTTCCGCGTTCCGACTCCGAACGTATCCGTTGTTGACCTGACCGTTCGTCTGGAAAAAGCAGCCTCTTACGAAGAAATCAAGAAAGCCATCAAAGCCGCTTCTGAAGGCGAAATGAAAGGCGTTCTGGGTTACACCGAAGACGACGTTGTTTCTACCGATTTCAACGGCGAAATCTGCACTTCCGTGTTCGATGCCAAAGCAGGTATCGCACTGAATGACAACTTTGTGAAACTGGTTTCCTGGTACGACAACGAAACTGGCTACTCTAACAAAGTTCTGGACCTGATTGCCCACATCTCTAAATAAGTGAGATGAGACATGATCCTAAAGAGCGACTTCGGTCGCTCTTTTTTTGTTTTGAAGACAGAGGATTGCGCTAAATGATTAATAAAATTTTTGCTCTACCTGTAATCGAACAGATAACCCCGGTGCTTTCTCAGCGTCAGCTTGACGAACTGGAAGTGATCGTTATTGACCATCCGCAGGTGAAAGCCTCTCTTGCCCTTCAGGGCGCGCATCTGCTCTCCTGGAAACCGGCAGGTGAAGAGGAAGTATTGTGGTTAAGCGGCAATACACCATTTAAAAATGGCGTGGCGCTGCGCGGTGGCGTTCCAGTCTGCTGGCCGTGGTTTGGGCCTGCTGAACAACAAGGTCTGCCCTCTCACGGCTTTGCCCGCAACCTGCCGTGGACGCTGAAAGCGCACAACGAAGATGATAATGGCGTTATGTTGACATTTGAACTTCAGAGCAGCGACGCCTCACGCCAGTACTGGCCGCATGATTTCACACTGTATGCGCGCTTCAAGCTGGGTAAAACCTGCGAAATCGAACTGGAAGCGCACGGCGAATTTGAAACAACTTCAGCGCTGCATACCTACTTCAACGTGGGTGATATCAGTGCGGTAAAAGTCAGCGGTCTTGGCGATCGCTACATTGATAAAGTAAATAACGCGCAGGAAGGCGTTCTGGCTGAGGGTGTGCAGACCTTCCCGGATCGCACCGACCGCGTTTATACGAAGCCGGAAGCGTGCAGCGTTATCCACGATACGGCGTTGAATCGCAGTATTGAAGTGATTCACCACCATAACGACGATGTAGTTGGCTGGAACCCTGGCCCGGCACTCTCTGTCAGCATGGGCGATATGCCGGACGACGGCTATAAGACGTTTGTTTGCGTTGAAACGGCTTGCGCCACTCGCAAGCAAAAAACCAGCGAGGAGAAACCTTCTCGTCTGGCACAGACCATTCGCGTGGCTAAACGCTAATAATTGGCCTGTTAATTCGTATAGCGTCACTAAAAATGGCTACCGCCGGGTAGCCATTTCAGAAAACGTCTAAGCGGTGCATCGTCGATTGCGTGTGTGGCAGCAGGGACTGCAATCCGGTAGCGGTTTACAGGCCGGATAAGGCGAAGCCACCATTCCTGAATGTTACACCACGTCCAGCGGCATCTTGCGCTGGGGAGCTGGAAATACACGATCGAGTTTCGCCAGCTCGTCCGCACTCAGGGTAATGTTCAGTGCGGCAGCATTCTCTTTCACATGTTCCACGCTCGATGCTTTGGGGATCGCCATCACGCCCTGATGAGTAATAACCCACGCCAGCAGGATTTGTGCCGCGCTGGCATTGTGCGCATGTGCAATGTCCAGCACCGTAGCATTATTCATCAGCCCGTTACGCAGCCTGCCAGCCTGCGCCAGCGGACAATACGCCATCACCGGTAACGACTGCTGCTGGCACCACGGTAACAAATCATATTCGATACCGCGCGAGGCCAGATGATAGAGCACCTGATTAGTCGCACACTGTCTGCCGCCGTCCACCTGCCATAACTCGTGCATATCGTCGATGTCCAGATTCGACACGCCCCAGCGGGCAATTTTGCCCTGGGCAATCAGCGTCTCCATCACGTCGACGGTTTCCGCCAGCGAATAGTTTCCCCGCCAGTGCAGCAAATAAAGGTCGAGATGGTCGGTGCCCAGCCGGCGCAGGCTGGCTTCGCAGGCAGCAATGGCCTTTTTGCCCCCGGCATTCCATGGGTAGACTTTTGATACCAGAAATACCTGGTCGCGAATGCCTTTCAGCGCGTCGCCCACCACCTCTTCCGCACCGCCATCAGCATACATTTCCGCCGTATCAATCAGCGTCAGTCCCTGTTCGACGCCTGCGCGCAGGGCGGCGACCTCAGTCGCGCGCTGGCTTCGACTTTCCCCCATGTACCATGTGCCCTGGCCGATGGCCGGCACCGTAGCCTGATGACCAAAATGAATACGTTTGCTTGTCATAACTCCTCCTGAGATTTTTACTGCCCCACCATAATGCAAAACAGGGCATAATTGCCCTGTTTTATCGCATAAAATGCCCTGGATATGTGCCCTGTCAGAAACTGTAGGTTACGCCAGTTGAAAGTACGCCGGACCAGGATTTGTCGACCATCGGGCTGTCAGTCACCTCATCCGACAAACGGGTATAGCGTCCGGAGCCATAGAGGTTCCAGTGATCGTTCAGACTATAGCTCACCGCCAGCTCGACATACGGGTTCCAGCTATCGTTCGGATTATAGCTGCGAAGACCGCTACGGCGAGATTCCTTGCCGGACACGCCATAGAAGTACTCATTCTGGTTTTCGCTGCTCCACTCCACCCCGATGCCCGGCGTGATGCGCCAGCTATCGTTAATGTAGCGGTAAAGCCATGCCACATCCCCGGTGATGCCATTGCTGTTATCCAGGGTATCACCCGCAAGTGTAGTGCGCAGGAAACCGTACGGGGTTTCATGAACATAGGTTAGCCCTGCCATCACCGTCGAACGGCGGCGATCGAGCTGGCGCAATTGGTTATTGTCGCTGTCATGAGGTTTGAAATGCAGCGGAGAGTAGTACGCCGTAATGGAGAGTTTGTCGGTTTTATCGTTCCACAAATAATAGCCGCCACCCAGGCCGCGGAACCAGAAATCATCACCTTCGTAAGCGATAACCGGTACAGGATAAACATCGTCATCATATTGCTTATAGGGATTTTGCACGACGCCGACACCCGCACCCACTGTCCAGGGGCCAGCCGCCTGCGCGACGCTGACCGAAGAAGCAATTAGCACACCCAGTGCCAGAAGTTTGAATTTAGTCACAATTCGCTCTTTCCTGTAATCAAATAATCCGCTGAAGGAGTGTAACCGCCCTTTACGCACAACCCAAATAATTTACAAGATTCTTACTTAGAGAAACTTTTTACTATCTCTTGCGTAAATGACAAATCGTTTGCACAGGGATGACGCTACGATGACCAGCGCTGGCGGGCTTTAAGACAACGATAATTATTTTTAGATGAGTTATTGATATGTCATTGAAATTGGTCATGGCTCGCATGCAAGTTTTGCAAATGCCATCTACGCTTTATTTAGAAGGTGTATCGCCGGGCACGTCGTCTTCTGGCCTCCTCTAACCTGGCATAATGGTTGCTGGAGTGTGAATGAGCGTGGCTCAGCCTACCTCTTCCTGGAGCCTCTACTATTCATATGAACGGCTCTTTACCTGTGCTAAAAACGAAAGGACGGCATGCCATGAATATATTCGATCACTACCGCCAGCGTTATGAAGCTGCCAAGGACGAAGAGTTCACACTGCAGGAATTTCTTACTATTTGCCGCCAGGATCGTAGCGCCTACGCCAATGCGGCGGAGCGGCTATTGACGGCAATCGGTGAGCCAGTGATGGTTGACACTGCTCAGGAACCACGGCTATCTCGTCTCTTTTCGAACCGGGTCATCGCACGTTATCCGGCCTTTGAGGAGTTTTACGGAATGGAAGAGGCTATTGAGCAGATTGTTTCATACCTGAAACATGCGGCTCAGGGCCTGGAAGAGAAAAAACAGATCCTCTATCTGCTGGGTCCTGTCGGCGGCGGTAAATCCTCGCTGGCAGAACGGCTGAAAGCGCTCATGCAACGAGTGCCGATTTACGTGCTGAGCGCGGACGGTGAACGTAGCCCGGTTAACGATCACCCATTGTGCCTGTTTAATCCGCAGGAAGATGCCCAGATACTCGATAAAGAATACGGCATTCCACGCCGTTATCTCGGCACTATTATGTCGCCATGGGCGGCAAAACGCCTGCATGAGTTTGGCGGCGACATCACCAAATTCCGCGTGGTCAAAGTCTGGCCGTCCATTCTGGAGCAGATTGCGATTGCCAAAACAGAGCCTGGCGATGAGAACAATCAGGACATCTCCGCACTGGTAGGTAAAGTGGACATCCGTAAACTGGAGAACCACGCCCAGAACGATCCTGATGCCTATGGCTATTCCGGCGCGCTGTGCCGGGCAAACCAGGGCATTATGGAGTTCGTGGAGATGTTTAAAGCACCAATCAAGGTGTTGCATCCGCTGCTGACGGCGACCCAGGAAGGCAACTATAACGGCACCGAGGGGATTTCGGCCCTGCCGTTTAACGGCATTATCCTCGCCCACTCCAACGAATCTGAATGGGTCACTTTCCGTAATAATAAGAACAATGAAGCGTTCCTTGACCGTGTCTATATCGTCAAGGTGCCCTACTGCCTGCGCATCTCCGAAGAGATCAAAATCTACGAGAAGCTGCTTAATCACAGTGAATTAACTCACGCACCTTGCGCGCCGGGTACGCTGGAAACGCTGGCCCGCTTTACTATTCTGTCGCGCCTGAAAGAGCCGGAAAACTCCAGCACCTATTCAAAAATGCGCGTTTATGATGGTGAAAGTCTCAAGGACACCGATCCAAAAGCTAAATCCTATCAGGAGTATCGGGATTATGCGGGCGTGGATGAAGGCATGAACGGTCTGTCGACCCGTTTCGCCTTTAAAATCCTCTCAAGAGTGTTTAACTTCGATCATGCGGAAGTCGCCGCGAACCCGGTGCATCTGTTCTATGTTCTGGAGCAGCAGATCGAGCGCGAGCAGTTCCCACAAGAGCAGGCAGAACGCTATCTTGAGTTCCTGAAAGGCTATCTAATCCCGAAATATGCCGAGTTCATTGGCAAAGAGATCCAGACGGCTTATCTGGAGTCCTACTCCGAATACGGGCAGAACATCTTCGATCGCTATGTCACTTATGCGGATTTCTGGATACAGGATCAGGAGTATCGCGACCCGGATACCGGGCAGCTTTTCGACCGTGAATCACTGAATGCTGAACTGGAAAAAATCGAGAAGCCCGCCGGGATCAGCAATCCAAAAGATTTCCGTAATGAAATCGTTAACTTCGTGCTGCGCGCCAGAGCCAATAACAATGGACGTAATCCGAACTGGACCAGCTACGAGAAACTGCGTACGGTGATCGAGAAGAAAATGTTCTCTAACACTGAAGAACTGCTGCCGGTGATTTCCTTTAACGCGAAAACATCGACCGACGAGCAGAAAAAACACGACGATTTTGTCGATCGGATGATGGAGAAAGGCTATACCCGCAAGCAGGTGCGTCTGCTGTGCGAGTGGTATTTACGCGTACGTAAATCTTCATAATATCAATGCCCGGTAGCACGGCTCACCGGGCCTGAATAAAGATGCGTTTTGCAGGCCGGAGAACAGAACGTTTTCCGGTCTGTGAACGCAGCGTGAAGTTGGCAAAAGCAGTACGGGGGGCATATGACCTGGTTCATTGACCGACGACTGAACGGTAAAAATAAGAGTGCGGTTAACCGCCAGCGCTTTTTACGCCGTTATAAAGCACAAATTAAGCAATCCATATCCGAAGCCATCAATAAACGCTCGGTGACGGACGTGGAAAGCGGCGAATCCGTTTCCATTCCGGCTGGCGATATCAACGAACCGATGTTCCATCAGGGGCGCGGCGGCGAACGCAGTCGTGTTCATCCGGGGAATGACCACTTCGTGCAAAACGATCGTATTGAGCGTCCTCAGGGTGGCGGCGGTGGCGGTGGTAGCGGACAGGGACAGGCAAGTCAGGATGGCGAAGGCCAGGATGAATTTGTGTTCCAGATTTCCAAAGACGAGTATCTGGATCTGCTTTTTGAAGATTTAGCCCTGCCTAACCTGAAGAAAAATCAGCACCGGCAGATGAACGAATACAAAACGCATCGGGCTGGATATACCTCCAACGGCGTCCCGGCCAATATCAGCGTGGTACGTTCGCTACAAAATTCGCTGGCCCGACGCACGGCGATGACGGCAGGAAAACGTCGCGAACTCCGCGAACTGGAATCCTCTCTTGATACGATCAGCAACAGCGAACCGGCACAACTGCTTGAAGAAGAGCGGTTACGCAAAGAGATCGCTGAACTGCGGGCTAAAATCGAGCGTGTGCCGTTTATTGATACTTTCGATTTGCGTTATAAGAATTATGAAAAACGCCCGGAACCGTCCAGCCAGGCGGTTATGTTCTGCCTGATGGACGTGTCAGGCTCAATGGATCAGGCCACCAAGGACATGGCAAAACGGTTTTATATCCTGCTCTATTTGTTCCTGAGCAGAACCTATAAGAACGTAGATGTGGTCTATATCCGCCATCATACCCAGGCGAAAGAAGTTGATGAGCATGAATTTTTCTACTCCCAGGAGACCGGGGGCACCATTGTGTCCAGCGCTCTGAAGCTAATGGATGAGGTGGTGAAAGAACGTTACGATCCGGCGCAATGGAACATTTACGCCGCACAGGCGTCGGACGGCGATAACTGGGCGGATGACTCGCCGCTGTGTCACGAGATCCTGGCGAAGAAAATCCTGCCGGTGGTGCGTTACTATAGCTATATCGAGATCACCCGGCGTGCGCATCAAACCCTGTGGCGTGAGTATGAACATCTTCAGGCCTCGTTTGATAATTTTGCTATTCAGCACATTCGTGAGCAGGAAGATATTTACCCGGTATTCCGTGAGCTGTTTCATAAGCAAAGCGTAACATCCGGCGACTAACACGATTCCCCGCGCCCGGCGCGGGGAAAAGGTTAATGTCCTTTCACTGAACAACAGGCAATGTAGTTGAGATGCCTGCGCTGCGATCGAAAAAAACGAAACATCCCCAGAAAACGGGTTCGGTTCTGGCGGGTGCGCAGGCCGTTAAACACAATCCTGACTGCGCCTTTGATGCCTTCATCGCGGATGAGTCCCTGCGGCGACATTAGCGACATCTCACCGTTATGCTGCGTCACTTCAGTAAAACCCGACGCCAGCAATATCTCCTGCCAGCCCTGCCTGGTCATCGGGCTGACGTTCGATTTCACTACCTGCTGAAGTTGATGCTGCTCGCCTTCAGCCAGTCGTCCGGCGGTAAACATAATATCGTGGGTTAACAGTCGGCCCCCAGGTTTCAGCACCCGATAATATTCGCCAAGCAGCTTCGCTTTCGCTTTATCGGCGTACATGGTTAGCATGGCTTCGTTAATAACCACGTCAAAACTGTTATCGGCGAAAGGCAGGCTGTTGGCGTTAGCGGGCATAACCTGAATATGCTGCTCAAGACCGTGCGCCACAACATTGGCTTTTGCCTTCGCCAGCGCGTCTTTATCCATATCAACGGCAATAACCTGGCAGCCAAAGCGCTGCGCCAGTTCGATTGCCGTAGTCGCCATATTGCAGGCGATTTCCAGCACCTGGCTTTCCAGCGTTAACCGGGCCTGACTGAATAACCACTCTGTGGCCTCGATACCGCCTGGACGTAAACGGGTTTTTCCGAGACTGGCCAGAAACGTATGCCCTGCTTTTTCATTGATGCTCATTTCCCCCTCCCCAGCATAAGATGCATTATAAATACAACTTTACCAGCACCAGGTTAAAATGAGAATGGTTTTTATTTCTACCGAAATGATAAGTAGCCGATTACCCCTGCCTGTAGGAGTGGCCGAGAAAAAAAGCCTTTTTACTCACGTGTATGTGCGTAAAATGAGCATGCTTATTATTTTTCGGCAAGGAAAACTACGATGTTTGATGTCACACTGCTCGTCCTCCTTGGACTGGCAGCGCTGGGGTTTGTTAGCCATAACACTACCGTCGCCGTTTCTATTCTGGTGCTTATTATTGTCCGCGTAACGCCGCTGAGTACCTTTTTTCCGTGGATCGAAAAACAAGGTCTGACGATCGGGATTATTATTCTGACCATCGGCGTAATGGCTCCCATTGCCAGCGGCACGCTGCCGCCGTCAACGCTGCTACACTCGTTTGTAAACTGGAAGTCGCTGGTGGCCATCGCCGTTGGCGTGTTTGTTTCCTGGCTCGGCGGGCGCGGTGTCTCGCTGATGGGCAGCCAGCCTCAACTGGTGGCCGGGCTGCTGGTCGGCACGGTGCTGGGCGTGGCGTTATTTCGCGGCGTGCCAGTGGGGCCGTTGATTGCTGCCGGGCTGGTCTCGCTGGTGATAGGAAAGCAGTAGTTTTTACCCTTTGACTGAACGGGCATAAACGCACCGTTTTATGCCCTTATATGACGTATTGAGAAATTTATGACCACCGCAACCTCCACTTCAGGCCGACATACTGTCTTGTTAATTGCTGGCATCCTGATGATTGCCACCACCCTGCGCGTTACTTTTACCGGCGCTGCACCACTGCTGGATGCCATCCGCGCGGAATACGGCCTTACCACCGCGCAAACCGGCCTGCTGACGACCCTTCCCCTGCTGGCGTTTGGTCTGATTTCACCGCTGGCTGCAGGGGTGGCGCGTCGTTTTGGTATGGAACGCAGCCTGTCTGCCGCGATGCTGCTGATATGCGCCGGGATCGCTGTTCGCTCCCTGCCTTCTGCACTGTTTTTGTTTACCGGCACCGCCATTATTGGCTGTGGTATCGCGCTGGGTAACGTTCTGCTGCCGGGCCTGATTAAGCGTGATTTTTCACAACACGTGGCGAAAATGACCGGTGCCTATTCCCTGACTATGGGTGGCGCTGCAGCGTTAGGGTCGGCGCTGGTGGTACCACTGGCGTTAAACGGCTTCGGCTGGCGCGGCGCGCTGCTGATGCTGATGATATTTCCGCTACTGGCCTTTTTGCTCTGGCTTGCGCAACGCGGTCAACAGCAACCAGTATCGTTAACCTCTTCACGAATGCAGCACAGCCGGGGGATCTGGCGCTCGGCCCTGGCCTGGCAGGTCACTTTATTCCTGGGAATTAACTCGCTAATTTATTATGTGATCATCGGCTGGCTGCCCGCGATCCTGACAGGACAGGGCTATAGCGAAGCGCAGGCGGGATCGCTGCACGGCCTGCTCCAACTGGCGACGGCGGTACCGGGTCTGGCCATTCCGCTGATTTTATATAAGCTCCGTGACCAACGCGCGATTGCGGCATTGGTTGCCTTACTGTGCGCGGTAAGCGCGGCGGGATTCTGGTTTATTCCCCAGGGCGCGGTGTGGTGGACGCTGCTATTTGGCTTTGGCTCAGGGGCGACAATGATCCTTGGCTTAACGTTTATTGGCCTTCGCGCCCGCTCGGCGCATCAGGCCGCCGCGCTTTCCGGCATGGCCCAGGCGGTAGGTTATCTTCTTGCCGCCTGCGGTCCGCCGCTGATGGGTAAAATCCACGATGCCAGCGGCGACTGGCATTTGCCGCTGCTGGCCTGCGCAGTATTATCCGTCGTGATGGCGATCTTCGGTGCCTGTGCCGGACGCGACCGGGAAATCACTTAAATTAATGGCTGGCGGCGTAAAGCCATGCCTGTACCAGCGGTGCAGGTCGCCCCGCCAGCGCATGGCGTTCATGCTGGAATAACGTCGCGACAAAAAATGGGTGGGTCACGAGTTCAATTGCCCGGATCTCACCCTCTTCATCCCAACCGGTAACGTGCAAAGGCTCATTTTCAAGCGCCCGGGCAAAATCAGCGGCCACCCCATAATTACAGTGATAACCTTCCTCAATGCTTTCTCTGCCATACGCGCGGGCGATATGGGTATTGGCGCGTAGTTCGATGGTATCGCTTTTTTCTACCAGCGAGCAGGTTAAGGGTGTAATGATCATTCTGCCTTCGCTGTCGATTTCCGCATGGGCGGCGTCTTGCCAGCCCATCACGTTGCGCGCATATTCCAGAATGGCATGCTGAAAACCGCCGCAGGTTCCGAGAAACGGAATCGCGTTTTGTCGGGCATGACGTACAGCAATTAATGCGCCATCCATATTTTCGTAAGGGCTGGCAGGCACCAGCCAGATGGCGTCAAACCCCTGCAGATCGTCTTCGCTTTTAATATCGCGAGTGGCTAACCAGTGGTAGTGCGCCACCGTATCGAGCACGGCAGCAGCGTCATCAATAGCCAGCGGGATTGCCTGATGCGCGGTGACATCGGCATTGTAGTCGCCGACAAGTGCAATACGTAACGCGGGGGAGGAAGCAATTTCCATGAGGATTACCTTATGTCTGAGCGGAAAATGGACAACACAAGGAACCTCAGACTAGCGATATTTTCTTCCAAAGACAACACCTTAATTAGTAGGCCACGGGATCATACTCAGGCTGTATTGAACGTCGGGGATAGACTACTCTTGACGACATTGTGCAACGTTACCGGACGCGGAATGAAAAATAAGTTACTGGTCAGCGCCTGTTTGATGGGATTTAACGTTCGTTATAACGGCCAGGAAAAAGCCGATCTTTCGCTACATGTTGCGCGCTGGCAGCGCGCAGGACGAATCGTTGTCCACTGTCCAGAACTGGCGGCAGGGTTACCTACCCCGCGCCCGCCAGCAGAAATTGTCTCAGCCGACGGCGCAGAGGTCATGAATCTGCGCGCGCGGATTATTGAACATGATGGGCAGGATGTCACCGCACATTATCAGCTGGCCGCCTGGCTGGCACTGCAAACGGCCATTGAGACGAATTGTGGCGCGGCGCTGTTAACCGACGGCAGCCCGACCTGCGGCAGTCAGTTTATTTATGACGGCAGTTTCAGCGGTACCCGCAAACCCGGTTCGGGCGTTGCTGCGGCACTACTGCGGGAGCATGGGATCAGCGTATTTTCCGAAAGACAGTTCCCGGCGCTCATTGCATGGATGGAGAAAACGGAGAGGTAATATGATCCAGTGTAAACGCGTTTATGACGATCCCGTCGCACATGATGGCTACCGCGTACTGATCGACAGGCTATGGCCTCGCGGGATAAAAAAGAAATCTCTTCACTGTGATGAATGGTGTAAAAACCTTGCGCCCTCTGCTGAGCTGCGCAAAGCCCTGCACAGTGAAACGATCGATTTTGCCACCTTCTGCCAGCACTACCGCGAGGAGTTAAGCGCTCTGCACGACGACGGTTTACGCCTGCTCGCGCAGGCCGGGAAAGACAATCTTACCCTGCTATACGCCGCCAAAAACCCCCGCCAGAACCATGCCCTGATTCTGGCGGACTGGCTGGCAAAACTGGCTTAATGGGTTGAGGGATGGTCGCGCCGCCACAATTCCCATTCGTCGATAGTCTGACCATCGCTGAGACGGCATTCGGTGCGCACGCCCTGTGGGCTTTGTACCGGTACGCGCGTGCCTCCCTGCTCTAAACACCACACCGCCGCCGGATTCGCCAGCCCCGTCGCAGGGGGTTCGCTATGATCGCTGGCACAACCCACCAGCGCCAGCGGTAAAAACAAACAAAGTCGTTTCATTGCCTCTCCTTTTTCACTCGCCCCCATACTGATAAAGGCGATCTTCATGATTTCTTCATTTTCCACAGGTTTTAGTCGTTTATTCTGAAGCGGTTCTCTTCATGACCAGAGAACATCATTCCATAACCAATAAGGTTTGCCCCGCTGCTCGCTACGGGGCTTTTTTTGCAAAACGTCAGACTCGTAAGCCGAATATATCAAATTTCATCCAGCCATGCTTTACTATGCCCGCAACAATAACAGGCTGTCCCGGACATAACGAACATGTCGTGCTTTCTGCACCGATGGATAAACAGGAATAATG
Organism: Superficieibacter electus; assembly: GCF_002915575.1. GTDB lineage: Bacteria > Pseudomonadota > Gammaproteobacteria > Enterobacterales > Enterobacteriaceae > Superficieibacter > Superficieibacter electus. Next base: position 293,559 of record NZ_PQGD01000002.1, read on the forward strand.
TGATGAAAAAAACAACGATTATTATGCTGATTGTGGCGATTGTGGCAGTTGCTGGCACTCAGCTGGGGTGGTGGTAATACGAGATGCACTGTTATGCTGAATAACAGCAACAGCTTCTGCCCGCGGTATATAGCAGAGGCTGTACATTCAACAGCATGTTTAAAATTTAAGCATTTATGTAAACCAGCGCAAAGAAAAAGCATCCTACCTTCTTTTTGTCATAGTTAATTAATCCTATTAGACAAATCTGATTTCATTGCTATATTTACAATGAAGAATTTAGAGGATAGAAATAAACGATTGACGAAGGAGCGTTTTGCTAATGGATTGGGAAATAGAACAAACCCTTGTTTGCCCGACAACCGGGACCGGCTTTGCTATTGCCTCTGCAGTAAAAAACATGAAGTTAATAGTGTGGTATAAGGGAAACTACTTTCTACGTACCGGTAATATTCTTAGCCATAGTCCGTTTGGCGTTATTGTAAATGGCAGAAGAACGTCAATAGCGATTATCCACACCTTCCACTATTCCGGCCCGCTATGGCAAACGTTTAAAAACAGAATCACCTGCCCTGGTAATGACGAACCGGGAATTATTAATTGTCAGCATCGTAAGACGTGTATTTTTACGCTATGTCCTTATGGAGCGAAATCAGACTGAGCTGGCCCGGGCATTAACCGGACACGCGCCAGGCACGTCCGGTTCAACCATCAACGGCGGTATTCCGCCAGTTTCGGTGTATCCGTTATCGCGAGGTGACATAGGTCGTCGCCCGCGACCATGGCGGATTTACAAAAAATGCATTTTGCACCAAAGCGATTTTTTTCCGTCACATCGTAGGGTGACGTTCTGTACTGCGACCCGTGACACGCCGGGCATCTGAATTGTATTTTCAAAATTATTTCCTTACACAAGCGCCTTATGGCATTCATGGTTTGAATACAGATGCGTATCGAAGCTTCAGGTGGAGACTCAAGAGAGGATATCTTTGATGAGAACTGCTTTAGTAAACTACTCAAGGTATTGTCTGTGTATCAAACCGACAATCCATTTACGCATGATTCGATGGGTAACACAAGGTTTATTTTGTTTATTTAACGCAGCACCACAATGGTCGCCCTGCTAGTTCATTTTAAAAAATATGCCGGAATTTTTTTACCGGGGAAACTGGTGTTTATGAATTGATTTCATTCCAGCAACCCCGCGTTGAACGTAACTTTTTAAAATTTATGCCACCATTCGCAGACAGGCGTTGGCACAGTTGCGACATATTTTAGCGCAGCGCTGGCAGTGATCGCTTTGATGTTTGGCACATTCCTCTGCGCAGGCTTTACAAATATCGACACAGATCCGGCAGGTCTGCTTAAAATAATCGCTATCCAGGCTCATAAACTGCGCGGAGAGCCGACAAATACCCGCACACTGCACCGCCAGGCGAATGCAATCCGTCATCCTGGCGGGATTGTCTTCCTTAAGGCAGGAAGCGGCACAAAAATCACACATCGCCGCACACTTGTAGCATAGTTCTATACATTTCAGGCCATCCTGATGCATACCTCACCTCTTTTTTATGAGTACAGTAGTCATAAGTCTGGACAAAGAAAGGGATATAGCAAGCGGCAGGACGCGAACGTAACTGAGTTCAGGAAGTCACAAGCCGTACCGCAATAGATTATCTGTAATATGACGACGGCATTTTGCTGTTTTAAGCTTACCGCATTGATCAACCCTCAACTATTGAGGATTAACCTATTGGCGATAAGCCCGGTCATGACCATCGCTGGTTCGGGTTCTGCGCATACTGCTCTAGCGCCTTCACATAAGGACGGGTACGGATATCCGGGGACTGCGCAATACACGTCAACAACATACTGACCGCGCGTTCGTGCTCTCCCAAATTATGCAGACACAAGGCATAAAAGGGCCAGACCTCCGTTGCCAGCGGCCATTGCCTGATGATGTCTTCAAATAGCGTTCTTGCCTGGTCATAGGACCCCAGGCAGCGTCTTGTTGATGCCAGCCCGAATTTTGCCTCAAATTCATCGTCGCCCTCAAGCCCGGTTTCAAGGGCGCAGATATACCAGTGCTCAGCCTCTCGCTCATGTCCTTCATTATCGTATGACCAGGCAATATTAAGTTGCGCCTGCGCAGTCAGGGCTGGTTCCCCGAGTAAAGTTTTTAGTTGCTGGCGACTTTTTTCGTACTCTCCCTTCTTTCGCAACGCAATCGCTGTCTGTAGCCGGTGATCCATAAAAGTTTAATCCGATAAGTTAAGAATAATATTGGGATAATTCATCACGCTTTAACCACCGCCATCACAAAACCATCCCAGCCTTTTTCTCCGACCGTTTGAATGGCTGTCGCATCAACGTGTGGATTGTCATGAAGCAATGTAAAAAATTCGCGGACGCCTTTTACACTGTTATCATCGCTATCAGCATCCAGCACGGCCCCCCCCCCTGACTATATTATCGGCGATAATAACCGTACCAGGGCGAGACAATTTAAGCGCCCACTGCAAGTACTGAGGATTATTTTTTTTATCCGCATCAATAAAAATGAAATCAAACGGACCTTGCAGTGAAGGAAGGATATCCAGCGCAGCGCCGACGCGAAGATCAACCCGTTCAAGAACACCCGCGTTTTGCAGATTAGTGGCCGCCACTTTAGCATGGTGTTCATCTGCTTCGAGGGTGGTTATTTTACCGTCGGGCACCAGTTCCCGCGCCATCCATAGCGTGCTATAGCCACCCAGAGTACCTATTTCAAGGATACTTTTAGCCTGAAGCATCCTGATAAATAATGCCAGCATCTTTCCTTGTGTTGCAGAAACATCGTGCGCCGGTAATCCTGATTTTGCATTCGTTGTGAGAACGCAGTCAAAATCAGGATCTAAAAGTGTAAGTTGCCGCGAAAAATAATCATCTACTTCTGACCACTTTTCTGAATCTGACATTGGGTAATCCTGTACTCGCATCAATTCCCCCTCGCTGCAAACGGTAGTGGATATAACATTTTTATCCCCTACATTACTGCACATTAGAAAACGTACAAACCCACTAATTAATGGTTATCTACGTTACAATTTAAAATGAATATTATCTTCACCTTATCTGTAGTCGCTACTTAATAAAAAACGGGAGCACTCAGGCTCCCGCTTTGATTTTACGTCATCAGAAATTACATATTCTTGATGATCGCGTCGCCAAACTCTGAACATTTCAGTAGCTTAGCGCCTTCCATCAGACGCTCGAAGTCATAGGTCACAGTTTTAGCCGCAATTGCGCCTTCGGTACCTTTAACAATCAGGTCAGCCGCTTCGAACCATTCCATGTGACGCAACAGTATATATTCAAAAAAATGTTAACACACTGAATTGAAAGATATTTTCTCATTAAATAACATAAAACGCTGCACATAACAGCTCTCTAATACCAGAACAATAACAATTACTTGCCTTTAGTTTTGGGGAAAGGATTTTGGGGTGCACCCAGTCACGCAAAAACTGATAGAGCAGTCACAAAAGAAAATTTTGCGAGGAGCTTTCCAGAATTGAACCTTGCCGCTTTACCAAGCAGGTCATAGTCGGCAAGATCGCTACCGATTATTCCTTTATGCGCGCGCAACTTTTTAATGCTTTGCTAATCTTCACATCACTTGAGAGCTGACTGTCTCTTTTGGCCTTCTCGGTGCATTTTGAGGTTCTATCACGCCATACATGCCAGCGATAGCGTTTTGGTAAATTTGTCTGCTGTACTCTTCCTCGTCGTCAACATACGACGTAAAAATGAGACCATCCCCGACACCCTCGATATCGCATCTCACACAAACAAATCGTTCGTCAGTATGGTCGCCACCAAAAAAGTCGACACGATCTTCGTTCGGGTAAAACGGTTGGCAAATATTTGAAAACTTAGTGATGCTACCGATTGACACTCGCTGCGCCATGCCTACCCCGAGTGCATCTGAGTCGTTACTATTATTTGTCGTCGTTGCGCACATACGCCAGATTCCCGGCATATATTTTTCGTCAAACATTAAATTAGTTTCTGCGGTCTTCCACGGCTTATATAAACTGGCTGGTGAAAGCAGGTATCCCGGCAATAGCGCTCCAAAATGGACGGAGACTGGCGACACGCCAGTGAATAGATAGTATGGCACGAACAGCGCAACCATAACAGTAATTCCGTCTCCCATGAATTTAATCGGCTGAACATTGACGTTCCCATCGCTATCAGGCCCGACATAATTAACTGTTCTCACGGGATCATAATTCCCGGCGTGCCAAACTTCATAGTCGTGGCCACCGGATGCATACATTAAGTCATGAACAGTTGCGCCGCCCAGCCGAAGCTTTGCATCGCTGATCAGGTTTGTAACCTTTCCGGCATCACCTGAGAGCGTTCCCACCTGCGTTCCGTTGTATGTCAGACAAATAGTCGGTGCTATGATTTTTTTTCCAGCCGCTACTGTGGTGTCATCATTAAACTGCGTCATTTGGTTAAAGGAGTTTTTTTCTTTGAAAATATTCTCTTTATCACGATACGCAATATCGCCATTGATACCAATGTTTTCACGCGCCTGCTTTTGTGCCGCAGCGCCCTGCTCTGCTATTTCTGACAATAACTGGTCGATCCTCAGATACCCATCAAAAATATCCTCCGACGTGTACATCAGTTGCGCCCATTTGGTGTTATCTGCGGGCGTTGATGTGTTGTCATCAACCAGAGAATAATAAACGCCTTTATCAAATCTGACGATCGCGGATTTCTGGTACGGGAATGCCGTGCCGTCATTGACCTCTTCAGTTATAAACTCTGGTACGCCAGACGACTAGTATTCGTTAATGGCCTTAGTGATAATATAGAACAGCCAGTTCATTTTTTGGCGTTCGATATTTTTCGCGTTTTCATCAGTAAGCTGATCGCGTTCATAATCATAACCGTATCCGGTCATCATTGAAACATCGCCTGTTGATTGCAGGGCATCAGGTATGTCGCTCTTATCCCCCAGCGATGCAAAGGGGGTTTTTATAAATCTTTCCATTAATTCTCACTCCACGACAATATTAAATGCGGGGGCCATATCAACGGTTCCTATCATCCATTGCGCCCCGCCAATAATTGAGCTTTCGTATATCCGATATAGAAAAAACACGCTGTTTTTCGTCTTCCAACTTTCGCGTGCTATTAAAAATGAACCAGGCGCAATAGTTGATTCATAACTATTCGACAGGCAGGTGACGGACCAAGAAGCACTGGCTTTTACCCCCTTACCCGCCAGTGGATCATTTATTGAATCCTTGCTTATTGAATACGAACACCCTGCAGTAAATGCAAATGTCGCCCAGTCAATAATGATTGCAGAGGAATTTTCTCGTTTCAGTGAGCTATTACTCTCGGAAGGAACCCATGCCGGAATTTTATCCAACATCAACGTGAAGGGATCGGTATCTTTCACGATATTTTTTCCGGCGGCGCTACCGAGTTTAATGACCCCGTCGGCGTTCGGTGAGTATGTTTTCCCATCAGATAAAATACTGACAGCGGAACCGCCCCCGGATTCTCCCCTGGGAATACCCAGATTCAACACCTGGGTTGGCGTGGTGCCTATTATCTCAGCGGTTGCAGCCTCGCCTGCCGCCAGCGTTTGCACCGTGCCGACAGACAGCACATTGGCAGGACCCGGATCGCCAGGCTTACCTGGATCGCCAACAGGGATACCCAAGCTTAATACCTGCTCAGGGGATTCACCTGTCACGCTCGCCGTGGCTGGTACACCTGCTGGCAGGGTTTGCACTGTACCAATAGACAACCCAGCCGCCGTGCTGGGTTGTGGGTTTGACGGCGTGTACGGCCGCTCGCCGTTAATGTCGAGATTTCCGTTAATGGTTAGATCGCCGGTAATAACCCCGCCATTTGTCCCCATGTATGCTGATGGATCGAACAGACACCAAGTGTTTCTGTCCGGGGTGTTGGTGTTTGCGTCAGTCAGTGAAAAATAGACTTTACCGTTATACCGGACAAGCGCCGCCGCCGAATACGCAAAATCGATCCCTCCGTTCTCGGCCTTTGTAATATAGTCGGGAACGCCATTTTCCTGATATTTTTTTATTTCAGTTGTAACCAGACACAGGAGCCAGTTTAATTTATTGCGTTCAATGACTTTCGCTTCGTCGTCGTTGTCAATGTCTTTTTCATAATCAGGCCCGTAACCCTCGTCAAAGCTGATTTCACCTGAATCTTGTTTATCCTGCGGAATGGTTTCTTTGTCGCCGTTTACTGAAAAGGGTTTTTGTATATAGGTCATTCTGCCGTCTTCTTTTGTCTGAAATTGCCTTTCCGAAAATTGTTTCGCTCGTCGCCGAACGCCCATACTTTTCTGTTTGAGTTCCTGAATTCATATGTCATACCCACGCCAGCGGGCAGCGGGAAAACGTTATATTTATCGAACACAAAACGAATAGATTCGTTAGGTTTGAAATCAAATATTACCGCAACCGCGCTCATGTCATATTTATCTAAAACGTAACCACCGCCCTTATGACCAAATACGTAGTTCATTACCCGGTTCATTTCCGGGATAGTTCCACGGCTGACAAGATAAAAATACCTGAGTTTGAGCACCATTCGTTTTTGCTCTGTCGTCAGCGTTATCTCATCCCCGAAGTGATGCTGAAAATTCCCGTTATTAAAATTCTTGTGAGTGCTTGCAAATCCCCAAGTTGGTTTTATTGGGTTTGGTGCGTCAGAGGTAACAACAAGCGGAATGCCGAGAATAATTGCCCATACGCCGAGACCGAAAGAATTTGCGGTATCCATGTTAAATACGTTGGTATACCACTCGCGCCAGAACGCTTCATGATTTGTGATATACCAGTCTTTTTTGCGTTGCAGTATGCCCTGCAAATTTTCTGCGTCGTTATATTGCCAGAGTATTGCGCGCAGGAGGTCAACTGAAAAATTAAACTCCTGAATAGTGTCGCTCATACAATATTTACCTGGATCGTTGATTCAGCAACAACAGCCTTTTGCCAGATTTCGATTGGCAAAGTATCGACTGAAAACGTCATTTTAGAAATGTCGGCAATTTCCAATTTTTTTATAAAAATATCCGGGTAGTTCCGGTTGACCGCTGATGCCGCCTCGAACGGCGAAACGTCAGTGCCAACGGTAAATCCATCTTCTCCATCCTGCTCGCCTCGTGCGTAATCGACGATAGCTAATCGTACCGCATCCTGGATTTGTACGGTGCTCATAGCGCGGGATGATACGTAAACACGCATCAGGATAGTAATCTCCTCAGGGCGAGAAAATTTAACGTCGTAGGGCTGGCCTGATACGGCGTCAACGACCGTGACGGTCGTATTGCCGTTATACCCGCACCCCGCGCTTTTGCTCGCCAGCAACGCCTGTGCGATATTTTCATCCGTGCCACCGTCTACGCAGACATAGACAGAGTGAGGAGCCATCGTCACTCCATCAATAACCCGCTCCTCACCAGCAATATTTTCACGGAATGACAGGCTTTTTACTCCCGGGACATCATAAATAGCTGACGTGATAGCCTCTGTTGTCGAAACCCCCTGTAACGCCAGGGTCTTGCGCCGCATCGAACGCGCCGAAACGTCAGATTGAACGTTCTGCCCCAGACTACCCACAGTTTCATTTGTTACCGTCTCCCAGCCCAGCACGGCGTCAATTATTTGCGTCAGGCTGTCGATCGGTACGGGCACTGGCCCCACAGAGGTGGACTGGAATATCGCACTGACCGTCCCCAGTTCACCAATAACAACCTGCTCGACCGTGGCGAACTCGTCCCCATTTTTTGTCCGGGCACGCGATCCTGCCGGAATGATGGCCGCGGCGACACCGCGACAAATACCGACGACTTGCGAACGGGTGGCCCCACGCCGCTGGCCGCCAGTCAGCATCCAGATCGCGTCAAGAAAAATCCCCCCCGCCAGATTTGGGTTGATCTGGTTTGCCAGCGCTGCGTTATTCTCAATAACCGTCGTTCGCGCCTTTACCTCGGCATTAATCAAAACGCCCTGCGGAGTCCAGTCGTCAGTGATCAAATCATCGCCGAATACCGCACGGTACTCATCGCGCACCTCGTCGATCACGTTATCGGTGTCCGGCATGATAACGCCGGTTGAGTTGATATATTTATACTCAGCCATTCAGCAGTAACTCCCCGTAATCGGTAATGATCGTCACGGAATAACGCAGGGCGTTATCTATGGTCGTGACAGTGATGGACAGCACATCGTGTACACCGGGGCTGTCAAGCAGCATCTGGCGCAATTGTGCTTCATATACTGCCGGATTCGGCGATCCGTTCCAGACCACATCGAACGTTGGCAAACCGAGGTTAGTGGCGTACATCATTTCACCGAGTTGCGCCTGTGCGCCCTGCTGCGCACTGTGCATTGCGGCGGTCAGATCTTTCGCAACCGCAAGATTGCCCGCCGCGTTGATAAAAATGTCATTCTTTGCATTAACCGCAATACTTTTCATATCCGCCTCTACGCATACGGTCCGTTCGTGTTGCCTTGTCCGCGATCAACGCCGCCGTGCCAGTGGCTTTCATAAGGCCTGCTGTCGATATCAGCGCCCCCCTCAAGCCGTGTGCGCCCCTTCACGACCAGCCGTTTTTCCAGCATTGTGTCTCCGGTTACTTTCAGCGGCCCGTCAACTTCCAGCCCATTCATAGCGGTGATTTTTACTTTATCTGGCCAAATTGCGAGGCGGGTTTTCCCGTCCAGCGTCTGCAACACCGCATGCTCAACATCTTCGTCGGCGATCTGGTACTTTGTCATAACATCTGGAATGAACAGCCCATCCTCGAAACTGTGCATTCTCCGGGTGTTGGGCTGTTCCTCAGCCAGATTTTGTAGATAGAGGGAAATGTCACGATCGCTGGCTTTAATCCAGCCGTAGTCGCCGGGTTTCAGATTGAACGACAACATGTAGTTGCCACCGCCGATATTCAGTACTGGTACACTGACCAGTTGTGCCCGTGTGATACGTTCTTTTTCCGTCGTTACCATGGCGATCATTGGCTGCACGCAGGCGCGGTTTTCTTTTCTGTCATATGACACGATTTGCGCTGGCAGCATGTCGTCCAGCCCCTGAATCAGCTTTCCGAAAACACCCCGCAGCATCCCGGCCATTGTTCCGTCGTTGCCTGGGTTTTGTGAAGGTTTTGCGATATCAGCCATTGCGAGTTGCCTCCGCAACGAAATAAAACGGTGTGTCGTGGGAGGCGATGTCGAAATTTAGTTTTGTGATGGTGTAACTGCCGTTCGCCGCCGGGTTCATCTCGCTAGTGATGCGCAGTTCACTACCGAGCGTGGTTTGTTGATCGAGTAAAAATTTCACTTTGACTCCTTTCTCAGTCAATTCGGGAATGCCGATCATCCCGCTGTCTTTATCCAGAACGCGCACGCTACCGGACAAGGGGATGCCGCTGTCTTTGACGATCAACTGATCATCATCAACGAAAACATCTACATCACCCGCCGCCTGTAGCCGCTCCGTTTGTTTCAGCGCTGCGCCGCTAAAAGCGTAGTTTGCAATATTTTTATCTGTGGCCTGAAAGTTCAGCTTCAGACCCATTCTCCCGGCGGCCTGCTGAGAGATGGTGCTCAACTGCTCTTGTTTCCCATTACTTTGCGCGATGATTACGCCCTTTTGCGACTGCGCTGTTTTCGATTTGACCGTCAGCGCTATGTCCGGCGGCTGAGATGGAACTGCCGAGGTTATATCCCCGATGTACAGTAACCGCGTTCCGGTTGACTGACGGCCAACATAGAGATACAGGCGCTTTGGGGTTTTGTTCTGATTAAACGGTGACGTTTCGGTAATAAGATAATTGCGGGTGGATTTTTTCAGGTTCGTAATTTTGACGGTACATTCATTCTGATTCGGGTTTGCGAATTTTGTGCCGCTGGCCGATATTGCTAAATCGCTGAACTGCTGGATTTGTCCGCCAATCTCGATCCCTACGACAACTACCCGAGGATCAATTTCAGCCGCCATTACGATACGCCTCCATTTCGTCAGCCGTTACGTAAACAAGAGTTTGCCTGCCGAAACGCGTGTAATATGGCACGTCATCATCCTCCGTGAGAAAGACAAAATTCCCGGCCTCACAATACTGGTACGGAATAATCAAAATCCCTGACAATAGTCTTGTATTGCTGATTATTATTTTACTATCTCGCTCGATAGTAATCATCATTAATCCGCCAGCCTCTTTGATAGTCAGTTTGTGATTTATTCCATCCAGTAGAATAGATAATGATTGATTAGGTTCGTTATTAAGTGGGATCGTAATCATGAAAATATAATATCGTAAATAGTTGAACCGGCCTTACCCTGTTGTCCTGTAGACGGAGTGGTCCCTTGCTGTTGCCCCCGGCCTGTCGTAGGACTGTCACGCGGCACTGAGGGATCTCCGTTAGCTCCTCCCTTTGACGCACCGCCAGAGAATTTTGTAGAGGCAATTTTCTGCTCAACCAGCGTAATTTCCATCGGCAGGGCGTCGATCAGATCCGAGCTTTCGTCGTGCGGCATTCCGGAAATCATCATGTTTTGATACGTTCCTGCCAGCGTCTGCACTGTCAGCAAATCGCCACGCAGCCAGTACTGACGAATCTGCTGATATACGTCGCGATACGCATCCCCTGGAATTATCAATGAGAGTTTAATTTCAACGGGCAAAATTACCCGGTGATCGACAACACTAGCCCCGCTCTCTACAGGATGCTGCATTGCTTTGGCTTCTTCTTTGACCGTCGCTTTTATGGGACGGGCATCCGGGAATATCTGCCGAAATGACGAGTCCAGAACGGCGACGACATCAGCCGTAGTTTGCATTTTTACCCCCAGATTGCGTCGTCAAATTCACTGGCAGTTCGATCAAAGTGGGCGCTTAACCCGTCGCCAATGTCTGACGCGATCCCGGCTGCGTCGGTTGCCTGCGTGATTACCTCAATTTTATCAATACTGAACTGAGTGGTTTTATTCAGTTGTTGTGGCTGATTGACGATGCTGTTTGTTGTCTGGCTGGCCAGGGGTGATTGACTGGCTGCGGTGATCTCACGCTGCGCCCTGCTCTGTAAATCTCGTAACTCGTCAGAACTAGCGATCCCAAATGTCTGAGCACTTGCGCTGGTCCCGCTCGCCACTGCTGGCGTGCCACTATTTTTCTGTTCCACAGCCCCGCCAGCCTCAGCAGGGGCAGACGTCCCCACCCCTCCCGAATCCATATCCATGCCAAGCATAACCTTAACTTTTTCAGGCAGGATACCCGTAATTTTATTCCAGGCTTTCATGATGTACGCCACGACTTCATCCCAAATACCGATCACCTGTTTTTTCATTGATTCAAACCCGTCAACAAATTGTTGCGTCAATTTGCTGATGCCGAAAAATTTATCAAACCAGACCCACAGTTCCGAAAGATTTTTCTTCATATTGTCGATAGCTGCCTGTGGGTTTGTGAATAAATCCCACAAGGCTTCAACCAAAAGTGCGCACAGATCCCAGACGATTTTGCACCACGCACCGACGAATTTTAGGGCATCAGCCAGCTTGGGATATTCCTTCGATAATTCGCCGATGATTGAATTATTTCCTTCAAGGTAATTGTTAAAATCATCCAGGATTAGCGCAAATGCCGCCACCGCCGCTGCAATCAAAATAATGGGCCAGGTAGCCGCCAGAGTCGCTGTTGCCGCAGCCCACATTGCCGGGGTGTAGTACATAGCAATTGCGGTAGCGCCAGTAATAAAAAATATTCTCACCGCATCTTTATGCTGGTAAAAAAATTCAACCGTCTTTTCTACGAGTTTTAAGAAGCCCGTCAGTGCGGGCATTATGCTCACGCTAGCCTGTGTTGCAAGGCTATTAAACATTGATTTAGTTGAGTCGAGTTCAAACTTAAATTTCTGAGCAACCTCTGCATCCTGCTTAGTCACAACTCCAAATTCTTTTTGCGTTTTGATCATATCTTCAATGGCCTTTCGGCCTTTTAGAATCATATCAACGGTTCGGTTGTCAGTTACTCCCAACTCTTTTATCCGAAAGATCGCCTGCTCACGGGACAATGTTGATATCGAATCCGCTAGATCTAGCATCCCCTGTGCAGCATTTTTCACTGAGCCATCAGTATTTTTTAAAGAGATGCCAAGTCTTTGAAATGCCTGAGCGGCCCCGGATTCTGCATCCGACATAGCCTCGCCCATTTTTTCCGCCATGTCCGTGAGGCTATCGCGCATCCCTTCCGCCTCACCTCCAGCGCGTTCAGCGGCCTGTCCCCACGCATCAATGTCTTCGATCGGCATATTCAAGGACGCGGCAGAACGTGCCAGGGCGTCAATTTCGTCAGCCTTTTCGATGGCCCCCCCAATTGCACCGCCAATACTTAGAAATGCCGCCAATGAACCCAGTGCTACTTTTGAAAACTCGGCCATTGATTCTGTTAATCCATCCGTGGACGCTCCAATTTTATCAAGCGTGCTGTCCAGCGCCTCAGCCGATTTATTCGCCTCTTCTGCGCCTTTCTTTACGTCTGAGGCATCGGATTCGAAGAGTATCAAAAATGTATCAAGTACTGACATTACTCCTCCAGAAAAGAAGGCCGCTCTTGCAGCCCGCTTGTTACCGCTGGTTCTTTTGTTGTGAATGTTGCATTGCGAGATATTCGTTATAGCGAGGAATGGCAATTGTTTCCCACATCAGGAAAGCATCCTCCAGCGAATAGACCGTTCTTAGTTCGTGGAGCGTGGCCCGCCCTTCTGCGACAATTGCGCCGATAAAGCCGTCGACATTTTGGTAATCCACGGAAGGAGCTTCGCTTTTAAACCGCCGGAGAAAAGTAAGCTCCTTCCTTTCGCGAAAAAAGAGACGTTATATTCCATCATTGCCATCTCAATCTTCCCAAGCGCCTCCCAGTCAGGGCAGTGATTATTCACCAGCGCGCGAGTAGTCAGTCGCAGCGGCGTGCCGTTGATATCTACGGCGACAAAGGACATCAACTTAAGCATCGTCTCTTCGTTGACTGCGTAATCCCCCATTTTCGGCATGGCACTGAGCGGATATTTACAAACAATCTCCCGGCCTTCTATGGCCGGGAATTTACTGATGATGTAGTTGCGCTCATTGCCGTCCTGGTCAATAACTTGAAATTCTTTGGGTTGAATTAATTCGGCCATCAGAATGTTGTCCTGTTTTCGAATGCAAAAATATAAGCGTTGGTTTTAAATCGCCCGGCGCTTGAAACACCTTTGCCGGGCATTGAATCGGTTAATTTCCCGTTGGTGTACGTTGCGCCGCTGTCGTCAGGATAAATCACCGTCATAGTGATAATGTCCAGTGCGGACCGTTTTCCCTTCGCCACGCGGTTGGCCTCTGCCAGCACCTGCAAATTTTTGTCATCATCACTACCAGGGATCACGTTCAGCGTAGGTGTCAATGGGGATGCCTTGCTCCACGTAATCAGATCACCATTCAGCCCCATCGCCTTATCCGCAATTTGCATTGACGGGATATCAAACGGATCAGCATCATCAGCAAACTGAGTTATTGTGATGCCGCTGGGGAATGTGTTTGATGCGACTACTGTCACGCGCAGGCCAACGCCTGAAATATCTTCCATCTTATTTCCTCAGATATTAAATAAGTGTATGAGTGCCTTCAACCTTGCGGATAACATCGTCTTTGCTGTAAATGAGCAGGTAGACAGCCTTGTATTCTGTTCGTCCGTCGGTCGTCGTATATTCTTCAAACCAGCAGTCGAGCCAGTAGCCGATATTCTGAACCTGCGCCCACGCCAGATCATCGCCCGTTGCCTCGGTGATATACATCCGCTGTGTTGTATTCAGGATTTTGCCTACACTAAATACACCGTTATATAAGGCCTTTTCGATCCCCGCCTGGAGAATGGCAATAAGCTGGCTTCGGCCACTGGTATTCGTGGAAATTGCAGGCATAGACAGCATTAGTGTCATAACCTGCGATTCCAACAACCCCTTTAGCCACTGCTCGTTGGCATAGGTATTCATATCAACCGGGGCGGTATTCCCGCCCATAAGGACACCGCGCTGATAGAAATCAATATTCTGCCCGGCGGTTTGCGTGCGCCCGTAATAATTGATTCGATAGCTATCCAGATCGTCAGATAACAATGTATCCGTCACCGTCGGCGTTACGCTGAATTGCTGGAACATATAGTTCTGTGCGGAATTCCGGCGGTTGTAATCGGTGGCCGCAAGAATAATCATTGGGATCATTTCATGGAATTCATCATCTGCAGTCAGTGATACGCTTGTACCTGCATATCCTGATAACAGGTTGTAGACCTCAAAATAACCTGGGTTTTCATCGTCTCCGGTATAATTTTCGATGCCGAAAAACGGAACGTGATACTGGTACATCACGTTTTGCGTCGAATTCCATTCAGCAACATCTTTGTACTGCTCCGGAGTCAGTGGAGCAGTAAAGACGAACGAGCCGAAATTGCTGGATGCCGCCGCAGAGCGTTTTACCGCATCTACAGGTGTCTCGGGGTCCGACCCCAGGTTATAAACCGGACCATCCCAGCCGATATAGCACAGCACGTTATCCGTGCCCTCCCTGACCTGTAACTGAGTCAGTTTTCCAACTTCGCCCATTGTCATGATAAATTTTTGGTCGGTTGCTGACCACTCGACCGTCAGCCCGTCAGCTACGGCTATATCCTCCGGCTTTACTGTGCTCCGAATTTTTGCCTGTAATTCTGCGGCCACGTCCGACAGGCTGGTAGCGGCAGAAAAATCGAGCGACATGACCGCAGTCAACGAGGTGTTCCCATAACCAACGGCCATTTTTAACGTGGCGTTAGTTACCGCTGTGTAGTAGCTGAGATTTTTTGAATAAAAACTCGCGTTGCGTCCGATGATTTGCGCCTTTGATCCCTCTGGCGCATGTCGTGCAAACCCAAGTTTTTTGGCTCTGGTCGTCAGCTTGCTGATCCAGGAGAAATAAAACTTTGCTCGCGCGTATTCGTCGCTGTTTGTACCGAAATAATTTCCGGCGTCGTCAGCGCTGGTCACCTCCAGCAGCCCATCCATTGGGAGTTTTGACGACGAAGTAAAGATACGCCCGATAAGCTCACGATTTTTTACCGACGCGCCAGCGCCTACGCCGGATGTGATATCCACGTACTTTTTAAAACTGATTGCCATATTTATACCCTGATGATTTTTGCCTCAACGGAAGAAATAACGGGCGTTGTAGTGACCGTTATATCCTTGTGTGTGAGCGTGATATCAAACGACGGCGAGGCCTCATACTGATCGCGATCGTTTTTAAAAAATATGTTCCTGTTCTCTGTAATGCGATAAATGCCAACGTCGCTTTTCCTCAACTGCGAAATAGCGTTATCGCTCTGCAATATCCCGCTGGCGTGGAAAATCAGATCGTTCGCGGTCGGAGATTCCAGGTCTGCCGGGTTCTGCAACACTGAGCCAGTAATCTGGTACGTTGTCTCAATCCACTGGCTTTCAGTATGGATCATCATCTCTTTTTCTTTGTCCCACTCGTCGGAGCGCTGAGGCGAGCCGTAACGGTGATGGTTAACGACAAAAAAATACAGGCACGGGCCGGAATCCGGCCCCTGATCCGTCGGTTGATTACTGCGTTTTACCGCTACGGAAGTAAGCTGTCGCGCCGCAAGCCCGTCCAGCAGCACGCAACGCAGCATGGTGTTGAGGTCATTTTCACGCACCGCCGATCTCCGCACACAGCACCGCGTTCCAGCCGTCAATAGCGCGCCAAGGCGTTACGGACTCGCACTGATAGCGCCGCCCGTCAAACACCAACTGATCGCCCGACACGTCGCGGGAGACATCCAGCAGGTCAGCGGATACGTAAAAATTCCAGTAGGTTTTCTGGTAATCCAGGCCGAGGTTCGCATACTGCGCGCGCGGGACAGGTTGAAAACTACCGACCACCGACACGGCTTCAGCGTAAGATGTCACGTCGTATCCGGCGGTGTTCGTCTGTCTCCCGGTGAACGCGTAATACTCCAGTTCCTGAGCACCAATTACATTTAATGCAATGTTCAGTAAATTGCCGCCTGGAATCATTACTCCTCCACTACATGCGTTAATGTGTTTAACATCAATCCGGTATCAACTAACGGCTTCGACAGGTTCCCAATTGTGCCACCTCCATTTGCCAGCTTTGCCCGCCTGGCGGCAATTGTTCTCGGGGATAATGCAGGCGTTGTAATATCGGTAATCGTTTTTGCGATATCTCCGGCTGCTTGCAATCCGATTGAGTCGAATAGCTGATCCACGCTGGCATCGCCATTAACCACTTTTTTTGCCACTGTACGCGCCACCGCTCGCCATACCCCTTGTCGCTCCTGAATTGTTGGTCGCATGAAAGGGCGGGCGTGTGAGCCCAGTTCGTTAATGGCAGCAACATACGCAACGGGCGTACCGTCTTCATATTTTGCCGACTCGAACCAGCCCACTTTAGCTTTTTTCCGCTGAAGTTCCGCCATTGCAACCCGCAAACGTTCAGCCATTGGGCCGGGATTCCTGATGAGTTTTCCCATCAAAAAACCCCGCCAACTTTTCTGAACGCCGACAGTTCGGGGTAGAGTCCAACATAAAACCCACCAACCGCTTTGCCGCGAAGTAGTGCCAACAGGCGCTGACCTGTCGGCGTCAGCGTCAGCCAGTAGTCGAACTCGTCAGAAGCGGCTGGCGGCGCTGCCAGCGTGACAGAAACTTTGTCAATCGTCGCCCCGGTCACAATCCCGCCAGCCCCCGCCACTTTCGCCGCAGCGCCAGAAGATCCTGCGGCACTTAGCGCCATCAGATGCGCGGCCATCAGATTGATAGCCAACGCCCTGCTGTCACCGTTGAGCCAGCCGTAATTTTCGGTGCTGATATAACACGCCGCCTGTTCCCACCAGGATTCAATTTCTGAGTCCGGGTATTTTTCAGGATCGGCGTAAGCGGGGATTTGTTTGCGAAAGAGCGCGGCGTCAAACGTGAGCGCCGCCATGATCACGCGCTCTTTTTATTGGTGACAACCTTCGGCGGCTTCTGGTCTTTTGCGATAAAGTCGCTGTCGGTCAGTGGCGCGGATTCGTCTCGCGCCTCCAGATCGCTTACCACTTTTTCAACAGGGATCGCTTTCTCTTCCACCGTGATAAAGCCATTAGCTTTGTGCACCGCAAAGACCGGGTTTTTCTCAAGTAATTCCAGTTCATCCGCTGTAATAGGCGTCACGACCCCCTTCGGGGTCACAAAATGTTTGTCTGCAACGTTTGCGCCGCCAGCGACCATCACTACACGGTCAACGAGCGGCAGATCCGCGCCGCCATTGCGGTAAATATGGTATGCCTGTGATCCGGTCAGCGTTGAGTACACATAATATTCTGACATGTTTTTCTCCTTAGTTCCCGGTTGCGCGCACGCAGGCATACGGGCGTTTCAGCATGACGCCAGCCATCGCGTTGGTGAATGCCTCGTTGTAGACTTTAACGTCCTGCTTTGCGCCAATCGTTACAAATTTGGCCGGGACGAGTTGTGACCACACGCCTTTGTCATCCGTCGACACTTCATCAGCGGCAATACCCTCGGCGTGCAACTGCAAAATATTCGCGCCACCGTTTGCCAGGTCGAACTCTGGTGCGGTTTTAATTCGCCACTTCGGATAGTTTTTGGTCAGCCAGTCTTTCACGCTAACCCCGCTATCCGTCGTAACGCTGAGGAACGTCACCGCGCCGTTAGCCAGCGTCAGCGTACACTCGTCCTCGGTGGGGTCGACCACCGATTTAGAGTCGACCAGCAGCGCGTTAGCGATAAGGCGGAGGTCTGCGGTAATCTCCTGGAAAGTTTTATACGCCCACTGCGTTTTACCGGATGCGCCAGCCGGCAGGGTTTTGTAGGCCGGGGCCGATGGCTCGTTGAGCAGGCCGTAGGTACGGTTGGTGCCGTCGTTGTAGCCGTAGAAACCAACGTCATTACGGTTTATTTCCAGAGCAATCGCCGCGCCGTTACGCTTGGTAGAAGCGCTGTCGATTTTTACCTTTGCTGCGCGTGCGCCTTCAAGGTAGCCAACCTGTAATCCCTCTTCAAAGCGGATCACGCTGCGGCGCTCATACGCCAGATTCCAGGAGGAGAGCGGGACGCTGGTATAGTCGCCATAAACGGCGGCTTTACCCGTCAGTTCCATGACGGTCTGGATGATCTCCTCGTCCTCCCAACTCCCGACTGTCGTGATGCCGATCAGATCGTCAATTTTGCGCGGTTTGGTTACAGTTGCGACAAAGCCGGGTAGCCAGGTTTGCAACGCCTGTACCGGCACGCCATTGCTCGCCGTCGTGGTCATACCGGGTAGCACGGTGGAATCCATCGCGGCTGCCATTGTGCGCAGCGTGCGCGAGTCCATGCAGATCCCCAACTTAGACAGGCCGCGAGGATAGTTGTCGCACTTCTGGAGGTGGAGTGGGCGAACGTTGCGCGGCCCCACATACGAGTGAATTTCTGAAACGGTTAGAGATGCCATTTTTTATCCGTTAGTTAGTGATAGTGATAACCGCCGGGCCAGCGCCTGCGGTGCTGTAGTGGGATACGAACGCATTTGGCACAAACGCTTTCCCCGTGCCTGCGGCTGTGGCCGTAGCGTCAACGGTGTACAGAATGCCGTGCTGGGTATCGAAAACGACTTTCTGGCCGATTGTGACGGCAGTGGTAAACGTCACAATCAGAATTCCCATCGTGCAGAACTCGGCATTCAGTCCGTTTGGCAGGGTCGTGGATGCCTCCAGCGGATTCTGCGCCGTACCATAGAGCGGCTGAGATTTGGGATTGATGAGGATGCCTGCAAACGCACCCGTGCCGCCAGCCGTTACCGTGCCATCTGCGTTGTACGTAAACGCGCGCCCGATCATGTTGTAGCCAGCATTAGCAGAGTTGATCATCGCCGGAACAGCCCTGCTCGGACCATCGGCATAAAACTCACCGGGGATACCGAACGCCAGCGAATCGTTAACTTTTGACGGGAACGCCATTATTTACCCCCCAGGTAATCGGAAATCTCATCACTATCAGCGCTGTCACTGGTCGCCTGATAGGTCGTGTCAATATCGCCGCCGAAATTAATCGGGCGGGCGTGCAGATAGCCCTGTAAAACGGCTTCTTCCATGCCGTCAGCGCATTTAATGCCGAGCTTTTCAACGCCGTATTTCGCCACTTCGTCGAGCGTTTTTTCACGGTGATCGAACGCCCCTACGTGATGTGATAGTTGCTCAGCCAGCGCATCGCGACGGGCAATCTGTCCCATCAGCACTTTCATGCCGTCTTTTTTAAAACCGTCCAGGGCGCTGCGCGTTTCCTTCACTTCGGCGCGGAGTTTTTTAATTGCTGCATCCTGCGCAGCAGCAGTTTTTTCTTCCGGCGGCACGTCCTCGTCTCCCGTTTTTTCTTCCGGCGGTGTTGCCTCCCCTTCCTTCGGCGGTACATCAGCATCAGGCGTTGGTTTCGGCTCGGGCTGGTTGCCCCCCTGTGCCGCCTGAAACTGCTGGATAATCGGCATGATCTGCTTGATAGCCGCAGCGCACTGCGCCAGCGTCATATCCCCCTCGCCAGCGCCTTCGCCGTCGGTAGTTTCTTTTCCTGGTTCCATCTGTTTTAACTCCATTGCTGAGTCGATTGTAAATTTAAAGTGGTCGAGTACCGCGACGCTCGGCCCCATCCGGCCCTCGTCAACCAGGGCGATGTGGTTGCCCCTGATTTTGAGCTGCACGTAGTCATAGGGCTGACCGTTCCACGTCCCCGGCTGTTGCACATACACGCAGCGGTAGCCGCATGAGAGTTCTTTTTTGCCACTGCCGATCAGATCTGCCAGGTGCTGAGAAAAAACTTTTAAATTTGCGTAGAGAGTCCCCTGATTTTCGTCACCCTCGAAAACGACGTTTTCACCGATAACGCCCTCTACACCGTACTGTTCGGCAGGTGTCTCGCCCTCGCCGAGCATTTCGTGATCGTTGATAAACGGCAGCAGCCGGAATGACGACAGACACTCCGGGTCCGCCAGCGCCTCCGCCGGACGGTAAACCATGTAAACCGTGTCTGGCTCCGGTGCGCCAATACTCGATCCCAGATAAGGAAAAACCCCAACTTTTGAGATGGGGTTTTTGGGGATTTCAAACCACTTATTGAGATCGTAGATTCGTTGTGACTGGCCCATCATGTTGTTGTTCCGTCGTCGAGTTCTATCACCGGACGCATCCGGCATTTGCAGTTCGGTAGTTGACCTGGGAGGCCGCGCTCCCCTGTTTTTGGGTCAATAACTGGCGGGTTATCCAGGTCAAATATATTTCCGTTAAGATTGTGCAAATGAAACGGTCGGGGGTGATGACCACCGGCAGAGTGGAGCCATTCAAATTTACGGATACCGGCTGATCTCATGCGCCCTGCGTTAATCGTGTTATAGACCTTGCGCGTTTGATCAAGAGCCATGTTGCTGGCGTGTCGTTCAGTGATTCCGTTTTGCCTTTCGAAAAAAGGCACCAAATCGGCCAGTCCATTCCCGGAGCTGATTGAGGATGTCACCGCATTTTTGACGCTGCCCAGGTATTTTTCGGGAATCGACACAATGAGGTTTACGCTCTGAGTCACCGCTGCGCTGAGCTTCTCTTTTAGTGGGCCAGAAAAAAAATCAGTACTGAGAGTCACGCCTCCTGTCAGTTGCTCAATGCTTTGGCTGAGGCTGGAGCGGCTTGTAGCTGCGGCTCCGCTCAACATTTTTTCAGTGATACTCTTCGCTCGGCTTTTAAAAATTTTCATAAATGTATTTGTTAGCGCGTTCAATAAAATTCTTGACTGGCTGGATACGCTGGCATCCATGCCAAAGAACTGCCTGCCAACATCTGACCGGAATAGCGCCAGCACCTCGCGCTGCGTTTCACGGGTCATCTGCCTGACCAGTTTCAGCAAATCAGCCTCAATACGGGTAGATAACGCAGCGTTGTAGTTAAGCGGTGTTCCCCGGATTATCTGGGGCTTGAATTGCTGCGCCCACTGTTCCCGCCGCTTCGACAGGGAGATCCTCTTCGCCATCAGTATCCTCGTATGCCTCCAGTCCGCTGTAACCGCTGTCCGGATCTTTAATCAGCCGGTTGCGTATGTCCACGCCGTCAACCGCACCAGCCTGAGCCAGCGCCGTATCGGTCTGCGATTTTTTCAGGTTAATGTCAGCCTGCTCAGTTGCCGTCAGTGACGCCACGGGCAGCCAGGTGATTTCAGTGTCTACCGGAGCAATCCCGAATCGGGGCGCGATATCAGACCGCATGGTTAACTGGTGGTGACGCTCAGCAAAAGGCGTCAGGTCGTTTTCCTGGATACTCTCCAGTTCCTCGTGATAGTTCGCCTCCTCGTAACTGCCACTGGAATTAAAGCCCTTCGGTGAAGTACCGAGAAGTTTTGTTGACGGCACATTTGCCGCCCCGGCGACGAGTTGATATTGCGTCATCGTCACGGTATCCACGTCGCCCAGCGCGGTATCGTTCTGCTGGTATGTGTCGCCCCGGTCGATAATTTTTACGCCGTAGTTATTCAGGTAGTACTGCCAGAGCGCCATGCGTTCCTCAAACGCTGCCTGGTCGGTAATCGCCGCCGCAGTGTTGAGTGCCAGCACAGTGCTACGTTTGGTTAGCGCCAGTTGCGGCCCTTCGTTAGCGGTGCGCTCAGCGGCGTAAACGCGCTCAAAAATTTTCTGCGGGATAGACACGCCGCCGTAGTTGTACGTCGGCTTGAGTGCGTCCGGGACTTCGTTAGCGCGGAAAATGCAAAAATGCGACCGGTGAACACGCCCGATCCCGTTCAAGCGCCACCAGGTTGGTTCGTAAAAATGCAGACTGGCTGGGTTTGCCGTTGCGGAGCGATCCAGTTCCGGCGTCACCCAATATGGATCAATTTGCGAAATCCCGCGATAACTGCCGGGTTTTACGCCGTCTATATTGAACGGCTTGGCGTAGTAGTTCGGATCGTCGGAGTCGACCAGAAACAGCGCGTGACGGACGCCGAAAATCCGACCCATTCTTATAAATTCGCGTAAATTTCTGTTTAAGCCGTAGCGCTTATCGAGCGTTTTCATCGCCGTGATTATTTATGGCCGCGCCTTGCTGCCGTCATTCACGGTGATTTCGTAACCGTTACGCACCGCGTCGCGCGCGGGCATCGTGCAGGCTTTATCAACTAGCCAGTGCTGCGCGATGATGGCGCACAGTTGATACCCGATAAACCCCTGGCTGGCGTACCACGCTAACTGCGCATCCGGCACGCTGGCAGCAGTGCCGCCCCACTTGCCGATGGCGGCGTCCATGCCCTGCCCCTTTTTCAGCTTGGGCATAGGCGTCTGAATGCTCCTGGCTATCAGCGCCGCGCGGTCAAACTCCGGGACGCCAAGGGGAATGTCAGTCGAAAAAAAACCCGCTCCTGGTGTGGGCGGGTTCTCGATTTTAATCTTTTCGGGTTCAGGCTTTTGCCTGCGGAACGGCCAGATCATCAGTCAAAAAATCCTCGTTGCGGGTTAATCAGCATGTCATCGATCGCATCCATCGCAGTATCCAGCATGTCGTCATGATCGTGAGTATCGTCTGCGGTAAACGCCACTGCCTCAGCGACGAAACCGACAACCCACTGAGTTGTCCCGGCAATAGTGATGCCGTCGCTGTAATACGTGTGGAATAGCGGATTACGGTCCGCATCGTGCGTGTCGGGAATAAATACCTTCCCGGTTTTCAGTTGAGGGACGCAGTTCAGGCACCGCACGAGTTTATTCTCACCCTCACCACGCTGGACAGCGTTGATTGGGATTGCCTGGCGCTTTGTGAGCGTCGTTATTAGCCCCTGTCCGGCCTGTTTATCCTCTATCGCCATATAGCGCAACGGGGCACGCTGGAGGGTGTCGGACGCTTGCCAGCGTAGCCACACCTCTTCAGCCTTCAGCAATAACTCTTCCGGGTCCCACTTCCCGCGCTCCATGTCGATTACATACATGTTGCCGTCAGCCCCCATTCCCGCCAGGGTAAACACGGTGTAGTCGTTGAAATCTTTAATCTTGCCTGAGTTCGTATCGACGTACACGGCACGCCAGAGCAGGCGCGGCAGTTTGGCATAGGTGCGGAACCACTGCCCGTTAATCAGCCCGCCCGATAGCGCTGCCGGATTCTGCTGGTACTGGCTCAGGAACGTATAAGAATCGCGCTCCCACAGCGCCAGCAAATCACCGACGTATTCCATTTCTGGCCAGTAAGACCAGTAGCGCACCCCGGCGACCGTGACACTGTCCGTGTCTTTTACCGTATTCCAGCACTGCGTTCGCCAGGGTTCCGGCAAGCTGTCGATATACTCTTCGCTGATCATCGCGGGAATAACGACGTGTTCAAAGCCCAGGCCCATGCCGCCGGACAACATAAACCCGGTAGCGTCATCAACATGTAAACGCTGCTGAATAGAGATAATCGGTGTCGGATGGTCTTTAGAGCGATCCCCGCGACGGGAACGAATAGTGTTAACCAAAAGCTGATTCGCTGATTTACGTTTCGTCTCAGAAAACATATCCAGCGGTTTATTAAAATCATCCAGCAGCACATACCCGGAAAATTCCGCACCGGGATAACCACCACGCCCCCCAGTGATTTGGCCGCCACCAGCTCGCGATACGGTTTGCCCTACCGAGCGCCCCAGTGAGTTAATTATCTCCCACTCATCAGCCTGCTTAACGCCAAACTGGCATGGCCATAACTCCTGATATTCCGGACTGGCGATAATATCGCGCGTCCGGCGACTGTTACGCTTTACCAGTGAATCAGAAAAGGAAATATTCAGGTTACGAAAGCGCTGCAACTTTTTTTCCTGAATCAGCGCATTTATATAAGCCGGCAGATGAATAGAAAAAAACTCTGTCTTTGTAGATCCTGGCGGTGTGTTGATAATCAGATTTCGTTGTGCCGCCGTACCGTTGATAATCGAGTCAATTTTTGACGACATCATGCGGTGGTGCCAGTTGACCATCATCCGGTCGCCCTGGATTAACTCAAACCAGAGCCGTGTATAGTTGAGAAATGATCGCGTTGATTTATTTTTCAGTATTACACGCTGCGGAAAACTAAGACTGTCCCATTCAATCAGAGCCATCAGTCCAGATCTCCAAACTCGCTGTTGATCCAGTCCTGCGCCTTGCGGTAGTCCTCAGGCGTATAGCCTGTAACAGGTTGCATGCCCGTTGGTAAACTGCCTGCACCGTGTCTCGCGGTCAACAGCCTGGACAATTCACGGCGTGCGGCATCCTGGCTGGCAGTCTGCACCTCAATCCCGAATTTCGTTTCTTTCACTCCGGCATACAGCCAACGGGCGTTACCCTCCAGATCCCGCGTATCGGTAATAAACACCTCGCTGATGCCCTCCCCGCCGCATTTAGGGCAATCAGGGTGAGGGTCGGCGGTATTCACAAACCCGAGGCCACCATACTCCGGCGGCTGTTTACCATCTTTGGCGGCAGAGGCTGACGCGCGGTCAAATTCTGCTACATCACGCCACTGATACAGGTGGTACTCACCCCAGCAGTAACGGCAGTTAACGCGCCTGTGCTGCGCCAGTTCGTTTGGGTCTGCGTTTGCTATTGCGGTGTACTGGTGAATCAGGTCGTCAATCGTTGCGGCCTGCCGTTTTTCCAGTTTATCGCGGAGATGTCGGACGTATCGGGATACCCGTATATTTCTGTATACCTGGCTCGCTGCAAAGTAAGCGTTGTTGCCGGTGCATTTGTATCCGGCAAGTTTGTACGCCTCAACCCGAGTTTTCCCCGCCGTCACGTACTGAGCAAAAAGCGCCTGCTGCGGAGATAGACCGAAACTACTGGAATCATAACCGTCTTCCACCACCTCAGAGAAAATAATTTTTTCTTCCTGTACTTTTTCTTCGGAGGATTTTTTTTTATTTTCACGCTCTTTTTTTTGCGCAGTTTTTTTTGTGCTCTGCGCAGCTTTTTTTTGCGCAGTTTTTTGCGCAGTGGATTTTTTGATATAGCGTCGGGCGGTGGCGTAGTTCAGCCCCTGCGCTTCACACCATTCTTTCGGTGATATACCTGATTTGGCATATTCGGACAGGAACCGACGCTGAATCTCCCTCCAGTCCGGTTTTGCCATTATTTTTATCTCTGATTACTTTACAGACCTTCTATGAAAAAACCGCCCGTAGGCGGCTTACTTAGCTTTTTTTAATGCTTTTTTTTCATCAGCCAAAGCGGTGATTGCTTTTACCCTCTCTTCTCTATCATGCCGTTCGACATACCATTCCTGAATAAGTAACTCTAACAATCCAATGAGCAACTCAGCTTCATCAGGATCTACATCCACAATGACGTTGATATCGTTTTCCATGTGAGCACCAATGTTGCCAATACTCCTGACAGCATCAATTGCTTTCCACATACCTGTTTCGATTTTATCTTCAATAGACTTGATTTCATCGACTAACCTTGCAGGCTTAACGCCCCATACGTCACGAATCATCCCTTGCAGGCACCGCCTTGCAAGTGTTGCTGAGGCTTTTGGAGAGAGGTCTTTGATCAGAACAGCTTCTTTGTAATCACCAAGAATTGGAGCAGGAACATAACTCGGAAAAGGCCTTACACTTCCCTCTGGTAGTAATTTCCAGTGGTTCAGCAGCTTAGATTCTCCATCAGCCTTTCGTAAAAAAACCTCTAGGGTTAATTGCTTACATGACTCATTTAAACATGTTATAGACCGCCAAATCAAATTGAGCGGGCCGTTAACATTATCGTCATCAAGGTGACCTCTGTTAGTTGTCCGATTCCTTTCAGTTACTACATTTTTATGGTTACAGTATGGGCAGGTCCAAGACATATTTTCCTCCGAGCGAATTTATTACCATTATAACCATATTTTTATTTTTGGAATGGCCCATACGTTTCATTTGCTCATTAACTCAAAATAGGCAGAGCGATCCCCACCTTTTGCAAGTTTATACAGTGCGCCACGTAGCTCGGCCTCACCTTTTGCTCTCCCCTTGCGTATTGCCTCACGATATTCAGCCAAGCGCTCAGGGGTCGCTCTCAACACATTGAGATCGATATC
Source organism: Superficieibacter electus (assembly GCF_002915575.1). Taxonomy (GTDB): domain Bacteria; phylum Pseudomonadota; class Gammaproteobacteria; order Enterobacterales; family Enterobacteriaceae; genus Superficieibacter; species Superficieibacter electus. The sequence goes on from NZ_PQGD01000002.1 coordinate 319,732, forward strand.
GAGCACATCGGCAATCTGTTGTTCGTTCAGGCGGCGTGCTGCGTATGCCTGGATTTTATCAATCGGGAGGATCATCTTTTTCCACTCTCGGTCAGTGGTGATTTTTTGTGATGCTCTCTGACAATTTTAACAGCAGCATTATTCCAAGTGACCTGATGATGCAGTCGCTTATGACTGGCGCCCATTAAGCCGATTTTTACGCATGATGGCGCGTACATCACCGAATAAAAACTTTTAACGTAAGTGCCGGAGTCAAGGTAAAGCTCCGTCATACCACCAGCATTCTTTTGTGTTTGCTTTTGTCCAAGCTGTACTGCACCAATGGTCAGGAATAATTCACCGCGCCGCCCGAGGCTTGTATACGTATTCACATCCTCATTGATGCGGCCGACAAATTGAAACGGGCGGTCGGTAGAGCAGATAAAACTGTTCATAGCCTTACGCTTTAACCACGCAGCATTCCCGTCGCCGCCGCTACCCAGGAAGTCGCCACCCTGTGCCATCGCAATGGATACCGCAGGTATAGAGCGGTAATACGTCAGCATTTCATCAAGGACCAGATCGAGAGCGCGTATCGGTGAATAACTCGCGTCAAGGTCTGGCCCTACTCGAAACTGAAATTCGTGGTAGTCGTCGTCAAGCTGAATGAAGTGCTGACACCCGACCCGTTCAGCCAGTTCGAAACATGCATTGCGTGCGTAGAAAATTGAACGCCGATCCCCAAAATTATCAGCTTCGTCGAATCGGCTTGCGATATCGGATTTCGAGAAAACCAGCACCTGATCGCCGAACTGCTCAAAGTAACGCTGACGGGTCGTATCCTCGTCATCAATGATAAGGAATATTTTCCCGGTATAGCCTGCTCGTCGTAGCGTGCGGTAGGTCAGCACATTATCCGGACGGCCATGCGTCAGAATAAAGGCGCAGAAATCATCGCGCATCGCTCTCTACCTCCCCGCCGTGGACTATCTCAAGCATTCGCTGTGTCATTTTCACGAAACCGTGTTCGATGGCCTGCTGATAATCAATAATCACCAGTGCCGACGCCTCAAATAGCGCCTGCACGTTTTCAGGGGCATGAGAGTAGTAATCAGCTATTTTGTTGAAATTGAAAACGGTGTGACGTTCCGCAGCAGCGAGCAGGAATTTTTCTACGTCTGCCGGCAGTGCAGCCAAACGAATGCTTTCCACCAGTTGCATCGTCTTTTCATCGTCGTAAAGAGCGGATACCTCCGGCACAGCTTCCGACGGCTCATATACGGGGGAGTCGATTTTCGACGTATATCGTTCGTCCCCCTCTTCGGATTCCGAACCAACCTCGACCAGGAGATCGTCAATTTCCACCTGGCTGAAACCTGTGAGACAAATGTCAAAATCGGCATCAATCAACTCTGATAATTCCTGACTGAGCAGTTCGTCATCCCAACCAGCATTCAGGGGGATTTTGTTGTCAGCCAGCCGATACGCTTTCTTTTGCTCACTGTTTAGGCCAGTCAGGACGATCACCGGCACTTCATTCATTCCCAACGATTCGGCCGCTGCTATGCGCCCGTGCCCTGCGATGATCTCTCCGCACTCATCTACCAGGATCGGATTTGTCCAGCCGAACTCCTGAATACTGGCTGCAATCTCAGCGACCTGGCTCTTTGAGTGAGTTCTCGCGTTTTTTTCATAGCCAAAAATTTCATTAACGCATTTAAAAATGATCTGAGTCGGTGTAGCCATGTTTACCCAAGCTATAATTGCCCGGCTTGCGCGAGCAAGTGGGCCTCGGTTTATATCCACGGCACTCTGTGGGTATGAATGACTGTTGCCAGTTCCCGCTGGCAACAGTCGCCCACCTTCCTAATAATCACTACTGAGCGTTTGCGCTAGGTAGTGATTACTATGTAATCATTTGTAAGGTAGAGGTGTTGCATGTCAAACGAGTCTTTGCTTCAAACTTTGCTTGACCATGATGTTTTTGCAGAAGAAGAGCAAATGGTTTCAGGTATTGCCCGTAATGCTATTGATAACGGATACAACTCTTTATCAGGGCCTCAAAAGCGCGTATTAGAACCGTTTATGTCTCAGACATGTGATGGAGTTGAAGACCCTGGTGGTTATCATAATGATTGTCGGAGGGTTATGACTGACGATGAACTTCAAACAGCATATGAGAACCAAGGTTATTACGATGCACTGCTTTGCTCAGATTGCATAAATGAATACGAAAGTTATGAGGCAGCACGGGGGCGTCTCGACGCTGAGTAAGACTCAACTTTAAACGTGAGCACCATTGCGTTGCCGCTTATCAATTAGTTGAACATGTCGTTTCTCGGCTGGTGGAATCAATACATCCACCAGCCGCCGTTGTAATTTTAGTACCTGGGGCGATCGCAATGTGTTTAACTGTCGAGCCATCAGCTCGCGTTGCTTCTGTATATGTTGTATGCGTGCAGCCGGATAGTGCTAGTAACAACGCTGTGACAGTAATTTTATTCATACTCCCTCCATTTAATTGAGTTAGTGTGCGTGTTGTAGCTGGAAGTGCGGTCCGTCTTTCAACGTTTGCCAGTCGCCACCCCACTCTACCGGGATTTGTAGCTCTGCTGCCGCCTGTTTAAACGCTGTCGATATTTGCTCATAGTATTTCCACTCCCAGCTACCAGCGGATGTAGGGTACGCGAAAACATCAACCGCATGGCCGGTTAGATGGCGGCTGTTCATGGTCTGGCTTTTTCCGGCTGCGACCAACTCCTGCTGGCGTTCCCACGTACGCAACCCTTCAGTAATACCAAAATCAATCGGCGAAAGCTCCAGCGCCCTGCGCACCACTTTTACCAGGTCGGGATTAACGCCGTTTAGATGGCGCTCGCTGTGTGCTGAAAATTTAAACACCATGCTTCTCCTGCTGCTTATCAAACCTCCGGGCACGGACGTCAATACCGAATCGGGTCTTGAGTATGTAGAACGCCGCTTCTTTAACGCCGTGTACGCCAACAATGCCGACGATAAACGCCAGCTCATAGTGGCTGACTGAGACATCCAGTCCCAGCGCAGCCAGCGATATACTTGGCATCCGCTCGGCCAGCAGAGCAACCAGCAACGGCCCGATAATCACGTCGCCAACAATTTCGCGCAGCTTGCCGCCGCAGTAAAAAACGCGCCCAACAACGGCAATTAACACGATGAAAAAGATGTCGATCCGTAGCTTGTGGCACTGGTAAAACTCGACAAGCATTGTCCAGGTTGGTGGGGTATGTGGCATCTTTTGACCTGTAAAGGCGCGCCACGCTCACATGTCAGGGTATACGATGAGTGCGTGAGTGTATGAGCGGGCGCATATTCGAATGAGAAACTAAAGGCTTATGAAAAGGAGCGCATCGCTGGTTTTCATAAGATCATATGTTGTGCTATGAGGCAACAACCTCATGCTCTATCATGCATAAAGATTTTTCGCTTTTAATATCAATACAATGAATGAAAAAAGCATTCACTGGAGGCGGTATGAATGTTATGAAAAAAAAGGACTTTAATAGTTTGCCTGAAGAGGAAAAACAAGCGTTCTTAAAAGGTGGCGGCAAAGTAAAAGATCCCATAATGGGAAAAATATTTTGTTTTGTCGCCTTTCTGACCATATTTGGTGGCATAGCCCGGTGCAGTACAGAAGAATCCAAGAAGGAGGAACCAAGGCCGTGGGATGCTGCGGAATCTGCCTGCCTGAGTATTGCAAGGCAGAAAGATACATCCCTCCTCGATTTATCAGTTGCATCCAGTAAATCCTTAAAAAAAGGGGGGTATAAAATCACCGTCCGCGTAGAGCAAGAGAAGTCATCAGCTGATCTGGGTGTTATTTGTTATACGAAAGAGGACGGCACTATCACGAAATCAGAAGTGGTACTATTAAAGAAAAAGTGATGGCTTACTGATTGGCTTCTGCAAATCCCACCTGGAGGATTTAACAACAATGCACTGAATTGAAGTTACGGATGGGATTTGCAAAAAACCCCGGCGGTTGCCGGGGCTTCGTTATGGGTTGCTACATGATATTGAGCGTCAACTCTCTACCAAGAGCCTGAGCTGCCGACTGAACGGCGTCGATTTTTGTCGCGTGTTTCAGATCAAACAGTCGCGTAATTTCCTGTTTTGGCTTGCCGATGCGCCTTGCCAGCTCAAGCTGGGTGAGCCTTGACTCAATGAAAGCGTTAAGCAATAACACTTTTGAGGCGACACTCAGAGGCACTTCAACAAAATCATCACCATCAGAAACCGCCGACGGCAGCGGGATCTGCTCGTTATCTTCGAAGTAAAACTCAAACGCTGTAACCAGCGCGCCAAGCGCAGCAGTGAGCGCCTCTTCCCGTGTATCCCCCTGCGTTAAGGCTTCGGGTATATCAGGGAATGACACCATATAACCGCCCTCGGGGGCGGGTGCTAAATTTAATGGATATCTCATAATAATCAGCGCGACTTGCGAGTAACCAGCCCCGGAGGGCTGGTTTTTTAATTTAGGCCTAACTGTTTAAGTATGGCCTTTCGCAGTGGTTCTTTTATCTCATCCCCGGGATGCCTTGGCATTACGCTTCGCTTCCCTTTGTACCTCAGTTTCAGATGGTTAGTACCGTTTGAAACCTGGACTCCCTGAGATTCAAGCCACCGCCTGAACTCGCTTTGCCTCACTGCCTCCTCCTTGCTGTTCAACATGGAACTATAGTAATCATTTTTGATTACTTTGTCAACATTTTTGCTTACTTTTTTTAGAGCAGAGGAGATCGGCGATCTGACAGGGGGACTGTGCCGTAGCACGTTCGCGAATCCCCCTGTCGGATCGTCGGAAAGCAAAAACCCCGCAACAGCGGGGTTTTTGTTATATTCAAGTTGTTCGCTTAACATCACGTCATCATGGCGCAGCCCTGCCAAGCATAAAAGAATTATCCGTTTTCTTGGCCTGTTTTCAACGCTTATTGTTGTGATTAGCACTAATAGCTAATCTCACTCCTCTTCCATGCTCTTATAGACAGTTAAATATACTTTGGCTCTGAATATTTCCACACACCAGCGCACGCGCCTTCTCGCCTCGTCCGGCGTCAGCCACGGGGCAATATGCTGAATATCCCGCGTCAAATCTGAGATTTTTTTTCGGGTCGTATAATAGCTTACACCGATAACGTATACCGGATCGTTACTGTCAAAGGTCGCCAGCACACACTGCTCAATAAATTCAGCGTCGTCATCAGCGATCGCCTCGTCAATTAAATTTCGTGCAGGTGCGGGCCAAAGAATAGCGTGGGCGCGTTTCAGCGCCTGCTGGCCGTGAAACCCCTCCCTGCGTGCCTGGTCCAGAGCTGCCGTTAATTTCTCAAGCGCCGTGTTGGACCAGCGCATACACCGGTTCGCGTGCCAGCAGGTGTGAGTTCTGGTTTTTTTTGGTGCTGTATCGTCACGGACACACTCACCCCACACAGTTAACAGCGATTTGATCCAGGCCGACTGAACACCGGTCAGGAGAACTGCTTTACCGAGCCAGCGTTTAGTAGGTGCAGCGGCCGCTTGTTCCAGGGCGGCTCTACGCGTCCGTTTTTTTTGAGGTGTCATTTCGGTGCCACCAACCCAAGACGGGCGATTTTGATGACGGTTAAAACGATGGCGCGATTCATCAGCTCCCGGCGCTCGTCACGCGTCAGATTTTTACCGTTGTCGATTTCGTGGTGGCAGTCAACACACAGGGCCGCTGTGGCGCAGTCGTCGGCTTTAATACCGGTCCCCTTCCCTTCGTTTCTGTGAGCGACCTGCGTACCCCAGCGACCGCATAAAACACACTGATCAATTTGCCCCACGGCGGCCAGCCATTTTTTATTCCGATAAATTCCGCGCATATTTACCCCCACACCCTGCTTTGCCAGCGACGGTCTACCCGTGGGGGTTTGACGCTTTCCGGCAGGCGAACGCTAATCGTCCAGGTGATAAAATCGGGATTGAGACTACGCTCTACCGTTACGCCGCGTGCGCGATATTGCTGCTGGAGATCGTCGGCCTGCTCTGTCGTACACTCGGAGTGTTGAAACCATGTTTTTTTCACGCGGCATACTCCAGCAACTGAGATACGGCGTTATCGGCTTCAGCCTCATTCGGGAACGAACGAAACAGTATGTGGTTCCACAGAACATTCAGTACCGATTTATACAGCTCGTTAAACTCGTCCTCGTTCATTTTCGCAAACGAGATTGAACGCGCTTCACGGCGACGGGTGCCATCAGGGAGAATAAATTCGTCGTAGAATCCGGCTTCAATCGTTGCCCACTTCCGGTACGATTCGAACGATTTAGTAAGCGCGATGCCGTTCACGCGACGAGATGCTACGCGCTGAGCGTATATATCCGCAGTTTCCTCTATGAGTTCAGGACTGCCCGCCAGGGCAATCAGGTAACGGACGTACCCACTTAGATAGGATTTTTCGGCGTTGGTGATAGCGCCGCCGGAGGGTGTCCAGTACTCAAATCCCAGTTGCAGGAGGGAGAATAATTTTTTGTGAAACAGGTAATTGCGCTGCTGGCGAATTTCGCAATTCAACCAGACGCCAGTTTTTACACGCGCCAGATACTCCCGCGCCTCGGCGTTAGCCGGAGCCAGAGAATCAGCGGTTATTTTGATTAATTGAATTTGCGCCATTGGTATCGCTCCGCTGGCACAGTGTTACTCAGTAGCGAGTTGTTCAGGCTCGCGAGTGATTATTATAAATCAGTTGATGGTTTAGTTAAAGGGATGGAGGATAAACCTGCCATCTTTCGGGCTTCGTCAATCGCTCTTAGCGAGGTAACGAATTCATCAGGCCGCAGCACAAACCCACCCGTTATTTTGCCACGATTGACAGTAACTAAAATCGCTCCCGTGTGCCCTGTTGAACCGGGTACCAAATAATCTGTGAGAAACATAACATCTCCTGTAAAGCAGAGACAAAAACACTGTACGGGCATACAGTATCATTTAATTAATTCGGAGTCTCTATAAAAAAAATTGTACCAATAACGAGCACTATTATTCACAAGTAATATGAATTTACTACCCAATTGATAGTAACAAGAGGCTTACGGTAAATTATTTATTATTTTTACAAATATCTGTTAACCACCGCCTAATAGTTGACTCATGAGGCGTAGCAGAATATTTACTGGATAGCTCATTACGCACATGTCGCGCAACCTGACTAACGATCGAGTACGCATTTTCTGCAAAATTATTCCTGCCAATATCATGGACGGCCACACCCCAGTGCGGCGGCTATATTACAGCGGTCCAGAAAATCTGGAAAAAATCTCGAAACGTGGGTAATTGAAACACTAAACGAAAAGCTGGAAAAAGAGAAATAATACAGCCCCGCTGATGCGGGGCTTTTTTTAGTCCAGTTTGAAATCATCGTCAAAGCTGGGCATTTGATTCATACGCTCATAAGACAGAATGTACCGGATGCCCTCACTTAAAGATGAAGGCCGCTCAAACTCAAGCATAAAACAATCGTCGTATACCCGACCGAACCACCAGCCGCCGCCGTACTCCTTCGCGCGCTGGATGAATGTCCAGCGGCCTGGCTCAACATGCGGTATCATTACACCCCGATGAATCACTGTGTACCCAAGATCTTTGCCCATGACAACCCCATAACAACTGTATATATAAACAGTATAAATGATTATTCGGTGTGTCAATTGAGTAAGGAATTACTTTTTCACTGGTTCATGTCCAGGGTCGTAACTACCCCACAAAACACTATGCCCGTTCAATAATGAATCAAATTGCACTATGGCGCTTGAATCATTATGGCCGCTTTTACTTAGCTCAGGCGACCTTGTTACATAATTACGCGGCCTTATTTTTCGCTGCACACAACTCAGGTAAGTTCGCCTGTACCAGCGCTTCGGCGAACGGAGGCGGTACAGCGTTTCCGCACCGGGCCACCTGTTTATCTTTTGCGTACTTCACACCGCGATAATCCTGGTCGATGATGTACCACTCAGGGAACCCCTGGGCACGGTACAGCTCAGCTGGTTGCAGCATGCGCATACCAATATCAACGATGCGATAAACCACCCCGCAGATCGTTACCAGACCATCACAGTCTTCGCCGCAATAAGTTTTCAGGAATGCCAGCACCTGATCCGCGCGCTGCTCATCGAAGTGCTCTACTGCAAGCATGGTTTCCACTTCGCCGACATGCAGGCCGCCGGCGGTGATAGTCGGCATCGGCTCGTCTGTGCGCTGCCCGTCCCGGCAGGTGCCGCGCAGCTTCACCAGATGAGAAGTAACGAGGCCGTGATGATCTGTGGTGGTGACCGTGTGTGCTGGCGCATCCATAGCTGCGCCGGGCCCGGAATAGTTGCCACCAAAGTGTTTAACGAGATTCGCTGCAACCAGCCCGAATTTTCCACCGCCAGCAGTTACTGTTCCCAGCGGCTTTTCAAGCTGCAACACGCGCGGCTGCTGCCCAGGTCGCTCTCCATAGCCCATTTGGATCAGCGTCGATGTGACCAGTTGCGATTTACCCCCGCCGCCAGCTGTAATCGTCGCGCTCGGCTCGTCCGCCCGATGGCCGATACTGGCCCCGAACTGTCGGCAGATGAATGGTGCTAACTGTGCCTCAACCAGACCAAGTGCATGACCATTGCCGCCCGGTCGCGCCGACGTTCCAGCGGTTACGGTTGGTGCCGGTTCAGTGATTTCCTGACCTGTGGCCCCAGACCTGAATTTTGTCAGATGCGGTACCGCGATCGCAAAGCCATGTTTTTTGGTAATGGTCTGCACTGGTTCATTCAGCCCTTGCCCCCGGAAACAGTCGTATTTGCCGCGTATCGTGGTGTGATTGCACTTCACGATAAACGGCGATCCGTTGTCGATAACAAATCGCTGAATGCCACGCGCTATGCGTTTAAGGGTGTTTTCCGCCAGCGGCTTTTTGCGATCGAAGATAGACGGCGCAGGAATTGACCAGTCGATGCATTCCGCCGCAGTACGCCACGGTTTTAACTTACCGCTCAGGACAGCTGGTGTTTTCGGATCACCGTGCGTAGGTTTCGGCCAGGTCACCGGCACACCATCACAGCGCATTACCATGAAGAAACGCTTCCTGATTGTTGGCGCACCGTAATCGCACGCACGCAATTCGCGGTGGTCAACGGCATAACCCAGCCCGTTCACCAGCTTCTGCGCTTGCTCGCCGTCGGCGGCAATGCTCAGGAACTCGCAGCACTCCGCCAGTGCTGGATGTCCGGCAGGTATACCGCCTGAAAGCATCCCACAAAACGCTTCAAACGTTTCCCCGGCTCGCGCCGGATCAGGCCGCATCTCGGTAGCCAGCAGCGGTCCCCAGGTGCGAAACTCCTCGACGTTCTCCAGCAGCATCACACGTGGTCGCACCGCCAGTGCCCAGCGAATGACGATCCAGGCCAGACCTCTGATGGACTTCTCAACCGGCTTTGCGCCTTTTGCCTTCGAGAAGTGGCGGCAATCCGGAGAGAACCACGCCAGCCCTACTGGACGGCCAGCAGTCGCTGTTCGCGGGTCGATATCATAGACGCTCTCGCAGTAATGCAGGGTGTCAGGATGGTTGGTGCTGTGCATGGCCACAGCGTTCGGGTCATGGTTAATCGCAATATCCACGCTGCGCCCGATCGCCAGCTCTATCCCTGTGCTCGCCCCACCGCCGCCAGCAAAATTATCAACAATGATTTCTCTCACGCGTATTTCTCCATGGCAATGGCCAGCGAACGGGCAGCAGCTACAATCGCCGGTACCGGCATTTTCTCCAGCCACATACGGTTGATATGATGTTTGAGTCGATTTTGGTGATGTGCCGGTAGTTGACCGGCGCTTTCAATTTGGGAATACACCAGTCCGACTTCGACTGGCCATATTGTTTCTTTCACATCCACCAGCAGCAATTTTTCCAGTTCACCAATCCGGCGGTAGGCATATTCAAGCAAAATATCATTCACTATTTTTCTCCGATTCAATTGCCCAGCGCCGCACGGCTGGCCTTCAAAGCAGCTTGCTGAGTTGTCGGCTCCAGAGAACTCTCTGATACGCCGCGATATCCGCCACCCAGCATTTTCACGACCACTACGCCGTCGTCGTGAGCTACGACCCGACAACCGAGTTTTTCCCATTTGCTGGTATGAATACAAAATGTGCCAATGGTGATGTTAGTCATGATGCACACTCCTCAAAAACGGCTTCACCTTCGATGCCACCAATCTGATAAACAATCGAATCGTCTTCCCGATATTCCGTCGGCGCGGCGCTCCAGTTCTCTGAACTACGATCGTCATCATCGCCAATCTGTATAAAGCCTCCAGCAACATTACGGGCCTGGTACATTTCACCCTCTGTCCAGTACCCTTCTGTATCTTTGATGCACTTAACCAGAAAGTACTTGCTCATGGCTTCACCTTGCTACTAATTAAAAACCCGCAGTTATCTTTATGCTCTTCACACGTCCAAAAAACTTCATCATCACCACGAAATATATTTACCTGCACAGTGGTTTTATATTTTGCAACTGCACCGCATTTGCATTTTGCAGAGGTATTTTTGTTTTTCTTCAACAAACCGCCTAATTTAGGATATTTTTTCACAGCTTCACCTCGTTGCGCAGTTGCTGGGCATAACCAGACGCTGCGTTACTCGCAAAACTCTTCCATGTTGAGTAGTCCGATTCTTTTGCCGCCTCAAGCGCATACATTTCCGCAAAACGCTCCAGTCCGATAGCCTGCTGCTCTGCGATGAAGCGATCCGTGGCTGGAGTTTCTGTTTTCCACCACAGTAGATGCATCTTCGGCCCCTCAAACTCTCCATCAGACTCATAACCACGCAATTCTTCCGACAGGCAATCGTTCATGACTTTGATTGTCGAATTCTCAGCCGCCAGTGCCACCATCTGTTCCCGCAGCGCCTGGTAATCAGCGGCCAAAACAACGTCAACGCAAAACGATTTCGAGTCAACCGGCGGTGATAAATCTGCCGGTGTGGCTGTGTATATTTTTATTTCGCTCATAAATCCTCCTGATTAATTTTCCCGTTAAAAAATAAATCTGTAATTGGCGTATTGAGAGCAGCCCTCAGATCGTCGGCGTACCACTCGCAATACTGATAGCGATATGTGTCGTCTCCCAGGTCAACCCACAAATCGTCAGCCACTGCAAATTCAGCTGCTGTTTTTAGTGCTATGTTCTCAGCGGCCATTTCGCTCATTCCGGGCAGGAATAACTCCATCGCATATTCGAATGCCTGCCACATGCCGAATTTCATTACCTCGTCACCTCGTGGATATTCACGGGCAAACCAATTGTCGAACTGAGTTTTGTAATTCATGCCGCCCCCAGCAACGCTAAAATTTGATCTACAGACTCCTTAACTTTAATGACGCCACCAGAGCGCATCTTCATATATGTATTACCGGCGTAATAAAATGATTCGATATTCTCAGCCATTATATATATTGGCTCATAAATTACGGACGGCTCCCATCCAAATTGGCCTTGTTTTTCTACATGGCCTATTTGGTCAAGTTTAATAATTTTCATGCCGCCGCCCTGCTGCGATCCGCAGCGATTTTTTTCTGTTCGTCGATAATTTCCAGCACCTCGGCAAGCGCCAGCCCCTTCAGAGCAATTACGCCCTCGTCGCTGATATCCGCCAGCGCCAACAACTCAACCAGCCGCCGCGCTTTTTTGATGCTGATTTCCGGCGCAATAAACGCTTTTGTGACTTTTTTCCGGCCAGCGGCAGCAGCGGCCGCTTTGTCCTGCTCGATGACCGCCCCAGCTTTCTCGCCGTGCTCTTTCATGCGTTCTAAGGCTACGCCTACGGAGACCTCACCGGATTTAACCGCCTGCTGTACGTCGTGATCTGCCGTACTCAGTGTCAGGAGTTTTTCGACGGTAGGAGTTGATTTGTGAACCAGTTTTGCGATTTCTGCCGCCGTCAGGTTGAATGCCGCCAGGTCACGAACAACAGCGGCCTGCTCAATTGGCGTGAGCGACAACTGATTATTCGATGTCATGATCCGCGCTATACGCTCGACGTCATTACCGACGAACGGGATTATCTGGATACGCTCAACCGGTTTTCCGGCGTCACGGCAGCGCAGATAACACCGGTAGCGGCGGTGGCCCTCGACGATCCACACACCGCCGTCGTCACGAGCGACGGTTTCCAGTGGGGGGACGGTGCCGCCAGCCAGCAGAAAATTAAATAATTCGTCGTCTGCCCGCCGGGTGCGATCGTCGTCGTCACGGCGGTTAAAATCCGGTTTTACGTGAATGTCATTCGGGGAAATAAACATCCCTGAATCGGTGCGTTTAATCAGCCCCGATTTGATCATTTGTTTGAATGAATTTGCCATGCTCCCTACCCTCTGAATCCAGCCGGGATTTTTTCGTCCGGCTGTGATAATTGATTTACATCCCTGCCGCGCTGCTGGTTATTTTGCGGCGCATACAGTCCCTGATACTCGTTTGCAATGCTGTGGCGGATTACGCGCTCAGGCGTGAATCCCTGTTCCCGGTATTCGCCCAAGCGGTTTATCGACTCAGATGCTCCGCGCTGAGTTTTAATCGGTTTTTTTAATTGTCTGCGGAAATCTACCCACTCGGCCCACAAATTCGGATCGAGCCAGTCCGGTATTTCAACCGACAACGGATTAAATTTTTCAGAAACCGAATTACCCCTGGGGGGTAAGGGGGGATCTATATTTAGATCTTTATCTTTATCTTTATCTTTATCTATTGTGACCGCTCGTGACTCGTCGTGACCGCCTTCTTCGGCTCGCCTTTGCCTTTCCCTCTCTCGTTGCTCCCTCTTCCGCTCTGCTGCTGACTTTGCCGAGCCTGACGTGTTGCCTGCATCCTCTTTTTTAACCTGCCGCTTCTCCCATCCTGATATCGTATTTCCATCCAAAACACGCCCCTGCATAGCCAGGAAAATCTGCTCTATTTCTTCCTCCGTCACATCAAGCGCACTTGCGATATCTTCGGTCGTGACATCAACGTGACCACGCGTGACATTCTGTGACGCATTCACTAACAGGTGAATATAAACGGCCTGCACCAGCGCTACGGGCTGCTTAGAAATACGGGCGATTGTTCGCCACTTCGGATCGTTTGGCATGTCATGCCAAAGACGAAGCCAGCTATTAGCCATACATCCCCACTTCGCACATATTCCAGTTACGTTGAATTGCGTTTTTAGTCGCTGTAAACGCAGAGATCGCTTCCTCCAGCTCTTTAATAACTGCTTGTGGTGCCGCGCCGAGGTTTACCGCGTTCACAGCCTCAATCCCCTCTTTCGCCGCCAGTGCGGCCAGCAACACCGGATCACCTGGTGATTCCAAGCGCGCGCGCGTTTCCGCTGGTAACACTGAGAGAACCACAAATTTCAGGATTTCAGCCTGTGGGTAGTAACGTGGACCGTCACAGCCCCGATAAATACGCTGTAAGCGCTGTATCGCGTTACGCAATCCACAAGCGCTATCAGCACGCGGGAGCAGCTCGCCACCGCCGTTCGCGTGGTATGCGCCAGCTACCAGCCCAGCGACGGTTTTCCACCCTACCGCCGCCGCCCACATTTCCAGTTCGGCAGCGACCGCTTCAACTGACGGACTGATTTTCATGATTCAGATCCTCTTTGCGAGCCTGTTTATGCTGGTCGTAGACAAAAGGGTCATATACGAGTGCGCCATGCGAGGCAGCTTGCAAGCGCGCGGCCCTTGCTTCAGGGATAACTTCCCCCCACTGAGAGACCGCTGAGCGCTCAACGCCAGCAGCTCGCGCAAGGTTGGATTTATTTCCAAAAAAATCTATAGCATCCTGTTTAAGCATTATTTCAACCTTTTTGTTGAGAATGTTAAACAAGATACGTTGTTAAGGATACTAAAGTCAAGAAGAATTAAGATAACTAAACATGGCGACATCTACGATAGGTCAGCGCATACTTCAGCGCCGCAAAGAAAATAAGATGACTCAGCGGGGCCTGGCTCAGGCTGCGGGGGTTTCGTATGCCTCAATTTCTCTTTGGGAGAGTGATAAAACAGAACCCAAGGGTAAGAATTTGCATTCCTTAGCCGAAGGTTTGCAATGCAGCCCTACCTGGTTATTGTTCGGAGATGAGGATCAAACCCCTGGGGAGCCTATTCCTGAAGAAAAAAAACTTCTCCTTTCTGAAGATGAGGAGGAGTTACTTAAGCTCTATCGTGCTTTACCTGAATCAGAACAGTCCGCGCATATTAATTCTCTTCGCGCGCGAGTAGACAATTTTAACAACCTTTTCGAAGAACTTCTCAAAGCACGCAAAAGAAATCAACTTAAGTAGCTGTTTTAAAAGCAGTTACTTCATTTCGCCCATATTGTTGAGTTTTCTAAACATATAAAGCTTGATTTTTGTGTTGAGTTAACTTAACTTAATCCCATCGAAAGCAAAGCGCCAACCGAACAACACCAGGCAATACCACGAGTTACCCGGTGCCGGAAGGAACTAAGTAGCCAGCCCGAGGCATACGAACATGACGGCAATGCTTATCTAACAATCACAGCACAGTGGTTACTCAGTAAAACGTTCCGTTAGCCGCGTTAAGGCCAGGATGAGGGATTACAAATGATGGCTCAAAATGGAGTTCGCATTCAAAAAGCTGCTGACAGTCTGCGGCATAGCCAGGACGCCAGCGAACAGCTCTACACCCGTGAGGTTGAGCTGGTGGAAGAAATGACCAGGGAAAGCATTAAAGGCGGCAAGGTGCGGACTGGTATTCTTGATGCCCTGCTCTCTCTCAATGAGCGTGAAAATCAGAGGGTAGCTGTTCCGGCCAGCGTTTTGACGCTGGCGTGAAAGCGCAGAGTTTGACGATTTGTTAGACGAATTCCTCCCTGCCGTGGCTGGCATTATTGCCCGGTACGAAATGGCAGCGCAGATTGCAGATCGGGAGGCGGCATAATGCAGGATTTTGAACGCAAGCCGCCTCAGCAACAGGCAATTAAACTGAATTATTTTTGGGCTACCGTGAGAAAGATTTGTTACGTGCTGGCCCAAAAAGGCAATCCTGATATTTATTAAATTTAAGTAGTTTTATTAAAAGCGGCGCTAATTATTAGCGGGGAATTCCACAATCTTTTTTCAGGAAATTAAAATGAAATCATTAAACTTTGCTTTAAAAATTGATGTCGAACCAGTAATTATTGTTGCAAGTCATCATGTGGTTGAAATTTCAATTAAGGATGAATCGCTCGGTTTCATCTATATAGCACTTGGTGAAAAAGATGCCAGCTGCGTTATTCCGTTCACACATCTTGGCGAGATGAAAGCGGTCGACTGCTTTCAGTGCGCATTGAAAATGCTATTTGCTGAGCGCGCCTTTTTGAGAGTTGATCAAATAGATATTGCCGAAGATGTTCAGTCAACAGACCTGAAAAGTGTGTTAATTGAAGCCGTATCAAAGGCGTCAAAAAATAAAGTTCATTAAGAAATAACGCGCGCCCCTAGGGGCGCTATAACTTGCGCAGGAGTTATTACATGTCAGAGCAACAGTTATTTATAGTTTACGCCATTCCATGCGACGCAATTGTAGAAGAAAACGGTGCGTGCAAAACAACCCTTAGATTTTATGCAGCCAATATCCGACACGCTCGCGCAACGGCAGTGATGAAATTTCTGGATCAGTACCCTGAGGCTGACGATGAACAATTTCAATTCGTGGTGTATGAAAACGCGCCGGGTCTGCCTTGTGGGGCTATTGATGTTTGGGATGAAGAGATCCTCAAGGGTTATGACTGGGACTCGGAAAACAATATGCCGGTTGTACCGGAAACGAATACCAGGTTAGTTGAATTCGATAAACTGTCGCCGGTAATGAGGATTGCAGTTCTAGTCAAATATATGACCACTGAAATCACGTCCGATATGCTGCCGGATGCGCTTGAGCTTTCACAGGACGAGGCAAACACATTTCCCGGCCATATTGTTGAAGCTATCATTAAAACCCCTCCAATCGCGGCTATGTACCCCGAGCGGATTATTGAAGCAATAAAATTCGTTGTGGAAAAATGCCCCACTACAAAAAAATGGCCGGAAATTAAGGCTCAGCTGGCGAACTGGCAAAACAGTCTGAAGGATGCGGATCGCGCCCCGGTGACTGATTCCGCTGAACTGAAAAAGGGAAGCGGAGATCCCGAGCGTTTCGATTTGGTTGTCGCACTGCTGGTGGCAGGCGCTGAACCCGCCAAAGCCGGGGCGTCGGACGTCAAGAATGCAAAATTTATTAAAGATTCGCGTGATGAAGCCTGGCGCGCGTGGCGCAACACATTGGTGGGCATACCTGGAATATATAGCTTCCCCGAGAGCGAACTATACGCGCTCACGCTTGACGGCATGAAAGACCTGAAACTGATTAAAGACAACGCAGCCCGCCTTGCCTACGTTCGCGAGCGTTTCGCTGGTCACGCCCTACTGCCAGATTACCCTGCTGTTACCGACGAGGAAACCCCCCGTCAGGAACCGCAGAATGAAGCTGCCACACCGGCAGATGACCAGCCTCAGGAAACGCCGAAAACGGTTACTGAGCGTCTGGGGCCGTTCTACTATCGCACTGCTGACGGTGGCAAAATTGGTCGTGCAAATAAGCTCCCCAAACTACAGGAAGTGATCGCCGCTGGCTGTGTGGAAATTTCACAGGAGGAATATCAGGCGCGCAAAACAGGAAGCTATGTTGCTCATGTTACCGAGCAAGACAGCTCCCAGGGTTCGCCAGACTCGTTTGATGACGTTAGCCGGAAATTAGCCGCCGCTCGGGGTGAATTTGTTGAGGGTATCAGCGACCCTGAAGATCCGAAGTGGATTAGAACCGAAGATAAGCAACCGGCAGTTAAAAACCTGGGCGGCGGTGTGTTTTCAGTAGAAGCTTTAACAGGACAAACGGCGCAAACCTTCACACCGCAGCCAGCGACTGATTTTCAGGGAATTGGCGCAAGCCTCGAAAAAGACCTTGCAGACAAAGGTGATAACATGAAGATCTGGCGCAGCGTCATGCGTACAGATCCGCGTTATACAAAAGACCTGGCTGGCGCTGGCTTTGAAGGAACAAGTATCAACGCCGAGTACATGATCATGCGATGCACTGAAATTTTTGGCCCTATCGGCACTGGCTGGGGGTTTGAAGTGCTGGAAGATCGCATGCTCCCCGGCGCACCGATCAGCGAGCCTATTTACGACGAAAATAAAAAATTTATTGGCACCCGCCTGCTCCGTGACGGTGACGGAACACTAATCACCGAGCAGAATCACAGTATTAAAATCGCCTTTTGGTATGCCGGAATCGCGGAACGCATTCAAGCCTACGGCGCGACTAAATACCTCTATAAAACTAAACACGGAATTACCTGCGACGGCGAAGCGCAGAAAAAATCCCTGACTGACGCTATCAAAAAAGCACTCTCTCTGCTGGGCTTCTCTGCTGACGTTTGGCTGGGACTATATGACCAGGCCGAATACAAACAGGAAAATGCTACAGAATTCGCCATTAAGAACGCCAGCGAAAAAGCCGAGGATGTAACCCGACTGCGGATAGAACTGGACGAAAAAATGACGCGTGTCGCCGGGACGATCGAATCCGCGGTAACGTCAAACGAAGCAAAAAAAGCCTACGATACTTTGGCTCGCGAGGTGGAGGTCCACCGTAAAGCTGCTGAAGAAAAAGGCGATTTGGAACACGCTAAATACTTGTCTGGCCGTTTACGCCGCCTCAATCAAATTAAAGATGATCGCATCAAAGCGCTGAACGGACAGCAGGAGCAAACCGCATGAGCCAGAAAAATACCGCGATTAGCATTGCTGCCAACATGGCTAAATTAGATGCTCTCGTCGAATCCGGGAAATTTTCACCGGAAGACATCGCGGACACATTTGAAGGGGAAGAACTGGCGCTCGGTGATAAATTCGACGGGATCATGACGCTGGTTCGCAATCTTGAAGGGCAAGCCAATACTGTCGCAGAAGAAATAAAACGACTCAGCAGCCGCGAGAAATCTTTTGAGACGCAAGCTAAGAACTTAAAAAATTATATTCTTCAGTGCTTATTGGCTGCAAAATTAAAAAACTTTAAAACCGAGTGCAATACCCTGACGGTAAGAAAAGGTTCGGTATCCGTAGTAATAGATAATGAACAAGATATACCAGATGAGTATGTTGATGTAGCGACTATTATCGCGCCGAACAAACAGAAAATTAAAGAAGCTATTGAGTCCGGCAAAGAAATTAAAGGCGCTCATCTTGAAACGAATCCGGAATCATTGCAGGTAAGATAAGGAGAGCGGCCCTTGTGGGCCGCGAATGTTATGGCACTATCACGTAAAGACACACTCGCAAATTATTTATTTTTTAACCCACACACCACTATTACTGTTCTCACGGAAATATCTGATTGTGAGGATTATAATAGTTGCAGCGGGCTTTTGAGCAAGCTCATTAAAGAAGGTAAAGTCGTTCGCGAAAGGAAAAATAACGTGAGCTTTTATAGTTCAGCGCCTGGATATACGCCAGTTATTGATAATGATTCCCTGCCCGCAAAATACACGCAAGCGGAAATAAAAAAGGTTGAAGAGGAAGTAATAAGGCTGCAAGAACGCGGGTTCTGGCGGCGTGCATCAACTCTCCTCGCCGAACTGTCAATGATGCAAAATACCGCTCAGGGCGTAGGAGTGGTGGCAGTATGGCGTAATAGCTGCGCACGTAGCGCTAGGGCCAAGGCATGACCAGAGAAAGGGAAACCCAGTATTACGGCCTGCCTGATTGCTCATGCGGAGGCAGTCCGGTGTTGCGTGGGCGCTATGCCACTGAGAACGGGCGTAAGGTGTGGTATTACCGGGTTTATTGTCAGCGCGGGAACTGCGGCAAGCGGGTGCTGTTGCTGGGGGATATCTGGACACGACAAGACGCTGTGACGGCATGGCAACGGCGCATTGCGAAGTGAATATTGAAAATCAGTTTTTATAAAAGGTTAGCGATATTTTGCTAATCGCAGAGGCACAACAGATGGCCAGAATGGTGAGTTTAGAAAAATGGGCTGAAGAGGAATTTGGAAGCTTAGCCCCCAGTCTTCGCACATTAAAAAGATATGCAAGGGGCCACATGATGGCACCACCAGCAAGGAAAGTGGGCAGAGAATGGATGATAGACCGTGAGTCCCGATTTATTGGAATCTTAGCTCAGCCCAGGATAGCTGCAAACGCAAACCCGAAACTAAGAAGAATTATTGAAGATGGCAGCCAGACCGCGAACTCATAAAATTTCGATCCCCAATCTTTATTCAAAGCTTGATAAGCGCACCGGGCGTGTGTACTGGCAATATAAACACCCGGTAACAGGAAAATTTCACAGCCTCGGCACTAATGCCGATGAGGCCAAGCAGGTAGCGAGTGAAGCGAATGACATTATCGCGGAACAGCGCACGCGTCAGATACTTAGTGTTAATGAAAAAATTGCCCGTATGCGCGAATCCCGAGAATTCATCACCGTAACTACCTGGTTGGATCGCTACCTTGCAATTCAACAGGAACGTCTTGAGTCAGGAGATATTAAATTGAACTCAGTGAAACAAAAAAATAAACCCGTTGAGCTGTTACGACAGCATTCCGGGATGATGTATCTGAAGGAAGTTTCTACTCTGGAAATCGCAGAGATCGTCGATGATGTTAAAGCCCAGGGACACAGCCGCATGGCACAGGTAGTGCGCACAACACTGATCGATGTGTTCAAAGAAGCCCAGCATGCCGGCCATGTTCCTCCGGGCTATAATCCGGCGCAGGCCACTCGCCAGCCACGTAACAGAGTGACGCGTGAACGCCTTTCCCTCGAAGAGTGGAAAGAAATTTACGCTGCGGCTGAACACCACCCGCCCTACCTTCAGTGCGCGATGCTGCTGGCAGTCGTCACCGGACAACGCATCGGGGACATTTCCCGGATGAAGTTCTCCGACATCTGGGATGATATGCTCCACGTCGAGCATGAAAAGACTGGTGCCAAGGTGGCGCTGCCGCTATCGCTACGCTGTGAAGCCCTTAATATATCTCTGCGTGAAGTCGTGTCGAAATGCCGCGATGCAGTGGTAAGTAAATACCTGGTGCATTTTCGTCACAGTACATCACAGGCGACGAGGGGCGACAGAGTTTCAGCCAGTTCGATAACCACAACATTTAAAAAAGCAAGGAATCGCACCAGCCTTACATGGCCTGTAGGAAAGGCTCCGACATTTCACGAGCAGCGCTCATTAGCAGAACGTCTGTATAAAGCTCAGGGTATCGACACTCAAAGCTTGCTCGGCCATAAGTCCCCACAGCAGACAGCTAAATACCATGATGACAGGGGAAAAGACTGGACGGTCGTGGCCGTTTAAGTGTTCAGTTTTGGGGAAGGATTTTGGGGAAGTTTTGGGGAAAGGATGAGTGGATAAAAAAGCCAACATAAACTTTACATCTATGTTGGCTTTTTGTTTTAGATAGCACGTTACATATTGGCGATAATGGCGTCACCAAACTCTGAACATTTCAGTAGCTTAGCGCCTTCCATCAGACGCTCGAAGTCATAGGTCACGGTTTTAGCCGCAATTGCGCCTTCGGTACCTTTAACAATCAGGTCAGCCGCTTCGAACCATTCCATGTGACGCAACATCATTTCAGCGGAGAGAATAATTGAGCCAGGGTTTACTTTGTCCTGACCGGCATATTTCGGCGCGGTGCCGTGAGTGGCTTCAAACAGCGCGCATTCGTCACCGATATTCGCGCCCGGCGCGATACCAATACCGCCGACCTGCGCCGCCAGGGCGTCAGAAATATAGTCGCCGTTGAGGTTCATACAGGCGATAACGTCATACTCGGCCGGACGCAGCAGGATCTGCTGAAGGAACGCATCCGCGATAACGTCTTTGACAACGATCTCTTTGCCGGTTTTCGGGTTTTTGATTTTCAGCCACGGGCCGCCGTCAATCAGTTCGCCGCCGAACTCTTCACGCGCCAGCTGGTAGCCCCAGTCTTTAAACGCGCCTTCGGTGAACTTCATGATGTTGCCTTTGTGAACCAGGGTCACCGAATCGCGATCGTTGGTGATAGCGTATTCAATTGCCGCACGCACCAGACGCTTAGTCCCTTCTTCGGAGCACGGCTTGATGCCGATACCGCAATGTTCCGGGAAGCGGATTTTCTTCACGCCCATCTCTTCACGCAGGAATTTAATCACTTTTTCCGCGTCGGCAGAGTCGGCTTTCCACTCGATACCTGCATAAATGTCTTCGGAGTTTTCACGGAAGATGACCATATCGGTCAGTTCAGGATGTTTCACCGGGCTTGGGGTACCCTGGTAATAACGAACCGGACGCAGGCAGACGTAAAGGTCAAGCTCCTGACGCAGGGCCACGTTCAGCGAGCGAATACCGCCGCCGACCGGGGTAGTCAGAGGACCTTTAATGGCGACGCGGTATTCACGAATAAGATCGAGCGTTTCAGGGGGCAGCCAAACGTCCTGGCCATAAACGTGGGTAGATTTTTCACCGGTATAAATCTCCATCCAGGAGATCTTACGCTCGCCTTTATAGGCTTTCTCCACAGCGGCATCGACCACTTTCAGCATTGCTGGCGTGACGTCAACACCGATACCATCACCTTCAATGAAGGGGATAATCGGGTTATTCGGAACGTTCAGCTTGCCGTTTTGCAGGGTGATTTTACTACCTTCCGCCGGAACAACTACTTTGCTTTCCATTCACCTCTCCTTCGAGCGCTTCTGGTTGTTACTGATTTTTGTTAATGATTTGTAATAAGCCCATCAATACTACCTGATAGTTTGGTTGCATGAAAGGCATTCATCATTAGGTTATAATGCGGCAATTGATAACGTCTGAAAATACTATGCGCAAAACTTCTTTTACAAATCACCGCCTTAAGCGATTCAGCTCACAACGAGCAACCAGAAACGAACGGGAAAACCAGCCGCAGCGGGTGATTCTGTTCAATAAACCCTATGATGTGTTGCCGCAGTTTACCGACGAAGCAGGACGCAGCACGTTAAAAGATTTTATCCCCGTGCCGGGCGTTTACGCGGCGGGTCGTCTGGACCGGGACAGCGAAGGTCTGCTGGTACTAACCAATGACGGGGCGCTACAGGCGCGGCTGACGCAACCGGGCAAGCGCACCGGGAAAATTTATTATGTGCAGGTTGAGGGCGAACCGACAGCAGAAGCACTATATGCCCTGCGTACTGGCGTGACGCTTAACGATGGTCCCACCCTGCCCGCCGGGGTTGAAGCTGTCGTTGAACCCACGTGGTTGTGGCCGCGTAATCCACCTATTCGCGAGCGAAAAAATATTCCCACCACCTGGCTGAAAATCACTTTATATGAAGGCCGGAATCGCCAGGTTCGACGCATGACCGCTCACGTTGGCTTTCCGACGCTGCGGTTGATTCGCTATGCGATGGGGGATTACACGCTGGAGGATCTTGCCAGTGGTGAATGGCGGGAAATAAAAAATAGGCCGCGACCAGAGAAGTAACAGCGCGTACTATTTGAGGGTTTGCAAATAACATCAGGGAAGATCGAGATGAAAATCATATGGTTACTGGCCATACTTAGCTTATGTGGCACCAGCCCCTTCTGCCAGGCTGTCGCGCAATGTGACAACATAGCCGGCATAGCGGCAGGTACTGCCGATTATGTCTATACCTCTGCCAGGGTGAGCCATTCCCCCCGACTACACTTCTACTCTGCACCTTCCGCCGAATGCCAACTTCCGGCATTTCTGGTAACGGGCGACACGGTAGAGGTTCTCAGGCGTTCACCACAGCGAACGGAGTCAGGGGATATTATTTATTATGACGCTGGCCAAATTCGTCTTTTTGTGGAATACGCCTACGTTCGTTTTCGCGATAAGAACGGTGATTTTGCTACTGGTTGGGTCGAGAATGCCGGGTTAAGTGAGGTAAAAAATCGACTGTCACTCAGTAAACAGTGCCAGCACTGGAAAGACAGCGACAACAATCATCTGGCGAGCCGTGAACCCCAGTATGCCCCTGTGGATAATCAATATGAAGTCCAGGGCAAAGGTCGGGTGTGGTTTTATTCACTGCCTGATGAACAGTGTCGCAGCGACACCGTTTTTCTGCTGCCGGGTGATAAGGTTTCATTACAGGAAGGTTCAACGGACGATTTTAGTGAGGCCGTCTATTACACCGCCGATCGCCAGATCGTCCGCGGCTGGCTGAAAACATCACGACTTAAAGCACTCAACAGCGGCGATCGCTATCGTGAAGATATTAACCCCTCCTCAACGGACAACGCGGTGCGGGTAGCTACGCTAAATCTTCGCCATGACAATGTTTGCCTGTTTTATGAAAGCAAGAATGAAAAGAACACGATCGCTATGGTTGCTCGCGAAGATCACCAGTCGGATGAATGTCGCGGTGATGCCGATCCTGAAACCGCGCCGATACTGTATTATATCAATATTGATAAATTAACTGGCAAAATTACGATTCCTGTTGAACCTGAAAATGGGACCAGTCTGCAATGAACCAACCCGATTACCGTCCCATGCTTTGTAAAACAAAGGCTGAACGACTTTATCTGATGCTGCAATCTGGTCTTATTTATTGCGATCATTATATTCCTTTCTGTGACAACGTCATAAAGGACGAAGATAACCCGCCGGGGTGGATACTGGAATTAGCCACGGTTACTTACATCCCGGATGCACTTAATATTATTGGAACCTATGTGTGGTCCGAACCATTTATCCAGTTTGAGCAGTCCGCCGATTTTTATATCGCCTGTCTGTTTTTACGCTATCAACAGCGCCACATCTCCTGGAGGACGTTTCTCGAACAGGCGGGGCACTATTCTGATGCGTACCAGGAAGGATATTACGATTGTAGCTATTACTACGGCATGACCAACCAGTTAGTCGAGAGCGAACACAATTTACACTGTGAAGAAATCCAGGTACAGGAGATCGCGCATCAATTTGCTACTGTTATCGCTTGCGCACGTGAAATCTACCATGACTTTGTCCTGTGGTTCAGGGCAGGAAAAAGTCAGAACATGACAGGGCCATCACATGTTTAAACCGCACGTCACCGTCGCCTGCATCGTCCATGCAGAAGGCAAATTTCTGGTCGTTGAAGAAACCATCAACGGTAAAGCGCTCTGGAACCAGCCTGCGGGCCATCTGGAAGCGGACGAAACGCTGGTACAGGCAGCGAAGCGCGAGTTGTGGGAAGAAACGGGTATTGCTGC
This sequence comes from Superficieibacter electus, assembly GCF_002915575.1. Taxonomy (GTDB): domain Bacteria; phylum Pseudomonadota; class Gammaproteobacteria; order Enterobacterales; family Enterobacteriaceae; genus Superficieibacter; species Superficieibacter electus. The sequence goes on from NZ_PQGD01000002.1 coordinate 344,027, forward strand.
AGAACCGCAACATTTCCTCCGCCTGCATCAATGGATCGCCCCGGACAACACCCCGTTTCTGCGCTTTCTGTTTGCCATTGAACTTAACGAAATGTGCCCTACAGAGCCGCACGACAGTGATATTGACCGCTGCCTGTGGGTTAGCGCTGAGGAGATCCTCACCGCCGCTAACCTGCGCTCACCGCTGGTGACAGAGAGCATCCGTAGCTGGCAACGGGGGCAAAAATACCCGCTGGCGCTGATCGGCGAATTTAACTGGCCGTTTACAGAGGGTGTCAAGTCAGGGGGGGCGTGCTAAAATACGCCGCCTTGAAGTTCAATGTCGTGAGTATTCCTATGTCAGAAAGCCCAAAAAAAGTGATCGTCGGTATGTCCGGCGGTGTCGATTCTTCCGTTTCCGCTTATTTGCTCCTGCAACAGGGCTATAAGGTAGAAGGCCTGTTCATGAAGAACTGGGAAGAAGACGACGGCGAGGAATATTGTACTGCCGCAGCCGATCTGGCAGACGCTCAGGCCGTCTGCGACAAGCTCGGCATTGAGCTGCATACCGTGAACTTTGCCGCAGAATACTGGGACAATGTCTTTGAGCATTTCCTTGAGGAATACAAAGCGGGCCGTACGCCGAACCCGGATATTCTGTGCAATAAAGAAATCAAATTTAAAGCTTTTCTGGAGTTTGCCGCAGAAGATCTGGGCGCTGATTATATCGCCACCGGTCACTATGTGCGCCGTGCCGACGTTGACGGCAAAAGCCGCCTGTTGCGCGGTCTCGACGGCAATAAAGATCAAAGCTATTTCCTGTACACCCTCGGTCACGAACAGATTGCCCAAAGTCTGTTCCCGGTTGGCGAGCTGGAAAAACCGCAGGTGCGTAAAATCGCGGAAGCGCTGGATCTCGTCACTGCGAAGAAAAAAGACTCTACTGGTATCTGTTTTATTGGCGAACGTAAATTCCGCGAGTTCCTCGGACGCTACCTGCCCGCTCAGCCGGGTAAAATCATTACCGTTGACGGCGAGGAAATCGGCCAGCATCAGGGGCTGATGTACCATACTCTCGGCCAGCGTAAAGGGCTGGGCATCGGCGGCACGAAAGAAGGCAGCGACGATCCGTGGTACGTGGTGGATAAAGACGTTGAGAATAATATTCTGGTCGTCGCGCAGGGCCACGAGCATCCGCGCCTGATGTCTGTAGGGCTGATTGCTCAACAACTGCACTGGGTCGATCGCCAGCCAGTAACTGGCACTTTGCGCTGCACGGTAAAAACACGCTATCGCCAGAACGATATTCCTTGCACCATCACGGCGCTTGATGACGATCGCATTGAGGTTCGCTTCGAGGAACCCGTCTCAGCGGTGACGCCGGGTCAGTCGGCGGTCTTCTATAGCGGTGAAGTCTGCCTCGGCGGCGGCATTATTGAACAGCGTTTACCGCTGGCGTATTGAAATATAGCCTGCGGGTCGTGGATGCGCAGGAATAACAAGGAGTGAGTGTGGCGAAGAACTATTATGACATCACCCTGGCGCTGGCCGGTATTTGCCAGTCTGCCCGTCTGGTGCAACAACTGGCGCATCAGGGCCACTGCGATAGCGACGCCCTGCACGTTTCGCTTAACAGCATTATCGACCTTAACCCGGATTCAACCCTGGGCGTGTTCGGCGGTAGCGAAGCCAATCTGCGTCTCGGACTGGAAACCCTGCTCGGCGTTTTAAATGCCAGCAGCCGCCAGGGCCTGAATGCTGAACTCACTCGCTATACCCTTAGCCTGATGGTGCTGGAGCGCAAACTCGCCGCCGCCAAAGGCGCGATGGATACGCTGGGTAACAGTATTTCTGGTTTACAGCGCCAGCTCGACCATTTTGATCTCCAGTCTGAGACGTTATTAAGCGCCATGGCCGGCATTTATGTCGACGTTATTAGCCCGCTTGGGCCGCGTATCCAGGTGACTGGCTCGCCTGCGGTACTGCAAAGCGCTCAGGTGCAGGCCAAAGTTCGCGCCTCACTGCTTGCCGGTATTCGTGCAGCGGTGCTCTGGCACCAGGTGGGCGGTGGCCGCCTGCAACTTATGTTTTCCCGTAAGCGCCTGTTAACCCAGGCCAAACACATTCTCGCTCATTTAACTCCGGAGTTGTGATCTATGGAATTATCCTCACTGACCGCCGTTTCCCCCGTCGATGGACGCTATGGCGACAAAGTCAGCGCGCTGCGCGATATTTTCAGCGAATATGGTTTGCTGAAATTTCGCGTCCAGGTAGAGGTTCGTTGGCTGCAAAAACTGGCCGCGCACGCAGCGATTAAGGAAGTTCCTTCATTTGCTGCCGACGCAAACGGTTACCTTGATAAAATCGTCGCGGACTTCAATGAAGAAGACGCGGCACGCATCAAAACCATTGAGCGCACGACTAATCATGACGTGAAGGCCGTTGAATATTTCCTCAAGGAAAAGGTCGCCAGCGTGCCGGCGCTGCATGCAGTTTCAGAATTCATTCACTTTGCCTGCACCTCTGAAGACATCAACAACCTTTCACATGCGCTGATGCTGAAAACCGCGCGTGAAGAGGTGATCCTGCCGTACTGGCGCAAGCTGATTGATGCGGTAAAAGATCTTGCTGTTCAGTACCGCGATATTCCCCTGCTCTCTCGCACCCACGGCCAGCCGGCAACGCCATCCACGCTGGGTAAAGAGATGGCTAACGTGGCGTACCGTATGGAGCGTCAGTACCGTCAACTGGAGCAGGTTGAGATCCTCGGCAAAATCAACGGTGCGGTGGGCAACTATAACGCCCATATTGCGGCCTATCCGGAAGTCGACTGGCATCAGTTCAGCGAGACGTTTGTCACTTCACTGGGCATTCAGTGGAACCCGTATACTACGCAGATCGAACCGCATGACTATATTGCTGAACTGTTTGACTGCATCGCGCGCTTTAACACCATCCTGATCGACTTCGATCGTGATGTCTGGGGTTACGTGGCGCTGAACCATTTCAAACAGAAAACCATCGCCGGAGAGATAGGCTCGTCTACCATGCCGCATAAGGTTAACCCGATCGACTTTGAGAACTCCGAAGGCAATCTGGGGCTGTCTAATGCCGTATTGCAGCATCTGGCCAGTAAATTGCCCGTTTCACGCTGGCAGCGCGATCTCACCGATTCTACCGTTCTGCGCAACCTCGGCGTTGGCGTCGGCTATGCGCTGATTGCCTATCAGTCCACCCTCAAAGGCGTCAGCAAGCTGGAAGTGAACCGCGATCGCCTGCTGGATGAGCTGGATCACAACTGGGAAGTGCTGGCAGAGCCAATCCAGACCGTCATGCGTCGCTACGGCATTGAAAAACCGTACGAAAAACTCAAAGAGCTGACGCGCGGTAAACGCGTGGATGCGCAAGGCATGAAGGAGTTTATCGACGGCCTTGCGCTGCCGGAAGAGGAAAAAACCCGCCTCAAAGCCATGACGCCTGCCAACTACATTGGCCGGGCCACCACCATGGTAGACGAACTGAAATAACGTCCCGCGCCCTCTTTTCTGCCGGAAAAGAGGGCGTTCTTGCCCGCTGGTTGAATGAATATTTATCTGTTTGCGCTACACTGTTGCCGATCGTAATGTGAGGAAAACGTCATGCGCGTACTGGTTGTAGAAGATAATCCCCTGCTGCGTCACCATCTTAAAGTTCAGCTTCAGGAAATGGGACATCAGGTTGACGCCGCCGAAGACGCCCGCGAGGCGGATTATTATCTTGGCGAGCATGTGCCTGATGTGGCGATTGTCGATCTGGGTCTGCCTGATGAAGATGGCCTGTCGCTGATCCGTCGCTGGCGCAGCCACGGCGTTTCCTTGCCGCTACTGGTGCTGACCGCCCGTGAAGGCTGGCAGGATAAAGTGGAAGTTTTAAGCGCCGGTGCGGATGATTATGTCACCAAGCCTTTTCACATAGAAGAAGTCGCGGCCAGAATGCAGGCGCTGCTGCGGCGCAATAGCGGGCTGGCCTCGCAGGTAATTTCACTGCCTCCCTTCCAGGTCGACCTTTCCCGCCGTGAACTTTCCGTCAGCGATGAAACCATCAAGCTGACCGCGTTTGAATATACCATTATGGAAACGCTGATCCGCAATCACGGTAAGGTGGTCAGTAAGGATGCACTGATGCTTCAGCTTTATCCGGATGCTGAACTGCGGGAAAGCCACACAATAGATGTGCTGATGGGACGACTGCGTAAAAAAATTCAGACTCGCTTTCCGCACGACGTTATTACAACTGTACGCGGTCAGGGCTACCGTTTCGAACTGCCGGCATGAATCGACTATCGCGGCACTTCCTGCCGCTTTCACTACGTATCCGCTTTTTACTGGCCACAGCGGCAGTGGTTTTGATTCTGTCGCTGGCTTACGGCATGGTGGCACTGGTCGGTTATAGCGTAAGTTTTGATAAAACCACCTATCGCCTGCTGCGCGGCGAAAGCAATTTATTCTATACCCTCGCAAAGTGGGAGAATGGCGCACTGAGCATTGATCTGCCGGAAAACCTGGCGCAGCAAAGCCCCTCTATCGCGCTGATTTATGATGACAGCGGCAGGCTATTGTGGACGCAACGCGACGTGCCCTGGCTGGTTAAACGCATTCACCCTGACTGGCTGAAATCCAACGGCTTTCAGGAGATTGAGGCCGATGTGGATTTCAGCAGCACCCTGTTGCGCGACGATCGTGAGGTAGAGGATAAACTGGCTGAGATCCGGCGCGAGGCCGATCCGGATGACGAAATGACCCACTCAGTTGCGGTCAATATCTATCCGGCGACGGCCCGTATGCCGCGCTTGACGATTGTCATCGTTGATACCATTCCGATCGAACTCAAAAGCTCCAGCAGAGTGTGGAACTGGTTTTTCTATGTACTAATTGCTAACTTGCTGCTGGTGATCCCACTGCTATGGGTCGCCGCCTGGTGGAGTTTACGGCCGCTTGAAGCGCTGGCAAAAGAGGTTCGCGAACTTGAGGAACACCACCGTGAAGCGCTCAACCCTGAAACTACACGTGAGCTCACACATCTGGTAAGCAACCTGAACCGGCTGCTGAAAACAGAGCGTGAGCGTAATGAAAAGTACCGCACCACGCTTACCGATCTCACGCACAGCCTGAAGACACCACTGGCTGTACTGCAAAGTACGTTGCGCTCGCTACGCAGTGAAAAAATCAGCGTAGCCGAAGCCGAGCCGGTCATGCTGGATCAAATCAGCCGTATTTCTCAGCAGATTGGCTATTTTCTCCACCGTGCCAGCATGCGCGGGGGCAACGTCATGTTAAGCCGGGAGCTGCACCCGGTGGCGTCGCTACTGGATAACCTGACGTCCGCCATGAATAAAGTCTATCAGCGTAAAGGGGTCAGCATTTCGCTGGATATCTCGCCGGAAATCAGCTTCGTCGGGGAAAAAAATGATTTTATGGAAGTGTGCGGTAACGTGCTGGATAACGCCTGCAAGTACTGTCTGGAATTTGTTGAAATCTCTGCCCGCCAGACGGATGAGCATCTGCATATTATTATTGAAGATGATGGTCCCGGTATTCCCCTGAGCAAACGCGAGTTAGTGTTCGATCGCGGACAGCGTATCGATACGCTTCGTCCGGGTCAGGGGGTGGGACTTTCGGTGGCGCGCGAAATCGTCGAACAATATGACGGTAAAATTATCACCGAAGAGAGTTTGCTGGGTGGTGCGCGCATGGAGATTGTTTTTGGCCGACAGCATCCAGGAGGACAAAATAACTAACCCGCGTGTTTTTCTTTTTTCTCCTGCATCTTAAGTGACTGGCATCCGTTATAATCCCTTCAGTTACGAGCCTGCGGGAAACCATTATGGATTATCAATTAGCATTAAACTGGCCCGATTTCATCGAACGCTACTGGCAAAAACGTCCGGTGGTACTGAAGCGGGGTTTCGCCAATTTTGTCGATCCTATCTCTCCCGACGAGCTGGCCGGTCTGGCGATGGAAAGCGAAGTCGATAGCCGTCTGGTAAGCCATCAGGAGGGCAAGTGGCAGCTTAGCCACGGTCCTTTTGAAAGCTACGATCATCTGGGTGAAAACGACTGGTCACTGCTGGTGCAGGCGGTCAACCAGTGGCACGAACCCACCGCGGCGCTGATGCGTCCCTTCCGCGCGTTACCCGACTGGCGCGTGGACGATTTGATGATTTCGTTCTCGGTGCCGGGTGGTGGCGTGGGGCCGCATCTCGATCAGTATGATGTTTTTATTATTCAGGGTACCGGACGCCGCCGCTGGCGCGTTGGCGAGAAAGTGCCGATGAAGCAGCATTGCCCGCATCCGGACCTGTTGCAGGTCGATCCATTTGAAGCGATTATCGACGAGGAGCTGGAGCCAGGCGATATTCTGTATATTCCACCCGGTTTCCCGCACGAAGGTTATTCGCTGGAAAATTCAATGAACTACTCGGTGGGTTTCCACGCGCCGAACGCGCGCGAACTGATCAGTGGTTTTGCTGATTACGTTCTGCAACGTGAGCTGGGTAGTTTCCGCTACAGCGATCCGGATATCGCGCCGCGTGAACATCCTGCGGATATCCTGCCAGCGGAGCTGGATAAGCTGCGTGGCATGATGCTGGATCTGATTAATGAACCAGCAAATTTCAGCCAGTGGTTTGGTGAATTTATCACCCAGGCACGTCATGAGCTGGATATTGCACCGCCGGAGCCGCCCTATCAGCCGGATGAAATTTATGATGCGCTGAAACAGGGCGATAAGCTGGTGCGTCTGGGTGGACTTCGCGTTTTACGCATCGGCGATGAGGTATTTGCCAACGGCGAAAAAATCGACTCCCCTCATCGTCCGGCACTGGAAGCGCTATCCAGCCATATCGTGCTGAACGGTGCCCACTTCGGCGACGCGCTGGAAGATCCGTCTTTCCTGGCAATGCTCGCCGCGCTGGTCAATAGCGGCTACTGGTTCTTTGAGGATTACGGCTTAACCTTTTTCCTGCGACATGCCGGGCGGCGCAAGCTTGCCCGGCCTACACCATCCCTGCGGCACCAGTGTCCCACAGCACCCCATCGTAGGCCTGATGTAAGCGTCCAGCGAGAGCCGTATTGACGGGGATGCGTTATTCCGCTGGCAGCGTGATGCGCCACGGTAGCAGCTCG
>NZ_PQGD01000030.1 GCF_002915575.1 Superficieibacter electus
GTGGTGGGTGATGACGGGATCGAACCGCCGACCCCCTCCTTGTAAGGGAGGTGCTCTCCCAGCTGAGCTAATCACCCCCGCTGTGTGGAGTCGCATTATAGGGAGAGTTGAAAATGAGTCAACGCATTTTCTAAAGAAATTGTTCGTTCGTCGTAAAATTAAACAAATCTATGATTAGGAGTCAGATTCAGCATGATTTATAAACAAAAACAGCAAAGCACGCGCTTGCGGCGGTAACAACATTGAGGAATCAGGCGGGAGTGATAGAATATCTGCCACGCATTTTTTCAGGATTTGCCGGTTGTCGGCATCTTTATAAACGTAAGGCCTTTTCATGAAAATCAAAACGCGCTTCGCGCCCAGCCCGACCGGCTATCTGCATGTCGGTGGTGCACGTACTGCTCTTTACTCCTGGCTTTTTGCCCGTCATCACGGCGGTGAGTTTGTACTGCGTATTGAGGATACCGACCTTGAACGCTCTACTCCTGAAGCTATAGAAGCCATTATGGATGGGATGAACTGGCTGAGCCTGGAGTGGGATGAAGGCCCGTACTATCAGACCAAACGCTTCGATCGCTACAACGCCGTTATTGATGAGATGCTGGAAGCGGGCACTGCCTATAAGTGTTATTGCTCTAAAGAGCGTCTGGAAGCGCTGCGTGAAGAACAAATGGCGAAAGGCGAAAAGCCGCGCTATGACGGCCGCTGCCGCCACGGTCATGAACATCATGCGGATGACGAACCGTGCGTGGTGCGTTTTGCTAACCCGCAGGACGGTTCCGTTATTTTTGACGATCAGATCCGTGGTCCGATTGAGTTCAGCAACCTGGAGCTGGACGATCTGATTATTCGCCGTACCGATGGTTCTCCAACCTATAACTTCTGCGTTGTGGTTGACGACTGGGATATGCAAATTACCCATGTGATCCGTGGTGAAGACCATATCAACAACACGCCGCGCCAGATCAACATCCTGAAAGCGTTGAATGCGCCGGTGCCGGTGTACGCGCACGTTTCGATGATCAACGGCGACGACGGCAAAAAACTCTCCAAGCGCCACGGCGCGGTGAGTGTGATGCAGTATCGCGACGACGGTTACCTGCCGGAAGCGCTGCTGAACTATCTGGTGCGTCTGGGCTGGTCCAGTGGCGATCAGGAAATCTTCAGCCGTGAAGAGATGATTAAGCTGTTTTCTCTCGGCGCGGTCAGCAAATCTGCCAGCGCGTTTAACACCGAAAAATTGCAGTGGCTGAACCATCACTATATCAATACCCTGGCCCCAGAGTATGTCGCGACTCATTTGCAGTGGCATATTGAGCAGGAAAATATTGATACCCGCACCGGGCCGCAGCTCAGTGAACTGGTCAAACTGCTGGGCGAACGTTGCAAAACGCTGAAAGAAATGGCGGCGAGCTGCCGTTATTTCTATGAAGATTTTGCTGAGTTTGATGCGGACGCGGCGAAAAAACACCTGCGCCCGGTGGCGCGCCAGCCGCTGGAAGTGGTGCGCGATAAACTCTCCGCGCTTACCGACTGGTCTGCTGAAAACGTGCACCATGCGATTCAGGCGACAGCGGACGAGCTGGACGTTGGCATGGGCAAAGTGGGGATGCCGCTACGCGTAGCGGTAACGGGAGCAGGGCAGTCTCCGGCGCTGGACGTAACGGTCCATGCTATTGGCAAGACGCGCAGTATTGAGCGCATCAATAAAGCGCTGACGTTTATTGCCGGGCGTGAAAGCCAGCAATAATCGCAGAATCATGCCCGGGAACGTTTAGGCATTCCCGGGCTTCGCGTTTAGTCTTCGTCGCTGACAATCCCCAGACGATGCAGAAAAACACGAATTCCTTCCCGCGCCAGAAAGGCCCAAAGCTGCCGTTGCTCATTTGGCGTTAAATTTTGCAAAATCTGATAAATTTGATGCAGCGGATTTTCTGTATCGACAGCACCGTATTCCAGTCCCACATCGTGAGCCAGTAAAGGAATAGTATGTTTGCGCAGCGCCGGGACATTCGTCAGGTACTCGCACACCTGCTGATCAATATGGATCAACCTTGCTCGTCCACCTTTCACACCCGGAATTTTCTCTGTGCGCCAGTTTTGTTCACGGACCCATCGGTTGATGGTTTGCGTTGCCATGCCAAGGCATTCCGCCAGTTCAACCGTTGTCATTTTGCTTTGTAGTGTGATCATGATGACGGGCTACGAATTCCAAGTCGTTCCAGCAAACCAGTGATGCCTTCACGTAATAAAAGTGATGTGAGTTGTTTTTGTTCGGTCTCGGTCATTTCGTTGGCAAGCGTAAGGAGCAGGATGTCAAACGAGGTATCATTGACCGCCGCATGATAGGTTGCGGTGTTGTCTGACGCCCGCCGGGCGCTATGAATAAATTCCCGCACATTTCCATCTACGTGAACTAGTCGTGCTTTACCACCCTGTACGCCTGGTTTGGGTGAGGTTTCCCATCCCTCTTTGCGTACCCACTTATTAATAGTCTGCCGGCTATAGCCGGTAAGCCTCGCGATTTCGTCCGGCGTCATTCGTTCCTTGATCATACTATTCCCTGACCAGGTGTGTGGAATTAGTAGTTCATGTTATAGCATCATTTTACAGGAAAGGGGCACAAGATTAATGGTGTGCTGCGAGGCGGCTCGCAACCGCATTTGGGTTTGCCTGCTTTTTCAGCAAACGAAAGGGGGAAACCTATTTTGCCGTTGACACTGGCCAAGGGAATTCATATTATGCCGCCCGTCTACTCGACAAGCTTTACGCAACGGGGCTATAGCTCAGCTGGGAGAGCGCTTGCATGGCATGCAAGAGGTCAGCGGTTCGATCCCGCTTAGCTCCACCAAATTCTGCTCCCATCAGATTTGGTGCGTAAAGATGATGTGGGGCTATAGCTCAGCTGGGAGAGCGCTTGCATGGCATGCAAGAGGTCAGCGGTTCGATCCCGCTTAGCTCCACCACCATTCAGACCCTCGCCTGTGGCGGGGGTTTTTTTATTCCGTCAGATAAAACAGACAACGCCTTTCGGCATTATTTCTTCATCGCGCTGATTGCCATAATGGCGAGGCATACGCTTTTTATGGCGTGGGATAAACGACGGGCGTAAAAAAGCCGGGAACGTGTCCCGGCTTAAAAGGAAATGCGAATTACAGTACCAGTGCAGCGATAGACGCGGACAACACGCTCACCAGCGTTGAACCGTAAACCAGCTTCAGGCCAAAGCGGGAAACTACGTTACCCTGCTCTTCGTTAAGACCTTTAATCGCACCCGCGATAATCCCGATAGACGAGAAGTTCGCGAACGACACCAGGAAGACAGAGATGATGCCCTGAGAGCGTGGAGACAGGGTTGCCGCTACTTTTTGCAGATCCAGCATCGCCACGAATTCGTTCGACACCAGTTTGGTGGCCATAATACTACCCACTTGCAACGCTTCGTGTGCCGGCACACCCATTACCCAGGCTACCGGATAGAAGATATAACCAAGGATTTCCTGGAAGGAGATGCTGTGGCCAAACCAACCGGTAACTGTCGCAAACAGGGCATTCAGCGCGGCAATCAGCGCGATAAAGCCGATCAGCATCGCTGCAACAATAATTGCTACTTTAAAGCCTGCCAGAATGTATTCGCCCAGCATTTCGAAGAAACTCTGACCTTCGTGCAGGTTTGACATCTGGATGTTTTCTTCGTGCGCGTCAACGCGGTAAGGGTTGATAAGCGACAGCACGATAAAGGTACTAAACATGTTAAGCACCAGCGCGGCGACAACATACTTAGGTTCAAGCATGGTCATATACGCACCCACGATAGACATGGATACTGTTGACATCGCAGTTGCCGCCATGGTGTACATCCGGTTGCGCGACATCTTGCCGAGAATGTCTTTATAGGCGATAAAGTTCTCAGATTGCCCGAGGATCAGCGAGCTGACGGCGTTAAAAGATTCCAGCTTACCCATGCCGTTGACTTTGGAGAGCAGGAAACCGATCGCACGAATCACTACTGGCAGCACGCGAATATGCTGCAAAATACCGATCAGCGCAGAGATAAAGACGATGGGGCACAGCACTTTCAGGAAGAAGAATGCCAGACCTTCATCATTCATTTTACCGAAGACAAAGTTAGTCCCTTCGTTCGCAAAGCCGAGGAGCTTTTCGAACATTTCGGAGAAGCCTTTCACAAAACCCAGGCCAATGTCTGAGTTAAGGAAGAACCAGGCCAGTAAAACTTCAATCACCAGAAGTTGAACGACGTAGCGAATGCGAATTTTTTTACGGTCGCTGCTGACCAGCAGAGCGAGCAGCGCAACAACGACTAACGCCAGAATAAAGTGCAGAACGGCGGACATATTTGCTCCGAATATGAGGCAGGTTTAGTTTTCGTGCACATTCTATGTAACAACACCAAAGAAAACGAGATCAAACCCGCAATATAGTAAGTTCCTGTGAGCAATCTCAAAAATAGTGATCTACCAGACATTTTAATTATGTCGCTCAAAATGGTGAAAAGTTGCGTTGATGTACTACTCTGTTAACATTAGTGCCAATAACTAAAACAAATACCATCCTACCAGACATCCAGCCCGGCTATTGTTTCGGCCTATCAGAGAAATCAATTTCAACGTTATAAATGATCTTGATAATCATTCTCATTTTGATAGCATGAAACATAGCAAAGGCTATATTTCAGAGGCAAAGAATGAGCAACAGTCGCGTTGATAGTACTACCGGTAAGGCCGGGCGCAGATTAAGGCTGGCGCTGATGGGGCCCGCTTTTATTGCCGCTATTGGCTATATCGATCCTGGTAACTTCGCGACCAACATTCAGGCGGGAGCGAGTTTTGGCTATCAGTTGCTGTGGGTGGTGGTATGGGCCAACCTGATGGCGATGCTGATTCAGGTGCTGTCCGCCAAGCTGGGAATCGCCACCGGCAAAAACCTGGCGGAACAAATTCGCGATCATTATCCCCGGCCGCTGGTGTGGTTTTACTGGGTGCAGGCGGAAATTATCGCCATGGCGACAGATCTTGCGGAGTTTATCGGTGCGGCAATCGGCTTTAAGATGCTTTTTGGAGTCTCTCTGTTACAGGGGGCGGTACTGACGGGCATTGCGACCTTTTTAATTCTGATGCTACAGCGTCGTGGGCAAAAGCCGCTGGAAATGGTGATTGGCGGGCTGCTGCTGTTTGTTGCGGCCGCGGATATTGTTGAGCTGATCTTCTCCCGCCCGGAGATGGCTGCATTGACGCGCGGCATGATTATTCCTTCGCTACCGGGCACCGATGCGGTGTTTCTCGCGGCTGGCGTGCTGGGCGCAACGATTATGCCGCACGTTATTTACCTGCATTCCTCGCTGACACAAAATCAGCATGCCGGTACACGCAAAGAGCGCTATTCCGCCACGCGCTGGGATGTAGCCTTTGCGATGACCATTGCCGGGTTTGTTAACCTGGCGATGATGGCAACCGCAGCCGCCGCGTTTCATTTTAACGGCCATACCGGCATTGCCGACCTTGAAGAGGCGTATCTGACGCTGGAACCCTTGCTTAGCCATGCAGCGGCGACGGTCTTTGGCCTGAGTCTGGTGGCGGCCGGCCTGTCATCCACCGTCGTCGGGACGCTGGCCGGGCAGGTGGTGATGCAGGGGTTTATTCGTTTCCATATTCCGCTGTGGGTACGCCGCACGGTAACCATGTTGCCTTCCTTTATTGTCATCCTTATGGGGCTTGATCCCACCCGCATTCTGGTGATGAGCCAGGTACTTCTCAGTTTTGGGATTGCATTAGCCCTTGTGCCGTTGCTGGTCTTTACCAGTAACCGTGAATTAATGGGAGAGCTGGTGAACAGCACGTTGATTAAGCGTACCGGCTGGACCATTGTGGTGTTGGTGGTGGTGCTGAATGGCTGGTTGCTGGTGGGAACGTTACTGGATTTAGCCTGATAATGCGCCGTGGCCTGAGGTAGACCACGGCGTGATATTAATGATGATGTCCGTGATGGCCGCGCCCTGGCGGACCCCGGCGATCGTTACGATCGTGCCATCCCTCGCGATACCCTCGTTCATAAGCCCGACGGTCATCCCACCCGCGATAACGTGGAGGTTCGTGCCGCCACCAGCGATTTTTCCGCCATTCATAATTACGATGCCAGTAATCACGATCGCGCCAGTGACCGCCGTCCCAGTAATTACCTGAACGATCGCGATCGCCAATCTGCAATTTCACAGAGGGCAACAGAGTAATTTCCTCCGCGCTGGCGATAAGCGGGGCGGTAGAGGCTACCAGAACAGCAGCCAGAATCAGCGACCTGAACATAATTTTCTCCTTCACGGCCGGGATGATAGCGGCCTGTTAAACAAATATTACGGGGCCGTAAAGCCCCGTAGCATCCGATTAACTCTTAAAGTCACTGAAGGCGCATTTTTTGTTAAAAAAAGTGTCAGTCCGCACGATTCAGGATGGCATCGATGTCTGCGCATTCCTGTTCGCTAAAGTGACGGTTCTTAAGCATACCCGCAGCATCATCAAGCTGTGCGGTTTTGCTGGCACCGATCAACACCGAGGTGACGTGGTCGCCACGTAGCACCCAGGCGAGCGCCATTTGCGAAAGTTTCTGTCCGCGTTTTTCCGCCAGCGCGTTGAGCTGGCGGATTTTAGCGACTTTACTTTCCGTGATTTGCTCAGGATTCAAAAAGCGACTGCCGCTGGCGGCGCGGGAATCTGGGGGAATACCATTGAGATAACGGTCCGTTAACAGCCCTCCCGCCAGTGGAGAGAAGGCAATACTGCCCACGCCTTTGTCTTCAAGAACGTCCAGCAATCCCTCTTCTACCCAGCGCTCAAACATCGAGTATTTGGGCTGATGAATCAGGCATGGCGTACCGAGATCGTTAAGGATATCTATCGCCTGACGCGCCAGTTCGGCCGGGTAGTTGGAAAGACCAACGTAAAGCGCTTTCCCTTGTCGCACAATATGATCCAGCGCGCGCATGGTTTCACTCAGCGGTGTCTCAGGATCAGGACGGTGGTGATAGAAAATATCAACGTACTCCAGCCCCATACGCTTGAGACTTTGGTCAAGGCTTGAAATCAGATATTTACGTGACCCCCAGTCACCATAGGGGCCTTCCCACATGGTATAGCCAGCTTTAGATGAGATAATCAGTTCATCGCGGTAAGGCAAAAAGTCTTCGCGCAGGATGCGCCCAAAGTTGCTCTCTGCCGATCCCGGAGGCGGGCCATAGTTGTTGGCTAAATCAAAATGCGTAATACCCAGATCGAAGGCGTGTTGCAGAAGCTGGCGGCTTGTTTCCACCAGCGTGGCGTCGCCGAAGTTATGCCATAACCCCAGTGATACCGCCGGAAGTTTTAACCCACTCTGCCCGCAGCGACGGTATTCCATCGTCTCATAACGTGTGGGATTTGCCTGATAAACCATGCTGTTATCCTTATCGAAAGACAAATGTATGCGTTTACACAGTACACGCTTTCCCGATAAATTACCCGGCAGCGTTCACAAAATCAGACGGGTCAGAAAATACAGGGTAAGAATTATTTTCCGTAATTATCCTGCACGTTCATCATTCTTTCTTGCGGTGTGCCATCAGCATCGGCTTACCGGCCAGTAGTAGCCATGCCGGCAGCATCACGATACACAGCAGCGGTAGCAGGGTGGTGTCCGGCACGACCACCGCCGCCATAAAAAGGCTCAGCCAGCCGTCGCGTGTGACCACCAGTACCAGTCCCAGAATGGCACAGGAAACGGTAATGGCCGCGGGCACTGCATCAACATGGGCGTGTAGTCCCAGCCCCAACGCTACGGCAACAAAGACGGCAGGGAAAATGCGCCCACCACGAAATCCGCAGGCAGCGGCAATAACCAGCGCGGCCAGTTTTACCAGGGCGATCAGTAAAAAGTCAGATGCACTGAGCGTCTGGCTAAAGCCCAATTGCTGCATTTCATCCAGACCTTTAAATAGCGTAATGTGACCGCCAATAACACCCAGCAGACCAAGCGCAAACCCCCCGATGCCCAGAATCAGCACCGGATGTTTAAGCCGGTGCATGAGCGCGTGCAGGCGAGGCAGACACCAGACGGCAATCATACCTACGGCAATCGCGATGGCTACCACCACGGTTCCGCTGACAATATCAATGAGCTTAAGCTGAGTGTAATGAGGAATGGCCAGCGAAAACTGAGGATGAAAAAAGAGGCCGGTGGTCAACGCTCCGGCAGCGGCGGCCAACAGGGGAGCAAATAACCGATCCCACATCGGCACATCGTTACTGCCGCTTAAAGTCTGTGAAAAAATCAGCGCTGCGGCAACGGGCGTACCAAATAGTGCGCCGATGGTCCCCGCTGAAGCGAGAATTGTCCAGTCCAGGGCATTCACCCGTGGGAGAAATCGCGTACCCAATGCGACGGCCAGCGCAATATTGACTGCCATTACCGGATGTTCTGGTCCGAGGCTGACGCCTCCGGCAAGCCCGAGAATTAACGCAATGATAAGACCCGGCAGTGCCATAGTTGGTACTGGCGCACCAATCAGTGGCTCTGTGGCAGGATCGGGGCCGCCATGCCCTGCGCTATAATGGATGACTGCACCCACCGCCGCCCCGGTCAGCGTCAGAATGAGCACTATCCACCAGGAGGAATCCAGCGCCACGCCCAGACGGGCTGGTACACTCGTCCACAGGACAAACTGCAGCACGGCGGCAATTTTCATAATGACTATCAGGATCAAGCTGGAGGCAACCCCGATGCAAAGGGCAGGCACAGACAGTATCAACATGGTTCTGGCTCGCGGGTGGAGCATGATGATTTCCTTTTAGCTGAATTCGGGCATCACTTTGCCCACACTTTGACATAGGGTTAGTGCAAATGGTGCTGAAACGGTAAAGTTATTATGTGACACAGATCTATAATCCAGGGGCACTTAGAATATGGACGTTGTTGTTAGCTCGCCATGAATTTACAGTGTGCCAAAAGATTTATTCTGACTTTAGCGGAGCAGTAAAAGAATGACAAAGTATGCTTTAGTGGGGGACGTGGGAGGCACGAACGCGCGTCTGGCGTTATGTGACGTGACGAGCGGCGAGATTTCCCAGGCGAAAACCTATTCAGGTCTGGATTACCCCAGCCTTGAAGCGGTCGTACGCGTATATTTGCAAGAACATAACGTTGAGGTTGAAGACGGTTGTATCGCTATCGCCTGTCCGATTACCGGCGACTGGGTGGCAATGACCAACCATACCTGGGCATTCTCCATTGCTGAAATGAAAAAAAATCTCGGCTTCGCGCATCTGGAAATCATTAATGATTTTACTGCCGTATCCATGGCGATCCCGATGCTGAAAGCTGAACATCTGATTCAGTTTGGCGGTAGCGAGGCGGTTTCGGGCAAGCCGATTGCCGTTTATGGCGCGGGGACGGGGCTTGGCGTGGCACATCTGGTGCACGTTGATAAACGCTGGGTCAGCCTGCCGGGTGAGGGCGGTCACGTGGATTTCGCGCCAAACAGCGAAGAAGAGGCAATTATTCTCGAAGAACTGCGGGCTGAGCTGGGTCATGTGTCCGCCGAGCGCGTTCTTTCCGGACCAGGACTGGTAAATCTCTACCGGGCGATTGTGAAATCTGACGGACGCCTGCCGGAAAACTTACAGCCGAAAGATATTACCACCCGTGCACTGGAAGACAGCTGCATTGACTGTCGCCGTGCGTTATCCCTGTTCTGCGTCATCATGGGGCGTTTTGGTGGCAACCTGGCGCTTACGCTGGGTACCTTTGGCGGCGTGTATATTGCCGGTGGCATTGTGCCACGGTTTCTGGAATTTTTTAAAGCGTCAGGTTTCCGTGGCGGCTTTGAAGACAAAGGCCGTTTTAAAGCCTATGTTCAGGATATCCCGGTATATCTGATTGTCCATGATAACCCAGGTCTGCTGGGCTCCGGTGCGCATCTGCGCCAGACGCTGGGCCAAACGCTGTAAAATACGCCGCGCGGGACCGTGTTCCCGCCGGTGAATATTTACAGGTGCATAAGCTGGCGAAACTCTTTCACCTTGCTGCGGCTGACCGGCACCTCAAACTCAAGGTCGCGCAGGCGCAAAATATAGGTGTTATTAAACCACGGCTCTATCTCGCGAATTTTATTCAGGTTCACACAGTACGAGCGGTGACAGCGGAAAAAATGTGACGCGGGCAGCTTGCTACAAAACTCGGTGATGTTCATTGGCATCACCCAGGATTCACGTTTGGTATAGACGAAGGTCATTTTTTCATGGGCTTCAGCGTAGTAAATA
This sequence comes from Superficieibacter electus, assembly GCF_002915575.1. Taxonomy (GTDB): domain Bacteria; phylum Pseudomonadota; class Gammaproteobacteria; order Enterobacterales; family Enterobacteriaceae; genus Superficieibacter; species Superficieibacter electus. Next base: position 10,305 of record NZ_PQGD01000030.1, read on the forward strand.
TCGTTGATGCTGGTGACGTAGATGCGTTCGTCTTTTATCAGGTTGATCGTGTCATTTTCGCGAGTGAGGGGAGGAGCGACCCCGGTACCCGTTTGTTGCTGCCACGCATTTTCCAGCTTTTGCAGCATGGTGATAATCCGCGACTCCTGATAAGGCTTCAGAATGTAGTCAAACGCCTCAAGTTCAAACGCTTCTACCGCGTGCTCTTTCCAGGCAGTAATAAACACGATAAACGGCTTGTGCGCGAACTGGCTGATATTTTGCGCCAGCAGTACGCCATCCAGCGAGGGGATATTGATATCAAGAAACAGGGCATCAACCTTGTTGTGCTGTAAAAATTTCAGCACATCAAGCCCATCATCAAATGTCCCGACGATCTCCATCTGACTGTGCGTTTTGATAAGCCAGCTCAATTCCTGCTGCGCCAGAACTTCATCTTCGACAATAATAACTTTCATCGTTTTCTCCGGTCAGGTCAGCAAGGTGGCTGGGGCGGCAAGTGTTGTACGCTGATTGGGCACATAAAAAGCGATTTCAGTACCCGGCTCCAGTCGGCGGATATGTAGCCCTTCGCCATACAGCAATCTGACCCGGTGATGGACGTTGAGCAGGCCGATTTTATTGCCCGGCATTTCATTGGCCTCCACACGCTCAATCACTTGTGGATCGATGCCGTTCCCGGTATCACGCACGCTAATATGCACCCGGTTGCCACACTCGGCAATCGCAATGGTCACTACGCCTTTACCCTTACAGGGCTGAATACCGTGAACAATAGCGTTTTCCACCAGCGGCTGGATCAGCAGACTTGGAATAACGCAGCTTACTTCATCGTCGATGTCATAAATCACCGTGAGCTTGTCACCAAACCGCGCCTGCTCAATCGCAATGTAATCTTTAATCTGATACAGCTCTTTTTTGATATCGATGTGCTCGTCGTCATTCAGCTCAATGTTATAACGCAGGTAGCGGGAAAGATTATAAATGAGCTGGCGCGCGGTATCCGGATTCAGGCGAATCATTGAAGAAATCGCATTCAGGGCGTTAAACAGAAAATGAGGATTGATTTTACTTTGCAGAGCGCGCAGTTCTGCCTTATTGGCCATTTCCCGCAGTTGTTCGGCGCGGGAAACTTCCAGTTGCGTGGAAATGATCTGCGACAGACCAATGGCCATCTCCTGTAAGGACGACGTGATCTGATGGGCATGGCAATAATAAATCTTGAGCGTTCCGGTCACAATACCTTTCTCCCACAGAGGGATCACCAGCATAGAGTGAATTTCAGGGGTGCGGTGCGCTTCGTCATTGTTTTTAATAATGATTTTGCCGGAATTAATTGCCTGGCGGGTGGTGGGACTAATGGCGTCGTCATTATCATGGTAGTTATCCTCACCGACGCCCACATAGGCCAGCACGCGATCATTATTGGTAATAGCAACCGCATCGGCATCAATATCATTACGAATAATATCGCAGACCTGACGCAGAGACTCGATATTCACATTGCGAAACAGCGGTAGCGTTTTATTGGCAATTTCCAGCGCCAGCTTGGCCTGGCGGGCGGCGCTGGCCTCTTTTTCACCTTCCACACTGCGCACCAGTAAGACAATAAAGCCAATACAAACGCTGCCAAGGATCATGGGAATGCCGATTTTGGAGACGATATCCATACCCAGCGGCAGCGTAGGAGCCCATATCACGACGAGGATCATGGTAAGCGTTTCGCACAGCATTCCCCCGAGGATGCCGATGCGCCAGTGCTGCGCCTTGGGCACCTTTTGATGAATTAAACCGGAAAAAATCCCGGCAATGATGCTGGTGATAAAGCAGGGAACCGCCGTGACGCCACCGATATCAATAAGATATCGATGAGTGCCGGCAATAATGCCGGTAATGATCCCCACCCACGGCCCAAACAGAATCCCACCGGACATTACGGCGATCACCCGCACGTTTACCAGAGAACCTTCTACCGGCACACCCGACCAGGTGCTAAACAGGGCAAAGAGAGAAAAGAGGGCGGTAACCGCCAGCAACTCCTGCGGTGTGTGCGCTGATTTATGCAGTAACTCGCGAAAAAGGCGGATTCTTATCAGGAAAAACAAACAGATAAGCATTAATGCCGCGCGATCGAATACTGCCAGCAGCATAGTGAATATTTCGTGCATGGGGTAACCATGTAAAACGTGTGATAACACTATGATAAAAAACCTGCGAGCAGATGACCAGCAAGATGTATTTTTGAAAACAGGGAAATACCACAAAAATAAAAGGGGATTGTAGGGGCGGTGCATGCAAGCTGGCAAAGCGGCTGTTAACGCAAAATTTTAAGTAAATAATTTTATGCTGTTGTGTTAAATAAATATTTCATTTAACCATAAATACATCCTGATTTTTGTCATTTACTTTTTCTCGCTTCCGGTTTTAGTCTGAGGTGATTATTTTTAGCTTCCCCTCTCGACAGCGAGATTTTTTTCAGGTTATTTTCTTGTTGTGCCACATCGGTGGCCGCGTCGCTCGGACGGTCCGGGCGCTAACGTAATCTGAGGTATTTATGGCTGAGTTCACTCCTGAACGCCGTTTCACGCGTATCGATCGTCTTCCCCCTTATGTGTTCAATATTACGGCTGAACTGAAAATGGCTGCGCGTCGGCGCGGTGAAGATATTATCGATTTCAGCATGGGAAATCCGGATGGAGCCACGCCGCCGCATATCGTTGAGAAACTCTGCACGGTGGCGCAGCGTCCCGATACGCACGGTTATTCCACCTCACGCGGCATTCCGCGTCTGCGCCGCGCTATCTCGCGCTGGTATCAGGATCGTTATGCGGTGGAAATTGATCCGGAAAGTGAAGCCATTGTGACGATAGGCTCGAAAGAAGGGCTGGCGCATTTGATGCTGGCGACACTCGATCATGGTGATACGGTACTGGTACCGAATCCGAGCTATCCGATCCACATTTACGGCGCGGTGATTGCCGGCGCTCAGGTGCGTTCTGTCCCGCTGGTGGAAGGCGTGGACTTTTTTAACGAACTGGAGCGCGCCATTCGTGAAAGCTATCCGAAACCGAAAATGATGATCCTCGGTTTCCCTTCCAATCCTACCGCACAGTGCGTGGAGCTGGAATTTTTTGAAAAAGTGGTTGCCCTGGCGAAACGTTATGACGTGCTGGTGGTGCATGACCTGGCCTATGCCGATATCGTCTATGATGGCTGGAAAGCCCCGTCAATTATGCAGGTTCCCGGGGCGCGGGATGTGGCGGTGGAATTTTTCACCCTGTCAAAAAGTTACAATATGGCGGGCTGGCGTATTGGTTTCATGGTGGGCAATAAAACTCTGGTCAGCGCGCTGGCAAGGATCAAAAGCTATCACGACTACGGTACCTTCACGCCGCTTCAGGTGGCAGCCATTGCCGCACTGGAAGGCGATCAGCAGTGCGTGAAGGATATTGCTGAGCAGTATAAACGCCGTCGCGACGTGCTGGTAAAAGGCCTGCACGAAGCCGGATGGATGGTAGAGATGCCTAAAGCCTCCATGTATGTCTGGGCCAAAATTCCGCAGCAATATGCTGCAATGGGATCGCTGGAGTTTGCCAAAAAGCTGCTTCAGGATGCGAAGGTTTGCGTCTCGCCTGGTATTGGCTTTGGTGATTATGGTGATACGCATGTCCGTTTCGCGCTGATCGAAAACCGTGATCGTATTCGTCAGGCGGTGCGCGGTATTAAAGCGATGTTCAGAGCGGATGGTCTGCTTGCGCTTAACCCGAGGAGTATGGCGGAAAGCGCCGGGCAGGAATGAAAAAAGCGCCGTCAGGCGCTTTTTTTACACTCATTTTTGCTCAGATCATTAAGGCAAATGTTCCGGCCCAGACAATTACCATCACCGAAATGCCCATAAAAAAATATTTCACGTTTCATCGCTCCGCGCATCCATCGATACGCCAAAAGAACAAGGCTCACTGAGTATAGAGAGCTGACGCTACCGCCGTTTCGAATTGAGATTTATCTCTTTTCTGACCCCAGCATCACCCCGGAATTTTGCGTCTCTTAACGCAATACGGGGGCTAATGTACGCCTAAAAAAGTACGGTGACAAGGGGCAATTTTCTATTTAAATTTAGTTACTTATGAGTGTCTCATATCGGCGACACTTTGATTTCGTGCAGTGATAAATCGCTATCCAGCGAACCTATACATTTAACTTATGTATGTGTGAAAGTGTGAAAAAAGTGACTAGCCCGGATGCGCTCAGCCAGGAATGGCGAAGGCCATAACGCCCTCGCCATGGGCGGTTTTTACTCAAAGGTTCCTTTAACGCAGACGATGCTGTCACGCATCATGGCTCTGCCTTTTGCCCAGACGTCCTGCACGCACAGGTCATCATTTAGTACGACCAGGTCCGCATCACAGCCCGATGCAATTTGGCCTTTATGCGCAAACCCCAGGAACTCAGCAACGTTACGCGTCAATGGATGCAGCGCTACTTCCAGCGGAATATGGTGCTGCTGCACCAACTGGCGGACCGTGGCTGGCATTGAGTCAAAACCAGCTACCCCAAAGCCGATTAAGTTGCCTTCTTCATCGAATTCCGGCTGGCTACCGTTGCCGTCAGAACTTAATGTCAGACGTGACAGATGCACCTTGTCATTCAGCGCGGTAACAATGGCTAATGCCGGATCGATGGGAGCATCAATACTGCTGGTAATATCAATATAACCCCCTTCCCGGGCAAAATGCTGCGCCGCTAAAAAGAGGGTTTCCGAGCGGTTGACGTGCGTGGGCAGGAGCTTGGTGATCGGAACATCAGAATTTTGCAACACGTCATAAAGGGGTTCCAGCAGCCGTGGGCTGTCGCCCATATGAAAGACGCTGATACCTGCTTTACTTCCCAGAAGTCCACCGGTTCTTGACTGCGCGGCCATATTGGCCAGCTCGCTGCTTTGCGGTGCGGAAGAGCGGTGATCGGAGACCGCGCATTTCACGCCGATGATTTTATCAATCAGCGCCACATCACGATCAATACTGCCGGTAACCGTGACAGAAGGAAGGGAGTAGGAGCCAGTGAGCATCCACGCACTGATGCCTTCATTTTCCAGCGCACGTGTTTTGGCGAGTAATGATTCAGGATGACGAGTAATGCCATCGGTTCCCAACAGGCCCACCACCGAAGTAATACCGGCTTTAATCAGATGTGATAAGCGGACCTCAGGCGTGCGGGTATGAGGCCCGGCTTCTCCACCGCCACCAATCAAATGAACATGCTGATCGATAAATCCCGGACACAGAATCGCACCGTTCAGTTCAATGACTTCACAATCAGGCAGCCCTTGCGGGTCGATATTGGCTTCAATCGCGACGATTTTGCCGCCGGCAACCAGAACATCCCGGATGCCGAGATGATCAGGGGAGTAAACCGTTCCCTGACGAAAGAGTTTTAGCCCCAGCACTGACAAATCCATGTAGGTCTCCTTTTAAACCAGTGCCTGCATCACCCACAGGGAGAGCAGGGCGTTAATAACGCAGATAGCAATGATGTGTGGATAGTATTTGGGCTTTACGCCAGCAGTACCCAGGCAGCGGCCCACGTTCTGTACCGGATTACCCATCAAATAAATGGCGGGCAGGAGAACGGTCGCATCATGGCCAGTTAACACGCCCTTGACGACCAGGCTGGCACATACACCGACGCCTCCGCCCATACTCATAACAGACGCCAGCAGAACTGTTGCTGCCTCGCCCGGTAAGCCCCAGAGGGCCATCACCGGTTCACAAATTTTACCGACAATATCCAATAAACCAGTGACCGTGAGTGCTTGGATAATCACGAACGCCATAACGACATTAGGCAGCAAGCTGGTCGTTGCAATAGTGAAACCGCGCCGCGCCCCGTCGGTGAAGAGGTCCATTATATTTTTGCGAGTTTGTACGGTCATGTTATGCCTCCCCTGACTGACGGCGTTCTATCTGTGCAATCCAGGCCCGGAGCAGATTTGCTCCAATAAATTTAAATACAAGGATCACCGCCAGCGGCGTAATAACCGGAACAGTAATGGTGGTAAAAAGCGCGGCAGCCGAGGAGAAGTAATTGGTGATGATGGCACTGCCGCTGGTTTGATATGTAGCGAAAATAGCCCTTTCCTGCTCGGAGATAACCCCTTCTTCCGCCAGTTCTTTGGTCATCCCTGCGGCAGCATCAGTATTTTGCAGGTTGGCAATCAATGCCAGAGAACAAATACCGGGGATACCCAGCAACGGGCGCAGAATGGGAGTCATTAACTGTTGTGCTGCACGCAGCCCACCAAGACCTTCAGTTACAGAAATAATGCCCAGCGAGAGAATAACGGAAGGGGCCAGTTCCAGCGCAAAGAGAAAGCCATCTTTTGCGCCGGTACCACCAGCACCCCGGAAAGAAAGTGCTTTTTCACCCGCCGCGTTGATCTGCCCAAAAGAGCCGTTCAGGACCGTAAAATCAAATACCCGCCACCATTCGCTGCTTTTGGCGAACATACCCGAAAAAAAGATGATTGTGACAAAAAAAGCCAGATAGCCAATCCAACTGACCTTCTCCTGCACGGGAGAAGTATTTTTCATATTGTCCTCCTGACAATCGTTTTCGTAGTCAAAAGAACTTAAAACGAAATTTGTCATAAAGACGAGAGGGGGGCAGGCATTATAGGAATAAATTTAGAACTACGGGCTAAAAGGATTGTGTGTAAAATCAGCAGTGATAAGGGCTGGCTGGGGGTTGTTACCAATAAGTAAAAATAGATACTGTCAGCCTGATTTCATCGCCGACATCTGTTTTCTCTGCTAACGTGCTCGATAATTTCAGGTCTGAACGCAAGCAGAGGTGAATATCATCTCTGCCTGACCGGGACTTGTGCCCGGTACATTAGCCATCACCACATCAAATCATCAGGCACGACAAAATCGGCATAGGGGTCGTCTTCGTCCTTCGCTTGCTGACTCAGCTCGCTACTGAATACAATGTAGCTTGCATCGCGCTGGGCAATTTTATTGGCCACGCTTGCAGGTATGATCGCGTATTCGCTCTCGGTGCTGTTGTCAGCCATCAGACGAGCAATGGCAAGGCGACCATTGATCAAATGCGCCTGCGTCATTTTATCAACAATGATTTTTTTTATGACATTGTGGTCCGTAAAGTTATAGCCAATATCGCCTCTGGCAATAACAATTTTATTCATTTCAATGAGTTGTTTGATCTGCGCTTTATATTCTTTTGATAAGGCGGCCTGCTTTTGCTCATCGCTTAATTGCTTATCACGCGCCAGCTGTGCCTTTTTATTTTCTTCCACCGCTTCTCGTGCTTCACGCGCCTGAACCCGCGATTTTTTAGCGGTTCTCTGCACTTTCGCCATTTTTTTGCTGGTGACGAGTCCCGCTTTAAGCATCTGCTCTTGTAAGGTTAATTTTGCCATATTCGTTTCTACATCCGCTAAGACAGTGCCAGGGATTATAACCATAACGTTTGCATCCATACCAGATGACGAGTCAGATTTACCGGTGCTCTCTCCTGGCGTTTTTTGCGCTTCTCCTGAATGAGATGCTCATCAAATTAAGCACTACACAGAGTGTCAACAGTCTCAAGTTTATGCTCGGCCATGCTGGAAAATACCGGGTGAGTCGTAGCCATAACGCCCCCAGAAATAGTTTCATCAATGGTGTGATTATCAGGGATGTCACTGCCTTACGTTACACACTCCTACTCCGACCGCACGTCGTCAGGTATTTGCCGCACCATGAAGGGACATTGAATGTTGTGTTTATGGGAGTTATTTGCTGGAAGTGGAAAGATATGAATTATCGCTCAACGCCTTGCGTGGCGCGGGATGTGTGGTTTTTGTTGGGGTAGGCTGAAAATGAGCAAAGTGTCCCCTGCAGGAATCGAACCTGCAACTAGCCCTTAGGAGGGGCTCGTTATATCCATTTAACTAAGGGGACAAGGCGGCAAGAGTATAACGGTAATTCGTTACTGCGTTAAGCATCTTGCCGCCTGACTGCTCAAAGAGTCGCCATTTACCCGTGTTTCGCTTCTTTCTTGCGCTTTGCCTGCTCATCAGCCTGTGCTTTTGCTTCGGCTTTACGGGCATTGCTCATGTCATTGCGGATTTGCGCATGACTTAGCAGAGCGAAAATAAAAGTCCCGCCGCAAATGTTACCGGCAAGCGTCGGCAGGGCGAAAGGCCAGAAAAACTCATGCCATTGCAGATCACCGTTAAAGACAAGATAGAGTACTTCAACAGTCCCCACCACGATGTGCGTTGTATCCGCGAGAGCGATAAGCCAGGTCATCAGGATAATCACCACGATCTTTGCCGAACCAGCGGAGGGAAACATCCAGACCATGGTGGCAATGATCCAGCCGGAGATGATGGCGTTGGCGAACATCTCAAACGGCGTGTTTTTCATAATGTCCATCCCGATTTTCACGAACGCGTCGCGAGTCGGCTCGTCAAATACCGGCATATATTCAAATGCCCACGCGGCGGTGCCGGTACCAATCAGGTTACCAAGCAGAACCACGCCCCACAGCCGCAGCAGCAGGCCGATATTGCGCAATGTAGGGTTCTGCATGATAGGCAGCACGGCGGTGACGGTGTTTTCCGTAAATAGCTGCTGGCGCGCCATAATGACGATCACAAAGCCGAAGGTATAGCCCAGGTTTTCCAGCAAAAAACCGCCCGGAACGCCTTCAAGTTGCACGTGAAAGATCCCTTTGGCAAGGAGCGACGCCCCCATTGAGAGACCCGCCGCGATGGCGGACCATAGCAATGCCATTGCATCACGTTCCAGCTCCTTTTCGCCATCCTGGCGGATATGTTCATGGATGGCCATCGCGCGGGACGGTAAACGGTCTTCATCCACTTCAATGTCCTTGCCCTGTGAGTTCTCATCGCTTTCTACAGCGTGCTCGTCTTCCTCTTTACCAATTTTTTCTTCTTCTAACTTGTCCATATACGTCACCCGCTTTGAAAATATCTTCTAAGCGTAGCGGCTTTTTTGCCGGAGTGAGGACCACAGATAACGCGATTTTTTTGGCCTGACAGCATAAATAGTGTTAAGAATGTTTCTAAGTATGTTTACACTCGACGGCGAAACCAGACCGCTAAATACAGACTATGCTGAATGGAGGTCGCAGCCATATTGCCAGCGTGCGTGGACATCAGGAAATGAGCTGATACAATCGCTTGCACGTGAAAAGGCGGGTTTTAAGCCGTTCCGTCAGATGGCAAACAGCGATAGCCATATTTTACAGGGAGACATCTATGAATTTTCGGCTGTCGGCGCTTGCGGTAGGCGCTACTTTACTGGTGGGCTGCGCAAGCTCTACAGATCAACAACAGGGGCGCTCAGATCCTTTTGAGGGCTTCAACCGCACCATGTATAACTTCAACTTTAACGTGGTGGACCCCTATGTTCTGCGTCCGGTCGCGGTGGCGTGGCGTGATTATGTGCCACAGCCTGCACGTACCGGGTTGGGTAACTTTACCGGCAACCTTGAAGAACCCGCCACGATGGTTAACTACTTCCTGCAGGGCGATCCTTATCAGGGGATGGTGCATTTCACGCGCTTTTTCCTGAACACGCTACTGGGTATGGGCGGCTTTATTGATGTAGCCGGTATGGCAAACCCGAAATTGCAGCGTGTTGAACCTCATCGCTTCGGCAGTACGCTTGGTCATTATGACGTCGGTTACGGTCCTTATTTACAATTACCGTTCTACGGCAGTTTCACGCTGCGTGAAGATGTCGGCGATATGGCGGATACCACTTACCCGGTTCTCTCCTGGCTCACATGGCCGCTGTCGGTGGGTAAATGGGCGGTGGAAGGCGTCGAAACCCGTGCTCAGTTGCTGGATTCCGACGGCCTGCTGCGTCAGTCTTCCGACCCCTATATCATGGTGCGTGAGGCTTATTTCCAGCGGCATGACTTTATTGCCAACGGTGGCGAGCTGAAGCCGCAGGATAACCCGAATGCGAAGGCCATTGAGGGTGATTTAAAAGATATCGACTCAGAATAAATGTCTGGCCGCAAACAGTCCTGTTTGCGGCCTTCTGCTTAGCGTTTATCTGCCTCCAGCAGCGGTGGGATGCTCGGCACCATCGGCGCTTCATCAATATCTTTCTGCGTCATGCGAAACGCCTCAGGATAATGCTCGCGGTGGGTACGGCGCAGCGGTTCAGTATTACGCCAGGTATAAAAACAGTACTGGCACTGGTATACCGTCCAGACGTCTTTCACCGGTGATATTGCCATCACTTCAACATGCTCATCAGCACAACGTGGACAAATCATCTCTCGCTCCTTATTTACGCTTAGCCATCATGGCAGTGAGTTTTTCAGCCCAGGCTTTGGTTTCTGGCAGATCCTGTACCGGCTGGCTATAGTGACCGCGCTTGTCTGGCGCGACCGGCGTCGTGGCGTCGATAATTAATTTATCCGTGATACCTGCCGGGCTGGAGCCGGGATCGAGTTCCAGCACTGACATATTCGGTAGCTGCACCAGATCGCCTGCCGGATTAACTTTTGACGACAGCGCCCACATCACCTGCGGCAGGTTAAACGGATCGACGTCTTCATCGACCATAATCACCATTTTCACATAGCCGAGGCCGTGCGGCGTGGTCATCGCCCTCAATCCCACCGCCCGGGCAAAGCCGCCGTAGCGTTTTTTCGTGGAGATAATCGCCAGCAGCCCGTGGGTATACATAGCATTGACCGCCTGAACCTCCGGGAACTCCGCTTTCAGTTGCTGATAGAGAGGAACGCAGGTGGCCGGCCCCATCAGATAGTCAATTTCGGTCCACGGCATCCCGAGATACAGCGATTCAAAAATCGGTTTGCTGCGCCAGCTCACTTTATCAATGCGCACCACCGTCATGTTACGTCCGCCGGAGTAGTGGCCAGTAAATTCGCCGAAAGGCCCCTCTATTTCACGCTTGCGGCTCTCAATCACGCCTTCGAGAATGACTTCAGAACCCCAGGGCACGTCAAAACCGGTCAGCGGGGCAGTGGCAATGGGATAGGGGCTTTCACGTAGCGCGCCAGCCATTTCATATTCAGACTGATCGTATTTCAGTGGGGTTGCCCCCATCAGCGTAATAATAGGATCGTTACCCAGGGTAATGGCGATCGGCAGATCTTCGCCGCGCTCTTCCGCTTTATGCAAATGCAGCGCGATGTCGTGCATCGGTACCGGCTGTAGTCCCAGCTTGCGCTTGCCTTTCACCTCCATGCGGTAGATGCCGACGTTCTGTTTGCCGAAATGATCGGGATCGAGCGGATCGCGGGACACTACACAGGCTTTATCCAGATAAAAACCGCCGTCACCATCGTTAAGACGAAACAGTGGCAGAATATCAAACAGGTTAATATCATCGCCGTCGGCGCTGTTTTCTGCCCACGCAGGATGTGCCCGCCGTTCCGGGGCAACGGGAAAATTATCCCAGCGACGGATAAACTCATCGATCTGTTTTTTGACCGGAGTATTGGGCGCTAACCCCAGCGAAATCGCATGATTCTGCCAGGAGCCAATGGTATTCATCGCCACGCGGGCATCGGTAAAACCACGAATATTATCAAACCACAGTGCGGGTGCGCCGTCGCCAATACGGCCCGTTGCGTTAGCCGCGGCGGCCAGATCCGGCTCGGCGCTGACCTCTTCACTGATTTTCAACAACTGTCCCTGATCGTCCAGCGCCTGTAAAAAGCTGCGTAAATCATCGAAAGCCATTTCTTATTCTCCTGTGCAGGGGGGGCAACAGTCTGCCCTGCTATTAAATATATTGTTCGTGTACGAACTTTAACAGCGAAAATACGCCTGATGACGGCAACTGGCAAGACGTTGACTATTTACTCGCACGTTTCGTTCATGCGCTAACCGTACTTATCTTCATGCGAAGGCGCTATGATAAAAGAAAAAGCCTACAAGAGAGCCACCATGAAATTACAGGATGAAGCCTTTCACCTTTTACGTCAGCTTTTTCAACAGCATACGGCCAGATGGCAGCAGGAACTGGCCGAACTGACTAAACCACAATATGCCGTGATGCGTGCCATAAGCGAGTATCCGGGTATTGAGCAGGTGGCATTAATGGAAGCAGCAGTCAGCACCAAAGCGACGCTGGCAGAAATGCTCAGCCGGATGGAGCGCCGCGAGCTGGTGCGTCGCGAACAAGATCCTGCTGATAAACGTCGGCGTTTTGTCTTTCTTACACCGCAGGGCAAACATCTGCTTGAGAGAAGCAGGCCCATTGGTGACGGTGTTGACGAGGCTTTTCTGACAAAATTAAGTGTGCAGGAGCGCGAACAATTTCGCGGACTGATAGCAAAAATGATGCAATAAAACCCGGCGACAAGCGTCGCCGGGCAGGAGATTAGAACGCGTAGTTGAAGTTCACGCCGTACAGCCAGGCTTTACCTTCAGATTTGAACTGATAGGGGCCTTCTTCGAATTTAACGTGCTGACCGTGCATGTAAGAAACGCCCGCATCAACCGAGGCATCTTTGTTGAAGGCGTAGGTAGTACCGGCGCTCAGCCACAAACGATCCTGGTCAGGAATGGAGATAGAACGCTGATTGGCCGGAACCGGGCTGTCATCAAAGGCGATACCGCTACGGAAGGTCCAGCTATCATCCATGTAATAGGTGGTCCCCAGTGCGATACGATAAGAATCCTTAAAGCCTTCATCTTTATAGAACAGGGTATTGCCGCCGTCGCCTTTCGCTTTCAGCTCCTGGAACTGGCTCCAGCTGGTATACGCCATGCTGTAGTGAACGGCCCATTTTGGCGCGACGCGGTTATAACCTGAGATTTCCCACATTTCAGGCAGATGCAGGCTGAGTGAGCCGTCAATAGTGGAGCCGCCAGTACCGTAGGGCAGACCAAGACCCAACGCGGCGTTAACCGGATTCAGCGTCGCCGGGAGGCTGCTCTTATAATCGCCGTCAAAATCAACTTTAATTTCTGAGCGGTAGGTCAGGGCATAGCGGTTATTTTTATCCACTTCATACAGAATACCGGCGTTCCAGCCGAAACCCCATTCATCGCCTTTGAGATGGGCAATTTGCGTATCACGGCTGATACCCCCCGCCTGCGCGCCAACTGCTGCCGCCTGCTGCGGAGAAAGCTGGCCTGCACGTACCAGCGCCGGAATATTGGCACCAATAATCTGCGGCAAATCGCCGGCGTAACGCTCAACTTTCGCTCGCGCATAGACGGCATCAAAGCCAAGGCCGAAGCTCCAGCTATTATTTAAGCGGTAAGCGCCGCTCAAATTAAGATTCAGTGTTTCAAGATCGGTTTTCCCACCCATCGAACCGGCGGCAAAACTGTCATTAAATTCGGTTGCCAGACCATAGTTTGAGGTGACGGAAGCGCCCCAGCCAAATTGATCGTTAATCGGAGCGACAAAGTGCAGATTAGGCACCCATGCGGTCGGCGCAATATTATCCTGGCTGGCATTATTACCAATTACAGAACGGCCAGACACATTTACATCCGGGTCAACAAAAACCGCGCCGCCTGAAAAGGTAGGGCGATCAAACATGGTAATCAGTGCCGGGTTACGGCTGACGTTACCGGCGTCATCCGCAATCGCGCCTTCGCCTGAATACGCGCGGCCAAGACCAGAGGAAGAAAATTCATTTAGCTGGAAGCCTGCTGACCAGGCCTGGGTAGAAACGATTGCCACTGCCACTGCGATAGCAGACTTGGTGAACCGGGTTTTCTGGCTCATGACCATAACCTCATTGCGTTATTTTTATTTAAAAAAGTTACATGGTGTAACGAAGTGCGAAGTGTAGGGTCTGTTATACGGCAGAGAAAGCAGACCAGTGACGAGAGTATAGGTCTGACCAGATAGTATGTTGCAAGTATGTTTCTAAATTTTTTCGAATATGATCTGAGAAACGCGATCCCGCTGGCAAAATTGCCCCTTTTGGTCATCACTAATGAACGTGATTTTTGTTTTAGATCATTTTTAAATGTGATTTTTATCACTAATCCGCTCACAGGAAATTAACGACTGGAGACCCTCTGCGGTAGCGCGTAAAATAGACACAATAGTGTTCAGCACCTGAGGTGCATAGACAGAGGAAATCTTCAATGAGTAAATGTAGTGCTGATGAAACCCCGGTTTGCTGCTGTATGGATGTGGGTACCATTATGGACAACTCCGACTGCACAGCCTCTTATAGCCGCGTATTTGCTAACCGCACTGACGCTGAAGAGACGCTGGCCGCGTTAAGCGCAAAAGCCCGTGGCGTGGAATCTGAACCGTGCCAGATCACCTCAACGTTTACCGACGTTGCCGATGGCGTAAAACTGGATATCGACTTCCAGTTTGCCTGCGAAGCGGAAACCCTGATTTTCCAGCTTGGCTTGCGTTAAGCCTTCCATCCGCGCCTCCCAATGTGGAGGCGTTTTCTTTTTTGACCGTGTGTTTTAGCTCCCACTTTTCTTCACCTCCTCTTGGCTAAATGTAAAAAAATGGTTAAGACTATGTTCAGGTCAGACCACTTAATTTATTTTTGTTAACAGGGGAGCGTTATGAGTCAGGCACTACCGCTTATCACCCGTCAGGGCGATCGCATTGCCATTGTTTCCGGGTTGCGAACTCCCTTTGTTCGTCAGGCGACCGCCTTTCACGGTGTTCCGGCTATCGATCTGGGAAAAATGGTGGTGGGTGAGATGCTGGCTCGCAGCGAAATTCCGCCGGACGTCATCGAGCAACTGGTTTTCGGCCAGGTTGTACAAATGCCGGAAGCGCCCAACATTGCCCGTGAAATTGTACTCGGTACCGGAATGAGTGTGCATACGGATGCGTATAGCGTCAGCCGCGCTTGTGCCACCAGCTTTCAGGCGGTAGCAAATGTGGCGGAGAGCCTGATGGCGGGCACTATTCGCGCCGGGATCGCAGGCGGCGCAGATTCGTCTTCTGTTTTACCGATTGGCGTCAGTAAAAAACTGGCGCGTACGCTGGTGGACGCCAATAAAGCGCGCACCTTAAGCCAGCGGCTGTCGCTGTTTTCCCGCCTGCGATTACGCGACTTACTGCCGGTACCCCCGGCGGTGGCGGAGTATTCTACCGGACTGCGAATGGGCGATACGGCAGAACAGATGGCTAAAACCTGGGGCATCACCCGCGAAGAACAGGACGCACTGGCGCACCGTTCCCACCAGCTTGCCGCCCGCGCATGGGAAGAGGGGAAACTGGCAGACGAAGTGATGACGGCGTATGCCCCCCCTTACCGCGAACCTGTGGAACGTGATAATAACGTGCGCACGAATTCCGCGCTGGCGGACTATGCCAAACTGCGTCCGGCGTTCGATCGCAAGCACGGCACAGTAACAGCAGCAAACAGTACCCCCCTTACTGACGGCGCAGCGGCGGTGATCCTGATGACGGAATCCCGCGCTCGTGAGTTAGGGCTGGTGCCGCTCGGCTATCTGCGCAGTTATGCGTTCACGGCGATTGATGTCTGGCAGGATATGCTACTTGGTCCTGCGTGGGCCACGCCGCTGGCGCTGGATCGCGCGGGCTTAACGCTCGGGGATTTAACCCTGTTTGATATGCATGAAGCTTTTGCGTCTCAGACCTTAACCAACCTGAAAATGCTTGCCAGCGACCGCTTTGCCCGCGAGGTTCTGGGACGAACTCAGGCGACCGGTGAAGTTGACGATAGCAAATTTAACGTGTTGGGTGGGTCAATTGCCTATGGCCATCCTTTCGCCGCCACGGGCGCGAGAATGATAACCCAGACGCTACATGAACTTCGCCGACGCGGCGGCGGATTTGGTTTAGTGACCGCCTGTGCGGCGGGCGGTCTTGGTGCGGCAATGGTTCTGGAGGCCGAATAATGGAAACGACATCCGCTTTTACCCTGAGCGTGCGGGCAGACAATATTGCCGTTATTACTATCGACGTCCCCGGTGAAAAAATGAATACCCTGAAGGCGGAATTTGGCCATCAGGTGCGGGCTATTCTCAAGCAAATCCGCGACAACAAAGCCATTTCCGGCGTGGTATTTATTTCCGGGAAAAACGATAATTTTATCGCCGGAGCCGATATCAACATGATTGGCCGCTGCAAAACAGCGCAGGAGGCGGAAACGCTGGCACGCCAGGGGCAGCAAATTATGGCGGATATCCATGCGCTACCCATCCCGGTGGTCGCTGCCATCAACGGTGCCTGTCTGGGCGGCGGTCTGGAACTGGCGCTGGCCTGTCATGCCCGGGTATGTACTGACGACCCGAAAACGGTGCTTGGTTTACCGGAAATGCAGCTTGGTCTGCTCCCGGGGTCCGGTGGTACGCAACGTCTGCCAAGGTTAATTGGCGTGAGTACCGCCCTGGAGATGATCCTGACCGGAAAACAGCTTCGGGCACGACAGGCATTGAAAGCAGGACTGGTTGATGAAGTCGTCCCTGTCTCCATATTACTGGAGGCCGCCGTCGAACTGGCCAAAAAAGGCCGCCCGAGTCGCCGCCTGCCGGTGCGCGAACGTATTCTTGCCGGGCCGTTGGGACGTAACGTGCTGTTTCGGGTGGTGGGTAAAAAGACCGCCGATAAAACTCAGGGCAACTATCCGGCAACCGATCGTATTTTACAGGTCATTGAAACGGGATTAAGCCAGGGCAGTAGTAGCGGATATGACGCAGAAGCGCGTGCTTTCGGTGAACTGGCGATGACGCCAGAATCCGCCGCGCTACGTGCCGTTTTCTTTGCCAGCACCGAAGTCAAAAAAGATCCGGGTGCGCCAACAGAGGCGGGTCCGCTGCGTTCCGTTGGCGTACTCGGTGGCGGCCTGATGGGGGGCGGTATCGCGTATGTCACCGCCAGTAAAGGAAAGCTGCCGGTGCGAATCAAAGACATTAAGCCACAGGGAATTAATCACGCCCTGAAATACAGTTGGGAGTTGCTGGATAAGAAAGTGCGTCGTCGGCATCTGAAGCCAGCGGAACGCAACAGCCAGATGGCGCTGATTTCAGGTACCACCGATTACCGTGGGTTTTCCCATCGCGATGTGATTATCGAGGCGGTCTTTGAGGATCTGAACCTTAAACAGCAAATGGTGGCGGAAGTCGAGGCGCACTGCGCGCCGCACACCATTTTTGCGTCAAATACCTCCTCGCTGCCCATTGGCGACATCGCGGCCGGGGCGGCCCGGCCGCAGCAGGTGATTGGTCTGCACTTTTTCAGTCCGGTCGAAAAAATGCCGCTGGTGGAGGTGATCCCACATGCAACCACTTCACCGCAGACCATTGCAACGACGGTAACGCTGGCGAAAAAGCAGGGCAAAACGCCTATTGTGGTGGCAGATAAAGCCGGTTTCTATGTCAACCGCATTCTGGCCCCCTATATCAATGAGGCTATGCGCCTGCTGACGGAAGGGGCAAAAATCGAACAGGTCGATCGGGCGCTGGTAAAATTTGGCTTTCCGGTTGGACCGGTGCAATTACTTGATGAAGTTGGCATTGACACCGGGACGAAAATTATTCCGGTGCTAGAGGCAGCATACGGAGAACGTTTTAGCCCGCCCGCAAACATTATTAGCGCAATTTTGAACGACGATCGCAAAGGCAGAAAAAATGGTCGCGGTTTCTATCTTTACGGAACAAAAGGGCGTAAAAGCAAAAAACAGCCCGATTCAGCAATTTATGCGCTGATCGGAACTGGCGGGCAGAATGGCGCACTCTCAGCGCCACAAATGAGTGAAAGATGCGTCATGATGATGCTAAATGAGGCAGCGCGTTGCTACGCGGAGGGTATTATCCGCAGTGCGCGTGACGGCGATATCGGTGCAGTTTTTGGTATCGGCTTCCCGCCTTTTTTAGGTGGGCCGTTCCGCTACATGGATATGCTCGGTGCTGATAACGTTGTGGCGACATTACAACGTCTGGCCGCACAGTATGGTCCACGGTTTGCGCCTTGTGAGGCTTTATTAACGATGGCGTTGCAACAGCAAACCTTTTGGTCCCGTAAAGAAACTGACCTGCATGTTGAAGGTCAAATAATAGAGTGACAGCGCTGGAAGGGTCATCAGGTTATTTTGTAAACACTGATTGACTATACTTATGCCATTGAGGTAAAAAACAGCGTTTCATTGAGCAAACGGATAAGGCACAATGCCCGGCCACCCGGTTTTCTGCATGAATATGATGTCCTCTGCGGATTAACTTCGGTGCTTCTGGTTAACAAAAGCGGTGCAATATGCAAGTTTTTATCATGCGTCATGGCGACGCAGCTCTCGAGGCTGCCAGCGACTCGGCTCGTCCATTAACCCACTGTGGTTGTGATGAATCCCGTCTGATGGCGACCTGGCTGAAAGGTCAAAAAGCAGATATTGGTCGCGTTCTGGTCAGCCCGTATCTTCGCGCTGAACAAACGTTGGATATGGTAGGGGAATGTATGTACCTGCCGGAGAAGGTCGAAGTTCTGCCTGAACTCACTCCGGGCGGTGATGTCCATCAGGTCGGCGATTACCTTCGGGTGCTTGCTGATGAAGGTATCACGTCGGTACTGGTTGTTTCCCACCTGCCACTGGTCGGTTATCTGGTCGCCGAGCTATGCCCGGGAGAAACGCCACCGATGTTTTCAACCTCGGCAATCGCCAGCGTTACGCTGGATGCTGATGGCAAAGGCACCTTTAACTGGCAGATGAACCCCTGCAATCTCAAAATGCAAAAAGCAATTTGATTGACGGCGGGAGGCGTTAATCCCCCCGCCATATCCTATGGCAGCTCTGGCGGCTGCCACTCTTCCACTTCAATCAGTACCAGCAGCGCGGCATCCCCGCCGTACTCTTTCGACGCCTGATGAAAGGCCATCACATGCGGATGCTGAGCCAGCCACAGCGGTGTTTGCTGTTTAAGAATATGTTTACCGTGGCCGTGCATTACGCAGGCGCAAAACACATGTTCGCGGCGGCAGGCGGCAATCAACGCGCCCAGTTCTTGCTTCGCCTGCAGCTGGGTTAAGCCATGCAGATCCAAAAACAGTTCTGGTGAATAATCGCCACGCCTTAACTTTTTCAGCTCGAAGTGGCTGACATCTTCACGCACGTATTTAACCGGCCCGTTGGTATTGAGCAGCGGCTGAAATTCATCAGAAAAAAAGTGGCTGGCATCCGCCTGCTCCTGAATCAGACGTTTGACGGGAACCTCTGTGATTTTCTTACGCACAGGCCGATGAACAATGGTGTCCTGCTTAATCTGGCGCGTGCCGGTCATTAGCTGACGGAATAGCGCTTTATCCTCCCCGCTCAGCGATTCTTTCTTTTTCATTTGTCAGTCTCATTAATACTTTTTGCCAGTTTACCTGACTCCACAGCGTTCTGGTCAGCGAAAACGCATTTTTTCCCCGTGTCGGGAACGCGTGAATGCTGATTTATCGCTGTCTTCGTGGCAAACTAGCCGCCGAATTTAATGCGAGCATGCCCTGGAGAACACGATGGATAAAATTTTTGTTGATGAAGCGGTAAACGAGCTGCAAACCATTCAGGACATGCTGCGCTGGTCGGTGAGCCGCTTCAGCGCGGCGAATATCTGGTACGGTCATGGTACTGACAACCCGTGGGATGAAGCCGTGCAACTGGTGCTACCGACACTCTGGCTACCGCTGGATATCCCGGAAGATATGCGCAGCGCCCGTCTGACCTCCAGTGAAAAACACCGCATCGTCGAGCGGGTGATCCGCCGGGTCAACGAGCGTATTCCGGTCGCCTATCTCACCAACAAAGCCTGGTTCTGTGGGCACGAGTTTTACGTTGATGAGCGGGTACTGGTGCCGCGCTCGCCGATCGGCGAACTGATTAACAGCCGTTTCGCCGGGTTGATCAATCACGCGCCGCAGCACATTCTGGATATGTGTACCGGCAGTAGCTGTATCGCCGTGGCCTGTGCTTATGCCTTCCCGGAGGCGGAAGTGGATGCGGTGGATATTTCTCCGGAAGCGCTGGCGGTGGCCGAGCACAATATTGAAGAGCATGGCTTGATCCATCAGGTGACGCCGATCCGCTCGGATCTGTTCCGCGACCTGCCGAAGGTCCAGTATGATTTGATCGTCACGAACCCGCCGTATGTTGACGCGGAAGATATGTCCGACCTGCCGAATGAGTATCGCCATGAACCCGAGCTGGGTCTTGCCTCCGGCAGCGACGGCCTGAAACTGACGCGTCGCATCCTCGCCTGTGCGCCGGACTATCTCGCCGATGACGGCATTCTGATTTGTGAAGTCGGTAACAGCATGGTACATCTGATGGAACAATACCCGGATGTACCGTTCACCTGGCTGGAGTTTGACAACGGCGGTGACGGCGTCTTTATGCTGACCAAAGCGCAGCTGGTGGCGGCTCGCGACTATTTCAGCATCTATAAAGACTAATCTGGCGCTCAACAACACTACAACGATAACGGAGCCGTGATGGCAGGAAACAGTATTGGACAACTTTTTCGCGTAACCACCTTCGGTGAATCTCACGGTCTGGCGCTTGGCTGCATCGTGGATGGCGTGCCGCCGGGTATACCGCTAACCGAAGCCGATCTGCAACACGATCTGGACCGCCGCCGTCCGGGTACCTCACGCTATACCACCCAGCGTCGTGAACCGGATCAGGTCAAAATTTTGTCCGGCGTCTTTGAAGGCGTAACTACCGGGACCAGCATCGGCCTGCTAATTGAAAATACCGATCAGCGCTCGCAGGACTACGGTGCGATTAAAGATCTGTTTCGTCCGGGCCATGCCGACTATACCTATGAGCAAAAATACGGCCTGCGCGATTATCGCGGCGGCGGACGCTCTTCAGCGCGGGAAACCGCTATGCGTGTGGCGGCCGGTGCCATTGCCAAAAAATATCTGGCGCAGAAATTTGGCATCATCATTCGCGGTTGTCTGACCCAAATGGGCGACATCCCGCTGGCGATTAAAGACTGGGCTCTGGTCGAGCAAAACCCGTTCTTTTGTGCCGATGCTGATAAAATCGAGGCGCTGGACGAACTGATGCGCGCGCTCAAGAAAGAGGGCGATTCGATTGGTGCCAAAGTCACGGTGGTCGCTGATGGCGTGCCGCCGGGACTGGGTGAACCGGTGTTTGATCGGCTGGATGCTGACATCGCTCACGCGCTGATGAGTATTAATGCGGTAAAAGGGGTAGAAATTGGTGACGGTTTTGAGGTAGTCGCCCTGCGCGGCAGCCAGAACCGCGACGAGATCACCCAGGCAGGTTTTCAAAGTAACCACGCCGGTGGCATTCTTGGCGGGATCAGCAGCGGGCAGCAGATTATCGCTAACATGGCGCTAAAACCCACCTCCAGTATTACCGTGCCGGGGCGTACCCTGAACCGGAGTGGTGAGGAAGTGGAGATGATCACTAAAGGTCGCCACGATCCCTGTGTTGGTATTCGCGCGGTGCCTATTGCTGAAGCCATGCTGGCGATCGTCCTGATGGATCATCTTATGCGTCAGCGTGCGCAAAACTCTGATGTCACGACAACGCTTCCACGCTGGTAACTATGAAAAAAGCGCTTCTTATCCTGCTGGCGCTGGTCGCCAGCGTCTCAGTCCAGGCGGCAACGCCGTGGCAGAAAATTACCCAACCGATCCCCGGTAGTCCGCAGTCGATAGGCGCGTTTGCCAACGGCTGTATTGTTGGCGCGCGGGGGTTGCCGCTTGAGTCAAATGACTATCAGGTGATGCGCACCGATCAGCGTCGTTATTTCGGTCATCCGGATTTGTTGCTGTTTATTCAGCGTCTGACCAGCCGGGTACATAATCTGGGCATGGGAACGGTGCTGATTGGTGATATGGGCATGCCGGCAGGCGGGCGCTTTAACGGTGGTCACGCCAGCCACCAGTCCGGGCTGGATGTTGATATCTTCCTGCAACTGCCGAAAACGCGCTGGACGGCGGCGCAGCTTCTCAAGCCGCAGGCGCTGGATCTCGTCTCCCGTGATGGTAAACATGTGGTGTCATCGCTGTGGCAGCCGGAAATCAGTAACCTGATCAAGCTGGCGGCACAGGATACAGAAGTCACGCGTATTTTCGTCAATCCGGCCATCAAGCAGCAGCTGTGTCTGGATGCCGGAACCGATCGCGACTGGCTGAATAAGGTTCGTCCGTGGTTCCAGCATCGCGCGCATATGCACGTCAGGCTACGTTGCCCGGCCGACAGTCTCGAATGTCAGGATCAGGACCCGCCGCCGCCGGGCGACGGCTGTGGTGCTGAACTGCAAAGCTGGTTTGAGCCAGCGAAACCTGGAACAACCCCTCCTGCGAAGAAGACGCCGCCTCCGCTGCATCCTTCCTGTCAGGCGCTACTGGATGAGCATGTACTGTAAATGGATACGTTTAGCCAACTGTTTATGATGTCGCCGCTGATGCTGGCGGTTATGTTTTTTGTGGCTTTGCTGGCCGGATTTATTGATTCACTGGCCGGGGGCGGTGGGTTGCTCACCGTACCTGCGCTGCTGGCAGCGGGAATGTCGCCAGCACAGGCGCTGGCGACCAATAAACTTCAGGCCTGCGGCGGCTCGCTCTCTGCTTCGCTCTATTTTATTCGCCGTAAAGTGGTGAATCTGGGCGATCAGAAAATGAATATCCTGATGACATTCATTGGGTCGACCAGCGGTGCGCTGCTGGTGCAGTTTGTCAAATCTGACCTGCTGCGCCAGATCCTGCCTGTTCTGGTGATCTGCATTGGTCTCTACTTCTTATTGATGCCGAAACTGGGCGAAGACGATCGTCAGCGTCGATTATATGGTTTTCCATTTGCGCTGGTGGCAGGCGGCTGCGTGGGTTTTTACGATGGTTTTTTTGGCCCTGGCGCAGGTTCTTTTTACGCCCTGGCCTTTGTTACGCTCTGCGGCTATAACCTCGCTAAATCCACGGCGCACGCTAAAGTGCTCAATGCCACCTCCAACGTCGGCGGCCTGCTGCTTTTTATTCTCGGCGGCAAAGTCATCTGGGCAACGGGCTTTGTCATGCTGATCGGACAATTTATCGGGGCCAGGATGGGTTCCAGGCTGGTGCTCAGTAAAGGACAAACGTTGATTCGCCCGATGATCGTTATCGTCTCTGCGGTAATGAGTGCCAAATTACTTTATGACAGCCACGGACAGGAGATCCTCCACTGGTTGGGGATGAACTAATGAACAGTACACATAATTACGAACAGCTCATTGAGATTTTTAACGGCTGTTTTGCTGATGATTTTAATACCCGTCTGATTAAAGGCGACGACGAACCGATCTATCTTCCTGCTGACGACAGTGTGCCTTACCATCGCATCGTTTTCGCTCACGGCTACTATGCCAGCGCCTTGCACGAGATTTCGCACTGGTGCATCGCCGGGAAAGCGCGTCGTGAGCGGGTGGATTTTGGTTACTGGTACTGCCCGGACGGCCGCGATGCGACCACCCAGAGTCAGTTCGAAGATGTTGAGGTAAAACCGCAGGCCTTTGACTGGCTGTTTTGCGTCGCGGCGGGTTACCCTTTTAACGTCAGTTGCGACAATCTGGAGGGCGATTTTGAGCCGGATCGGATTGTTTTTCAGCGTCGTGTACATGCGCAGGTGATGGAGTATCTGAATCAGGGAATACCGGAGCGGCCGGCACGTTTTATCAACGCATTACAACATTATTATCATACGCCGTCGCTGACGGCAGAACAGTTCCCGTGGCCTGAAGACCTGTAGCCACATTAAGACAAGAGGAAAGAAGATGATCGCGGAGTTTGAATCACGTATCCTGGCACTTATTGATGATATGGTTGAACACGCCAGTGATGACGAGTTATTTGCCAGCGGTTATCTGCGTGGGCATCTGACGCTGGCAGTGGCAGATCTGGAAAGCGGTGATGACCATTCCCCGGAAGCTGTCTACGCTCAGGTGACCAACAGTCTGCAAACGGCTATTCACGCGGGCGAACTTTCTCCACGCGATCAGTCTCTGGTGCTGGGCATGTGGGATAACCTGTATCAGCAGGCGAAGTTTAAATAATCTCTGCCGCTGTAGCCAAAGTGCCGGGTGGCGGCTGTGCCTTACCCGGTCTACAAAGTTTTAAATATCAACAGTTTGTTTTGCAATTGTAGGCCCGCGCAAGCGCAGCGCCGCCGGGCAAAATGGCGCAGGTTCAACATCTGCACTGCGCTGATGCAGGGTGGCGGCTGTGCCTTACCCGGTCTACAAAGTTTTAAATATCAACAGGTTATTTTGCAATTGTAGGCCCGCGCAAGCGCAGCGCCGCCGGGCAGAGTTTCCGCTATACCGTCGTCGTTTTTACCTTTTTCCCTTTCAGTAATTTGCGTACCCAGAACCGGTTGGGGTTTAGCGCGGCCAGGGTTTCTGCATCCAGGGGCACAGGCTCCTCACTCATCTGTGAGGCCAGAATTTCCGCCGCCAGCGGGGCGCTGCATAAACCACGTGACCCGAGCGCACCGAGCATAAACAAGTTCTCATAAACTGGCGCGCTGACCGCATTATCACTGCTCTGCGTCAGCCCGGCGTAGGCGGCAAGCGTAGCTTCATAGTCCGGTACGTTACCGATCAACGGCAGATGATCACGGGTGGCACAGCGCACGCCGCAGCGGGCCGAACCGCCGCTCACATCCACTTCCTTCGTCCACGCAGCGTTGGGGAAGCAGTCAATCAGCCGCTGACGGTTATGCTGCTGATCCTCTTCGGTGTACTGGATCTCACTCTGCCCGCGATGATAGCTGGCCCCGATGCAGTGCTGCTGATTATGCGGGTTCTGTGGGGTCAGATAGCCGTCATAACACAGTACCTGGCGCAGTCGGGAAAGCGCTGGCGTGGTCGGGATATGACTGACCTGTCCACCGACGGCATAAAGCGGAAGCGGCGCAGTCTGGGTGAATTGGGTGATGTTGTGGCCGTTTGCCAGAACCACGACCTTATGCGCTATCACATCGCCATCGACAAAAGCCAGGTGCCATTCACCCTCGTTTTTTTCCAGTGACGCCAGCGGCTTTTGCCAGACCGTACGCAGGCCGCGATCGATCGCCAGTGACAGCGCCGCCGCCGTAAGCTGTGCCGGGCATAACCAGCCGCCGAGTGGATACTGCACGCCCTCACAGTGCGTCGCAAGCCCAAGACTCTCCGCCATTTCCTGTGCATCTACGCCCACCGCGATGTCCCGTGGCAGGTCCATTTCCAGCAGCCGCGCAATCTTCTGCTGGCTTTTGGCATCCCAGCCCGCCTGCGTGACGCCACACCAGTCATGACCGAACGCAACGGGCAGGGCATCGTAAAGGCGACGCGCAAAGGTAAATGCCGCCGGGAAGAAACGCGCCAGCGCGGGGTCGTGAGCGCTGAGCAATGGATAAAGTGCTCCCTGACGGTTACCGGACGCTCCCTGAGCCGGACTCGCATCCTCGCAGTAAAGCGTCACCTGCCAGCCACGACGCAGCAGGGCCAGCGCCAGCAGCGCGCTGGCGATACCGCCGCCGATCACTGCCGCTTCGCGCGCCGTTGTTCCTGTTCGGGTATACCACGGCGTTGTTGATGCGGTGGCTTCCGGCTTCTCCATTACCCCGGTCAGCATTTCGCGCTTGCGACCAAACCCTTTACGCTTGCTCATGGTGAAGCCAGCATCCTGCAACCCCCGACGGACGAAACCCGCTGAAGTAAAAGTCGCCAGCGTGCCGCCCGGACGGGCAAGCCGCGCCATGGCGGCAAACAGTTCCGGCGTCCACATATCAGGATTTTTTGCCGGGGAAAAACCATCCAGAAACCAGACATCAATACTGTGCTGGAGGGAAACATCCAGCTTACCGGTAAGCTCATTGATATCCCCGAACCACAGATCGAGCGTCACGCGACCTTCATCCAGCAGCAACCGGTGACATCCGGCAAACGGCAGCGGCCACTGCTCCTGTAGCTGCTGCGCCCGGTCGGCCAGTTCTAACCAATGCTGATGCGCAAGCCGCAGGTCTTCCGCTCGTAGCGGGAATTTTTCGAAACTGATGAAATGGAGCCGTTGTAGCATCGCGTCGGGATGAGCGGCGCGAAAGGCGTCAAACGCCTGCCAGAGCGTGAGAAAATTGAGGCCCGTGCCGAAACCACTTTCCGCAACGACTATCTGCGGACGGGAATGGGTAATGAAACGGTCCGGTAACTGGTTGCCGTTAAGAAAAACATAACGCGTCTCCTCCAGCCCGTTGTCGTTTGAGAAGTAGACGTCGTCAAAATCTCGAGAAACAGGTGTACCCTCATTGTTGAATTCAAGGTTGGCAGGTTGTATGGCGTTATGTTTCACGTAAGTTACTCGTCTGACAGGTAGTAGCGTGATCTTAGCGATGTGTGCGGGCCGGAGCAAATTTCAACATAATTTGGCTGATCGGACTTGTTCGGCGTACAAGTGTACGCTATTGTGCGACTCGAATCTTTAAATAGTGCACTTACAGAGGTATTGAATGAAACGTGCAGTGATTACTGGCCTGGGCATCGTTTCCAGCATCGGTAATAACCAGCAGGAAGTCCTGGCATCTCTGCGTGAAGGACGTTCAGGGATCACTTTCTCTCAGGAGCTGAAGGATTCTGGCATGCGTAGCCACGTCTGGGGCAACGTAAAACTGGATACCACTGGCCTTATCGATCGTAAAGTCGTTCGTTTTATGAGCGATGCTTCCATCTATGCATACCTTTCTATGGAGCAGGCGGTTGCTGATGCTGGCCTCTCTGAAGACGTTTATCAGAATAACCCGCGTGTCGGTCTGATTGCCGGCTCCGGCGGCGGCTCCCCGCGTTTTCAGGTCTTCGGTGCAGACGCCATGCGCGGTCCGCGTGGTCTGAAAGCTGTAGGGCCTTATGTTGTGACTAAAGCGATGGCCTCTGGCGTTTCCGCTTGTCTTGCCACGCCGTTCAAAATTCACGGTGTGAACTACTCTATCAGCTCCGCTTGCGCTACCTCTGCGCATTGTATTGGTAATGCGGTAGAGCAAATCCAGTTGGGCAAACAGGACATCGTGTTTGCTGGCGGCGGCGAAGAGCTGTGCTGGGAAATGTCCTGCGAGTTTGACGCGATGGGCGCGCTGTCCACCAGGTACAACGATACCCCGGAAAAAGCCTCCCGTACCTATGATACCCACCGCGATGGTTTTGTTATCGCTGGCGGCGGTGGCATGGTGGTGGTCGAAGAACTCGAACATGCGCTGGCACGTGGCGCGCATATTTATGGGGAAATCGTTGGCTATGGCGCAACCTCAGACGGTGCGGACATGGTTGCACCGTCAGGCGAAGGCGCAGTGCGCTGCATGAAAATGGCGATGCACGGCGTTGATACCCCGATTGACTACCTGAACTCCCACGGTACGTCTACGCCGGTAGGCGACGTCAAAGAACTGGCGGCCATTCGTGAAGTGTTCGGCGATCATTCTCCGGCGATTTCCGCTACTAAAGCCATGACGGGTCACTCCCTGGGTGCAGCAGGCGTGCAGGAAGCCATTTACTCCCTGCTGATGCTGGAGCATGGATTCATCGCGCCGAGCATTAACATCGACGAGCTGGACGAGCAGGCGGCTGGTCTGAATATCGTGACCGCGCCGACCGAGCGTGAACTGACGACCGTTATGTCCAACAGCTTCGGTTTTGGTGGCACTAACGCCACCCTGGTTATGCGCAAGCTGAAAGCGTAAGCCCAACAGTTTTTGCAACGGAACAAAACTGGCTATAGTTGATAGCCAGTTTTTTTGCATTTCAGGCTCCACAGATTTACAGGGAAAGTGACGGATGATGAACAATTCTGCTGACCGTGTTATTCATAGCGTGATATGCCTGGGTGTCTTTCTTGGTTGGTATTCGTGCTTTTATCTGGTGGCAATGATACCAGGTTATGCCGCGCTTTATCGCTCAGGACTGGCAATGGCATTTGTCCCCATTTTCATCCTGGTACCCTTTGCTGTGGCGGCGTGGTCATTATATGCCCGCCGTTATCCCTTTCTTACGCTGGGCCGTTTTTCTGCGCAGGGGTTCTGGCTGCCTGCATTAGCATTAGTGGTGTTAACCTTTATTCACGGTTATTTTGCTCAGCCCGAAACCTGGCTTAGTGAACTGCCGCAGCAAACTGCTTCTGTGAAATGGCCAGTGATTCTGGCAATAAGCGTATTTGCGCCTGTTTATGAAGAAATTATTTTTCGCGGATTTGTACTGAATAGCAGCATCGGCTGGGGGCGTTATGCCAAAACGGCAGGTATTATTGCCACGTCCGGGTTGTTCGCGCTCACCCACATTCAGTATGCAGCCATAAGTACGTTTATCTATCTTTTTATATTTTCAGCCATTCTGTGTACTGTCAGGATCAACAACCGTGGCCTGATTGTGCCGATGGTGCTCCATATCATAAACAACAGCTGGGCCAGTTTTGTGATGTTCCATTTTTCCTGAGCGAAGGCAGGGGAAGGAAGAAAATGAAGGTTTCCGCTTCAGCTAATGTGCCAGCCAGAAGCGACAGATTTCATTCTCTTACCTGGTCACGCTGAATTACATCAGCGTACACTCAAAAGCCAGCGCCCTCTGAAACACGACCTCTTTCCTGTATATTTTGTAGGCCGGGCGCGCGGCTCTGTAGCCTGGTCCGCCCCACATATCACGCTGTTTGAAATCTGAATACCAGTATTGCCCATCAAAAATTGCCATGTGTCCGCTGTGGTTTCCACCTGCATAAGGCTGCAAAATCACCACATCACCAATAACTGGCAGGTCATCAGCTTCAATACCATTAAATCCTGCCGCTTGCAGAAGAGGGCCGTAATCTTTTGCATGCAGGGTTCGACCGATATCAACGCCTCCGGCATTAATCGCCTTTCGGGTGTATTCCGCACACCTGCCTGTTGAGTGTGCATTAGCATGTGCTTTTGCATAATCTGCGGCAGCGTATTTATTCCAGACCATAAAAATCCCTGTTAAATGTCACCTTTGGTATTTATTAAGCGTGCGCACTGAACAGGCCTTTTGACAAAAGATGCTGAAATATCGCGGGATGAGAAGATGTGAGAAGTGAACCAAAGCAATGACTGATATTTGAGTATAAAAACAGGTGCGATGATAAATCGGTTATGGACATCGATATGCAGGGAAGCAAAACACTGACAGTTGACAATCTGCTGTTCAGACAGGCAAAATTCCGTCCCAACATTATCCCGGCGATAATGCGTAAGCGTTTAACGTTATCCAACGCACCTTAATCCTGTACATTGGGTGAAGGGGGCGTGGTCTTTCCCGCCTTACTTCGCATTATGGAGTAATGCATGTCATCTGTAACACACACAACACTTCCCGGTTCAGGGAATGCCTCACTGTTTCGCATCGCTTTTGCCGTCTTTCTCACCTACATGACGGTCGGTATCCCGTTACCGGTCATTCCGCTGTTTGTGCATCAGGAACTGGGTTTTGGCAATACCATGGTGGGGCTTGCGGTGGGCATTCAATTCCTGGCTACCGTTTTAACCCGTGGTTATGCCGGACGTCTTGCCGATCAATATGGTGCAAAACGTTCGGTAATGCAGGGGATGCTCGCGTGCGCCATCGCAGGCGGAGCATGGCTGCTGGCGGCGTTGTTGCCAGTCGCTCCCATAGTGAAATTTGGCCTGCTCCTCATTGGCCGTCTGATCCTTGGCTTTGGTGAAAGCCAGCTGCTGACCGGCACGCTGACCTGGGGCATGGGGCTGGTGGGACCTGCACGTTCAGGGAAAGTGATGTCCTGGAACGGGATGGCTATTTTTGGCGCACTGGCTGCTGGCGCACCGCTGGGACTCTTCATTCACGATCGCTATGGTTTCGCCGTGCTGGCGATAGTTACCATGCTCCTGCCGGTGCTGGCCTGGGCCTGCAACGGCACGGTACGTAAGGTGCCTGCGCATGGGGGAGAGCGCCCGACATTGTGGAGTGTCATTGGTCTGATCTGGAAACCGGGGTTGGGACTGGCGTTGCAGGGCGTCGGATTTGCCGTAATTAGTACCTTTATTTCACTCTATTTTGTCAGCAATAACTGGTCGATGGCGGGCTTTACGCTGACCGCCTTTGGTGGCGCATTTGTACTGGTGCGCATTTTGTTTGGCTGGATGCCCGACCGCTTTGGCGGCGTCCGGGTGGCAATTTTCTCACTGCTGGTGGAAACCAGTGGGCTGATTATTTTATGGCTGGCTCCTGATGCGTGGGTGGCGATGGCGGGCGCGGCACTAACGGGCGCTGGCTGTTCTCTTATCTTCCCGGCGCTGGGCGTTGAGGTTGTAAAACGCGTACCGCCACAGGTGCGTGGTACCGCGCTTGGCGGTTATGCTGCTTTTCAGGACATAGCAATGGGATTGACCGGGCCGCTGGCAGGCATGCTGGCGACATCCTGCGGGTATTCATCCGTTTTCCTCGCCGGGGCAGTGTCTGCCCTTGTAGGGATCATCGTCACGATCTTATCTTTCCGGCAACCTTCTGCCGCGTAATTTATTTAAAAAGCCCGTCAATAACCAGCCGTCGGCTTACGTCGGCAGCATAATAGCTGCGCCAGGTTAATAAAGAAACCAGAATGAAAACGAAAAGAGAAGCCAGCAGCGCGGGTAGCCCGAGAAAATAGCCGTGCATAAAACTTTCACTATTCTGGTAAAGGTTGACCTTAACCCAATCCAGGGTTAAAAACGTTGCGACGCCAACGATCATTGATGATATAGCAGCGATCGGGGTCGATTTTTTCCAGTACAATCCGCCAATCGCCGCAGGCAAGACTTGTAAAATTCCACTGCTGGCATAGTTAATCATGATGACCAATAGCGGTAATGTCTTCAGGCTTAAAAAATAGGCTGATACCCCCAATAACAGGATAAAACAACATGTCAATTTGACTTCAGCACCGCCATTATTTGCGGTATTTTTGATCCCTTCATCGGTGCTTTCTTTTCCTCCAATGCAGGCTTTACCATTAGCGATGTTCTTGATATTCATCACAATATCATTTGATAATATACCTGACAGAGAGATGAGTGTTGAATCCAGCGTACCTAATGACGCGGCCAGAATAAAGGTGGTGACAATCCCCAACATTACGCCGCACCCGCTATACGAGATCATCTCCAGCAACGCAGCTTCTGGATTTTTAATCTGCCCGCTACCCAAACCTAATGCAGCCATGGCAATAATGCCATAGAGCATTAACCACGGTCCTGAACAGGGATTTCATTCAGAAAGCCATTGCGCTGCCGGGTGCGCAGGATTTGACGGTTAAATTTAATGACTACATTGGTAGTTTTTTATTGCATGGGAAGCCCGTTAGCAAAACAGGCGTAGAATGGTTACCGTGGTCGCCTGACAACGTCAAAAAAGGCCAGTCACTGCTGATGATGGATGCTAACCGGCAGCGGGCGATCCTCTATATGAGCAATAAAGACTATAACCAGGACGATGTCATTTCGGCGATAAAAGAAGATGGCACTCTCCCGGCCAGCGATAAGAAAACGGTGATTAGCCAGATGCTTAATGGTCGCTGGTTTAGTGACCAGCTGGATGCGACATTTAATCAGCAACCATAATGACGGAGAGGCAGATCCTGTGGGCCGCGGGATCTGCCTCCTCTCAACGCGGGAAAAAGTATTTCACCTGGAACTCAAAGCTGTTTGAGTAGAGGATTGAATAATCAACGGGCTGCTGATTAATATCAATCGCCTGCGTCTGGATCTGTAAGATAGGATCTTTGGTACTGATCCGCAGTATTTCTGCCAGTTCAGGGGTAGGAAGGGTTGGCGAAAACGTCTCGAACGTTCCGGTGATGGTAACGCCACATTCTTTTTCAATAAAAGAAAATTTCGAGCTTTTCATATGTGCAATAGTCAGGGCAGGGAAGCGGTTTACGGACATCCAGGTTTCTTCGACCTGCATAACGATATTATCAATCAGACGCAGGCGTTTGATATAATAAACCGGTTCCGCCACCGCAATATTCAGTCCACCGGCGACCAGCACTGAGGCGGGCTGCATTTCAAATTTTAATATCTGGCTGCTGGCGATTTTCCCCGCTTTATGCGCTATTTCGCTAAAACTATTCATATGATCCATATGGGCAATGAAATTCTTTTCTTTTATATATGTTCCAGAGCCATGTACCCGCTCAATAATTCCCTCCTGTGCTAACAGTTTGAGCGCCTTGCGTAAAGTATTGCGGGAAACGTTAAGATCGGTTGCCAGTGTTTTTTCGCAAGGTAAAGCATCGCCGGTGTTATAAGTGTGATGATTTATTTTATTTTTCAGAATATTTGCAACATTTTTGTAAATCACTTATGGACCTCAGTAATTTTTTTAAAACAGCAGGTTAGATCTGAAAGTTCAACAAGATAACAAAAGTGGTTCCTTTTTATGGCTTAAGTTGAACCTTTATATTGCTACTTTAATGTGATCGGGGTAGCAAAAGAAAACATTTAGCATAAATAAAGTAAAGTTTTCTGGAAGCAGTAAGATGACATAAAAAGGAGTCGCTATGTCGTTAATGAACTCATTTGAACGAGGGATGGAGAAAGTACTTGTCCCGGTGGCGATAAAACTCAATTCGCAGCGTCATGTCTCGGCGATACGGGATGCGTTTATTCTATCGTTCCCGATTGTGATGGCCAGCTCCATCATTGTATTAATTAACTTTGCAATATTATCTCCGGATGGTTTTGTCGCCACATTGCTGCACCTCAATGCCATATTTCCTCATCTTGAAGAAGCCCAGGCTATTTTCTCACCAGTGATGAATGGTTCGGTGAATATTATGTCGATCCTGATCGCTTTTCTGGTCGGTCGTAATATGGCAAAAAGCTTTCACGAAGATGATCTGCTCTGCGGTCTGACCGCCATTGGGGCTTTTTTCGTCGTCTATACGCCTTATCAGGACATCGGTGGCCAGGCATATATGACCACCAAATACCTTGGTCCGCAGGGACTGTTCGTCGCGGTGATTGTGGCGCTGCTGTCCAGCGAGTTATTTTGCCGGTTAGCGAAGAACCCGAAAATTACCATCACCATGCCGGATGCCGTGCCACCTGCGGTCGCACGTTCTTTTAAAGTGCTGATCCCTATCATTGTGGTGATGATGCTTTTTTCCATTCTCAATTATCTTTTGCTGATGCTTTCGCCGGAGGGGCTGAATGATTTGATCTACAAACTCATTCAGGCTCCGCTGAAAAATATGGGCACCAACATTTTCGCCGTGCTGATTCTGGGCGTGGTCTCGAACCTGTTGTGGTTCCTTGGTATTCACGGACCGAATACTATTGCGGCGATCCGTGAATCCATTTTTTCTGAAGCAAACCTGGAAAACCTGTCGTGGGCAGCACAGCATGGCGATACGTGGGGCGCGCCTTATCCGATTACCTGGGGTGGCATCAATGATGCGTTCGCCAATTACGGCGGCTCCGGAATGACCCTCGGCTTGCTCATCGCTATTTTTATTGCGTCACGTCGTTCTGATTATCGCGATCTGGCTAAGATGTCATTTGTACCAGGGTTATTTAATATCAACGAACCGGTGATGTTCGGACTGCCGATAGTGCTGAACCCGATCTTTATTATCCCGTTTATCCTGGTGCCAATGGTCAGCTCGTTAATAGGCTATGTTTTCATTAGCACCGGCATTATTCCGCCAATTGCCTACGCCGTCCCCTGGACCACGCCAGGACCGTTGATTGCCTTTTTTGGCACTGGAGGGAACTGGATGGCGTTACTGGTAGGACTATTGTGTCTGGTCTCAGCAACGCTTATTTATCTGCCGTTTGTGATTGCCGCGAACAAGGTGAATGCGACGCAACAATCCGCGTAACGATAATGCCCCTGAGCGCTGGCTCAGGGGCAACGGTTTAAAGCACCAGATACAGCACCATAAAGGCAATTATCAGCGCAATGAGCATCACGCCAGGACGCGCCGACATCATTTTAATGTTGTCATACAACGCGGCAAAAGGACGGTGGATCGGCTGAGCATCGCGAATGTCCTGGGCATTCTGCGGACGCTCTGCCCGGCCTAAAAATACCTGATTCAGTAAATCCTGCACCTGCGCCGTGGTCAGTATCGCGTGTGGATTAACCTGCCAGTTCTGGCGCGCGTAATCCACAAGCCAATCCCACTCCTGCGGCTCCAGCGGCTGCTTCAGTGCTGACTGTAACGTATGGAGGGTCGGGGCGGGTTGGCTACTCAGCGTCTGACGCGCCTGTAACCAGGTCACCAGATGCGTAAACTGTTTTGCCGGAATTAGCTCCCCGCTTTTCACGCCCGAAAGCTCCAGCATTGATTGCCAGATCAGCTTGCCGGATTCACCGGTCGCGGCGGCAAGTTTTGTCACCAGTTGGTTAAGCGTATTGTGCTCAGCCGGAAGCAGCGGACGATCGGTCGCCGGACGTTGCTGTGGCTGCGGAATTGACAGCTCATTATTTTGCAGCAGCGTCAGCACGCCCTTAAGCTGTTCAGGCGTCAGTTGACTGAGCGCTGTCTGACCATACTGCTGGCGGATAAAATCACTCACCGCCTGACGGTTATTACCGAGATTCAAGAGCTCGGTAAGCTGCGCCAGCGTCTGACGGTTGCTGTAACTCTGCTGGGCTGCATCCAGACGCTGAGTCAGGTTTTGCTCTGCGGCAGGAAAATGACGTGATAGCAACGGCATCTCATTTTTTACGCCGAGATCGTGCTTTACCCCGGCCCAGACTTCAGCGCTTTGTTGGCGAGTCAGCGCCACCAGTCGCGTAATAAGACGCTCCAGAACGGTACGCTGCTGGCTGGAAAGCGGCTGTTCACCGACCGCTGAAGATGTGGCAGGGCCATCACCCGGAGGGCGAGCGGGCATACCTGAGATGGGTTGCGTCATTCGAAATCCTTAGTGTCATCATACTGAACCAGGTTTGCGAGTATGCCTGGCGGCGGGATTATGGCACACTTGCCCGACGATCTCTCCTTTCAGACAGGTACTTTATCGTGAAAATCCTCGTTGATGAAAATATGCCCTACGCGCGTGAACTCTTCAGCCGTCTGGGTGAGGTAACCGCGGTTCCGGGGCGGCCGATCCCACTGGCCGCCCTGGCGGATGCACAAGCGCTAATGGTACGTTCGGTCACTAAAGTGAATGAAGCGCTGCTGGCGGGGCAGGGGATTACCTTTGTCGGTACGGCAACGGCGGGGACCGATCATGTTGACGAGGCGTGGCTGGCGCAGGCGGGCATTGGTTTTTCTGCTGCACCGGGTTGTAATGCCATCGCCGTCGTGGAATACGTATTTTCCGCTCTGTTAATGCTGGCGGAACGCGATGGCTTTACTCTGACCGACCGCACAGTGGGGATCGTTGGCGTGGGTAACGTTGGTCGTCGTCTGGCAGAACGGCTTGAGGCGTTGGGCGTGCGCACGCTGCTCTGCGATCCGCCGCGCGCCGATCGTGGCGAGGAAGGTGATTTTCGTCCACTGGACGATCTGGTGCGCGAAGCCGACGTGTTAACGTTCCATACGCCGCTCTATAAAGACGGGCCATATAACACGCTGCATCTTGCCGATGAAGCACTGATCCGTCGCCTGAAGCCGGGGACCATCCTGATCAATGCCTGCCGGGGGCCAGTGGTGGATAACGCCGCGCTGCTGACTTGTTTACGCGAAGGTCAGGCTCTGAGTACCGTGCTGGATGTCTGGGAACCTGAGCCTGAGCTCCTGACCGACCTGCTGGAACGGGTGGATATCGGTACGCCGCATATCGCCGGCTATACGCTGGAGGGCAAAGCGCGCGGTACCAC
The DNA here is from genome assembly GCF_002915575.1 of Superficieibacter electus. GTDB lineage: Bacteria > Pseudomonadota > Gammaproteobacteria > Enterobacterales > Enterobacteriaceae > Superficieibacter > Superficieibacter electus. The sequence goes on from NZ_PQGD01000030.1 coordinate 46,072, forward strand.
TCAGGTATTTGAGGCATTTAGTGAGTTTATTGGTCAACGTCAGCAGGTGGCGCTGGCTACGCTGCTGCCTGCGCCAGAGTTTGGCCGTATCACTTTGCAGGGACCGGTCGATCAAGCCACGCTAAAAAGGCTGGTGCATTTGGTGTATGATGTGCGCCGCGACGATGCGCCGCTGCGAAAAGTCGCAGGCGTACCGGGTGAGTTCGACAAACTGCGTAAACATTATCTTGAGCGCCGCGAGTGGTCTTCATTATATGTGCAATGTGACGACGCCGGAGCGGCAACCTTGCTGCATAAGCTCGGCTTCAACGCCGTTCATCACCCCATTCGTTAATCCTGTTTTTGTACCCCGCCCGATGGCGGGGTGCGTCGCTATTTCTGGAGTAAATCATTATGTCTGAAGGCTGGAATATTGCCGTGCTGGGCGCGACGGGCACCGTAGGCGAAGCTTTGCTTGAAACGCTGGCCGAGCGTGAGTTTCCGGTTGGCGAACTGTACGCTCTGGCGCGCAGTGAAAATGCAGGCGATTCACTGCGCTACGCAGGAAAGACCGTACGGGTGGAAGATGCCGCTGATTTTGACTGGACGCAGGTCCTGCTGGCCTTTTTTGTCGCTGGCGCAGAGGCAGCAGCGACTTATGCCGAAGAAGCTGCCAATGCCGGTTGCCTGGTCATTGATACCAGCGGTCTGTTTGCGCTTGAACCAGATGTACCGCTGGTAATACCGGAGGTAAATCCCTTCGTGCTGGCCGATTATCGTAATCGCAACATTATTGCAGTTGCCGATAGTCTGACCAGCCAGTTGCTCACTGCGCTTAAACCGCTGATTGACGATGGTGGGCTGGCACGTATCGCGGTAACCAGCCTGCTTTCCGCTTCTGCGCAGGGCAAAAAAGCGGTGGATGCGCTGGCGGGGCAGAGTGCGAAACTGCTCAACGGTATTCCGATTGATGAAGACGATTTCTTTGGCCGTCAGTTAGCCTTCAACCTGCTGCCGTTTTTGCCGGATCGTGAAGGCACCGTGCGCGAGGAACGGATCATTGTCGATCAGGTGCGGAAAATTTTGCAGGATGACGGCTTAATGATTTCTGCCAGTTGCGTACGCTCTTCGGTCTTTTACGGGCATGCGCAAATGGTCAGTTTTGAAGCGCTGCGTCCGCTGGCCGCTGAAGAAGCGCGCGAAGCTTTTGCCCGTGGCGAAGATATCGTACTGTCTGAAGAGAGTGATTTCCCGACCCAGGTGGGCGACGCCTCCGGCAGCGCGCATCTTTCTGTCGGCTGCGTACGCAATGATTACGGTATGCCGGAGCAGGTTCAGTTCTGGTCAGTTGCCGACAACGTGCGCTTTGGCGGCGCGCTGATGGCAGTGAAAATCGCCGAGAAACTGGTGCAGGAGTACCTGTAATTATGACCGAAGTAGTACAGCAGCCGGTCATGAAAATTGCGCTTGGTATTGAGTACGACGGCAGCAAATATTACGGCTGGCAGCGGCAAAATGAAGTGCGCAGCGTCCAGGAAAAACTGGAGAAAGCGCTCTCGCAGGTGGCTAACGAGCCGATTAACGTGTTCTGTGCCGGGCGTACCGACGCGGGCGTTCACGGCACGGGACAGGTGGTGCACTTTGAAACTCATGCGGTGCGCAAAGACGCGGCCTGGACGCTGGGTGTAAATGCGAATTTACCTGGTGACATTGCGGTGCGCTGGGTGAAACATGTAGCGGATGATTTTCACGCCCGTTTTAGCGCCACGGCTCGCCGCTACCGCTATGTGATCTACAATCATCGTTTACGTCCGGCAGTGCTTAGCCAGGGCGTGTCCCATTATCATCAGCCGCTGGACGCTGCGCGCATGCATCGTGCCGCCCAGGCGCTGCTGGGGGAGAATGATTTTACGTCGTTTCGCGCCGTGCAGTGTCAATCGCGCACGCCGTGGCGTAACGTCATGCACATTAACGTCGAGCGTTACGGCGCTTACGTGGTGGTCGATATCAAAGCAAATGCCTTTGTTCATCATATGGTAAGGAACATTGTCGGCAGTCTGATGGAAGTAGGCGCGAACAACCAGCCAGAGAGCTGGATAGCAGAACTGCTTGCTGCGAAGGACAGGAACCTGGCAGCGGCAACGGCGAAAGCGGAAGGATTGTATCTGGTGGCGGTAGATTACCCGGACCATTTCGACCTGCCGGTCACGCCGATGGGCCCGCTGTTTCTGGCGGACTAATAAGACGGTATAAAGGCATATAACCTCATGGATCTGATTTACTTCCTGATTGATTTCATCCTGCATATTGATGTGCACCTGGCGGAACTGGTCGCTGAATATGGCGTCTGGGTTTACGCGATCCTGTTTTTGATCCTGTTTTGTGAAACCGGCCTGGTCGTCACCCCGTTTCTGCCGGGTGATTCGCTGCTGTTCGTCGCCGGGGCGCTTTCCGCGCTGCCCACCAACGATCTGAACGTTCACCTGATGGTGATGTTAATGATCGTGGCGGCAGTGCTGGGTGATGCGGTGAACTACACGATTGGTCGGTTATTTGGCGATAAGCTCTTCAGTAACCCGAACTCGAAAATTTTCCGCCGCAGCTACCTCGACAAAACTCATGCCTTCTATGATAAACACGGCGGCAAAACGATCATCCTTGCGCGCTTTGTGCCTATCGTCAGAACCTTCGCGCCTTTTGTCGCGGGAATGGGCCATATGTCGTATCGTCATTTTGCGGCATATAACGTGGCTGGCGCGCTGCTGTGGGTGCTGCTTTTCACCTACGCGGGCTACCTGTTCGGCGATCTTCCTGTGGTGCAGGAAAACCTTAAACTATTGATTGTGGCGATCATTGTGCTGTCTGTATTACCCGGCGTGATTGAAATTATTCGTCATAAGCGAGCGGCATCAAAACAGATAAAATGATGGGGTAACGGCGGTTCGACCACTTTTTTATCCCAACTTGTGAACTGTTATGTTTTAATGTGCAACATTCATGGTCAGGCGGAAGTGTAAACCCCTCCCGGTTGACAAAACTGGCATCGGCCAGGTTCAGGCAGAAAGGTTATCAATGAGCTGGATTGAACGAATTAAAAGCAACATCACCCCCACCCGCAAGGCCAGTATCCCTGAAGGGGTGTGGACGAAGTGTGACAGCTGTGGTCAGGTACTTTATCGTGCCGAGCTGGAGCGCAATCTTGAAGTATGTCCTAAGTGTGACCATCACATGCGAATGTCGGCGCGCAATCGCCTGCATAGCCTGCTGGATGAAGGTTCACTGGTCGAGCTGGGAAGCGAGCTGGAACCGAAAGACGTACTGAAGTTCAGAGATTCCAAAAAATACAAAGACAGGCTGGCAAGCGCGCAGAAAGAGACCGGTGAGAAAGACGCGCTGGTGGTCATGAAAGGCACGCTTTACGACATGCCTGTAGTAGCTGCCGCGTTTGAATTCGCCTTTATGGGTGGTTCAATGGGGTCCGTGGTCGGCGCGCGTTTTGTACGCGCGGTTGAACAGGCGCTGGAAGACAACTGTCCGCTGATCTGCTTCTCCGCCTCAGGCGGCGCGCGTATGCAGGAAGCCCTGATGTCGCTGATGCAGATGGCGAAAACCTCTGCGGCGCTGGCCAAAATGCAGGAACGCGGTTTGCCGTACATCTCGGTGCTGACTGACCCGACCATGGGCGGTGTTTCTGCAAGCTTTGCGATGCTGGGCGACCTCAACATTGCTGAGCCAAAAGCGCTGATCGGCTTTGCTGGCCCCCGCGTTATTGAGCAGACCGTGCGTGAAAAACTGCCGCCAGGCTTCCAGCGCAGTGAGTTTCTGATTGAAAAAGGCGCGATTGATATGATCGTCCGCCGGCCGGAGATGCGCCTGAAACTGGCCAGCATTCTGGCGAAGCTGATGAATCTTCCGGCACCTGACCCGGACGCCCCGCGTGAAGAGGTGGTCGTGCCGCCAGTACCGGATCAGGAAATCGAGGCCTGATAATGCATAAGGGCAGGGCCAGACGGCGCTGCCCTTTTGCTTTCCTTAACCGTTAAACGTTGCGGACATCATGGAAAAAGTACTTATCCCTGACGCCACGTCGCCTCTGGCGGCGTGGCTTTCTTATCTGGAAAATCTGCACGCAAAGACCATCGATTTAGGGCTGGCGCGCGTTGGCGATGTCGCCGCACGCCTGGGCGTGCTGCGGCCCGCGCCGTTTGTCTTCACCGTTGCGGGAACGAATGGCAAAGGCACGACCTGTCGCACACTGGAGTCTGTCCTGATGGCGGCAGGCTATAAAACCGGCGTTTACAGCTCGCCGCATCTGGTGCGTTATACCGAACGGGTTCGCGTACAGGGCGCAGAACTGCCGGAAGCGGCGCATACGGCTTCCTTTGCGGCTATTGAAGCGGCGCGTGGGGAAACGTCTTTAACCTATTTTGAGTACGGTACCCTGTCAGCGCTGTGGCTATTTAAACAGGCGCAGCTTGACGTGGTGATCCTTGAGGTCGGGCTGGGTGGACGGCTGGACGCCACCAACATTGTTGATGCCGATGTGTCGGTGGTGACCAGCATCGCGCTGGATCATACTGACTGGCTGGGGCCGGACCGTGAAAGTATCGGGCGAGAGAAAGCCGGTATTTTCCGCGCCGGTAAGCCTGCTATTGTTGGCGAGCCGGATATGCCGCAATCTATTGCGGCGGTGGCGGCAGAAAAAGGCGCAACGTTGCGGCGTCGTGACGTTGACTGGCACTATGAGGTCTGCGAGCGCGACTGGCGTTTTGTCGATGCGCAGGGCGAACTTAACGCGCTGCCAATCCCGCAGGTGCCGCAGCCTAATGCCGCCACCGCGCTGGCCGCGCTTCGCGCCAGTGCGCTAAAGGTCAGCGAACAGGCAATTCGTGAAGGTCTCGCCAGCGCCATTTTGCCGGGCCGTTTTCAGATTATCAGCGACGCGCCACGGGTGATCCTCGACGTGGCGCACAATCCGCACGCTGCCGCATATTTAGCCGGGCGTCTCAAAATGCTACCAAAAACCGGGCGCGTGCTGGCGGTCATTGGTATGCTGCATGATAAAGATATTGCCGGGACGCTGGCCTGCCTGACGGATTGTGTAGACAGCTGGTATTGCGCCCCGTTAGAAGGCCCACGCGGCGCAACGGCTGAGCAGTTGCTGGAGCATTTACCCGACGGCGAGGTGTATACCACAGTAGGGAAAGCGTGGCATGCTGCGATGGCAGATGCACAGCCAGAAGACACCGTGCTGGTGTGTGGCTCGTTTCACACGGTAGCACACGTAATGGAAGAAACAGAGGCGGGGAGATCCGGTGGCAAGTAAGTTTCAGAACCGTTTAGTCGGCACTATTGTGCTGGTCGCGCTGGGCGTTATCGTCCTGCCTGGCCTGCTCGACGGCCAGAAAAAACATTATCAGGATGAGTTCGCCGCAATCCCGCTGGTGCCAAAAGCGGGCGATCGCGATGAACCTGATATGCTGCCTGCCGCAACGCAGGCGCTGCCTGCACAACCGCCTGAAGGCGCAGCAGAAGAAGTAAGGGCGGGCGATGCCGCTGCGCCTACCCTGGACCCGTCGCGCCTGGCAGCGAACAACGGTGCGGATATCGATCAGATCCCGGTGCAGCCCGATCCGCCAAAACCCAAACCGGCGGACAAGCCGCAGCCAAAGCCGCAGCGTGACAAAACCAGCGAGCAACTGGCCGCTGCCAGCGAAACGCCATCGCCAGCCACCGCGAAGCCAGTGGCGGAGGATAAACCCGCGCCAGCCGGCAAGGCGTATGTGGTGCAACTGGGGGCGCTGAAAAATGCGGATAAAGTCAGTGAGATTGTCGGCAAACTTCGCGGGGCTGGTTACCGGGTTTATACATCGCCTTCAACGCCGGTACAGGGTAAAATCACCCGCATCCTGGTAGGGCCTGACGCATCGAAAGATAAGCTTAAGAGTTCACTGGGCGAGCTGAATCAGCTATCGGGTTTGAACGGCGTGGTGATGAACTACAGCGTGAACTAGGGTGGGGGCTTCCCACCCTCACCCTAACCCTCTCCCTGAGGGAGAGGGGACAGTCCGGCGTCTGACTCAGCATTTTCATCCTTAACTCAGTACCCGTATTCCGGGTACAGTCCCCATACACCCTCTCCCTCAGGGAGAGGGCCGGGGAGAGGGTGAACCCCGGGTACAGCGCTCAACCTCTCTCTCCCTCAGGGAGA
>NZ_PQGD01000031.1 GCF_002915575.1 Superficieibacter electus
TTTTTCTCTTCAACCAACCGGCTGTTTGTGTGAAGTGATTCACATCCGCCGTGTCGATGGAGGCGCATTATAGGGAGTTATCGAGCGCCCGCAACACTTAAATTGCAGAAAAATGACTGACTGCTGCATTCCCCAGCAAAACCCCTACTTATACCCATTTACACACAGAATTATCCACAGACTGATAAAAGCATGAAAATTCGCGAGCGTTGCGCAAACGTTTTCGTTACAATGCTCGCGCAAAATGAAGGATGCCCCGCCTGGGGCGTTAGCTGAGTTTTTACGAGAAAATTCACCTAACGCTCTCTGTAATTTGCAAATCCAGGGGATTTACCATGCAACAACGTCGTCCAGTCCGCCGTGCTCTGCTCAGTGTTTCTGATAAAGCCGGTATCGTCGAATTCGCTCAGGCACTTTCTGCACGCGGTGTGGAACTGCTTTCAACCGGCGGCACCGCCCGTCTGTTAGCAGAGAAGGGTCTGCCGGTAACCGAAGTCTCCGATTACACCGGTTTTCCGGAAATGATGGATGGACGCGTCAAAACCCTGCACCCGAAAGTGCACGGCGGCATTCTGGGCCGTCGTGGCCAGGATGACGGGATCATGCAGCAGCATGGTATCGCGCCTATTGATATGGTGGTTGTTAACCTCTATCCGTTCGCCGATACCGTTGCTCGCGAAGGGTGCTCGCTGGAAGATGCCGTAGAAAACATCGATATCGGCGGCCCGACGATGGTGCGCTCCGCCGCCAAGAACCATAAAGATGTCGCTATCGTCGTAAAGAGCAGCGACTACAACACCATTATTAACGAGATGGATGCCAACGACGGTTCTCTGACCCTCGATACCCGTTTCGACCTCGCGATTAAAGCCTTCGAACACACCGCCGCTTATGACAGCATGATTGCCAACTACTTCGGCAGCATGGTTCCCGCCTATCATGGCGAAAGCAAAGACGCCGCTGGTCGCTTCCCGCGTACCCTGAATCTGAACTTCATTAAGAAGCAGGACATGCGCTATGGCGAAAACAGCCATCAGCAGGCTGCCTTCTATATAGAAGAGAATGTGAAAGAAGCCTCTGTCGCGACGGCCCAACAGGTTCAGGGTAAAGCGCTTTCTTATAACAACATTGCCGATACTGACGCAGCGCTGGAATGCGTTAAAGAATTCAGCGAACCGGCCTGCGTCATTGTTAAGCACGCTAACCCCTGTGGCGTGGCAGTAAGCACTTCTATTATTGATGCTTACGACCGTGCGTATAAAACCGACCCGACTTCCGCCTTCGGCGGCATCATCGCGTTTAACCGTGAGCTGGACGCCGAAACCGCGCGGGCGATTATCTCCCGCCAGTTTGTCGAAGTGATCATCGCGCCCTCCGCATCGGAAGAAGCCCTGAAAATCACCGCTACGAAGCAAAACGTTCGCGTGCTGACCTGCGGCCAGTGGGCTGAGCGTGTACCGGCCCTGGATTTCAAACGCGTCAACGGTGGCCTGCTGGTTCAGGATCGTGACCTGGGTATGGTCGGCGCACAGGATCTGCGTGTGGTGACCAAACGTCAGCCGACTGAGCAAGAGCTGCGCGATGCGCTGTTCTGCTGGAAGGTGGCGAAGTTCGTAAAATCCAACGCCATTGTTTACGCTAAAGAGAACATGACCATCGGTATAGGCGCAGGCCAGATGAGCCGCGTCTACTCCGCGAAAATCGCCGGGATTAAAGCCGCTGACGAAGGTCTGGAAGTGAAAGGCTCTTCCATGGCCTCCGACGCCTTCTTCCCGTTCCGCGATGGTATCGATGCCGCTGCAGCCGCTGGCGTGAGCTGCGTGATCCAGCCTGGCGGGTCTATTCGCGATGAGGAAGTGATTGCCGCCGCTGACGAACACGGCATTGCAATGATCTTCACCGACATGCGCCACTTCCGCCATTAATGGAGCGAGAGATGAAAGTATTAGTGATTGGTAACGGCGGCCGCGAGCACGCGCTGGCGTGGAAAGCGGCGCAATCGCCGCTGGTTGAAACGGTTTTTGTTGCACCAGGCAATGCAGGTACCGCGCTTGAGCCGATACTGCAAAACGTTGCCGTTAGCGCGACGGATATTCCTGAGCTGTTGAATTTCGCGCAGAATGAGAAAATCGATCTGACTATCGTCGGCCCGGAAGCGCCGCTGGTGATTGGCGTGGTTGATGCCTTTCGCGCGGCAGGATTGAAAATCTTCGGTCCCACTCAGGGCGCGGCGCAGCTGGAAGGCTCCAAAGCCTTTACGAAGGATTTCCTCGCTCGTCATAACATCCCGACGGCGGAGTATCAGAACTTCACCGACATTGAGCCTGCGCTGGCGTATCTGCGTGAAAAAGGCGCGCCAATTGTGATTAAGGCCGACGGTCTGGCCGCAGGTAAAGGTGTGATCGTGGCGATGACGCTGGAAGAAGCAGAAGCTGCCGTGCGCGATATGCTGGCAGGCAACGCTTTTGGCGACGCGGGTCATCGCATTGTAATAGAAGAGTTTCTTGATGGCGAAGAAGCCAGCTTTATTGTGATGGTGGACGGCGAGCACGTGTTGCCGATGGCCACCAGTCAGGATCACAAGCGCGTCGGTGATAAAGACACCGGGCCGAATACCGGTGGGATGGGCGCGTATTCGCCTGCGCCGGTGGTGACGGATGACGTTCACCAGCGCACGATGGAGCGTATTATCTGGCCAACCGTGAAAGGCATGGCGGCGGAAGGCAATACCTACACCGGCTTTCTGTACGCGGGTCTGATGATCGACAAACAGGGCAACCCGAAGGTTATCGAGTTCAACTGCCGCTTCGGCGATCCGGAAACTCAGCCGATTATGCTGCGCATGAAATCCGATCTGGTGGAACTGTGCCTCGCCGCCTGTGAAAGCAAACTGGATGAGAAGACCTCCGAGTGGGACGAGCGCGCCTCGCTGGGCGTGGTGATAGCGGCTGGCGGTTATCCTGGCGATTATCGCACTGGCGATGTGATCCACGGCCTGCCACTGGAAGAAGTGGCGGACGGTAAAGTCTTCCATGCCGGAACAAAACTGGCGGATAACGATCAAGTATTAACCAGCGGCGGCCGCGTGCTGTGCGTTACGGCGCTGGGCAATACCGTCGCAGAAGCCCAGAAGCAGGCGTACACGCTGATGGCAGACATTCACTGGGACGGCAGCTTCAGCCGCCAGGATATTGGCTGGCGGGCGATAGCGCGCGAACAACAGTAATACCTTCGTTTCAACGTCCCCTTTCCACTCCGGCGAGGGGACGTCCACTACCCCCTCACCCGCCCTGCTGCGTCAGAATTCGTCTTCTTTCGGCTGCCAGGTACAGAAGTCTTCGTTTGCCACCAGCAATAACTGCGAGCCTTCTGGCGCTTCCAGCCATGCCACGCTGACGTCCACAGAGGAGTGGCTCTGGCGGCGCTCAATATGGCTTAGCGCCCGCGCGTCAAAGTCTGGCGCGATCGTGTCGCCTTTACAGGTGGTAATCGTGTGATTCTGATGCCAGCGCCCTTGATGCAGCACAACGCGTCCCTGGCGCAATGCATCGCTGGTCTGGCGAATCTGTTGAGCGCGATAGCGGTAGAGTTCGATACGGTCACTGGAAAGCTGCTGCTTCTCGCCGTTCACTTCATGCTGCATAAAGCTGAGTTCACCGCGATCGTCAAAGCGGACCCGAATATGCTCGGGAGGTTTATCATAAATATTGAGTTCAATGAGTGCCAGGGTATCGCCCTGCCAGCGGTATTCACTGGTGGATGTTGTCCCGTTATGCCATGGACTGAATACAGAAAGGAGATGTACCTCTCCGTCAACGTCTTTACGCCAGACGCGTACTGCGCCGCTGTCATCAGCGTAGCCGCTGGCGGTGAAGGGCGGTGGAGATGAATGGCCGCCGCAGGCCGACAGCAACAGCACGCCTGCCAGCGTCAGTACCCGACGCCAGACAGACAAAAGGGGCGAGAACGCCCCTTCGTTAAAACTGTTCGCTGTCACGCAATATTACTTAACGGCGTCTTTCAGAGCTTTACCAGAGACAAACGCCGGCACGTTAGCTGCGGCAATTTTGATCTCTTTACCGGTCTGCGGGTTGCGGCCAGTACGCTCAGCGCGGTGGTTTACCTTGAAGGTACCGAAACCAACCAGTTGTACAGCATCACCTTCTTTCAGAGACTCAGTAATAGCAGCCAGGGTGGATTCCAGAGCAGATTTTGCCTGTGCCTTAGACAGATCAGCCTTGTCCGCAATTACATCAATCAGTTGAGTCTTGTTCATAAGTTATCCTTACAATGTGTTTATCGCTTGCTAAGCATCGAGTGCGACGGAAATGCCTGAAAAGCACTCTCCTGCATACACGCACCGATAGCCACTTTTTTTCGCCCTCCAAATGTAGACCAGACGAGGGGCTAATGGGAAGCCTCCAGGCATGACAAATCAGGCGTTAAATCACGTTTTGTTGTCTCATTGCTGCAAATTTATACCGATATTGCTCTCACCAGCCTCTCTCAGGTCCGCGCGCAGCCCTTTTATCAGCTCAACGTCGCGCTCTTCGCAGTCGGCCAGAAGACGGAAAATCTCCCACTGAATGTCCCATTCCTGCTCAACAGCCGGGTTTAGTCTCAACTCTTCATCGGTCATTTCCCGACCTGCCTGGGTCATTTCCAGCATCGCTACAGTGGTGATTGACGCTTTGCTGACCTCAATGGCATGCTCCAGCGTTTCACCGCTCAGGCGCGAGTGAATCAGTTCACTCAGCGCAACACAGGCATCAATCGCCGGATAGACGCCGTAAACATCATAGTCGTCTGCAACCGGGATCGCCTCTTCCAGCTTCTCCAGTTGGCTGTCGAAATTGACCTTCGCATCTTTTACCGTCAGCGTTTCCCAGATAAGGTCGACAATACGACGGTAAAGCTGCGGGTCGGCAAACTCAGTCTGCTGGCAGAACATCGCGTAGTTGGGGTACATACGCTCACACAGACAGGCCATAAACGTGGTGTGCTGCCAGCTTTCCAGCTTCTCCAGCCGCAGATGGATCGGGTTTTGTAGCATGATGAGATCTCAAATTCGGAAATTAGCCGCAGTTTACCTGAATCAACCGTTAATTTCCTGCCATCGCACAAAGGCGGTGCGCCGTGAAGCCACAGCATCGGCCCAGCGTGTGGGCTCCGGCAGGCGGTAGCCTTTCATACAGCGTTGCACCCATGCCAGCGCGGTATCCGTACTCACACGGTGCCCGGTTGCCACAAACAGCGGATTACAACGCGCCTTGCTGCGCCAGACCCAGGCAAGCTGTTCGCCCTTGTCCATCAGCGGGGCCAGCGCGCCCGGCTCGTCAGAAAGCGGCTCAAATTTGCCGCACAGCCGTTTTTTCGCCACGCCGATGGTCGGCACATCCACCAGCAGGCCAAAGTGGCTGGCAACGCCAAGGCGACGCGGGTGAGAAATGCCGTGACCATCAACAAACAATAAATCAGGTTTTTGCGACAGCATCTCCCACGCCGCCATCAGCGCGGGATACTCGCGAAACGACAGGAACCCAGGAATGTAGGGCATGGTGGTAGGAATACGCGCGATCTGGTGTTCAACCAGCTCCAGCGAAGGATATTTCAACAACACCATCGCGGCCCGCGTCACCTCTCCGCCCTGCTCGAATCCCACATCCGCCCCGGCGATAAGCTCCGGCGGATCACTGTCCAGACGATCCTCGCGGCAAACCGAAGAAGCCAGTTCAAATTGTTGAGCGCGTAGCGACGCAAGATCCATAACAACTCCTTACAAGTGGTAAGGCGCAGAGAGACGATGGACCGCCTCGACAAATACGCCTGCATGTTCCGGGGGGACATCCTGGTGGATGCCGTGACCAAGATTGAAGACGTGGCCTTCACCCTGGCCGAAACCTGCAAGTATAGTCGCCACTTCCTGTTCGATGCGTTCAGGTGCGGCATAAAGCATCGACGGGTCCATATTGCCCTGCAACGCCACTTTGTCACCGACGCGGCGACGGGCATCGGCAATATCGGTCGTCCAGTCGAGGCCCAGCGCGTCACAGCCGGTTTCTGCGATAGCTTCCAGCCACTGACCGCCGCCCTTGGTAAACAGCGTCACCGGTACGCGACGACCGTCGTTTTCACGCAGCAGACCATCGACAATTTTATGCATGTAGTAGAGTGAGAATTGTTGATAATCGCGTCCGGTCAGCACGCCGCCCCAGGTATCGAAAATCATCACTGACTGCGCGCCCGCGCGAATTTGCGCGTTCAGGTACAGCGTGACGCTTTTTGCCAGCTTATCCAGTAGCGTATGCAGCGTTTGCGGCTCGGCATACATCATCTTCTTGATGACGGTAAACGCCTTGCTGCTACCGCCTTCAACCATGTAGGTCGCCAGCGTCCACGGGCTGCCGGAGAAACCAATCAGCGGTACTTCGCCTTTCAGCTCGCGGCGAATGGTACGTACGGCGTTCATCACATAGCCCAGTTCCAGTTCAGGATCGGGAACCGGCAGTTTATCGACGTCGGCTTTGCGGGTGATGGGAGAGGTAAAACGCGGACCTTCACCAGCTTCAAAGTAAAGGCCCAGCCCCATTGCATCCGGAATGGTCAGGATATCCGAGAAGAGGATCGCCGCATCCAGCGCATAGCGACGCAGCGGCTGTAAGGTCACTTCACAGGCCAGTTCGGCGTTTTTGCACAGCGACATAAAATCACCCGCCTGGGCGCGCGTCGCTTTGTATTCCGGCAGATAGCGCCCGGCCTGACGCATCATCCAGACAGGGGTGACATCCACAGGCTGACGCTGTAGCGCACGCAGGTAACGATCGTTCTTCAGTTCGGTCATCATGATTTCCTTTTACGTTATGCCCGACAGTATATAGGAAATTACGCGTCCTCTGCCCGACACAACGCCACCGTGTCTTCAATCAGCCGCCGGGCGACGGTTCCCGCCTCCGGTAACAGCGGCAGGTTATCGTAGCGGTACCAGCCTGCATCCAGCAGCTCTTTTGGGTCGATAACAATTTCACCGCTGTCATATTCGGCCATAAATGCCGTCATCAGCGACTGGGGAAACGGCCACGGCTGTGAGGTAACGTAACGCAGGTTCTTCACGGTAATCCCGCTCTCCTCCATCACCTCGCGAGCCACGGTCTGCTCAAGCGTTTCGCCGACTTCGGTGAAACCCGCCAGCACGGTATAAACGCCGTTACGATGCCGCGTGTGCTGGGCCAACAAGATGGAGTCTCCGCGCCGGATGGCGACAATGATGCACGGCGCAATTTGCGGATAGTAACGTTCGCGGCAGTGGCTACACAGCATCGCCCATTCGGTCTTGCTCGGGTGCATGGTATGACCGCAATAGCCGCAGAATTTGTGCGAGCGGTAGAATTCGGCAAGCTGCACGCCGCGTCCGGCAAGCTGAAATAATCCTGCATCCTGGGTAATGACCTGGCGTACCGACCCCATATCGCGGTGACGCTGCTGTTGCACCAGCCAGACCGCTTCGCCCTCCCATTCGCCGATATGGAGTGCGCTCTGGCCCACAAGATCAAAATTTCCTGCCTCGCCATGTGGTAATTCTCCGGCGGGCAGCCATAATTTTTGTTCATGGCTGACTATCCACCAGCCGCGATCTGACTTCTCGATAATACGGACCATAATCACTTGCACAACCTTAGTTTCACTGGCATGTTGATAACATTATTTTTACATTTTTAGTGAACAATTTTTCTCATCTTAATTTTACGGGGTCATTTATGCTAAACCACCTGGAAAGACTGACAGAGCGCGTTGGAGGAAGTAATGAACTCGTCGATCGCTGGTTACAGGTGCGCAAGCAATTGCTTGTGGCTTATTACAATCTTGTTGGTCTTAAACCTGGCAAAGAATCAGTGACCCAGCTTGATGAAAAAGCGCTTGATAACTTCTGCCATAACCTGGTTGAGTATCTTTCAGCCGGTCATTTCAGTATTTATGAACGCATTATCAGCGAAATGGAAGGGGCAAGCCCACTTATCGCCGCAACGAAGCTGTATCCGTTGCTGGAAGAGAACACCCAGGTGATCATGGGCTACTACGATTCCAGCCTGGAAAATGCTATCGACCATGATAATTATCTTGAATTCCAGCAGGCGCTTTCCGGTATCGGCGAGTCGCTGGCTGCCCGCTTTACACTGGAAGATAAGCTGATTCAGTTAGCCTTTGAGAACAACCTCAAAGAAAGTGCGAATGACGAAACGAATATCGCGCGCCCGGCTTGAGTTCTTGAGTTTTAGCGCGTAAGTTACCTGCATTACCCCTCTCACGAGGGGTTACATCTTGTCGGAGTGCCTTTAGTCAAAGGCTGAGACCGTTAATTCGGGATCCGCGGAACCTGATCAGGCTAATACCTGCGAAGGGAACAAGAGTAATTCTGCTTTTGACGTTGCCGTTACGGACTACGTCTATCCATTACTCCCTCCGTCGTCTGACAAGCCACGTCCTTACTTTTTGGAATGAGCTATGTCTGAACTGAAACTGACCCGCCGCGAACAACGCGAGCACGCACAACACTTTATCGATACTCTGGAAGGCACCGCTTTCCCGAATTCAACACGCATCTACATTACCGGCTCCCAGCCGGATATCCGTATTCCGATGCGCGAGATCCAGCTTAGCCCGACGCTCACCGGCGGCAGCAAAGATCATCCGCAGTTTGAAGAGAACGAGGCGGTGCCGGTGTATGACACTTCAGGTCCCTATGGCGATCCTGACGTGAAGATTAATGTCCAGCAGGGGCTGGCGAAACTGCGCCAGCCGTGGATAGACGCACGTGATGACAGCGAAGAACTTCCCGACCGCAGCTCGGCGTATACCAAAGCACGGCTGGCGGACGATGGCCTCGACGACCTGCGGTTTACCGGCCTGCTGACGCCAAAGCGGGCGAAAAGCGGCAAATGTGTCACCCAACTGCATTATGCGCGCCGGGGCATTGTAACGCCGGAGATGGAATTTATCGCCATCCGCGAGAATATGGGCCGCGAGCGCGTTCGCAGCGACGTGCTACGCCAGCAGCATCCGGGCCAGAGTTTTGGCGCGCGCCTGCCGGAGAACATCACGGCGGAATTTGTCCGTGATGAAGTGGCCGCCGGACGCGCGATTATTCCCGCCAATATCAACCATCCGGAATCCGAACCGATGATCATCGGCCGCAACTTTCTGGTCAAAGTAAATGCCAATATCGGCAATTCGGCGGTCACGTCTTCTATCGAAGAGGAAGTGGAAAAGCTGGTCTGGTCGACCCGCTGGGGCGCGGACACGGTAATGGACCTGTCCACCGGCCGCTACATTCATGAAACCCGGGAATGGATACTGCGTAATAGTCCGGTGCCGATTGGCACGGTGCCTGTCTATCAGGCGCTGGAGAAGGTGAACGGAATCGCCGAAGACCTGACCTGGGAAGCCTTCCGCGATACGCTGCTGGAGCAGGCAGAGCAAGGTGTGGACTACTTTACCATCCACGCGGGCGTACTGCTGCGCTATGTACCGATGACCGCAAAACGTCTGACGGGGATTGTTTCACGCGGCGGTTCGATCATGGCGAAATGGTGCCTCTCCCATCATAAAGAAAACTTCCTCTACGAACGCTTCCGCGAGATTTGCGAAATCTGCGCTGCCTATGACGTCTCGCTTTCGCTCGGCGACGGCCTGCGGCCTGGCTCCATCCAGGATGCTAACGATGAGGCGCAATTTGCCGAGCTGCATACGCTGGGCGAGCTGACCAAAATCGCCTGGGAATACGACGTGCAGGTGATGATTGAAGGCCCCGGCCACGTGCCGATGCAGATGATCCAGCGCAATATGACCGAAGAACTGGAACATTGCCACGAAGCGCCGTTCTACACGCTGGGACCGTTGACCACCGATATCGCACCGGGCTACGACCATTTCACCTCCGGCATTGGCGCGGCGATGATCGGCTGGTTTGGCTGCGCCATGCTCTGCTACGTGACGCCGAAAGAGCACCTCGGTCTGCCGAACAAAGAAGATGTTAAGCAGGGGCTGATTACCTACAAAATTGCTGCCCACGCGGCTGACCTGGCGAAAGGCCACCCGGGTGCGCAGATCCGTGACAATGCAATGTCCAAAGCGCGCTTTGAGTTCCGCTGGGAAGACCAGTTTAATCTGGCGCTCGATCCGTTCACTGCCCGTGCGTATCACGATGAAACCCTGCCGCAGGAATCCGGCAAAGTCGCCCATTTCTGCTCCATGTGCGGACCGAAATTCTGCTCGATGAAAATCAGCCAGGAAGTGCGTGATTTCGCGGCGAAGCAGGAAGCAGAATCCGGGATGGCCGAGATGTCCACCAGCTTTCGGGCGAAAGGCGGCGAAATCTACCTGCGTCAGGAGGAAGTATGAATTATCAACCTGACTTTCCTCCGGTGCCGTTTCGCCTCGGGCTGTACCCGGTGGTCGATAGCGTGGAGTGGATAGCTCGCCTGCTGGAAGCTGGCGTGCGCACGCTTCAGTTGCGGATTAAAGACAAGCGTGATGACGAAGTTGAAGCCGAGGTGGCGGCGGCCATTGCGCTGGGACGTCAATACAATGCCCGCCTGTTTATCAACGACTACTGGCGGCTGGCGATTAAGCATCATGCGTACGGCGTGCATCTGGGCCAGGAAGATTTAGAAACCACCGATCTGAAAGCAATTCAGACTGCCGGGCTACGCCTCGGCGTTTCCACCCATGACGATATGGAAATTGATATTGCGCTGGCGGCACGTCCCTCTTACATCGCGCTTGGCCACGTTTTTCCGACGCAAACCAAACAGATGCCCTCCGCACCACAAGGGCTGGAACAACTTGCCCGGCATATTGCGCGGCTTGGCAACTACCCGACGGTCGCGATCGGCGGTATTAGCCTTGCGCGAGCGTCGGACGTCCTGGCAACCGGCGTCGGCAGTATTGCCGTCGTCAGCGCCATCACTCAGGCGGCCGACTGGCAGGCAGCCACGGCAACATTGCTCCAGCTTGCGGGGGTGGGCGATGAACGATCGTGATTTTATGCGCTACAGCCGACAAATATTGCTGGAAGATATTGCCATCGACGGCCAGCAGAAACTGCTCGACAGCCGGGTGCTGATTGTCGGCCTCGGCGGTTTAGGCGCACCGGCTGCGCTTTACCTGGCGGGCGCGGGCGTGGGTACGCTGGTACTGGCCGACGATGACGAGGTTCATCTGAGCAATCTGCAACGCCAGATCACATTCACTACCGACGATATCGCCCGTTCGAAAGCGCAGGTTACCCGGCAGCGTCTGTCGCGGCTCAATCCGGACATTGAGCTGATAACCCTTGAGCAGCGTCTCACTGGCGATGCATTACAGCACGCGGTAATTCAGGCTGATGTCGTGCTTGACTGCACGGACAACATGGCCACTCGCCAGGCGATTAACGCGGCGTGCGTTAAAACCAATACGCCGCTTATTACCGCCAGCGCCGTCGGTTTTGGCGGTCAGCTTATGGTGCTGACGCCGCCATGGACGCACGGCTGCTACCGCTGCTTATGGCCGGACGAGAACGAACCCGAGCGTAACTGCCGCACGGCAGGCGTCATCGGTCCGGTGGTGGGCGTGATGGGGTCGCTACAGGCGCTGGAAGCCATCAAACTTCTGAGCGGTGTGCGTAGCCAGCACGGCGAACTGCGGCTGTTTGACGCCAGAGCCAATAGCTGGCGTAGCCTCATCCTGCGCCGTGCCAGCGGTTGCCCGGTATGCGGAGGACATCATGCAAATCCAGTTTAATGATGAACCGATGCAGTGCGCAGAAAATCTTACCGTTGCCGGCCTGCTCGACACGCTTCATCAGCTCAAACCGGGCGCAGCGCTGGCGCTTAATCAACAGATCCTGCCGCGTGAGCGGTGGGAACACCAGACCGTGCAGGAAGGCGACCAGATCCTGCTTTTTCAGGTTATCGCCGGAGGCTGACATGTTACGTATTGCTGATAAAACCTTTGATTCCCACCTGTTTACCGGGACCGGGAAATTTGCCTCTTCATCATTGATGACAGAGGCGATTCGCGCTTCGGGCAGCCAGCTGGTGACGCTGGCGATGAAGCGCGTTGATTTGCGCCAGCACAACGATGCGATCCTCGCCCCGCTTGTTGGGGCTGGGGTGACGCTGCTGCCCAATACCTCTGGCGCGAAGACGGCGGAAGAAGCCATCTTTGCCGCGCAACTGGCCCGCGAAGCGCTGGGGACCCACTGGCTGAAGCTGGAGATCCACCCTGACGCCCGCTGGCTACTGCCGGACCCCATTGAAACCCTGAAAGCCGCCGACGCGCTGGTCAAACAGGGCTTTATTGTTCTGCCCTACTGCGGTGCCGATCCAGTGCTGTGTAAGCGTCTGGAAGAGGTTGGCTGCGCCGCCGTCATGCCGCTCGGTGCGCCGATTGGCTCAAATCAGGGGCTGGAAACTCGCGCCATGCTGGAAATTATTATCGAACAAGCCACGGTGCCGGTGGTGGTTGACGCAGGGATTGGCGCGCCCAGCCATGCGGCACTGGCGCTGGAAATGGGAGCCGACGCAGTGCTGGTGAATACCGCGATTGCGGTAGCGGACGATCCGGTGATGATGGCGAAGGCTTTCCGGCTGGCCGTCGAAGCGGGTCTTCTGGCCCGTCAGGCGGTGCCCGGCATTCGTAGCAGCCAGGCCGTAGCCACCAGCCCGCTGACGGGCTTTCTGGAGGCCAGCACATGAGCACCTTTACCGACCACTGGCGCACGCTGGACTGGGACGATATTCGCCTGCGTATCAACACCAAAACCCCCGCCGACGTAGAACGGGCGCTTAACACCGCGCATCCGACGCGCGACGATATGATGGCCCTGCTCTCACCTGCCGCCAGCGCGTATCTGGAGCCGCTGGCACAAAAAGCACAGCGACTCACCCGCCAGCGTTTTGGCAACACGGTCAGCTTCTATGTTCCGCTTTACCTCTCCAACCTGTGCGCCAACGATTGCACCTACTGCGGTTTTTCGATGAGCAACCGTATCAAGCGTAAAACGCTGGATGAGGCAGAAATCGCCCGCGAATGCGATGCCATTCGGGAAATGGGATTTGAACACCTGCTGCTGGTTACCGGCGAACATCAGGGTAAGGTCGGCATGGATTACTTTCGTCGCCATCTGCCCGCGATTCGCCGCCGATTTGCTTCGCTGCAAATGGAAGTACAGCCGCTGGCGCAGGAAGAGTATGCCGAGCTGAAAACTCTCGGCCTGGATGGCGTGATGGTTTATCAGGAGACTTACCATGAAGCCGAATATGCCCGGCATCATCTGAAAGGTCATAAACAGGATTTTTTCTGGCGGCTGGAAACGCCGGATCGTCTCGGACGGGCAGGGATCGACAAGATCGGCCTTGGCGCGCTGATTGGTCTCTCAGACAGCTGGCGCGTGGACTGCTATATGGTGGCAGAGCATTTGCTGTGGCTACAAAAACACTACTGGCAGAGCCGCTACTCCATCTCATTTCCGCGTCTGCGTCCGTGCGCGGGTGGCATTGAGCCAGCGTCGATTATGGATGAACGCCAGCTGGTGCAAACCATCTGTGCGTTCCGGTTGCTGGCCCCGGAGATTGAATTATCGCTTTCGACCCGTGAATCGCCGTGGTTTCGCGATCGCGTCGTCCCTCTGGCAATCAATAACGTGAGCGCTTTTTCGAAAACGCAGCCCGGTGGCTATGCCGACGACCATCCGGAACTGGAGCAATTTTCCCCGCATGACGGACGTCGCCCGCAGGAAGTAGCCGATGCTCTCGTTGCGCGCGGCCTTCAGCCGGTATGGAAGGACTGGGATAACTTTCTGGGACGCGCCTCGCAATAGTCGCGCAACATATTGTCGCGAGGCGAAAAAGTGCGGATAGAGCTTCGCAAAGCCCGCGTCGGGAAGTGGTCACGCCTTTCCCGACGCTTTACGCTGTCTTTGTCAGCAAAGGACGCTGACCAGGGCGGAAAACATTCCTCTCACCGCCCTGCCCCACGCTTAATAAACGGTGACTTTGGCGACTTTTGCCACTTTGCCGTCACGTGAGGGATTATCCGGGGTAACGCCAAGCGCAATGGCACGATACAGGCCAGCCACCTGTGCGAAAAGGACATACAGCATGGCAGAAAACGATTCGTGATACTGTGCCAGTTCCGGGCTGGCAAAGTGGTAGTAACGGTCACACACGTGATGGTCAGCGGGCAGCGCGTCATGACCAATGCCGATGATCTGCGCCGCTGCGCTGCGCTCGCCAGTCAGCTCGCTCATCATGTCGAGATCGTAGCGGCGGATCTCAGGGCGCGCGGCAATATAGCCCACCACGGTTGCATCGCGATTGATGATAAGTTTTGGGCCATGACGGAATTCCAGCATGGAATGCCAGGCCGTCATTATATTGCCGTTGCCCATTTCCAGCAGTTTCAGGCTGGTCTCGCAGGCAATGGCTTTCAGGGACAGCGCGCCGACGGCAACCATATTGTCACGCGGCACGGCAGCCCACTGTTCAATATCCGCTGCGTAGTTATTCAAAAAGTACGTCGCCCCACGCTGAAGAACGGGCAGTACACGCTCCAGCTCAGACCAGCAAGCCGGTGCCAGTAGTAGCATGATGTACCACATGGGTATGGTAAATTCGCTGGTGGCGGCAAAGCTGCCGTTGGATGTCCCTTCGGGCACCGCAATAAATAAGCCTTCCGGCTGCTGACTGGCAAGCTGAGCCAGGCGGCTTTGCGCGTTATTAGTAATAGCAATATGCGGCGTACCCGGGTGTGCTGCCAACTGACGCTCTACTACTTTTACGGTTTCTGGCGTATTGCCGGAACTGCTGACTGACACCAGAATACATTTGCCTGAGAGCATTTCTGGCGCAAGCACCAGATCCGTTGCCGCGATGACGTCGACATGACGGGATAACACGCTACGTAACCAATTGACACTGGCCTGTGCGGCCAGCAGCGACGATCCCGCCCCGGTGATGATAATGCGGCTATTCGCATCGCACTGTTTCCAGAAGGCGTCCACTGCCGGACGCTGTGCGCTTATCTGAGTGAATCCTTCCTGCCACAAACGCGGCTGATTGACTATTGCCGCCGCGGTTAATGCCGCACCTTTTTCCTTCCACCAGCTTTCGTTATGATTCAGCATAATAATTTTTCCGATTCCGTTATCCTTGCGCCTGGCAGAAGTTGTGCATTAGCATCCCAACGCCAGCCTTTTTATTGCTTCTTTTCCGGGACCGCCATGAAGCCAGTCTATATTCTGATCCGCGACACGCTGAGACGCGATATTCAAAACCAAAAGTATCCTGTTGGCTCACTTATACCTTCTGAGCGCGAATTGGCTGAGACGTACCAGGTCACGCGCGCCACGGTCCAGAAAGCTATTGCCCATATGCAGCAGGAGGGCCTGGTTAAAAAAGTCGTCGGCAAAGGCACGTTCGTTTGCCGGGCCTTTGCCCCACCGGTATACCTGCTCAACCCGGAAGGCAAAAACAGCGCGCTGGGTGTGACCCAGGAACTGAGCGAGAAAGCCACCATCACCAGCCAGTTGATTTACCACGTCCGGCAACCGGCGGGTGAATATCTTGCCAGCCAGTTTGGCGTCCCGGCAGACGAGCCGGTTCATGCCATCCGTCGCGTGCGTCTCTTTGACGACGTTCCCGCACTGATTGAAGACAGCTATATTCCGCTGGCGATTGTTGCCACGATTGATGACGACACGCTCCAGCACCATTCGCTGTACACCTTCATTGAGCAAACCTGCCGGCAAAAAATTGGCGGTACGGATACTGAAGTCGCCGCCAGTTTGTTTAATGCGGAAATGGCAACGCTTCTTGCCGTTCCGGTGAACTCGCCGATGCTACACATTAAGGAGCGCACGTGGCTGGCAGACGGCACGGTGTTTAACTACTCCTGGAGCTATAACCGTGGCGACCTGTTCCGCATGCGCAGCCGTAAAGTGCTTACGCCCTGAAAAACTGCGGCAGATATTCACGATGCGCTTCCAGCAGCTCATCCAGCACCTGCTTCGCTACTTTACCCGACGGTACCAGCGGGTTCAGGGTCAGCGCCTGTAGCGCCGCACCGTAGCTTCCGGTGACGGCCGCCTCTACCGCCATCTCCTCCCAGGATTTCATCACCGAGACCAGACCGGAAACGGTAGAAGGTAGGGCGTCATTGTTTAACGGGATGGCACCATAGCGGCCAATCACGCAGGTGGTTTCAATAGCGACATTATCCGGCAGCGAGCGGATCGCGCCGTTATTACGTACGTTCACCGTCATTAATAGATTCTTGTCGTTATAAATAGCGCTGATAAGTTCGCAGGCGGCTTCAGAGTAGTATGCCCCGCCACGTTGCTCCAGCTGCTTCGGCTTTTCATGCAGATCGGGGTTTTTATACAGTTCGAAGAGTTCATGCTCGACGGCTTTTACCACTTCACCACGCGTACCGTGCTCCTTGTAATCGTGCAACTGGTTTTCCAGTACGTCGCTGGTGGTGTAGTAATACTGGTGATACGGGCAAGGGATCACCCCCAAATGCTGGATCTGTTCCTGTAGCCATGGAATATCGGGGATATTTTTTGGCTTATGGGCGCTGTCATACTTCAGATTTTTCAGCACCTCTGGCATCACATCCTTGCCATCCATATAGACGTGGGTGCCGTACAGGAAGTGATTTAACCCCACCAGTTGTAACAGGAAGCGGGATTTATCCACGCCGAGGATCTCTGCCACCATGCGCTGCATAGACTGAGAGAGATTGCACAGGCCAACGCATTTAATCCGGCTGTGTTTGATGACGGCTTCAGTCACAATACCGCTTGGATTGGTAAAGTTGACCAGCCAGGCATCCGGACATAATTCTTCCATATCGCGGCAAATATCGAGGATGACAGGAATGGTACGCAGCGCTTTCGCCAGTCCGCCTGCACCATTGGTTTCCTGACCAATCAGCCCGTGCGAGAGTGGAATACGTTCGTCCTTAATGCGCGCATCCAGTTGACCTACGCGTAGCTGCGTCGTCACGAAATCAGCATCTTTTAGTGCTGCACGACGGTCGAGCGTCAGATGGACCTGGCAATCAATACCCGCCGCTTCTACCATTCGTTTTGCCAGATTACCGACGATTTCAAGCTTCTCGCGTCCGGCTTCTACATCCACCAGCCAGATTTCGCCAATCGGCAGTTCATGATAACGCTGGATAAAACCTTCAATGATTTCTGGCGTATAAGAGCTACCGCCGCCGATAGTTACAATTTTAAGTTTCTTATTCATCATATCGTCCTTTTAATATTCTGTTACGGGCAATTTGGTTACGGCTTCATCTACAGAACTGGTTTCATCACGTAAATATTGCCTGTCGAGAGTCATCACAAACGGATAATAAATCGTCATCGCGACAATAAGGTTGATCGCCTGAAATAAAATCCCTTTCCAGCCACAAATCAGAAAGCCGCTAATAAAAATCGGGGTAGTCCATGGAATTTCCAGGCCGGAGGTTAATGGCAGAAATCCACTGGCCATCGCGCTATACGTAATCACGCAAAGCACGACCGGTACGACAATAAAAGGAATGAGCAATACCGGATTCAGCGCAATAGGAACACCGAAGATAATCGGTTCATTGATATTAAAGATGGCAGCCGGGGTCGCCAATTTTGCGATTTCACGCATGCGTTTACTTTTAGCGCGAAACAGCATCACCAGCAGCATCGCCAGGGTGAAACCAGTACCGCCACAAATCAGGAACACATCGCGGAACTGTTGGGTAATAATATTCACAGGTGGCAAACCGGTTTTCATCGCCTGCAAATTTTCCAGCGTCAGCGACCGCCATACCGGTCCCATGATCGCCGTTACGATAGAATCACCGTGCAGGCCAAAGAACCAAAAGAAGCTGATAAAAAATTCGGCAACCATCTGTGAAGGCAGCGTGTTACCCAGCTTCATCATCGGCGCTTGCAGGACGGTAAAGATCATCTCCTGCACGGTGCCGTAGGCTGTGGATTCAAAAAGCAGCCGTATTCCCCAGAAAATCAGGACGATCAATAACGAAGGAATAAGCGAGCTGAAGCTATTTGCCACCGCCGGAGGGACGCTATCAGGCATAATAATCATTAACCGGGGATGGCTAAACAGGCGATAAAGTCTGACCGCGATAAGCGTGGCAATAATGGATAAAAATAACCCCTGGGCACCTAAAGCAAAAACCGGGATCACATCGCTGATAACACCGCCCTGCGCTTGCGGCAGTTTAAAAGGCGTTATAATCATAAAACAAACCAGCGAAATCAGCGCGCACGATATTTCATTGAGCTGCCAGCGTTTGGCCATGCTGATACTGATGCTGACAATGACCAGCAGCGCCATGATTGAATAGGTTGCATCAAGAATATAATTAAGCTGGCTAATGAATTTATCGCCAAAAAGACCGACGATAAAATCACTATATCCAGGGAAAGGGAGGTTGGCGATCAACAGGAAAAAGGAGCCAATAATCAGGAACGGCATAATCCTGATAAAACCATCCTTAATGGCTGAGAGATAATCGTTATTTTCAATTCTTATTGCCAGTGGCAATAGATTTTTTTCCATTAATTCAGTGAATTTATTCATATCGTTCTCACTGTTTTGCTATAGGTTAAGTGGTATATACCACTAAGTCGCAATAGTATTTATCCTCTTTTTATCTGTCAATGGCCGCAGAATCGAATGAAGAGGATTAAACGTGTTTTGTGATTAATGGCACATTTAAAGGTAATACTATCCTGACCACATATCGGGAGGCGGATAGTAGATCGTGCACGCTGATTTGATGTCAAAATGTAACCGGTTTCATTTTTTGCGGCTTTCTTTGTGATGCCTTACACACATTCGACGCAAAAACGTTGTCTGCCGTGCGGCCACGGATAATGATAAAGGACCAAGGAACATTGAGGGCTAGTTATGAAGAACATCGTTTTATGCTGTGCTGCCGGTATGTCCACCAGCATGTTAGTTCAACGTATGAAGGATGCAGCTCAGAAGAAAGGGGTCGAAGTGTCGATCAAGGCTGTGCCCGTCGCTGAATTCAATGACAATATTGCTACTGCTGATATCGTTTTGCTGGGGCCGCAGGTGAAATATGAGCAGGCAAAATTACAGGCACAGGCCGACCCGCTGGGCAAGAAAGTCGCGGTTATCGATATGATGGATTACGGCATGATGAAAGGTGATGTCGTACTTGAGAAAGCCCTCAAGCTAATGGAGTAACGTTGTGGAAGATTTAGAAACAATCATTATGGAGCTGTTAGTGAACGCCGGGGCGGCTCGCAGCCAGGCACTCACCGCATTACAGCTGGCGCGTAAAGGCGATTTTACCGGCGCTGAAAAAGCGATGGAAGAATCCCATGAATACGTCAAGCATGCGCATAAAATCCAGACGCAGCTTATCGGCCTTGATGAAGGTGCGGGCAAGCTTCCAGTTAACCTTATTACCGTTCACTCTCAGGATCACCTGATGAACGCCATGGTGATTCAGGATCTGGCAGGCGATATGATCGAACTTTATCGTCGGTTGCCACTGGTAAACTAATCTCAGTCTCTGTCTCCCGAAGCCGCTGCCGCTGCCGCATCGGGAGATTCACTCAAGAATCTACTATTACGCTACGCGCTTTACGATAATGATCTATAGCGCAAAATACGTTGTTTTCTTTTACTCCCCCCGCCATTGACGCACTATTGCTCATAACAATATGCCCAAAGTGTTACCAGGAAATAGCTGATAAGTGAACCTGGTGATATTCAACCATTAAATAAAGCAGGCCAGTCAGCGGATCGGACTGGCCCGGAAGAAACACCATCGGCATTATACCGCTGCAATCTTAATACTATTTTTAGTTTGCAGGTAAGGCGGCGACGTTATTCCGCATGGAGCCAGTTGCCCTCCCTGCCAGGCACTTTTCGCGTAATAATGATTAGCGGCAGAAGGATATACCACGACAGCCAGCGCGTTCTTTTTACGCAGCAGATGTGCTGGTAGCGTAAACCGATATTCTGGCCATCCTTTTTCCCCGACCTGTTGCCCGTTAAGCCATACTTCTACACTGCCCGATACGTTTGGTAAACAGAGCTGCGCATCGTCTACGATAGCATCAAATTCAATATCAAGTTGATACCGGCCCGCGCCACACCAGTCATTCAGGCCCTGTAATTCCCATCCGCGATCCACTTCAACAGGGCGGGAAATATTATCGACCACCAGTTGCCAGTGTTTATCCAGTACGATGGTATGAATACGTCTTTCTGTATGAAGTGAAAAGCAGCGAACATCTCCCGCATTAACCCTGACAGGATAGCTTTCACTGACATCTTCGGCCAGACAGTTGACATCTCCCGTCGCGATTTGCCATTCACATAACCGACCTGACAGCGCGGGGAAATGCAGCCAGGCATGCAATGGAGCATCGCTATCATTGAACAGTGTAAAATACTCTGTGGTGTCATCATGCGTTATTCGCGTCCAGACCTGTCCATTTTGTGGCGCAAATCCGATATAAGGTCGGGTGGTTTTCAGGTCTGCTGGTAATGTATCCTGTATTACACAGCACCGTTCATGCTTATTGATAAATTTGGTTAGACGTTCCCCAAGCCCCGGCTCAAACCCCGATGCTTCGCTATGCGTCATATGCTTACCCGCGATCAGTAATCGTCCTCCTGCGCACACGAAACTCTCCAGGCGCAGCAACGTCTCAATCGACCGTACAACTTTCATATCCGTCAGTAGCAACGCTGGATAATATTCCCCATTGATTAAACTATCCTGCGCCTGCAACACGTTATCTTCATCAATAAAGAAATATTCATAGCCTTCTGCGCTAAGTCGCTGCGCCCAGCGCGCACCGGTTGCGCCTTCTTCACCGTCAATGCCGTAATGCCAGAACGTGCGCTTCGGATAGATAATACCGATATCGATATAAGGATCACCGAAATCAAGAAACTCAGACAGACGCCCGGACTCCCGGGCAAAGCTGGCATGAAAAGGATACCAGGGCTGAAAGTTAATGCCTGGAGCAAAATCAAACCGTGGATTATTTAATACGCTGTCATCTGACGTTCCATCCGTTAACCAGAAAGCATGGATTAAAAATTGCTTTGCTCCCAGAAGATGATGACGGAATGCCTGCTTTCTGTATTCATGTAATGAAAGCTCCCACTGGCCCGCCGCGAAATGTGTTCCGGGCAGTACACGGGCGTAGTATTGCTCTACAATGCATCCCTTGCGGCCATGTGAACGTGCAACAGAGTCACCGACTTTAGCCGCCATCTGCGGATCGTTATTCCGTGAATCGACTGCCGTAATATCCCGCCATCCATCAAGCGCAAAGTAATCCATGGCAAAATTACAGCGGTTATCCTCGGTAATGATTTTACTGGCAAAATCCCAACTGCTGACATGCCCTAAGACTTCGTGTCCGCTGAGCAAAACATTTCGCTGGCGGCACCAGGCGGCAAGCTCACCGAAAAATGATGTCATTGCCAATTGTGAGTAATGCGAGAAAAACGCGCAGCGACGCCGTGCAGTACGATCGCCAATGTCCATAATTAACGACAATAATATTTCAGGTAACGCGTCCTCCGTTTCCAGTGAATCAATAAGACGACGATCAAACATCAGCGAGGATTTCACCGGCCCAGAATGTTCCCGCCACTGCCAGAAGCAGCTATGTGGCTGGTCGAAAAACATATACGCAACCGTTTTGCCGAAATGATCGCCAAAGGCATGCGCATAGGGCTCATAGCCAACGCGAATGAAATTTTTCGCTGCCTCCGGCATCAAATAATTAATCATTCTGGAAGTACGGCAACGCGCGGCAGCAAACAGACTCACAACGGTATTTTCCCGCCACGGCAGTTTATCAACATCAAACTCGACACTTAGCCTCCCGGACGTGGCCTCCACTGTGCGGGCGCAATATGCAACATCGATAACATTATCTGTGTCGAACGTGTCAGAAA
Source organism: Superficieibacter electus (assembly GCF_002915575.1). Lineage (GTDB taxonomy): Bacteria > Pseudomonadota > Gammaproteobacteria > Enterobacterales > Enterobacteriaceae > Superficieibacter > Superficieibacter electus. Next base: position 22,017 of record NZ_PQGD01000031.1, read on the forward strand.
GCGGTGTGGCATAAGCGGCCACAATTTCCCACTCATCCCAGGCCGGTCTACCCTCTTCAAATATCCAGTCCATACCGCACTGCTGCAAGGCCAGGGCATCAGCGGAACGAATATCGGAAATAGAGCAGGTAATTACCCTTTCAGAAACCTTTCCCTGTGCCTGGCTCCAGAAAAGGTGGCGCTCGCGAAGCTCATCATGCCCGGCAACCGTTCTTCCGCCTGCATGCCCGGAAAGCCAATTGTAGTCATCATATACTCCCATCATCAGGCCCAGTTCAGCGGCCTTATCCGCCGTATAGCGACAGGCTTCCAGCCACGCATTGCTGAGATATTCTTCCAGGGGCAAACTTAAACGTGCAGCGATTTGAAACGATCCGAATCCCCCTTCTTTTAATTGCAGCAATTGCTGATCTATTTGTTGCGAGTTGGGGATCGTATGCCAGAACCAGTACGTTGCAGGAGCATGCCAGACATCCGGGTTCTGAAAACGTTGCAGGGCTTCCGGTAAAGGATTATTCATGGTTGTTATCCTTTACGTCGATTGTTGAAGGAAGAACATCAAAATGACAGAGATAGGTCAAAATAGCGTACAACGTCGCTCCCACCAGCATCGCCACCACAACGCCGATATTCGCCGTCGCAAATACGCTGGTTTTGGTTTCCTCGGTCAGCAAAAAACCAACCAGATGCGCAATCCACGGATCGCCAGACGTAATGGTCCCCATCCCTACGACGGATGCAATAAAAAGCGACAATAGAGCAGTCCACCGACCATTACGCCCACCAGCACCGGAAGGTTGGGCCATAGCCGTATTCCAGTTCAGGCGTTTTTGTCGGGCAAAATCGACCAGCTGGATAGCCCCCATCGATCCCAGTACAACGGAAACTGTTGCCAGGAAGGATTGAAACGTTGCCAGGAAAGAATCGGAAATAAATAACAGATAGAATGCGCCAAAAGCGATGATAACGGCATTGAGCGCCGTTGTTGTGGAACGGCTGGCCGGGACGCCCATCGCCAGCAGTGCCAGACCGGAACTGTAAACCCCGGTAATAGCCGCCGCGAGCAGTGAGATAATAATTACAATGGAAAAAGGAACATAAAACCAAAAAGGTAAGAAGGACGTTAATGCAGCGATGGGTTCGGAAGCTGCCGCGTTGCTCAGCGCGGGATTGCTGTCTGCCAGCAGTGCGCCCAGGATCAACAGGATAGATACCGGTAGCGAGATGCCCATAGAGGTCCAGAAAACCACTTTTCTTGCCGGCGTGCTGCGTGGAAGGTATCGGGCAAAGTCGCCGCCATAGTTGAGGAACCCCAGCCCAACCATGGTCATCGCCATTACCATCCCACCAATAAAGGTTAATAGACCCGCGTCCGGGGTTGTGCCGGATTGAGACCAGTGGATATGTGGCATGATGAGAATAATAAAGATAATACTCATCCCCCCGGTCAACCATGCAATGTACTTCTCAACTTTCATGATGAGTTGATGGCCATAAATGGCGACCGACATCGTCAACGCCAGCGTCACAACAAACCAGCCTAAAAGGCATGTCAGAGTAGGGTGACCACCCTCTGCGGCAAACACGGCGGGCCATAACGTGGCAAATAATGACGCCCCCGTCGTAGAAGAAAGCGTAATAATCGTCACCTTCCAGCCCATGTTCGAAATATAAGCAAATAACGTGGGAATTTTATTACCATGGTAACCGAAGGCAAAACGTGTCTGCGTTAGCGTTGGCAAGCCGGTGCGTGGTCCTCCAACGGCAAGTACGCCGACAAGCGTGCTGGAAAGAAAATATCCCAGTACGCCAGCGAAAATAGCCTGCCACAGGCTTAATCCCAATGAGTAAACATAAATCCCGTACGTAATTCCAAGAATTGAGACGTTCCAGGAAAACCAAATTGGAAAAAGTCCGGCGGGTGTACCGTACCGTTCATTGTCTGTAACCGGGTTGACGCCATTCGTTTCAACCTTCATCGGCCCGGATGCATCAACCGTATTTTGCACTTGAGTCATCGTCTTATTTCCTTTCATATTGAACAAGGCGTGATAACACATTTTGATAATCAGGCATACTGGCAGCACCTTCTCGCTCGACCGCCAGAGACGCAAACGCACAAGCAAATTTTGCGGCTGAATGCAGTGACTGCTCTTTAGCCATAGCAGCGGCAAATGCACCGTTGAACGCATCGCCTGCACCAGTTGTATCAACAGTAACGGCTTTCAGTGCCGGAATATGGGTAAACTGTTTACCGTCATAGATCAGCACGCCTTGTGAACCCATCGTAATGATGATGTTTTTGGCTCCCATTGATTTAATCACTCGCGCTGCATCTTTAGCGCTCGCTATATCATTAACCTCAACCCCTGACATTAGTGAGGCTTCAGTTTCATTCGGCGTTAAATAATCAACATAAGGTAAACAGGTAGCCGCGTGCTCAGAATAAGGTGCCGGATTAAGTATTGTTTTTACCCCCAGACTGGACGCCATCATTAATGCTTTATGCGTTGCCTCGATGTTGTTTTCCAGTTGGGTTAAAAATATTTTCGCATCAGCCAGTTCACTGGCTATATTCGCCACCTCACTTTCAGTGATATATTGATTAGCACCGGAATAAATCGCAATCATATTTTCACCATCTGACTGTGAAACATATATAATCGCGCTGCCGGTTTTATGCTCCTCATCCTGGTATAACGTAAAGCTGTCAATATCTGATGAAGAGAGGTGATCATGTGCCATCTTGCTGAAATGGTCATTTCCTACTTTACCTACAAAATGCACCTGAACCTGGCATTTACTGGCGGCCAGCGCCTGGTTAGCGCCCTTACCACCGGGGCCAATGATAGTGTTACTGGCGAGAAGCGACTCTCCATTTTTAGGAAATCGTTCAACATTAGCAATGATATCGACGTTAAACGATCCTAATATACAGACTTTATTCTTCATCCTTTGTCCTTTTTTCTTTAAGGCAGAAGTGCTGCGTCCTTGTCGGTCAACCTGATTCAGAAATTTTACTATTGAAGGGCCAAAATCATTAACAGACTTAGAGCGAAAAATTCGGCGTAATATTATAGCTCCACCATGGCAGCGTTGAATAAATTCTTGCCCGGCAAGTATATTCAAATCATTACGAATAGTTTCCTTACTGACCGAGAATAAAACGGCGAGTTGATTAACCGTAGCTCGTTCATGCTTATTCAGATATGCTAATATTTCACGCTGCCGCTCTTTACTGAACATAATTACCCCTCGCACTATAGTTATATTTGTTATATCACATTCATTCCATGAACCCTTTCACAGATATCCCGAAAAAACAAAAACAAACGGGAATGCATTCATTAAACGCTTTTAAATACATACAGATAAGCATGTCTTGATGGGTTTTAAGCAGGTAAGGTGCCGGGAAACAAGGCGGGCATTTTCGGTGTTGAAAAACAGAATATAAAAAAAGCCAGTCAGGAAACCTGACTGGCTTTTATACTATCGGGCGCTCAACGATTACTCGTTGTCGGAACCGCCCAGGCCAGCGTTCAGCAGTTCTGCAAGGCTTGCAGACGCATCTTCAGCCGTCACCTGCGGTGCAGCCGGGAGTTCACCCGCTGCGCGGCGGCGCATACGATCCTGATGGTACGCATAACCGGTACCCGCCGGGATAAGACGACCCACGATAACGTTCTCTTTCAGGCCGCGCAGTTCATCACGTTTACCTGCAACGGCTGCTTCGGTCAGGACACGCGTGGTCTCCTGGAACGATGCCGCAGAGATGAACGACTCGGTTGCCAGAGACGCTTTGGTGATACCCAGCAGATCGCGTGCGAAGGTCGCACCGATTTTGCCATTCGCTTCCAGATCGCGGTTAGCGATCTTAACGCGTGAGTATTCAACCTGTTCGCCTTCCAGGAAGTCGGAGCTACCTGCATTTTCGATGGTCGCTTTACGCAGCATCTGACGAACGATAACTTCGATGTGTTTATCGTTAATCTTAACGCCCTGCAGACGGTATACGTCCTGAACTTCGTTAACGATGTAACGAGTCACAGCATGCACACCACGCAGACGCAGGATGTCGTGCGGTGCTTCCGGACCGTCGGAAACCACGTCACCACGTTCTACACGTTCACCTTCGAACACGTTGAGCTGACGCCATTTCGGGATCATCTCTTCGTACGGATCGCTACCGTCTACCGGGGTGATAACCAGACGACGTTTGCCTTTGGTTTCTTTACCGAAGGAAATGATACCGCTGATTTCCGCCAGGATAGCCGGCTCTTTCGGACGACGTGCTTCGAACAGGTCGGCAACGCGCGGCAGACCACCGGTGATGTCCTTGGTACCGCCGGATTCCTGCGGAACACGGGCCAGGGTGTCACCAGAGCTGATCTGTACGCCATCTTCCAGCTGAACAATCGCTTTACCCGGCAGGAAGTACTGCGCAGGCATATCGGTACCAGGGATCAGAACGTCATTACCCTGAGCATCAACGATTTTCAGTGCCGGACGCAGATCTTTACCACCGGTAGTACGTTCCGCTGAATCCAGAACCACCAGCGAAGACAGACCGGTCAGTTCATCGGTCTGACGCGTAATGGTCTGGCCGTCGATCATGTCAGTGAAGCGAACGAAACCATTCACTTCTGTGATAACCGGCATGGTGTGCGGGTCCCAGTTTGCGACGGTTTCACCGCCGGCAACCTGCTCACCATCACCTTTCGCCATCACAGAGCCGTAAGGCACTTTATAGCTTTCTTTGGTACGACCGAATTCGTCGATCAGTTTCAGCTCAGTATTACGTGAGGTGATAACCAGTTTACCGCTGGAGTTAACAACCGACTTCGCATTGCTCAGACGGATGCTACCTTTGTTTTTCACCTGAATGCTGGATTCAGCAGCCGCACGAGATGCCGCACCACCGATGTGGAACGTACGCATCGTCAGCTGTGTACCCGGCTCACCGATGGACTGTGCCGCGATAACGCCGATAGCTTCACCTTTGTTGATGATGTGGCCACGCGCCAGGTCACGACCGTAGCAGTGCGCACATACACCAAAGTCGGTGTCACAGGATACAACGGAACGCACTTTGACGGAGTCAACGGAGTTCTCTTCCAGCAGGTCACACCAGTGCTCGTGCAGCAGCGTGTTGCGAGGAACCAGAATGTCCGCCGTACCCGGCTTCAGAACGTCTTCAGCAGTCACACGACCCAGAACGCGATCGCGCAGCGGCTCTTTAACGTCGCCACCCTCGATAACCGGGGTCATGGTGATGCCTTCCAGCGTGCCGCAGTCGTCTTCAGTGACCACCAGATCCTGCGCCACGTCAACCAGACGACGGGTCAGGTAACCGGAGTTCGCGGTTTTCAGTGCGGTATCCGCCAGACCTTTACGCGCACCGTGCGTGGAGATGAAGTACTGGAGTACGTTCAGACCTTCACGGAAGTTCGCGGTGATTGGCGTTTCGATGATGGAGCCATCCGGCTTCGCCATCAGACCACGCATACCAGCCAGCTGACGAATCTGTGCCGCAGAACCACGCGCACCGGAGTCGGCCATCATGTAGATGCTGTTGAAGGAAACCTGCTGCTCTTCTTCGCCGTCACGGTTAATTACGGTTTCAGTTTGCAGGTTGTCCATCATCGCTTTGGAGACACGATCGTTCGCCGCAGCCCAGATATCGATCACTTTGTTATAGCGTTCGCCAGCGGTAACCAGACCAGACTGGAACTGCTCCTGGATCTCAGCAACTTCCGCTTCCGCCTCAGAGATGATCTCGTATTTTTTCTCCGGGATGACCATGTCATCGATACCCACGGATGCACCTGAACGCGCTGCATAAGCAAAGCCGGTGTACATCGTCTGGTCCGCAAAAATAACGGTCGGTTTCAGGCCCAGAATACGGTAGCAAGTGTTCAGCATTTTGGAGATTGCTTTCTTGCCCAGCGCCTGGTTGACGATGGAGAAAGGCAGACCTTTCGGTACGATCATCCACAGAATGGCACGGCCAACAGTCGTGTCTTTCAGGCTGGTGTGCGCAACGAATTCGCCGTTAGCATCTTTTTCATATTCGGTGATACGCACTTTAACGCGCGCATGCAGAGAGGCCAGGCCAGCGCGATAAATACGCTCAGCTTCTTTCGGGCCAGTCAGCACCATGCCTTCGCCTTTGGCGTTAACACAGTCACGGGTCATGTAGTACAGACCCAGTACAACGTCCTGAGACGGAACGATGATCGGTTCGCCGTTCGCCGGAGACAGGATGTTGTTGGTCGACATCATCAGCGCACGCGCTTCGAGCTGGGCTTCCAGCGTCAGCGGTACGTGAACAGCCATCTGGTCACCATCGAAGTCGGCGTTATAGGCCGCACAAACCAGCGGGTGCAGCTGGATAGCTTTACCTTCGATCAGTACCGGTTCAAATGCCTGTATACCCAGACGGTGCAGGGTTGGTGCACGGTTCAGCAGTACCGGGTGCTCGCGGATAACTTCGTCCAGGATATCCCAAACGACAGCTTCTTCACGCTCAACCATTTTCTTCGCGGCTTTGATGGTGGTGGCGAGGCCACGCAGTTCCAGCTTGCCGTAGATGAACGGTTTGAACAGTTCCAGCGCCATTTTCTTCGGCAGACCGCACTGATGCAGACGCAGGTATGGACCTACGGTGATAACAGAACGACCGGAGTAGTCAACACGCTTACCGAGCAGGTTCTGACGGAAACGACCCTGTTTACCTTTGATCATATCGGCCAAAGATTTCAGAGGACGTTTGTTAGAACCGGTGATCGCACGACCGCGACGACCGTTATCCAGCAGGGCGTCAACCGCTTCCTGCAGCATACGTTTTTCGTTGCGTACGATGATATCCGGCGCAGCCAGATCCAGCAGACGTTTCAGACGGTTGTTACGGTTGATCACGCGACGATAAAGATCGTTCAGATCCGATGTTGCGAAACGACCACCATCCAGCGGAACCAGCGGACGCAGATCTGGCGGCAGAACCGGCAGAACGGTCAGGATCATCCACTCCGGCTTGTTGCCAGACTGTACGAACGCTTCCAGCAGTTTGATACGCTTGGTCAGCTTCTTACGCTTGGTTTCGGAGTTGGTTTCGTTCAGCTCTTCGCGCAGCGTTTCACACTCTTGCTCCAGATCCATGCTCTTCAGCAGGGCCTGGATTGCTTCCGCACCCATCTTCGCGTCGAATTCGTCACCGAACTCTTCCAGCGCGTCCAGATACTGCTCTTCAGTCAGGATCTGTTGACGTTCCAGGTTAGTCATACCGCCTTCGATAACCACATAAGATTCGAAGTACAGTACGCGTTCGATATCGCGCAGCGGCATATCGAGCAGCAGACCGATACGGGACGGCAGCGATTTCAGGAACCAAATGTGAGCGGTCGGAGACGCCAGCTCGATGTGGCCCATACGCTCACGGCGTACTTTAGTCTGGGTCACTTCAACGCCGCACTTCTCACAGATCACACCACGGTGTTTCAGGCGCTTGTACTTACCGCACAGGCACTCATAGTCTTTTACCGGCCCAAAGATACGGGCGCAGAAAAGGCCGTCACGTTCAGGTTTGAACGTACGGTAGTTGATGGTTTCCGGCTTCTTAACTTCACCGAAAGACCATGAACGGATCATGTCTGGCGAGGCCAGCGCAATTTTGATCGCATCAAACTCTTCGGTTTTAGTCTGCGCTTTCAGAAACTTTAATAAATCTTTCACGGATTTGCTCCCGTCGGAGTTAGCACAATCTGGCGCTGGCTGTTACGCCAGCACCAGTGACCTGTTGAGCGAGAGTTACTCGTCTTCCAGCTCGATGTTGATACCCAGCGAACGAATCTCTTTCAACAGTACGTTGAAGGATTCCGGCATGCCCGGTTCCATCTGATGGTTGCCGTCCACGATGTTTTTATACATCTTGGTACGACCGTTGACGTCATCAGACTTAACGGTGAGCATTTCCTGCAGGGTGTATGCTGCGCCATAAGCTTCCAGCGCCCACACTTCCATCTCCCCGAAGCGCTGACCACCGAACTGTGCCTTACCACCCAGCGGCTGCTGAGTTACCAGGCTGTAAGAACCGGTGGAACGCGCGTGCATTTTGTCATCAACCAGGTGGTTCAGTTTCAGCATGTACATGTAACCGACGGTTACCTGACGCTCAAACTGCTCACCGGTACGGCCGTCGAACAGGGTGATTTGACCAGACGTCGGCAGGCCACCCAGCTGTAACAGCTCTTTGATTTCAGACTCTTTCGCACCGTCGAACACCGGCGTGGCGATCGGCATACCTTTTTTCAGGTTCTCAGCCAGACGCAGAACTTCTTCATCGCTGAAGGTATTCAGGTCAACTTTCTGACGAACGTCAGCGCCCAGATCGTAGGCACGCTGGATGAACTCGCGCAGTTTGGCAACTTCCTGCTGCTGCTTCAGCATGGCGTTAATCTGATCGCCAATACCTTTCGCAGCCATACCCAGGTGAGTTTCCAGGATCTGACCGATGTTCATACGAGACGGTACGCCCAGCGGGTTCAGTACGATATCTACCGGGGTACCGTTAGCATCGTGCGGCATATCTTCGATCGGGTTGATCTTAGAGATAACACCCTTGTTACCGTGACGGCCTGCCATCTTGTCACCCGGCTGAATCCGACGTTTAACCGCCAGATACACTTTAACAATCTTCAGCACGCCCGGTGCCAGATCGTCGCCCTGAGTGATTTTACGGCGTTTCGCTTCGAGTTTTTTCTCGAACTCGTGTTTCAGTTCGTCGTACTGCTCAGCCAGCTGTTCCAGCTGATTTTGTTTCTCTTCGTCGGTCAGGCCGAGTTCCAGCCAGCGATCGCGTGGCAGCTTGTCGAGTTTCTCAGCTTCAACGCCACCGGCAACCAGCACCGCGTAGATACGGCTAAACAGGCCCGCTTCGAGGATCTGCAGTTCTTCAGACAGGTCTTTTTTCGCCTGCTTGAGCTGCATTTCTTCGATTTCCAGCGCACGTTTGTCTTTTTCCACGCCATCACGGGTAAAGACCTGAACGTCGATAATGGTACCGGAAACACCGTTTGGTACGCGCAGAGAAGAGTCTTTCACGTCAGACGCTTTCTCACCGAAGATCGCACGCAGCAGTTTTTCTTCTGGCGTCAGCTGGGTTTCACCTTTCGGCGTTACCTTACCCACCAGAATGTCGCCACCGGTCACTTCCGCACCGATATAAACGATACCGGATTCATCCAGTTTGGAGAGCGCAGCTTCACCCACGTTCGGGATGTCAGCGGTGATCTCTTCCGGCCCCAGCTTGGTGTCACGAGACACACATGCCAGTTCCTGAATGTGGATGGTGGTGAAACGGTCTTCCTGGACAACACGCTCGGAGACGAGGATGGAGTCTTCGAAGTTATAACCATTCCATGGCATGAATGCCACGCGCATGTTCTGACCCAGCGCCAGTTCACCGAGGTCGGTGGACGGACCGTCTGCCAGCACATCACCACGTTCTACCGGCTCGCCCAGAGATACGCAAGGCATCTGGTTGATACAGGTGTTCTGGTTTGAACGGGTGTATTTGGTCAGGTTATAAATGTCGATACCTGCTTCGCCCGGGTACATCTCGTCTTCGTTAACTTTGATAACGATACGGGAAGCATCCACGTACTGAACAGTACCGCCACGTTTAGCCACTGCAGTAACACCGGAGTCAACGGCAACAGCACGTTCCATACCGGTACCCACCAGCGGCTTATCAGCACGCAGAGTCGGAACCGCCTGACGTTGCATGTTCGCACCCATCAATGCACGGTTGGCGTCATCGTGTTCCAGGAACGGGATCAGGGACGCACCGACGGATACCACCTGCTGGGTGGATACGTCCATGTAGTCAACCTGGTCACGGCTGAACAAGCTGGATTCGCCTTTACTACGGCAGGTCACCAGATCTTCTACAAAGTGGCCTTCGTCATCCAGGTTGGAGTTCGCCTGAGCGATAACGTAGTTGCCTTCTTCGATAGCAGACAGGTAATGAATTTCGTCGGTAACTACACCGTCGGTCACTTTACGGTACGGAGTCTCGAGGAAACCGTATTCGTTTGTCTGTGCGTACACGGACAAGGAGTTGATCAGACCGATGTTCGGACCTTCAGGCGTTTCGATTGGACATACGCGACCATAGTGCGTCGGGTGTACGTCTCGAACTTCAAAGCCTGCGCGTTCACGGGTCAGACCGCCCGGGCCGAGTGCAGAGATACGACGTTTGTGCGTGATCTCAGACAGCGGGTTGTTCTGGTCCATAAACTGGGACAGCTGGCTGGAACCGAAGAACTCTTTCACCGCGGCAGAAATCGGCTTGGCGTTGATCATGTCCTGAGGCATCAGGGTATCCAGATCGCCCAGAGACAGACGCTCTTTCACCGCACGCTCAACACGTACCAGGCCAACGCGGAACTGGTTTTCCGCCATTTCGCCTACGGAACGGATACGACGGTTGCCGAGGTGGTCGATATCATCGACTTCGCCTTTACCGTTACGGATATCGATGAGCTTCTTCATCACTTCGATGATGTCGTCTTTGCTCAGGATACCGGAACCTTCGATTTCGTCGCGCAGCAGAGAACGGTTGAACTTCATACGACCCACCGCAGACAGATCATAGCGGTCTTCGGAGAAGAACAGGTTCTCGAACAGGCTTTCAGCCGCTTCGCGAGTCGGCGGCTCACCCGGGCGCATCATGCGGTAAATTTCTACCAGCGCGCTCAGACGATCGTTGGTTGGGTCGACGCGTACCGTTTCAGAAATGTACGGACCGTGATCCAGATCGTTAGTGAACAGCGTTTCGATACGCTTGTGGCCAGACTGGCTCAGCTTAGCCAGCAGATCGAGGCTCAGCTCCATGTTAGCCGGGCAGATCAGCTCGCCAGTGGATTCGTCAACGTAGTCTTTAGAGGCAACTTTGCCCGCGATGTACTCAACCGGAACTTCGATATGTTTGATATCGTCTTTTTCCAGTTGGCGAATATGGCGCGCCGTGATGCGACGACCTTTTTCGACGTACAGTTTGCCGTTAGCCTCAATGTCAAAGGATGCGGTATCACCACGCAGGCGTTCCGGCACCAGTTCCATTTGCAGCTTGTTGTCGCGGATCTCAAAGACCACTTTTTCAAAGAACAGATCCAGAATCTGCTCAGTGGTGTAGTTCAGCGCACGCAGAATGATGGTCGCAGGCAGTTTACGGCGACGGTCGATACGCACGAACAGGTTGTCCTTCGGATCGAATTCGAAGTCCAGCCAGGAACCACGGTAAGGGATGATACGCGCGTTATACAGCACTTTACCCGAAGAGTGGGTTTTGCCTTTGTCGGAGTCAAAGAAGACGCCAGGGCTACGGTGCAACTGAGAAACGATAACACGCTCAGTACCGTTGATAACAAAGGTACCATTGTCGGTCATGAGCGGGATTTCGCCCATGTACACTTCTTGTTCTTTGATGTCTTTAACGGTGCCTTCCGGCGCTTCACGCTCGTAGATCACCAGACGCAGTTTTACACGCAGCGGTGCCGAATAGGTCACGCCACGAATCTGACATTCCTGTACGTCAAAGACTGGCTCGCCCAGGCGATAGCTGACGTACTGTAGCTCAGAATTACCGCTATAGCTGGCAATCGGGAAGACGGAACGGAAAGCTGCTTCCAGACCATACTGCCCTTCGGGATCTTGCTCGATAAACTTCTGAAACGAGTCAAGCTGGATGGAAAGGAGATAAGGAATGTCCAGAACCTGCGGACGCTTTCCAAAATCCTTACGAATACGTTTTTTCTCGGTATAGGAGTAAACCATTAGGGTTCCTCAGCTCGCTGACAAGTCGACCCATCTGCCCAATTGAATGGCAGTTTGTGCAACACTATTTTGTTGACCGGAAAATGGATACTTTCCGCAATGCCTGTTGCTATCACGCTTAAACCATTTCATTGCGATTTACACAGAGCGAGCACCCTGTCGCAGTATATTAAGTCGTCGATAGAAACAAGCATTGAAAGGCACAGCAGTAGTCAAACAGTGTGAAATGCTACCGATGCCCTACAGCGCAAAAAGGCTGGTGACCAAAAAGTCACCAGCCATCAGCCTGATTTCTCAGGCTGCAACCGGAAGGGTTGGCTTATTTAACTTCAACTTCAGCGCCAGCTTCTTCCAGAGATTTTTTCAGTGCTTCAGCGTCATCTTTGCTCACGCCTTCTTTCAGAGCGGCCGGAGCAGATTCAACCAGGTCTTTCGCTTCTTTCAGACCCAGACCAGTTGCGCCACGTACTGCTTTGATTACTGCAACTTTGTTCGCGCCAATACCTTTCAGAATTACGTCGAACTCAGTTTTTTCTTCAGCAGCTTCAGCCGGGCCAGCAGCTACAGCTACAGCGGCAGCAGCAGAAACACCGAATTTTTCTTCCATTGCAGAGATCAGTTCTACAACGTCCATTACGGACATAGCGGATACTGCTTCAATGATTTGATCTTTAGTGATAGACATTTAAATTGTTCCTGAAAATCAGAATAAGTTTATACGTAAGCAGATGCTTTACAAAGATAACTGCGATTAAGCAGCTTCTTTCGCATCGCGTACAGCAGCCAGAGTACGAACCAGTTTGCCAGCCGAAGCTTCTTTCATGGTTGCCATCAGGCGTGCAATTGCTTCTTCGTAGGTCGGCAGGGTTGCCAGGCGATCGATTTGCGATGCCGGGATCAACTCACCTTCAAAGGCTGCGGCTTTGACCTCAAATTTTGCATTCGCTTTCGCGAATTCTTTGAACAGACGAGCAGCAGCGCCCGGGTGTTCCATAGAATATGCAATCAGGGTCGGACCAACGAACGCGTCTTTCAGGCACTCAAACTGAGTACCTTCAACCACACGGCGCAGCAGGGTGTTACGAACAACACGCATGTATACGCCGGCTTCGCGACCTGCTTTACGCAGTTCAGTCATTTTGTCTACAGTGACGCCACGGGAATCCGCAACAACTGCAGACAGCGCGCCTTTGGCTACTTCGCTGACTTCAGCAACAATCGCTTGTTTGTCTTGAAGATTTAAAGCCATTAGCTTTGCTCCTGGATGTTTGCCAGAACTCATGTTCTGGAACTCACTTCACTCCTCCCAACGGAAAGAGCGTCTTAATACGGTGAGCAGAAACAAGCCAGAATATAAAAATAATCTTAGCGTTCTGTCACCGTCTACGCAGGGCATTAAGTCTCTTGCGAAACACCTGCGGTCTTCGACGGAGGCCTGGATAGGCCAGGCTCCAACGAACAATTCGGTTATCCTCTAACCTACGTCAGAGGAATCGTGGGCGAAGATTGTAGACAAATTCACCGCCCACGTAAAGCTAATCTTAGCTATTCGCAGAAGCGCTCAGACCAGCCTGATCAACGGCAACGCCAGCACCCATGGTGGTGGAGAGGCTAACTTTCTTGATGTACACGCCTTTTGCCTGAGTCGGTTTTGCTTTTTTCAGCGCAACCAGCAGAGCTTCCAGGTTTTCTTTCAGTTTGTCAGCGTCAAAATCCACTTTACCAATGGTGGTGTGGATGATGCCGTTTTTGTCGTTACGGTAACGAACCTGACCTGCTTTGGCGTTCTTAACCGCTTCAGCAACGTTAGGCGTTACAGTACCGACTTTCGGGTTTGGCATCAGGCCACGTGGACCCAGAACCTGGCCCAGCTGGCCAACAACGCGCATTGCATCCGGAGAAGCAATAACCACGTCAAAGTTCATTTCGCCTTTCTTGATCTGATCAGCCAGATCTTCCATACCTACCAGTTCAGCGCCGGCAGCTTTAGCCGCTTCAGCGTTTGCGCCCTGGGTAAATACGGCTACGCGAACAGAACGGCCAGTACCGTGCGGCAGTACGGTTGCACCACGTACGTTCTGGTCAGATTTACGCGCGTCAATGCCGAGGTTAACGGCAACGTCTACGCTTTCTACGAACTTAGCGGTAGCCAGTTCTTTCAGCAGAGAGATAGCTTCATTGATGTCATACTGTTTAGTTACATCAACTTTCTCACGGATCACACGCATGCGCTTGGTCAGTTTAGCCATTACTTAGTCCTCCACTACCAGGCCCATGGAACGTGCAGTACCTTCGATGGAGCGAGTCATCGCTTCCACATCGGCACCAGTCATGTCGGCAGCTTTGGTCTGCGCGATTTCCTGCAGCTGAGCGCGGGAAATTTTACCTACTTTGTCTTTGTTCGGCTTGCCAGAACCAGACTTAATACCAGCCGCTTTTTTCAGCAGAACTGCTGCCGGAGGCGTTTTGGTAATGAAGGTGAAAGAACGGTCAGCGTAAACGGTAATAACAACCGGAATTGGCAGACCTTTCTCGATGGAATCCGTTTTTGCGTTGAACGCTTTGCAGAATTCCATGATGTTCACACCCTGCTGACCCAGTGCTGGACCAACCGGCGGACTCGGGTTTGCCATACCAGCTGCAACCTGCAGCTTGACGTAGGCTTGTACTTTCTTAGCCATTTAAATTTCCTCGTTTGGGTCTAACGCCTTAAAAAAGGCTCCCCGTGATAAATACGTTTTACGGGCCCATAGCCCATAAAAACAAAAGGCGCGAAATTGTATGTCAATTTCGCGCCCTGTGCAACGATTAAATCGCCGCTTTTTTGATCGTCTGGTTACGCTTTTTCAACCTGGGCAAAGTCCAGTTCTACCGGGGTCGCACGACCAAAGATAGAAACAGACACCTTCAGGCGAGACTTCTCGTAGTCCACTTCTTCAACCACGCCGTTGAAGTCGGCAAACGGACCATCGCTGACACGAACCATTTCACCTGGTTCAAACAGCGTTTTCGGACGCGGTTTGTCACCTACCTGTTGCAGGCGGTTCATGATAGCGTCAACTTCTTTATCGCTGATCGGCGCAGGACGATCGGAGGTGCCACCGATGAAACCCATGACGCGCGGAACGCTACGTACCAGGTGCCAGCTCGCATCGTTCATCACCATCTGGACCAGTACGTAGCCCGGGAAGAATTTGCGCTCGCTCTTGCGGCGCTGGCCACCACGGATTTCGACCACTTCTTCGGTCGGTACCATGACTTCACCAAACAACTCTTCCATATTGTGTAATTTGATATGTTCACGCAGCGAAGTCGCTACGCGACCTTCAAAACCGGAAAACGCCTGAACGACGTACCAGCGCTTTTTAGGAGCTTCAGACATCTCAGAACCTCAGGCCAGTGATAAAGGAGACCAGGCGGACCAGAATACCATCCAGCCCCCACAGGATCAGCGACATGACAGCAGTCACTGCAGCCACGATTAACGTAGTGTGTAACGTTTCCTGGCGAGTTGGCCAAATCACTTTACGGACTTCGGTTCTCGCTTCGCGAGCAAAGGCGACGGTCGCCTTGCCTTTCGTTGTCAACAGCGCGACACCGCCCGCTGCAGCAATAAGAATTACTACTGCCAGCGCGCGTAGCGGTAGCATCATGTCACGATAAAGATAGTTGCCGACGATAGCTACGATGAGCAATACAGCAACAACTACCCACTTCATCGCTTCCAGGCCGCGCCCGCTCCCTTGAGCTTCGGTATTCGCACTCATAAACCAACCTGTCACCAGAATTCAGACAAATATTTTCACCCCGCGTAAGCGAGGCGAGCCAAACCGAAATGCACTGCTGCTTTTCGGCGCTATATACTTCCTTAAACGCCCTCTTCAGAGCCTGTCTCAGCAATGATTATGACCTAAAAAATCACTGATGAGCCAGGTTCTGGTGGGAAAGCGTGCAAAAAGGGCATCAAATGATGCCCTTTTATTGCGCATTGCGTCAAATGTTATCAGCAATTAGCCGAGAACTTTAGCAACAACGCCCGCGCCAACGGTACGGCCGCCTTCACGGATGGCGAAACGCAGACCGTCATCCATCGC
>NZ_PQGD01000032.1 GCF_002915575.1 Superficieibacter electus
TTTGTCCGAAGACATTTAAGAATCCATGTCACTTTGAGTGCCCACACAGATTGTCTGATAAATTGTTAAAGAGCAGTGGCGACGCGCTTCAGCGCTCTGTCGCGAGGTCCCGTATAATACGTTTTCCTCATTCAGAGTCAAGCGTTTATTTTCGCTTTTCTCTGCCGGTGTTCATCGCTGAACCCTGCTGACCCGGCGGGCTGTAAGCCGTTGTTCCGTGTCAGTGGAGGCGCATTATAGGGAGTTATTCCGGACTGACAAGTATAAATTAAAAAAAACTTACCGTTCGCTTACTTTTCACCCAAAAACCTTAAAAACGCCTCTTTTCAGCTCATCATCTAAACAAAAACGGGCCCCACAGGGCCCGTTTAATCGTTTCTGACTGTTTTACTGTATGGCAGCGATACGATCGTTCTGTACCACCAGTTTGATCGTTTTCCCCGGGATTAATTCTCCGGAAAGTATTTGCTGCGCCAGCGGGTTTTCAATCTGCTGCTGAATAGCACGCTTCAGCGGCCGTGCGCCATAAACCGGATCGTAACCATTCTGGCTGAGCAGCTGCAGCGCGTCGTCAGAGATATGCACTTCATAACCACGCTCTTCCAGACGTTTGTACAGACGTTGCAACTGAATCTGCGCAATCGAGGCGATATGTTTTTCACCCAGCGGATGAAATACCACAACCTCATCTATACGGTTAATAAATTCCGGGCGGAAGTTGTGGCTAACTACCCCGAGCACCAGTTCTTTAATACTACCGTAATCCAGATCGCCAAAGCGCTCCTGAATCAGATCGGAACCGAGGTTCGAGGTCATAATGACGACCGTATTACGGAAGTCGACCGTTCTCCCCTGCCCGTCAGTCAAACGACCATCATCCAGCACCTGCAATAAAATGTTGAAGACATCCGGATGCGCTTTCTCCACTTCATCCAGCAGAATGACGGAATAAGGACGACGACGAACCGCTTCTGTCAGATAGCCCCCTTCTTCATAACCCACATAGCCAGGAGGTGCCCCCACCAGCCGTGAAACGGAATGTTTCTCCATAAACTCGGACATGTCGATTCGCACCATCGCATCGTCGCTGTCGAACATAAAATTCGCCAGCGCTTTGCAAAGTTCCGTTTTACCGACCCCGGTGGGACCAAGGAACAGGAACGAACCAATCGGCCGGTTCGGATCGGACAAACCAGCGCGGCTACGACGAATGGCGTTCGACACGGCCTCCACCGCTTCATTCTGCCCAATCACCCGGCTGTGCAGTTCCTGCTCCATGCGCAACAGTTTCTCGCGCTCGCCTTCCAGCATCCTGGCAACAGGGATACCGGTCCAGCGCGCCAGAACCTCAGCAATTTCGGCATCGGTGACTTTATTACGCAGCAGACGCATAGTCTTACCTTCTGACTGCGTTGCCGACGCCAGCTGTTTTTCCAGCTCCGGAATTTTGCCGTACTGCAATTCGGACATCCGCGCCAGATCGCCCACGCGACGCGCCTGTTCAATGGCGATTTTCGCCTGCTCCAGCTCCGCTTTAATGGTCTGCGTACCGGAAAGAGAGGCTTTTTCCGCTTTCCATTCTTCTTCCAGCGCAGAATATTGCCGCTCTTTTTCGCTTAACTCATCGTTGAGCATATCCAGGCGTTTCAGGCTGGCCTCATCAGACTCTTTTTTCAGCGCCTGCTGTTCCAGTTTCAACTGAATAATACGGCGATCCAGACGGTCCAGCTCTTCCGGCTTCGAGTCGATCTGCATACGAATACTGGAAGCCGCTTCGTCAATCAGGTCGATAGCTTTATCCGGCAGCTGGCGATCCGCAATATAACGGTGCGATAACGTCGCTGCCGCGACAATCGCCGGGTCGGTGATCTGCACGTGGTGATGCAGCTCATAACGTTCTTTCAGACCACGCAGGATGGCGATCGTGTCTTCCACAGATGGCTCGGCGACAAACACTTTCTGGAAACGACGTTCCAGCGCCGCGTCCTTTTCAATGTATTGACGGTATTCATCAAGCGTTGTGGCACCGACGCAGTGCAGTTCACCGCGAGCCAGGGCAGGCTTCAGCATATTACCGGCGTCCATCGCGCCGTCCGCCTTGCCCGCGCCGACCATCGTGTGTAACTCGTCAATAAACAGGATCACGTTACCTTCCTGTTTTGACAGATCGTTAAGCACGCCTTTCAGACGCTCCTCGAATTCACCACGATATTTTGCGCCAGCCACCAGCGATCCCATATCCAGCGCCAGCACGCGACGGCCTTTTAATCCTTCCGGCACTTCACCGTTAACGATACGCTGCGCCAGACCTTCAACAATGGCGGTTTTACCGACGCCAGGCTCGCCAATCAGCACCGGGTTGTTTTTCGTACGCCGTTGCAGTACCTGAATGGTACGGCGAATTTCTTCATCACGGCCGATCACCGGATCGAGTTTGCCCTGCTCGGCACGCTCGGTCAGATCGACGGTATATTTCTTTAATGCCTGACGCTGGTCTTCGGCACCCTGATCGTTCACGCTGTCACCTCCGCGCATAGTATCAATCGCCTGGGTCACATTGGCCGTGGTTGCGCCAGCCGTTTTCAGCAAATCGGTCAGCGTACCGCGTGATTCAAGTGCCGCCAGTACAAACAGCTCTGACGAGATAAAGTTGTCACCGCGCTTTTGCGCCAGCTTGTCGCACAGGTTCAGGACGCGTACCAGATCCTGAGACGGTTGCACGTCGCCGCCGGTGCCTTCTACCTGCGGCAAACGGCTCAACGCCTGATCGATAGCTGTGCGAAGCTGACCGGCGTTAACGCCAGCCGAAGTCAGTAAAGGACGCACCGACCCCCCTTCCTGATTCAGTAAGGCGCTCATTAAGTGCAGGGGTTCGATAAATTGGTTGTCTTGCCCAAGCGCAAGAGACTGGGCGTCGGCAAGAGCAAGCTGGAATTTGTTGGTAAGACGATCCAGACGCATGATTCCTCCCATAACAGGTCAAATTTGCTACTGGAGATTAAATGAGGTCATCCCTCAATTATTCAAGGTTAAAGACCTGAGTATGTGAAAAAAAAGTTACGTCTGGATCGTCTTGATTCTATAGGTTATCTCAGCCAGATGAAACTTGCCATTCGGCCGGTTGTTTTATCGCGTCGGTAAGAGAAAAAATGCTGCTTTTCGCTAAACGTGCAGCGGTCGCCGCCAAAGACGTTATCCACCCCGACGCGCGCCAGTCGTTGACGGGCAAGCAAGTAGATATCAGCGAAATATTTTTCTCCTGCCGGGCGAAATGCGCTTGATGCTTCCGCCGCTTTTGCCATAAACGCCTCACGCACTTCTGCTCCAACTTCAAACGCCGCGGGACCGATAGCGGGTCCCATCCACGCCAGAATATTTTCAGGCTGGTCATTAAAGCAGGCGATGGTTTCTTCCAGCACTCCTTCACACAGCCCGCGCCAGCCCGCATGGGCCGCAGCCACCTCGGTGCCGGCCCGATTACAGAATAACACCGGCAGGCAGTCCGCCGTCATCACCGCACAGACTGTGCCGGGCGTCGAACTATAAGACGCATCAGCACGTTTTGAAAGATAAGGCCCGCCGCTCAGGGTTAAAACCGCGTTACCATGAACCTGTTCGAGCCAGACGGGTTTTGAAGGCAGACCACCCGCAGCAAACAGACGAGTGCGGTTCTCCTCTACGTGCTCCGGGTTATCGCCACAATGCGCCCCGAGGTTCAGAGAATCATACGGCGGTAGACTTACACCTCCGATACGCGTAGAGCTACAGGCCCCCACGCCCTGTGGCGCGGGCCATTGCGGGACGATCACATTTGTCATAGCCAGGCAACGTCATCCTTATGTTCTTCAAAGTCGGCGCGCATAGCCTCAATCAAATCGATCATATCCTGTGGGATCGGCGCGTGCCATTCCATCTCAATACCGCTTATCGGATGGTACAGACGCAACATGGTTGCGTGCAGCGCCTGACGATCGAACTTACGCAGCGCGGTAATAAAGGCTTCCGATGCCCCCTTCGGCGGACGCGGACGGCCACCGTAAAGCTGATCGCCGACCAGCGGATGCGTAATATGCGACATATGCACGCGGATCTGGTGGGTACGCCCGGTCTCCAGACGCAAACGCAGACGCGTATGAATACGGAAGTGCTCCATAATACGATAATGCGTCACCGCCGGTTTGCCCATCGGGTGAACGGACATATGCGTGCGTTTAGTTGGGTGACGGCTGATGGGTTCATTAACGCTTCCACCCGCCGTCATATGACCAATAGCCACCGCTTCATACTCACGGGTAATTTCGCGCAGTTGCAGGGATTCTACCAACCGCGTTTGCGCCGGAACGGTTTTTGCCACCACCATCAAACCGGTAGTGTCTTTATCCAGACGGTGAACAATACCTGCGCGAGGAACGTCGGCAATCGGCGGATAGTAATGCAGCAGCGCATTCAGTACCGTACCGTCCGGATTACCCGCGCCAGGGTGAACCACTAAATCGCGCGGCTTGTTAATAACGAGGATGTCATCATCTTCATAGACGATATCCAGCGGGATGTTCTGCGGCTCGAAGCGAGCTTCTTCTTCGATTTCAGCATTGATGGCCACGGTTTCCCCGCCCAACACTTTCTCTTTCGGCTTGTCGCAAATTATGCCGTTAACCTGCACCTGTTGAGCAAGTATCCAATCTTTCATTCGCGATCGCGAATAATCAGGGAACAATTCGGCCAAAGCCTGATCTAAGCGTTGACCGAGTTGAGTTTCGGACACCGTTGCGGTGAGTTGTACTAGTTGTGCCATAGACAGCTTCTTCGTTTAACGTTGGGTTTTACGGCTTTGCCGTATAATATAGTGTGCTATTGTAGCTGGTCTTAATCGGGAGCATGAACAGTTAATCTCCCGCATAAACATTCTGAGGAAGTCAAAACGTCATGATGCGCATGAAATATCTGGTGGCAGCAGCCACACTGAGCCTGGCTTTGGTGGGGTGCTCCGGCTCAAAGGAAGAGGTACCTGATAATCCGCCTGCGGAAATCTACGCGACTGCTCAGCAAAAACTGCAGGACGGTAACTGGAAACAAGCAATAACGCAACTGGAAGCGCTGGATAATCGTTATCCCTTTGGGCCTTATTCGCAACAGGTGCAGTTGGATCTGATCTACGCATATTATAAAAATGCCGATCTGCCGCTGGCACAGGCTTCTATCGATCGCTTTATGCGTCTGAACCCGACCCATCCTAACATCGACTATGTAATGTACATGCGCGGGTTGACTAACATGGCGCTGGACGATAGCGCGCTTCAGGGGTTCTTCGGTGTCGATCGTAGCGATCGTGATCCGTTGCATGCCCGCGATGCCTTTAACGATTTCTCGAAGCTGGTGCGCGGTTATCCCAACAGCCAGTACGTTACCGATGCCACAAAGCGTCTGGTCTTCCTGAAAGATCGTCTGTCTAAGTATGAATACTCCGTGGCGGAATATTATACTCAGCGTGGCGCATGGGTCGCCGTGGTGAACCGTGTTGAAGGTATGCTGCGCGATTACCCTGATACACAGGCAACGCGTGACGCCCTGCCGCTGATGGAAAACGCCTATCGTGAAATGCAGATGAACACGCAGGCTGAGAAAGTGGCGAAAATTATCGCTGCTAACAGCAGCAACACCTGATTTTCTCTTTTCTAACGTAAAACGGCAGCCCTCAGGCTGCCGTTTTTTTATCCATTTGCTGAGTGATGCGACTCAGATCATCCCATCAAATATGGCGGGTAATTTCGCTGACTTCAAGCAAAATAACGCCTCTTCATGTTCTGTCTCACAAAAAGTCTTCGTTGACAAAAAGTGACAAAAAAATGTGATTTTCATCACGCAAATTGCCCTTAGTCACGTTATGCTGAGATCACCAAGACGGAAAGACAAGAGGTAAAATTTATGACAATGAACATTACCAGCAAGCAAATGGAAATCACCCCGGCAATACGCCAACATGTCGCCGACCGTCTCGCCAAACTTGATAAGTGGCAAACTCACCTGATAAACCCGCACATTATTCTGTCAAAAGAACCGCAAGGGTTTACTGCGGATGCGACGATTAACACCCCTAACGGGCACCTTGTCGCCAGCGCGAAACATGAAGATATGTACGCCGCCATTAACGAATTGATCAACAAGCTGGAACGGCAGCTCAATAAAGTGCAGCACAAAGGCGAAGCGCGCCGCGCCGCGACCTCGGTGAAAGACGCTAACTTCGTTGAAGAAAAAGTTGAAGAAGAAGAGAAGTAACCCCCTTATATTGAGTGTATCGCCAACGCGCCTCCGGGCGCGGTTTTTGTTGACAGAGTGAAAACAGAGCGGGTACTTTACCTCTATCGACGTCAGGACATTATTATGAAAATCATCCCGTTTTTCTTCGCATTCTTTTTTACCTTCCCCTGAACGGGAGGCGTTTCGTCGTGTGATAAAGAATGCGAAGACGAACAATAAAGCCTCCCACTCCGGGGGGCTTTTTTATGGACAACAGACAGGCGAGATTATGACTGAGGAAAACCCGTTACTGGCCCTGCGCGATAAAATCAGCGCGCTGGATGAACAATTACTGGCGCTGCTGGCCGAGCGCCGTGGGCTGGCCGTTGAAGTCGGCAAAGCTAAGCTCACCTCTCATCGCCCGGTTCGCGACATCGACCGCGAGCGCGCCCTGCTTGAGAGATTGATTCAGCTTGGCAAAACACACCAGCTTGACGCCCATTATATTACCCGTCTGTTCCATCTTATTATTGAAGACTCCGTGCTGACCCAGCAGGCGTTGCTGCAGCAGCACCTTAATAAAACTGACCCGCAATCCGCGCGCATCGCATTTCTGGGCCCCAAAGGCTCGTATTCCCATCTGGCCGCGCGCCAGTATGCGGCCCGGCATTTTGCCCAGTTTATTGAGAGCGGTTGTGCAAAATTTGCCGATATTTTTAACCAGGTGGAAACCGGCCAGGCGGATTACGCCGTCGTACCGATTGAGAACACCAGTTCCGGCTCGATCAATGATGTCTACGATCTGCTCCAGCACACGTCGCTTTCGATCGTCGGAGAAATGACGGTGACTATCGATCACTGCCTGCTGGTGTCCGCCACCACTGACGTGAATAAAATCAGAACGGTGTACAGCCATCCCCAGCCGTTCCAGCAGTGCAGTCAGTTCATTAACCGCTACCCGCACTGGAAGATTGAATATACCGAAAGCACGTCGGCGGCAATGGAGAAAGTCGCGCAGTCCGCGTCCGGCGACGTTGCCGCGCTGGGGAGCGAAGCGGGCGGCGCATTGTATGGTTTACAGGTGCTTGAGCGTATTCAGGCAAACCAGACGCAGAATTTTACCCGCTTTGTGGTGCTGGCGCGTAAGGCGGTTGAGGTTTCCGATCAGGTTCCGGCGAAAACCACCCTGCTTATCGCTACCGGTCAGCAGGCCGGTGCGCTGGTTGAAGCGCTGCTGGTACTGCGCAATCACAATGTGATCATGACCAAACTGGAATCACGCCCGATTTACGGTAATCCCTGGGAAGAGATGTTTTATCTGGATATCCAGGCCAATCTTGAATCGCGGGCAATGCAGGCCGCGCTTAAAGAGCTGGCTGCCATTACCCGCTCCATGAAAGTGCTGGGCTGCTATCCGAGTGAAAACGTGGTGCCGGTCGATCCGGTTTAATCCTCAGTAAATGGCCGTTTCTTCACCCCTGCCACGCTGACGGGCAGGGTGAAGATCGCCCCGGAGAGCGGGTATTGCGCAATTTCCTGCGCGTCCATATTTTCTCGCGTAGTGGTGATAAACAGCGTTTTCATCTCCGGGCCACCAAAGCACACCATCGTCGGGCAACGTACCGGCAATCGGTATTCTTCTAATTGCTCGCCCTGCGCAGAAAAGCGGGCGATACGCCAGCCGTCATACATCGCACTCCAGTAACCGCCTTCGACATCCACCGCTGCACCGTCAGGACTACCTTCACCTTCAGCAAACTGGCGGAAGATTTCGCGCTGGCCCGGTTCACCTTCGGCGTCCAGCGGCGTGCGGTAAATGACATTATTGGGCGTATCAGAACTGTACATCCACTTTTCATCGTCGCTAAACGCCAGACCGTTAGAGCCCTGGATATCACTCTGGATCACCTGCGGTGTCAGATCGTTACCCACTCTCATCAGCAGCGCCCCGTTATAATCGCCGGGGGACCAGAAGGTGCCTGCATAAAAACGCCCTTTCCGGTCGGTTCCCCCGTCATTAAAGCGGGCCAGTTGCGGGTTAGAGGGATTATCACAGATCTTGTGTGTCAGCAGACCGCGTTTATCCGCCAGCCAAATGGCATGACGCAGCGCGACGATAAAACCGCCCTTCTCCCGTAGCGCAAAGCAACCGACCTCTTCAGGAAACTGAAGAACCTGGTGATCGCCACTTTGCAGGTGATAACGGTGGATTTCGCCTTCAAGAATATCGGCCCAATAGAGTGCCTGCTCATCCTCGCTCCAGGTCGGACACTCAGGCAGATGCCCGGTATAATCAAACAGTGGTTGCAGTACGGCCATATCCTTCTCCCTTATAAAAAAAGCCAGCGGGTCTCCCCTCTGGCTTTTGAGTATATACAGGATTTTACTTACTGGCGGCTATCGTTTGCCTGGCGCAGCAGCCCGCGACTTTCACTCTGAAAGCGCTGCGCGTAATCGCCAAACCAGTGTTCAACTTTACGAAAGCTATCGATAAACGCCTGTTTATCACCCTGCTCCAGTAAGGTAATGGCATCGCCAAAGCGCTGGTAATAACGTTTTATCAGCGCCAGATTATTGCCTGAGGCCATAATAATATCGGCGTAAAGCTGCGGGTCCTGAGCAAACAATCGTCCAACCATCGCCAGCTCCAGACGATAGATAGGCGATGAGAGCGCCAGAAGCTGTTCAAGCTGTACATTCTCTTCCGCCAGATGAAGACCGTAGGCAAAAGTGGCAAAGTGGCGGAGCGCCTGAATAAACGCCATATTCTGATCGTGCTCGACCGCACTGATACGGTGAAGACGCGCACCCCAGACCTGGATCTGCTCAAGAAACCACTGGTACGCCTCCGGCTGACGACCATCGCACCAGACCACCACCTGCTTGGCGAGACTCCCGCTATCCGGGCCAAACATCGGATGTAACCCCAGCACCGGCCCCTTGTGCGCAGCCAGCATCGCCTGTAGCGGTCCGTTTTTCACCGAGGCCAGATCCACCAGAATGCAATCTTCTGGCAGCGTCGGTAGCTGACGGATAATCTGCTCCGTGGCATGAATGGGCACGCTGACAATCACCATCCCGGCATCGGCAACAATCTCTTCTGCCTGCGCCCAGTCCTCTTTTTCGAGGATTTTTACCTGGTAGCCGGAAAGCGTGAGCATTTTTTCAAACAGGCGTCCCATTTGCCCACCACCACCGACAATCACTACCGGGCGCAGCGTCGGACAGAGGGTTTTGAAACCTTTGTCGTTTTCGCTGGAATAGGATTCCCGCATCACCCGGCGCAGGACGTCTTCAATTAAATCGGGCGGTACGCCCAGCGCTTCTGCCTCTTTGCGCCGCGAGGCCAGCATAGACGCTTCACGCTCCGGAACGTAGATCGGCAGGCCGAACTGGCTTTTTACTTCCCCGACTTCAGCCACTAATGCCAGCCGCTTCGCCAGCAGCCCCAGCAGCGCCTTATCCACTTCATCAATTTGATCGCGTAGCGCGGTCAACTCAGCAACCATAACCAACCTCTTATCCCAGACGCGCCGCCATATGGCCCTTCAAATCACTATCGATTTCGCGCAGCAGCGCGTCGGTCGTTTCCCAGCTGATGCAGGCATCGGTGACAGAGACACCGTACTGCATCGCGCTGCGCGGCTGCTCTGAAGACTGGTTGCCTTCATGAATATTACTTTCAATCATCAGGCCGATAATCGATCGGTTGCCATCTTTGATTTGAGCAACAGCGGATTCAGCAACTGCAGGCTGACGGCGGTAGTCTTTATTCGAATTCCCATGGCTGCAATCTATCATCAGAGAAGGTTTCAGTCCTGCCTGTTGCATCTCTTTTTCGCACTGCGCGACATCTGCCGGGCTGTAATTTGGCGCTTTGCCGCCGCGCAGGATCACATGACCGTCCGGGTTGCCCTGGGTTTGCAGCAGACAAACTTGTCCTGCCTGGTTAATCCCGACAAAACGATGAGACTGGGCGGCGGCGCGCATCGCATTGATTGCCGTTGCCAGACTGCCGTCGGTACCATTTTTAAAGCCCACCGGCATGGAAAGGCCGGACGCCATTTCGCGGTGAGTTTGTGATTCGGTCGTGCGCGCTCCGATAGCAGACCAGCTAAACAGATCGCCAAGGTATTGCGGACTATTCGGGTCCAGCGCTTCGGTTGCCAGCGGCAGCCCCATATTAACCAGTTCCACCAGCAGATGACGGGCGATTTTCAGACCGGCTTCGACATCAAACGAACCATCCATATGCGGATCGTTAATTAACCCTTTCCAGCCGACAGTGGTACGGGGTTTTTCAAAATAGACGCGCATTACCAGATAGAGGCTATCGCTGACCTCTGCGGCAAGAGTTTTAAATCGACGAGCGTATTCCAGTGCCGTTTCCGGATCGTGGATAGAACAGGGACCGCAAACCACCAGCAAACGGGGATCGCGCCCGGCAATAATGTCGGAAATGGTCTTACGCGACTGTGCTATCTGCGCTTCCTGCGCGGCGCTGAGCGGAAACTGCGCTTTCAGCTGTTCAGGGGTGATTAAAATCTGTTCGTCGGCGATATGTACGTTGTTCAGCGCGTCTTTTTGCATGATGGCAATCCTGTCTGGCTCGTTTGCGATAAAAGTATCCTCAACAGAGGAGGCTTCACAATATCACAAGAGGTAAAGAATTCAATACATATATTGTACACTTTACTTTACAAAAGCAAAATAATCACGGTGTATTGCGGATGATTTTGTAAACTTAATTTTACATAGACATAAACTGGCCAAACATCCTGTTCAGCCATAAGTACATTTCCACGCCGTCAGCTCTGATTCGCCATCCGCCTGTGGCTTTTTCGCCAGCGCGCATAATCTGCCAGCAGAAAAACGACCAGACTGCTCCCCATCACCGGCATCGCGATGCCAGTGATAAGCGCACAGAGCAGGGCGACCATTCGCCCGGCCGGAGAGAGTTGCATTACACTTTGCAGTAGTGAGTTTACCGGACTTTGCGCGCTTACCGCCGGACGACGGCTCCACCACAGACAGTAGCCGGCAATAATACTCACACAGAGCGCTGCGCCAAAGGCGATGAGCAGCAGTTGATTCGGCAGCCCAAACAGTACCCCCATATGAAAATCCACGCCCCAGCGTGTCAGCTTCGCCATCAGCGGAAAGTCGGCAAAATGAGTGCGATCAACAATGCGGTGGGTTTTACTGTCCACCGCGACGGCATCTACCTGGGTTGGCCAGCGACGGTCAATTTCAGTCACTGTCCATGCACGATCGGCACTTTGCGCGGGTCGAATTTCAACTTTATGCGCCGCTATCCCGGCAGACCGGGCGATATGCAGCACGTTATCGAAATCGGCCAGAGAAGGCTGATCTTCCGCCATCGCCATTCCGCCGTGGTGCGCGTGGTGCTCCGCATGCGGATCGTGAACCTCCGCCCCTCCCTGAAGTTGAGTATTCACCTGCGGCGTCAGCCAGTTAAATGCCGCGCGCATTTTATCGACATTTCCCCCCGCCCACTGTGACCAGGTTAAGCCAGTGGCGGAGAACAGCAGCATACCCGCTAATAATAACCAGCCGAGCGTGACATGCAGACGGCGGGTGTTCTGCACGCGATTGTTAATACGCCGCTTAGGACGGGTAAAAAACCACAGCGTAATGCCCCCCAGTGCGGCAATCCACATCCACGATGCCGCCAGTTCGCTATAGATTCTGCCAGGATCGCCAAGCAGTAACGAACGGTGAGCGTAGTCGATCCACTGGCGTAGCGGTAAAATGCCGCTGGTGCCGTACACCGTCATGTCGCCTTTCACCGCCAGCGTCACCGGATCAATAAAAATGGCGCGGCTTTCTGAAACGCCGAGCGCGGGGTCGGCATACATCACCCGGGTCGTCTCGCCCGCCTCCAGACCCGGTCGCACGGCCTGAATCGATAAATGTCCCCCCGTCACCTGTTGTGCAATGGCAATTTGCTGCGCCAGAGGTTGCCTCTCGCCCTGCAACGTGCCGTGCAGCGTATCGTGATAGATCCACTCCTCCAGTTGAGGCGTGGCGACATAGAGCGTCCCGGTCAGGGCCGCAACAAAAATAAAGGGGCCGACAAACAGGCCAATATAGAAATGAAGTCGCCGCAGCAATGTTACCCATGCCGCGCGTGAAGTGCTGGTTGTCATACTTTTCCTCAGATAAAGTCAAACAGCGTTATACGCACAAGCGTATAAACGTCAGGTCAGAATCAGGGCAAAGCAGACGCACGCGGCGGCGCGCGGGTATCGGGATACAGCCAGGGGAAAAAATACCAGTGTTTAACCACCGGGCGCGGCGGCTGGCTCTTCTGGCGAAGAAGCACTGCACATAGCAGAATAGTCAGTGCCAGCAGCAGTCCAGGAACATGCGCCAGCAACACACAGTAGCCGCACGCTTCGCCATGATCGACTGGCATACTCATCGGCATATCATGCTCAGCATGTCCGGCCATCATGCTCATATCATGATGCATCCCCGGCATGGCACTCATGGGATCTTTTTGCAGGGAGACAGAAATCAGCGGGGCCACTACGATCAGCAGGATCGCAAACAGCGCGAGCCATGCCGCGATGCGTGTCTTACCTGGCTGACGTCGTGCATTGTGAATCACTTACCCTCCCGCTGCGAGCGGCTATTGTAAATGATTTATGTCAAAATAGTTAACTCAATACGTTTTCTGAGCATGAAAAAAGGGCCAGCCCACTGGCCAGCCCTTTTATACGGATGTCGCGAAAGCGATATCTTAGTTAAGACGCTCTTTGATACGAGCAGACTTACCAGTACGCTCACGCAGGTAGTACAGTTTAGCTTTACGTACAGCACCACGACGTTTAACAGCAATGCTGTCAACTACCGGAGAGTGAGTCTGGAAGACACGCTCAACGCCTTCGCCGTTGGAGATTTTGCGAACAGTGAATGCAGAATGCAGACCGCGGTTACGAATAGCGATAACCACGCCCTCAAATGCCTGCAGACGTTTTTTGGAACCTTCAACAACCCATACTTTCACTTCCACGGTATCACCCGGACGGAAGGAAGGTACGTCCTGCTTCATCTGCTCTTGTTCAAGTTGCTTAATAATGTTGCTCATAATTTAATCTCTTATCCTGGGTAAACTGATATTTGGGGGCTTACGCCTGCCCATCATGTTTATGTTGCTGTTCTGCGTGCTCTGTTTTGAACTCCGCCAGCAACCTTGCTTGCTCTTCAGTCAGAGCCAGGTTTTCCAGAAGTTCAGGTCTTCTAAGCCAGGTGCGGCCCAGCGACTGCTTCAGACGCCAGCGACGTATCCCGGCATGGTTTCCCGACAGCAATACCGGCGGTACTTCCATCCCTTCTAACACTTCAGGACGCGTATAGTGTGGACAGTCCAGCAACCCATCAGCAAAAGAATCTTCCGTTGCTGATGCTTCATGGCCCAGAACTCCCGGTATAAACCGGGCAACCGAGTCAATCAGCGTCATTGCCGGTAACTCACCACCGCTGAGAACGTAATCGCCGATAGACCATTCTTCGTCAATCTCGGTTTGAATTACGCGCTCATCTACGCCTTCGTAGCGACCGCACACCAGAATCAGTTTCTGATTCGTTGCCAGTTCGCTGACGCCCGCTTGATCAAGCTTGCGTCCCTGAGGTGACAGATAAATCACCTTAGCGCCTTCCCCTGCCGCGGCTTTTGCTGCATGAATGGCATCCCGCAAGGGTTGCACCATCATTAACATCCCCGGTCCGCCGCCGTAAGGACGTTCGTCCACGGTACGGTGCCGGTCATGCGCGAAGTCACGAGGACTCCAGCTCTGGATGTTCAGCAGGCCATTTTTTACAGCCCGGCCAGTTACCCCGTAATCGGTAATTGCGCGGAACATTTCAGGAAACAGGCTAACAATACCTATAAACACAAGCCTATCTCCACTACGCCGTCATTTACCGTTTATCCGGTGGTTTAAAAACCAGGATCCCAATCTACTTCGATAGTACGAGTAGCGAGATCGACTTTCTTGATAACCTGCCCATCGAGGAACGGCACGAGGCGTTCCTTGATACCAAACGCATCTTTCAGGTTTGCCTTAATGACGAGAACGTCATTCGATCCGGTTTCCATCATGTCAGTGACTTTACCGAGATCGTAGCCTTCAGTGGTCACTACCTGGCAGCCCATAAGGTCTTTCCAGTAATAGTCACCCTCTTCCAGCTGCGGCAACTGCGTTGAATCAACGACAATTTCAAAATTAGTCAGTAAATTCGCGGCATCGCGATCGTCAACGCCTTTCAGCTTGATGATCAAATCCTGATTGTGGTGCTTCCAGCTTTCCAGCTGTACTGGCTGCCACTGACCCGCCTTCTGGATAAACCAGGGCTGATAGTCAAAAATGCTTTCGGCGTCTTCGGTGGAAGAAAACACTCTGAGCCAACCACGAATTCCGTAGGGAGAACCCATTTTTCCCAGTACAACCGGTTCAACGGGAACCTGTGCGGCGAGTTGCTTGCTCATCATGACCACCGTGACAGATTAAGCTGCTTTTTTTGCTTCTTTGATCAGCGCGGCAACGCGATCGGAAAGGGTCGCGCCCTGGCCAACCCAGTGAGCGATGCGATCCAGATCCAGGCGAGTGCCTTCTTCTTTTTCGCTGGCGATCGGGTTGAAGAAGCCAACGCGCTCGATGAAGCGACCGTTGCGTGCATTACGGCTGTCGGTGACAACAACCTGGTAAAACGGACGCTTTTTAGCGCCGTGACGAGCTAAACGAATAGTTACCATAACATCCTCTTGTGTGAATAAAACACCGGGTCCCATCGAGGGAAGGGACCCGGTGTCATATTAAAAGCCCGAAAATTTTACTGATTTCTGGGGAAATTGCAATCAGCATATGCTTTACATAGTCCAAACAAGCTATATGCCCTTGTTTTTAGCGCCCCGGGAAGCCCGGTGGCATCATTCCCTTCATCCCGCGCATCATTTTCGCCATTCCGCCTTTCTTCATCTTCTTCATCATGCGCTGCATGTCGTCGAACTGTTTGAGCATGCGGTTAACGTCCTGAACCTGCATACCACAACCCTGCGCAATGCGGCGCTTACGTGAACCTTTGATGATTTCCGGCTTCGCGCGTTCTTTCATGGTCATTGAATTGATGATGGCTTCCATGCGCACCAGGACTTTATCGTCCATCTGCGATTTCACGTTGTCCGGAATTTGCCCCATCCCCGGCAGCTTGCCCATCAGGCTGGCCATACCGCCCATATTTTTCATCTGTTTAAGCTGTTCGAGGAAATCGTTGAGGTCAAAGCCGTCACCTTTCTTCAGCTTGCTGGCTAACTTCTCCGCCTGCGCGCGATCGACTTTGCTTTCGATATCTTCGATAAGCGACAGCACGTCGCCCATACCGAGAATGCGCGACGCGATCCTGTCCGGATGGAACGGCTCCAGCGCTTCGGTCTTCTCGCCAACACCGAGGAATTTAATCGGCTTGCCGGTAATGTGACGAATAGATAACGCGGCACCGCCACGGGCGTCGCCGTCGACTTTGGTCAGCACCACGCCGGTCAGCGGCAGCGCTTCGTTAAACGCTTTCGCCGTATTGGCCGCATCCTGGCCGGTCATGGCATCGACAACAAACAGGGTTTCTACCGGATTGATAGACGCATGCACCTGTTTGATTTCGTCCATCATCGCTTCGTCAACGTGCAGACGACCGGCGGTATCCACCAGCAGCACGTCGTAGAACTTCAGCTTTGCTTCTTTCAGCGCGGCGTTAACGATATCAACGGGCTTTTGCGCCACATCTGACGGAAAGAAATCAACGCCGACCTGCTGAGCCAGCGTCTCAAGCTGTTTGATCGCCGCCGGACGATACACGTCGGCAGAGACGACCAGCACTTTCTTCTTGTGCTTCTCGCGCAGAAACTTACCCAGCTTACCGACGCTGGTGGTTTTACCGGCCCCTTGCAGGCCCGCCATCAGCACCACCGCAGGCGGCTGCGCGGCCAGATTCAGCACCTGATTCTCTTCGCCCATCGCTGCAACCAGCTCGTTGCGCACGATTTTGACGAATTCCTGGCCCGGGGTCAGGCTTTTATTGACTTCATGACCAACCGCTTTCTCTTTTACGCGGTTGATAAAATCACGCACTACCGGCAGCGCAACGTCAGCCTCCAGCAGCGCCATACGCACTTCACGCAGCGTCTCTTTAACGTTTTCTTCAGTAAGGCGTCCACGGCCACTGATATTGCGCAGCGTGCGCGACAAACGATCGGTTAAATTATCAAACATTGTCTCTCGCCTGAGGTGGAAACGGTCGGTCGCAACAGCGACACGTTTACAGAATTTTGCCGCAGTATAACATGAAGCCGCCTTTGTTGTTATGCAACGGTTGGAGCGGAGGTCACGTAACGTTATACTAACTTTCTTTCTTCCCAGTGAACCGTCAATACTCCTATGCCTGTTTTTGCGCTGCTCGCTCTTGTTGCCTACTCTTTCAGCCTGGCGCTGATTATCCCCGGCCTGCTTCAGAAAAACAGCGGCTGGCGGCGCATGGCCATTCTGTCGGCGGTTATCGCGCTGGTTTGCCACGCTTTTGCCCTTGAGGCGCGCATTTTTCCTGACGGCAACGGCGGGCAGAATCTTAGCCTGTTGAATGTCGGCTCGCTGGTCAGCCTGATGATTTGTACGGTGATGACGATTGTCGCCTCACGTAATCGCGGCTGGCTGCTTTTGCCCGTGGTTTATACCTTTGCCTTTATTAATCTCGCCTTCGCGACCTTCGTCCCTAACGAATACATCACCCATCTGGAGACGACGCCGGGGATGATGGTGCACATTGGCATGTCATTATTCTCCTACGCAACGCTAATTATTGCCGCGCTCTACGCGCTGCAACTGGCATGGATTGACTATCAGCTCAAAAATAAAAAGCTGGTATTCAACAGTGAAATGCCGCCGCTAATGAGTATTGAGCGCAAAATGTTTCACATCACCCAGATTGGCGTCGTGCTGCTCACCCTGACGCTGTGCACCGGTTTGTTCTATATGCATAATCTTTTCAGCATGGAGAACATCGACAAAGCCGTGCTGTCTATTGTGGCGTGGTTTGTTTATGTCGTTCTGCTGTGGGGACACTATCATAAAGGCTGGCGCGGCCGCCGCGTGGTCTGGTTCAACGTAGCAGGCGCATGCATCCTGACGCTGGCGTATTTTGGCAGCCGCGTCGTGCAGCAGTTCGTAAGCTAAGGAGTCCCCCCTGGAACACATCTCTACCACCACGCTGATCGTCACCCTGATCGTGATGGTGGTTATCTCCGCCTATTTCTCCGGTTCTGAAACCGGGATGATGACGCTGAACCGCTATCGCCTGCGGCATCTGGCGAAAAAAGGCAACCGCGCGGCGAAACGCGTCGAAGCGCTGTTACGCAAACCAGACCGGCTGATAAGCCTGGTATTAATTGGGAATAACCTGGTCAATATCCTCGCCTCCGCGTTGGGTACCATCGTCGGAATGCGCCTCTATGGTGATGCAGGCGTGGCGATCGCCACCGGTATCCTGACGTTCGTAGTGCTGGTCTTTGCCGAAGTACTGCCGAAAACCATCGCCGCGCTGTACCCGGAAAAAGTGGCTTATCCCAGCAGCGTTCTGCTGGCCCCGTTGCAAATCCTGATGATGCCGCTGGTCTGGCTTCTCAATACCATCACCCGAGTACTCATGCGTATGATGGGCATTAAAACGGACGTGGTGGTCAGCGGCTCGCTGAGCAAAGACGAACTCCGCACGCTGGTCAACGAATCGCGCTCGCAGATCTCACGGCGAAATCAGGACATGCTGCTGTCGATTCTGGATCTGGAAAAAATCAGCGTGGATGACATCATGGTCCCGCGTAATGAGATCGTTGGCATCGACATTAACGATGACTGGAAATCTATCGTCCGTCAGCTCACTCACTCTCCTCACGGGCGCATCGTGCTCTATCGCGACTCGCTGGACGACACCATCAGCATGCTGCGCGTCCGCGAAGCCTGGCGGTTAATGCAGGAGAAAAAAGAGTTTACCAAGGAAGTTATGCTGCGCGCGGCAGATGAGATTTACTACGTGCCAGAAGGCACCCCGCTCAGTACGCAACTGATCAAATTCCAGCGCAACAAAAAGAAAGTGGGCCTGGTAGTGGACGAATACGGCGATATTCAGGGACTGGTCACGGTCGAAGATATTCTTGAAGAGATCGTCGGCGATTTCACCACCTCAATGTCGCCAACGCTGGCAGAAGAAGTTACCCCGCAAAACGACGGCTCGGTGATCATTGACGGCAGCGCCAGTGTGCGTGAACTCAACAAGGCTTTCAACTGGCGTCTACCAGAAGACGATGCGCGAACGGTTAACGGCATGCTGCTTGAGGTGCTGGAGGAGATCCCGGCGGCTGACACGCGGGTGCGGATTGGTCAGTACGACATTGATATTCTGGACGTGCAGGACAATATGATTAAGCAGGTGCGGGTGATCCCGGTGAAACCGCTGCGGGAAGGCATCGTTGAATAACCTTCATTTTAAAAATGGCGGACGCTGGTTCGCCACTTTAATTACGTAATTAGGAATTTATTCATTCCACTTCTCTTCGGCACAGTGACATGATAAAAGCCTGTCAATGGAAAGGAAAACCATATTATGTCCGGTGATTATGTTATTGAATGGGATCAGGAATTTGCTGAGGATTTAAACACGCTGGCCAGCATTTTTTTAAAGGAAACGCCCGACTTGTGGCCTGATATTGTTTCCCGCCTCGCCAGCGATCCTGCCAGTTTTGAAGATGATGAAGACGATGACTATGGAATTGTCGATGTTCTTGATTGCAGCGGTGGCGATTTAGGGAATAATGAACTTGCGCAAGCCCTTATGCTTATTCTGAGAGGGGAAAACCTCATTGAGATCGTTGACTGGAAAGGTGAAGATGAAGAAGGTCAACTGGCTACTTTTGCAGCGGAACGCTATTCTCATTTGACCAACGATTTGCCAGCAGCAGAAAAACTGAAAGCATTGTTGCTGGAGATCACGCAAGAGGATGAAATCGAAGAAGCCTGCGAAGATGGCGACCGTTACGTCGACGAAATTTTTGAACGAATCCAACACCAACTGAATGAACGCGGCTTCCAGATAGCTAACCTTAATGAAGGCACTGATGCGTACAATGTGTTTGTTTTATCTATGGATGATTACAAACAAATAGCGGACTTCAATACCGACTGGCTCGAAGTGCAGGATTTTCTAAGCTAGAAAACATACAGGCCGCCCGAAAGCGGCCTGTTCACACAACTTACTTCGCTTTCGCGACCGTCACCATCGCTGCACGAATAGTACGCCCGTTCAGCGTATAGCCTTTTTGCATCACCATCAGCACGTTACCCGCGGCGACATCTTCAGATTCGACCATCGCAATCGCCTGATGCACGTTCGGATCGAGCGGAACGTTAGTATCAGCAATAACTTCCACACCGAACTTACGCACCACGTCCAGCATTGATTTCAGCGTCAGCTCAATCCCTTCCACCATCGGTGCCAGATCCGGGTTCGCTTTATCTGCCACTTCCAGCGCGCGATCCAGGCTGTCGACGACCGGCAGCAGTTCGTTGACAAATTTTTCCAGCGCAAACTTGTGCGCCTTTTCAATGTCCAGTTCAGTACGACGACGCAGGTTTTCCATTTCGGCCTTGCTGCGTAGCAGGCTCTCGCGCTCGCGGGTCTGAGCGTCAGCTAACTGCGCTTCAAGACTCGCAATTTTTTCATCGCGCGGATCCACCTGCTCAGCAGAAGCCTCTGGTTCAACTGCCTCAACCTCTTCGTGCTGATCCATGATAATTTCTTCCGGGGCTTGCCCCTCAGGCGTTTTCTGTTCTTTACTACTCATGAATTTCTCCGCGTTTTTTTCGCATTCATCTCGCTAACTTCGCTTATTATGGGGATCGGTTTCCCGGTTTCAAGGGAAGCACTCACATTGTCATCAATCATTGGCACAAGGACCACCAGAAAATGAATGCTCATTTCAAGTGCATTGGTATTGTCGGACATCCGCGTCACCCTACCGCGCTCACCACACATGAAATGCTGTATCGCTGGCTCTCCTCCAGAGGCTACGATGTCATTATTGAGCAGCAAATTGCCCGTGAGCTTAAATTACGCGAAGTGCGTACGGGAACGCTGGCGGAAATTGGTCAGCAAGCGGACCTGGCAGTGGTGGTCGGCGGTGATGGTAATATGCTGGGCGCGGCGCGTACGCTGGCCCGTTATGACATCAAAGTCATTGGCATCAACCGTGGCAACCTGGGTTTTCTGACCGATCTCGATCCGGATAATGCCCATCAGCAACTGGCCGATGTGCTGGAAGGCGATTACATCACTGAAAAACGTTTTCTGCTAGAAGCGCAGGTGTGCCAGAAAGCCTGCCAGAAACGAATCAGTACGGCGATTAACGAAGTGGTATTACACCCCGGTAAAGTCGCCCATATGATTGAATTCGAGGTGTATATTGACGAGGTGTTTGCTTTTTCGCAGCGCTCAGACGGCCTGATTATCTCTACGCCCACCGGCTCCACCGCCTATTCGCTGTCCGCTGGCGGTCCCATTTTAACGCCCTCTCTGGACGCAATAACCCTGGTACCGATGTTTCCTCATACGCTCTCTGCGCGCCCGCTGGTGATCAACAGCAGTAGCACCATTCGCCTGCGATTTTCACAGCACGGCAGCGACCTCGAAATCAGCTGCGACAGCCAGATTGCGCTGCCGATTCAGGAAGATGAGGATGTGCTCATCCGCCGCAGTGATTACCATCTGAATCTGATTCATCCCAAAGATTACAATTATTTCAACACGCTAAGCACGAAGTTAGGCTGGTCAAAAAAATTGTTCTGATTTAATGCTGCGGATCTTTACTGGATAAAAAACCAGTTTATACTGTACGTAAACACAGTTATGGTTTTTCATACAGGAAGGCAGCTATGTTGGCACAACTTACCATCAGCAATTTTGCCATCGTTCGTGAGCTTGAAATCGATTTTCACAGCGGGATGACCGCTATTACCGGTGAGACCGGCGCGGGTAAATCTATTGCAATCGATGCGTTAGGGTTGTGTCTCGGTGGCCGCGCTGAAGGCGACATGGTTCGCGCGGGTGCCAGCCGGGCTGACCTCTGCGCCCGCTTCTCCCTGAAAGATACCCCGGCGGCATTGCGCTGGCTTGAAGCGAACCAGCTTGAAGATGGCCGCGAGTGCCTGTTACGCCGCGCGATCAGCAGCGACGGGCGCTCCCGTGGTTTTATTAACGGTACCGCCGTTCCCCTGTCACAGTTGCGTGAGCTGGGTCAGCTACTGATTCAAATCCACGGGCAACATGCTCACCAGCTTCTGATCAAACCCGATCACCAAAAAAACCTGCTGGATGGCTACGCGGGTGAAGTCGCGCTTACCCAGTGCATGAACGAGCACTATCGTTTATGGCATCAAAGCTGCCGCGACCTGGCGCAGCATCAGCAGCAAAGTCAGGAACGCGCCGCGCGCGCCGAGCTGCTTGAGTATCAGCTTAAAGAACTGAATGAATTTCATCCGCAGGCCGGTGAGTTTGAGCAAATCGACGAAGAATACAAACGTCTTGCCAACAGCGGTCAACTGCTCAGCACCAGCCAGCAGGCGCTGAATTTACTTGCCGATGGCGAAGACGTTAACCTGCAAAGCCAGCTTTATGCGGCAAAGCAACTGGTTAGCGAACTTATCTCCATGGACAGCAAGCTCTCCGGCGTGCTGGATATGCTGGAAGAAGCCACTATCCAAATCAGTGAAGCCAGTGAAGAGCTGCGTCACTATAGCGACCGGCTGGACCTGGACCCGAATCGTCTGTTTGAGCTGGAACAACGCATTTCCCGCCAAATCGCTCTCGCGCGTAAACACCACGTCAGCCCGGAAGAGTTGCCGGCCTTTCATCAGTCATTGCTTGATGAACAGCAGCAGCTTGACGATCAGGCAGACTCGCTGGAGACGCTGACGCTGGCGGTCAGTAAGCATCATGCTCTGGCGCTGGAAACGGCCCGACAGCTTCACCAGCGTCGGGTGGTCAGCGCGCAGGAACTGGCAACCCTGATTACCGACAGCATGCACACGCTTTCAATGCCGCACGGGCAGTTTACTATCGATGTCAGCTTCGACGAGCATCATCTCACGGCTGACGGTGCGGATCGTATTGAATTTCGGGTGACCACCAACCCCGGTCAGCCGCTGCAATCTATTGCGAAAGTAGCCTCTGGTGGCGAATTGTCACGTATCGCGCTGGCCATTCAGGTCATTACCGCGCGTAAAATGGAAACCCCGGCGCTCATCTTCGATGAAGTCGACGTCGGTATCAGCGGCCCTACTGCTGCCGTAGTCGGTAAGCTTTTGCGCCAGCTGGGTGAATCCACGCAGGTGATGTGCGTTACCCACCTGCCGCAGGTGGCTGGCTGTGGTCATCATCATTTTGTGGTCAGTAAAGAGACCGACGGCGAAATGACTGAAACCCATATGCAGCCGCTGGATAAACGCGCCCGTCTTCAGGAGCTGGCGCGCCTGCTGGGAGGGAGCGAAGTTACTCGCAACACGCTGGCAAATGCGAAAGAACTGCTGGCAGCGTAAACTTTTTTGATATCTGAAAGTCTGAGTTCACGATAAAATCGCCGTGTGACCAGGTATCAAAGGTTTTAAAGTGATTAAAGGTCTATTATCATCGGCATATTACATATGAGCCGCGTACTGCTCGGGCCCGAAAAGGAATCAAATCACTATGCGCTGTAAAACGCTGACTGCTGCCGCAGCGGTTCTTCTGATGTTGACCGCAGGCTGTTCCACTCTGGAGCGAGTGGTTTACCGCCCTGACATCAACCAGGGTAACTATCTGGCACCTAACGATGTATCAAAAATTCGTGTCGGTATGACGCAACAGCAGGTTGCTTATGCACTGGGTACACCAATGATGTCCGATCCGTTTGGCACCAATACCTGGTTCTACGTATTCCGCCAGCAGCCGGGGCATGAAGATGTCACCCAGCAGACGCTGACTCTGACCTTTAACAGCGGTGGCACGTTGACCAATATCGACAACAAACCTGCGCTGACAGGCGAGCAATAAACGTAAAAGGTGCCTCCCGGCACCTTTTTTATATCCGGAGGCTGAACGATGGCCGTGCCTGAAAGTAAAGCAGCTCTGCTGCTGGAAATGGAAAAATCGTGGCAGTTACTGCGTAAAAAGCTGGCGCGTATTCCCGCTGAGCATGCTTTTATTGAGACCCTTGATGGTCATGCCAGCGGCACCCGGATGAGCGCCGCCAACCTGGTCAGCTATTTACTGGGCTGGGGAGAGCAAGTGTTAACCTGGCATCAGCAGGAAGAGGCTGGAGAAGAGATTATATTTCCGGCAGCCGGGTACAAATGGAACGAACTGGGAAAGCTGGCGCAGGCATATTATGCGAAATATGCCGCTATCACCTCATGGTCAGAACTGTGCGCCAGGCTTGACGAAAACCATCGTCAGCTACTGTCACTGGTCCAGCGTTACAGCGACAGTGAACTTTACCAGTGCCCCTGGTACGGCAAATGGACGCGTGGACGGATGATCCAGTTTAATACGGTATCGCCGTACAAAAATGCAGGCACCCGACTCAATGTGCTGCTAAAACAGCTCGCGCCAGCGTAACGCTATTTATTTGTCGCAGATTTCTCAGCCCGCTGACGGCGTAGCTCTTTAGGATCGGCAATTAATGGGCGATAGACCTCAACGCGATCGCCATCCTGCACAGCATCCTGTAATTTTACCGGACGGCTATATATCCCCACCTTATTCTGGCTAAGATCAATTTCCGTTCGCAGGGCCAGCAGGCCGGAAGCGCGTATCGCCTCTTCAACTGTCGCCCCCTCCTCCAGCATCACCTTCAGCAAATATTGCTTCTCGGGAAAACCATAGGCGACCTCAACGGCAATCTTACCCGGCACTATAAACCTCTTTTGCTCGCGTCGTAAAAGCCTGCACCATGCTGGCCGCCAGCTCTTTGAAAATCCGCCCAAACGCCATTTCAATCAGCATATTGGTGAATTCAAAATCAAGCTGAAACTCTATCTTGCAGGCATCCTGACCCAGCGGCGTAAACTTCCAGCCGCCGATGAGCTTTTTGAATGGCCCATCCACCAGATGCATCAAAATACTTTGATTACTGTTAAGCGTATTGCGCGTGGTAAACGTTTTGCTGATCCCCGCTTTCGACACATCGACCGCCGCCGTCATTTGCGTGGGTCCGGACTCAAGCACCCGGCTGCCGGTACACCCCGGAATAAACTCCGGATAAGAGTCCACATCATTCACTAAGTTGTACATCTGCTCCGCACTGTACGGGACCAGAGCAGTACGATTAATCTGTGGCATAACGATTCCCAGGAACATACACGTCGGAAATAATAACATTTATCATACGTTAAAAAAAACGCTCTGCCGCAACTCGTGCTAAGATACCTCATTACGCCTCGCAGGATGGTTGAGGCCGATTGAGATCAGATTAGCGATGTTCAGGATACTATGACCAAGAAAAAATCCCACAAACCTGGATCAGCCACCATTGCGCTGAATAAACGCGCCCGTCACGAATACTTTATCGAAGATGAATTTGAAGCGGGCCTGGTACTGCAAGGCTGGGAAGTCAAATCCCTGCGTGCCGGTAAGGCTAACATCAGCGATAGCTATGTCATTTTGATTGATGGTGAAGCGCACCTGTTTGGTGCCAACTTTACCCCGCTGACGGTCGCCTCGTCACACGTTGTTTGCGATCCCACCCGCACCCGTAAGCTGTTGCTTAACCAGCGCGAACTGGAAACGTTATACGGTCGGGTCAACCGTGAAGGTCAGACTGTCGTGGCGCTCTCGCTGTACTGGAAAAATGCCTGGTGCAAAGTCAAAATTGGCGTGGCGAAAGGTAAGAAACAGCATGACAAGCGTTCAGACATCAAAGAACGTGAGTGGCAGGTTGATAAAGCCCGCATCATGAAGCATGCCGGACGTTAACCGTCTCACCCGGCCGTAAGCACCTTCGGCCGGGCTACATTCCCTTCCCCGTTTCATGCACCTATGCCCCTCGCTAACCGCCTAATTTTGTTCATATAGTAAGCAAAAATAAAAGCCAGAAAACCACGTGACAGAGACTGGCGCGAAACGTCACAAATCTGTTATACTCAACGTAACACATTGGGGCTGATTCTGGATTCGACGGGATTTGCGAAACCCAAGGTGCATGCCGAGGGGCGGTTTGCCTCGTAAAAAGCCGCAAAAAAATAGTCGCAAACGACGAAAACTACGCTTTAGCAGCTTAATAACCTGCTAAGAGCCCTCTCTCCCTAGCTTCCGCTCTTAAGACGGGGATCAAAGAGAGGTCAAACCCAAAAGAGATCGCGTGGATGCCTTGCCTGGGGTTGAAGCGTTAAAACTAATCAGGCTAGTCTGGTAGTGGCGTGTCTGTCCGCAGGTGCCAGGCGAATGTAAAGACTGACTAAGCATGTAGTACCGAGGATGTAGAAATTTCGGACGCGGGTTCAACTCCCGCCAGCTCCACCACTTTTGATAGGACTGCACCCTGACAGTGACTATAAAAACAGGCACTTACGGACATTGACCAGACAGTAAGCAGACCGAGAAAAGACAAAAATATGCACGTGAAATGCACGTGCATTTAGAAAAACGCCCCTGAATCACCTTCCGGGGCGTTTCTATTTGTAACAAAGGGTAACTTTTAAACAGCACTGAAAAAGGGTAAATCGCTTATGTGAGTTGTATAGCATGACGACAGCATTTCCCGCTTCATCTTCCACGCCTGCTGGATGCCCTGCCCGGCAAAATAAAGTGTCCCGCGCCCCTGTTTGTTCAGCGTGCCAGCCAAAGCCTCCAGCCTCTCTCAGGCTGCTCAGGAGGGTTACATCAAAGACGATTAGCCCCTCTACTTCTGGGATATAAATCAGTGTGAAAATACCCTAATGTGCCAGGAGTGGGCATGGGTGCATTAAGGAACCCTAAATTTGTATTTAAAATCAATGATGTGAAATATCGAAAAAGTTATTAACAAATTCCAAAATTGAATAATCAGATATCTCTTCCATACTTAATATGTAACCTTGGCTGAGGAGAAATTATGTTAGATGAATACAAAAAATGTATCGAATCCTGTTATCTATGCGCAACTGCATGTGATAACTGTGCGGCTTCGTGTCTCGAAGAAGAGAACCTGGAAATGATGCGCGAGTGCATAAAACTGGATATGCAGTGTGCGAATATCTGCCGTCTTGCAGCTCAATTTATGACATTAAATAGCGATTCAGCCCAGTCGTTCTGCCGTCTTTGCGCTGATATTTGTCAGAAATGCGGCGACGAATGTGGAAAGCATAAACATGACCATTGCCAGGAGTGCTCCAGAGCTTGCCATCACTGTGCTGAACAATGCAGAAAGATGGCCGCCTGATAAAATAAATCAAATAACCAGACCCGCTTCGGCGGGTCTTTTTCTTCCGGTGATAAGCCGTAGGTGGATGAGACAGGTGAGTTTAAGGGGAGGGGCTGGAAATGGTTCTACTCGAACGTATTGACCTCAATGACAAATGCTGGAACAGATTAATTGAATGGATTAATGTCCGTTTTAGCTCTTTGCCGAAATAAGCCCTGCTTACGCAGGGCTACGTTGAGCTTCTGTTTTTGTACTGTTTATGTCTCATTATATAACCGGGTTGAGGTAGGGAAATTAT
The DNA here is from genome assembly GCF_002915575.1 of Superficieibacter electus. GTDB lineage: Bacteria > Pseudomonadota > Gammaproteobacteria > Enterobacterales > Enterobacteriaceae > Superficieibacter > Superficieibacter electus. Next base: position 27,033 of record NZ_PQGD01000032.1, read on the forward strand.
CGGGAAACAACCTGAGCTTTCAAATCGTTAACTATGTTTTGCAAATCGGTGATCTGGTCTTCCATTGCCTGCATCGCTAACGTCATTTTTGCCATCATTGCGATCGGTTCAAGGGTGTAGGCTTTTAACGGGTCCGGTTCGTCGCCCTCCTCCAGCCCCTGACCCGAAACACACTCCGGGCTGACGGCTTTCAGATCGTTGGCGATAAAGCCCAGCATTTCAGGCGACTCTGGGATAACGTCACCTCTGGCCCTCATTTTAAATGTCGCCGTAGCCCAGCGCATCACCTCCTCCAGCGCCACCAGTCTGTCATCCAGCGGTGTATACTCAATGTCTTTCTTTAGCCCTCGATCTGACGTTGACGTGGTGTTCAGAGACCCTACAGCCGTATTGTCAACGTAGAGGACCATACGCGACCCATCCCAGCCAAAGCAGTAATTGTTAGCCCCTGAAGCACTACCAATTCCCATATGCGATTTGAAACCACGGACGCAGTCTAAAGTTTGAGGCAGGAACAGACCATTGCCGCCCCACGAACACACATCAACATTACCGCCAACGGTGAGAATAAAAGTATTATCATCACCGGCTTTCAGGATCACCTTATCTTTTCTTAGATGCACCGCGCTGGGCATTACAACTTTTCCGGTAAACTCCGGGTCATTTGTATAAGCCAGTTTTTGCCAGGCGGTCCATGATGCGATCCCGCTGGCGTTTGCGTTGCCAGTCCTGACCCATACATTTTGGTTGTTAAAGGGGAAATATAGCTGAGTGCATCCAGCGAGGCCGTTTGCAGCGTTCTGCATAACCAGAAGGTTACCTGCGACGTATTCAGGGTAATTTCGCGCCGCGGTCGCATTGGCTGAAGCAGGCTGAATCCAGAACCCTTCGTTCCTGCCGTCAACTTCGTTAAGCAGCCGGGTCCCAAGATTACCATTTTGCTTAATGGTCCCGACAGTTGCGGCCATCATTTTGGCCCACGTTGCCGCCAAAAACGTGGAACCGTCAGCGCGGGTCAATGTCACGTCGCCGCTGCCATTAAACATTTTGTCCTGATTCTGAATGTCGAGCTGGGCAAGCTGAAGAATTTTTGTCAGCCCTGCTGCCAGTTCATCGGAAATAGTTGCCATTTTTATTCCTCAAAAAAAGGGAGGCAAAAGCCTCCCGTTTAATGAATTTAATTACTTAGTTTTTCACTACCAGAAAGGTGTAATTCTGAGGGAACCCAGACGGTCCCACACCACCGCTGGCACGATAGGTCACTTCATAGTAAACACCTGGATTGAGTAGCCAGGTTCCTTCAGCAACATCAAAAACGGTCTGATTTGAGTTGCTGGCGGATATATGCTTATCAAAAATATTGGCGGTCCCTCCGTCACCCGCAAAAAGTTGCAGGGTCATATGCGCCTGACCATACAGGTAAGTAACCGTACTGTTTTCAATCCTGGTGGCGGTGGCCGCCATCATGGGTGCGCTTATCGCAACGATCCTGCGCGGATAAGGTGCGGCTTCGATTTTAGCGGTTCCGTTTATGCCTATAGTGAACGACTTAACGACATCCCCTTCCAGCTTCTCCGCATAAACGGTCCCCTTAAACCAGCCATCATTGGCTTCAATACGGCCCTGAACGGTGCAGGTCTCTTTGATGAGGATATTATTCATCTCGCCGGCATTCGCATAAACCGTACCGCGAATGGTGACGTTGTTCAGTTCAGCATTGCCGTTCTTTGGCAGGTTCCACCCCTGCTGTCCCGGCACGAAGCTTGTGGAGCGCAGCGTGTCACTGATTTTGCCGAAATCGATGCTTAAATCCTGAATCATCGCCGCCCGAAGATAAGCGGTCGCACCACTCACCGCGAACGCCAGCACACGGCCGCCAGCTGCATTCGGGTTGTAAATCCCGAACGTGTCAGCATCAATCAAAAACTGAGAAGCTCCATTGCCGTCAACACCCAACTGAATCCCTGCAATGTATGAGCGCCCCTGAGCATCCACCTGAACCTTAACGCCCCACTGAGCCGACAGCTTGCCGGACACATCCGCCAGCGCGGAGGACGTCACCTGGATTGCAGCGGCATTATCGCCGACGCTGGCCTGCAGGGTGTTCATCTGCTGCGCCACCGCACCCGCTTCATTCGCGATAGTCACATTCACTTCGTTTATTGAGGCGGTGATTTTCGTGTCATTACTGACAATTTCAGCGCGCTGCTCGTAAAATCCTCTGAACTGCGCCAGCCCGGCCTGGGCGATGGATTCGAATGTCTGAGCCAGACCCGATTCCGCGCCCTCCACACGCGTCTTCAGCTCACTTACAGATTTAGTATTGGCGGTAATATCCTTGCCCTGCTGCGTCACCGTGGTATTTGTCTGCTCCAGCGCCTTCGCTTCAGCCTTGTTACCCAAACTGGTATTCAGCCCCTGGATACTTTTAGCCTGCGCCGTCAGCGTGTCGCCCTGCTGTTTAACTGACGTCTCAAGTTGGGTAACCGCATCCGCCGTCGTCGCATTGGCTTTAGCGTCGGTCACATCCTCCACGCGAATGTAATCGATCCACAACTTCCCGGCTTTCAGCAGTGAGGAAATAGCCAGGCGTACCAGTAAATCGGCGGTCGGCTTGTACTCGAAAGAGAATTCCGTCCATGCCGTCGTCAGCGATGAGCCAGAGCCTTTAAAGTTAACTTCTGCGATAAAGGCGTTTGACTCGCTCTGGCGAATCGAGGCTTTGGTATTACCCCACCCGGTCGTTGCATCCACGCTCGCATCGGACGAAAACTTAGCCATCATTGATACGCGGTAGATCCGGTCCTTGAGCATCGTCAGGCCACGCTGGAACATCAGCATATTGGCCGTGCCGGAGTACTCGAAGCACTTCGTGCCCAGATAAGGGGACGTCGTGACTACCGCGGGCTGCGGTGAACCTTCCCAGAACTCAAGGCCGCTTTCGCCGCTGCCGTTGGCGATCATGTTTTCCGTGTCAGCAGCTGCGTCTTTCAGGGTTGACTTAAGCGCCGTCGTTGCCGTGGCGTTTAAGACCGTATCCTGGCGGATGGTGGAAGGCACAATGACAGACGCTGAGCCAACAGCTATGGGGTTGATTGTCTGGCTTCTCTCGGTAAATGAATCCGTGCGCAAAACTGGCGTTACGTTGTATGGCGTCGAAACATCATACTGAGAGCCTCCGCGCAGATAAATGTACTCGTTTGAAGAGTTAGCCATCTGCCCCACGTTAACAACTGGCGCAACGCCGCCCGTTATCCAGTTTGGTTTAAACTGATATTCGTAAACATTGCGCTCAATATCGTTAGCACCATAGCCGCTGCCTATGGCCGTCCATTCCATTGACGCCGAAAATCCGTTGGCGTGAGTGGCCCAGTCTGGATTTTTATAACTCCCGTCAGCCTGCTTGATACCGTAGCTTTTCAACAGAGGACGAACAACGCGAATGCGCGACGGTGATTTGATAACGCCATCGCCTGATGGGAGCGTCATTGTCACGGCGTAATAAGTATTCTGGTCGAGGCCAGTCAGGTCAACGCGGGTCGTCTTGAGCGAGATGCTGTCAATACGATCACCATGCCCCTGAACAGTGTTCGACAGCTCAGTTACGACGGATGAATCCGCTTTCTTGCCGAGATTGGTTGTCAGACCATTGATAGCTTTTTGCTGGCTGTCAATGTCGCCTTCCGTATCGGTTACACGCTGGGTCAGCTGATTTAACGCCTGCTGACTGGCCTTCCCACCCACATCGGTTTTCAGCTGAGTGATGGCGTCAGCCTGGGTGCTGATATCTTTACCCTGCTGTGTCACCTTAGCGTCAAGCGCGGTCGTGGCGGAGGCATTAGCGTTAGCAATCGCCGATGCGCCAGCGCCCAGACCAACCATCGTCCCGTTGATGAACTCAATGGCCGCGAAAACACGAGCATCAGGTCCATTGGCGGAGGGACTTACCAGCTCTTGCCCATTACCCTTGCCAATTCCTTTGCATCCAAGAAGGATATACGCGCTTCGGACTGCCATTGTTCCCATGGCTTCACGACTACCCCCCAGGCTTTCAATAGCATCAAAGATTAGAGATTTGTACCCGTTAGGCTCGTCCCATGTTGTGACGGCTACATACGTCCCATTGGGTAATGCTGCTACAGCATCATTAAAAGATGATGCCGCTGCCGATCCGGAGTAAACATCAAAGTTAGTAGATGTAAAAGTTGTAGAGCCATCAGTATTGGTTCTGAAGACTGACAGCATGTATGACCGCGCCGGTGTCGCCAGCTTAGTGCCATCTTCCTTAAAAATACCCGCGGCCCCGATACCACCAGTACCACCGCTACCGACCGATACGGCACGGTAGACAGTACGGCGGCCGATGCTGGCCTGAACCTGCGTCAGCGCGGTGCCCTGTGCATCCACTGTATCGCCGATAGCCTTCACTTTTCCGTCCAGCGTGGTAAGAGCGCCAGCGTCGGCTTTGGTCTCAATGGCTTTGGCGTCAGTAATGTCCATCACACGGACAAGGTCAACGTCCATCGTCCCGGCAGACAGAGCGCCAGTGATGGCGAGTTGCACAACGATGTCAGAAGTACCGCCGAGTTTGTAATCAAAGCTTTTTTCAGTCCAGACCGTCGGTGGCGTCTCTCCGTTAGCAAGAAAGCTGACGCTGCTGATCAGGGCGTCTGATGCGTTATTCCTGATAGCAAGCTTGGTGTTATCTCCTGCCAGAGCGACAGCGTCCGACGAGCACTTAACGACAGCGGAGATCCGATAAGTGCGTCCCTTTAACAGAAGAATGTTTTTCTGGTTCAGACGCGAAGGACGTGATTTAGCTGTAAACCGGAGTACCTTACTTCCGCTGTATGCACCGCCGTTAACGATCGACTGGTCATCCGCGTTAGTCCGGCCTTCCCAGTACTCGAAATCAGCCTCAAACGAACCGTTCGTCAGCAGGTTGTCACCGTCAATATTGCCGTATTTGAGCGCAACATTGATGTTCGTGATCGTCTGCCCCTGTGCCGTTTGCGCATCGGTAAGGACGTCAAAGCGCTGCTGAACTGCTGAGTTGTTGTCGTTGAAGTTCGTCTCCAGCGCTTCAACGTCTTCGGCGATGGCCTTCTCCGAAGAGATGCGGACCTGTCGCTCATTAAAAATTAAGCCGCTGGTCAGTTTCGACGGATCGGTGCCGTCGTTACCGCCGCGCAGCTGCGCCGCCAGGGTGCTACGTGCCGTGGCTTCGGCAGAGTCTGCCGCGATACGCGCTGTCGCTTCATCCTCGAGTGCCGCGGTGCTGGCACCCGGTGCCGGGCGGCCCACCGCTATCCAGTCAATCAGGAAATAATCACTGGAAGTCTGTGTTGCGCCAATATCCAGGCGGATCTGTGCCACATTCGCCAGGGTATTCCACTTGATATCGCTGAAATCGATTGTGGCCACGCCGCTGGCATCAAAAGCAGGCTCAGCCAGCGTCACCATGTTCGTGTCGTTAAAGGCCGCCGTATCGCGCCAGCGCAACTGGCCCCGCCAGGCTGGTTTGCCCACCTTTCTGATACGCAGCTTAACGAAGCGATAAGACGCTGCATCCACTGCCAGCGATGCCGGAGAGACGACATAAGGGTTACTGGCTTGGCTCGCCGGGCGCAGGCAGTTATCGACCACCGTCGGCGTGCCGTTGCCGGTCCACCCCTCCACGCTTGCTGAGTTGAAGTGCCAGATTTTCAGGGAATCGAACTGCGTGCCGCTACCCGCCGCCACCTGCGCGATCGACTGCGCCAGCGAGTCCGTTTTGTTCTGAATAATCAGGTTGGTTTCAGTAATTGCCGCCTCGCGCGTCAGTTGCTCGTTAAGCAATCCATTTGCAGCATCAGCCGCGACCTTCTGATCCTGCTGGGCGCGCGTTGTTGCCTCCGCCCCGGGGGGGGGGGGGGGGGGGGGGGGGGGTTTTGTCAGCGGCGGGGGGGGGGCAGTTGTTTAGTTGGAAATAGCCCCGGCCCGGGGAGTGGCGGCGGTGGGTATGGGGGCGGGGC
>NZ_PQGD01000033.1 GCF_002915575.1 Superficieibacter electus
GGCTTTATTGTAGGTGGGCCAGTTGGTGATTTTGAACTTTTGCTTTGCCACGGAACGGTCTGCGTTGTCGGGAAGATGCGTGATCTGATCCTTCAACTCAGCAAAAGTTCGATTTATTCAACAAAGCCCAATGAGACGTCGGATTAGCGTCAGCAAATATGAGACGTCAGTAGTCGATGTTTGTCCTGCGGAACGTGAATCTGTTTACAAGGGGTAAAGCCGTACCATCCATGAGGGCTCAGAGAGCCGGGGTCTCCTCCAGATCACTGGAAGTTATTGACTCTGGCAGGCCTATCCCTATGACTTTTTCCCGGATGGCAAATTAAGAGCGAACAAGGCCAAATTAGTACTCTTTTCTAAACGGAAATACTGAATCACCCTGATATAACTGGTCTCTCACAAGACAGGAGATCATCAATGGAACGTGTAATATTTTCAGTAATCTTTTTTATGATGCTGGGCGTACCTTTTTACCTTCTTTATAAAATTGCCCGGGACATTTTTGGTACCGCCGGTGCTGGTGAGCCTGCACAATTGCCTCAGGGCAAGCAAAGACGCTCAGGAGGCGCTGGTTCGGGTTCGATCTGGCAAGGACACCATCTACAGGGGAGCAGCCATTTGAACCCCCTCGGAGGTGATTGTAATGGTGAAAATAGCATAGCTGGTGGTTGTGATGGTGGCGGTGGAGGAGGTGACGGAGGTGGTGGTGGTGACTGATAGCCTGCAACTTTAACTATCAGGATGAAACCCATGTCCAGCAACCGGAAAAAGAATTCATTTCAACCGAAAAGCCCTGCCTTAAAGTGAAGCGTATTAAACGTGAAGGATGCTGAATTAGAGGGTATCGGTTTTATACTGAAGCGTAACTGGAAGAAGGATCTGAAATTAACTATTACGGAAAAGTAACTTTCTGACTCACCACGTACGCCCCTCGGTTATGCCATACAGTTTGATACGAAAACAGATCAGTAAGTAGATTGCTATACGCCGGAGAGAAGTCTATTTTTCATGCACCGAACCTGTTTGGCCTGCAATGGAAGCAGGTATAATAATCACATACAAAGGAGGGCATTATGAATACATTTTTATACGTGCTTTTGGCCTGGATTGTTGTGCTTTTTATCGCCAACAAACTGCTCGCAAGACGTAAGCCCAATACGGTTAAAATCCTGGTACAGCGCAACGGGAAAGCCGCAGAGGTTGATGCTGTAGTGGTTCAGGGTTCAAAGAGAGCTAACAACAGTTCTGTTGCGGACAGCGACGCGGTAGATAGTTATTTTGAAATGAATCCTTACTCCCGCGAAAACCAGGCGAATGGTTGGGCTATGCTGGCCAGAGACGATGACCAGCTTAAATAATCAGTTGAGTGTGATGTGTAAAGCAGCTTAAAACTCTAAATGGACGAACAGGGGAGGTGACAAAGATGACAACCAATACAACAACGACCACCTACCGCTCAGAAGAAATCGTGCCGTTCAGACGGCCCAAAGGGGATCTGGATAGTCGGTATATGCCTCAGGTGTATGCAATGGTGCGGAACTGGGCAAGTAACCCTGCTCAATATGGTGAGGGTGTACTGGCCTCCTACCGCCAACCGGCAGTAAACCTTGCCTACCAGGTAAAAGGAACTCGTGTTGTTTTAATTCTGGTACCAGTAGAGTGCGAGCCACCTGGAGTGATAATGACGGAAACAGTCCTGTGGCCGTCACTATCACTTGTAGAAGTCTTGCAGACCTTGCAGGAGGCCTGGCAAAATATTCCGGCGTTAAACCCCTGACGACTTCTGTCAATATCACCGGCTAGTGATTTACCTCTCTGCTGGTGGTCAGCCCGCCTAAGTTCAAATTATCTCTTTCTAAATTAGCCCGGATAAAAATCGGTCCCTCTAAAATAGCCTGCCCTGAGTAGGCTACGTCATACAAAGCGTTGGCCAGTCACCAGCTGGCTGGTGGCCATAATGCTCCACAGGATAAACCGTATCAGAACTACGCAAAGAAAAAGCCCCAACAATTTACCGATGGGGCCTTTTGCAGACATTTTACAGCCTTACCAATGATAGAGCGCTAAGGCTTCTGCTTAGTGAACAGACTTGCCCACAGATAATGGATAAAGTTGAGCAGAATGTATGTTACTCGTTGCTCGAATTTCATCGGGGCTTTGTACTTTGTCGTTATGTTATGAATATGAGTAAGGTCCGTATAGAGCCCTGGCGACTTCCTTGTTGACTTCAACACCGAACAGATGTGCTGAACAGACTCCGGTGTGAACAACCGTAGCCCTCGTCGTTGTTTGACTTTATGGATAAAATCGTCCATCCCCATACATAACCATTCCGGCTTGATGCCATCAAACTTACAACGTCCGTTTATGATGACGACATTGATACATTCCAGTTCTCTAGCCTTAAGAGCAGACTGAATAGCCCTGATGTGCCCCTGGTTTTGCTTAAACGGGTTCTGCAACTTGAGGGTTCGGGACTGAGTCCATTTCCGCCAGTGGCTTTCCTCCAGAGTACCGTAGAGCTTGCCTACGTAGTTTTTCTGCTCTATGACGTATATACCATGTGGGGCTACGAGAATGTGATCAACCTGCGTAGTGCTATGAGCCGACAACTGAAAGGTGAGATCACTAAGTAGCCCCTGAGCTTCTTCAGGAAGCCCAGATTCAATTGCCTTTGCAGTCCGCCGTTCCGCTATGGCAGAGGTCATAAATCCCAACAGACACAGCAACACGACGAAAATAAGGATAATGAAAGCTACCCCCGTAATGCTCCACAGCAGATTGAAAGCATCCATGTTACCTCACAGAGGGGTAGCTGGTGGCATTAACAGATTCTACTAAGCGGGTAGTGGTACCGGTAAGGCTCTCAATATTTGAAGACAGGCTCATCAGCATGCCGAGTGCAGAACGGAGATTACGATGAGGCTCATTGTAGTTTTTGAACGTGTCAGTGGAGTACATTTTTGAAAGACGTGTACGGATCTCTACTGACGTAAGATCTCCATCCACCAGGCCGTACTTAACTGCCTGAGGTGTTGGCCATACACGGCCTGAATAGAGAGAAACAGCATCGGCATCATGACGCGAGAGAAGCTTTTTACCCCGTCCAAGTTCAACATCAGTTATAAATTTTTCATGCATCGTGTTCAGGATCTCCTTCTGCATGAACTCCCTCGTTGAATCGGACAATGGGTGGAAGGGGTCAAGAGCATCTTTGAACTCACCGGCCGTAAGGGGCTCATTCTTGACGCCTACTGTGCTCATGATCTCTGACAGATTCCAGTGGTCCATACGCACACCGATAGAACCGATCAGGGCATTACTGTCGGCATAAATTGCATCAGCGGGCGATACCGCGTAATAGCATGCGGATGCGCATATGCCTTTCACACTAACGATGATTGGTTTATATGAGTCTGCGATATCAGAGAAAAAACGACCGGTACCGCTGGAGAGTACTTCGAGGGAGTTTTGCTTCGACCGTGCTTCATCGCCACGTTCTGTGCTCCCGGTTTTGTTACTCTTGTCAGCGGCTACAGATGAAAGAGAGCCACCGGCATCTGATACGCGTTCAATCTGTGGCTGGTGGTTTTTAAGCGCGTTTATCTGGCGGTAAATAATGATGGCGTCAGAGGGACCACCACCACCTGACTCTGCCTCGATAATAACTGCTTTGGCATGGGGATTATTGTAAGCTTTGGCAAGAGCTGTTGCGATCACTGTTCCATCGCCCGTTTCCGAGCCGGTACCCATCTCGCCAGAAATCCGTATTACAGCTATATGGTCTTTCTTCCCTTCAGCGTCCTGCCATTGTTCGTAAAGATTGTAGAAAGAAAACCCTACAGCGGTCATGGCAATTAGCGACATAGCAACTTTTGCCGTGGTATGAATGCGAAACATCTTATAAAAACGGTCAGCGTTATCATTGAGCGATTCTTTGATATTTGTAGGGGACTTCCTTTTTTTACTGCTTAACATCTGACCACCTTTACATGAGTTTTTGAAAGTTAGACCACAAGCGATTCAATGCAATTCCCAGTATCAATAAAGCGACTGGTGGGAAAAGTTGAGCGATATTGTTAAATAGTGACATATTTGGCATGACCAGGTAGACCATCGTTAAAGCACTGATCACCCAAAATGCTCGAAACCAAATACGATAAAACTGAACTGTAACCTTACCAAATACGTACCTCTTCAATTTCCACTGGTACATTCCATCTGCTAGCATGGCAAATAGATAGGGCAGAAAAACGATTAGCCACCCCAGGATTAAGTTCCACCGGAAAATGGACTGATAAAGTAAGAGGGGTATGTTTTTGGCCATAGTGTAATTAATAGAGGTAAATTTTTCAGCAACAATGTTAATACCTCTGGCTGGTTTTTTGGTGTCAGGGATCAGAATAGTATTCAGATAGTCAATTAACTTATAGTCATGTACCAACCAATTTAAAGTCGCTTCACTATTTGCAATGACAGACTTCCAACGGTCATTTGATATGATGGACCGGCTTGCATTAACCTCCTGAGTAATCTGATATTTGAGCTCCTCAGTATTCTGGAAAGCCAAGCTGTAACCAAAATAAATGACCATGCCAAAAAAAAGCATTGTTCTGAGCACTGCTGCCCTGCTTGTATTATCCGCAGCCATTGCTTTCCCTCCATTCACGAAAAAGAGCTAGCCTCTGATCGTGATTGCAATAGTTGTTACGCCACATCGTCGGGATACCCAGGAGCCAGTGGTACTGTTTAGGTATGATTTGGTCGATGAGGCTTAACTCCGCCAGTTCTTTATGCTCTGCGCTTTTCCACTCGATCTGTCCCACATCAGGAACAAATACAGCGGTCCTTGCTTTTGCGGCCTGGCGGGAAAATTCTATAAAGTTGATGCCCCACGGCGTCCAGTATCTGTACTGCTCGTTTAGGCCGATGTTAAACACCGGCAGAGAAAGAGTTGAGTCGGCAAAAGCCGAAATCACATTTTTGCAGACTCTTGGACTATCTATTTTTTCCTGTTCGGTTTTGAGATGAGTCAGCAGTGCACGGTCAATAATGCTGTTAAAGGTGTTTGTATAAAGGCCATTAGGGTCAGGAAGCTGATCTATGGCAGTAATGATTTTAAATTTTAACCGAGAAAGAAAGGGAGAGTCCTCAATAGTAACTATATGACTATGTGTTGTTTCTGGATGAATCTGGGGTTTGATGCGCTGTACTTGTTTAAAAGAGACACTACCTGGCAAATTAATGAATGCGCCCACCGTGCGTGTTAAATCGACGAAATAAGGCAAAAGATAACAACCAAGCATACGGGCATTCTTTTTTACAAGATCACACCGTACGTCATTGTTATCGAAAGAAATACGGAAACTAACGAATTTACGTTCAGGACCTTCGCTGGTGGTCAGTGATTGAATCCATTCATGGCATGATCCTTGTGGTACCGACCAGTAGCTGGTTTCACGGTCCCCAAAGGGATCAGTCGTGATCAACTCTCCCTTTAAAAGGAAAAGCTCAGACAGGGTATTTGCCATGGAGAATAGGGAATCGATATCGTTGCTCTGACAAAATTTTCCCAAATGATGAAACGCGTTTTTTTCTATCATAGTTAGCCGATCTCGAACTTCCTGAGAATCTGCGTACTTTAAACCCAAAGACTGAAAGCGCCTTTTTACGAGCGAGCGACATTTGCTGACTTTTAGTGCAGAGCTTAAAATTTGCTGGCGCGTCAGGACAATTTTTTCATCCATCAATGCAACTTCCTTAGAAATTTATTAAGATTTTTGATATCGAGATTTTGACGCAAAGTAACTTTTCCGGCCTTCTTGAAAAGCATTTCCGACAGAGTTGTGTTTGGCTTCATTTGTTTCTCAGCAACAGCAATAGGGATTTGGCCTACAACCTTCCTGCCATCTTGAAGCCTGGCAACTATGTGAAACATAGGGACCTGACCCAAGAGATCCTTTGGAATACTCTCTTCTAAAGTTGTCTGCTTTCTTTCTGAGATTGAACCTGAGAAGTTATTATGCGGCAAAGATGTTTCTGAACCGGTCGTATAAGTGACCATATTTGTGCTTATCGCACTCTTACCAAAGTTCTCTACAACAAGCGTCTGAGTAGGAGTATCGTTGACTCGCAAGCTTATATAATTGTTGCAGAGCCCCGTAATTCGATTGGCAGTTTCAACACTTGCCGCAGCAATAAAGTCGGAGATGGTTTGGGTGCAAATAAACAGTGCAATTTTCGCTGCACGACCCTGCGCCAGAAGGTTAATCATAGGGTTGTTAATGGCTGAGTGTGCCTCATCAACAAAAATACTTATCCTGGAATTAGCTGACATATCACCATCTTGAGCGTTGTAGCGACTACCGGCACAGGAGGTCAGATCTGACATTATTAATTGAGAAATAGCAGCTGCTGTATCGGGGTTTGAAAGGCCATCAAGCGAAATGTATAGCACCCCGCCAGTGCTGAACATCCCTTCGCTTGTTACAATTTCTCTTGATGATACTGAGTTCGGGTTAGGAGATAAAAGCTCATTTAAAGGTTTTTCAATGAGCATATCGAAAACAGGCATAATACCTGCGGTCATTTTAGCCATATGCTCTGGGTCGGACATTGAGTAATCAATAAGCTGGGAAACAGTATCTAACCAGTCTATTTGTTCGGACCCCTCGTAATTCATGAAATGAGCCGTAAACCATTCAGCGAGACGCTTGAAACGTACCGGCAAGGTATCGTTAGCGACGTACTTAACTTTTTCGGTCCAGACATCGTAACCATAATATCTCGCGTAACATGACTCCATTACCTTGACTGTAAGATTCACAATAGACATGTGGCTTTTCATGTTCTTGTGAATCAGATAAATAGAAGGCTTTTTCTCTATGTAAGAAAGCCCGGAAATCACATTGGAAACGAGAGCCTTGGCATACTGAACGAATGGGTTAACCTCACCGGGAACTGTCACCAAGCTCAAAAGACGAGATGTTAGGTCAGAAACATTAGTATAGGTGTTGCAGACATCAATACAGACCGAAGATGCTGGCTGGCCAGGATGAAATTTATAGAAAGGAAGACCGAGGGTCTTAGCCTCTTCCATTAGAGATTCTCGCCACTCTGCATCGTTCTTTGGATCTATGACAACAACAACATGACCAAGATGAAGCATGCTAATGCTTAGTAAACGCTGTAGCACCGTTTTCCCGGTACCCACGTTTCCGGTTATCAGAGTATGACCAAACCAATTGTCTTCAGTTACAAATATGGGTTCCCTACGTTCCACAGCAAAAATTGCATTGCTGCCGCCCATCTTACGAGCCATTGCGTCAAAATGTCTCTTAATTGGGTTGAAGACGAATGGCAACTCGATCTCACGTTTATCACTGGAGAGGTTAGCTATTTGATATGCCCGATCCGCATGTTCCGGACCCCACTCAAACCCATCACAAAAATAGGACTTTCGCTCGGGTATATCCTTATTTTTATTTTGATAATCCTGAACCAGTTGACGATACTTTCGCTCATTGGAGAAAAAGTTACTTTTGTTAATTACACGCAGTGAATCAAGACTAACGAACATGAAATGTCGCTTGAATACACGCCAATGAGCCATCAAAAATGGCGCTGCTGTTTTGCAACGATAAAGGCACAGCAAAAAAAGCAATATTGAGGTGAACAGAACTATTGGGGCGATGTCCAGTCCGTCTGAAGAAAGTCCCATATAAAGCATAGAAACCGAACAAATCAAAAGTATTGAGGCACTACGATACTCAAGAATAGGCCGATAAAAATTCTCTTGTGCATGGAGGTTAGTCCTCTTCGAATCTGACATTATAGGTTCCCAGCCTCTTTCAGGTTATTGATAATTCGTTCAATGTCCACTTTCGCCCGGTCTGATGCGGCCAGCAAAGTAGGCATGTTAAATGCATGGCATTTTGTATTGATCACAGCACCAGAATTAACGAGGTACTGAGGAAGCTTATTGAAAAGATCTTGAGCCTCTAACTGCGACCCAAATTTTTCCACGCAAGATTGGGTCAGATAGAGAGTATTAGGAGTACTTACCATAAATCTGTTTTTGCGCTTTCTTTTAAACGCCACCTCCATTTTGGACAGAATTTGATGCAGTACTAACGCAATTTCTACAAATTCAAGCTCTGTAACGTCACCTTCGCTTATAAGCGAGAATTCACCATTTTGGTCTGATTCAGTAGATGCAAAGACTTTACTGTTCAGATTGTGACCAGAAACAGGTGATGCTGGTTTTTGTACTTCTGCTTTGTCCGATGATTTATTCCGGTTGCGCTTGGGATTTTGTTTTTCTACCGGTGCTGTTGGGGCGAACAGTCTGGCCAGTGCTGGCGAAAGATGATGCCCCTTAGCGTCTGTGGGCGCATGCTCTCCATTTGATTCTTCAAGTACAGGAGGTAAGGCGGGCTCTTCACTTGCCATCACACTGGTTGCGGCTGCTTCGGTCTGGGAATACACAACTTCAGCTGGTGGTGGGCAGTTACCCTCAGTATCTGGTTCTGAGTTTTCTTGTCCTACAGAAACATCCATAGAGCGTTCATTCGTACCCTGGGGATCAGCGTTCTGTTCTCGGTTAAGTTCTGGTAATTCTGACGGCTCGGAGAGAAGCTTTTCATTATGGACCGAAGAGCTTGTTGCACAACTACCGACTTCTGGCCGAGAAACACTAAGCTGTGAGAAATCGGTATAATCAATGATCTCATGCTCTTCATCTTCTTTCTCAAAAAGATGTTGATAATGTTCATATTCCACAGCCTCAGTTTTCAGCGGACCAGTCGCGGATGCACTATCGGTTCCATGATATTCCACGTCGCCAGAATGTTCTTCGACTGCATTTACACGTGGGGGAGGCAGCTCAAGCGTTTGCTTTGGACGTGGGGCAGAGTTTTCAACAGAAGACTCATCATTAATCACTAATGCCTGATACATAGAAGTATTGAAAAGTGACTTTAAAGTTGTTGGCCTTCTTGGCTCATGATAGGTGAGCTGGAACCCGGCGCAGTTATCGCCGAGCTGGACTAAACGCAGATCGTCAATGTCCCTTACTATCCACATTCCATCGAGAGAGCCTTCTCTGAATGTCAGTTGGAAATAGGGCTCTTCACTGAATGCTTTTTCATCTAATCCCGGCAGCAATGCCATAGTGGTATCTATGTTGAGGTAGGGGACAGCATCAACACACACTATATAGTCATTGGAAAGTGGAGCGCTTAAAAGGAGTTCATGAAGTTGGTTGACCAGGACATGGGATTCCGTGTCCTTTGCCGATTCATCTTCACTTTCTTCTATATCAGGAATGACAGGATCAGCTGCTTCCTCACCCTCAGATTTAACTATCTGCGTGTCATTATCAATTTCATTATCACTTTCGGCTTTCTTCTCAAAATCGTCGGATGAGCCTTCATTTTTCTTAGAATGTATATCAACATCAATAGAGGCAGAGGAGCGGCCTAAATCATTAACCTTAAGAACAGCCGTCTCAACAGTATCAGTAATTTTAGTTATAACGTCCCGACCGGGCACTGGTCTTCTGTATTCAGTAACTGTTTTTTGCTCGTCAATGTAAATAAAGTCTTTATTGGCATTAACGCTAAAAAGACCCGGCACTGAGTCAGGGATTTTATAGGAATCAAAGATTAAACCAATCCACCTTAGCTTAAGAAGGTTATAGAATTCTAGTTTCCCTATCCCATTTCTAAAGATGTTTGATATTTCGTTTTCCGAATAGATACCCGGAATGAAGTAGTGAACGACACGCTCATCATCATAGGGCTCGACGTAACCACGTTGAACTAGGGATTCTACCAATACGGTCTTACCAGCCTCTCCCTGAGGGAAGTTATATTTATGTAATTCGAAATCATTGAGAACAAAATCAAGGAATGCGTTCTCGTTAAGGTATACCTCACCATTTACGATAATGATGTGCATAGGCTTAGCATTGTAATTGTTGATATTGATACTGGTAAAGTTGTGCTTGATGGTACTAATGGCCCTTGCTGCTGCATCATTAGAACGCAGACCCATGATAGGGTCACGTAAAACATTAAGGTCTGTACCAGTAGAATAGAAATCAGCGGTCCTCACGCATTTAGACAAAAAGTCATTCCCATCAGTATAAACGTTTAGGGCGGTGATCATTTTTGAATAAACACGTTCTTTATTTACCCGATCCAAAAATGCAAGACATACCGGGTTTAGGATTCGCTCAAGGAAAACGCTGGACCAGATATTATGTTGATTATGAATACGCTTTCGCCAGTGGATTTCGTATTCAACCACGTCATTTTCACGTGCCCAGTCAAGAAGACTTTGTGAGCTTGGCGTCCAAATGATCGGACTAGCTAAATTCAGGCTTACAATGTCGAGATCGTAAACCTTTCCGGCATCATGGACTAAACCACAGATAAACGCAGCATAGAGATATACTTTTCTACGGACTACTTCTTCATCTTGATATCCGATTGGTCTCAGTTCTGAGTGATGCGCATTTTTTAAAGAGAGTATGGCCACTTCCAGGCTGTGAGAAAGTAACCCACCAATACCATTATGATGATGATTTTCGGAAGCTGGCAAAAGATGTATCCAGCGAACATATTCAACCAAGGGCTTTAAAACTAAATTAGTAAATGTATATGCATCGTCCCTGATGTCGCTATCGCTGATAGCTAACATCATTGAAATTGAGTGCAGCTTTTCCCGATACAGAGACAGGATTGACTGTTCATTAAATGTCTGTATGCCCGTCGGACGAGTTGGATACTCGATGAATTTCAGGACTTCTGGATTTGGATGATCAGGAACAGTGTACTTCTGATCTCCTAGAATCTGCGCAAAAGGAGAGAGGCTTGATATATCCTCAATCATTACAGAGGTTGCATCATTCTCCTGAGATGAGAATATCCCCAAAATCCGTTTAATACATAAATACAGCGCCCTGAAATTCATCATCATACCTTATCGACGTTTGCCTGACAGTTCGGCTGCAATGTATGCCTGCACACTTTTATATTGCATTACTTTGGTGATGAACTCTGCTGGACTGTATGGCCCATCCTTACGGCGAGAAACATTCAGAGTCTTTTTCACATTCTCAACATATAAATTAATACTCTTTATAATGTTGTGAGACATAACCGGATAGTCGCTTACAGCCAGTAAACCCAATGAGTTGTACTCATACATTGTGTTCATGAGCTGGTTCATCTCGAAGATGTACTTGTAAAACCTCATGGTGTTGTGGTTATTGAAGTTGAGTTGTACTGGTTCAAAACTGAAAGGTACAAACTGAGTTGATGACATGAATGAGTCATTCTTGTCGAACTCAATTGACTTAATATAAGCAACAAGATTTTCTTTCATCTTATTGTTTTCTTCATGCAGCTCGTTGAACCAATCCTGAATAGCCTGAACAAGGTCAGGATGTTTAACTGCATCAACCGTTTTAAAGAGAGAGGAAATAGCGATACTCACATCATCAAAACCTCTGATGACTGCTCCATTTCTGGCAGTTAAAAACCGGTTAAAGTCTGGGGTGCCGGGGTTAATAATAACTTTGGCCATACCCTGGTGCTCTGGTCTACGTTGAGTAGAAGTTTGAGCGTTTACGCCTTGCTTTTTATTTGAACCTTTTACCATTACATCTTTTGGTTCAATGTTAATACGCTCATTGTCCGTGATAATTGCGTCGTTCATTGTGCCACCTTAGTTTTTGAGTATTGACGGATTTTTCGTCCAAGTTCGATATATGCTGAATGATAGAGCTCAAGCATTTCTCTGTAAGGCTCCAGCAATGCTTCCGTTTCAGAAATCATTTCGTATTCCCAGCTGGCATGGTTTACAAAACAGTTCTTAGAATATTTTCCACTTTTCATTGGTTGCACCCGTTTTGACATGTGGCTAGGCGCTCTTGTTTTATAAGGGCTGAACTGATGCCAAGTGATCGTTACTTTTCTGGCATTACCAATTAGCTCAACTTTTGGTGCGTAAGAACCCAGGTACTCCCTCTTTGGAACTTTGCTATGTCGGGTAAGGTTAATCTCTTGGTGGTTTCGTTCCTTCCACTTGATCCAGTATTTTGTAATGAGATCTTCAGCCTCAACACGCAAACCTTCAATCTGAGCACGTAAATTTTTACGTGTTAGCTCTATAGAACTTATAAGATTTGAATTACTCATGACGCCTCCTGATGTGAAATTACTATACCGGAGGAAATTTCCGTTTTTTTTCACGAACAGAAGATTTTTGAATGCTCTTTGATGAGGGAATTGAACAGATGTAATGCACTCGCTGTTTCCCCCATTCGGGAGGGGCCTTCAGAAACAGTAACAGCGAGTTTAGCCTCACTTCCATCGCTACCCCCTAAAGTTACTTTTGACAGAATGACCATTGTGGATTATTGCTTTTGATAATGTGCATTGCTCTATTAAAGTTATACATATATCTAGTGCCACTTTTCCAAAAAAAATGACCCTATGGAACTTTGTCCATAGTGACACTTTTATAAAAAGTGACCCTATGACGACATTACATAGGGTCACTTTTCAAACATAAGTGACCCTATGTGAGGCATTCATAGGGTCACTTTTCTTTGTTTAGTGATCCTATGTAAGCATGAGGTTGATGAAAAGTAAAAATGTCAGTTTATGACGGTCAGTGAAAGACGTCGTTATTCTAATCCAACGTTGGGAGGGGCTGGATTTAGGTTTTTTTTTAATCGCTTCACATTTCGTTAGCATGCGCAGGAATTTTTGATAAAATTCTGGTTAGTTTGGTTAAAAAGTGTTACAAGTAAGCGGTGTGGTTGAAGGGATAGATTTAAGGCTTATTCAAGCCTTAAGAAAATACTAAAAGTTACTTTTCACCCTACCGAACACCTAACAAAAAATCCATGTTGAAGATTTGAACAATTGTAATGGCGCAAGGACAATCAGCACATGTCAGAATCTGATAATTTAACTCGTAGCTTACTCGGTAAACTTTTCCGCACTGAGATTTCGCTTATTCGTAGTTACCGTGCATTTTTAATGTTATTGCCTGTGCATGGATCTTCTGCATATCAAACTGGGACTCCTCTTCTCCAGCGTCGCCTATTTGGGAAAGGATTTAGTACAGCCGCTGATTTAGCTTTTGAAGTGGAAACACGTCCAGGTAGTTTTTTGGTTCCGCGTACACTCGGAAAGGAAATTACATGGGAGAGGTTTTTTTCTGCGGTCTTGGACGGTGATTCCAATGTAATTCGTGAATATGATACAAATGATATTGACTATGGTATTTACGATGCCGGTGAAAAAGTGACTTTTCTGAATGGTACAGTGGATATCTATAATCCCAAGAAGATTCATGAGTTGCGTTCTAAATGTGTTGATATACAGAATGACTACTTTATGCAGGTGTTCTTTATCTCAATGCTCGCACCAGAGTTTGTAAGTATTTTCTTTGGTTTAAAACCAACTACAGCTGATGCTATTAAAGACATTGGTTATTCATCGTTAAAAACAATTAACGATGTCGTTCTTTTCCCACGTACAATTGCTTTCTCACAAGGGCATATTGAAGAGAGTGTTTCACTTAAAACGAAAGTTTTTGCCTGGGCTTATGAATTGTCTGCTGACATCCGGTTAGGAAAAGTTAGTGATGATTTGATGGAACTATTACGTTATGACACTATGTTCACCAGTCACCGTCAGGATGTGTTCAACACTTTAACAAATAAAGTTATGTTAAAGGATTATTGATATGGCAAAGGTCGATCAAACAAAAGCTAATGCTCTATTGCGAGCAGCAAGAACTATGTCGCTTGGGGCAAATAAAAATACAATACGAATTTTGTACGGTAATCATGTTGCTGAAAATATCGATTTTGAGCCTGGTGCAAAAACAAAACTCAAAAAAGGTATCCGGGGCTGGAGCAAACGCACAGATAACCGCCGAGCCTTTTCTGCTGTTATTGATGTCGCAGTTAACTATTTTGGTTTTGATCCAATAAATCCGGAAGCGAGTTTTCGGCAAATTGACTTCAACCGAATAATGAGTGTCCTTCATAATCTGGGATACTTTGTATGCGCACCGGAAGTTAATAAAATAATAGAAATCCTTACTTCTATGAAAGAAATTGAAGAACTAGGTGCCTGCGAAAAATGTAAACGCCCATACATTGTGCCAGTGACAAATGATGCTCATTGTCCACGTTGCAGATTATCTTCAACTGCTTCAGCCATAGAGAGGTATTCTCAAGAAGAATTAGATTAAATTTAAAAAAGATATCGCGAAACTTGCCTTGTCTGAATCTAAATATTGACTTAAGTCAAATTCTGTTGTTTGCTTTACAATCAAATATTAGTTACAACTTAAATATCAACTCTTGACAAGTAAAGATATAATTTGATTTTTCTTTATTCAGTTTTTCTTCGTTCCAAAAATGTGCACCTTTTTTTCTGTTGAAAACGTAAAACTACTTAGGTTCTCAAAACCTTCTATGCATGACGACTTCTTAATCGCTTTCAATTAATATATTTTATATTCTTGTCTAAGTTCGCTTCTTTGATCCTTAGCTATTCCTTTTTTGAAATATAGAAACAGCATTACTTGTGATGATTTTTTTCAGCTCTAAATACACCTGTTTTCAAAGCAATATTTGCTTTTAGATATTCGATAAAACCATGTTTTTGTTACACCGGATTTTTGACAACGTGCAAGATGGATGATCTTTCCATCACCGAGACTATCTTCTTAGTCAGCACTCCTTTTCCGTCCTTTTCAACATAAAAACGACCATGCTATACGAGCTCTAACCTTTTTTTTGTATGCCATCATAACCGCATCAGAAAAGGAGAACGGTCTATGACTCGTATTGCATTAGCGCCTTCAAAGATGGTTTTGCTTATGTCTTTGGTAATTACTGGTGCCCACGCCAGCCCTGAGCAACCCCTAATAAAAGATACGCCCTTTGTATCTGGCCAGGCTTATAAGAAGGGTTTCTTCTGGTATGACGATCCTGCTAAAAAAAGCGAAGCTGAAGAAGAAGAGGTTTTGCCACCAACCGGTGCTGCTAGCTCGCCTTCAAAAGAGGAAATGGTAGATTTAAATTCAAAATGGCTAAAAGAGAATATGCCTCGACTGTTAACGCAGGCAATGGATAACCCTACCGCAGAAAATCTATCACGTTATTACACGGCGCAAAGGTTAATGCTGGATATCAGTACGCGTTTTTCTGACAAATCAAAAGATTATTTTCTTAAAAACCCGATGATGTCTGAAAAACGCAGGCAACCAGTGGAAAAGGTGGCACTGGATGCTCACCGCACTGTTGTTGAAAAAAATCAGCAAACGGTAATGAAAGATATCTTTACTAAGTCAGGTTTATTTTTCTTTTTCCAGAGTACTTGCCAGTTTTGCCACGAAGAAAGCCAAATACTTCAATTTATGCAGAACTATTATTCGGTAGATATTCTTCCAATCAGTATGGATGGAAGGCCATTGCATAATGGCCTTTTTCAGGATTTTAACATCCCCAACGCACAAATTATTGATCAATTTAAAATTCGAGAGGTACCTACAATTTTCCTGGTTTCAAAGGATGGGACATCAGCTCAGCGCATTAGTGAAGGCATGATCTCCGCTGATGAATTAAAGAACACTATTATACTTGCCGCGAAGGGCATGAATCTGATCGATGACGCTTCGTTCCAGTCAACTCTAGATATTAAAAGGCAATATACCATCGGCGATGATGGCGTTATTACCGTTAATAAATCCGAAATGGAATCAGACCCATTCCTACTTCAAAAAATAATGGACCAAAAACTCGAAGGCTATGACATGCCTACGGCCGATCCGGTCAATTATCTCAATGCTGGCGGCAGTTTTGGAGGCACTTATGCGCAGTAATGCCGTTTTCAACTTCAAAAAGTTACTTTTGTCTCTTTCTGTTTGTGCTGCAATTTTAGCCCCGACTGCAAATGCAGACAACGCAATGCGTAACATTTTCAATGGCATGATGACGTCTACCAGCCCGGCCACCTTTTCCACAGCAACCCGTACAGGCATAGTTGGCGGGTCAATGTCTTACCGAACAACAAACGTTAATACCAACCTTGTTTCCATGTCGTTTCCAAAAGCTTCTGTCGGTTGTAACGGTATTGACGTTTTTCTTGGGTCCTTCAGCATGATCAACGGGGACCAGCTTGTGCAGGTGGCCCGTGGTATTGCCCAGGGTGCGGCTATCTATGCTTTTAACGTTGCTGTTTCAGCTATTTGTGCTGACTGTGCTGCAACGATTAATGACATCCAAAACAAACTGCAAGCGCTAAATAAATTTGCGAAAGATTCATGCAATGCAACTTACTCTTTCCTTTCTGAAAACGTGGGTACGCCAAGCCAGTTCGCTAACTCAGTTAGCTCTGGACCAGCCTCAATTCTGGGATCGATTAATGGTCTTATTCCTGATTTTGGCTCATCGATGACAAAGTCACCTGAAGCTGTCACTTCTCAGGTTAAAGCAAAGGATCCCGAAGAGTTCGCTGAAAAATTCAGTGGTAACCTCTTCTATATGTCGTTCATGGATATTGATAAGGGAACGATGAACATCGGAGGGGTAACGGAGTTATCCGGTTATAAACTGGCAGAACAACTTATGTCTCTCGTAGGTACTGTCATTATCAACTGGGATAGCAAAGGCGAAAAAGCGGGAATGGAAGTCCGCCCGTCTACCATGACTGTCACGGATTACATCATGGGGCCACCAGCTGGCGGATCAATTAAAATGCTCAAGTGTTCTCCGGCACCAGATCCATCATCCCCACGAAAGGCTCAGTGCCTTGTCATGTCAGAAGTTAATGACGGTGGTTTTAAGGGATTGAAGGATACCATTTCTGATCTTCTTTTAAACGTACAGAAAAAAATCATCAACGACGTTCGTGTTTCAGATGATGAATTACGCATTATCTCCTATATCGGCATCCCGACCATTATCGACTCTTTGCAAACATTCGAAGCACCGGAAGGGTACGCATACATTCAGGACATCAGCACTATTGCTGCGACGAGCCTCGTAATCAACATGTTGCGCCAGGTTGAGGCCAAAATTTCAACCATGAGCATACCGAGTGAGTCGCTGTCGGGTAAAAGGGATGATCTCAACCGATTAACAGACAATCTCTCAAAACAGGTTAAAGCCGCCTATGAGCTATCGCACAGCCAGGTCGGTACCAGCTCGGACGTCATTTCAACCTGGGATAACCGTCGCCTGCAACGGAAGGCTTTCACTGAAAGTATTCGTGGCACACGTAACTGAGGTCTGACATGGATTACAACATATATACCCTGGGTGATATTGATTTTGTCTGGTCGGCTTTTACCGGTATTGCCCTGATCTTTTCTCAATATACTGGTGTAAAAGAGTTCCTGACCACGGCCGCCGTTGTAGCAGGTGTGAGCCTATTCTATAAAACGTGGCTATGGCTTCAGGCTCCGACCAAAAATGAATTACCGTTTTTCTCCTGGTTTTTGGGGTTGATCCTTTTCATGATGGCAATGGTTCGAGTGGATGTAACTATTGAATCTGTAAAGTCGGGAGAGGTCAGAAACGTCGACGGAATTCCAATTTTTATTGCTGCGATGGCAACCGTCACCACTAACTTAAGCCAGGGTTTGCTGAAGGATTATAAAACAGCGTTTGATCCGCTTTCTCCGGTGGACCTGTCTGCAACAACTCTGGACGATGACATCACCCTCGGTCCGATGATCCGATTCGTGAAGTTTTTGCAATGGGGCGGCGATAGCCAGGGCTACTGTTCCGCATTTCCTGAACCGGCCAGCGGGCTAGGGCCAATGAACGTATGTGCTACCGTTCAGTCTCTTGCATACAACTGCCTGAAGGCTACCCAAAACTCAAGCGCAAATATTGCCGGTAAAGAAACTATTTTTAACGATATTTTCTCAGCTAATCTGGCAGATAGCATGGACCGGATTAATCAGGCGATGAAAGGCGCACTGAAGAATGCCTCTGCCAGTATTGTTGGCGCTAACGGTTCAAAATCTGGTACGTGTGATGAGGTCTGGTCAACTGTGAAACAGGTTACCAGTACAGCTGAAGCTCGCCAGACTATTTCCCTTATAGGACAGACAAACGGCATCCTTACTCCAGACGAAGCAAATGGTGCACCTACCGGCGCAAGCTTTACTGATGTTATGGCGTCAGCAAATGGTATGTACGGTAAGGCTATTGGTTCGTATGACGCCACCCTGAACCTGTTCATTATGAATGAGCTCAGAAATGGCGCAAGCAAATATAAGACCCCACTCGGTCTGGCTTCCGATATGCAGTTGTTTGAGGCTTCTCTGAAGCGAACCAACACAATGGCTTCACAGGGCCAGTTGTGGTTACAACTGTCGGGAGCAGCAATCGCATTCCTTGAAATGTTTGCTTATATGGTTGCTCCATTTGCTTTGCTTATGCTGCTGGCGTTAGGTGGTAATGGTGTTGCCGCTGCGGCGAAATATTTGCAACTTATCCTCTTCGTGAATATGTGGCCGCTTACGGCAGTAATGGTCAACGCGTATGTGAAGAAAGTCGCGACGGCCGACTTGGATACCTGGAGCACCCTCAACAGCCAGAATAATGCCGTCACGTGGATGGGACTCCCAGGGCTTGCGGAAACATACAGTTCATACCTGTCTGTTGCTTCCGCCCTCTATGCTCTGATTCCGGTACTCACATTATTCCTGATGACACAGTCGATTCACCCGATGATGAATGCGGTTAAGGGAGTGACCCCCGATGCGCCGGTGGATACTGGTCATGTAACGCCCAAAGTATGGGATGGCCCTAACAGCGGTAAATCTTCATTTGGTGACGTGACACGAACCGCCTTAACCAGTACCGGTCAGGGATACAGCGATGGCGGCGCAGTTGATTCAAGTAATTTCCGTCTTGGAATGTGGAATGCTGGTTCAAGTATCGCTAACAGCCAGGGACAAGGATCAGCTGTAACCTCATCAGTTATGAGTGCGGCAAGTAATTCATTCCAGGCTGGTTACAGTCAGATGAGCGAAATTGGAAGGTCAGGACAGTCGAGCCAGCAGTTCTCAACCAACCTGCAAACAATGAAGCAGATCTCGGATAAGATTGGTGCCTCTGTAGCAGAAGGTATTGCAACGAAACATGGGGTGAGTGCGTCTCAGATGGCCAGCATTGCTTCAAATGTTATTCTCAACGCTGGGCTTAATGGAGGTGTTGGAACTGGCAATGGAGCCGGGCTGAAAGCGGCTGTAGCAGGGCAATTGAGTAGCGGTGCATCTAAGACCAATACAGGCAGTGACTCGCTTTCAAATGACCTTTCAAAAGCAATCACGAATCAGCTTAGCCAGGATTCTGCGTTAACTGACCAGTTCAGTAAAGCGGCGTCTCAGGTAAGCAGCGATCAGATATCCAATACTAATGCGTTTAAAGAAGCATCGTCGAAAATGAACCAGGCGACACAGACGATGGCGCAAAATATTTCTACATCGGTTTCGACTAACGCAAGCTCCAATAGTGGAATGAGCCTTGATTCTAAACAAAGCATTAACCTGGACAGGTTCTCCGATTCTATTCGCAACAAAAACTTCAGTGATGATGATGTAAGGAATTTTGCTCGTAAGAATGGGCTGGATGAGAATGCGTTTATGGAGAAATTCAACTCCTATAACGATACCTTCAAGGCCAGTAATCAGCTTGGATCGCAGCTTCAACGTACTGACGCGCTTGTGGCTGCAACCCGAGATTTCAGTGAGCAAAAAATTGCGATTGATACCGCCCGGGGAGAGACGGCCGAAAGTAATAAACAGGATCTCCGTGAAACCTCCAGCCTGCTTAAAAGTCTGGTTTCCGACTTCGGTGGTAATGCACAGCAGCTGCTACCTATCACCAATCAGCTCGACAGAATTTCAGGTGACGGGTCAGGAATTAATACTATCACTCAGGCACAGGATAGAACTCCTGACAGCGTAAATACGTCTGGCGTGATGAGTGCGTCACGCGTAGGGGAACTGGGTGGAAGTGTAGATTCGCAGGCTAAACTCGGTCTTTCCTCCAACGCTCAGGACGCGACACAGCATGTCCCTGGAAAAAGTGAAGCTGGCTTTACTCCGTATAACCTTGATAACGCGGGCAAAGGCGATATTCAGGGAATACATAACAACAACGTGGGCCGCACTTATTCTGATGAAGAAAGGAATGTGCTTAATTCTCTCGAAAAGAATGGACCTGTACTGAATAATCAGGGTGTAGAGAAAGTCGTCAATTCGGGTCAGGATGTCAGAAATGCAGAAGGCACATTTAACGATCTGGAAAAGGTTGGAGGTCGGGTGGTTGGTGATGGAATGGATCAACGAGCCACTGCTTTGAACAGTATGTATCAGAGCGGGCAAGTTCGTGGCTTATCTAATAACACTGATAACTACTTTAGTCGTGTTGCCAACAACCCGAACTTAAGCCGGGACGATAAGCGAGCTGAATTGGCACAGCAAGCTGTCTTTACCTATGGTGCCAGCACCATGGCTACCGGTGCCGAAAGAGAGCAGCTCAAAGCGGATACCCAGAAGATCCTTAATGAACTGGGTAACTATAACGTTAACTGGAGTATGAATGACGTTAAGAGCATCCATAGCAGTTTCAACACTCATAACAGAGCTGATGGTTCACTTGAGTCAGTCGTACGGGCAAACCTGGGAGAAGGTGGGTCGGGCGGTGGTCTCGTTGGTAACCGCACTCAGACCGTCACAGATCGCTTGGTTGGGGAAAAGATAGAGGCCAACACTGAGCGGGGCGCGATTTCTGGTGCGCTACTCGGGGGCCAGCAATTTGTTTCGGATACGCTAACCAGCGTTGGGGCGAAACCGGTAAATGAGATGCTTACGGGAGCGGGCATCCTTCAAACCCAGACATCGATAGCAAATGATGCCTCTAACCCTGCAAATATGCCTGATTCTCTCCAGGGTAAAGTCCTTAATCACATGCAGATGTCTGATGGCGTCGCAGCTGTAAGTGACCGGTATCAGAGTATTAGCAGCGACGGCGTTTCGACTTATGCGAATGCAGCGCAGAACTCTGAAAGGGCTATCCGGCAGCAATTGACGGATGACCCACGCTTTGGGCCTCAGAAAGCAGATGAATTCATTCAGTACATGAAGTCAGAGCTGAGCAACACAAATGAGCCTTACCAGTCACGTGTCGATAAAGCGGATCAGTGGCTTAATGAAAATAAAAAATAAGGGAGGTTGAATATAACCTCCTGAAATGACTATCAATAGATTGTAAATTACTGCTAAACAATTAAGGCCGCAAAGTATGTGTTTGCGGCCTTTTTTTCAGAAGTACCGCTCTTGCGGAACATTCAACTGACGGTTTGAATCAGTGAAGACAAAAATCTATCAAACTCTGTATGAGATTCAATAACATAATCAGTAGATGCTTTGTCTCTTATCTGAAAGCAGTCGTCTGCAAAACTATAAGCGAAAAGTGACATGCCATCTTCTCCGATTAACACCTTATCAGTGAGATTTGGGTCAACGTAGATTTCATTGTCTCGTGCTTCAAAGTTGCGTATGTAAATATTTGACCACAATAGATTTTCGTTCTCTGCCTGAACAAGGTTATAAAACGTAAGTCCGTTGTACTCAAAACCATCCATAGCATTAAACACTTGGGCATAATCAAGCCTGGTTTTAATGAGTTTCTGTATATCTATATAGGCGCTCTTTTTGTGATCTGCCCACTCCACTGGAGGCGGATTGCAGATTAAGTCTTTCAAGACTTCCGGGGCTACCGGGCTGGCTAAAGGGTAGTGATCTGCAACCATCAACCTCTTTAAGCTGCTGAGTAGTTGAGTTAAATCTTTCATGAGCGCCTCTTACTTTCCTACCGGGTAGATAACACCGTTCGGCGATGGCCATAGAACTTTGGTGCTTGAATTATACGGTAGATCCTTCGTAATGATGGATTGTGCTTTCGACAGTGCTGAATGGTATGGTGAATTCTGAATAAGTACCAGGTTGTCTATAGCGTTTGTGCCACCATCATCAAGAGGGATCTTGTGGTGAACCTGCCACCCAGAGGGGACCTTGCCTGTTGCAAGTTTCATCAAATCGTTAGGTTCAAACGTAGCCAGGGCATCTGGGTGGTCTGAAAGTGATTTAAGGAAGTTAGGGCGTACAGTATTGTTGAATTGTCCACGGAGAGCTAAATATTCAGCTCTGTCTCGGCGCATGTAGTTCAATTCGCTAACATTCATATCATCGAGCAAAACGTGTGCTTTTTTGTACTTGCCGAGATAACTTGTCAATTCATCCGCAGACCTTGGATTTCGGATAACCAGAAGTGAAGCCGCTGCAACCAGCATACCTGAAGTTGTTTCGTTCAATACCTGGTCATAGCCTTCAACAGCTTCGCCGCCAAGTTGTTCAGCCGTATGTCGAAATCCCTCCACATTTCCATTATAAAGCCCGCCAGCTGCGAGAAGACGACCAGCCGCTTTGGAATTAATGGTTTTTGTTGATTGGGCGTGCTGTGCTGGTGTCGTTGATCGAACGTAATACCCCGGGCGTTTCAACTGACGAGAGATGATATCGCGCAGACGGGTAAAGAGGGACAGGGGCAGGTCATTGCGTAGGTTGCCATTTGATATAACCCCCGGCCCGGCATTGCCGGTTATGTCTTTTCTAAGCAGAACGATCTTACCGTATCTGATGTCGTCAAGCGTATCGCGGTAAGCGAGCCAGGGGCGTTGATGGTGGAACTGGTGATACCGGCTGACAAACTGTGTATATCCCTGCGGTAAATTCCATTCCTGAATAATCCGGTTTGGCAGGGCGGTATCTTCGAGGTCATGTACCGCCGTGGCCGGATGTATGATGTGGGGAATATCCTCAAGGTATATGTCATCCAGTGACTTAGCCTGACAGTGATGCAGCATAATGTCCCTTTCTTGTCGAATTCATATGAGACATTATTGCGTATGGTATAAAACAATCAATCCTAAAGTGGATGGGCGTACGAGATCAGCAGTGACAGGGTAAAAGGAAAGTTACTTTGTTCATCAGCGTCCCATGAGCTGATGGTACCTTGCGTTAAGAGCTGCAAGGTCAGATTCGGTGAGGCCCGTGTAATAATCGGTTTTGTGCAAATGCGGATAACCGGCCGGAAATAATGATTCGTCGTCATCAAGGCAGATAAATGCTTTAACTCGATGTGAAAAGACAAAGTCCTCACACTCGGCAGCCCGCACACCAGTCTGTCCGTGTTTTAAATATACCGAACCGGTTGCACCTATGATTTTGTCTCTATAAGGCACCCGGAACAGAGATTTCAGATAACTTGTATTAGCGCACTCACGCCATGAGCTGGAGATAACAATCACCATGGCAGGGCAGTTATCCAGCAATTTCTCTAACAGTGGCATTCGCTCAAAGGTTTCATTTTTACACCTGTGGCAAACCCCATCGAAATCTAAGAAAAGCACGACATGCGAATCAGGGAGAGGGGCCCATAAACCAGCTGTTGTTTCTTCATGAACACATACTTCTTCATGATGAGGGTTTTTCTGGATCAAGAAAGAAGAGAGAATCTTAAATAAATTTCTTGCAGAAGAAGACAATATATTACTCCTGAGTCAGTGTGAAATATTTGTGGTGGTTTACCCAAGCCACTCGATGATCTTCTGTAATATCGGGTTGTATTTATTTAACAACAGGAGTCGGGTTTTGCTCCGGGACATTTTTAGCTATATGGCCATTGTATCGAGGAGGTTGCTGGGTCCATTGATAAAGCTCACCCATCCCGTTACGCTGCTGGATCCGGCGATTGTACTTTACCATGAAGTTAAATATGTACTTTGCACGTACCTTTGGGGTTTTGCTGTTGTAATCTGCAATCCCTTCAAACACATTGCCCTTGCGATCAACAATTTTTCTATAGAGCCACCATGTTCCAACCCAGAAACTTGCGCAAGCATCGTAAGCCAGAACCCGCCACGTTACCGTCGGGAAATGCTTTTTTATTTCAGGTAGATTGGATGAGTTGATCTGCATTGGGCCAATATCATAAGTGCCGTTAGTATTCCTGCTGAAAGTACCAACCTTACCGCCTTCATTGTCAAACAACGTAAAAACCAGTTCAGCATCAATTCCGAAGTAGCGGGCGGCATCCGTAATGCACTGAGTGTAAATCTCATCAGGAACGGGAATAGGTTTCACATCATCTGCTGGTGGTGTAAACACAACGATTTCTCCACTGAATCTACGTTTTATCTATTCTCCCATATATCTATCGACTTTCTTTCGGCTTTACCCGTTGATTTAAGCGTTTAAGCAAAATTCTGGAATTTTGGGGCGTGATAATATTAGTGCTCGATTTAAGGAGCGGAAATGAAAAAAATTATTAAGGCATCGGTATTACTTCTTTCATTAAGTACCGCCTTCACGATGAATGCCGAGCCGGTTAATACAATGGTACTGCCAGATGCAGCCCGGGATAAGCTCAAAGCCATTGGGCTTTCAATCGAGCACGTCGAACCCTCGCCAGTAAAAGATATTTTTACGGTGATTTCCAGGGAGGGGGTAAGTTACGTGAGCAAAGACGGAGATTACATTTTTACCGGAAGCTTATTCCACGTGAAAGGTAAAGATGTGGTAAACACCACTGAGCAGGCCATTTTAATGGGCGTCCGGGAATTCGCATCCAAAACAAAATCCATCGACTACAAATCACCAAACGAAAAATACCGGCTTGCTATCTTTACCGATATAACCTGTGGATACTGCCAAAAACTGCATCATGATCTGAAGTCTTATCTTGATGCCGGTATTTCGATTAAGTTTCTTGCATTCCCACGTGCAGGACTGAACTCGGTAGTAGCCGGGAACATGGCCAAAATCTGGTGTTCAGCAAAGCCAAACGAAGCTCTGGATGCAGCGATGAATCCGGTTTCAACTATCCCGGAAGGACGTCCTGATGAGGCTTGCTTAAACATTATCAAATCGCATTTCCAGGTGGCCTCAACAATCCCGCTGCAAGGTACTCCTACCATGGTGACACTAAGCGGCAAACCGCAGTTATTTACGGGGTGGCTGAGCCCGGAAAACCTGGTGACCCAAATGGGCGCTGCGCAAAAGTAACTTTTCCGACTGTAAGAGGTGTGTATGAAATCTACTTTACTGAGTACGTTAATGCTGGTTGCTGTAGGTGTACAGCCCGTTTTCGCTGCACAATGTCAGTACGGAGCCTGTGGAACGGAAAACGATCCCGGAATCGGATTTCTGATGTCATCGGTACAAATGGATAAAGGTGAACATCTAAAGGAACTCTCTGGTGTTGCGACCACAGGTGACACCATCTCTAAAAAGATGGAAAGCTACCTGGGAAATAAAAAGCTCAAGGTAAACACCGACAGTACCCGCAAGGGGCCGGGTAATACCACCATCAGGCCTACAGATGAGCTCGCCCCAACGAGGCAACTAAAAGTTATCCGGCCCGAACTGGTAAAAAATCCCGATTCGCAGCTCGTGGTAGCTTTCAATGAGCGCCTGGCCTGATTTATTGACTGAGAGCGTCCAGAAGGAAAAAAGATGTCGATACTCAGTAGCTTCGTCATCAGAGCAACGGGGATACCTGACAAAAAGTATCTCCGGGATCCCGTAATAAAACGTTGTTATAAACGTCTGAGTCGTAGGGTGCCTGCTCTAATGACGGGGTGGCTTCTGTGCATTCTGGGTTCAGGGTATGTCAGTATGGCACTGGAACAGCCTGATAGCACTGTATTACTCAGTCTGCTGCTGTTGTATGTTATGTCAGGCATTTTACTGATGCAGTTCCAGTATATGTATTCAGAGCGAAGCATAGGCTACAAGTTCTACCTGGAAGTGCTTATGAATGCAGCTGCCAGTACTCAACATAAAGAACAGTTACAGTATCTGTTCATTAATAAGCCCAATTCCATCACGATGGGCGATCTTTACCGACTTTATGATTTTAATGGGGGAGGGCGATAGCCACGTTAATGTGCGTGTCCAAAAGTCACTTTTGAACATTCTCTTCCCGCCGTCTGCTTTCAGTTCCAGGGGATCACTGCAACATAATTTCCGGAACGCAGCGGCGCATCAAATTTATCAGTAAAGGCGTCGATCATTGCTGAATAAGCAATGCTGTCTGACGGCACAGGTGCATTGCTTTGCATACTCACTTTCAGAACCTGCTTTGCTCCTTTCGCTGACGGGTATACCTCGACATCCAGCTGTCGCATATAGTGCATCTGCGACATCGTCTCAGTGCCTATTACCCCATCGACTGGCTTGTAGTCATAGTCAGTATGCAATTCGCCATGCTTGTCAGTTCTCGTTGTCTTTTTATCTACAACGTAGCCTGTCACCCCAGTAAGAAGCTGCTCGCTATACTGCATGTTCTCCTGTGAGCTGCTGATTCGGAACCTGAGCACATAATCTGGCTGGTGAGTGGAAATAATGACTCCTTTTTTTGCTAATCCATCAGCAAAACGGCCTGAAAACATTCTGGACTGAATACTTTCGTCCGGAGGGACTATCTGAAACCTTTTATTTGTAACAGGACGAGGCATTAGATCGTACGCATCTACCTGGTTTGCGAAATGATATCCGCATCCACTCAAAAGCATTGCGGTTGTGAGTATAAAGCCCTGCCTAATCATCCTTTAATCTCCAAAAAGCATTGTTTCACGAATAATTCCGATTTACCGGGCCAGTATAATCCATCGCAGGTTAATAACTAACAGGCTGAAAAGCATAAAGGTAGCTATGTCTAAAGAATTTTATTTAAAACCGATGGCCACGATTTTAATTTCTGCGGTTATTGCTACCGCTGCCTCGGCGTTAATCACGGCAACTTATTTTAAACCGAAGGTGCTCAGTGAGGAAGAAATTGGCAAAATTGCCGCTACTTACCTGGTAAAAAATCCCCATTATTTAGTGGAAGCAGGTAAGGCGCTGGAAAATCAGAACGTGAGTGCCTCAGTGGAACGAATAATTCCATATGCGCCAGCTCTGCTGGATACCAAGGAGACGCCAAACATCGGCCCTGATGACGCCGACGTCGCGGTAATCGAGTTCTTCGACTATCAGTGTATTTACTGCATGCGGGTTACACCTGTTGTTGAATCGGTAATGAATCAGAGCAAAGATGTAAAATTCTTCTTTAAAGAATTCCCGATTTTTGCCGGTTCAAAACCTGTATCTGCCATGGGGGCCGCTACGGGTCTGCACGTCTATCAGAATTTCGGTGCTGAAGCCTATCGTAAGTACCACAACAACCTGATGGCTGTGGCTCATACCTTCATGACCTCTCAACGCAAATTCGAACTCACTGACTTTAATACTGTGGTGGAAAAGTCAGGGTTTAACAGCACGTTTTCTGACAGGGAAAAAAACCGGTATGAAAACGTGATCTCCGGCAATATGCAGCTGGGCGAAGCGCTCGGGATCACCGGCACACCCGGTTTCATCATTATGAATATGAAAAAGCCGAATGCGGCGACTACCACATTTATCCCCGGGGCTATGGACGCAGCAACTTTGCAGGGCGCAATCGAAAAAGCTCGCGGGGCCTAAAGTTACTTTCACATTTGATGAGTACGGCCATGCCGGTCATGGCCGCTACGCTTTTACAACGAGTAATTCATCCCAGCGGGTCGTATATCTCGGTGATAGCATGGCCTGCTTCATACGAAAATCCTGTTGAATGCCTTCCCCCAGTAAAAACAGAGCTCCGCGCTTTTCTTTATTGAACCGGTCCATAACTTTCATCAGTGCCTGACTGCCAGGCCTGGCCGGGCGAGTATCAAACAGGCTGAGTTGCTCTGTGCCGTCAGTCATAGCGGAGAGCATTACCCCTGCTTTCGCATACGCTATCCCGGGTCTGTAAATGCGGTTCAGGATGGTCATGGCTGCATCAACCAGATCGCGGGTGTCCTGTGTAGCGGTAAGCGGCTCGATACCACAATTGCTGTAGCGGTTTTCACCTTGCGCATAATTGCTACTCTGAATGAAGACTGTGATTTGACGGGTCCACGAGCCATCCTTGCGCAGCTGCTCTGCCGCCCGGGCGGTAAAAAATGAAACTGCCTCATGTAGCTTGCCTATCTCATTAAGGCGCTGACCAAAACTTCTGGAAACGATAATCTGTTGCCTGACAGGAGGAGACTCGTGCAGCCGGAAACATGGTTCGCCATGCAGTTCCCGCCAGGTACGCTCGATTTCAACGCCAAAGCTTTTACGTAAAAAGCGAACGTCGCTATTATAAAAATCACCGGCAGTGATGATCCCGAAAGCCGACAGGCGTTCACTAATCTTTCGACCAATACCCCATATTTCTCTGGTACTGATCAGGCTCAGGAGCTTCCTGATCCTGGCCTGATCAGTCAAAACTACAACCCCGCCTGTAGCTGCCCATCGTTTGCTCGCATAGGTGCATAATTTAGCGAGGGTTTTGGTGCTTGAACAACCCACACCACAGGTAAGGGACAGATTATGAAGAAGTGTACTTCTGATCAACCGGCCGTAATCTTCATAATCTATTATCTTGTTCATGTTTTTCAATAACATGAAATTTTCATCTATGCTATATCGACTCGATTGAGGCGCGAAGCTTTCCAGCGTTTCATGGAAGCGATTTGAGTAGTCTTCATACAAAGTAAAGTTAGAGCTCCGGACTTCGATCCGGTGTTGCTGAATCAAATCCCTGCACTTAAAAATTGGGGTCCCACGCTTAATACCAACGCTTTTAGCCAGTTTATTCATTGCAATGACGGACGAATCGTTATTGCTGGCTATGATGAGCGGCTTTTTTGACAGCTTGGGATCCATCGCACACTCAAATGCCGCATAGGCTCCGTTAATATCAACGTGCATGTACATGGCTGAACTGATTCAGTGCAAAGGTGACGACGCCCCATATCTCAAGGGATTCAGGATTTACACGTATCGGCTTATAGGCTGGATTAGAAGGCATCAAAAGCAGCTCAGGATACGTGTGTAAGATCTTTACCGTAAACTCTCCATCCACCAGCGCAACGACGATAGAGCCGTGTCGTGCTGTTAAAGACCGATCCACAACCAGTATTGCTCCATCATTGATACCGGCATTGATCATACTGAGGCCCGCCGCCCTGACAAAGAAGGTTGAGGGGCGGTTGCGGACTACATATTCATGCAAATTTAATTCATTATCTTCATGCCCGGCGCACGGACTCATCACTCCACAGCTTAGTAAATCACTGAAAAAAGGTGCCATTTCGTAAGGCTTGTTGCTAATGTGCTCAAGGATAACAGACATAGCTACACTCGAATTCTTGTACTGTATGTATAAACAGTATTGCGAGTTGAAGAGAAAAGATCAAATCTCTCCGGTAACGCTATCAAGCCTGACGAAAAATTAAGCTTTATCATAAACATCAAAAACCATCTTTTACCGATAATGGCGAGCTGGCCTACGAAGAAGGTATACAAGCTAGGATGAAAGGATTCTGATGCTCCTCCCACCAAATTTTTTATCTCCTGAAGACCAGGCTGAGTACGATGCTTATATGGCAAGGTTCAGCGAGGTGGTGATGCTGCCAACTTACTGATTTAGTGTATGATGGTGTTTTTGAGGTGCTCCAGTGGCTTCTGTTTCTATCAGCT
>NZ_PQGD01000034.1 GCF_002915575.1 Superficieibacter electus
GCGATGGATGACGGTCTGCGTTTCGCCATCCGTGAAGGCGGCCGTACCGTTGGCGCGGGCGTTGTTGCTAAAGTTCTGGGCTAATATTTAGTTCTGAATTGAAAAAGGACGCTTCGGCGTCCTTTTTTTATGACCTTTATAAAATAGTACGTCTGATTAAGGAGGTATCGCCAGCAGCATTATATCCAGCGTCGTTAAAAAGCATTCGCGCCGTAAAATATGGTATTGTAATAAGTAGCGTTGAAAGCGCTGTTGCTGTACCAATATGGAATGTCGTCACAGGAGTGGATGCATGCTTTTATTTACCTCATATAATGAACCCTACCTGTTCGCTATTTCATTCATATTACTTATCGGTTTGCTGGAAGTTATTTCCCTTCTCTGCGGTCATCTCCTCTCAGGCGCGCTTGACGCCCATCTTGAACATTATGATGCGTTAAGCGAAGGCAATATTGGCCAGGTGCTTCATTATTTGAATATTGGGCGTCTCCCCGCCCTGGTGGCGCTCTGTTTACTGGCCGGCTACTTTGGATTATTCGGCATCCTTGCGCAGCACGGCTGGGTTACGTTCTGGCAAACGCCCTTGAATAATGGATTGCTGGCACCTGTTAGTCTGGTATGCGCTGTCGTGGCCGCGCACTATACCGGCAACGCGGTTGCGCCCTGGTTGCCACGGGATGAGACTACCGCCATTACCGAAGATGATTATATAGGCTGCATGGCTATTATTACTGGCCATGCGGGTAAATCTGGCTCGCCCTGCGAAGGTAAATTGGTAGATAAGTTTGGTCAGTCCCACTATTTACTGCTGGAGCCGGAAGAGGGCAAAGAATTCAATAAAGGGGACAAAGTGCTGATTGTTTGTCGGCTCTCAGCCACGCGCTATTTAGCCGAGCTAAATCCCTGGCCTGATGTTTTGTAATGGTCTTATTAATTAAAAGGAACACATATAATGGATAATGTATTCGGCATGTTACCATCCTGGATGTTTTCCGCTATTATCGCGGTTATCATTCTGGTCATTATTGGTATCATTTTCGCAAGGCTTTATCGTCGTGCCTCCGCCGAGCAGGCATTTGTGCGTACTGGCCTTGGCGGTCAGAAAGTGGTGATGAGTGGCGGTGCCATCGTTATGCCCATTTTCCATGAAATTATTCCCATCAATATGAATACCCTCAAGCTTGAGGTAAGTCGCTCAACCATTGACAGTCTGATTACCAAAGACCGCATGCGCGTTGACGTTGTGGTGGCGTTTTTCGTCAGGGTTAAACCGTCCGTAGAAGGAATTGCTACCGCCGCGCAGACGCTGGGGCAACGTACGCTCTCGCCGGAAGATTTACGTATGCTGGTTGAAGATAAATTCGTCGACGCCCTGCGCGCTACGGCCGCACAGATGACCATGCATGAACTCCAGGATACCCGCGAAAATTTTGTTCAGGGCGTACAAAACACCGTCGCGGAGGATCTGTCGAAAAATGGTCTGGAACTGGAGAGCGTTTCGTTAACTAACTTTAACCAGACCTCGAAAGAGCATTTCAATCCCAACAACGCTTTTGACGCCGAAGGTCTGACCAAGCTGACCCAGGAAACTGAGCGTCGTCGTCGGGAGCGTAATGAGGTGGAGCAGGATGTAGAAGTGGCGGTGCGTGAGAAAAACCGTGATGCGCTATCGCGCAAGCTGGAGATTGAACAGCAGGAAGCTTTTATGACGCTTGAGCAGGAACAGCAGGTAAAAACCCGCACTGCCGAGCAGAATGCCAAAATTGCTGCCTTTGAAGCTGAACGCCATCGTGAGGCAGAGCAGACACGTATCCTGGCCGAGCGGCAGATCCAGGAAAGTGAAATTGAACGCGAGCAGGCGGTCCGCACCAGAAAGGTTGAGGCCGAGCGTGAGGTGCGGATTAAAGAGATCGAACAACAACAGGTCACCGAAATCGCCAACCAGACAAAATCGATTGCCATTGCCGCGAAATCCGAACAGCAATCCCAGGCGGAAGCACGCGCCAATGATGCCCTGGCACAGGCGGTTCGCGCGCAGCAAAACGTTGAAACGACGCGCCAGACGGCGGAAGCGGACCGTGCAAAACAGGTCGCGTTGATCGCCGCTGAGCAGGATGCGGAAACCAAAGCGGTTGAACTGACCGTAAGGGCGAAGGCAGAGAAAGAAGCGGCGGAGATGCAGGCTGCCGCGATCGTGGAGCTGGCAGAGGCAACGCGTAAGAAAGGGCTGGCAGAAGCAGAAGCCCAGCGGGCGATTAATGACGCCATCAACGTCCTTTCTGATGAGCAAACCAGCCTCAAGTTCAAACTGGCGCTGTTGCAATCCCTGCCTGCGGTGATTGAAAAATCCGTTGAGCCGATGAAAGCCATTGATGGTATTAAGATCATCCAGGTCGACGGGCTGAACCGTAGCGGTGTTGCTGGAGACGTAACCGCTGGCAACGCGAGCGGTGGTAACCTTGCTGAGCAGGCGTTATCCGCAGCGCTTTCCTATCGTACTCAGGCACCGTTAATTGATTCGTTGCTAAAAGAGATAGGGATTTCCGGCGGCTCGCTGGCTTCACTGGCTGAACCGCTGAAAGCGTCGTCATCCGTTGTAAAACCCGCCGAAACCAGTCGGAAGGAGATGCCGGTAAACGGTCTACCGGAAGTCAGCCTGTCAACGGAAGTGTAATGCCAGTATGCCCCGGTAAGACCGGGGCATAACAGCGTAGGTCGCCGACCTGTCTCTGCGGATGCTTATTATATGATAGAAACGGTAACAGGCAGCTATTGTAATCATAACTATTCTCATTTACACTTTGCGCATAAATTGAACGGGAGTGATCATGTACGTTTGTTTGTGTAATGGTGTCAGTGATAAAAAGATCCGCCAGGCGGTACGTCAGTTTCACCCCCAGTCATTTCAGCAGCTCCGTAAATTTATTCCAGTTGGGAATCAATGTGGGAAATGCATCCGCGCAGCGCGAGAAATAATGCAGGATGAATTGACTCAGATCCCGGAATACAAAGAGATTGCCTGAAGCCCGAACTTTTTTTTGACTTCCCGGTAGCCCCATCTACGCTTCAATAAGTGGAAGCGGAGGGACTATATAATGAAAGGTGATGTTAAAATCATAAGTTATCTCAATAAATTATTGGGAAATGAGCTTGTCGCAATCAATCAGTACTTTCTCCATGCGAGAATGTTTAAAAACTGGGGCCTGATGCGCCTCAATGATGTTGAGTATCACGAATCCATCGACGAAATGAAGCATGCCGATAAGTATATCGAGCGTATTTTATTTCTCGAAGGCATCCCCAATCTTCAGGATCTCGGCAAGTTAGGGATTGGTGAAGATGTCGAAGAAATGCTGCGATCCGATCTTCGTCTTGAGCTTGAAGGTGCGCAAGATTTGCGTGAAGCCATCGCGTATGCCGACAGCGTTCATGACTATGTAAGCCGCGATATGATGATCGAAATCCTGGCTGACGAAGAAGGCCATATTGACTGGCTGGAAACTGAATTAGATTTGATCGGTAAAATCGGTTTGCAGAACTACATTCAGTCGCAAATCAGAGTTGCAGATAAATAGCCGACAGGCCAAATGTCTGCCAGCCGGCGATCAAACCCGCTGCGGCCATAAAAGGGCCGAATGGCAGCGGGTTTTTTATTGCCTGCCATTTACCGCTGCGTAACCCGCAGGCCGCTATAAAGGTGCAAGCCAGAATGGAAGACAGGGATATCAGCCAGGGCAGGTTTTGCCAGCCATGCCACGCGCCCAGCGCCGCCAGAAATTTTACGTCGCCATAACCCAGTCCTTCCCGCCGCCGCAAGGTGCGATAACCCCAGTAAATCAGCGCAAACCCTGCATAACCTGCGATGGCTCCCCAGACCGCAGCGGCCAGTTTTTGTGGCTGGCAAAGTAAATGCCATAGTAGCCCGCCCCATAACAAAGGACAGGTGAGGGCATCAGGAAGCAGACCCTTACGCATATCTATGGCAGTCAACGAGAGCGACAGGGTGAGATAAATGAAGATAAACACAAACGTCAATGTCATTGATTTTGACCTTTATTAATCACAGTAGCGGAAGTTTCAACGACGAGCGCTCAGCTTGCCATAGCCAAACGAGGTATCTGCGTAGCCGCTTCAGAGCAACCTGTGCTGCCATATGTCGTTTCATCATCAGATGCGAGATAACACCAGAAAAGGTAATAAACCTGATTGTTTTCTACACACCCCTTGCGTCGGAGCCAGATTTACGTATAATGCGCGGGCTTGTCGTAATTGACGGCTGGTTCGATATGAACCCCGGCAGCGCATTTTGTTGCCAACAATGCTCCCAATTGGGGAGCTACGTAAGAACGATTACACTCCCCCATCAATCGTAATGGGTGTGAGGAGTAATTATTTTCGTCTATAAATAACTGGAGCTTCTGGTCTCATGCAGAACCAAAGAATCCGTATCCGTCTTAAAGCGTTTGATCATCGTCTGATCGATCAATCAACCGCGGAAATCGTCGAGACTGCCAAGCGCACTGGTGCGCAGGTCCGTGGTCCGATCCCGCTGCCGACCCGCAAAGAGCGTTTTACCGTTCTGATCTCCCCGCACGTTAACAAAGACGCGCGCGACCAGTACGAAATCCGCACTCACAAGCGTCTGGTTGACATCGTTGAGCCAACTGAAAAAACCGTTGATGCTCTGATGCGTCTGGATCTGGCTGCCGGTGTTGACGTGCAGATCAGCCTGGGTTAATCAGGTCATCGAGCGATTGAGAGGTTGAAACAATGATTGGTTTAGTCGGTAAAAAAGTGGGTATGACCCGCGTCTTCACTGAAGACGGCGTTTCTATCCCAGTAACCGTAATCGAAGTTGAAGCAAACCGCGTTACTCAGGTTAAAGATCTGGCTAACGATGGCTACCGCGCAATTCAGGTTACCACCGGTGCTAAAAAAGCTAACCGTGTAACCAAACCTGAAGCGGGTCACTTCGCTAAAGCTGGCGTAGAAGCTGGCCGTGGTCTGTGGGAATTCCGCCTGGCTGAAGGCGAAGAGTTCACCGTAGGTCAGGACATTAGCGTTGAGCTGTTTGCAGAAGTTAAAAAAGTTGACGTAACCGGTACCTCTAAAGGTAAAGGTTTCGCCGGTACCGTTAAGCGCTGGAACTTCCGTACCCAGGACGCGACTCACGGTAACTCCTTGTCCCACCGCGTTCCGGGTTCTATCGGTCAGAACCAGACTCCGGGCAAAGTGTTCAAAGGCAAGAAAATGGCAGGTCAGCTGGGTAACGAACGTGTAACCGTTCAGAGCCTGGACGTAGTACGTGTTGACGCTGAGCGCAACCTGCTGCTGGTTAAAGGTGCTGTCCCGGGTGCAACCGGCTGCGACCTGATCGTTAAACCAGCTGTGAAGGCGTGAGGAGATAGCAATGGAATTAGTATTGAAAGACGCGCAGAGCGCGCTGACTGTTTCCGAAACTACCTTCGGTCGTGACTTCAACGAAGCGCTGGTACACCAGGTTGTTGTTGCTTATGCAGCTGGTGCTCGTCAGGGCACTCGTGCTCAGAAGACCCGTGCTGAAGTAACTGGTTCAGGCAAAAAGCCGTGGCGTCAGAAAGGCACCGGCCGTGCGCGTTCAGGTTCTATCAAGAGCCCGATCTGGCGTTCAGGTGGCGTGACCTTCGCTGCGCGTCCGCAGGACCACAGTCAAAAAGTTAACAAGAAGATGTACCGCGGCGCGCTGAAAAGCATTCTGTCCGAGCTGGTACGTCAGGATCGTCTGATCGTTGTCGAATCATTCTCTGTTGAAGCACCGAAAACCAAGCTGCTGGCACAGAAACTGAAAGACATGGCTCTGGAAGATGTGCTGATCATCACCGGTGAGCTGGACGAGAACCTGTTCCTGGCTGCGCGCAACCTGCACAAGGTTGACGTACGCGATGCAACTGGTATCGACCCGGTTAGCCTGATCGCCTTCGACAAAGTCGTAATGACTGCTGATGCTGTTAAGCAAGTTGAGGAGATGCTGGCATGATTCGTGAAGAACGTCTGCTGAAGGTGCTTCGCGCACCGCACGTTTCTGAAAAAGCGTCTACTGCGATGGAAAAAACCAATACCATCGTTCTCAAAGTTGCTAAAGACGCGACCAAAGCAGAGATCAAAGCTGCTGTGCAGAAACTGTTTGAAGTCGAAGTCGAAGTCGTTAACACCCTGGTAGTTAAAGGGAAAGTTAAACGTCACGGACAGCGTATCGGTCGTCGTAGCGACTGGAAAAAAGCTTACGTCACCCTGAAAGAAGGCCAGAACCTGGACTTCGTTGGCGGCGCTGAGTAAGTCGGAGGAGTAATACAATGGCAGTTGTTAAGTGTAAACCGACATCTCCGGGTCGTCGCCACGTCGTTAAAGTGGTCAACCCAGAGCTGCACAAGGGCAAACCTTTTGCTCCGCTGGTTGAAAAAAACAGCAAATCCGGTGGTCGTAACAACAATGGCCGTATCACCACTCGTCACATCGGTGGTGGCCATAAGCAGGCTTATCGTCTGGTTGACTTCAAACGCAACAAAGATGGTATCCCGGCTGTTGTTGAGCGTCTTGAGTACGATCCGAACCGTTCCGCGAATATCGCGCTGGTTCTGTACAAAGATGGCGAACGCCGTTACATCCTGGCCCCTAAAGGCCTGAAAGCTGGCGACCAGATTCAGTCTGGCGTTGATGCTGCAATCAAAGCAGGTAACACCCTGCCGATGCGCAATATCCCGGTTGGTTCTACCGTGCATAACGTAGAAATGAAACCAGGTAAAGGCGGTCAGCTGGCACGTTCTGCCGGTACTTACGTTCAGATCGTTGCTCGCGATGGTGCTTATGTCACCCTGCGTCTGCGTTCTGGTGAAATGCGTAAAGTCGAAGCTGAATGCCGTGCAACTCTGGGCGAAGTTGGCAATGCTGAGCATATGCTGCGCGTTCTGGGTAAAGCAGGTGCTGCACGCTGGCGTGGTGTTCGTCCTACCGTTCGCGGTACTGCGATGAACCCGGTCGACCACCCACATGGTGGTGGTGAAGGTCGTAACTTTGGTAAGCACCCGGTAACTCCGTGGGGCGTTCAGACCAAAGGTAAGAAGACCCGCAGCAACAAGCGTACTGATAAATTCATCGTACGTCGCCGTAGCAAATAATTTTAGAGGATAAGCCATGCCACGTTCTCTCAAGAAAGGTCCTTTTATTGACCTGCACTTGCTGAAGAAGGTAGAGAAAGCGGTGGAAAGCGGAGACAAGAAGCCCCTGCGCACTTGGTCCCGTCGTTCAACGATCTTTCCTAACATGATCGGTTTGACCATCGCTGTCCATAATGGTCGTCAGCACGTTCCGGTATTTGTTTCCGACGAAATGGTCGGTCACAAACTGGGTGAATTTGCACCGACCCGTACTTATCGCGGTCACGCGGCTGATAAAAAAGCCAAGAAGAAATAAGTAGGAGGAAGAGATGGAAACTTTAGCTCAACATCGCCACGCTCGTTCTTCTGCTCAGAAGGTTCGCCTTGTTGCTGACCTTATCCGCGGTAAGAAAGTGTCGCAGGCTCTGGACATTTTGACCTACACCAATAAGAAAGCGGCTGTACTGGTCAAGAAAGTCCTGGAATCTGCCATTGCTAACGCTGAACACAACGATGGCGCTGACATTGACGATCTGAAAGTTGCGAAAATTTTCGTAGACGAAGGCCCGAGCATGAAGCGCATTATGCCGCGTGCAAAAGGTC
The DNA here is from genome assembly GCF_002915575.1 of Superficieibacter electus. Classification (GTDB taxonomy): domain Bacteria; phylum Pseudomonadota; class Gammaproteobacteria; order Enterobacterales; family Enterobacteriaceae; genus Superficieibacter; species Superficieibacter electus. Next base: position 7,737 of record NZ_PQGD01000034.1, read on the forward strand.
GTGCAGATCGCATCCTGAAGCGCACCAGCCACATTACTGTGGTTGTGTCCGATCGCTGAGACTCTGGAGACTAGCAATGGGTCAGAAAGTACATCCTAATGGTATTCGCCTGGGTATTGTAAAACCATGGAACTCTACCTGGTTTGCGAACACCAAAGAATTCGCTGACAACCTGGACAGCGATTTTAAAGTACGTCAGTACCTGACTAAGGAACTGGCTAAAGCGTCTGTATCTCGTATCGTTATCGAGCGTCCGGCTAAGAGCATCCGTGTGACTATTCACACCGCTCGTCCGGGTATCGTTATCGGTAAGAAAGGCGAAGACGTAGAAAAACTGCGCAAAGTCGTAGCAGATATTGCTGGCGTTCCTGCCCAGATCAATATCGCCGAAGTGCGTAAGCCTGAACTGGACGCAAAATTGGTTGCTGACAGCATCACTTCTCAGCTGGAACGTCGTGTTATGTTCCGTCGTGCGATGAAGCGTGCTGTACAGAACGCAATGCGTCTGGGCGCTAAAGGTATCAAAGTTGAAGTTAGCGGCCGTCTGGGCGGCGCGGAAATCGCACGTACCGAATGGTACCGCGAAGGTCGCGTACCGCTGCACACTCTGCGTGCTGACATTGACTACAACACCTCTGAAGCGCACACCACTTACGGTGTAATCGGCGTTAAAGTGTGGATCTTCAAAGGCGAGATCCTGGGTGGTATGGCTGCTGTTGAACAACCGGAAAAACCGGCTGCGCAACCTAAAAAGCAGCAGCGTAAAGGCCGTAAATAAGGAGCGTCGCTGATGTTACAACCAAAGCGTACAAAATTCCGTAAGATGCACAAAGGCCGCAACCGTGGTCTGGCTGCGGGCGCGGATGTTAGCTTCGGCACTTACGGTCTCAAAGCTGTTGGCCGTGGTCGTCTGACTGCCCGTCAGATCGAAGCAGCACGTCGTGCTATGACCCGTGCAGTTAAGCGTCAAGGTAAGATCTGGATCCGTGTATTCCCGGACAAACCGATCACTGAAAAGCCGCTGGCAGTGCGTATGGGTAAAGGTAAAGGTAACGTGGAGTATTGGGTTGCCTTGATTCAGCCGGGTAAAGTCCTGTATGAAATGGACGGCGTACCGGAAGAGCTGGCCCGTGAAGCATTCAAGCTGGCAGCAGCGAAACTGCCGATTAAAACCACCTTTGTAACTAAGACGGTGATGTAATGAAAGCAAAAGAGCTGCGTGAGAAGAGCGTTGAAGAGCTGAACACCGAGCTGCTGAATTTACTGCGCGAGCAGTTTAACCTGCGTATGCAGGCAGCAAGTGGCCAGCTGCAACAGTCTCACCTGTTGAAGCAAGTGCGTCGTGATGTCGCACGCGTTAAGACTTTACTGACTGAGAAGGCGGGTGCGTAATGACCGATAAAATCCGTACTCTGCAAGGTCGCGTTGTTAGCGACAAAATGGAGAAATCCATTGTTGTTGCTATCGAACGTTTTGTGAAACACCCGATCTACGGTAAATTCATCAAGCGTACGACCAAACTGCACGTACACGACGAGAACAACGAATGCGGTATCGGCGACAAGGTTGAAATCCGTGAATGCCGTCCGCTGTCCAAGACTAAGTCCTGGACGCTGGTTCGCGTTGTAGAGAAAGCGGTTCTGTAATACAGTACCGTTCTCAATACAAATAAACGGCTCAGCAATGAGCCGTTTATTTTTTCTACCCATATTCGATAAGCGGTGTTATAATGCCGCGCCCTCGATATATGGGGCTTTTTAATGACTCTGATTTTGGAGTCTCAGGTAGTAGTTGACATTAGCGGAGCACTAAAATGATCCAAGAACAGACTATGCTGAACGTCGCCGACAACTCCGGTGCACGTCGCGTAATGTGTATCAAGGTTCTGGGTGGCTCGCACCGTCGCTACGCAGGCGTCGGCGACATCATCAAGATCACCATCAAAGAAGCAATTCCGCGTGGCAAGGTCAAAAAAGGCGATGTGCTGAAGGCGGTAGTGGTGCGCACCAGGAAGGGTGTTCGTCGCCCTGACGGTTCTGTCATTCGCTTCGATGGCAATGCATGCGTTATTTTAAATAATAACAGTGAGCAGCCAATCGGCACGCGTATTTTTGGGCCGGTAACTCGTGAACTTCGTACTGAAAAGTTCATGAAAATTATCTCTCTGGCACCAGAAGTACTCTAAGGAGCGAATCATGGCAGCTAAAATCCGTCGTGATGACGAAGTTATCGTGTTAACCGGTAAAGATAAAGGTAAACGCGGTAAAGTAAAAAATGTCCTGTCTTCCGGCAAGGTCATCGTTGAAGGTATCAACCTGGTTAAGAAACACCAGAAGCCGGTTCCGGCTCTGAACCAACCAGGCGGCATCGTTGAAAAAGAAGCGGCTATTCAGGTTTCTAACGTTGCAATCTTCAATGCGGCAACCGGCAAGGCTGACCGTGTAGGCTTTAGATTCGAAGACGGCAAAAAAGTCCGTTTCTTCAAGTCTAACAGCGAAACTATCAAGTAATTTGGAGTAGTACGATGGCGAAACTGCATGATTACTACAAAGACGAAGTAGTTAACAAACTGATGACTCAGTTTAACTACAATTCTGTCATGCAAGTCCCTCGGGTCGAGAAGATCACCCTGAACATGGGTGTTGGTGAAGCGATCGCTGACAAGAAACTGCTGGATAACGCAGCAGCTGACCTGGCAGCAATCTCCGGTCAAAAACCGTTGATCACCAAAGCACGCAAATCAGTTGCAGGCTTCAAAATCCGTCAGGGCTATCCGATCGGCTGTAAAGTAACTCTGCGTGGCGAACGCATGTGGGAGTTCTTTGAGCGCCTGATCACTATTGCTGTACCGCGTATCCGTGACTTCCGTGGCTTGTCCGCTAAGTCATTCGACGGTCGTGGCAATTACAGCATGGGTGTCCGTGAGCAGATCATCTTCCCAGAAATCGACTATGACAAAGTCGACCGCGTACGTGGTATGGATATTACCATCACCACAACTGCGCAATCTGATGAAGAAGGCCGTGCTCTGCTGGCTGCCTTTGACTTCCCGTTCCGCAAGTAAGGGTTACGTTCATGGCAAAGCAATCAATGAAAGCACGCGAAGTAAAACGCGTAGCTTTAGCTGAAAAATTCTTCGCTAAACGCGCTGAACTTAAAGCAATCATCTCTGATGTGAACGCTTCCGACGAAGATCGTTGGGACGCTGTTCTCAAGCTGCAGACTCTGCCGCGTGATTCCAGCCCGTCTCGTCAGCGTAACCGCTGCCGTCAAACTGGTCGTCCGCATGCTTTCCTGCGGAAGTTCGGGTTGAGCCGTATTAAGGTCCGTGAAGCCGCTATGCGCGGTGAAATCCCGGGTCTGAAAAAGGCTAGCTGGTAATTGTCACCAATTGAATCACGGGAGTAAAGACAGATGAGCATGCAAGATCCGATCGCGGATATGCTGACCCGTATCCGTAACGGTCAGGCCGCGAATAAAGCTGCGGTCACCATGCCTTCCTCCAAGCTGAAAGTGGCAATCGCCAACGTGCTGAAGGAAGAAGGCTTTATTGAAGATTTTAAAGTTGAAGGCGACACCAAGCCGGAACTGGAAGTGACTCTTAAGTATTTCCAGGGTAAAGCTGTTGTAGAAAGCATTCAGCGTATCAGTCGCCCAGGTCTGCGCATCTACAAACGTAAAGATGAGCTGCCGAAAGTTATGGCGGGTCTGGGTATCGCAGTTGTTTCTACCTCTAAAGGTGTTATGACTGATCGTGCAGCGCGCCAGGCTGGTCTTGGTGGCGAAATTATCTGCTACGTAGCCTAATCGGAGGAAAAAATGTCTCGTGTTGCTAAAGCACCGGTCGTTATTCCTGCCGGCGTTGATGTAAAAATCAACGGTCAGGTTATTACGATCAAAGGTAAAAACGGCGAGCTGACTCGTACTCTCAACGATGCTGTTGAAGTTAAAAATGCAGATAATGCACTGTCTTTCGGTCCGCGTGATGGTTACGTAGACGGTTGGGCACAGGCTGGTACCGCGCGTGCCCTGCTGAACTCAATGGTTATCGGTGTTACCGAAGGCTTCACTAAGAAGCTGCAGCTGGTTGGTGTAGGTTATCGTGCAGCGGTCAAAGGTAATGTAGTAAACCTGTCTCTGGGTTTCTCACATCCTGTAGACCATCAGCTGCCGGCTGGGATTACTGCAGAATGTCCGTCACAGACTGAAATCGTGCTGAAAGGCGCTGATAAGCAGGTGATTGGCCAGGTTGCAGCCGATCTGCGCGCCTACCGTCGTCCTGAGCCTTATAAAGGCAAGGGTGTTCGTTACGCCGACGAAGTCGTGCGTACCAAAGAGGCTAAGAAGAAGTAAGGTAACACTATGGATAAGAAATCTGCTCGTATCCGTCGTGCGACCCGCGCACGCCGCAAGCTCCAGGAGCTGGGTGCGACTCGCCTGGTGGTACATCGTACCCCGCGTCATATTTACGCACAGGTAATCGCACCGAACGGTTCCGAAGTTCTGGTAGCTGCTTCTACTGTTGAGAAAGCTATCGCTGAACAACTGAAGTACACCGGTAACAAAGACGCTGCAGCAGCTGTGGGTAAAGCTGTCGCTGAACGCGCTCTGGAAAAAGGCATCAAAGATGTGTCCTTTGACCGTTCCGGGTTCCAATATCATGGTCGTGTCCAGGCACTGGCAGATGCTGCCCGTGAAGCTGGCCTTCAGTTCTAAGGTAGAGGTGTAAGATGGCTCACATCGAAAAACAAGCTGGCGAACTGCAGGAAAAGCTGATCGCGGTAAACCGCGTATCTAAAACCGTTAAAGGTGGTCGTATTTTCTCCTTCACAGCTCTGACTGTTGTTGGCGATGGTAACGGTCGCGTTGGTTTTGGTTACGGTAAAGCGCGTGAAGTTCCAGCAGCGATCCAGAAAGCGATGGAAAAAGCCCGTCGCAATATGATTAATGTCGCGCTGAACAACGGCACTCTGCAACACCCGGTTAAAGGTGTTCATACAGGGTCTCGTGTATTCATGCAGCCAGCTTCCGAAGGTACCGGTATCATCGCCGGTGGTGCAATGCGCGCCGTTCTGGAAGTTGCTGGAGTTCATAACGTTCTGGCTAAAGCCTATGGTTCCACCAACCCGATCAACGTGGTTCGTGCAACTATCGACGGCCTGGAAAATATGAATTCTCCAGAAATGGTCGCTGCCAAGCGTGGTAAATCCGTTGAAGAAATTCTGGGGAAATAAACCATGGCAAAGACTATTAAAATTACTCAAACCCGCAGTGCAATCGGTCGTCTGCCGAAACACAAGGCAACGCTGCTTGGCCTGGGTCTGCGTCGTATTGGTCACACCGTAGAACGTGAGGATACTCCTGCCGTTCGTGGTATGGTCAACGCGGTTTACTTCATGGTTAAAGTTGAGGAGTAAGAGATGCGTTTAAATACTCTGTCTCCGGCCGAAGGCTCTAAAAAGGCGGGTAAACGCCTGGGTCGTGGTATCGGTTCTGGCCTCGGTAAAACCGGCGGTCGTGGTCACAAAGGTCAGAAGTCTCGTTCTGGCGGTGGCGTACGTCGTGGTTTCGAGGGCGGCCAGATGCCTCTGTACCGTCGTCTGCCGAAATTCGGCTTCACTTCTCGCAAAGCAGCGATTACAGCCGAAATTCGTCTGTCTGACCTGGCGAAAGTTGAAGGCGGTGTAGTAGACCTTAACACGCTGAAAGCAGCTAACATTATCGGTATTCAGATCGAGTTCGCGAAAGTGATCCTGTCTGGCGAAGTTTCTACTCCGGTAACTGTTCGTGGCCTGCGCGTGACTAAAGGCGCTCGTGCTGCTATCGAAGCTGCTGGCGGTAAAATCGAGGAATAAGTAGCAGATGGCTAAACAACCGGGACCAGATTTTCAAAGTGCCAAAGGTGGCTTAGGCGAGCTGAAACGCAGACTGCTGTTTGTAATCGGTGCGCTTATTGTGTTCCGTATTGGCTCTTTTATTCCGATCCCTGGTATTGATGCCGCTGTACTTGCCAAACTGCTTGAGCAACAGCGAGGCACCATCATTGAGATGTTTAACATGTTCTCTGGTGGTGCTCTCAGCCGTGCTTCTATCTTTGCACTGGGTATCATGCCGTATATTTCGGCATCGATTATCGTGCAACTGCTGACGGTGGTTTATCCACCGCTGGCAGAACTGAAGAAGGAAGGGGAATCTGGTCGTCGTAAGATCAGCCAGTACACCCGTTACGGCACTCTGGTGCTGGCGATATTCCAGTCAATCGGTATTGCTACCGGTTTACCGAATATGCCTGGTATGCAGGGCCTGGTAATGAATCCAGGCTTTGCATTCTATTTCACCGCTGTTGTAAGTCTGGTCACAGGAACGATGTTCCTGATGTGGCTCGGCGAACAGATTACTGAGCGGGGTATCGGTAACGGTATCTCAATCATTATCTTCGCTGGTATCGTTGCGGGACTCCCGCCAGCCATTGCCCACACTATCGAGCAAGCGCGTCAAGGCGACCTGCACTTCCTCCTGTTGCTGTTGGTTGCAGTATTAGTATTTGCAGTGACGTTCTTTGTTGTATTTGTTGAGCGTGGCCAACGCCGTATTGTGGTAAACTACGCGAAACGTCAGCAGGGTCGTCGTGTCTATGCTGCACAGAGCACACATTTGCCGCTGAAAGTGAATATGGCGGGGGTAATCCCGGCAATCTTCGCTTCCAGTATTATTCTGTTCCCGGCAACCATCGCGTCATGGTTCGGGGGCGGTACTGGTTGGAACTGGCTGACAACAATTTCGCTGTATTTGCAGCCTGGGCAACCGCTTTATGTGTTACTCTATGCGTCTGCAATCATCTTCTTCTGTTTCTTCTACACGGCGTTGGTTTTCAACCCGCGTGAAACAGCAGATAACCTGAAGAAGTCCGGTGCATTTGTACCAGGAATTCGTCCGGGAGAGCAAACGGCGAAGTATATCGATAAAGTAATGACCCGCCTGACCCTGGTTGGTGCGTTGTATATTACTTTTATCTGCCTGATCCCGGAGTTCATGCGTGATGCAATGAAAGTGCCGTTCTATTTCGGTGGGACCTCACTGCTTATTGTTGTTGTCGTGATTATGGACTTTATGGCTCAAGTGCAAACTCTGATGATGTCAAGTCAGTATGAGTCTGCATTGAAGAAGGCGAATCTGAAAGGCTACGGCCGCTAACAGTTCGCTCGAGAAGTTACGGAGAGTAAAAATGAAAGTTCGTGCTTCCGTCAAGAAATTATGCCGTAACTGCAAAATCGTTAAGCGTGATGGCGTCATCCGCGTGATTTGCAGTGCCGAGCCGAAGCATAAACAGCGCCAAGGCTGATTTTTTCGCATATTTTTCTTGCAAAGTTGGGTTGAGCTGGCTAGATTAGCCAGCCAATCTTTTGTATGTCTGTACGTTTCCATTTGAGTATCCTGAAAACGGGCTTTTCAGCATGGTGCGTACATATTAAATAGTAGGAGTGCATAGTGGCCCGTATAGCAGGCATTAACATTCCTGATCAGAAACATGCTGTGATCGCATTAACCTCGATCTACGGTATCGGTAAGACCCGTTCTAAAGCCATCCTGGCTGCAGCGGGTATCGCTGAAAATGTTAAGATCAGTGAGCTGTCTGAAGGACAAATCGACACGCTGCGTGACGAAGTTGCCAAATTTGTCGTTGAAGGTGATCTGCGCCGTGAAGTTAGCATGAGCATCAAGCGCCTTATGGACCTTGGTTGCTATCGCGGTTTGCGTCATCGTCGTGGTCTCCCGGTTCGCGGTCAGCGTACCAAGACCAACGCACGTACCCGTAAGGGTCCGCGCAAACCGATCAAGAAATAATCGGGGTGATTGAATAATGGCAAAGGCACCAGTTCGTGCACGTAAGCGTGTAAGAAAACAAGTCTCTGACGGCGTGGCTCATATCCATGCTTCTTTTAACAACACCATCGTGACTATTACCGATCGTCAGGGTAACGCGCTGGGTTGGGCAACAGCCGGTGGTTCCGGTTTCCGTGGTTCGCGTAAATCTACTCCGTTTGCAGCTCAGGTTGCAGCAGAGCGTTGCGCTGACGCCGTGAAAGAATACGGTATCAAGAATCTGGAAGTTATGGTTAAAGGTCCGGGTCCAGGCCGCGAATCTACTATTCGTGCTCTGAACGCCGCTGGTTTCCGCATCACTAATATTACTGATGTGACTCCGATCCCTCATAACGGTTGTCGTCCGCCGAAGAAACGTCGCGTATAACGCTGCGTTTTCCAGGTTTGTTGGAGAAAGAAAATGGCAAGATATTTGGGTCCTAAGCTCAAGCTGAGCCGTCGTGAGGGCACCGACTTATTCCTTAAGTCTGGCGTTCGCGCGATCGATACCAAGTGTAAAATTGAACAAGCTCCTGGCCAGCACGGTGCGCGTAAACCGCGTCTGTCTGACTATGGTGTGCAGTTGCGTGAAAAGCAAAAAGTTCGCCGTATCTACGGTGTGCTGGAGCGTCAGTTCCGTAACTACTACAAAGAAGCAGCACGTCTGAAAGGCAACACCGGTGAAAACCTGTTGGCTCTGCTGGAAGGTCGTCTGGACAACGTTGTATACCGTATGGGCTTTGGTGCCACTCGTGCAGAAGCACGTCAGCTGGTTAGCCATAAAGCTGTTATGGTAAACGGTCGTGTTGTTAACATCGCTTCTTATCAGGTTAAAGCGAATGACGTTGTTAGCATTCGTGAGAAAGCGAAGAAGCAGTCTCGCGTGAAAGCCGCTCTGGAGCTGGCTGAGCAGCGTGAAAAGCCAACCTGGCTGGAAGTTGATGCTGGCAAGATGGAAGGTACGTACAAGCGTAAGCCTGAGCGTTCTGATCTGTCTGCGGACATTAACGAACACCTGATCGTCGAGCTTTACTCCAAGTAAAGCTTAGTACCAAAGAGAGGACACAATGCAGGGTTCTGTGACAGAGTTTCTAAAACCGCGCCTGGTAGATATCGAGCAAGTGAGTTCGACGCACGCCAAGGTGACCCTTGAGCCTTTAGAGCGTGGCTTTGGCCATACTCTGGGTAACGCACTGCGCCGTATTCTGCTCTCATCGATGCCGGGTTGCGCGGTGACCGAGGTTGAGATTGATGGTGTACTGCACGAGTACAGCACCAAAGAAGGCGTTCAGGAAGATATCCTGGAAATCCTGCTCAACCTGAAAGGGCTGGCGGTGAGAGTTCAGGGTAAAGATGAAGTTATTCTTACCTTGAATAAATCTGGCATTGGCCCTGTGACTGCAGCCGATATCACCCACGACGGTGATGTCGAAATCGTCAAGCCGCAGCACGTGATCTGCCACCTGACCGATGAGAACGCGTCTATTAGCATGCGTATCAAAGTTCAGCGCGGTCGTGGTTATGTGCCGGCTTCTACCCGAATTCATTCGGAAGAAGATGAGCGCCCAATCGGCCGTCTGCTGGTCGACGCATGCTACAGCCCTGTAGAGCGTATTGCCTACAATGTTGAAGCAGCGCGTGTAGAACAGCGTACCGACCTGGACAAGCTGGTCATCGAAATGGAAACCAACGGCACAATCGATCCTGAAGAGGCGATTCGTCGTGCGGCAACCATCCTGGCTGAACAACTGGAAGCTTTTGTTGACTTACGTGATGTACGTCAGCCAGAAGTGAAAGAAGAGAAACCAGAATTCGATCCGATCCTGCTGCGCCCTGTTGACGATCTGGAATTGACTGTCCGCTCTGCTAACTGCCTTAAGGCAGAAGCTATCCACTATATCGGTGATCTGGTACAGCGTACCGAGGTTGAGCTTCTTAAGACGCCTAACCTGGGTAAAAAATCTCTTACTGAGATTAAAGACGTGCTGGCTTCCCGTGGACTGTCTCTGGGCATGCGCCTGGAAAACTGGCCACCGGCAAGCATCGCTGACGAGTAACCGGATCGCAGGTTAAGGTTTTACTGAGAAGGATAAGGTCATGCGCCATCGTAAGAGTGGTCGTCAACTGAACCGCAACAGCAGCCATCGCCAGGCTATGTTCCGCAATATGGCAGGTTCACTGGTTCGTCATGAAATCATCAAGACGACCCTGCCTAAAGCGAAAGAGCTGCGCCGCGTAGTTGAGCCGCTGATTACTCTTGCCAAGACTGATAGCGTTGCTAATCGTCGTCTGGCATTCGCCCGTACTCGTGATAACGAGATCGTGGCAAAACTGTTTAACGAGCTGGGCCCGCGTTTCGCGAGCCGTGCCGGTGGTTACACTCGTATTCTGAAGTGTGGCTTCCGTGCAGGCGACAATGCGCCGATGGCATACATCGAGCTGGTTGATCGTTCAGAGAAAGCAGAAGCTACTGCAGAGTAATCTGTAGTAACGTAAAAAAACCCGCTCCGGCGGGTTTTTTTATATCCGCATTACCCTCATTTATCTACACTATCTGTACTCTTTTTGTTCACCCTCCGGAGTGTCGTATGTGGTTGCTGGATCAGTGGGCAGAACGCCATATCCTTGATGCCCAGCGCAACGGTGAATTAGATAATCTCGCCGGTAGCGGAAAACCCTTAGTGCTGGACGATGATTCCCATGTCCCGGAAGAACTGCGCGCCGGATATCGGTTGCTGAAAAATGCAGGTTGTCTGCCTCCTGAGCTTCAGCAGCGTAAAGAAGCGCTGGCGCTGGCTGATCTATTGAAAAACATCCAGCGTGATAGTCCTGAATATACGACCTTAAGTCGGCAGCTAACGTTACTCGAACTTAAGTTGCGTCAGGCAGGTGTGAATACCGATTTCCTTCATGGTGACTATGCCACTAAACTGCTCCATAAAATAAGTGAGGAAGAATGATGTACCGTATTGGAGAGCTGGCCAGGCTGGCTGAAGTGACGCCGGATACTATTCGCTATTATGAAAAACAGCAGATGATGGCTCATGAAGTGCGTACCGAAGGAGGTTTTCGCCTTTATAGCGAGCAGGATCTTCAGCGACTGAAATTTATCCGCTATGGCCGACAACTGGGCTTTACGCTGGAATCGATCCGTGAGCTTTTGTCGATCCGTATTGATCCGGAGCATCATACCTGTCAGGAATCAAAGAGTATTGTGCAAAGCCGGCTGGCAGAAGTTGAGGCAAAAATTGATGAGTTGCAAACCATGCGCCGCTCTTTGCAAAGGCTGAATGATGCCTGCTGTGGTACGGCTCATAGCAGTGTGTATTGCTCGATTCTCGAGGCGCTTGAACAAGGAGCCAGCGGCGTAATCAGAGGTTGTTGATTTATTCATCGCGTGAGTCTACACTCTCGCCGTTTTACTATAATCCGGAGAAGTTATGAGTGGCTATCAGCATACCAAAGGTAAGATAAATGATAATGCGCTCGAAGCGCTGCTGCACGATCCGCTGTTCAGGCAACGGGTTGAAAAAAATAAGAAGGGAAAAGGCAGTTATCTGCGTAAAGCGAAGCACGGTAAGAAGGGAAACTGGGAGGCCAGTGGCAAACAAGCAGAGTGCTTTTTTACCACTGGCTTTCTTGTTTTCAGCGTCGGTTAAGGACGACTATTCTGCTCTTTAAGTAGATCGCGGATTTCAGTCAGTAACACTTCTTCTTTTGACGGTGCAGGTGGTGCTTTTGGCTCTTCTTTTTTACGGCGATGCAATTTATTCATCAACTTGATAGCCAGGAAGATGGCAAAGGCAACAATCACAAAGTCAAAAATATTCTGGATAAAGACACCATAGTGCATCACTACTGCTGGCGTATCCCCCACTGCGGGCCGCAGTGTTAATGCAAACTGTTTAAAATCCACGCCCCCAATCAGCAGGCCAAGCGGCGGCATAATAATATCGGCGACCAGCGATGAAACTATCTTACCGAATGCTGCACCGATGATCACACCTACCGCTAAATCAACAACATTTCCGCGCATCGCAAATTCGCGGAACTCTTTAAAAAAGCTCATTTTTTTCTCCTTAACGCTTTCAGATAATAACAAGTTTAACAAAAGTCATCACAATTTCCATTTGTGAAAACACAATGTAAACAAAAATATGCCCTATTAAATAAAGGGTTAAGGGAAAATAAAAGGCATCCTGCGGATGCCTGATCATTACAAAAAGAAAGGGCTGGGCTGAAAGAGACGCTCAACGTCGGTGATAAATTTTTTGTCGGTTAAAAACATAATCACGTGATCGCCCTGCTCAATTCGCAGGTTGTCGTTTGCAATCATTACGTCATTGCCGCGCACCACTGCGCCGATAATGGTGCCTGGTGGTAGCTTAATATCATCAATAACACGGCCTACTACCCGCGAGGTGCTTTCATCCCCATGGGCGACTGCTTCAATCGCTTCGGCGACACCACGACGCAGCGAGGACACGCCGACAATATCGGCCTTGCGCACGTGACTGAGCAGTGCTGAAATGGTTGCCTGCTGAGGTGAGATAGCAATATCAATAACGCTTCCCTGCACTAAATCGACATAAGCCCGCCGCTGAATCAATACCATGACTTTTTTTGCGCCCATGCGTTTAGCCAGCATTGCCGACATAATGTTGGCTTCGTCATCGTTGGTAACGGCAATAAAGAGATCAACTTGATCGATATGTTCTTCCGCCAGTAATTCCTGATCCGACGCATCACCAAAAAAGACGACGGTATTTTGCAGTTTCTCAGCCAGCTCTGCCGCACGTTGCTGATCGCGTTCGATCAATTTAACGCTGTAATCTTTTTCAAGACGTTGTGCCAGCCCTGCGCCGATGTTGCCACCGCCAACCAGCATGATACGTTTATACGGTTTTTCCAGACGCTGTAATTCGCTCATCACTGCGCGAATATGTTGCGAGGCGGCGATAAAAAAGACTTCGTCGCCTGCTTCGACAATGGTTGAGCCCTGGGGACGGATAGGCCTGTCGTGACGGAAAATGGCTGCCACGCGGGTATCGATGTGCGGCATATGTTCGCGCATAGTTGACAGGGCATTGCCTACCAGCGGCCCGCCGTAATACGCTTTTACGACGGCCAGGCTGACCATGCCTTCCGCGAAGTTCACGACCTGCAACGCTCCGGGATACTCGATCAGCCGGTAGATGCTGTCGATGACCAATTGCTCCGGGGCAATTAAGTGATCGATCGGCACGGCTTCTGAGTGAAAGAGTTTTTCAGCGTCGCGGACATAATCCGGGGCACGAATACGTGCAATACGATTTGGCGTATTAAACAGCGAGTAGGCGACCTGACAGGCGACCATATTGGTCTCGTCCGAGCTGGTAACCGCAACCAGCATATCGGCGTCATCTGCTCCGGCCTCGCGTAGCACGCGAGGATGCGACCCATGGCCCTGCACCACGCGGAGATCGAACTTATCCTGTAATGTGCGCAGACGCTCGCCATTAGTATCGACAACGGTAATATCGTTGTTTTCACCAACAAGGTTTTCTGCCAGTGTACCGCCGACTTGCCCTGCACCCAGAATGATAATTTTCATCAGTCGCGATCCGTTATCTTCACTGTTTGATTAGCTTAGCGTAAAAGAAACCATCGCCGTCTTCCGCCGCTGGCAGATTTTGCTTCCCTGGGTGATCTTGCGTGCCGGTAACACTCAGTTGTGCGTCTGGCGTACGTGACAAAAATGCCGCAATTTGTTGACTGTTTTCTTCGGGCAACACCGAGCAGGTGGCATACACCAGGGTGCCGCCCTTTTTCAGATGCGGCCATACAGCATCAAGGATTTCTGCCTGTAATTTTGCCAGCTCCACAATATCACGGTCGCGGCGTAACCATTTGATATCAGGATGACGGCGGATCACGCCAGTTGCAGAGCAGGGGGCATCCAGCAGGATACGATCAAACTGTTGTTCGCCACACCATTGTGCAGGATACCGGCCATCACCTTGTTTTACCTCTGCTTTCATTCCCAGGCGTTTGAGGTTGTCATAAACGCGAGAAAGCCGCTGTTCATCAATATCCACAGCCAGTACCTGGGCTTCTGGTGCAGCCTCCAGGATGTGCGTTGTTTTCCCACCAGGGGCGGCGCAAAGATCCAGGATGTATTCACCGTTCTGCGGCTCGAGGAATGTCATACAACCTTGCGCGGACGCGTCCTGCACAGTGACCCAACCTTGATCGAAACCCGGTAGCGCATGGACAGGTACAGGTGAGGCGAGGCGAACGGCATCCGGATACAGCTCATGCGTAAAGCCTTCCATCCCGGCCTCTGTTAGTAATGCAAGCCAGCCATCGCGGGAGTGATGATTACGGTTCACGCGCAGCCACATTGGCGGACGTGCATTATTTGCTTCTACAATGCTTTCCCACTGGGTCGGCCAGGCTTTTTGTAACCGCTTTAACAGCCAGGACGGGTGTAAAAAGCGCGCCTCGTTATGGTTGAATTCTTCCTGTAATGCTTCCTGCTGGCGCTGGAATTGACGTAACACACCGTTAATCAGGCCCTTAAGCTGAGGACGCTTGATGACTACCGCGCCTTCAACTGTCTCCGCGAGGGCGGCATGAGGAGGGATACGAGTGTGCAGTAGCTGGTAAAAGCCAACCATAATTAAGTAATGAACGGTACGCTGCTTACCGGTCATTGGGCGTGACATCAGTTTATTGATAAGCCAGTCCAGTTGGGGAAGCGTGCGCAGTACGCCAAAGCACAGTTCCTGTAACAGCGCTTTATCTTTATCCGAAACTTTTTGCTGTAGGGCAGGTAAAATCTGGCTTAGGGACTGGCCTTGTTCAACCACTTGTTCAACGGCCTGGGCCGCCATGCTGCGTAAATTGATCTGTTTTTTCATAACCGTAAAAATAAAAATGCCCGGTAACACCGGGCGTATGAATGGAGAAATGTCAGGACAGTGTATTGCCAGGTATGAACCATTCCCGACGGGAATTCAGAAGATCCTGAGCACTCATCGCCTTTTTACCCGCAGGTTGTAATGATTCAAGGTTCAATACGCCATTTGCTGTGGCGACCTGAATACCGAGCTTTGTGGCGTCAATGATCGTACCTGGTACGGCATCGCGTTGACTCTCGATCGCTGATGCTTTCCAGACTTTCACCGGCTGGTCGTCGATGATCAGATAACTCATCGGCCATGGGTTAAACGCCCGGATACAGCGTTCAAGCTCAATGGCAGAAAGCGACCAGTCAATACGGGCTTCTTCTTTGCTCAGTTTTTCCGCATAGGTCGCCAGTGTTTCATCCTGAACCTGCGGCTGTGCGCGGCCTTCTGCCAGCTGTTGCAGCGTTTCAATTAGCCCCTGCGGGCCAAGGTGCGCTAATTTGTCATACAGCGTAGCGCTGGTATCTTCGGCGGTAATTGGGCAAGAGAGCTTATAAAGCATGTCACCCGTGTCCAGACCTACATCCATTTGCATTATCGTCACGCCCGTTTCGGCATCGCCAGCCCACAGCGAACGCTGGATAGGCGCAGCACCGCGCCAGCGCGGAAGCAGCGATCCATGAACGTTTATGCAGCCCAGACGTGGCATTTCCAGCACAGCTTTAGGCAGGATCAGACCATAGGCGACCACCACCATAATATCGGCCTTGAGATCGGCAACAAGCTGCTGATTATCCTGTGGACGCAATGACGCGGGCTGGAATATCGGCAGTCCTTTCTCTTCTGCCAGCGCTTTTACCGGGCTGGGCATCAATTTTTTGCCCCGACCAGCCGGGCGATCGGGTTGGGTAAATACGCCCACGATTTGGTGCTCAGACGACAACAGCGCGTCAAGGTGACGCGCTGCAAAATCGGGGGTACCCGCGAAAATAATGCGAAGTTTTTCTGACACGATATTCCCTGTCCTTACGCCCGCGCGTTCATCCGATCCAGCTTTTCCACTTTTTGACGGATACGCTGCTGTTTTAATGGCGATAGATAGTCAATAAAGAGTTTGCCAACCAGATGATCCATTTCATGCTGAATACAAATGGCCAGCAGACCATCGGCCTCTAACTCAAAAGGTTTTCCGTCGCGATCGAGCGCACGGATTTTAACGGTTTCTGCACGAGGAACCAGCGCACGCTGTTCCGGAATGGACAGACAACCTTCTTCAATGCCCGTTTCGCCATTTTTTTCCAGAAGCTCTGGATTTATCAGCACCAGACGCTCATCACGATTTTCGGAAACATCAATGACGATAATGCGCTGATGAATATCGACCTGAGTCGCGGCCAGACCAATACCTTCTTCGGCGTACATCGTTTCGAACATATCATCAACGATACGCTGAATATCTGCATTCACTTCTTTTACCGGTTCAGCGACTTTGCGAAGACGCTCGTCCGGAATATGTAACACGTGCAAAACTGCCATAAATTTCCAGAGTTGAGTTCAGGAGTAGAAAAGATTATTACCTCTATTCTAGACAAATCTCCCCCTGATTGACAGCATCAGTGACCAATCGCAAAGATTGCTGAAAGAGCTTGTGGCAAGGGAGAAGGGATGACGCCCACCGAGATTTGGTTACGCCTGATAAATGTGCGCCAGTTGTATGGTGATCGAATGATTCGCCTGGCTCGTAATCTTATAAAACAATCGCATATTGAAAGAGATACGCTGTTGGCGGCAGGGTTAACGGTGAAGCAAAGTGCAGCCTTTATGGGGCTGACGCCCGCCGAGCTCGACCGTAGTCTGGCCTGGCTTGCGCATTCCAGCCACCATTTGATTGTGGCTGACGATGCACGTTATCCACCGCAGTTGCGGGCCATTAATGACTATCCGGGAGCGCTATTCGTTGATGGCGATCCGGCATGCCTTACTTCGCCACAACTGGCGATAGTAGGCAGTCGGAATCATTCATGGTACGGGCAGCAGTGGGGAGAGCGCTTTAGTCAGGAACTGGCCTCGTGTGGACTGATTGTTACCAGCGGGCTTGCCAGAGGTATTGACGGTGTTGCGCATACTGCAGCGCTTGGCGCAAAAGGGAAAAGCATCGCGGTATTGGGAAATGGTTTATTCCTTGTGCATCCGCGTAGCCACAACTCGCTTGCAAGCGCTATTGTGCAGTCTGGTGGTGCGGTACTCTCAGAATTCCCGCTTTCAGCTCCGCCGCGACCGGAAAATTTTCCCCAGCGTAACCGTATTATCAGTGGATTAAGCCTGGGAGTGCTGGTTATAGAGGCAGCTATTCGCAGCGGATCGCTCGTGACGGCGCGCTGTGCGCTGGAGCAGGGGCGAGAAGTGTTTGCATTACCGGGGCCGTTAGGGAATCCTGGCAGCGAAGGACCTCATTGGTTGATTAAGCAAGGAGCCATTCCTGTGACTGCGCTTGAGGATATCCTTGAAAACGTGCAATTTGACCCGTATTCATTGCCAGATAAGGCGGAAATTACAATTTATTCACCAGAACACGAAGTTGCGGCATTGCCATTTCCTGAGCTCCTGGCTAACGTAGGAGATGAGGTAACACCTGTTGACGTCGTCGCTGAACGTGCCGGCCAACCTGTGCCAGTGACAGTGGCTCAGCTACTCGAACTGGAGTTAGCAGGGTGGATCGCAGCTGTACCCGGCGGCTATGTCCGATTAAGGAGGGCAAGCCATGTTCGACGTACTAATGTATTTGTTTGAGACTTACATCCATAACGAAGCAGAGATGCGTGTGGACCAGGATAAACTGACGCGGGATCTCACCGACGCCGGTTTTGACCGTGAGGATATCTACAGCGCGTTAGTGTGGCTTGAAAAGCTGGCAGATTATCAGGAAGGTCTTGTCGCACCGATGCAGCTTGCTTCCGATCCGCTCTCTGTGCGTATTTATACTGCAGAAGAATGCGAAAGACTGGATGCCAGTTGCCGGGGATTTCTGTTATTCCTGGAACAGATTCAGGTGCTCAACCTCGATACCCGGGAAATGGTCATTGAGCGTGTGCTGGCGCTGGATACGGCAGAGTTTGATCTCGACGACCTGAAATGGGTCATCCTGATGGTACTGTTCAATATTCCGGGCTGTGAAAATGCGTATCAGCAGATGGAAGAATTACTCTTTGAAGTGAATGAAGGTATGCTGCACTAATCTTTTATGTGGCATCAAGAATCGTTATGGTCAAATCAGCACTTTTTGCGGTGCGTAAAAATGAGCCCTGTCCACAGTGCGGGGCTGAACTTGTCATTCGGTCCGGGAAACATGGTCCGTTTCTCGGGTGTTCCCATTATCCGGAATGCGATTATGTCCGTCCCCTGAAAAATCAGGCGGATGGACATATTGTCAAAGTTCTGGAGGGACAGACTTGCCCGGTCTGCGAAGCGGTACTTGTCCTGCGTCAGGGGCGCTACGGGATGTTTATCGGTTGTAGTCGTTATCCCGAATGTGAGCATACCGAAGTTATCGATAAACCAGACGATACTGCCATTACCTGTCCACAGTGCCAGAGCGGGCACCTTGTTCAGCGACGTTCTCGTTTCGGTAAAACCTTTCACTCCTGCGATCGCTATCCGGAGTGTCAGTTCGTTATTAACTTTAAACCCATAGCGGGTGAATGCCCTGAATGTCATTATCCGCTGTTAATAGAAAAGAAAACCGCGCAGGGGTTAAAACTTTTTTGCGCGAGTAAACAATGTGGAAAGCCGGTTTCGGCGGAACAAACCAGTGAAGAATAACCTGCCCTCTAAGGCCATTGCTGACGCAGTGGCCGTACTGAATAATCATCACGTCATTGCCTATCCTACTGAAGCCGTATTTGGCGTTGGTTGCGATCCCGATAGTGAAATCGCGGTAACGCGCCTGCTGGAATTAAAACAGCGCCCGGTTGAAAAGGGTCTGATTCTTATTGCCGCTAATTTTGAACAGCTCAAGCCCTATATCAATGATGATGTCCTGACCCCAACGCAGCGTGAAGCGGTATTCGCCCGCTGGCCGGGACCGGTAACCTTTGTCTTTCCGGCAAAGGCGACGACACCGCGGTGGTTGACAGGGCGCTTTGATTCGCTGGCTGTACGCGTTACCGATCATCCGCTGGTGGTTGAACTGTGTGAGGCATATGGCAAACCCCTGGTGTCAACCAGCGCTAATCTTACAACGCTCCCACCATGCCGTACTGTAGAAGAAGTCCGTGCGCAGTTTGGTGACGATTTTCCTGTCATCAAGGGGGTAACCGGTGGCCGCCTGAATCCATCGGAAATTCGTGATGCTCTGACGGGCAAACAGTTTCGACAGGGGTAACGATATGGAAACTTATGCTGTTTTCGGCCATCCGGTAGCACACAGCAAATCGCCTTTTATTCATCAGCAATTTGCCAGGCAGTTACAGATTGAACATCCCTACGGGCGCGTTCTGGCTCCGTTGGATAAGTTTGTCGCGACGCTGAATGATTTTTTTGCTAACGGCGGAAAGGGTGCCAACGTCACAGTACCGTTTAAAGAAGAAGCCTTTGCCCGTGCCGATGAGCTTACTGAAAGAGCGGCGCTGGCCGGTGCGGTGAATACGCTTAAGCGTCTTGAAGATGGGCGACTGCTAGGAGATAACACCGACGGTATTGGCTTACTCAGCGATTTAGAACGTCTGGCGTTTATCAGGCCGGGTGCGCGTATTCTGCTTATAGGAGCAGGAGGCGCATCGCGCGGCGTATTGCTGCCTTTGCTTTCTCTGGATTGCGCGGTGACGATTACCAATCGTACGGTTGCGCGTGCTGAAGAACTGGCGCAGCTTTTTGCTCACACTGGTAGTGTAAAAGCTGTCGCAATGGCCGATCTGAACGGGCATGAATTTGATCTCATTATTAACGCAACCTCCAGCGGGCTTGCCGGTGAGGTGCCTGCTATACCCGCCTCTTTAATTAAGCCTGGCATTTATTGCTATGACATGTTTTATCAGCAAGGTAACACGCCTTTCCTTAACTGGTGTGAGCAACATGGTGCTCGTCAGTGTGCTGATGGCCTGGGGATGCTGGTAGGCCAGGCGGCGCACGCCGTCCTTCTCTGGCACGGCGTTTTACCCGATGTGCTGCCGGTGATTGAAAAACTCAAGCAGGAGCTGGCGAAATGAATCAGGCGATCCAATTTCCTGACCGTGAAGAATGGCGTGATAGCGTGCGGGCGCTGTGTTTTCCGGTGCTGGTCAACGGCATGCAGTTAACGGGTGCAATAAAAGAAGCAACGCTGGCGCACCGTTTTGGTGGCGACACGCCAGCGGGCTGGCTTGCGGCATTCCGTGAGCAGCGCTGGGATCTTGAGGAAGAAGCCGAAGCGCTTATTCGGGATCGGCAAGAGGACGATCAGGGCTGGGTCTGGTTATCCTGAGCCAGATACTCATCCTTCCATGTTACGTAATTATTTGCAGAATACTTAAGCCCTTCAATCTCCGCCTCTTTCAGGGGGCGTATCTGTTTGACCGGGCTGCCAAGGTAAAGGTAGCCACTTTCCAGACGTTTATTTTGCGGGACCAGGCTGCCAGCGCCAATCATCACGTCATCTTCTATTACCGCACCGTCGAGCAAAATCGATCCCATACCGACCAGTACCCGGTTGCCTATGGTGCATCCGTGTAGCATAACTTTGTGTCCTACCGTCACATCTTCACCAATAAGCAGCGGATTGCCTTCCGGGTTAAAAGAGGATTTATGCGTGACGTGTAGCACGCTGCCATCCTGAATATTGGTTCGGGCACCAATCGCTACATAATTAACATCACCC
Organism: Superficieibacter electus; assembly: GCF_002915575.1. Classification (GTDB taxonomy): domain Bacteria; phylum Pseudomonadota; class Gammaproteobacteria; order Enterobacterales; family Enterobacteriaceae; genus Superficieibacter; species Superficieibacter electus. The sequence continues at coordinate 28,341 of NZ_PQGD01000034.1, forward strand.
CGAATGACGACCAGCGGCCAGATACCGACATCCTCGGCTATACGAACGTCGCCGATGACAACGCTGGTGGAGTCGATCATCACACGTAGCCCCGTTTTGGGGAACGAATCTCTGTAGGAACGTAAAACTGCGGGCATGATTACCTCTGCTGCTGCTAACTGTAATATCACTTTGGCGGCTTTATCTGACGCGAGCAAGCGTTAGATGCGCCAAAATTTAAGCAGATCGAGCAGGATCACAGCAAAAAGAATGATAAAACATCAGTCAGAAAAAAAGATCGAAAAAAGGCTTGTGCTAAACGCTGTGATCCCTATAATGCGCCTCCATCGACACGGCGGATGTGAATCACTTCACACAAACAGCCGGTTGGTTGAAGAGAAAAAA
>NZ_PQGD01000035.1 GCF_002915575.1 Superficieibacter electus
TCCTGATTATCGAAATAGCCATTAAGGGTGCTAATCAGGATAAAACTTGATAACCACCATACCGTAAGCATCACCGCAGAAAAAATCAGGCTCAGGCGTGTGGTCAGGGAAATTTTGAACCTCACTCTTCTCTGATCTCCAGGACATATCCGGCACCGCGAACGGTATGGATCAGTTTTGGCTCAAAGTCATCATCAATTTTACTTCTCAGACGTCTCACGGCGACATCAATCACATTCGTATCACTGTCAAAATTCATGTTCCAGACCAGGGACGAGATAAGACTCCTGGGTAACACTTCTCCGGTGCGTTGCAGCAGCAACTCAAGCAGAACGTATTCTTTACCGGTGAGATGGATCTTCTTCCCCGAACGGATCACGGTCCGGCGCACCATATCAACGGTCATATCGGCGATGGTGCAGACTGTTGCGGCCTGCGAGCGTGCCCGGCGCAGTAGGGTTCTTACACGTGCAACCAGCTCCGTAAAATCAAAGGGCTTAATCAGGTAGTCATCTGCGCCAAGCTCCAGTCCTTTCACTTTGTCCCGCACGTTGTCCTTTGCGGTTAAAAACAGGACCGGTTCTTCGTGCCCGGACTCCCTCAGTGCGCTGATGATTTGCCACCCGTCGAGGAAAGGCAGCATCACGTCCAGTATTATCAAATCATACTGTCCCTTCGACGCGGCCCCGAGACCATCGCGGCCATTATTAAAGAGATCGGCCTGATAGCCTTCCTCAACCAGTCCCTGCTGCAGGTAACGACCTGTTTTTTGTTCGTCTTCAACGATTAAAATACGCTGCATGGTCAACTCGCTGATATGAAAGTAAAAATCTCACGCATGAGCTTTGGCTGTCCCCTAGCTGACCTGAGACGGAGCAAGCATTCCGAGCCACGCTACGGCGCCCAGAATGATAATCGCAACAACGAATTCTGTCAGGATGCTGTTTCGCATCAGGGCAACGCTGCGATCATAATTCCCTTCCCTGACCATAACTTCAAGCCGGGGACCCAGGTGAAACCGGTTTGCTGCAGCCAGAAGAAGCATCAGAACAAACAGAGCCGTCTTGGCAAGCAATATCCTCCCCCAGGAACTGTTGAATAAGGGAGTTAAGTTACCCTCAGCAATATACAGATAGTTGACCAGCGCACTCAGGATCAGGGCTACAACAATCACCGTTCCTGCCGTGGCAAATTTTGCCAGGGAGTCAGATATCACAATGACGCTCTGTGCATTATGCTCGTTTCTGCGCATCAGCAGGATAGCAAATGCAACCAGAGCACCTGTCCAGGCACCTGCAGCGCCGAGATGGGTCAGATCGCTCAGTAAATGGAGATAGTAATGCAGACCGTCATGCATAACGGCGTGTCCTCCCCAGGCAAGTGTAGCCAGCGCCACGCCCCCACTCATCGTCATCAGCAGGCAGGACAATACTCTCTTATTAGTGTAAAGGAACAAAGCACCGAGTGTGGTAAACAGGGCACAGAGCCTGACAATCCAGCTAATACCCACATCAGTTTCTTCTATCACCATCTCGATAACATGGATGGATAATTCTCTGAGGTCAGTTACTCCACTCATGGCATTAGATACCAGGAGCATATTAATGCCAGTAAGAATGATGCCTGTAACAACAGCAAAGGTTATAAACGACCTGAAATTAGTCAGGTTATAGGTTTCATGTCTGACACCGCTTATTCCATATATCTGAAAAAATGGCAATCCAAATATTACCATCAAATCCAGATAAAGAAGAAAACGAATAACAATCATAATCAGGTCGTTCATAATATTACTTCACTGTAAAGGTGTAATTACCGGTAATAGGGTGCGTATCTGAAGAAACCGCGCGCCAGTCAACACGATAAGTGCCAGCGGGTAAAGGCTCTCGCGGAATAATGACCATCGATTTAGGGTCAGCGCCTGGCGCCACTTTTGCCGCGACCGGCATCGGAGAATGTGATGACATGCCTTTCATACCCGTCATCGTTAATTTTGCACCTGAGAATTTCACGGTCAGATTTTCCGAGAAATTAAGCTGAATCTTTTCCGGGGCCGCTACGGCTGAATCAGCCTGTGGCACAGAGCTTTTTAATTCCGGATGGGCCATAGCAGAGAAAGCAACGCCCATAACGAGGCCACCTGTAAGAATGGCTTTATTTAAAATCGACATTTTATTTACCTGTTTAGTTGAGTGTTTTATATCAGTGCGTTAAAACCAGATTCTGGCTCCCGCCAGGAATACTACCTGATGGTCTTTCTCACCTTCTCTTTTCGCCATATCGGATGTTTTCCCGTAAAGTTGATTCCAGGAAACGCCTATATAGGGTGCAAACTCACGGCGTATTTCATAGCGCAGCCGGAGCCCCAGCTCTGTGTCAGTCAGTCCCCTGCCGCGACCCCGCGATTCATCATCCTGACTGTAGAAATTCACCTCATAGGATGGCTGGAGTATGAGCCGGTTAGTCAGTAAAACGTCGTATTCTCCTCCCAGACGAAGGGCTGCTTTTCCGCCATTACTGACAAAACCCGAAATTTCAGACTCAAAATTATAGAGTGCCAGCCCCTGAAAACCGACAGCAGCCCAGGTCCGGGCAGAAGCAGGTCTGAAATCCTGCCTGACACCCGCAACCAAATCCCACCATGGGCCAACCGCATGTCCCCAGAGTAACTGCGCTTCAGCCGCCTCCGTTTCCCCATTGCTTCGTTCACCTTCACTCTTTAGCCAAATCCGATCTGTGTCGCCTCCAATCCAGCTGTTAACACTCCAGCTGAAATTGTTGGTGTTATCCGACCGTTGCCATTCCAGTTGATCCAGCAGAACCAGATAATTAATCGCACTGTCGTGAATCGCATGCCCCTGTAAATTGCCGAATGCAGCCTTCCGGTCGGCATCGGTAACAGGCGGAATTGGCGTTCTGCTCTCAGTTACAATGGGCTCCATTGACGTCATCTCAGTGAAATTCTCATCTGCTGGCATCTGCATGGCAGACATGTCGTGCCCGGCGTGGGGATCTGCAGAGACGGAGCCCGCCGCAATAGAAAGCTGTGAGGTAAACAAACCGGCGACCAGAACAGGTATGGCCTTCAAATTTCTCTTCATTCGCATCATTCCTCCACCCGGACTTCACGAAACATTCCCATTTCCATGTGATAGAGCAAATGGCAGTGATACGCCCAGCGGCCAAGCGCATCTGCTGTCACTCTGTAACTGCGTTTTGTACCAGGGGGAACATCTATTGTGTGTTTACGAACCATGAAATTACCGTTTTCATCTTCCAGATCGCTCCACATACCATGCAGGTGAATGGGGTGAGTCATCATGGTATCGTTGATCAGCGTGATCCTGAGCCGCTCACCGTATTTCAGCAGCACCGGTGCGGCATCTGAAAACTTGATTCCGTTAAATGACCAGGCAAACTTTTCCATGTGGCCGGTTAAATGCAGTTCTATGGTACGGCCAGGTTCACGTCCGTCAGGATCCTCAAAGCGGCTTTTCAAATCCGCGTACGTGAGAACCTTTCTTCCGTTATTTCGAAGACCAATACCCGGATCATTTAATTTCGGAGAGACGCTCATCGCCTGCATATCAACCAGTGGGTTATCCGTTTCTGACGCAGGATGACTTTGCATACCCGGCATTCCGGCCATCCGGGAATGATCCATACCGGCCATGCTGCTGTGATCCATGGGCGCGGAGGATGTCCCGCTATCCGGAAGGTCAGCACCGTCCATAGACATCATCTCTCCGCTGTTATCCATGCCTCCCATCTGGCTGTGGTCCATTCCTGCCATATCATGTCCCATTCCCCCCATACCCATGTCTTCCATGGTCAACAGAGGACGGGGATCGAGGGGGGGAACGGCAGCACTTAACCCCTCTCTCGTGGCCAGTGTCCCTCGAGCGTAACCGGTCCTGTCCATGGATTGTGCGAAGATGGTATAGGCCTCACCCTGAGGCTCCACAATGACATCATAGGTTTCGGCAACGGCAATCCTGAATTCGTCAACGGTAACCGGGTTTACATACTGGCCATCTGCAGCCACGACCGTCATTTTCAGCCCGGGGATACGGATATCGAAATAGGTCATTGCCGAGCCGTTGATAAACCGTAAGCGTATCTTTTCACCGGGACGGAACAGTCCGGTCCAGTTTTTCAGCGGGGCCTGCCCGTTCATGAGATAGGTGTAGGTGTAGCCACTGACATCCGCGAGGTCAGTCGGATTCATTTTCATTTCAGCCCACATTTTCCGATCGGCAATGGTGGCTGACAGCCCCCTGGTATTCACGTCGCGGAAAAAAGAGCCAACGGTTGGTTTATTGAAATTGTAGTAATCCGACTGTTTTTTTAATTTTTTCAGCAGGCTGTGAGGATTTTCATCGGTCCAGTCAGACAACATGACCACATGCTCACGATCGTAAGCAAACGGTTCTGGCTCCCTGGCATCGATGATAATGGCACCGTATACCCCCTCCTGTTCCTGCAGACCGGAATGGCTGTGGTACCAGTAAGTCCCGTTCTGCTTAACCTTAAAGGTGTAAACGTAGGTATCATCAGGCTCTATGCCCATAAAACTCAGCCCCGGAACACCATCCATATTGGCCGGAAGAATAATGCCGTGCCAGTGAATGGACGTCTGTTCATTAAGACGGTTTTTGACCTTCAGGGTAATGGTGTCACCTTCTTTCCAGCGAAGAACGGGCCCCGGCAGGCCTCCATTGATTGTTTTGGCCTGACGCTCACTGCCCGTGATATTGACGGCCGTTTCACCAATGGTCAGGTCAAACTGAGTACCCTGCAGGGATGCGGCAACTGGCAGGCTCAGACTGGAACGCGCATTGAAACTCCATACGCCAAGACTTCCGGCTACGCCAGAGAGGGTTAACCCCTTCAGGAAAGTTCGTCGAGACGTTTTCAACAGCATGCGCATTCCCTTATTTAAAGTATGGTTACTGACAGAATTCGAGAACCGATATAAATTAAATTACTGGTTCATCCACTACAATGAAATGAATCTAGCACACCTTAAGAAACAAATTCATTACAATCGTGTAATGTACATAGCTGTATTACATTTACGTCATCTTCCCCACAGGTTGATTATTTTTATATATGATCATAAGGACATCTTTTATGTACCTCAGAAGGTAATTACACATGAATATATTAATCACGACCACTGCGTTTACAGCTTTATTTTGTGGGGCAGCTTTTGCTCAGTCCAGTGATATTGCCCATGAAGCACATCGATTTGTTAATAATGCCTCAGCCGTCAGTCATGTGAATTCCTCGACGCATGAAAACTTACCGGACAGGGTTAATAAAAACAACACGCCCTCATTCTCTGAAATGAATGAACATGAAAGGGCCATTGTTGCTCATTCATTTATGAACAACAGCGCGTCCTATGCGCATCAGAAAATGATTGAGGAACATAAAAAAATGCTGTCCGGCAGTGATGCAAATTCAAAGACCTCGTCTTCTTCTTTTAACGAACTGAATGCCGGAGAAAAAGCCGCTCTCGTGCATGAGCAGGTCAATAATGCCGGTGCGGAAGCACATCAGACGCAGGCAAGAAAGCTTCGCGGGCTGTATTCGACCAGGTAACTGCAGGCGGGTTAGTGCTTAGCGTCAGGTGCGCAGCAGGGCTTTACTGACGGGTTACGTAGCAGGACATGAGCCCCATATTGCTCTGCCGTAACCTGTTTCAGTCCCGTTAATCATCACCGTCGGGCTGGTCATACAGTTCCCAGAGCTTCAGGAGCAAACGGGAAACAAGATATGTTACAAAAATGACGACCATCAACGGTGCTCCCGATTAACTGACAGATGACACGCCTCCTGAAAACCCCTAGCATACGCCGCAGTGTTCATGCTAACGGCGAATTCCAGTAAATGTATTCTACCGATGTCGTAAAAGAAAATGCCTACCTTTCAGCCACCCGCTCGGGGCTGGAATCGAACGAGATCGCTACTCTTCAGCGCTCCTTGCCTTCCCGGTTTAATCTGCGGCATTTGAAAAAAAATGAATCATTAAAACTCGTACTGCAAAAGAAAGCGGGAAAATCACGTGTCGTGGCCTATAAATTTACGTCCGGTTCATTTAATTACACGGCGTATCGTATATCAGATAAAAAGTTCTATAACCTTTCCGATACTTCCGGGAAAGGCAGTCTCGATTATCCGTTACCGGCCACAGCAAGACTCAGTTCGCCTTTCAATCCTGCAAGACTTAACCCGGTATCGGGAAAAGTGAGTCCCCATAATGGCATTGATTATTCCATGCCCATGAACACGAAAATAGTCAGCGTCATCGACGGAAAAATCACCCGGGCCGAATACAACAGTACCATGGGATATTTTGTTGAAGTAACGGGAAAAGCCGGTGTTAAAACTCGCTATCTCCACCTCAATAAAATACTCGTTACTAAAGGGGCCAGGGTTACCCGGGGAGACGCTATTGCGTTATCCGGTAACAGCGGACGTTCATCCGGTCCTCATCTGCATTACGAGCTGGTCATCAATAACAATCCTGTTAACTCACTGGCGTTCCGGGCAGCGGCACCCGCTGATAACAAACTTGAACAGCATGCCTTTGCGCATGCCAGAGACTACGAACGATACCTGGACTGATAACGGGGCCGCGACGCGGCCCCGTCTGCCGGATTAATTTTTTTTATCGTTTTCACTTCCTTGATGTTGATGATCTCCATGCCCTCCGTGGCCGTGGAAAAGATGCATTAGCGGGCAGACCAGCAATAACAGATATGGCCAGTAACCTGCCACATGTGACCAGTGTTCGCGCAGGAGGGCAAATGCCGCGATCGCGGCGACAGCAATAAGCGCATAGGTGGTACTTTTCATACTGGACTCCTTCTGTTCGTAACAGCCCCTTCACTCAGTGTTATTTCCCGAGCCTGACACTTTTCAGACGCAACGCATTCACAATGACGCTGACGGAGGAAAGAGCCATGGCCGCCGCCGCAATAACTGGCGACAGCAGTATTCCATACACAGGATAAAGCAGACCTGCAGCCACAGGCACGCCAAGTGCGTTGTAGATAAATGCAAAAAACAGATTCTGTCGGATATTTTTCATGGTGATTTCTGACAGATGACGGGCCCTGTTCAGTATCATCAAGTCGCCTTTGAGAAGGGTGACTCCGGCACTTTCAATTGCCACATCTGTACCCGTTCCCATGGCTATACCCACGTCAGCCGCTGCCAGCGCCGGGGCATCATTCACACCGTCTCCGGCCATCGCAACCACATGGCCAGACGCTTTCAGTCGGGTTATCACTGCTTTTTTGCCATCCGGCAGAATCCCGGCTTCAACCTCATCTATTCCCAGTTTCCGTGCGACTGCTTCAGCGGTAAGCTGGTTATCCCCGGTGAGCATAACGATGCGGATCCCCGCCTGACGCAAAGCTTTAAGCGCATCCGGCGTGGTTGCTTTCACGGGATCCGAGATAGCTATCAGGCCTGCAAGGTGCCCGTCTGTGGCCACATAGATAACGGTAGCGCCTTCCATCCGCAACGTATCCGCAACGGCCTTTTGATTATCAATAACGATACTGTTTTCCTGCATAGCCAGTTCATTACCAATAACAACCCGTTGACCTTCGACATCGCCTGAGACACCTTTACCCGACGGCGCATTGAAATGAGTGACTGCGGGTATTGCGATCCCCTTTTCCTGTGCTGCTTTAACTACTGCCATACCCAGCGGATGCTGCGAGCCTTTTTCCACTGCGGCCGTTACACGCAAAAGAGATGTTTCCCCACCCGGATTGAGACTGATAATCCCTGTCACCGTCGGCGAACCTTCCGTGAGCGTGCCTGTTTTGTCGACAACCAGCGTGTCCACTTTTTCAAGACGCTCAAGGGCTTCGGCATTCTTGATTAACACCCCGGCCTGGGCTCCTTTGCCCACCCCCACCATTATCGACATCGGCGTGGCCAGCCCCAGCGCGCAGGGACAGGCAATAATCAGGACCGACACAGCCGCAATGAGACCGTGCGCCATCCTGGGCTCGGGCCCCCAGACAGACCAGATCATGAAAGCAACAACCGCGATAAGTATCACCAGAGGAACAAACCAGCCTGAAACGCTGTCAGCCATTCTCTGGATGGGGGCCCGCGAACGCTGTGCATCAGCGACCATCTGAACAATTCGTGAGAGCATCGTTTCATCACCGACTTTCTCTGCACGGATGATAAGACTACCTGTCTGATTAATGGTCCCCCCGATGACAGGGTCACCCTCCGTTTTGGTAACAGGCATAGATTCCCCGGTCACCATCGATTCATCAACGGTTGTTTTGCCTTCGACCACGATACCGTCGACCGGAATACTCTCTCCAGGTCTGATGCGGAGCTTATCGCCAGGCAGGACATCTTCCGCATTAATATCCGTTTCATGACCGTCTTGATCCAGCCGCCTGGCGGTTTTGGGGGCAAGGTTAAGAAGCGCAGTAATGGCACCTGAGGTTTGTTCCCTTGCCCGCAATTCAAGGACCTGTCCCAGCAGAACAAGCACCGTAATAACAGCTGCGGCTTCAAAATAAATGGCCACCAGGCCATCCATGTTTCTGAACGATGCAGGAAACCAGGAGGGGAAGACGGTTGCAATGACGCTGTAAACCCAGGCTACGCCGGTCCCCATTGCAACAAGGGTAAACATATTCAGGGAGCGGTTACGTAACGACATTCCGGCCCGGGCGAAGAATGGCCAGCCACACCACAAAACGACAGGAGAGGCCAGAAGTAACTGCAGCCATGTGTTGTACTGTGGCGGTACTGTATTCCTCAAAGCGGGAAACAGATGAGAACCCATTTCGAGTATCAGAACCGGAAACGCCAGCAACAACCCCAGCCAGAAGCGTCTTGTCATGTCGCGAAGTTCATCACTCGTCCCCGTGGATGCCGTAGCTACGAGCGGCTCCAGTGCCATTCCACAGACAGGACAGCTTCCGGGACCACTACGGCGTATCTCCGGATGCATCGGACATGTCCACACACCTTCAGAAATCTCTTTCTCCGCCTGGCGGTGAGACTGTTTTATCTTATCAGGGCTGACTTCATGGTGGTCGTGGTGATGGTGATGTTCACTGGCATCTTCGGTAAAATAATGATCGGGATGGGCTTTAAATTTGCTCTCACAGCTGGCGGAGCAGAAATAAAGCTGATGGTCCTGGTATCGAATGCTGCTGTGCGCCTTGTCAGGCAGGATGACCATCCCGCACACGGGATCTCTCACCTTATGCAATGCGTGACTCTCGTCCGGGGATGATGTCTGCTCAGAAGCAGTCTGGTTGTTATGTTCCACTGCATTGTCATTTTTCACAGTAACTCTCCTTATGCATATCTGAAGCATTTTCTGTCTTCAGGATATGTCATGGATGCGATTACCACGAATGCCGCCGGCATAAGAGTGCCTGCTGCCGGCGTCCCGTTATCAGCCGTTCCGCTGACTATTCGATTCGCTGGAAGACTTTTTTACTGCCCTCCGGTGAGAATGCGATAACATCGTAAGCCTCTTTTCGGGCCCCCATCTCCATTCCCGGACTTCCTGCTGGCATACCGGGGGTGGCGAGACCGTATATACCCGAACCAGACTGCATGGCCTTATGTATCGTTGCCGCAGGCACATGGCCTTCAATGATCAAATTACCTACAACCGCGGTATGACAACTTCGTAGTCCAGCAGGAACAGCATGCTTTTCTTTCAGGGCTGACAGCGCCTGATCATTCATGACGTGAGTTCGCACTTCGAACCCGTCTTTTTCCATCGCTTTGCCCCACAGGGAACAACAGCCACAGTTTTCAGATTTGTACATATCAATGACTTTTTCACTCGCCATTGCAGGCAGTGACAGGCCGAGAGCCAGGGCCATTAGAACCACTTTTTTCATACTCACCTCTGTATATTATCGATATAAACCCTGACGTCAGGGTGAATCAGTGCAGAAGGACGCCCACTGGGGGCGCCCTTTCAGGGTTATGACACGCTTTTTTTATGTCTGCGCAGCCAGATTAATTTGTAGGCGGCAGGAATAATGAACAGGGACAGCAGCGGAGCCGTGATCATCCCACCAATCATTGGCGCAGCAATACGGCTCATGACTTCTGAACCTGCGCCGGTTCCCCAGAGTATTGGCAGCAGACCCGCAATGATCACCGCCACGGTCATGGCTTTCGGCCGGACACGCAGTACGGCACCATGATAGAGGGCTTCATCAAGACCTTCCGGTGTGAACGTCTCTTTACGGGACAATTCCGGGTGCGCTTCAATGGCATGACGCAGATACATCAGCATGACCACGCCAAACTCTGCTGCCACCCCGGCCAGGGCGATAAACCCGGTTCCGGTCGCCACTGACATATGGAAGCCCTGCCAGTACAGGAACCATATTCCGCCAACCAGGGCGAACGGCAGGCTCATCAGGATCAGCAGGGCTTCGTCAACCCGGCGGAATGCCAGATACAACAGGATGAAAATGATCATCACCGTCATCGGCACCATCAGCTTCAGTTTCTTGTTGGCATGCTCAAGCAGTTCAAACTGTCCGGAGAATGCCACACTGGTTCCCGGTCTCAGTTTCACTTTCTCGCTGATGGCCGTCTTAATGTCGTTAACCACCGACACCATGTCCCTGCCGCGGGCATCAACATAAATCCAGCTGGCTGGCCGGGCATTTTCGGTTTTCAGCATGGTTGGTCCAGAAACGACGTTAATATCCGCGACATCGCCCAGCGTGATCTGCTGCTTCATCGGGGTCAGGATCGGCATCTGTTTCAGCGCCTGCGGACTGTTCCGGTAATCCTGCGGGTAGCGAATGTTAATAGGGTACCGGGCCACCCCTTCAACCGTCTCACCCACCATAGCACCTCCGATTGCTGAAGAGACGAACAGCTGGACATCACCTACCGTCATCCCGTAGCGGGAGGCTTTCTCCCGGTTGATATCGATATCGATGTAGCGCCCGCCCTCAAGTCGCTCAGCCAGGACAGACACCACGCCAGGCACGGTTTTGGCTACCGCCTCGATACTCTGCGCCGTCGCGTCGATATCGGACAGAACAGTCCCGGACACTTTGATACCTATCGGGCTTTTGATCCCGGTTGAGAGCATATCAATACGGTTACGGATAGGCGGCACCCAGAGGTTTGCCAGACCCGGTAAACGGACTGTCCTGTCGAGTTCATCAATAATCTTGTCAATTGTCATGCCGGGACGCCACTGATCCTCAGGTTTGAGCTGGATCGTGGTTTCCACCATTTCGAGCGGCGCGGAATCCGTTGCGGTCTCTGCTTTACCGGTCTTGCCAAATACAGAAGCCACTTCAGGAACGCTTTTGATTAACTTGTCTGTTGTCTGCAGGAGCGCTGCAGCTTCTGCCGGAGAGACGCCAGGCAAGGTCGACGGCATATACAGCAGATCGCCCTCGTTAATCTTCGGCAGAAATTCACCGCCCACCTGACTCAGTGGCCAGATAACCGTGAAAATGGACAAGGCCGCAACCAGCAGGGTTGTTTTTGGCCAGTGGAGGACCCGCAGCAGCAAAGGATGATACGCTTTGATCAGCACCCGGTTCAGGGGGTTACTTGTCTCGGCAGGAATTTTCCCCCGGATCCAGAATCCCATCAGAATAGGAATGACGATGATGGCCAGTGCGGCCGCTCCCGCCATGGAGTACGTTTTCGTGAATGCCAGCGGGCCAAACAGACGACCTTCCTGCCCTTCCAGGGTAAAGATAGGAATAAAGGACAGGGTGATGATCAGCAGGCTAATGAACAACGCGGGTCCCACTTCCACGGAGGCGTCGGTAATCACCTTCCAGCGGGTGGCGTTGTCAATCTGCTCACCCGGATGCTGATGATCCCACTCCTCAAGCCGTTTGTGCGCATTTTCAATCATCACAATGGCGGCATCCACCATCGCACCGACGGCAATCGCTATCCCTCCCAGCGACATGATATTGGCGTTCAGTCCCTGGAAGTGCATGACGATAAAGGCGATACACAGGCCAAGCGGCAGAGAGATAATCGCCACCAGGGCAGAACGTACGTGCCACAGGAACAGAGCACAGACGATGGCCACCACGATAAACTCTTCCAGAAGTTTGGAACTGAGGTTATCAATCGCCCGGTCGATTAACTGGCTGCGATCGTAGGTGGTCACGATTTCAACGCCTTCCGGCAGGCTGGCCTTCAGCGTCTCCAGTTTATCCCTCACTGCCGTGATAACGTCGCGCGCATTTTTACCCGACCGCAGGATCACCACGCCGCCAGCGACTTCTCCCTGGCCGTTCAGCTCGGCAATACCACGCCTCATTTCGGGCCCGGTCTGCACGCGGGCAACATCCCGCAGATAAACCGGCACGCCGTTCTCACCTGTTTTCAGGACGATGTTATTAAAATCATCAATGCTCTGAAGATAACCGCTGGCACGGACCATATACTCCGCTTCGGCCATTTCAACGGATGAGCCACCGGCCTCCTGGTTAGACGATTCAAGTGCCTGTTTCACTTCGGGCAGGCTGATACCGTACTGGGACAGTTTTACCGGATTGACCTGAATCTGGTACTGTTTCACCACGCCGCCAACCGAAGCGACCTCAGCCACGTTCGGGATGGTTTTCAGCTCAAATTTCAGGAACCAGTCCTGCAGAGAGCGCAGTTCTGAAAGGTCGTGTTTTCCGTTGCGATCGACAAGGGCATATTCAAATATCCAGCCCACTCCCGTGGCGTCCGGGCCGATTTCAGAGCTCACACCCGCAGGCAGTTTGCCCTGAACCTGATTCAGGTATTCCAGCACGCGCGAACGGGCCCAGTACAGATCGGTGCCGTCTTCAAAAATGACATACACATACGAATCACCGAACTGTGAAAAGCCACGCACGGTTTTTGCGCCAGGTACGGACAGCATGGTGGTGGTAAGCGGATAGGTGACCTGGTTTTCTACAATCTGCGGGGCCTGTCCGGGATAGCTGGTTTTAATAATGACCTGCACATCTGACAGGTCAGGCAGCGCATCGACCGGCGTGTTAATTATCGTCCATGTGCCCCAGATGCTGAGAAACAGTGCGCCCATCATGACCAGGAAACGGTTGGCGACAGAGCGCCGGATAATCCATTCAATCATCGTCGTCTCCTCAGTGCCCTGAATGCATATTTACAGGCTGCTCAGACATTGCTGGCATACTGTTTTCTGTTTTTTCAGGGTGGCGCATACGTTCCAGCGCGCCCGTAATATTGGCTTCGGAGTCAATGAGGAACAGGCCACTGACCACCACGGTATCGCCTTCATTCAGGCCGGAGCCAATGCCGGACTGTTGCTGTGATTCATGCAGAACGTGGATCTGTTTCGGCACAAACTTGCCTTCATCATCAACAGTAATCACGCGCTGTTCTTTGCCGGTATCGATAACGGCCTGGCTTGGTATCAGCAGCATCTCCTGGCTCTTGGTATTCAGTTTCAGATAGGCATTCATGCCCGGCTTGAGAAACTCATCCTTATTAGAAACCTGGAGACGGACCTGAAGCGTACGGGTTGTCTGATCCACGCTGGGAAGAATGTTCCATTTTTCGACATGGAATGTTTTATCCGGATAAGCCGGTACCGAAATTTCAAACTGCGACGTATCTTTCAGCAGATATGCGATAGATTCTGGCACTGCAGCGCTGATCCAGACCGGGTCCATCCCCTGAATCTGAGCCACTACTTTATCTTTCGAAATATTCATTCCGGTGCGCAGGTCAAACGCAGTAATGACACCATCAATAGGTGCTTTAATGGTAAAACGGGTCTGGATTGTGCGGGTTGAACGCAGCCTTTGAATATCCTCTTCCGGCATACCAGCTAGACGAAGTCGCTCCAGAACCCCTTTTATCTGGGTTGACGTACCGCCTGTACCGGATAACAGCAGGAACTCACTTTGTGCCTCAACCCATTCAGGAATGGTGATATCGATAAGCGGAGTGCCTTTCTTCACATGATCGCCAATCGTCAGGGGATACACTTTTTCGACGAAACCGTCAGAGCGCGCCTGCACAATGACAAACTGATACTCGTTGTAACTGACATTAGCCGGGATTGTCTGAGAATAATTCAGCATTCCTCGCGTGACTTTTTGCGTTTTTAATCCCAGATTCTGAACCTGCGTTGGATCGATACGGATCCCGCCACTGCTTTTATCGCCGCTTTCATCAGCATATTTTGGCACCAGGTCCATATCCATAAAGGGAGATTTTCCGGGTTTATCAAATTTGGTATCCGGTTTCATCGGGTCATACCAGAAAAGTACCTTTCGCTCCGGTGCCTTTTGTTCGGTTTGTACTGTTTTTTGTGATGAGTTTACATACTGCCAGGCAGTAACCGATATCAGCCCTCCTGCTATGAGGCTGCTGATAATTATTGCAGCATATTTTATCTTTAAAGAAGCCATACAATTTCTCGCTGAAAAATCAAAACACCTGGCATATGCGCCCGATCATTCATTCACAGTAATCCCTTAATGAATGTTCAGGCGCACTGGATGTATTCGCTCCGGACTGATAATCAGGATTGCGTAACGTTAATGCTTTTGAGTAAGGAGATATTGCCCTGCTGAATAAACGAGAAATCGACATGGTTGCCGGTTTTCAGGGCATTGATAGCGTCGTCTGCATTAACAAAAGTGAAGCGCATGGTCATTGCAGGCCAGCCCACAGCAGGGATTGCTTCGTGCGAAATGGTAATCTTTTTACTATTCATATCAATGTCTTTAACGACACCGGTGCCCTTGATAACCTGCTGTACCGAAGCATCACTGGCAGCATTCATATCGCCATGCTGATGTGTTTCAGCATGAAGACCGGCAGAAAACATGACAGAGAAGGCACCAAATAAAACGGCTTTAAGTGAATTACGCATTTTTAATTTCCTGATTAATTAAATAAATTTACTCTACCCAACCGCCACCCAGCGCGGTAAACAGATTAATTTCGTTAACCTGTCGGGAATAGGTAAGATCGAGAATGGTTTGCTGCGTAGCGAAGAGGGAACGTTCTGCATCCAGCACTTCGATGTAACTGACAGCACCACTTGCATATAATCCTCTGGCACGCTGGAGAGTTATCTGAAGTGAATCAAGATAACGCTGCTGTGACTCAAGTTGCTGGCTAAGGCTGTCGCGCAGCGCAAGCGTGTCGGAAACATCCTTAAAGGCTGACTGAATTTTTTGTTCGTAATTAACCACCGATTGTTGCTGGCGAATTTCAGCCAGCTTCAGATTGGCTTTATTCCTGCCAGCATTAAAAATAGGAATTTCAATTTTAGGGATAAAATTCCACATTCCACTTCCTGACGTAAACAGGCTTGACAGCTCCGTACTGCTTGCGGAAAGACCACTGGTCAGGGTAATGGAGGGGAAAAAGGCCGCTCGCGCTGCGCCAATATTGGCATCAGCCGCTTTCAGCTGATATTCCGCTTCCATAATATCCGGTCGCTGCAGCAAAATTTGTGAAGATAGATTTGGTGGCAATTTTACTGGTGCGATCTCCCCGCCTTTCATCCCTTTTTCTGACGGAAGTGCGCGGTACGTTCCCAGCACCAGTTGCAGGGCATTGTTTGCCTGAGCCAGATCGCCTTCTCGTTTGGCTATTTCGGCGCGGGTACTTTCGATTTGTCCTCTCGCCTGTTCAAGTGCCAGAACGTTCGTACTCCCGGTCACGAGCTGTTGCTCAACGAAAGCATAGGACTGTTCATAATTTTTCAGCGTTTCCCGCGCAATACGGAGTTGTTCGTACGCCAGTTGCTGGCTGAAATAGCTCTGTGAAACGTTGGAGACCAGCAGGATGTGTACGGCCCGACGGGCTTCTTCGCTGGCAAAGTAGTTCTGGCGGTCAGCATCACTCATGTTCTTAAGTTTGCCGAAAAAATCGAGCTCATAGCTGAGCTCCAGTCTCGCGTCGTACTCCTGTGTGGTCGGCTTGTCACCTTTCAGACCACCGCTGTATGTTATCCCGGATGAGGCATTCAGCTGGGGGTAACGATCTGCATCCGTGACGTTGAACTGGGCTCGGGCCTCTTCAACCTTCAGGGCAGCCATTCTCAAATCACGGTTATTAGTCAGAGCTTCACCGATCAACCGGGTAACCTGGGGATCGACAAAAAAGTTACGCCAGCCCGTATCCTGATAGCCATTTACCGCTGGCGTCAGGCTGTTATGGGACAGTGAAAACTGCTGGGGTACCGGTGCTGCGGGCCGCTGATATTCAGGCGCAAGCGACACGCAGCCTGCCAGGATGAATATCGTGCTAATGCTGAGTAATTTTAATTTGAACATAACGCTTCTCGTCCAGGCAGACCTGGTAAATGGTTCAAATGAAGTCCAGAGTATTGATAGGGGTACTTTACCTAACGCTCTCTGTTTGCCGAGTGACAGGATAATGACAATGTTGTCATTTTTGCTGTAATCCGTTGATAACGATCGTGGGCGCAATAGAATGACATTAGCAGCCAGCCGGGGAGCAAGATGAAAATATTGATCGTCGAAGACGAAATTAAAACAGGTGAATATCTCAGCAAAGGGCTTACAGAGGCAGGGTTCGTAGTGGATCACGCTGATAATGGTCTTACCGGATATCATCTCGCCATGACAGCCGAGTATGATTTAGTCATTCTGGATATCATGCTACCTGATGTGAACGGCTGGGATATCATCCGCATGCTGCGCACTGCCGGAAAGGGTATGCCGGTCTTACTGCTGACAGCCCTCGGCACGATCGAACATAGGGTCAAAGGACTGGAACTGGGTGCGGACGATTATCTGGTTAAACCCTTTGCGTTTGCCGAACTGCTCGCCCGGGTGAGAACCCTTCTGAGGCGGGGAAACACGATGATCACGGAAAGCCAGTTTAAGGTGGCTGACCTCTCGATTGATCTCGTATCCAGAAAAGTCAGTCGCGCCGGAAACCGCATTGTGCTCACCAGTAAAGAGTTCAGCCTGCTGGAATTCTTCATTCGCCATCAGGGAGAGGTTCTTCCCCGCTCCCTGATTGCCTCTCAGGTCTGGGACATGAATTTTGACAGCGACACTAATGCGATCGATGTCGCAGTAAAGCGACTCCGCGCTAAAATAGACAACGATTACGAGACAAAGCTGATCCAGACAGTCCGGGGCGTGGGCTACATGCTGGAGGTCCCGGATGCATAGCAAACCTTCCAGACGCCCTTTCTCACTCGCTCTGCGGCTGACCTTTTTTATCAGCCTGTCCACGATACTGGCTTTTATCGCCTTCACCTGGTTTATGCTGCATTCTGTTGAAAATCATTTTGCCGAGCAGGATGTCAGCGATCTTCAACAAATCAGCACCACACTGAACCGTATACTGCAGTCCCCGGTGGATCCGGATGATAAAAAAATAAGCAAAATAAAGGAATCAATTGCCAGCTACCGCAACGTTGCCCTTTTGCTCCTCAATCCCAGGGGTGAAGTGCTCTTTAGCTCAGCTCAGGGGGCGGCACTACGCCCGGCAGTGAATTCAGCAGATTTTAGCGAGCACAGCCGCGCACGGGATGTCTTTCTCTGGACGGTGGAGGATCCTGCGGGACCGATGGATACCGGGTCCGAAATGAAGATGGAAACATACAGGATTATCGCCTCCTCTGGTCAGGCGATATTTCAGGGCAAACAGCAGAACTATGTCATGCTGACTGGCCTATCCATTAATTTCCATCTCCATTACCTCGATGCGCTGAAAAAGAACCTGATTGCGATTGCCGTCGTGATAAGCCTGTTGATTGTTCTGATCATTCGAATCGCTGTCCGTCAGGGGCACCTGCCCCTTCGTAATGTCAGCAATGCCATTAAAAACATCACCTCCGAGAATCTTGATGCGCGACTGGAACCGACACGCGTTCCCATTGAGCTGGAGCAACTGGTTATCTCGTTCAATCATATGATTGGAAAGATTGAGGATGTCTTTACCCGCCAGGCCAATTTCTCTGCCGATATCGCGCATGAGATCAGAACGCCCATCACCAATCTGGTGACGCAGACTGAAATCGCACTGAGTCAGGATCGAACACAGAGGGAACTTGAGGATGTCCTCTATTCCAGTCTTGAAGAGTATAACCGGATGACCAAAATGGTCAGCGATATGCTGTTCCTGGCACAGGCAGATAATAATCAGCTGATACCTGACAGGGTCATGTTTGACCTCAGAGCGGAAGTCATGAAAGTCTTCGAGTTTTTCGAAGCCTGGGCCGAAGAACGCAATATCACGCTCAAATTTAACGGGATGCCCTGTCTGGTCGAGGGAGATCCACAAATGTTTAGAAGAGCGATCAATAATCTGTTATCCAATGCCCTGCGTTATACCCCTGAGGGACAGGCAATCACCGTCTCAATAAGAAAACAGGGGAGCTTTTTTGACCTTGTGATTGAAAATCCGGGGAAACCAATCCCTGAAGAGCATTTATCAAGGCTGTTTGACCGTTTTTATCGGGTGGATCCGTCCAGACAACGAAAAGGAGAAGGCAGCGGCATCGGTCTTGCGATTGTGAAGTCAATCGTGGAAGCACATCACGGAAGAGTGCATGTGGAATCGGATATACGCTCGACACGTTTTATTTTATCCGTACCCAGACTGGAGAAAATGATTCCGGATCCCCAACACTGAGAATAAAGATTTAAATGACAAAGATGTCATTAGCCTGTCATGCAGCAAACAGAAGCCATTCGATATAATTAGTGCAACTTATCAGGAAGGCTGGATTGCTTCATCAATACCCGGCGTCAGAGTACGCCAGGAATGAATATCCAGCCATCTCCCGGAGAAATAAGAACTGCCGAACCTGTTTAAGTTATGAAACTGAAAACACCGGTTGTACTTCCCCGGACATCATTAATTGAGAAATGGAGAGTTATCATGAAAAATATCGTATTAGCATCTTTGCTGGGCTTTGGTTTAATTTCTTCGGCCTGGGCCACTGAAACCGTGAATATCCATGAGCGCGTCAACAATGCACAGGCCCCTGCTCACCAGATGCAGTCTGCTGCGGCTCCTGTCGGGATCCAGGGGACTGCTCCCCGTATGACCGGTATGGACCAGCATGAACAGGCCATTATTGCTCATGAAACCATGACGAACGGATCGGCAGATGCGCACCAGAAAATGGTGGAAAGTCATCAGAAGATGATGGGAAATAACACAGTATCCACGACCGTCCCTTCAACGTCTTACGCGGCGATGGATGAGCATGAAAGAGCAGCGGTTGCCCATGAATTCATGAATAACGGTCAGTCCGGCCCACATCAGGCCATGGCCGAAGCGCACCGCCGCATGATCAATGTAGGCTGAATGCGACTGTAGTATCCGTGCTTTTTACCCTTTCCTTGATAGATTATTCCTTAACCGGATATGTTGTGACATTTTTGCCCCCATCAGGGGGCTTTTTTATATGACTCAGCTACAATTAACCGGTACCTACCTGAAAAGGATTTATTAAATGAAAATCAAAAACACCCTTTTTGTTATATTAATGTTATCCCTGCCAGCAATTTCTGCCGAACATTCGGAAATGAAAATGTCAGATATGCACTCATCGGCATCGTCACAGGAATATATGGCTGGCATGAAAGACATGCATGAAAAAATGATGGCCGCCGTTAATGAGCCCGATCCCGATAAGGCCTTTGCAAAAGGTATGATCGCACACCATGAAGGAGCAATAGCAATGGCTGAGACCGAGCTTAAATACGGAAAAGATCCCGAAATGAGAAAGCTTGCGCAGGACATCATTAAAGCTCAGAAAGGTGAAATCGAGCAGATGAATAAATGGCTTGGCAGTCAAAAATAAAGATTGCAAAAACGCCATGATAAGCGTAATTTTAAATCACTCCCGGGCACGGGATCCTGTTAAACGTTAAATAATTAAAACCCGATTAATTTCGGGTTTTTTATATTCTATACTCCGGTCCTTTGCTGTGGACCGGAATATATGCAGCTGCGATTATTTTAACACATTATCTCGTCATGGAAATAATGTCGCTCAGGATCTCAATCAGTTCAATTCTTTCCTGCGTTCCGTCATGATAGGTTGATCTTGAGATTATTCTTTCCGCTGTCATCTGGGGCCAGAATTTATCAAGCACATTATCGGGTTTCATTCCCACAGCCCGGCCGATTATTTTTTTAGCGTCACAGGTGTCCGTAAACGTGACTGCTACACCGGTAATTTCTTCGATCAGATCCGGGCAGAGATAGTTCTCTATTTCACGTTTGCGCGTGGCGAAGAATACCTTACCGGCTTCCTCCACTTCTTTTTTACGTTTCTGAATGGACAGAACCTGTGCAGGGTCTCCCCCAATATCGGAGTCCAGAAATACGCACCAGGGAAGCCCCAGATCGTTGGCCAGATTTAAGGTAACCCAGTGTTTGACGCTCCCGCATCCTCCTATGAGGACTGGCACAATTTTCACGTCCTCAAGAGAGGCTGGCAGCACACCTGATTGTTTAAATGAACTGGCCGCATGCCTCAGGAAAGTGACATCCGACTTTCCTTCTACCAGAACAATGCCTTTAGCCCTTTCCATACCAGTCTCTGGCAACACCCCCAGGCTTTCAGTTGCTTCCTTCAGCACATCGTCATCCGGCATTTTTACAACGGGTTCACCTGTCTCATTTCTGGTGACATAACGTACTGAATCGCCACGGATAATCTAGACACTTCCGAGCCGTTGATAATACTGTTTTTCATATTCTGTCGGTGACATCTGTTCGCTAGAACCATGCCGACGCTTACTGTTATAAAACATTTCGATGTAATCAAAAATATCACTGCGGGCTTCTTCTCGCGTTCCGTAGATCTTTTTCTTTATCCGTTCACGTTTCAACAACTGGAAAAAACTTTCTGCAACCGCATTATCATGGCAGTTACCGCGACGGCTCATGCTACCCTCCAGGCCGTGTGATTTCAGGAACGACTGCCACTCATGGCTTGTGTACTGACTGCCCTGATCCGAATGAACCAGCACCTGTTTTTCGGGATTACGCCGCCATACAGCCATCAGCAGTGCGTTCAGGACAATGTCCTTTGTCATCCGGGATTGCATGGACCAGCCGATAATTTTGCGTGAGAACAGATCAACAACAACGGCAAGATACAGCCAGCCTTCGTGGGTCCTGATGTAGGTTATGTCCGTTACCCAACGCTCATCAGGAGCATCCGGATTGAACTGTCGCTGGAGCCTGTTGGGTGACACGATACTGGCCTCGCCTTTACGTGCCCGCGGGCTTCGGTATCCGACCTGAGCCTTTATTCCGACACGTTTCATCAGTCTCCAGACTCTGTTTACTCCGCACTGTTGCCCGCTGTCACGCAGATCCAGATGGATTTTGCGATAACCATAGACGCATCCCAATTCCAGCCAGAACTGTTTAATCTGTCCTGTCAGTCTCAGGTCTGCCTGATGGCGTTGTGAATGCGGCTGCTGAAGCCAGGCGTAAAAACCACTGGGATGAACATCCAGCACCCGACAGAGCAGGCGAACAGGCCAGCAACAGGAGTTGTCACGGATAAAGGCGTACCTCAGTCGGACAGCTTTGCGAAGTACGCCGCAGCTTTTTTTAATATGTCCCGTTCGTCGGTAACCCGTTTCAGCTCTTTCTGGAGACGGCGGATCTCGGCCTGAGCATCTGACTGTTCTTTATTAGTGGAAGAATCCGGACCGTACTTCTTTATCCAGGCATAAAGGCTGTGGGTGGTGATATCGAGACGTGTTGCAACGCTGGCAACAGAATAACCGCGATCAACAACCTGTTTGACTGCTTCAGTTTTAAACTCTTCGGGATAACGCTTACCGCTCATGGGCACCTCTCTTTAAGCCATCTTAAATGACTCTGAGGTGTCTGTTAAACCCATGGCGATTCAATATCCGTTTCCAGAGGTTAAACGGATTTACCACCCGAAGGTATCCTCTCTCAGGCTGCGAGGATTTTCCGGTCACCCGAAGGTGTTTCTCTCAGACCGGTAAAACGTTGGCTGGCAGTCACCCGAAGGCGCTCCTCTCAGACTGCCGGAGCATTAGCTGGTTGCATGTAGCAACAAGTAAGCCTGTCTATTTTCAGAGCAAATAGTGATTATGTCAACCTGGGTATCAAATGGGTATACCTATTAAATACTATCCAGTTTATTGGTAGAATATAAATAAGTTACCACTTAAATGATACCGATTGGAATGTGACTATTTTAATGTTACTGCCGGAGGAACTTTGTTTATATTTGGATATCTTCGTGCTTCAACTCAGGAACAGGATGCACTGCGTGCAAAATCGAGGCTCAAGGACTTTGCTCAACAACACAATCATCGCATTGCTGGCTGGTATGTTGAAAATGCTTCAGGCGCAGCATTGCACCGACCGGAACTGATGAGACTGCTTCAGGATACAGAGCCAGGGGATGCGATACTTATAGAACAAGTAGATCGGCTTTCACGCCTGGATGATAATGGCTGGGAATCTTTAAAAAAGATGATTAATGAGAAATCGCTTTCAATAATAAGCCTTGATTTGCCTACAAGTCACATTGCCCTGTCCACACCATCAGCTTATGACTTTACTCATAGTATGCTCCGGGCAGTGAATAATATGATGCTGGACATGTTAGCTGCTATCGCCCGTAAAGATTATGAAGATCGTCGCAGAAGGCAGATGGAAGGAATTACAGCCGCCAAGGAAAAAGGGAAATACAGGGGGAGGCTAGCAGATAAGGAAAAACATGAGTTAATTAGAACGCTTCGCAAGAAAAACGGAAAATCAATAAATGAAACGGCAAGGCTCGCCGGCGTTTCACGCATGACAGTTATTCGAGCATGTAAAGATACGGATTGAAATTTAGAAAAGCCACAGCCCTGAATGAGCTGTGGCGCTACGTCCTGAAAATTCAGTAAAGAAACAACTTATTCTGTTTCACCGCGAAAATAAACTTGTTTAATATAACGACCACGGCCATCTCCATGCCCCAAATCCATCGATACTAATGCTTCAGCTTCGTCGCGGCTCATTCCATTTTTAATATGATGATTTACAGCATCACGTGAATAAGCGTAACGCAAACTATGCGGGGCATTTTTACCATTCATCCCTGCCTCTCGTACAATATTTCGGTAACGATCTATTGCAGTATGCAGAGAAGGTTTATCAATCAGTTTTCCGTTATGTTCACTGACATAATGAATTGCCTTATCAAGAATTGATAAAACTTTTTCACGATTGAAAACTGTTGTTTCTCTCGGCCGCCCGCCTTTAGTCCCGAAAACAACACGGACACGCTCATTATTGTTAATCAATGACTGCTTCCATGTTTTTAACGACTTTGCGGACTGCACGGTTTCTTCTGTTCTCAATCCAAGGTATCTTGAAAGTTGTACCGCGAGCGCAACACCTTCATCTTTTTTAAGCGCAAAATTCACAACCGCATTAAGTTTTTCATCTGTAATAGGAAGTTTAGTGCCATCCCGGTTAGCACCAGAAATTCCCAGGGCCTGATTACTCAGGCTGGTATGATTGGGATCGGCCAGTTTATTTCTTCCTGCTGATAATAAAACAGAGCGGATAGCAGACATCTCATTCTGTAACGTCCTGAGAGACAAACTGTCTGCCTTCCTGCTCTCAATATATTTTTCAATATGGGAAGTTTTGATATGTTTTACGTCCCTAATCTGAATATTCAGTTCAGACAGACGTTCAGAAAAACGTTCTGCAATTCTTGAGCGGTCAGCCACAGTTTTATAACTTCCCCTTCCCTGACGAGCAAGTGTGACAAGTTGTTTGCACAGCTGTTTACTGAATCTGGACATTCCTATATCTCCACAGGGATACACGTCCCTCGGCTTGTAAATAAGCGGACGGATCTGTACCCCAGTAATTCATCCCCGACGACACGGTTGCTTTTGCGCTTCCTGCGTCTCAACTGGTATCTGTGCATCGGGGCGGCGAATTGTTGAGTTCTTGCGAGGCACCCCAGATCTCTGATCTGTTTGCTGCTTATGCAGAGCTGACTTACGTCAAGCTGCCTCCAACACTACTGTTCGTAGTGTCGCCATCGATACCGAGTCGATTTCCTCCTTACTGATAATTGAACGTTCAGACGGCCTTCCGTCGTGCTTACGTTGATGTAAAAGTGAGTTTAATACCGTACTAACACGGACTACATGTTGGTCAGATGGTAGTAAAACGTTGAAAACCACGTCGTACGTGGGTTGAGACGTTATGCGCTGCGCGCGTCACTTGGTAGTGTCTTCGCCACTTCACAAGTGACGCCGCGCAGCTTCGTGCTCCTAATGCAACTCCGTAAGCGGCCAAATGTGCCAAATGGCCTTATCCGTCGATGCAAAAGTCGTACGAAACTCAGGGCGTATCCCTGGCAAGAATCATAACGTAGTGAAAGATCAGAGCCTGATTCAGCTCCTTTAATGACAATTCAACATCAGGAAGATGTGAATCATTGAGGCGTTAGCCGGCCAGTTTTTGGTCGGTGACCTTATCCACATTAGTGGCCCCCGTTTTCAAAGGTTAAACGGGTTTACCGCCATAAGGCGTCCCTCTCAGGTATGTGGGACATTAGCTGGCAGTCACCCGAAGGCGCTTCTCTCAGACCGCTGAAGCATTGGCTGGTAACCGCCCGAAGGCACCCCTCTCAGGTTACAGGGGTTTTGGATGGTCGCCGTAGCGACTTCTAATGCACTGGTGATGTTAGCAACGCCTCAGATGATCGTCAACTTTCTTATATTATTCATTGTTAGGGTCTGCATATATCACCATTCCAACAGACATTAGATCCTCAACGTCATTAGCAAGAAAAGGTATAAAAGATTTGCTTTGAATTTTTTCTACTATACCTTGCCCAACGACTATAGGTACGTATTGATAGCCAGGAAAAATATCATTTGGCTTACCTACCAGCACACCTCCAGTATATTCATGGCAATCAGGAAATACATTTGAAAGAGTACTCAGATATGAAATATCAATCAAATGACCAGTATCTGTTGTATACCAGGCATGAAGATTTAGAGCAGGCGTCTCAGAAAAATCTTCGGGCTGAAATCCCTTGTTGGACCATTTTTCAAATTCATCATATGTGGGATTATAAAGCCATTTATCTCCCTTCCATAATTGACCGACTGTCGTCCAAATTTTACAGCCAAGTGCGGATTCAAAATATGGCTGAAGGAAATGACACCACTTGAGACATTGCCCTGCTGAAAAAGAGAAGCTATCCACTTCTGCTTCATGACACACTTTTGCCATCATATTATGATAATCCAATTCACCATCCTTCAAATCCGTTATTGAACCTTCATTAAAGCCCAGCCCTTTTGTAAATTTTAATGCATGCTCAAAGTTGGCTCTGTAATCCAGAGTTTCGTCACACTCTATAATTCGGCCTTTATATTTATTATGGAAATAGGACAAGAGATTAAACACACTTACTCCTTATAGATTTATGAGTGCGGATATAGCAATATCCACACACTTAATAATTAGTTACTTCCCTTCAGCTACATTCTTAATATTTTGCATTAAATCCTGCAAGCCGCTACTTGCGAGTCTTTGCTTTGAAGAAGAACTGTACGTTATATGAATACGACTACCTGACCCATTTTTTTCTAGCTCAATAGTTAGGTGATCATCATAGTCGCCCCAATCTGAGCCCATTTTATAATAACTTCCAGTCATCGCATCCCATTCCTGATTACTATCGGTAATTGCGCTGGCAGTCCATTCGCCATCGTTATTTTTTTCTCTAATTGATCTCAGTTCATCATTAGAGATAAACTTAAACTTCCTTTTAATTCTTGCTGCTGCAGTATCAACATCTACTGGTACAGTATAACTTTTAGAGGTCGATTCTTTTTTTTCTGAAGGAGATACTTTCATACGCTGCTCATCATTTCCTGAGGAGTTACCTCTCAGGGAATTCATTATTCCTGAGGCACCATCACTGATTTTCTGGTTTGTAGTTGCTATATCATTCATACTACAAGCTGTTACGAGAACAGGTAGTATTAAAATAGTATATAGACCCTTCATATTCCTTTTTTCTCCCTATTTTTACCGTGAAAATAACAGCTTTAGTACGACTTACTATTCCGTCACATTGTAACAGACTGTAAAACCCTGCCGTATTGTATAATGAAAGTCAATGATGAGGTATACCAAATGGCTGGGCGTAAAAAGGAAGCTCACTTCACTTTAATTATATCACTTAGCTTAGTCGTGAAGGCGGGGGAAAGCCTTTCTCTGCGCATCTTCCAGCCCATAGATGCATCTTTAATACCTTGCCCTGCAAACCAAACAGAGCCTTTGCCTGAATGGTTAATGCTGTCTATTAATGTCATCAGCTCTTCGCTGTTACGATGAGGCTGAAAGTCATCAAAAAGGGTCAATTGAGATACGGCAGCGCTTCGGAAATCAGTGAGCATCACGCCAGCACGATGATAACGGTGCCCTGGTACAAATATCGTATCAAATGCCTTTATAGCCGCGTTAATGATATCCCGTGAATCCTGAGCGGGTACAGCAAGCTCTGTTACCGCCTGATTCTTATAAAACACCTCATTTTCTGAGAAAGGGCTGGTACTGATGAAAACTGCTACCCGTTTACAAAATTGATGCTCTGCACGGAGTTTTTCTGCTGCACGTTCAGCATGAGCGCAAATGGCCTGATGCAGGCTGACTTCGTCCGACGGTTTTTCTCCAAAAGATCGGGAGCATATGATTTGTTCTTTTGGGGCAGTAAATTCTTCTAAACCGAGGCAAGGAATACCGTTCAGCTCTCTGACCGTGCGCTCAACAACTACTGAGAACTGTTTACGAATGAATGAAGGCGACAGCTCAGCCAGCTGAAGTGCATTGTTAATGCCCATAAACTGTAATTTTTTACCCAGCCGCCGTCCTATACCCCAGACCTCCTCAACTGGTACTAAAGCCATTAACTTACGCTGACGCTGTCTGTCACTGAGATCTACCACACCTCGCGTTGCGGGCCAGCGCTTACTTGCATACTGAGCCAGTTTGGCGAGCGTTTTTGTAGGGCCTATTCCCACTCCCACAGTCAGATGTGTTCTTCGCTTAATCTGATCACGTATCTGATGGCCAAACACCTCAAGCGATAACAGATTACGCATACCCGTAAGATCACAAAAAGCTTCATCGATACTGTAAATTTCCACACGCGGAGTCAGTAACTGCAAAATAGTCATCACTCTGTCTGACATATCAGCATTTATGTGGAATACAATTTCAACAGCTTAATTAGTAACCGACTCAAAGCACGCGCGCTTTAGGTATGTCAGACC